>JARYGU010000033.1:0-39505 GCA_033795365.1 Shinella sp.
TGGGGCAATCGGCAGCAGTCTGCAGATCGGCTCGACCCCGAACACCGACCGGTGTTCGTCGATGAAGGAGATCATCGTTTCAAGGGGCGGTCGGGCGTTTCAACTCGCACCGGGTACTGAAGCTTGCCATCGGTATAAAACATGGTTCCTCTCCTTCATGTTGAAAGCCTGCCGAACAAGGGAGCGAGCGCAGTGTTCCAAGGGCGCCGAATTTTGTCGGCCCTCCCTCAGGAACCGGGTGTTGAAAATGCTCCGCAATGCAATTCATGAAAAAAGCCCGCCATTGAGAACGGCGAGCAGATATGGGATTGACCGTTCAGAAAGGGCCTGACAGCGGTGGGAACCTACCGTTGCATCTGGCGGACCGGAGGGGCAGAATTCTCGATCCGGTACGCTCCGGTAAAAAAGCCCCGCCGGGGTCGGCAGGGCAGATAGTGTGCAGCATGGCAATGACCTATCGGTCATCCGGAGTGCCATTTTGCTGCAATGTGGATGGTTGGCTTTTGTTCCCTCCGCGTGACGAAAAGGCTTAGCTGCCTTCGCATCGATCGACTTGCCGCTGCAGCCTTGCTTGTTCCGCGCGAGCTGAAAATCAATTCTCATTTAATCGGAGCTCTGCTTGCAAATGTTTGTCACGCTCGGAACAATGGCTTGTAGTTGCGCTTCTTGGCTCATTAGGAGAGCAGCATGGCGCGGTACTATTTCGATTTGGATGATGAGGATGGGGTGACGCGAGATGACACGGGTATCGAACTGCCGGATCGCGAAGTAGTGCCTATAGAGGTCGCCCGAATACTCTCCGATGTTTCTCGAGACGAACTCCCAAAGAAACCCAACGGATCAATGACGGTGTATGTTCGGGACGAGAACGGCTTCGTCATCTATACCGGAAGCTTGAGATCGGAAAGCGGCTGGCTTTGATTGTGTCGCCTAGATGATGCCAAACCAGCCACGCCTCCTCCATAGATGACGCAGCATTTAACTATCGTTTCGCCGGATCGTCACTTTTGTCCCTGGTGAGGAATTGAAGGGTCACGGCACCGACGTTATCTTCGAGCCACTTTGCCATGGCGATTTCCTCATCCAGAATGCACTGGCAGACGTTAACTGTTTCCATGTCCCCGACATAGTCGGCCGTCGCTATCAGAATGCGATAGCCGGCAATCTCCATGTGCTCAAAGGTGTAGCTCGCCAGCCGATCTCGAACCTGTCGCTGCTACCCGCTTCGGTGACGAAATCCTGTGTCTTGGGCGCGACGCCCACGACCGAGTTGACCCCGGACTTTTCCGCAGCGGATTGCGCGAACGCGGGCGTCCGACTTGCGTTATAGCAGTCACAGACTGACACCGGTGCCGTACCAGTTTGCCGCATTCACCGTAGCGCTCGGATCACCCAATTGATTGGTCGGATGACAGCTTGATCGAACGCTCGCTCGAGTAATTGCGTAACTTTCAGACCGCACAGTCGGTCGAACGCCAGAGCGGCCCATGTAACGATGATCGCCAGGGTGAACGCGCCCACCATGTCGAGCGGAAAATGGATACCGAGATAGATCCGCGACCAAGCGACAACTATGCCTGCGCCGCCAATGCAGATGGCGTAACGCCAGTGCCCTAGCGCGAGCATCGTTGCGGCGTAGGTGAACATCACAAGTCCATGGTTGCTCGGGAAGGATGGGCTTTCGCGATGCTCAATCAACTGAGTGCCGATGGGAATCAGGAACGGGCGCTGTGTAGGGAAAACCGCTCCAATTATGCAGCTGATGGCAATAGCGATGGCCAAAGCGGTGGCCAACGTGACAGCTTCGCGTCGGACAAGGTGCGTCCCCGTAACCCATAGAATTACGAGGTGGACCGGAATGATGAAAATGACGTATTTGGCGGAGAAATAGGCGAACCAAGCCGTCGCCCCCCAGGTCAGCGATCTGGCATTGACAGCGGAAAACAGTGCTTGATCGAGTGCGTTCATTGACAAACGTCCTCTCTGTATTCGAATTTAATTCGGTCTTATGTGATGCTCCGGGGTGTATGTTAGACCCCCATGCGAAGCGCGATGAAGCTTCCGAGAACAACGACGATTCCGGCTGTGAAAACGATCCCAAGGCGTTTCTCGATGAACGCACGAACGGGCGCACCGAATCGGTAGAGCAGAGCCGCCACAGCATAGAACCGAATGCCTCGTGCGATGACGCTGGACAGAATGAAGATCAGAGGATCGAGGCCCGTTGCTCCGCTGGCGACCGTCACCACCTTGAACGGGAAAGGCGTCAGACCTGCCATCAAGACGATCCAGACTCCCCATTCGTTGTATGTCTCGGCGAATTCGGTGAACTTGTCCGCATAGCCGTAAAACGCCAGCAGCGGTTCCGCTATCTCCTCGAAGAAAAGGGCTCCGATAGCGTATCCCAAAACCGCACCTAGAACGGAAGCCGTCGTGCAGATGAAGGCGAGCGACCATGCACGACGCCGCTCGGCGATCACCATCGGGACCAACAAGGCATCCGGCGGGATCGGGAAAAACGAGCTCTCGGCAAATGATATGGCACCCAGCGCATATGCGGCCCTGGGCGTTGCGGACAGACGCATGGTCCAATCGTAGAGGGGGCGGAGCATACAGCTTCCTTCTTTGTTACTCGCCTGCATTGCCACGAAACCGACAGCCGTCACGCCGCAGAAGCGCGAGAGGCGGCCACGTGGCAGTTTTGCCGCCCCTCGCACACTGGGCGCGAGACCTCAGTCAAGCCGAGCGTTAATTGGCGGTCACTCTTGGGAAAGAAGCGCTGGCCTTCCGTCGGCTGGACATCATCAGGATGACCGCTCCCGAAATTCCGGAAACCAGCGATCCCATCAGGATGCCGATCTTCACGTGATCCTGTACAGCCGGATCGTTGAACGCGAGCAGCCCAATGAAGAGTGACATGGTAAAGCCAATACCACAAAGCAATGCAGTTCCGGTTACCTGTCCCCAGCTTGCTTGGGCCGGGAGTTGTGCCAGACCCAGCTTCACCAGGAGCATGACAACGCCAAGTACACCGACAAGCTTTCCAAAAACAAGGCCTCCTGCGACGCCCATTGTAAGCGGCTCACTGAACACAGAGAGGGTGAGACCCGACAAGGATACACCCGCATTGGCAAATCCGAAGATCGGAACGACGATGAATGCCACTGGCTTGTGCAGCATCTGCTCAAGCCGGTGGAGCGGCGACTCGTCCGGGGATGCTTCTGGCGTTCCAGGAGTGAGTTTCAGCGGGATTGTCAGTGCAAGCATGACGCCAGCAAGTGTCGCGTGGACGCCGGAGGCGAACACCAACACCCAGAGAACGGCGCCAAGCGCCAGATAGGGCCACAGCACCTTCACCTTCATCTTGTTAAAGAGGAAGAGGTTGCCCCATACGAAAGCGGCTCCCAACAGCGCGTAGACGTTCAGATCAGCAGTGTAGAACAGCGCGATAACAATAATGGCTCCGAGGTCGTCTATGATCGCCAGGGCAGCGAGGAATATCTTCAGGGACGTCGGGACACGCGAACCGAACAGCGACAGGACGCCAAGCGCAAATGCGATATCGGTTGCTGTCGGGATAGCCCATCCCTGCAACGCGGCCGGGTTATCCCGGTTTAGAAGGACATAGAAAATCGCTGGAAAGATCATGCCACCCGCAGCGGCGGCACCTGGCAGTACCCTGCGGCTCCACGTTGAGAGTTGCCCATCGAGCATCTCGCGCTTGATCTCGAGGCCAACCATCAGGAAAAAGACGGCCATCAGGGCATCGTTGATCCAATGCTGAAGGCTGAGCGGCCCAATATAGACGTGCAGGATATGAAAGTAGCGCTCTGCCAGAGGTGAGTTAGCCGTGATGATCGCCAGAAGAGCAACCGCCATGAGGATAAGGCCGCCAGAGGCCTCGTTATCGAGAAACTTTCGAAGTGTAGAGTTGATGCGACCTGGATTTGATGTCGAAGACACAGGTTCACGCTCCCTTGGTTGGAAGTTGATCTTAGTCTCCGTCGATTTCGGGAATCCCGCAGCGCACGCAGCACGCGCTGTCGGATGGATATAACGGGTATAAATGATAATTTCCAGCGAAACAGAAGCCTAGCATGTCTGCTTAGAGCCGATAGCGGACTTCGGCGAGCTGCGGCGGTCTGGCCTCTTTCATTTCTTGCGTTCAGAAGCAGTCGGACCGCTGGTCTGTGGTGCTGCAACGCCGGACACGGCCGCCGGAAGATCGCCCAGGCCGTCGAGAGACAGCTCGCAACGCTCGACTTCGCGCCGACCTTCCAGATGGGACATCCGACTGCCTTCGATTTCGCCGCCAAGCTGGCCACCACGCGCCCGGCGGCGCCGCGCCTCGCACTCTCCGGCCCGCGCCGACATGAAATCGCCGAGGTGCCAGACGTCGTCGTCAACGTTCACGACCCCATTCAGAGTGTTGACCAGTGTAGTGTCATGGTTTGCCATGCCGGGAAGCATCTGCATCAGTGCCAATGATCGAGAGTCTGAAGGCGGCGATCCGCAATCCACGGCTGGTCTTCTTCGTCGGTGGCGGCACATTGCTAGTTGCGGTCTATGGGCAATGGGTCAGTGACACTGGCGCGATATCTCACCGGAAACGTTGCTGGGGGGGTGGAAATCTACGTCTAACTCGTTTCGATCAACGGTGCGGCCGGCCGGTTCACCGAACGTGCTCTCAACGGCCTTGTGATCGGCTGCGTCCTCTTTGCCTTCGGCGAAATGGGCTTCAACAGAGGCAGCTATTCGGGGCGCACTCCTTTTTCCACCATCGGCAATTTGATTGGGCCGACTCCAAGGACCCCTTGGCCTGGCGCTGGCGGCTATCGCGAGCGATCGGCGTAAGACCAGCCAGAGCCGCAATCTTCCGACGATCAAGGTTGCGGACACGATCATGCCAATGCCCGCACTATTACCAGCTACCCTTACGCAGCACAAAGCCGTCATCATCGAGCCCTATCCCTATGCCGTCGATGGCAAGGATGTGCTGATCACCTATGTCGCCAAACTGGTCGTTATCGACGGCAAGGTCGTTGGCATCGCCGGTCTCGACCTGTCGCTGCAGGATACCAGCAAGTCGCTCGCGAAGGTTCACCCGATGGGCACGGGTGTCATAATCACGACGGCGAGCCATATGCTGGCCATGGAAGTCCAGGCGCTGAATCAGTTGCTAACCAGTTCGAGCTGGGCACAACCGATGCCCAGCGGGGTTCGCGCTCGCGTTTCATATTGATGATCAGGCGAGAATCGTCCTCGCGATCTCCGAGGCAGCTCCGACATGGGCGCGGCAGGCCGCCGCGGCCGTATCCGGGTTGTTGGCGTCGATCGCCGCGAAAATCTCCCGGATCTGCGAGGGGCCTGATGTCATGCGGTTGGCCGTCGAGAGCGTCATGACGCGCAGCCGTGAGATGCGGCTGTTCAGGCGGCTGACGATTTCCCAGGCGATATTGTGCCCCCCTGCCTCGAAGACGATCTTGTAGAACTCGGTGGTCGCATCGAGCACGCCAACGGGGGAATTCTGCTTCGACGTCCGTTCCAGTTCGCCCATTGCCTTGCGCAGCCGGGACTTCACGTCAGGCCCGGCGACCCGGGCGCAGTCGGCGACCGCCGTCGATTCCAACGCCGCCCGGATCTCGTAGATCTGCCGCGCGTCGTTCCAGTCAAGCTTGGCGACGATCGGCCCTTGTTTGGCCAGCATCTCGACGAGCCCTTCGGCTTCGAGATGGCGGATGACCTCGCGGATGACGGAGCGGGAGACTCCGAGCTGGTCGCACAAGGTCCGCTCCACCAACCGCTCGCCCGGCTCGAAGAGGCCGCCGATGATGGCGCGTCGCATGCGGTCCAGCGCGATTTCCCGAAGCGTGGCGGGCGGGGTTTCGATGCGGAGGGCCGCGAGGTTTTCGGCGTTCTTTGTCATGCTCCGATTCATAGCCGCAAAAAAAGTTCCAGACAATGGCTTGACACCTTGTCTGCTGGTATACCAAGATATGACCAGATGAAAGACGAGAGGATGCCTCGGTGACGCTGGTCCGGAAAACGCTGCTGCATGTGGAGACGACGTTCGTGGAAGGCGGCAGGGAAGCGGCCAGGCCGCTCAAGCTGATCGCCGCCATGGCTGTCTTGAAGAACCCGTGGGCGGGGCGGGGTTTCGTTGAGGATCTGAAGCCGGAAATCCATGCGGTCGCCCCTGTCCTCGGCGAGCTCCTGACCAAGATGATCATCGACGAAGCCGGCTCCGGCGAGGCTGTCGAGGCCTATGGCAAATCGGCCGTGGTGGGGCTTGACGGCGAGGTCGAGCACGCGTCGGCCCTCATTCACACGCTGCGCTTCGGCAATCACTATCGCAGTGCCGTCGGCGCGAAGTCCTATCTCGCCTTCTGCAACACGCGTGGCCCGGCGAATGCCCCGATCATGATCCCCCTGATGGACAAGAACGACGAGGGGCGCCGGTCGCATTACCTGACCATTCAATGCGCCATGCCGGATGTGCCGGCGGCGGACGAGATCGTCGTCGCCCTCGGTGCCTCCATCGGCGGCCGCCCGCATCACCGCATCGGCGACCGGTACCAGGACCTCAAGGAGCTGGGCCACGATGTTGCGAACCCTGCCGCGGTCTAGAACGCCTTCCGGCGCTGCCTATCTGGAGCGGGGCGAGGCGGATGAAGCTCTCGTCCTCATCCACGGGGTCGGCATGCGCATCGAGGCCTGGTGGCCGCAGATCGACAGGCTGGCGGAAGAGTGCCGCGTGGTGGCGGTTGATCTTCCCGGCCACGGTTTTTCGGATGCGCTCGATGGCCTGCCGGAACTGCCCCGCTACGTTGCCTGGTTCCGGCGGTTCCTAGAGGAGATCGAAGCGGGTCCGGTCAATGTCGCCGGACACTCGATGGGAGCGCTGATTGCGAGCGGCATCGTCGCGACGGCGCCGGAAAGTGTGCGTCGGGTTGCGCTGCTGAACGGCGTGCATCGCCGGGGGGTGGGGGCGCGAAAGGCCGTGGAGGCGCGGGCGCGGGAAATCGCGACGGGTGACTTTGATCGCGCAGCGCCGCTTGCGCGCTGGTTTTCCCCGGATGAAGAGACGACCGAGGCCTATGCGCTGGTGCGCGATCTCCTGCGGTCGGTCGATCCGGCGGGCTACGCCGCAGCCTACACGGCCTTTGCCGGCGGCGATACGATCTATGCGGATTGCTGGTCTCAGGTGGAGTGCCCGGCCCTGTTCCTGACGGGGGACGGCGACCTGAATTCGACCGCAGATATGGCCCGGGCGATGGCCGCTGCCGCCCGCAGGGGACGGGCCGTGGTGATCGACGGGCACCGGCATATGGTGAATCTGACGGCGCCGGACGAGGTGAACCGCGCGCTTGCCGGCTGGCTGGCATCAACGTGAAACATTCGGTCCTCACGGACCCGGGAGGAGACCATGACATCAGACGCGAGAGCCCTGCGCGACGCCTTCGGTGCTTTCCTGACCGGCGTCACCGTCGTCACGACCGTTGACGATGCGGGGTCGCCGATCGGCTTCACCGCCAACAGCTTCACCAGCGTCTCGCTGGATCCGCCGCTGCTGCTCGTCTGCCTCGCCAAGACTTCACGCAACTATGCCACGCTGACGAATGCCAAGGGTTTTGGCGTCAACATCCTGTCGGAAGGGCAGAAGAACGTTTCCAACACCTTCGCGCGGCCTGTCGAGGATCGCTTCGCCGCCGTCGAGTGGCAGGCAGGCCCGTTCGGCTCGCCCGTCTTCGCCGATGTCGCCGCCTGGTTCGACTGCGCGATGCATGAGGTCGTTGATGCCGGCGACCATGTCATCCTTCTCGGCCGGGTCGAAGGCTTCGACAACAGCGGCAAGACGGGGCTCGGCTATGCGCGCGGCGGTTACTTCACGCCGGCACTTGCCGAAAGGAGCCTGCTGGCGAGCGCCGACGGCAGCCTGCTGCTGGGCGCGGTCGCCGAGCGCGACGGCGCGATCCTGCTGGTCGACGACGGCAAGGGCGGCTGGACGCTGCCCTTTGTCGAGAAGGCCGAGAGCGATGGCCTGGAAGCGCTGGAGACGCATGTCGCCGGCGCCTTCGGCACGACGCTTCAGACGGGCCTGCTCTACTCCGTCTACGAGGATACCAAGACCGGGCGCCAGCATGTCGTCTATCGCGCAAATCTCGGTGAGGGGGAGCTCAAGGCCGGCCGGCTCTTTCCGCTGCAGGCGCTTCCGACGAACGACATCGCCGACGGGGCGGCGCGTGAAATCGTCCGGCGCTTTGCCCAGGAAAGCACGCTCGGCAATTTCGGCGTCTATTTCGGAAATCAGGAAAAGGGCCGCGTGCACGCCGTGGTCGCAAAGGGGTAAGCCATGAAATTCTCCCTGTTCGTTCACATGGAACGGTTGGATGCCAGTCAGAGCCATCAGGAACTCTACGAGGAATTCATCGCGCTGTGCGAGATCGCGGACAAGGGCGGCATGCATGCCATCTGGACAGGCGAGCACCACGGCATGGATTTCACCATCGCGCCGAACCCCTTCGTCAACATAGCCGACCTCGCCCGGCGTACCAAAAATGTGCGCCTCGGCACGGGCACGGTGATTGCGCCCTTCTGGCACCCGATCAAGCTTGCCGGAGAAGCGGCGATGACCGACATCGTCACCGGCGGCCGGCTCGACGTCGGCATCGCGCGGGGCGCCTACAGCTTCGAATACGAACGCTTGCTGCCGGGCCTCGATGCCTGGGGAGCCGGCCAGCGGATGCGCGAGCTGATCCCGGCCGTGAAGGGGCTCTGGGCCGGCGACTACGCCTATGAAGGCGAGTTCTGGAAATTCCCGAAGACGACTTCCGCGCCGAAGCCGGTGCAACAGCCGCATCCGCCGATCTGGGTCGCCGCCCGCGATCCGAATAGCCATGAATTCGCTGTCGCCCACGGCTGCAATGTGCAGTGCACGCCGCTCGCCAATGGCGAAGCTGAAATCGCCAGCCTGATGGAGCGGTTCAACGCGGCCTGTGAAAAGGCAACCGGCATTTCCCGACCGAAGATCATGCTGCTGCTGCATACCTATGTCGGCTCGGATGAGGCCGATATCGCGCAAGCAGCCAAGGAAGTGAGTACCTACTACAATTACTTCTTCGCCTGGTTCAAGAACGAGCAGCCGATCGAGCAGGGCCTCATCGAGCGCCTGAGCGAGGAAGAGCTCGCCGCCAATCCCAACCTTTCGCCGCAGAAGATGCGCGAGAATATGCCGATCGGCACGGCGGACGACGTGATCAAGCGGCTGAAGGTCTACGAGGCCCTCGGCTATGACGAATATTCGTTCTGGATCGACACGGGTATGAGCTTCGAGCGCAAGAAGGCGTCGCTAGAACGCTTCATCGCCGATGTCATGCCGGCATTCCGGTGAGGCGGCCATGCGGAGCTTTCAGCAATATATCGATGGGACTTTTGAAGACGGCGCGGCACGGTTCGACTCGATCGACCCCGCGACCGGCACCGTCTGGGCCGCTATGCCCGAAGCGCGCGAAGACGATGTCGATCGCGCTGTAAAGGCCGCGCAGCGCGCGCTGTGGACCGGTGCCTGGCCGGCCATGACGGCGACGGCCCGCGGCAAGCTCCTCTACAAACTCGCCGATCTCGTGCAGGCCAATGCGCAGAAGCTCGCCGAACTCGAGACCCGTGACACCGGCAAGATCATACGCGAGACCTCCGCGCAGATCGCCTATGTCGCGGATTACTATCGCTATTATGCGGGGCTCGCCGACAAGATCGAAGGCGCCACACTTGCCATCGACAAGACGGACATGGATGCCTGGACGCGGCGCGAGCCGATCGGCGTCGTGGCCGCGGTCGTGCCGTGGAACAGCCAGCTCTTCCTGTCGGCCGTGAAAATTGGCCCGGCGCTGGCTGCCGGGTGCACGCTGGTCGTCAAGGCGTCGGAAGACGGCCCCGCACCGCTTCTCGAGTTCGCGCGGCTCGTGCATGAGGCGGGCTTCCCGGCAGGCGTCGTCAATATCCTGACGGGCTTCGGTCCGACCTGCGGCAGCGCGCTGACCCGCCATCCCGGTGTCGACCACATCGCCTTTACAGGCGGTCCGGGCACGGCGGCGGCCGTGGTGCGCAATTCGGCGGAAAATCTCGCGACGACCTCGCTGGAGCTCGGCGGCAAGTCGCCCTTCATCGTGTTTGCCGATTGCCATCTGGAAAGCGCCGCCAACGCGCAGGTCGCCGGGATTTTTGCCGCGACGGGTCAGAGTTGCGTGGCAGGCTCGCGCCTGATCGTCGAGGCGTCGGTGAAGGACCGGTTCCTCGCCATCCTGAAAGCTAAGGCGGAAGCTATTCGCATCGGTTCACCGCTCGACATGGCAACGGAGGTCGGGCCGCTCTGCACGAAGCGGCAGCGGGATCATATCGAGGCTGTCGTGGCCGCCTCGCTTGCAACAGGTGCGAAGCTTGTTACCGGAGGCAGGGCAGGCGAGGGGCGCGGCTTCTATTACACGCCCACCATTCTCGATTGCGTTGGTGTTTCCGCCGCCTCGGGGGAGACCGAGCTGTTCGGGCCGGTGCTGTCCGTCCTCTCCTTCACGACGGAAGAGGAGGCGGTGCAGCTTGCGAATGCGACGCCTTACGGGCTCGCCTCGGGCGTCTTCACACGCAACCTCGCGCGTGCCCACCGCATGATCAAGCGCATCCGCGCCGGCATCGTCTGGGTCAACACCTATCGTGCGGTCTCGCCCATCGCGCCGTTCGGCGGATACGGCCAGTCGGGGCAGGGCCGCGAGGGTGGGCTTGCCGCAGCACTCGACTACACTAAGACGAAGACCGTGTGGCTCCGGACATCGGACGATCCGATCCCCGATCCCTTCGTGATGCGGTGACGGCGATGTTTGTCGAGATCCGCACCTACAGGCTGAAGAACGGCGGCATTCCCGAATATCTCAAGGTGGTCGGGGAAACCGGCATCGCGATCCAGAAAAGACATCTCGGCGATCTCGTCGGCTACTTCTCCTCGGAGATCGGGCCGATCAACGAGATCGTCCACATCTGGAGCTTTGCAAGCCTCGACGATCGGCAGTCCCGCCGCGCGCACCTTGCCGCCGACCCTGACTGGCAGGCCTTCCTGCCGAAGATTCGCGACCTCATCGTCACCGCGGACAACAAGATCATGACGCCGGCGGCTTTTTCGCCGATCGGCGGAACGACGCAAGCCTGAACAGTCACAAACAACAAGGAAAAGGGAACATGAAATACAAAATTGCTATGGCGCTTCTCTCGGCTTCTTTCTGTGTCTCAAACGCCGCGGCCGCGCAGGACATGGTCTTCACCAGCTGGGGTGGCACGACGCAGGACGCACAGAAGACCTACTGGGCGGATCCCTTCTCGGGGGAAAGCAACGTCGCCGTCACGCAGGATGGCCCGACGGACTACGGCAAGATCAAAGCCATGGTCGAAGCCGGCAACGTGACCTGGGACGTCGTCGACGTCGAGGGCGACTATGCCGTGCAGGCCGGCAATGCCGGGCTGCTCGAAAAGCTCGATTTCTCCGTCATCGACAAGAGCAAGCTCGACCCGCGCTTCGTCACCGATTATTCGGTCGGCAGCTTCTATTACTCCTTCGTGATCGGCTGCAACAAGGATGCCGTCGAAGCCTGCCCGAAGACCTGGGCCGACCTGTTCGATACGCAGAAATTCCCCGGCAAGCGCACCTTCTACAAGTGGTCGGCCCCCGGCGTGATCGAGGCTGCACTGCTCGCTGACGGCGTGCCGGCCGACAAGCTCTATCCCCTTGATCTCGACCGTGCCTTCAAGAAGCTCGACACCATCAAATCCGAAATCATCTGGTGGGATAGCGGTGCGCAATCGCAGCAACTCCTTGCATCGGCGGAGGCGCCGTTTGGCTCGTTCTGGAACGGCCGTCTGACGGCGCTCGCCGAAACCGGCGTCACCGTCGAGACATCCTGGACGAACAATATCACCGCCGCCGATGCGCTGGTCGTGCCGAAGGGCGCGAAGAACAAGGAGGCGGCGATGAAGTTCATCGCTCAGGCGACGAGCGACCAAGCCCAGGCGCAATTCGCCACCGCGACCGGCTATGCGCCGATCAACCTCGAATCGAGCGCCCTCATGGAGCCGGATCTGCGCCAGACGCTGCCGGACATGCAGGCCGACACCCAGGTCAATGCCGACATGAGCTACTGGGCCGAGCATCGCGACGAGATCGGCACCCGCTGGTACGCCTGGCAGGCGAAGTAACGAACGTCTCCCAAGACGATGGCGGTCCGGCGTCTTGCCGGTCCGCCTCCCATTTCACTGGATGATCGATCATGGCTGTTTCGCTCGCGACGGGCGCCGTCAAGACAAAGCGTGAAGGCGCGCTCGGCTATCTCCTGCCGGCGTTGCTGCTCATCGCCTTCTTCTTCATCGTGCCGGTGCTCATGCTGCTCATGCGCAGCGTGCTGGAGCCCGAGTCGGGCTTGCAGAACTATGCGGCCCTCCTCGGCTCGACGACCTATCTGCGGGTGTTTCTCAATACGTTCCTCGTCGCAGGCGTCGTCACGGTGGTTTCGATCGTCATCGGCTATCCGGTCGCCTGGCTGCTCGCCATCATGCCGGAGCGCTGGTCGCGTATCGTGCTGGCGATCATCATCCTGTCAATGTGGACGAACCTGCTCGCCCGCACCTATGCTTGGATGGTGCTGCTGCAGCGCACCGGCGTCGTCAACAAGACGCTGATGGGCCTCGGCCTGATCGATCAGCCCTTGCCGCTCGTCAACAATCTCGTCGGCGTCACCATCGGCATGACCTATATCATGCTGCCCTTCGTCATCCTGCCGCTGATGGGCGTGATCCGCTCCATTGATCCGGCGATCTTGCGCGCTGCTGCCCTCTGTGGTGCCGGCAGGATGCAGTGTTTCCTGCGCGTGCTGCTGCCGCTGTCGCTGCCCGGCATCGCCGCCGGTGCCCTGATGGTCTTCGTCATGTCGCTCGGTTATTTCGTGACGCCCGCGCTGCTCGGCGGCACGTCCAACATGATGCTCGCCGAACTCGTCGCGCAGTTCGTCCAGTCGCTGGTGAACTGGGGCATGGGAGGCGCTGCGGCCCTGGTGCTGCTAGTCGTTACGCTCGCGCTCTATGCCGTCCAGATTCGTTACTTCAATCCGGCACGGGGGAAGTAATCGTGTTGCTCGACTTCGACAAACTCGGTGGGCTGAGGACCTCTCTCGTCGCTCTCGTGGTGCTGGTCTGCCTCTTTCTCATCCTGCCGATCGTCTTCATCGCGGCGCTGTCATTCGGCTCCTCACAATGGCTGATCTTTCCGCCGCCCTCCTGGACGTTCAAGTGGTATCAGGATCTCTTCGCCGATCCGCGTTGGCTCTATTCGGCGCTGACCAGCCTGAAGATCGCGGCTATCGTCACGGTGCTGTCCGTGGTGATCGGCTTCCTCGCCGCCCTCGGCCTCGACCGCGGCCGCTTCGCCGGCCGGGATTTTTTGCGCGCGCTGTTCCTGACGCCAATGATCCTACCGGTCGTGGTGCTGGCGGTGGCGCTCTATGCGCTGTTCCTGAAGCTGGGCCTTGCCGGCACGACGCTCGCCTTCATCATCGCCCACCTTCTGATCGCGCTGCCCTTCTCGATCATCTCGATCGGCAATGCGCTGGAAGGGTTCGACCGCTCGATCGAGGATGCGGCCATCCTGTGCGGGGCGAGCCCCTGGCAGGCGCGGCTGCGCGTGACGGTGCCGGCGGTCAGCCACGGCATCTTCGGCGCCGCCATCTTCTCCTTCCTCGCCTCCTGGGACGAGGTGGTGCTGGCGATCTTCATGGCGAGCCCGACCTTGCAGACGCTGCCCGTAAAGATCTGGTCGACGCTGCGGCAGGACCTGACGCCTGTCATCGCGGCCGCCTCCACATTGCTCATTGCCTTCACGATCCTCCTGATGATCGTCGCAGCACTCTTCCGCAAGGGACGAAAAGCATGACCCAGCCCTTCCTCAGTATTCAAGGCATCCGCAAGTCGTTCGGGACTGTGACCGCGGTCAAGAATGTCAGCATGGATATCGCCGAGGGCGAGTTCATGACCTTCCTCGGCCCCTCCGGCTCGGGCAAGTCGACGACCCTCTACATCCTCGCCGGCTTCCAGGACCCGAGCGGCGGCGATATCCTGCTGAACAAAAAGAGCCTGTTGTCGACACCCTCGCACAAGCGCAATATCGGCATGGTGTTCCAGCGCTACACGCTCTTCCCGCACCTGTCGGTGGGCGAGAACGTGGCATTCCCATTGCGTATCCGCCGCCGGCCGCAGGCCGAGATTGCCGATCGCGTGAAGGCGGCTTTGAAACTCGTCCGCCTTGAAGGCTTCGAGGACCGCGTGCCGGCGCTCATGTCCGGCGGCCAGCAGCAGCGCGTCGCGCTCGCCCGTGCGCTCGTCTACAATCCGCCCGTCCTGTTGATGGACGAACCCCTTTCCGCGCTCGACAAAAAGCTACGAGAGGAAATCCAATTCGAAATCCGCCGCATCCACCAGGAAACCGGTGTGACCATCCTCTATGTCACGCACGACCAGGAGGAGGCGTTACGCCTCTCCGACCGCATCGCCGTGTTCAGCCAGGGCGAAATCGACCAGATCGGGACCGGCCCGGAACTCTACTCAAACCCGGCGACGCGCTTCGTCGCGGGATTCATCGGCGATAGCAATTTTCTCGACGCGACCGTCCTTGCAAATAATGCTGGAAAAGCCAAACTCTCGCTGGGTGATGGCGCCGTCGTCGAAGGTGTGCCGATGCATGGGACGTCGGCGGCGAATGGCAAGGCTTCGCTGATGCTGCGCCCGGAGCGCTTGTCGCTGTCGCGGGTGTCGGTTCCCTCAAGCATCGCTGTGACGGTGCGGGACATCACCTTCCTCGGTAACAATATCGAGGTCAGCACAGCAACGCCCGCCGGCGTCGAGCTCGCAGTGCGCCTGCCGTTCGGACACGAGGCGATTTCGAGCCTCGCGCGCGGAGAACAGGCCTGGCTGGCCTTCGATGCGGCCTCCGTGCACGCCTTCGTTTGACATTCAAGTTCTAGCTGGGAGCCTGATTGTGGTAATTTCCGAAAGCCTTTCGGCTAAGCTAAAAGATCCGGCGCCCGTCGCTGGAGATTGACTCGCCTGCTCCGCCCCTGCCGCCAAAGCCGCAGATCGACATGCTCGGGCTTCTGGATCGGTTGAGCCTCGCGGAACGCGCTCTTGGGCGGTTGGACGGCATTACCATGCTGCTGCCGCGACAGGAACTTTTCCTCTACATGTATGTGCGTAAGGAGGCGGTGCTTTCGCCCGAGATTGAGGGCACGCAATCCACGCTGACCGATCTTCTGCGCTTCGAGAACGAGGCTCAGGCTGGGGAGCCGATTGACGACATCCGCGAAATGTCGAACTACGTTGATGCGATGATGTACGGGCTGGAGCGACTGGAAGAACTGCTACTGTCGTTGCGCCTGATCCGCGAGATGCATGCACGGCTGCTGCAAAGCGGTCGCGGTGGCATGAAAGACCCCGGCAGGTTTTGACCGAGACCGACATTTGCTGGCTATAGAGATTTGAAGCTCGCCCCCGCAACCATCTTTACTTGCGATAACCCCGCCCCCAAGGCGGGTTTTTCGTTTGTGTCGCAATCGTTAGGATTCCAGCGAGATCGCCCTGAACGTCGATCTCTACCTTCCCCTCCACGGGCGTCAACATGATCTTGTCGACCAGCGAACGCAGGATGTCCACCGCCTCGATCCGCTTCTCTTCCTCTTCGTCCTGAAGGTCGTTGTACAGCTGCTCAACCCGCCTGTGATATTGCAACGCCATATTCGGATGCAGAAGGGGAGGCGGTTCTTCCGCCTCGGCCAGGAACAAGGCCAGCTCTTTCTTCCGTTGCTCCAGTAACGCCATCTTCGCGTTGATCGCGTCGGCAGCGCCGCCCTTGAGGATCAGGTTGAGCAGCGTGTCGAGTTCCCGATCGATCTTCGCGATCTCGATCTCAGCCGAAGCGATGTCGGCGCGGCCTTCCATGCGCAGTCTGTTCATCTCCTGCGTGAACGCCTCGCAAAAGCGTGCGAACAGTGCGGGATCGACAAGCCTGGTGCGCAGCGCATTCAGCACTCGGGCTTCCAGTTCGTCGCGACGAATGTTGACCCGATTGTCGCAGGTTCCCTTGTTGCGCGCGGTCGAACAGCCGATCAGCGTCGCGGAGATTGCTGAATAGCCACCGCCGCAGCAGGCGCATTTGGTCAGGCCGGAGAAGAGATACTTCGGCCGGCGGCGATAGTTCATCTTGCGGACGTCAGCGACGCCGCTCTCGTCCCGTTCGGTGCGGTTCTCTCCCTGCCTCGCCTTCACGGCGTTCCAGAGATCGTCGCCGAGGATGCGCAGTTTCGGCGCTTCCTGGATGACCCATTCCGATTCCGGATTGGGACGCGCCTGCCGCCTGCCAGTATCCGGGTCCTTGACGAAACGCGGGCGGTTCCAGACGATCTTGCCGGCATACATCTCGTTGTTGAGGATGCCGTTCCCGCGCTTGGGATTGCCATTGATCGTGCTGAAACCCCAGTCGCTGCCGGACGGCGCTGGAATGCCTTCCTTGTTCAGCGTGAAAGCGATGGTCTTGGCCGACTTGCCGGCGGCATAGTCACGGAAGATGCGGCGGACGACCTTGGCCTGCGCCTCATTGATGGTACGGTCACCACGAAGCGGCTCGCCATTACCGTCAAACTTTTTGACGACATCGTAGCCGTAGGAATTGCCGCCGCCCGATTTGCCGGCCTCGACACGGTCGCGCTGACCGCGCCGCGTCTTGTCGGCCAAGTCCTTGAGGAACAGCGCATTCATGGTGCCTTTGAGGCCGATATGCAGATGCGAAACTTCGCCCTCCGACAGGGTGACGATCTTCACGTCCGAATAGGACATGCGCTTGAACAGGCCGGCAATGTCCTCCTGATCGCGGGACAAACGATCCATCGCTTCGGCGAGGATCAGGTCGAACCGCCCGCGCGTGGCATCCGAGATCAGCGCCTGAACGCCAGGACGCAGCAGCGATGAACCGGAAATGGCGTGGTCGGAGTATTCTTCGACGACCGTCCAGCCCTGTTTCTCCGTGTACAGGCGGCACATGCGGAGCTGGTCGGCGATGGACGTATCGCGTTGTTGATCGGAGGAATAGCGGGCATAGATCGCGGCCTTCACTGCACGTCTCCCTTCGGCATCAGGAGGTGCGCTTTCCCCGTCGCTTTGTCATCTTCACTTCTTCCGCGTAGCACTCCCGCGCCGCTTGCCGCGCCAGAAAGTCCACCAGCCGCAAAAGGCGCGGATCGGGACTGCCACGAGGCGTAAATGTCAGTTCGGTCGCGTCGAGCAGCAAGAGTTCGGGCAACTCTTCGCGCTCTCTTCCTCTCATCTTTGCTTTGTTGCCGGGCGGTGCAAGTTCATGCCGAACAGCATTTGCCAGAAGCCCGATATAAGCAAATGGAATCGAAGCCATATATTCGTCGGTAGACGGCGTGTGTTCGGTGGCAACAGCAAAGCCGGGCGCACGTTCTCGCGCAGAAACCCGCAGCATTGTTCCACCTTGCTCCGTTATAGAGTGAGCTTCGTGGCATTCGCTGACATCCCTTGTTTGCAAGGCCAATATCGGCTATATATCAGGATATAGTACGGAGGTCGACCATGAGCAATGCTGCGCAGAAGAGAGCGATTGAGAATTACCGCGCGCGGCTGACGCAGCGCGGCTTCAAGCGCTTAGAGGTTCTTGCACTGGAATCCGATCGCGATCTGATCCGGTCGCTCGCTCGTCAACTGGCGGAAGAAGGACCAGAGGCGGAGCAAGCCCGACAGACGGTGAGGGCTCTTGTTTCGGGGGAGCCTTCAAAATCCAGTGGCATCCTGTCGGCCCTGCGACGCTCGCCTCTGGTCGGCGCCGATCTTGATCTGTCGCGTCCCCGCGAGGAAGGGCGCCGGGTCGATCTGTGATGCGCTATCTTCTTGATACCAAGATCATCAGTAACATCGTCAAGCCGGAGCCCTCAGAATTGCTGCTGGCATGGTGGGGAGAGCAGAGCGATCAAGATTTGTTTGTCGCTTCTCTGACCATCGCTGAAATCCGGCGTGGCATTCTCGAAAAGCCACGCGGCAAGAAACGCGATGCTCTCGATACATGGTTCGCAGGACCGGAAGGACCGCAGGCTCTTTTTGCCGGACGCGTACTGCCATTCGACGAGAAAGCCGGGCTGATCTGGTCACGGCTGATGGCGGACGGCAAGGCTGCAGGACGCCCACGCAGTGGACTAGATATGATCATCGCGGCGACGGCAGGCGCAAACGATTGCGTCGTGGTCACGGACAACGAAAAGGACTTCGGCGGCATCCAGTTCATTAACCCCATGCGGGGGGTCGTTTGATGCTGCGGCAGAGGGCAAAATGACCGGGCAGGTTTTGACCGAGACCGACATTTGCTGACTAAAGAGATTTGAAGTCAGTCTCTGCAACCAAATCATACATAAATCCATAGACGCCTCATCTTCTAGCCGCAAGGCAAGCCGCGGAGCGTGGACGGAACTGGCTGCGGCCCGCAAGGCGTTCGAGGAGGTTCGGCCCGATGGATGGCAGGATGCGGAAGCCGCTTACGCCAAGGACGCAAGTCTTGCCCGCGAGGCCGGTTGCGGACGGGTCAACCGCACCATTCGCGCGCTCCAGCTTGAAACCGAAATCCGCATCGATCCGGACCGGCGTGCCGACCGCTTCGTCAAGCGCTGGCAGAAGCTCAAGGATACCAGCCAGCGTCAATACCAGGCGGGCGACATGTCCGGCTACAAGGCGACCCGGTCGATGATGGGCGAAATGGCCTTCGCGACTTCATGAGCCTTCTCCGATTGAAGCCAGCAGAGCGTATCAGTTTTCCCGTGCCCGGTGGTGCAGCTCGAGGGGTTCACTCCAGGTGTGTTTTACCTTTGGAATTAAGCATCTAGAGCCGGCCTCGCCATTTTCATTTTTACCTAAATTGCAGCATTGACATTACGCGACTAATTAATAAGTTGTATTCGCGGACGCAAACCTGTCTGGCCCATGCGCGAAATCGTCAACGCGATATTCTACGTCCTGCGCGGCGGCATCCCTTGGCGGCTTATTCCGAAAGACCTGCCGCCGAAAAGCACAGTGTTCGGCTATTTTTGCCGATGGCGCGATAGCGGGCTGTTTACGAGGATCAATCGATGCCTTGTCGCGCGGGATCGTGAGCGGGTCGGTCGAGAAGCCTCGCCGAGTGCTGCTGTCCTTGATAGCCAGAGCGTCAAGACCACCGAGAGCGGCGGTCCGCGTGGATATGACGCGGGCAAGAAGGTCAAAGGTCGGAAGCGACAGGCGATGGTGGACATGGATGGCCGCGCACTTGTGCTCGATCCGCAGCCTGCCGACATTTAAGACAGAGATGGTGCGATCCCGGTCCTGCAAGTGTCGCGAAAATCCTTCCCATTCATCAAAAAGGCGTTCGCCGATATGGGATACTCGGGTAACAGGCCACAGAATGCGACGCTTGTCGATGTCGAGATTGTCCGCAAGCCCAAGGATCAGGTCGGCTTTGCCGTTCATCCCAAGCGTTGGGTCGTGGAGCGCTTCTTTGCCTGGATCAGTCGAAATCGTCGACTGTGGAAAGGCCCGGAGGCTACGATAAAGTCCGCCGAAGCCTTCCTCTACGCAGCATCCATCATGACGCTCATCAGGCGGATCGCACGACCATCATGAATTCTCGGACGGACTCTAAGGCGCCCTCCCATACATTGGAATGACAGTATGGATTTCATCAATTGAAGTATATTTCGGTCCTTAAGCTAGCGGCTGCACTAGCGATCGCCTGGATCTCACCGGTAGAGGCCGCAGCTGCGGGTGCACATAATAATGCCAGTTGTGGCAGCATGGATAGAGCATTGATTGTCGATGAGGTTCTACAGTCAGTGAAGGAACGAAGGTATTTTAAACGTTATCAATATGATGAAGTTGAAATTAGCCCGAACCAGATGGCGTATAACGACACGCCAAGGGTTTGGTCAGTAGAATTTTTTCTGGTGTTTCAGGGGAAGAAAACTGAGCGATTTTTTGCAATGAGGGCTTGCGACGGCTCCATCGAGTACTCAATAGATCAGAATTTTAAAACAGGACCTAATATAGAATAAGGTGACCGTGGCTAATTCCATTGGTCTGTGCGGGTTTTGCTGCCCTTACTGGCGATCCCTGATGGAAGGGCCTTACATTTCAGTATATTAATCTGCAGCCACAAGGCGAGATTCTTATTAACGCTGTCGGGGATCTGAAATTGGTGGCTATCATTAGTCGTCTTGAGCTTAAGTTCTTTTTTCATTGATGTCTGGTCAAATTTCCTTTTCGGATTGCCAGCCTCGCTTTCAACGCAGCACCATTGCCAGCCTCGCGCTGATTAGTGGTGTCATAAATCTGCTTGCGCTAACCTCGCCTCTATTCATGCTGCAGGTCTATGATCGTGTTCTTTCGAGCAGTAGCGTACCGTCCCTGGTGGGTCTCGCGGTGTTGGCGGCCGGCCTCTATGCGTTCCAAGCCCTGCTCGAGATTATCCGCGCTCGTGTGCTGCTGCGGATTGGCGAGCGTTTCGACGGACAATTTTCCAGTCGTGTTCACGGTGCAGTCGTGCGCCTGCCGCTCCTTACACATATTCCGGCTGACTTGCAGCCGCTTCGTGATCTCGACAACGTCCGCAGTTTTCTGTCCGGTAACGGTCCGACGGCGTTCTTCGACCTGCCATGGATGCCGCTTTATCTCGGTATCTGTTTCTTTTTCCATTTCTGGATCGGTATGACGGCGCTCCTCGGAGCGATCGTTCTGATTTCCTTGACACTTCTCACCAATACTCTCTCGCAAAAGCCCATCCGCGATACAATGGCGCATAATATGGTCCGTAACGGCCTATTGGAGGCGGCCCGTCGCAACGCCGAGGTCGTGCAGGCGTTCGGTCTCGGAAACCGGATTGCCACCCGATGGCACGAGGTCATGTCGGATATCTCGCCGCCAATCGGAGAGCCGGTGACGTGACGAGTGGTCTTGGCGGGGTCTCGAAGGCGCTGCGCGTGACGCTTCAATCGGCGATCCTCGGAGTCGGTGCATGTTGGGTAGCGTATATTCTGCCAGCTCATTCGCTGGGATGGAACGATAGTCGAAGGACCGGCGGCCTATGGGCGAAGCCGACGAACAGTAATGCGAGCGCGCAGATCGCGCGTACCGCCCACTGCTCGGCAAAACTCAGCCGCTTACCCATAGAAGCCCCTGCACCGTGATTGACACGCTTACCATCCTAAATTGTTCGCCAATCCGGCTCAATGCGACAATCGCACCGCACCTTCAACTATGTCGAAGGGTGCGATCCAGGTGGGAAGCTTGTTTCAGCGCGTGAGGCCGCGCAAAGGTGGTGAAAAGGCCTCCAGCAGCCCCGGGCTGTAGCCGGCCAAAGCGCCATGAAGACAGGTGAGAAATCCGAGCAGGGTCCCTTCAGCCAGTGACACGCGCGGCGATCGAAGCAAAAGAGGCGGAGATCGTTTATCCAAAGGCGGTCTCCCTGTCGCATAATCGTAATACTGCGCCTCTAGGTTTAGAATGACTCTAAAACAAGACAATTAGATACCAGATTTTCAATCTTTGGAGGCACAGGATGAACGAGCATCTTTCCCGGAAGATATTTCCGACCACGCAGCTTGAAGAGGCGGATGGCGACGGCCACAACAACAGCGCCAACCCGACGATGGGTGAAGTCATCGGCAAGCGCTTCTCGCGCCGCAACTTCCTCCAGGGCTCGCTCGCCGTATCAGCGATCGCTGCGACCGTCAGCCCGATCGCTCTGATGAGCGCCGATGAGGCGCGCGCTGCGAGCAACAAAGGTTCTGCCTTCAATTTCCCCGAAGTGGAGGCCGGCGTGGACGACAAGCATCATGTGGCGGAAGGTTATGATGCCGATATTTTGCTGCGCTGGGGCGATGCAGTGCTGCCGGGTGCTCCGGAATTCGATCCGATGAAGCAGACGGCCGATGCGCAGAGCAGGCAGTTCGGCTACAACAATGACTATGTCGGCTTCATTCCGCTCGAAGGTTCGTCCGAGCATGGCCTGCTCGTCGTCAATCATGAATACACCAATCCGCATCTGATGTTTTCCGGCCTTGTCCAGGTGGTTGACAGCAAGATCAAGCAGGGCGCGCTCAGCAAGGAGCAGGTGGATATCGAGATGGCCGCCCATGGCGGCACCATCGTGGAAATCCGCAAGGTGGACGGAAAATGGCAGGTCGTCACCGGCGGCAAATACAATCGCCGCATCACTGCCACCACGCCGATGGAAATCACTGGCCCCGCTGCCGGCAATGATCGCTTGAAGACCAATGCGGATGCGACCGGCACCCGCGCCATCGGCACGCTCAACAACTGTGCCGGCGGCGTCACGCCCTGGGGTACCTACATCATGGCCGAGGAGAATTTCCACGGTTATTTCTCCGGCGAGCTGCCGGCCGACCACAAGGAAGCCGCCAATTACGAGCGCTACGGCGTTCCGGAAGGCGCCTATGAATGGGCGAATTTCTACGATCGTTACGACCTCGCCAAGGAGCCGAACGAGCCGAACCGTTTCGGCTGGATCGTCGAGGTCGACGTCATGGACCCGGCCTCCACGCCTAAGAAGCGTACGGCTCTCGGCCGCACCAAGCATGAAGGTGCCGAGTCGATCGTCGCCAAGAACGGCAAGGTCGTCTTCTATCTCGGCGACGACGAGCGTTTCGACTATGTCTACAAGTTCGTGACTGACGGAACGTTCAACCCGAATGATCGCGCCGCCAACATGGACCTGCTCGACAGCGGTACGCTGTATGTCGCCAAGTTCGATGAGGACGGCTCGATGGAATGGCTGCCGATGATCTTCGGCCAGGGCCCGCTGACCGCCGCCAACGGCTTCAACAGCCAGGCCGACGTGCTGATCGAGTGTCGCCGTGCCGGCGACGTGCTCGGCGCCACCAAGATGGACCGACCGGAAGACGTGCAGCCGAATGGCGTCAACGGCAAAGTGTATGTCATGCTGACCAACAACACCCGCCGCAAGGCTGACCAGGTGGACGCCGCCAACCCGCGCGCGGAGAACGCCTTCGGGCACATCATCGAGATCGCTGAAAACGACGGCGACTTCACCGCCACGTCCGGCAAATGGGAAGTGCTTCTAAAGTGCGGCGATCCGTCGGTTGCCGCGGTCGGCGCGACCTTCTCCACTGAGACGACGAAGAACGGCTGGTTCGGCATGCCAGACAACTGTGCGATCGACTCGGCCGGTCGTCTCTGGGTTTCGACGGACGGCAACAGTAACAAAGCGACAGGCCGCACTGATGGCCTGTGGGCCGTCGATACGGATGGCGAGGCTCGCGCGACCTCGAAGCTTTTCTTCCGCGTTCCGGTCGGAGCCGAAATGTGCGGCCCGCTCTTTACGCCGGACGATGAAACGGCTTTCGTAGCCGTTCAGCATCCGGGCGACGGCGGCGAGGACTGGCCCGGTCATGGTCGCCCGTCCTACTACGAAGATCTTTCCACCCGCTGGCCGGACTTCAAGCCGGACATGCCAGTGCGGCCGGCGGTCGTCGCGATAACCAAGATCGGCGGCGGCAAGATTGCCGTATGAAGGTGTGTTCGCGGCGCTGAGCCCGGAACGAGAGTGGCAGTGTAACTGCCAGCCAGCTGTGAAGGCCGATTGGCAGCCGGGATGAGCGCATCATTCCGGCTCTCTTTCAAGACAGTCAGCGGCGCCCGTTTGAGCGGGAGTTGCAGGTTCGTTTTCGAGCTAGATAACGGCTAGGTGTTTAGTCCCGGGAATTGATGGATCGGATCGAGCCTGAATCTTTCGGGCTCTTTTGTCCAGATGCTGCAGATGTATTCATACGGCGTGAGGCCTCTAAGGGTCTTGAGCCGGCGGGCGAAATTGTATGCCGAGACGAAATCACCGATATGTCTGCGGAGCTGGTCGTGGCTGTCGTAGTGATAGCGTTTGACGGTTGCCTCCTTGATCGTCCGGTTCATCCGCTCGACCTGGCCATTTGTCCAGGGATGCTTGGGTTTGGTCAGCCGGTGCTCGATGCCGTGTCGCCAGCATGCTCGGTCGAACGGATGCCCCCGGAACCGCGCGGTTGGTCCGTTGCTGTTCTTCGGGATGTCGGCGAACTGGATGCCGTTGTCGGTCAGCACCGTGTGGATCTTGTAGGGCACAGCTGCAACCAACGCTTCCAGGAAGTCTGACGCTGTTCGGGTGGTAGCGCGATCGACCAGTTGGACGAAGGCGAACTTGGAGGTCCTGTCGATCGCGACGTAGAGGTAGAGCTTGCCTTCGGCGGTCTGGACCTCGGCTAGGTCGATGTGAAAATAGCCGATTGCGTAGGCCTTGAACTTCTTCCTCGACGGTTTGTCGCCCTCCACATCCGGCAGTCTCGATATCCCATGGCGTTGCAGGCATCGATGCAATGACGATCGCGTCAGATGCGGGATTGTCGGCTGAAGAGCATAGAGGCAATCATCCAGCGCCAGCAGCGTGTGCCGCCGGAACGCGATGATGATTGCCTCCTCTTCTTCGCTGAGAACGGTTGACCGCGGCGCCTTCGGTCCGGTCTTGAGATCCTCGACCGTTGCCCGCTTGCGCCACTTCAGAACCGTCTTTGGATTGATCCCGTAGCTCCGGCTCAGCTCCGCGGCCGAAGCTTGCGATCGCTGTATTGCTGCTCGGACTGCGTGCGTGGTCGTGGCGCTGCCGTGACGTATTTGGCCCATAGTGCTTCCTTCCATTCCGGGGGAAAGATTGCACCACTAATTCCCGGGACTAAACACCCCCCCCCTAGGCCGACCGCTGCGAGTCCATGCCGAATACCACCAGCCAGGCGGAGCCTTCCTGGCTAAGCCTGGAGCGCTGTGCGAACGCAGAGTCCTGCTTTCACCTGATGCTCGAGACTCGATTGCAAGGCTCGGGAATAGTGGTGACGAAACAGTGGATCAGCATGCCGCAAGTCCTGTGCAAAAAAGCGGGCTTCGTGCCCGTACCATTTATCAGGATGGCATGTGGCGGACCATAGATTTCGCACACTGATCGAGATCGCACGTGCAAAGCCGCAGGATGTCTTGAGGTGCACCGTCTCACGACGCAGCCAGCATCTCATACCTCAAGCCGCGCCTTCGCAAATTATGAAGATGAGACGCAATTGGCTTTGCCTCGCGCACAGCCAAAGCAGCACGAGCGCGCCTTGGAGAGTCCCTGCGGAGCCAGCGATTACGTGTCCGCTCCTGTCATGCTCGCGACGGCGAATTTTCGGCGTTTCGCCGAAAGCCAGCCGGTCGAATTAGCCAATCTGTGAATGCCCGGCTCGCTGCGCATATTCATGCTTGCGCGATGTAACTCTATTACATAGTAACGATATAACATTGCAAGAATGCCAGCGTATTTGTGAAGGGGGTTATCATGCGCACAAATGACCAGCTCTGGCGCGTCTCGGTTTTGCTGTTTGCGTCAGTTTCAGCTCCGACAATCGCCCATGCGCAATCGGCCGATTTGGAGTCCACCCCTCTCGATCCAATCGTAATCACGGCCACTTCCGGTGAGCGCTTTTTAAAGGATACGCCCGCCAGCGTCACGGTGGTGACCGGCGAGGAATTGCGTGAACGCCCGGTCCGCGATCTCGCCAGCGCCATTGAGGGCACGCCGGGCGTTCAGCTCACGGGTATCGGTCTCGGCCGGCGTGGCATCTCCATCCGCGGCATGCAGACCGACCACAGCCTCGTGCTGGTGGACGGAATGCGGATCAGCAATTCAGCTTCAGCGGTCGCCCATTCGGACTATGAGCTCGGATGGGTACCGGCGGAAGCAATAGAACGCATCGAGGTCGTGCGCGGGCCGATGTCCTCGCTTTATGGTTCGGAGGCGCTGGGTGGGGTGGTCAACATTATCACAAGGCAGGCGACTGACGAGTGGCGCGGTTCGTTTTCGACCTTAGGCCAGCTTACAGAACATGGTCATGGCGGTAACGGCTACAATTTCAGCGGCTACGCCGGTGGCCCGCTCATTCCGGGCGCCCTGGGATTGAACATCTGGGGCGCCTTCAAGGGGCAGGCCGAGCTGACATCGCCCAGCAATTCGCGCGTGTCGTCCAAAGGAGACGAAAGGGCGTTCATGGGTAACGCGACGCTGACATGGACGCCGGACGAACAACAACGGATCGACCTTTCCTATGGCGCGGGGTTCGAGGACCGCTGGAGCGGCATGCAAGGTTCCGGGCCGTTCCCGACCTTCTATCGGTCCGAAGACGAGATATGGCGCCAGCGCATCGCGCTGTCGCATGAAGGGAATTGGGACTGGGGGACGTCGCGTGTGCGCCTCTATAGTTCCATCCTCGATCGCGAGAACACACGCAGCGACAATGCGCCGGCATCCGGTCCCCACAAATTCATCGATACCGTCGGAGACGGGCAGATCAGCTTCTCTCCGATTGAAGGCCATCGGTTCACACTTGGCGCCGAGGCGCGGCAGGAGCGCCTGAGGGACCCGACCGTCAACACCGGCGGGCGCGATGAACAGATGCACTACGCCGCATTCCTTCAGGATGAGATAGCACTCGCAGACCGCTGGGAACTGGTCCTCGGCAGTCGCTTCGACCATCACGAGGAGTTTGGCTGGCATACGAGCCCGCGTGCCTATTTGCTCCATCACTTCAATGACTCGCTGACCTTCAAGGCTGGCGTCGGTGCCGGTTTCAAGGCCCCGACGCTCAAGCAGCTTTCACCCGAATATTCAGCGATCGCCGGTGGAGGGCGTTTCACCATCGTCGGTAATCCCGACCTCAAGCCGGAGACCAATCTTTCGTTCGAGGCAGGTCTTGAATACCAGCAGGGCATCTGGTCGGCGCGCGCCATGGCTTTCCAGAACGATCTCGACAACCTCATCCAGACGCTGTGCGTGGTCCGCTGCGGCGGCGCGCCAGGGGCAACCTGGACCTACGAAAACGTGGACAGTGCGCGCATCCGCGGTATCGAACTTGGAGGAGGCGTTGAACTGCCGTGGAACATGCGGCTCGATGCCAACTATACCTATCTCGACCCGGTCGATCGCGAGACAGGGGACCAGTTGCCGAACCGTTCTCGCCATGCAGCGAATGCAACGCTCGCATGGTCACCGCTGGAAAATCTGACGACATCGTTGCGGGTCAACTACGTCGGTTCACAAAAGACAACCATGGGCTCAGGGCGCCAGCCAAATTACACCCTCGTTTCGGCCTACGCGAACTATGCCTTCAACGAGCATGCCAGCCTTCAGTTCGGCATCGAAAACATCACCGATGTACGCCTCGCGGACGAAAATGGAGACTACGCCTTTGCCGATGAGGGACGACGTTACTTCCTCGGTCTGAAGACGAAGTTCTAGCTCATGCGCATATTCGGCTTCGTCCTCATCGCCTTATCCATCATCGCCGGCCAGGCTCTTGCCCAAGTCCCGAACGATCGCGGCCGGCCGGTAGTGCGGGTTCTGACCAGCAGTTTCGTCCTGTCGGAGAAGTTCCGCGCGCTCGCGCCGATCGCGACGCAGTCGGGGATTGTGCTCGATCACGTCGATGTCGAGAAGGAAGCGGCCTCACCTGACGACTGGCTGAAAAACACCGATCTCATCATTCTCGATGTACCGCGCCCCAATGACCGGGCGCGAGTCGAACAGGCGCTTGATGGTACGCTCGCCCATGCAGACGTTGCGTCGATCATCATCGGCGGCGGTCCGCCAACGTGGCGTCGCATCGATCCAAGTGCCGCTGGTCTGCTGCTTGGTTACTATGCGGCAGGAGGCGTGGAAAATTTCCGACAGTTCTTCGTTGCCGTCAAAGCCTGGAAGGAAGGAGCCGATCTTTCTGCTATGCCGCCTGCGGAACGGATGACAACCTCCGGTTTCTGGCATCCTGACGCGCCCCATGTTTTCAGCACCCTGGATGCCTATCTCGCATGGGGTGAAGATCGCTGGAAGAATGCCAACGGGCGCGTCGGCTTCGTCGTTCATTCCGGGACAGTGGGCAATATGCAAACGGCACTGCTGGATGCTGTCGTGGCGCGCACCGAGGCCGCAGGCCTTCAGCCCTTCGTGTTCTGGTTCGACGATGGCGACGCTCAAGGCCTGGCGCGGATTGCGCGCCCGGCACACCTCGATGCGCTGGTAAACCTTACCCATATGCAGAATGGACAGGCACGCAGTGCCGAGTTTCTCAAACTCGATATCCCCGTCATCCAGACAGTCGGTTTTCGAGAAGGCGGAGTACGGGATTGGGCTGCGTCGACATCCGGCATCCCCGCTCGCACCAGTGCCATGTTTCTGGCTGGTCCGGAGGGCTGGGGCATGATTGATCCGCTGGTTCTGACAGCGATCGAAGACGGGGCTGAGATACCGCTGCCGTCGCAGGTCGGGGCCCTTGTCGGTAAGCTAAAGAACCTCGTTGCACTGCGCCGCAAGCCGGCGGAGGAGAAGCATCTGGCGCTGATGTTCTGGAGCTACCCGGCCGGTGAGAAAAATTTAGCGGCTTCCAGCCTCAACGTACCGGCGAGCATCGAAGCGCTAACAGGCGAACTTGTCCGCGCAGGATATGATGTCGAACCGATCTCCGAACAGCAGATGATCGAAGCGGGGCAGGCGATGCTTGCCGGGCTTTATCGCACCGTCCCGCTTGAGGAGCTTCTGGAGCGCGATCTTGCCGCAGCGCTGCCCGTCGTCGACTATGAGCAGTGGCTGGCGTCGCTTTCACAGGCGAAACGCCAAGCCTTTTCCCACGCCGGCGCGCCGTCTGCACATTGGGCAGTGCGTGAGATCGACGGCGTGGCGAGCTTCATCATTCCGCGCCTGCGGCGCGGCAAGCTTATCGTCATGCCGCAAATGCCGCGCGCAGAGAGCCACATTGCACACTATCACGATACATCTGCATCGCCCGACCATCTTTATATGGCCGCCTATCTCTATCTGCGCGAAGTAGCAGCGGTTGATGCCATCGTGCATCTCGGCACGCACGGTACGCAGGAATGGCTGCCCGGCAAGGATCGGGGGCTTTCGGTCGATGACGACCCGTTCTTGGCTGTCGGCGACGTCCCGGTCTTCTACCCCTACATTCAGGACAATGTCGGCGAAGCACTTCAGGCAAGACGGCGAGGGCGTGCCGTCACCATCAGCCATCAGACGCCGCCGTTCGCGCCCTCAGGCCTCTACGATGAACTGCGGGACATCCATCATCTCGTCCATGAATATGGACAGCTCGACGAAGGTTCCGTGCGCGAGCGGACCGCACGCGAGATTGCGGATGCAACTGTCGCTGCGGGCATGCATGCCGACCTCGGTTGGACGGAAGAAGCTGTACGACAGGATTTTGACGGCTTCCTGCCCGTTCTGCACGATCATCTCCACGAGCTCGCCAGAATGGCGATGCCGCTCGGACTGCACACATTTGGAAGGCCAGCTGACCCCGAGCAAAGACTGGCGACCGTGATGCAGCAGCTAGGCCAGCCTTTCTATGAAGCTGTCGGCGCCGCCTCGGAAGAGCTGTTCGTCGACGATTTTTCAATGCTGAAGAAGACCGCACCTTATACGACCCTTCAAAAATACCTGCGCCAGGCGGCGGAGCGCACATCCCTCGATGCGTCGTTGAGGGAGCTTCTGGTGCGCGCCGATGTGCTCGACACCGGTCTCTCTGAGCCCGGTGAGATCGAGGCTCTGCTCGCAGGGCTTGAAGGACGTTTCGTCGCACCAGGCTCAGGTGGCGACCCGATACGCAATCCGGACGTCAAGAGCGGAAGGAATCTCTATGCGTTCGAGCCGGATAAGATACCCACCAGAGCAGCGTATGATGCCGGCAAGGAAGCGTTCGACCAGCTCATTGCCGCATTTCGCAGCGACAACAGAGGCGCTTACCCCCAGAAGATCGCTTTCAGTCTCTGGTCCTCTGAGGCAACCCGCCATCTCGGTGTCACCGAGGCGCAGGTGCTGCATGCCTTGGGTCTCAGGCCCGTCTGGGACGAAGGCGGGCGCATTCGAAAGCTGGAAATCGTACCGGCGGAAGAACTCATGCGACCACGTATTGATGTCGTTGTGCAGGTGACGAGCGTCTACCGTGATCAGTTCGACGGTTTCATGCGGCTTCTCGCCGAGGCCATAGATCGCATTGCAGCGTTGGATCAAGAGGAGAATCCCATAGCCGCTAACAGCGCTCGCGTCGCCACTGCGCTGGAACGGAAGGGTCTTTCACGTGATGAGGCTCTGGAGCAGGCGAGGCTACGCCTTTTTTCGAACGCACCGGGTAATTACGGGACGGGTCTCCCGCATATGGCGCTTGCCTCCGCGACATGGGACGAAGATTCGGCGCTCGCCGAACGCTTCCTTGCAAGTACGCAATTTGCCTACGGCGTCCGTAGCTGGGGAACGCCTTCCAACGCCGGCAATCTTTTTGCTGAGCAGTTGAAGGGAACACAGGCTGCGATCATGTCACGCTCATCCAACCTGCATGGCGTACTCTCGACCGATCATCCCTTCGAGTTTTTAGGTGGTTTATCGTTGGCGATCCGCCATCTCGACGGCAAGGCGCCGTCACTCTATGTCTCGGACCTGCGCAACGCTGCGAGCGCAAAGACCATCTCGGTGGCCCGTTTCCTCTCCGACGAGTTGCGTGTGCGCTATCTCAACCCGCACTGGATTGAGGGCATGAAGGCGGAAGGCTATGCCGGCACGCTCGAAATGCTCAACGCGGCGAACAACCTGTTCGGCTGGCAGGTTGTCGACCCGGCGACGGTACGGGTGGACCAATGGCAGGCCATGTTCGACACCTATGTCGCCGATGCGCGTGGTCTTGGGATCAACGAGTTTTTCGAGGCGCACAATCCGACCGCCCAGGCACAGCTCATGGAGCGCATGATCGAGGCGATCCGCAAGGATTACTGGGATGCTGCCGAGGAGACCCGACGTCGGCTTGTCGAGCGTTGGCAAGAGCTCGCCGCCGACCATGGTGTGGACGTCGGCGAGGCAGCTACGAGGGACTTCGTCGAACGCATGGCAGCAGGCTTCGGTCTTCAGATAGCCGGGCGGCAAAACGCGAACCAGCCGGAGGCGGATCCTGACGCATCGACCCGGATGAGTGCGTCGCAGGCGGTGACAGGGCAGGTGTTGGAGGAAGTGCAAGCGAGGGGTGACACGCAGGACGATTGGCGGCTGTGGCTTGCGATGTCAGCCATGCTCTTTCTGATCGCCCTGGGTGCCGGCTTGCAATGGCGCGCCAATGCGGGCCGTACCCAATCGAAAATCGCAATCAACGGTGTTTCATGAATGATTTTGAACTCGGCCTCTTTGAGGTCTCGCGTCTGTTCCTCGTTCCTGTGCTTATTCTGATCACAGCATCGCTGACTTACGCGTTCGTCGTGCTTGGCATGTTTCTGCTGGAAGCAATCCAGCGATCCCGCGGGAGCTACCGCTGCATTCTAAGCGCCGGAGCCTACCATAGCGACGATATCGAGCTGATGATAATGAAGCGGCTCGAGTGGCTGCGCGTCGTCTCGCGCACGACGCCGATGTTGGGACTGGTCGCAACCATGATTCCCATGGGCCCGGCATTACTCGCGCTCAGTCGGGGCGATGCGGCCTCCGTCGGCGAGAATCTTGTCGTCGCCTTTTCCGCCGTGATCCTCGCGCTCGTCAGCGCCAGCATCACCTTCTTCATTCTGACGATTCGCCGTCGGTGGCTGCTCGAGGAGCTGCGCCAGATCGAGCGGACGGGGGAGCGCGCCTGATGCGATTTCTGGACCATGACGACGCCGACGATCCCATCCTGTCGCTCGTCAACCTGATCGACCTCTTCCTCGTGGTGATCGGCATCCTGATGATTGTCATCACCACCAATCCTTTCAATCCGTTCTCTTCGAAAGTTGTCACCGTGGTAGAGAATCCTGGCGAGGCGGATATGCGGATCACGATCAAGGAAGGCAAAGAACTGAAGCGGTATGAGGCGAATGACACGGTAGGGGAGGGGCAGGGCGTGCGCGCCGGCATCACCTATCGTCTTGAGGACGGACGCATGATCTACGTTCCGGAGAACGCAAAGCGTGGAATCGAATGACTGCACGTGGCGGTACATTTTGACCTCGACGTCCTCGACGCCAACCTCTTTCGTTCACTGACTTTTTCGAAACCCGGCGCGCCTGCACCGACCGATGACGACATTCAAGCCGGTCGCATGACCCTGCAGCAGGTCGTGGGATTGGTGAGCGATGTCGCGAAGGAGGTCGATGTGGTCGGTCTGGGTATTACAGAGCATATGCCATGGGACGCGATTGCACTCCACAAGGCACTTGCCGAACTACCTCTGATAGGCCGACCTCAATAAAGGCCCGAAGCTCTAAACTGCGGCAGCAAGCTGCCGCAGTGGGCGCCTTCCTGCAGCCGCAATCAAGAATTTGGTTATAGTGGAGGTGATCTATAGCAAGAGATTATTGATGGATATCAACACAGCCTTGAAAGCGTTCATCCGAATAGTCGAAAAAGGCTCAATCACGGCTGCGGCGCGCGATCTCGGAATCTCGCAGCCTGCCGTCACAAAACACCTGGGAAATCTCGAGAGGCATGTGAGCGCCAGGCTGCTCGAACGCTCGTCGAGGACAATTCGTCTCACAGTTCACGGCATGGAGCTCTACGAGGCAAGCCGGGAAGCGATCGCGTCGATCGACGCGGCCTTGGAAGGCGTGCGGCTCAATATGGGCGAGATTGAGGGAAATCTGCGGATCCATGCCCCGTCATGCATCGGCGCCCAGCACCTGCACGGCATGGTCCTCGAATTTCAGGATCAGTATCGGGGTATCAGCGTCGATCTCATGCTGGATGATCGCACCGTCGACCTGATCTATGAAAATTTTGATCTTACCCTTCGGTACGGAAAGATCGAGGACCAGGAAGTTGTCGCGAGACGGATCGGCTGGGTGCAGCGAATTCTCGTCGCCGCGCCAAGCTATCTAAAACAGGTCGGAGAAATAACCTCGCCGAACCAATTGTCGGAACTCGACGTCATTTCGACCTTCACAGGCATATCATCCCGCAATTCCATGATTTTGGTGACTGCCGACGATGGGACAAGCGAATTACCGGTGAGACCGGTGTTCAAGTCCAACAATTCGCATGTGCTTCTCAATTCGCTGCTCTCTGGCCGGGGTGTCGGTGCGGTCCAGCGAAATCTTGTTACCGAGCCTCTCGCAAAAGGGGAGCTGGTAAGAGTTCTCCCTGCGTATGCGATCCGATCCACGGAAGCTTTCCTGGCTTTTCCTTCGACCAAGTTCATGCGCCCAGTCGTGCGCGCCTTCACCGAGTTCGTCATTCCGCGGCTGCGTGCGATCGAGGGGATTTCTCAGGATTCACGCGATTTCACTTAAACTGGATAACGACGGGTTATCGAGGGTATCACCGCATCGCCAATAGACCTGCGCGGGGGAATGTTTTCAATGGCCTGAAGGACGAGCTGCTTTGCCAGCGCTTCATGACCAGAGATCACCACATGCAGTTCACGCCAAACTCTATTTCTCGCCGGGGCTTTATGATCGGCTCCCTATCCATCTCAGCCGTACTTGCCGGTTGCGCGACCGCTGCGCCGGTCGAGGGAGCCCGTACCCCACAGCCGGGAGAGGCTGCGCGCCTGGTTCATGGAACGACTGATGCTGAACTGGATGCGCGTTATGCGGCATTCGAGGATGGCGGGTATATGGTAGCCGGCATTCCCTATCGGCATATTGATCCAAAGTTTTATCGCCAACGCGTCGCCAATCCGACAGGCGAAGCTGCCGGAACGGTCGTTGTCGATACTCCAAACCGTTTCCTTTACCTAGTCGAGCCCGATGGCGCAGCCATGCGCTATGGCGTCGGCATTGGCCGGGATGGATTTGCCTGGCAGGGCCGAGGCATCATCCATTGGCGCCAATCGTGGCCGAGATGGAAGCCACCGGCTGAAATGATAGCCCGCCAGCCGGAGCTGGAAAAATACTCGGTTGCCAATGGGGGCATGGACCCCGGCGTGCAGAATCCGCTCGGCGCAAGAGCACTGTATATCTTCCAGAATGGCCAGGATACGCTTTATCGTCTGCACGGCAGTCCCGAATGGCAGTCCATCGGCAAAGCGGTCTCTTCAGGCTGCGTGCGTCTGTTGAATCACGACATCGTCGATCTTTACGAGCGCGTCCCTTATCACGCGCCCATTGTCGTGCATCAAACGCCTCTCATACGCACAGCTTGATGCGACGCTATTCGATCGAACAGCGAGGAAACTATTTGATGGTGCAGGAGCCGGAAAAATCCGCATGCTTATGGGGTTATGCCGACGAGCATGTTGTCAGCGAACAAAAGACCTAGGCCACCGCTTTCCTGCTTCAGGATGGCATCACGGAAAGGGTGGCATTACCGGCCCGGCCACGTAGCAAGCGCCTGCTCGGTAACCGCCTCGAGCATGTCGCGGGTGAAGCCCGCTTTGGCCTGTACCGCCAGGCCATGACCGACACCCAGCAGGAATGCTGCGAGCGCAACAGGCTTGGCAGTTTCAGGCAAGTCACCCTTAGCTTTCGAGGGAAAAAGCGAGCGGGTCGCTTCTTCGTTGTGAGCGAGAGCATCGCCATGGAGAGTGGCGTATTCCTCTTGCACGGTCGCGTCGGCCGGAAACTCCGCATGGGCGAAATGCGCTGTGCCATCGACAAACGGGCCGGGCATCAGGATCGATGTCTCGGTGCCAAAGCGCGCTACCTCGTACGAAACGCTTTCGTCCAAGGAGTCCATCGCCGCCTTCGCGGCCGTGTAGGGAGCAAGGGAGAGGAACGACACGGCTCGTGCCGCTCCCGATCCATAGCAGCAGTCCCAACTTTCGTTTGGGTACAACCGTGAGGGGCGGGCGCTCGGCCTCGCCTATACCGACGCCTTCGATGCGCATTGCGCGCAGGTCGCCGGCGGGATCGTGCGCGGTGCCAGCCATGCGCTCTACGAGCAGATCAACATCGTCGGTGGCGAGACGCAGGAGTCGAATTTCGACACCTATCGGGTGATGCGGGTGTCGGAGATGCCGGAGAACAAGCCTGCCGGCATCGGCGAGGTCGTACTTCCGCCGACCGGACCGGCGGAAGTACGGCGCGGCGCCTTCGACAAGAAGTTCGTCGATGAGGGCATGGGCGGTCTTGTCGAAGGCTGCGCAGAGCGTGAGCGCGATATGGCCAAGGCCGAGCTCGAACAGCCGGTTGCCGCGCCTTGACTGGCAATAGTAGTCGCGTTTCGGCGTGGCGCGCGCGACAATCTAGATCTGGCGGTCGTTCAGGCCGAACTGACGATACACGCTGGCGATCTGCGGTTCGATGGCCCGCTCGTTGGCAAGGAAGATGCGCGTCGGGCAGCTCTCGATAATGACCGGCGCGATGGGCGAGGCTTCAATGTCAGCAAGAGACTGCGAGGAGAAAACCACGGCGACATTCTTCTTGCGCAGCGTCTTCAGCCATTCCTTGATCTTGGTGGCGAAACCTCCATCGTCCAGCGCCCGCCAGCCTTCGCCGATGATGAGCAGCGATGGGCGGCCATCGAAGCGGGATTCGATGCGGTGGAACAGGTAGAACAGCACGGCCGCTGCCGCACCCGTTCCGATCAAGCCTTCCGTCTCGAACGCCTGCACAGTCGCGGTGCCGAGATGTTCATGCTCCGCGTCGAGCAGCCGGCCGTGAGGGCCCGATGCAGTATGGATGGAGCGCTTGCTTCAGCGCCGACGATTGTAGCAGGGCGTTCAGGCCGGTGATTGTGCGTTCCACGACCGGCGCGGACGCCAGAGACGTAAGCGCCGTCCAGAGGTGTTCCTTGACGTCCGGCGTGATCTCGACGCCTTCGCGGATGAGAATGTCCACCAGCCAGTCGGCCGCCCATGCCCGATCGGGCGTGTCGTGGATGCCGGCGAGCGGCTGGAGCGACACGGTGTTCATCATCGACGTGTCGTCGGAGAGCAAGCCGCCCAAATCCTGCCAGTCGCCCCCATCACCAGCATGGCGGCCCGGATCGAGCCCCCGAAATCGAAGGCGAAAATTTGGCTGCTCGGGTAGCGGCGGAACTGCAAGTCGGGCCAATGCTGGAGATCGCGACCAGCGTAGTGCGAAGCTTTCACAAAATTCAGTTTGAAATGCTCCGAGGGATTGGGGTTACCCGATCGCTATGAGGCCGGCGCCGCAAAATTTTACGAAGCGGACGCCTTTGTTCATCCGCCGTTCAGAAAAGGGGTTATGCACGACGTCAAAGATCGTTACAGTTTCTTGGAGGGAGAGATCAATGGTCCGAGTCACATGTGCGCTGACGGTATTTGTGCTTTACGTATCCGTGATGCTGGGTGTTGCGCTGCTGCCCAACCAACTTGATCGCTATGGTGAACCGGAGCAATTGGTTTCGGCTGAATAGGCGGGAATTGAGATTTACCTCGGCGGTCGTCCCCTCTCGAGCAGTTTACCAGCGTCGGCACACTCCCCCGCTACCGGCATCACGCCTAGCGTCAAGAATGGATGAACAAACCTGCTATGGGCTTATGACGACGGATCGATGACGCTAGTTGCGGGGTTGACGTCTCCGTCGGGTTGCGCGACACGAAGCGTAGTGAGGTACACTAGTCCGCTCATGATGAGGCAGGCGGCGATGACTATAGCAAGGGCCTGGTTCCCATCCTTTGCTTTAGGTAGCTTCAACCTGATCACCTGTTCCCATTGATGCTTGCGGATTCGGGTGGGTAGACCTTTGTACCACCGACGTCCTTGTTGGCCAACGACCCGCCTATGACGAGATAACTTGTTATTGCCAGTGCGGCCGCGAGAATTATTGCAATTGGTAGCCCCGTTGAGCTTTGGTATTCCGGGGCAAAAGGGTCTTTGCTCATCATAATTTCCTGTCTTAATGGAGAGCGAACGAGCAAAAGCTCGATGTGGTTCCAGAGGAAAGAAGCCACAGCTTCGCGCAACGCCCCCAGTTGGGGTGAATTATAAGATCGGGAAGGCGCTGGCAGCCCAGCGAAGAGATAAGCGGTCACCCTCGCGGTGGTCGCCTCTCTCTGTCGTTCCTTCCCGGCCACATTCAACGGCAAGCTAAGGCTTGTTCGTTCTCAAGACCCCAAAGGGCAGGAATACCAGGGGAAGCCAACACGCCCTGCTTCAATCGTAGGCTGGATACGCAACCAGCGCCGTCGGCCAAGCCGGGAGGGTGGCCAGGCATTCAGCTCCGGAGCGCCGATCACCGGAAACCGAAAAAGCTCAGGATAGCGAGGACAATGACGACGGCGCCTACCAACCAGATTATGTTGTTCATTTGAAACCTCCGATGAAACGCTTAGCTGTCAGAGCGTAATGCCTCGCATTGCTTCCGGTTCCATCCTGCCACCAACACGCGTCCCGCCATAGCAATTCGCCGAAAGGCAACGATATCGGGAAGGCGGATAGTCATTCGTGAAGATCGGGGATTCGTGCCCGGTCGTTCCGTCCCGACACTCAACAACACCGGCCACGCTTCGGCGCACCCTGGCTGGTTACTCGCAAACCCGTCACCCATAATGAATCGCGCCGGGTCTGGAGGCTATTTGGTTTAAGTTATGCAGCCAATGCTGGTTGATCCAGCATGGCGTAAAACTGCTCCTCGGCTTCGGCTGGCGGGATGCTTCCGATGGGCCCCAGAAGCCGTTGTCAAGCGAAGCGAAGAATTGGCCCCCGCGGCGAATTGAAGAACTGACCCCCTCATTGATTTGCAGTTTCATTGGTTTCAAGCGCCGCTCCGGCCTTCTGCAGAAGGCCGGAGCGGCGCTTTTCGCGTGTCGTAGCTGTCGCCGACGCTTCCGACAGACGGCTCGATGCCCCGCCTCGGCCAGTCGCTCCGAATACTTGATCGAGACGTATTGGGCAGATTCAACCGGTCGCCGCAACACCCCAAACTTGGAGGTGTTTATTGTGATGGGAAGACGGAAATCGGAGCGGTCAACGCGGCAGAAATTATCCTCGCCAGGGCGACCACCGGTATGGCAGCGTGAGAACCTGTGCCGGTTCTGGCGAGAAATAGCGGCAGGCTTGTCCAGCGAGGACGCCGCTGTGGAAGCCGGCGTCTCTGCCCCCGTTGGGAACCGGTGGTTTCGGAGTTCAGGCGGTATGCCTCCCACACATCTTTCACCCTCGGCAATACCACTCAGGAATCGCAGCCTGACGTTCCGCGAGCGAGAGGAAATTGCTTTGGAAAGCGCCCGAGGTACCGGAATCCGTGCTATCGCACGTAAACTGGGAAGATCACCGAGCACAATCTCGCGCGAGATTAGGCGCAATTCAGCGACACGCGGCGGCGACTTCGACTATCGTGCGATCACTGCACAGTGGCATGCTGATCGAGCGGCTCGACGGCCGAAGGTGGCGAAACTTGCAGCCAATGTCGCCCTTCGCGACTACGTCCAGGACCGACTCGCTGGCCTCATTGCCACACCCAACGGCATCGCCTTCGATGGCCCGATCGTGGTATCGTGGTATGGAAAGGTCGCCGGACCGTTCATCGGCAAAGCCGACGCTGGTCCAAAGCCTGGAGCCCGGACCAGATTGCGCGGCGTCTGAGACTGGACTTCCCCGAGGACGCGACCATGCGCATCAGCCACGAAGCCATCTATCAGGCGCTTTATATTCAAGGTCGGGGCGCTCTGAAGCGTGAACTATCGGCCTGCTTGCGTTCCGGTCGAGCGCTTAGGCTGCCTCGCGAACGGGCTCGTAGCCGTGGTAAGTCCTTTCTTGGTGATGCACTGATGATCAGCGACCGTCCCGCGGAGATCGGCGACAGAGCGGTGCCCGGTCACTGGGAAGGTGATCTCATTCTCGGTCTCGGCAGCTCCGCGATCGGCACTCTGGTCGAACGCACGACACGGTTCACAATGCTCCTGCACCTGCCGCGCATGGAAGGTCACGGAACCAAAAAATCCGTCAAGAACGGTCCTGCACTCGCTGGACACGGCGCTGAAGCGGTTCGTGATGCGATCGCTGAGACGATCATGGAACTTCCGGCGCATCTACGCCGATCCCTGACCTGGGACCAGGGCACAGAAATGTCTCAGCACGCACAGCTTAGGATCGACACTGGCCTGGATATCTACTTCTGTGACCCTCAAAGCCCGTGGCAGCGCGGAAGCAACGAAAATACCAACGGTTTGCTACGTCAGTACTTTCCCAAGGGTACAGATCTGAGCCAGCACGGAGCCGATGAACTCAGCGCTGTGGCGCATGCCCTTAATAGCAGGCCTCGCAAGACGCTGGGTTATCGCACGCCGGCAGAAGCGCTCGACGGCCTGCTTAAATCGGATATGATCGAAGGTGTGTTGCGGCGACCGGTTGAATCTGCCTTGCGAGCCGCGATCTGAGTGATGGACGAGGCCGCCGCCATGAGTGGGGCGTCGATCATGAAGCGCCTGCTCCAAGGCATCGA
>JARYGU010000034.1:0-28261 GCA_033795365.1 Shinella sp.
CTCTTCTCGACAACCGAGTGCAGAAACTACTTCAAGGCGGCAGGCTACGAACACACATGAATGCACGCTGCTCTAGCTCGTCAAGGGAGAGAGGCTTTCTTCGAAGTTGCAAGGTCGAGCGCGACATCGACGATCATATCCTCCTGGCCGCCCACCATCCTGCGGCGGCCCAACTCCTCGAGAATTTCGCGTGAATCAACTCCGTAAAGAACGGACGCATGCTCGGCATGCCGAAGAAACGACGAATATACGCCGGCAAAGCCGATCGTGAGCGTCTCCCGGTCGACCCGCACCGGCCGATCCTGAAGCGGTCTGACAAGATCGTCCGCCGCATCCATCAATCTGTAAAGATCGCAACCGTGGCGGTATCCCATACGAGTAGCGACAGCAATAAATGCTTCGAGCGGCGCATTTCCAGCGCCTGCACCCATGCCTGCCAGCGAGGCATCCACACGGTAGGCCCCCTCCTCGACCGCCCCCACTGCATTCGCGACGCCAAGCGAAAGATTGTGGTGCGTGTGGATGCCGACCTGCGTTTCCTCCATCAGCCCCTGCCGCAAGGCTCCCACCCTTTCACGGGTCGTGTCCATAGTCAGCGCACCGGCTGAATCGGTCACATAAACGCAATGCGCTCCATAGCTTTCCATTAGCTTCGCTTGTGCGGCAAGAGTTTCAGGATCGGTGAGATGGGCCATCATCAGGAAGCCCGAAACATCCAGGTCGAGCTTGCGCGCAATTTCGATATGCTGCGCCGAAACATCCGCTTCGGTGCACAAGGTAGCGATCCTGACTGACGTTATGCCGCAACCTTGCGCCCGTTTCAGGTCCTCCACCGTCCCTATGCCGGGAATGAGAAGTGTCGTGAGGCGTGCGTTTTTCACGATAGAGGCAACCGCCGAGATCCAGTCTTCGTCGCTATGCAGACCAAATCCGTAACTGAAGCTTGCGCCGGCCAAACCATCGCCGTGCGAAATCTCGATCGCATCGACCCCCGCATCGTCCAGAGCCCGGGCAATGTCCTTGACGGCTTCCAGTCCGTACTGATGCAGGACCGCGTGCATTCCGTCACGCAGCGTGACATCCTGAATGTAAAGCTCCCGGCTCATGCGGCGCGCTCCCCTTGCATCGTCACCACCCGCTCGGCGGTTCTCAGAGCCGCCGAGGTCATGATATCCAGATTGCCCGCATAAGCAGGCAGGTAGTGGGCCGCTCCCTCTACTTCCAGGAAGACGCTGACCTTCATCATCGGCTTTCCAGCCTCGACACCGATCTGAGGCAATATCCGGTCCGGGACCGGATCGAACTGGACGGCCTGTTTGAGCCTGTAGCCGGGAACATATTTCTGCACTTCTTCCATCATGCGCTGCACGGACGCCTTGATGGCATCCTCATGACCTGCCTCAGTGAGGGCAAAAACCGTATCGCGCATCATCAAGGGAGGCTCGGCCGGGTTGAGGATGATGATCGCCTTGCCGCGTTTCGCACCACCGACGACCTCGATGGCATGCGACGTCGTCTCCGTGAATTCGTCGATATTTGCACGTGTCCCGGGTCCTGCGGATCTTGAGGAAATCGACGCAACGATTTCAGCATACTGCACCGGGGCGACACGACTGATGGCAGCAACGATCGGCACGGTCGCTTGCCCTCCACACGTCACCATGTTCATGTTGCGGCCACCGATATGTTCGTCGAGGTTTACGGACGGCACGACGAAGGGACCGATGGCTGCGGGTGTCAGGTCGATGGCGAGCTTGCCGTCCGCGTCAAGGATCTTCGCATGTTTCCTGTGGCCACCGGCGGAGGTTGCGTCGAAAACGACGCCCACATCGGCATAATCCGGCAACCGCCTGAGACCGTCGATACCTTCGGCAGTTGTTGCGATGCCCATCCTTTTCGCCCGCGCCAGCCCATCGGAATTGGGATCCACGCCGACCAGCACTGCCATCTCGAGAATGCCCTTCGAGCGCAGAACCTTGATCATCAAACTGCCGAATATGGAATACGGCGGTATCTGATAAAGTGGCGCTGTGTTGACCTTGGCGCCAGGGCTGCGTCCGTTGCCTTTCAGATCGTTCATCGTCACCGTCATGTGCTGCGGGATAAACTGATCGGTGAGGACGACATCGTGGCTGGACGACCCGCGAAGGCCGATCGTGTACCAGGTGTCAAGTATCGTCAGATGGCTTTTCGGAACGACGAAATGCAGCTCCTCCTCACCGTCTTCCGTCTTGCGATCGCCTGTGAAAATCACCCAGTCCGCGATTTCCACGCCGCTGACGAACGGCCAGCGGCCGGAGAGCTTGTAGCCACCTTCAACATGCGTGGCCTTGCCGATGCCGGGAATAAGAATGCCGCTGACAAGCGCGTCGGGAGCCTCGCCCCAGATCTCGTCCTGAGCCTGTACCGGCCAATTGGCAAGCATCAGGTTATGCAATGTGTTCTGCACGAGTATCCAGCCCGTCGATCCGCAACCGCCTGCGACCGCGCGGAGAAGATCGGCGCCGTCCTTCAGACTGCCTTCCGCTCCGCCATACCGCTTCGGCTGCCAGATACGCGAAAGGCCATCAGCCTTGAGCCGCATCCTAATTTCCTCGGGAGGGCGGCGCATCGCGTTGGTCTTTTCGTCCATTTCACGAAGAAACGGAATCATCTCGCGCGCCTTTGCGACGAGTTCCTTGCTGTCGAGAGTTCCCTTGGGATTTTTGATCGTCATGTTCATCATGCGTCTCCTTGCTGCATTTTTATAAAACACATGTTCTATAAAAAGCAAGTGCCAGATGTGCAGAATCGCCCGATCTGCCGACGACATCATGGGCGCGGATTTCACCCCGGCAAGGAAATGGGCAGCATTGTCGAGAACCTCCGCAGCAGAAAAACCTGCTTTAACTAACTAATTTTCCATGATTCTTGCCGTTTTTTTCGATTACGATTCCAAATTTTGTCGAGCTCTGCCCTCCAAACCAGGCGACACACGGCAAATGTCCCGCTGCAATGAGTCATCTGCATGCCACCCCAAAATTCAGATCGCCCGTTTTAAATAAGGGAATGCAGGTCGCCTCACCTGCAAGAGCACAAGGACTCGCTAAACTTGCAATAAATGCCTTATTTTTGGCGTCTGTGACCATAATTGCGGCACCCCATTCTTTCAAAACTTGCAAATCTCCGTTATTTTACGTAACAGGCGTTTCATCTTGAGCCCATCGAGTTACAATCGGGCGTTCCAAAAACACTAGCTGTCACGTAAAATTCCGCCTGAAACCCCTCACCGGAGAACCATCGCAATGCCTAAACTCGGAATGGAAGTGGTCCGCCGCCGGCAGGTCATCGACGCGGCCGTGTTGATCCTTTCCAATCAGGGCTGGCATGACCTGACCATTCGCGAAGTCAGCGACGTGGCGAATATATCTGCGGGCGTCGTAACCCATTATTTTTCAAGCAAACGCGCTATCATCGTCGATGCGATCGCCGATACCAACCAGAAATTTTCCATGACAATCAGTCAGATGGAACGAAAGAATTCCAATGTGAAGCTCCGGCTCGCGGCTGTTGTCGACCTGATGACCAGGCCGGAAACTTACGATCTGCCAAATCATAATTTCTGGATCGCGTTATACGGGCGCCTGCCTTTCGACCAAGTGATACAGGCCGAATTGCAGCGCCTGCAGCGCTGGCTTCAGGAATGCGTGGCGCGGATCATAAAGCAAGGCATTCATCAAGGTGACTTCAAGACGGAACACGCGCCGGAAGACATTGCGACGAACTTCGTGGTCATGGCGTTCGGGCAGATCGTCACCTCTGCCGCGGCGCCGACCGACCTTTCTACGGAGCGCTGCCGGAAATTGCTGCTGGACATGTTGGGAGCCATGCTGGGCGCGCGTTTCGATAACTCGCCTGAGACTTCGAAACGCGCTGGCGCAAGTACCGCCTGACGGAATCAATTGGCTTGGCACGAAGATTGCCTGAGACAAGGATAAGCCAACGTAGCACGGATACGCGGCGGGCCTAGAAACGGGAGAGATCTTAATGTCTGTCATATATGGCTGGAAGGGCGGGTATCCGGCCGTGAATGCCGAGCAGATTGTCCGCCGCGCGCAAGACATGATACCGTCATTTCGCAAACATGTTGACGAGGTGAATGCCAAACGGTCCCTGACCGAAGACGTTCGTACCCAATTGCGCTCCTCCGGGCTTACACGGCTTCTGCAACCCGCGTATTTCGGCGGGGCCGAGGCCGGAATCGGTACCATGATCGACGTGTTGATCCCAACGGCCAGCGGATGCCCGTCGACGGCATGGTGCCTTGCGCAATACATCCTGCATAATTACATGGCCGCCCGGTGGAGCCCCGAGGCTCAGGCGGAAATCTGGCGAAAGCCTGACGTCTTGATCAGCGGTACGATCATTCCGAAACTCGGCCGCGCCGTTGCGGTCGATGGTGGCTACCGTCTGTCCGGCAAATGGCCGTTTGTCAGCGGTGTCCAAGGCTCCGACTGGTGCCTCATCGCGGCCATGCTCGAGAAGGAAAATTCGCCTGGCGAAGAATACTATTTTCTCGTTCGTACCGACGACGTCTCGATCCTGGATACATGGTTTTCCATTGGACTGAAGGGATCGGGAAGCCAGGACATCGAATTGGACGACCTCTTCGTGCCCGACATGATGGGTGTTCCGGGAAGCGTGTTCAAGGGAGGGCCGAGCCCGGGCAGCGACGTCAACGCAGCACCGATCTTCCGTATACCGATGCACATGACGCTGGGGCTTCCGCATGCATCTTGCTTAATCGGCATTGCAGAAAGCATGTTTGAGCTCTTTCTTTCGCAAAGCCGGAAGCGTCGCTCCCTGATGACGGGAGAAGACACGGCAAGTTATGCCACGCACCAGATGGCAGTGGGCGAAATATCTGCGTCGCTTCAGGCCGCGCAAGCGCTCTTAAGAGCCGACGCGGAAGAGATCATGCTGTTCGCCAATTCCGACAAGATCCCTTCCCCCCTGGAACGGTCGAACTATCGCTGCAACGGCGCCTATGCCGGGGAACTCGCCCGTCGCGCCGCCCACTCGATCTGGGATCTCGTCGGCGCACGCGGCGCCTTCGAGAATAATCCCATCGCACGGATTTATCAGGATATGCAGGTCGCAAGCCGGCACATCACGATGAACCTTCAGGTCAATTCGATTGAGCACGGACGGGCACGATTGCGGCTCCCTCTGACCAATCCCGGCCTGTAGCCTTGCGAATACCCGCGGCCAACGACCCTGGGCACCCTTACCAAAGCCGGTGAATGCTTGAAGCCGAAGTGAGAATTTCGCACAGGCGCAGGTCTTCATCGATTGGCGATGACCGGACCGATGGTCAGCGCCAGCGCCGAAATGTGACGCCGCATCGCGTTTTCGGCTGCATCCGGATCCTTGTTCTCTATCGCCCGAAAGATAGCTTCATGCTCTCGCGAATAGCGTTTTACCAGTCCGCGGTCCAGTTCGGCTGAGAACCTGACGGTCCAACGCGCGTGGGTTTTGATACGCAGAAGCTGGTCGACCGTATTGATGAGAATACCGTTTCCGGAACCTTCGGCAACCGCGCGGTGAAAGAGTTCGTCCCACCTTTCCCATTCCCTCCACGTCGTTGATCCCAACCCGGAGGACCAGTATTGCTCCATCATCGCAATTTCGCCCGACTGTGCACGAATGGCGGCAAACCTTGATACCACAGGCTCGACGGACAAGCGCGCTTCGAGAATCTCCGCCAGCGTCGTGGCGGCACTTAGGCTTTCGACATTCGAATGCGTCGATGCAGGACGACTGCCAACATATGTTCCGATTCCAACATGGCGCCAGATGACGCCATCGGCCTCAAGCCGCTGCAACGCCTCACGAAGTTTACCTCGAGACAAGCGTAGGATCGATGCAAGCTCACGTTCCGGCGGAAGCTTACTGTGAATGGGATAGCGCGAGGTTGCGATCCAGCTCAAAAGAGCCTCGGCTGCACTTTCAGCCAAATTAGGTTTCGATTTTCGAGAATCCTCAACCGGCATCGCCTCACCTATCTGAATGATGTATTAGGGGCCTGACTGTCATAACTTGAACCTGGCTATGAGAATATCCCGCCGCGCCGTTTCGGTCCCCATTGGTTTTGAACGCCGAGATCGAGGATACCTTTAACTCCGCTCTTCAATCTTGCTTGTCCGGGTTGAGTTTAGCCAGTGCCGTGAATTCAATGAGGTTGTCGCTCGCAGAACGCCCTAAAGGGCTCCTAGCCGATCGACGTTTCTTGGTTCCAATTTCGTGCCGCTAGAATTATTGGCTGATGTAGGTTGGAAGCTCCGTCGTTGGCTGAGAGGTCCTAGGGATGTCACCATGCAGCCTAGCTACCCGGTCGGCTTTCGCTCCGCGACTTCAGAACCGACTCCCTTTTAGCTACCCCGATGAATAGAGCCATGAGGCTATAGGTCAATGCTGAGCGGGCAAAAACAACTCCATAGCTTGGAAGAGAGAACAAACATTATAACGATACGGCTCACCGAAACGGACGCCGCAGTGGTTAAGCGTGGAGCTGACCAATGCGGTCAGTCGCCGACGAGTTTGCGCATACCTCCATTCTACGATTTGCGGACGATGTGAGCTGTTCAACGCCACCCATCGTTCAGACCGTGGCCTGATCTTGGCGCGTGTCATAGCTGCGCTGGCAGTCCTGAATCACGCCGATGTTCTCGACCGTCCAATCGAAAAGGATCGAGAACGGACCCTGCAGCGACCGGCCGAGCGGCGTCAGTGCATACTCGACGCCGAGCACGCGTCCGTCCAGAACCCTGCGCGTCACCATGCCGTTGCGCTCCAGCTTGCGCAGCGTCTGGGTCAACACGCGTTGGGTCACGCCATCGAGACGACGCTTGATGGCGTTGAAGCGTCGGGGCTCGCTGAGCACCGCCAGCACCATCATCGACCACTTGTCCGCGATCTGGTCGAGGATCACCCGGCTCGGGCAGTCGGCACGGTAGATCGGGTCATTTTCACTTGCTGGTTCATCCATCGGTATCCTCCGGCATCCCTGGGATGCTTCAGGTGCGTAATTGACGCTAGATATCCAATGAATACTTTAGGATCAATGGTGCGGAACGTCAGCGCCAGAGAGGTTCCCGAAGAATAGAGATTTCACGCATGACAGACACAGGTTTCGACCGGCTTCGAATTTCCCGGGCTGGTGGTGTTGCGACGATCACGCTCGACAATCCGCCGGTAAACGTCCTCGACGTGCCCCTCATGAGCGGGATTCGCCGCTTTCTTCTCTCCGTTCGCGACGATCCGGACACACGCGTGCTGGTTTTCCAGAGCGCGGATCCGGAGTTCTTTATTGCCCATGTCGACATGACATTGATCGATGAGCCGCATGCCTTCGACGATTTTGTTCGCGAAGCTCCGGAAGGCCTCAATCCGTTCCAGGCCTTCGGCGAGCTTCTGCGGGAACAGCCGCAAGTGACGATCGTCAAGCTCGCCGGGCTGGCGCGCGGCGGCGGAGCGGAATTCGTCGCGGCGGCCGACATGGCGTTCGCCGCCGAAGGGCGGGTGGGGCTTGCCCAATGCGAGGCGTTGATGGGCATCACGCCCGGCGGCGGGGCCACGCAATATCTTTCAGGCCGGATGACGCGCGGCCGGGCCCTCGAAGTGATCCTCGGCGCCGATCTCATGGATGCGGCCACGGCGGAGCGCTATGGATGGATCAACCGGGCGCTGCCGGCCTCGGAGCTCGATGGCTTCGTTGACCGGTTGGCGCGCAATATTGCCGCCTTGCCCGAGGGCGTCATCGCCGCTGCCAAGAAGGCGGTGCCCGTGACGGACCTGCGGGAAGGCTTTCGCCGCGAGCACGACGCCTGGGCGGGACTGTTCGAACGCCCCGCAGCCGAAAAGCTTATCCGGGGCGGGCTCAGGGCCGGCGCGCAAACCAGGGACGGCGAGCGAAACTTGGAAGACCTGCTCCGCGCGTTGGAGGCGTGAGATCCCGACTGAAGCAAAACGGCGAAACCGTGGTGGCGAGATATCTCGCTCAGGCGGTTTCGGATGACATCGCGACGCCTATGGCCAACTGTCCTCAGCGACCGCGCGGGTTGCCTCCGCCGATCAGGCGTCCGGCTGCTGCCAATGAGGATAGGTCACATAAGCGGTCACGGCCCCTGCCTCGTGGGAGCGGATCGTCACCCTGTCGCCTTTCTGCATGGCGATGATCTCTCCGGGGCCTGCCGTGACAGTTTTGTGGCCGTCCGAGACGGTGATCTTTCCTTCAAGGATCACCATCGTGTCGTGCACGGCCATCGTTTCTTCCAATATCTGGTCCGGCCCATAGCGCCCGAAACCGATGGTGACCGGCCCGCCGTGGCGCTGATCGAGGAGGTTGCCGGTGAAGATGTCATCGTCCTGCCCTGGCGAGCGCTCGAATGCTGCGTCGGCAATGGTGAACTTGTGAATGGTCATGGACCGGCTCCTTTGAGATCGGCTTGGGGAACTGAACGCGGCACGTCCCTCCGGAGCCAACTGCGGGCCCCGGAAAGGCTGGCTCGACTGAACTGCGGGACAGAGCTGTGCGCTCCGTCCCGAAGGCTCGTTATCTGGAGATAAACGCCAGAATATCCTCATTCAGTACGGCAGCATTGACCGTCAGCATGCCGTGAGAATAGCCGGGATATGTCTTCAGCGCTCCGCTCTTCAGCAGTTTGACCGATTTCAAAGCCGAGGCGGTGATCGGAACGACCTGGTCGTCATCGCCGTGCAGCACCAGCGTCGGCACGGTGATCGCCTTCAAGTCCTCTGTCTGGTCGGTTTCCGAGAAGGCCTTGATGCCGTCATAGTGCGCCTTGGCGCTACCCATCATGCCCTGCCGCCACCAGTTCTGGATCACGCCTTCATGGACCGTCGCGCCTTCGCGGTTGAAGCCGTAGAACGGACCCGCCGGGACGTCGCGAAAGAACTGCGCGCGGTTGCCGGCCAGTGCTGAGCGAAAGCCGTCGAAGACCTCCACCGGTGTGCCTTCGGGATTGTCGGCGGTCTTCAGCATCAGCGGCGGAATGGCGGCAACGAGGACGGCTTTTGCCACCCGGCCCGCAGGTTCGCCGAACTTGGCCACATAGCGGGCCACTTCGCCGCCACCGGTGGAATGGCCGATGTGAACCGCGTTCTTCAGGTCCAGCGCCTTGACGACGGCAAAGGCGTCGGCTGCGTAATGGTCGATGTCGTGCCCTTCGGCAACCTGCTCCGAACGTCCGTGGCCGCGCCGGTCATGCGCGACGACCCGATAGCCCTTCGACAGGAAGAAAAGCATCTGCGCGTCCCAGTCGTCGGAGCTGAGCGGCCAGCCATGGTGAAAAACGATGGGCTGGGCGTCCTTGGGGCCCCAATCCTTGTAGAAAATCTGAACGTCGTCGTCGGTCGTAACAAAGCCCATGGTGAGTTCTCCTTCTGACAGGTTGAGGGTGGCAGGTTTGCCGGCACGCACGGTGCCCGGCAATAATGTAAAGCTCGTGACAAGTGCGCGCCAGCGATCAGGGCATCGCGGCGACTGAGCGGCAGGCCTGGGGTTGAGATTGGAGGCATGGAGACGTTCCGTGGTTTAAATCAATATGTGGCTGCTGCTGACGAAGGAGCCCTGTCCAGCATTCCATGACGGTCTCGGCGATAGCGCAGTAAGTAGGATATGCAGCTAAAGGGTATGAGTGTGTTCTTGGCTGGCTTTCGAGCTTTTAGGTTCGCCGGCAGATATGCTCCCGAATGCTGCCTGAGCCTTGATGTCATTTCGAACGGAGACGCGGTAGTGCACCGTCGCGCGAAGCTGTGTCGCTGAACGCGGAACGCCGAAGGGAATGTGGCCCCTCGCGCCTCCGAACCGGCAGATCATGCAGTCGGATCGTCGGGCGGGATTCAGCGTTGCAGGTCAGCCACGGGCGCAGTGCCAAACATGCTTTTATACTCCCGGCTGAATTGCGACGGGCTTGTGTAGCCTACCTCATAGGCCACGCGCGATACATTGGTGCTGCCTGCGGCAAGAAGCTTTCGAGCCTCCAGCAGGCGTATATGACGCTGGAAGGCCAGCGGGCTAAATCCTGTGACAGCCTTGAAGTGCCTGTGGAACGAGGTGACGCTCATGCCGGAAGAGGCCGCCAGGTCGGGGATGACAATCGGTTCGCTGTGGTTGGCGGCGAGCCAGTCAGCCGCCGCCTTGAGCTGTTGAAACCGGTCGTTTCGCCGACCGACCTGACGGAGCGTATCGCCCATCGAGCTCTGCAGCAGACGATAGTAAAGCTCGAACTCGTAGTGCGGGGCGAGAACGCCGATGTCATTGGGTGTGGCCAGGAGCCCGACGAGACGAGCGAACGCGTCGCCGACCGGTCCGTTCAGATCGCCCGCCGCAACCGCGCATGTCCAGCGATCCTCCTGTTTGGGCATATCGAGCATGACGCGCGTGAGCATGCCGATATCCAGATGAAGGCTGATGCCGACGTAAGGGAGCTCGGGCGTCGCGCCGGTCAGTTGGTGGATATAGGGCAGGCCGAAGGAGGATGTCGCACAGGCACCCGCCAGCAGTTCGAAGCGATTGGCGCCCATGGTCAAAACCTTAGTGCCCCGTAGAACGGCGTAGAACATGGGTTCGAACACGGCCGGCGTGGGTAACGTGGCGCGTGTGCTTGTCCATAGCGTCAGGCGCGGAACGGAAGTCGGGAAGCCAACGGTTCCCCCATGTCGCGCAACAAAGGGAGCAACGTCGTTCAGTAGCTGAGTGGTTGGTTTCATAAGCTCGGCCATCATCCCGAGCATGTAGTGATTTGGAAGGATCAGGCAAGTCTCTGGGAAAATCGGGAATGTGGCCTCCGTCGTGTCTGCCTATCTTCAGGCTCAACGAAGGAAACCTGCCATGATCCTCGGTACCCAAGAGGAATAGGCCTCCAAACCGCGCATCAGGGCGACACGATATCGAAAGGGTTCGGATTATGCAGGAACTGGCCGGGAAGAATGCTCTGGTGACGGGTGGTTCGCGCGGCATAGGGGCAGCAATTGCACGCGCGCTTTCCGAGAAGGGGGCGAATGTGGCGATAACGTATGAGCGGTCGGCCGACAGCGCGGCGCAACTCGTTCAGGCGATCGAAGGCAAGGGGCGCAAGGCCGTCGCGATCCAGGCCGACAGCGCCGATCCGGCCGCAATACAGCGATCCGTGGACGAAGCCGTCCGCGCCCTGGGCGGTCTCGACATTCTCGTCAACAATGCTGCAATCGGCCGGTATAACAATATCGCCGATTTCACCGTCGAGGATCTCGACGCGCTGCTTGCGGTCAACGTGCGCGGGCCGGTGCTGGCGTCGAAGGCGGCCATTCCCCACCTCAAGGAAGGCGGCCGCATCATAAACATCGGTTCAGCAGGTGCGGATCGTATCGTCGGCGTACCCGGCACGGTCTACTACATGACCAAGGGGGCGCTTCAGGCATTCAATCGCGGTCTTGCGCGCGAATTGGGCGTTCGGGACATAACGGTCAATCTCGTTCAACCGGGGTCGACAAACACCGACTCGAATCCCGAGACGGGCGAGTCCGCGGATTACCAGCGTAGCCTGACGGCCCTTGGCCGTTTCAATCAGCCGGAAGATGTCGCCGCCGCGGTCGCCTTTCTCGCGACGCCTGCCGCCCGGCAGATCACCGGGACGATCCTCACCGTGGACGGCGGCGCGCTCTCATGAAAGTGAGACGGCCGCAGGTGCTCCATCGCATCGGGCGTGCGTGTGCTTGACATGCCTCAGAAACAAAGGAGCCTGGGTGGTTAGACACCTATCAAGCGAGCAAGCTTCCCTCATCAAAAAGGAAAAGCACATGAAAGCCGCAGTCTACGACAACCCCGGTCCTCCGACAGTCTTGAGATATGCCGATGTGCCCGATCCGATTTGCGGGCCAGATAATGTTCTGATTGCCGTCGAGGCGATTTCTATCGAGGGCGGGGATCTGATCAATCGCAGGTCTACGCCACAGCAATCCTCCTGGATCGTCGGCTATGCGGCTGCCGGGACCGTGATCTCGGTCGGTGAAAATGTCCGCGACCGCGCAGTCGGCGAAAAGGTGGCCGCCTTCGATATGCAGGGGTCGCATGCGGAGCTTTGGTCTGTCCCCGCCTCCCGGACATGGCTTGTCCCGGACGGCGTGGAAATGGCACAGGCTGCGGCGCTGCCGATTTCCTTCGGCACGGCCTATCATTGTCTGGTCACCAAAGGCGGCTTGCGCGAAGCCGAGACGGTTCTGATTCAGGCCGCCGCCGGCGGCGTTGGTTTGGCAGCCATCCAACTGGCGCGTGACGCCGGTGCGACCGCCATCGCCGTGGCCGGTGGCAGGGAACGACAAGCGCGCCTGCGCAGCCTCGGCGCATCGCATGTCATCGATCGCCTGGAGAAGGATGTCGTCGAGGAGGTTCTTCGGCTGACCGGCCGCAAGGGGGCCGACCTCGTCATCGATCCTGTCGGTTCGACTTTGCAAGCGTCCTTATCCGCACTCGCGCCCGAGGGTCGCCTCGTATTCGTCGGGAATGCAGGTGGCGGCAGCCTCAATGTCGACCTCTGGCAACCGATGCAGAACAATCAAACGCTTCACGGCGTCTTCATGGGGCCGCTTTTCGAGAGGCCGGCCGTATACAGGACCGTCAGCCAACTTCTGGAGGCCGTGGCAGAAAGACGCGTGGAGGTCGTGATCGATCGTGTGTTTCCGTTGAGCGACGCATCGAAGGCACATGAGTATGCGGAGACAGCCAAGCCGCTGGGGCGCGTTGTAATGGTGCCCTGATTCTTACATGATCTGACGATCTCAGATGCCGTTGCCGATCGCTAGGCGAGGCATCGCGGACGTCGTTGGGATGAGTGCCGCCGCGATACTACGGGTAAGCTGTCTTCGGCAATGCCGGGCCATGCTCAAAACACTCGATCAGCATTTCAGTCAGCACCCGGACTTTTCTTGCGGGATGCTGCCCGGGCGGTCTGACGACATATATTCCGGCCGGGGGCGGTGGATGGCGTTTCATGACCGGAACCAACGCGCCTGAGTCCAGATGATCCTTTATGAGGTCGTCAGGGAGCACGGCGATACCCAGACCGGCTACTGCTGCGACAGCGAGAGCAGCCCCGTTGTCGGCCTTGAAGCGCCCCTGCGGGCGAACGGTTATAATCTTGTCCCCATCCATCAATTGCCAGGTTTCCGTTCCCTGCATGAGAGCCTGATGGGCGACAAGCTCGTCCGGTGTCTCCGGAGAGCCATGGGTTTTGATATAGTCCGGGCTTGCGACGTAACTCCCATAGAGGGGACCGACGCGTCTTGCGATCAGGCTGGAGTCCTGAAGCGTGCCAACGCGGATCGCGCAATCGTAGCCTTCTCCAATCAGATCCACGAAACGATCACTGTAACAGGTCTGGATCTGGAGATGAGGATGGCGGCGTGCCATTTGCGCAATCACCGCTGCGAAATGCGTCGGTCCGAAGGAAAGCGGCGCGGCGACCCGCAAGCGGCCGCGGAGCTCACCAGCGGGCACAATTGTTTCCCTGGCCACGTCGATCTCGGCGGAAACCCTGGCGGCATAGTCCCGGAAGGTTGCGCCGGCCTCGGTCAGGGAAGCCCCGCGTGTGGATCGGGCTAGAAGCTGGACACCCAGCTCCGCCTCAAGCCGCACAAGCCGTCGGCTGACCATCGACTTGGAGATGCCGAGCCGCAGCGCGGCCGAAGTGACGCCTCCCGCATCGGCAACTTCGACGAATGTCCGGAGATCTTCGATATCCACTCAGCGTTCCTCGTTTTGCGACACAGCTTAGCGCGTACAAGGACTACCGCGTCACAAACGGGAATGACAAGTTTCGTCCCGCGGCAGCGCCTCGGAGGGCGCATGTCTTTTGAGCAAACGCGCTTCAACAAACCGCCAACATAGGATGAAACCATGACCTTTCGTAATGGCCTTGATTCACTTCTCCGCCCCGAAGATTCCGTCCTCGTCCTGATCGATCATCAGCCTTATCAGCTCGCGAACCTGAACAGCCACGACCCGCAAGCTGTGGTCAATCTCACGACCGCGCTGGCGAAGCTGGCAAAAGCCTTCGATGTTCCGACCATTCTGACCAGCGTGATCGCGGCGCGCGGTGGACTTCTCTTCAAGCAGATCACCGACGTATTTCCGGACCAGGAAGTCATCGATCGCACCTGGGTGAACACCTGGCAGGACGAGAAGGTCGTGAACGCGGTCAAGGCGACCGGCCGCAAGCAACTGATCATCGCCGGCCTGTGGACCGAGGTTTGCGTCGCAATGCCTGTGATCCAGGCCGCCGGCGAAGGCTGGGACGTGACCGTGATCACCGATGCGTCGGGCGGGATTTCGAAGGAGTCTCACGAAGTCGCCATCCAGCGAATGATCGCGGCCGGCGCGAACCCGATGACCGTGATGGCGCTCGCTGGCGAATGGCAGCGCGACTGGGCGCGCACCGAGCATGTCGAGGAGCTGACCGAAATGCTCATCCAGCACTTCGCCGGCAGCGGCATCGCGTATCTTTGGGAGCAGCAGTTGCTCAACACCCCGGTGCCGACCACCAAAGGCGGTCACTAAAAATCCAACAGGGATGACGGGGTTCTCGATGAACGTCTCGCAAGAGCCCGGACGGTGCGTTGAACCTCGTCGTCCCTTTTCATGACAGGTCGAAGTATCTGAAGCACCGGCTTGATTGTGTGCATGATGCATTTCCAGCGTCAGTCGCCGGCGTAGGCCGACAATATTCAAGGGGCCAAAAATGGAAATCGGTATCGACAGTTTTGCTGCCATCCTCCCGGATCCGACGACAGGCAAGCTCCCTTCGGCGACCGGGCGTATGGCCGCACTCATCGAGGAGGTCGTCGTCGCGGACCGCGTCGGGCTCGATGTCTTCGGCATAGGCGAGCATCATCGCGGCGAGTTTCTCGATTCCGCGCCGGCTGTCATTCTGGCCGCAGCCGCGGCCCGGACCGGCCGGATCAGATTGACGAGCGCGGTGACCGTTCTGAGCGCCGCCGACCCGGTGCGGGTTTTTCAGGAATTCGCAACGCTCGATCTGATTTCCAAAGGCCGTGCGGAAGTCGTTGTCGGCCGAGGTTCGTTCGTCGAGGCCTACCCGCTCTTCGGTCTGGATACGCGGGACTATGACGACCTTTTCGCGGAGAAGCTCGATCTGTTTCTCAAGCTTGGCGAGGCGACAAAAATTACATGGGAAGGTCGCTTCCGTCCGGCTCTCAATGGACAAGGTGTTTTCCCGCGTCCGCATCAGCCACGGCTCCCAGTATGGATCGGGGTCGGCGGCACGCCGCAATCCTTCGCCCGCGCCGGTGCGCTTGGCCTTCCGCTGATGATCGCAATCATCGGGGGCAGCTTCGAGCGCTTCCGTCCGCTTGTCGATCTCTATCGCGAAGCCGGCAGCCGCGCGGGACATAGTCCCGACGTGCTCAAGGTGGGCGTCCACGCGATGGGCTTTGTGGGAGAAACAGACACTGCAGCGAAGAACGCCTTCTTTCCCGGCTGGGCGCATCTGACAACGAAGATCGGTCGCGAACGCGGCTGGTCACCGCCGACGCGCCAGCAGTTCGAAGATATGGCAGGTCCGGAGGGCGCATTCTTTGTCGGTGACCCGAAGACGGTCGCAGCCAAGATGCTGCAGGCCAGCGAGACGCTTGGCGGCGTTTCGCGCATCACCTTCCAGATGAGCACCGCCTCTCTCGACACGGCAGCGATGAAGACATCGATCGAACTTCTCGGCACCGAAGTCGCGCCAATCGTGAGGGCGGCGCGATAGGCATGGAGGCGAGGCCGTATCGCAAAGCGGGGAACGCCAATTGGACATCGAGGAACTGCGGACATCTGTCGAAGTTGCCGATGCCGGGGGCGTTTCTCCCGCAGCACGCCGTTTGGGCATCTCCAAGTCAATGGTCAGTCGGCGCCTCATCCGGCTTGAGGAAGCGCTCGGCATCCAGCTTCTTGCCCGAACGACCCGTGGTGCCGGGCTGACGGAAGCCGGGGGCACGTTTCGCGATTATGCAGCAAGGATCTGCGCCGAGATCGACATCGCACGGGAAACGATATTGCCCGACGGTGACCTTCGCGGGCGCCTGCGGGTGGCCGTTCCTCTCACATCAGGTCCGCTGCATTTCGCGCCCGTGCTGGCGGAGATGGCGCGCCACCACCCGCAGCTTCAGATCCATGCCGAGTATAGCGACCGGTTCGTCGATCTGATTGCGGACGGGTTCGATTGCGCGATCCGGGTCGGCGCCCTGCGCGACTCGAACCTGATCGCAAGGCGCGTCGGTCAGATCTACGGCAAGCTGGTGGCGAGCCCGGATTATATCAGGACGCATGGATCACCTGAAAAGCCGGACGAAATCGCCGCTCATCAAGCCCTCCTGGGCGCCGAAACGTGGCGGTTCATGGATGGCGACAGGGTCGTCACCGTGCAGCCGCAGGGTCGCTTAGTTCCGACAACGGCGCGGCGCTCGCCAATGCAGCGGCGGCAGGTCTTGGTATCGCGTGGCTTCCCGATTGCGTTACCCATGAATATCTCGCGTCCGGCGCGCTCGTTCCAGTCATGACCCGTTTTCCACTACCGGTCGGTGGGGTTTTCGTCGTGTGGCCGCCCAGCCCGCACCTGGCGCGAAAAGTGCGCATCCTCTCCGAGTTCCTGATCGAATCAGTCGAAAGGAATCCGCATTTGTAAGGTCTGCGCGTTGCCGCATCGGCTGCGCGTTCCGCTTTTCGCGACACAGCTCACCGCGCCGCGCAACTAGTCGTAGGAGCGCTCACCCATTAGTCACTTGGGCCATGCAGCGACCCCTGCGCGCTACGCAGGCAGGAGATCGCCAAACGGAGGAGGTGAAGGCGCATGAGTTGGAACCCTGTAATCAAACCAGGCTGTCCTGACGAGGTCGGCATCGATGCGATCGAGAGCCTCATCGTTCCTCGGGCCCGTGACCTTGGCGGTTTCGAGGTTCGGCGCGCCCTGCCGGCGCCGAAGCGGCAGATGGTGGGACCATTCATCTTCTTCGACCAGGCCGGCCCGGCCGAGCTGTTGACCGGCCAGGGCATCGATGTTCGGCCGCACCCCCATATCGGCCTTGGCACGGTCACCTATCTGTATCGCGGTGACTTTCACCACCGCGACAGCACCGGGGCTGACCAGATCATCCGTCCCGGTGAGTTGAACTGGATGGTCGCAGGGCGAGGCGTTTCCCATTCCGAGCGGACATCCGCAGCGGCGCGGACAGGGCCGAACGGCTTGTTCGGGATCCAGACCTGGCTGGCTTTGCCGGAAAACCACGAAGACATGGCGCCGATGTTCGAGCACCACGGCAAGGAGACGCTGCCGGTGATCGAGGACCATGGTGTGTCGGTGAGGCTCATTCTCGGGAACGCCTATGGCGAGTTCGCCCCCGCGACCATGTTTTCCGAGACATTCTATGCCGATGTCAGTCTTGAAGCAGGCGCTCGCCTGCCGATGCCGGACGATCATGAGGACCGGGGCATCTACATTGTCGAAGGCTCGATCTCGATCGCCGGCCGGGAGTTCGAAGCACCCCAGATGATGGTGTTTCGTCCCGGCGACAGGATCACGGTCGCTGCCGGGGAACGGGGCGCGCGACTGATGATCCTGGGCGGGGCGACGCTTTCCGGCCCACGCTACATCTGGTGGAACTTCGTCGCCTCATCCAAGGAGCGCATCGAGGAAGCCAAGGCTGAGTGGCGGGCACAGAACTGGGGCGAGGGGCGCTTCGACCTTCCGGTCGACGACCGGGATGAGCACATCCCGCTTCCGGAGTGATGGGAAGTGCAGAATTAGGATGCCATGTTTACGCAGCGCTACGAAAAAGGCCGATGCGGTACTCGGCAACCAGAAGCTTGAGTGACGGGTTCGGGGTGCTCGGAGATCGCAAGTTAAGATGAAAGAACGCCCAGCGACCAGAATTTACCCAACGATCTCAAGGGCTCCGGAAAAACCCGGAGCCTTTTTGCATTCAAGACTGCCTTCGCAAAGGCTCAACAGGAGGCCGAATTCGAACACACGCCGGCGTCACACGCGAAATGAACAGGTGTGCAAAGCGTTTCGCACATCGAACAATACCCCTCCCTCGGCAGATAGAGCGTAGGATGGAGGGCAACGGCCGCTCCTCGGCGCGCCGTCTCCGGTGAAAATGAGAACCATGTCTGCGCCATAGCGCTCCAAGGTCCTCCGCTCTTCGAATTCCAAAGCTCATTGGCCGGTACGAGCGCGAGCTGTTGCCTGTGCCGCTCGGATCAGTCCTTGTACTGCGTGTCCTTGCCGGGATACCAGGGCATCCATCCTCGTCGCCGTTTCCCCGGCGGAATCATGGTGACGTGGAAATTTGAAAGGGGCGGCGAGGAAGTGGAGATCACCCCGAAAGGCCGGTTGACACTGAGTTCGGCGCATCAGGAGCTCCAGGCCGCGCTTGCGGGATCGGGGATCGCTCACCTGTTCGAGGACTATGTTCGCGACGATGTCGAACAAGGCAGACTTGTCGAATTGCTCACCGACTGGAAGCAGAAGCTGCCGAGCTGGTATATGTATTACCCGAGCCGGCGGCATACGAGCGCGGCCATGCGGGTTTTCCTCGAATACATCCGCAATCAGAGATGACGTGCCCTTCCGCGTCAATGTGTGTGGCCCGCCGGGGATAGGATGTAGCGGACATCTGAGGGGCCGGCCCACGCGTCGGCGACCGCCGTGAGCGGAAGCGTCGTGACGGGCGCGTCGAACCCTGCCTTGGTCGTTGCCGTCAGAAGCTCGCGGGCGCCGGCCAACAGCTCCCGGATGGCGACGCTGCCGATGCCGCTGCCCATCAATTCGAGCCCCGAACCGCGGAAAGCATCGCCGCGGAGCGAAATCTCGTCGCCCGCAACCGTGCCGAGCTGGACGTAACGCACCCTCGGTTCGCCCACTCCGGAGCCGCGATTCTTCGTCGCTGCCGCGATCACCCGGCTGGCAGGCTCGCCCCAGATGAAGTCGAGCACGACGTCGACGCCGCGGTCAAACTCGGCGCGCAGCGCCTCGTCGGCGACGTCGTCGAGAGCAATTCGCGTCTCAACTTCGAGCCGGTCCAGCCGATCACGGTTGCGATCGACCGCGATGATCCTGCCCGCGCCGAAGTGCCGCGCGACCTGCACCGCCATGCCGCCGGCAGCACCGGTCGCGCCGTTGACGAGCACGGTGAGCCGGGCTGGATCGGCGCCCGGCGCGTCAAGGCGACCCATGAGGCGAGGCCGCCGGTCGCGACCGCCGCGGCCCGCACGTCGGAAATGTCATCGGGGATGGGGACGATCATTTCGTTCGAGACCAGCGCCAGTTCGCCCATCGAGCCGAAAGGGGCCTTGGGGAACAGGAAATACACCCGCCGGCCATCGGGGTCGGTGCCGACGCCATCCACGCCGGGTACGAAGCCGGCCTGGGAGCCGCTCGTGTAATGCCTGCCCGACGCCAGCGCCTTGACGATGGGGCTGAGCGGCGCGGCGTGAACCCGCACGATCGTTTCCCCTTCGCCCGCGACGGGTTCCCGGAAATTGCCATAGGCGGGCGGCCTGCCGAAATCCTTAACGACTGCAGCTTTCATTTTTTCTCTCCGTATAGGCAATCGAATTGTCGATTTAGAGAGGAAGATACTCGCGATCCGTGGTACGCACTCTAGCTGAAAGTCTCAATTTTCTTCGCGATCGTACCTTTCCCATGGACCCGCTTTCCGAAATCCTCTCGCTGCTGAAGCCGCGCAGCTACATCACCGCCGGGTTCGACGCCGGCGGCGACTGGTCGCTGCGGCTCGACGATCTTGCCGGAAGGATCAAGTGCTACGCCGTGATACGCGGCAGTTGCTGGATCATGCTCGAGGACGCCGGAGAGCCGGTCCAGATCGTCGCCGGTGATTGCTTCGTCCTGCCGAGCGGACGCCCGGTGCGGATATCGAGCGATCCGGCGCTGGCCCCGACGCTCGCAAGCGAAGCCCTTGCGCCGGACCGGGACGGAGAGACCGTCACCTATAATGGCGGCGGAGACGTGCTTTTCGCCGGAAGCCGCTTCGAAGTCAGCGGCCGGCATGCCGACGTGCTGCTCCGGACGCTGCCGCCCGTCATCCACCTCAGGGCTGCCGGGGAGCAGGAGGCGCTGCGCTGGTCGATCGAGTTGATGATGCGGGAGCTGCGCGAAGCGAGGCCGGGCGCGTCTCTCGTGGCGCAGCACCTTGCGCATATCATGCTGGCGCAGACGCTCCGCCTTTATCTGTCGCAGCAGTCCGGCGTGGAGATCGGCTGGTTCGCGGGCCTGGCCGACCCGCAGGTCGGCGCCGCCATCGGGGCGATCCACGCCGATCCGGGGCATGGTTGGACGCTCGAAGAACTTGCCGCGCATGCAGGCATGTCACGCACCGTTTTCGCGCGGCGTTTCCGAGAGAAGACGGGAGAGACGCCGATCGCCTATCTCACGCGCTGGCGGATGATGCTGGCCGCCGAGCGGCTTGTGACCGGCAGCGAAACGCTGGCGCGTATCGCACGCGCTGTCGGCTACGAGTCCGAGAACGCATTCAACACGGCCTTTACGCGTGTTATGGGGTCGTCACCGCGGCGCTATTCCAAAGCCGCCGAGGCGCACTCCTTCGTCGAACAGCTTCCAGGCCGTGACGACCTCTGACCCCCCGATAAATCACCAAAGATTATACATAACTTCCGTGCGCAATTTTTGGATCAACGCCGCAAGAAAGTTTCACATAAGCAATGGCCTGGGATGCTGCTCGAAAAAGCGGTTTGAGGTGCCTGCGTGCGAGGGTATCGCCCCATCTCAGGTCATCCTCCGCGGTAATCCGTTGCGCTTCTTAGTCGAGATTGTCCGCATTGCATCTATCTCGAAGGCGCTGGACTAAGCGACGCAGCCTTATACCATTGGTGGCCATAGCGGCCGTTATCATGCCGCCGGCGGCCTGGCTGGATCGCAATTATTTGGTGCAATACAGCTACGCTACAGCCCGTCATGAATGACGATAATCTTCCAAAATCAGCGGGTTTCGGCCGTGAAGTAGCCCGCCTGCACGATGTCTGTCAGAAGATCGGGTCTTGTGGGATTCCAGCCGAGACGGGCACGGGTCCAATCGCTGGAGACGGGCTGATCTATGGACGCGAAGCCGAAGAACCAGCCGAAATGCTCGCGCGCTTCCTCCGCGGATAGCGATACGCAGGGAACGCCGAGGCCGTTGGCGATTGCTTCGGCGATTTTCCGGAACGGCACGCCCTTTTCGGCTGCGGCGTGGTATGTCTCCGCGCTCGGGCCGCGTTCGACGGCGAGGCGAAAGGCAAGGGCGGCATCGTGCACATTTACCGCAGGCCAGGCGTTGTTTCCGTCGCCGATATAGCCCGATCGCCCGTTCCGCCGTGCGATGTCGATCAGCATCGGGACAAAGCCGTGGTCGCCCTTGCCATGCACGGATGGAGGCAGGCGCATGACGCTCGTCGGGATGCCGCGATCGGAAAGAGCCCTGGCCGCCGCGTCGGACGCCCGCGGATAAGTGTCCGACGGCGGGAACGCCGGATCGGCTTCGACCGCGACAGGCCCCGCCGCATCCAGGAAGGCGACGCCAGCTGTGACGATGAGTGGCTTTTTCGTGTTTTCGATAGCTGCGCCGAGCGTCTCGATCGCGGTTCGATCTATCGCGCACGCTTCGGCAAAGCGTGAGAAATCATGCACGAAGCCCGTATGAATCACCGCATCTGATATCTTGGCACCCTGACGGAGCGTTTCCGGTATTTCGAGATCACCGCGAAGGACCTCCGCGCCTACCTTTCCGAGTCCATCCGCGCTGCGGTCGGAACGGGCAAGTCCCAAAACCTGGTGTCCGTGCGCGAGGAGTTCCCTCACAACGGCTGCGCCGACAAATCCCGTTGCACCGGTGACAAACACTTTCATGGCAATCTCCTTCTTGTGTCAGAAGAGAATATCGGCCAAGCTGTATCCTGTTAAAATACGTGAGTTTATACCGGTATAATGACTGACAGGCTGAACATCATCGACGACAGGAAGCGCCTCGGAACCTTCTTGAAGGATCGTCGGCAGCGGCTTGACCCCGCCGCGCTTGGTTTCGCAGGCCGCCGCCGGACACCGGGTCTTCGGCGGGAGGAAGTCGCTCAACGGGCTCATATCAGCACCACATGGTATACGTGGCTCGAACAGGGGCGGGGTGGCGCACCGTCGCCGCGCGTGCTCGACAGCCTCGCCGAAGCGCTCATGATGACCGAAGCGGAGCGTGAGCATCTGTTCCTGGTCGGCATCGGTCGTCCGCCGAAGACCCATGCCTCTGTGCGCGAGGGTATCTCGTGGCGATTGCAACGGTTCCTCGACGCCATGCCGATGATCCCGGCGACCGTTGCGACCTCGACCTGGGACATCATCGGCTGGAATCGCGCTGCCCAACTCGCTCTTACGGACTACGAAGCGCTGTCTCCCGGCGAGCGGAATATTTTGCGGCGGATGTTTCTCGATCCGGCGACACGCGCTGCTCAGACTGATTGGGAGAGTGTGGCGCGGTTTCTGGTTGCGACCTTTCGAGCTGAGACCGCACGCGTCGGCGAGGACGAGCGGGCTGCAGGGCTCATCGCCGAAATTTCCGGCAAAAGCGACGAGTTCACCCGCATGTGGATAGAGAATGACGTGCAGACGACCGGGGAAGGGGCGAAGACGATCCGCCATTCGGTTGTGGGAGAAATAACCTTCGAGTTCTCTTCCTTCGCGATCGACGGCCGACCCGACCTCAAGCTGATGATCTATAATCCGGCGGACGATGCCGATCTCGAAAAGATGCGTCAGCTGTGCAGTTCTGATGGAGCAGCTTAGCGGCGATACCGGGCCATAGAGGGCAATCGGCGGCGTTTGGCGGTTGAGCTCCTACGTTCAGGCGATCGCACTTTCTCGCAAGGGCCCTACGGATACGGTTGGGCGAAATCCGTTCGGCGCAGCATTTTCTCGCTTGCTGCGATTACCTCCGGAATCTGTGCGCGTCATGCGTCCGACGATAGCCTGCGAGATGTCACTGATTTAAGGTAGGCCCATGACCAGTCCGACCGATGACCAGATTGCGGTGCTGAGCGCGGCGCTCGATACGTTTTCTCGCCGCTACAAGCTGATGGATGCAGGGGAGAAGAAACCCCTCACCGAGCTCGACAAGCAGGTGCTGCTATACGTCAAGAAAAATCCAGCGTGCGGGCCATCGGATATAGCGCGATTTCTCGGCGTAGCCATGACCACAATCTCTTCCGCAACGGATCGGCTGGCAAAGAGGGGTCTGCTGGAGCGCCACCGCCCGGAGGTCGACAGGCGTGCTGTCGCATTGGAGCTCACCGGCGCCGGGCGGGACTATGTCGGCGCACAGGAACAGGCCTATCGCCAGATGTTCCAGATGATGCTGGAGCGGCTGAGGCCCGAGGAGCGGGAGGCATTTATCGAAATGATTACGAAAATTTCAAACTCCGAAGGTTGAATAGTACGATATTCGTAATATCTTAGTGTCTGACTTTGAACAGCACGAGGATAAACCGCGATGGCAATACGCATAAACGAACGGGAGTTTGCCGCGCCGAACGACCCGCGTGTCTCGTTGCTCGATCTTTTGCGGGAGGAACTTCATCTCACGGGCACCAAGGTCGGGTGTAACCAAGGTGCATGCGGCGCCTGCACCGTTCTCGTCGACGGGGAACGGGTCTTGTCATGCCTCACTCTCGCCGTGCAGATGGATGGGCGATCCGTGACGACGATCGAAGGATTGGGGAGCCCTGAGACGCCGCACCCCCTTCAAGCCGCCTTTATCGAGCGCGACGGTTTTCAATGCGGTTACTGCACCCCGGGTCAGATCTGTTCCGCACTCGCCATGCTTCGGGAGATCGAGTCCGGCATGCCAAGCTATGTCACCGACGATCTGGCCGGCCAAGCCTCAGACATCTCGATGGACGAGGTCCGCGAGCGCATGAGCGGCAATCTCTGTCGCTGCGGCGCGCATAACGGCATCGTTGAAGCAATTCTTCAGGTTGCAAGGGGGCAGACGGCATGAATCCCTTCACCTATTCTCGCACTGCCTCCGCCGATGAAGCCGCACGTCTCCTGCGCAATGACAGCCTCAAATTGCTGGGCGGCGGCACAAATCTGATCGACCTGATGCGGAAGGGCGTCGAGCGCCCGTCCCACCTGGTGGACGTCACCGGCTTGTCCAATGCCATTGAGGAGACAGCCGACGGCGGGATACTCATCGCAGCGGCGGCGCGCAACAGTGCGGTTGCTGCCCACCGGCTGATCCGCGAGCGATACCCGATGCTTGCCAGGGCTATTCTGTCCGGAGCGTCGCCGCAGATCCGCAACATGGCGACCGTCGCCGGCAATCTGATGCAGCGCACGCGATGCGTCTACTTCAACGATGTTGCCAGCTCTCGCTGCAACAAACGCGTGGTGGGCAGCGGCTGCGACGCCCTTGATGGCTTCAACCGCTATCACGCTGTCATCGGGGCGTCTCCGGCCTGCGTCGCCACGCATCCCTCGGACATGTGCGTCGCATTGGCCGCATTGGATGCACGGGTTCACGTCGCAAATGCAAGCGGCAGCCGCGTCATTTCCCTCGTGGACTTCCACCGGCTGCCCGAAGACCGGCCCGACCTGGAGCATGCGCTGGAGACCGGCGACGTCATCGTCGCCATAGAACTCCCGCCCTCGCGGTTCTCCGGACGAGCGACCTATCGCAAGGTGCGCGATCGGGCGAGCTACGCCTTCGCACTCGTCTCCGTCGCAGCGGCAGTAATCGTCCGCGACGGGGCAATCGAGGATATCCGGCTGGCCCTCGGAGGGATCGCTCCCAAACCGTGGCGTGCCTTCCGCGCCGAAGCAGCCTTGCGCGGCCAACCGCTCCAATCAGGGCGTATCGAAGCTGCCATGGCCGCGGAGTTGAGCGAGGCGGTGCCGCTGCCTGGAAACGCGTTCAAGATCGATCTTGCAAAGCGCACGGTCGCTGCCGTGCTCAACGAACTGACCGGAGACGCCGCCAGATGACCAGAATGCAGAATGTGATCATCGACTCGGTCAGGACAGTTCTCGGCTGGGTGCCCGAACAATGGCTGCCGGGGGGAAGACCGGACCCGCTGATCGCGAGGCGAGCGGCGATAGGCCAGCAGGCATCGCGGCTCGACGGCCCCGTGAAGGTCCGCGGAGAGGCGCGCTTCGCGGCAGAGGTCCCGATGGAGAAACTCTGTTACGCCGCCCTTGCCCACAGCCCGATCACCCGTGGGAAGATTGTCCGTCTGGAGACGGCATCGGCGGAATCCGCACCGGGCGTGGTCCTGGTGATGACCCACCGGAACATGCCGAGGATCGGCACCGTTCCGCTGATTGCCGTCACGGACCTGTCGGCCGTCGGCAATAGCAGCGTTCCGATCATGCAGGATCCCGAGATCCGCTACAACGGTCAGGTCGTGGCCCTGGTGCTTGCGGAGACGCAGGAGCAGGCCGACCATGCCGCAACGCTGCTCGACATCGAGTATATGAGCGAACCCGCCAAATCGCGCTTCGAGGACGGCAAGGCTGATGCGCGGATTCCGGCCTCCATCCTCATCGAGCGGAACCGCGTGAGTGTCGGCAATGCCGAGCGCGAGCTGGCTCAAGCTCGTCATAGCGTCGACAATGTCTACAAGACGCCCGGTCAGAACCACAACGCAATCGAGCTCCATGCCGTGACTGTGGCCTGGGACGACGACAGTCTTGAGGTTCACGATTCGACGCAGATGGTCGCCCCCAGCGCAAATGCACTGGCCAAACTCTTCGGTTTGAAGAAGGAACAGGTGCGGGTACTGTCCCCCTATGTGGGCGGCGGCTTCGGCGGCAAGGGACTCTGGGACCACCAGATTGTCGCCATAGCGGCCGCCAGGCTCGCCCGGCGGCCGGTCCGGTTGAGGCTCAGCCGCGAAAGCGTTTACCGAATGGTCGGCGGCCGGGCGCCGAGCGAGCAGCGTGTTGCGCTCGGTGCCGATGTGGACGGTAGACTGACGTCGCTGATCCACACCGGCTATTCGGTGATGCCGCCTTACAGCGCATGCCCTGAGCAATACAGCCTGACTTCGCGCGCGCTCTATCGCTCGAAAAGCTTCGAGATACTCCAGCGCCACATTGATCTCGATATCGTTCCGAACACCTTTATGCGGGCCCCGGGTGAGGCGATCGGTACATTCGCGCTCGAGAGCGCGGTCGACGAGCTCGCGCATGAGATGGGCATCGACCCAATCGAGTTGAGACGGCTCAACGAACCGGACATACATCCCCTGTCCGGTACCGCCTTTTCCCAACGCGCCTTGAGCCAAGCGTATGAGGACGGAGCGAAACGCTTCGGTTGGGAGCGGCGGCAAGCCGCACCGGGCACGCGCCGCGAAGGCGAATGGCTCATCGGCATGGGCTGCGCCTCAGGTAGTTTTCCCTATGCCCGGATGCCGAGCGCCGCGATCCGCGTAAAGCTTACCCGCCAGGGTACGGCGACAATATCCTGCTCGGCGCAGGAAATGGGCATGGGAACGGCAACCGTTCAGGTGCAGCATGCCTCCGACCGGCTCGGTTTGCCGCTGGACGCGATTGCGTTCGAGATGGGCGATTCGGCGCTTCCGCCCGCGCCCATGGCAGGCGGATCGTCGCAAACGGCATCCCTTTCCGGTGCCATCATCGCGGCTGCCGACAAGCTGACGCTGGAACTGCTCCGGCTTGCCGGCAACGACAGTCCCATCGCCGGTCTGCGTGCCGGAGAGGTGCGCCTGGACGACAAGGCCGTCGTCAGCATCGCCGAGCCGGAACGGCGCGAAAGCTTCCAATCGATCCTCGCGCGGGCTGCCCGCGAGGAGATCACGATCACCGCGACGGGATCCGCGCCATTGGAACTCCTGAAATTTGCAATGCACAGTTCCTCGGCCATCTTCTGCGCTTTGCGCGTGAGCGCGGTGACGGGCGAAATCCGCGTTGATCGCCTGCTGGGCTCCTTCGACTGCGGCACGATCCTGAACCCCAAGACCGCAACCAGCCAGTTCAAGGGTGGGATGATCATGGGCCTCGGGCTCGCGCTCATGGAGGAGACGCTGTTCGACGAACGCAGCGGCAGGATCATGAACCCGTCGCTCGCCGACTATCACATTCCATGCCATCTGGACGTGCCGGAGATCGAGGTAATGTGGACCGGGATACCGGATCCGCGCTCGCCCCTCGGCGCGCGTGGTATCGGCGAGATCGGGATCACCGGCGTGGCCGCCGCCGTTGCAAATGCCGTCTTCAACGCGACGGGCAAGCGCATCCGCGACCTTCCGATCACGCTGGACAAGCTGTTGTAGCCGCAGCGCTGGCCGCCAAGGAGTAAGGCGCCGGTGCGCCGGTCGTTGTGGCAGCTTCGTGCCGGTTCATTGCATGCGACGTAGTGCCATGATCTGGCCGAGTGCGGGCGTACCGATGTAGGCCCGGAGTCCCATCTTCTCGCGATACGGATAGTGCCGCTCCCAGCAGAACTGCAGAGCGACCTCCTGAAAGATGATCTAAGCGCTGCGTGCCTTGCGGCTCGTGTATTGGCTGTACATACGCTGGTGGTTCAGCGCGTCCTGCTTTGGAGCGACCCCGAACATCCGGGAGTATTCGCGGCTGAACTGCGAAGGGCTCTCATAGCCAACCTTATAGGCAGCCTGCTCCACGCTTAGAGCTTCCGCCACCATCAGGCGCCGCGCTTCGAGGAGGCGCAGTTGCTTCTGGAACTGGAGCGGAGTTAACGAGGTGAGCACCTTGAAGTGCTGATGGAACGATGATGGACTCATTCCCGCCACCTCGGCCATTTGTTCCACCCGCAGCGTCTGGGCAAAATTATCACGCAGGAAATAGATGGCCTTGCCCACCCGCATAATATTTGATTCCGGCAGGGCGAGATGGCAGAGTTCGCCCCCGTTCGGACCGGTGAGAAGCCAATAGCAGATCTCGCGCATGACCGAGGGATAGAGGATCGGAATCGCCTTCGGCGTCTGCGACATCCGGATCAGACGAAGGACACATTCCGCCAGCGGCTCGTCGACCTGCCCTACGAATACGCACGAACCGGAGTCGGCAGGCGGAACCGGCGGCGTATCCAACTGCTCCAGCACCTCACGCAGCATCGCCACATCGAGGTCTATTGTAATGCCGAGATATGGTGCCTGCGGACTGGCCTCGACGATCCGCCC
>JARYGU010000035.1:0-28127 GCA_033795365.1 Shinella sp.
GGCAGGAAAGTGGTGCAAATGGCGCGCAAGCGCGATTTGCACGCGGCGCCGGCATCGTGGCGTCGATCGTCGGGTAACTGAAAGCCGGCAAGGCCGTTTTGAAAGAAGGGGCAGGGGTCACCCTGTCCCTCCGATCTTTGAAAGAACGGCCGGCCGAACGTTAATTGAAGTGTAATGCGTGTCCCGTAGGGGACCGCAGGAAACGCAAACAAGGACAAGTCGTATGAACGGCCAGAATATCCGCATCCGCCTCAAGGCGTTTGATCACCGGATCCTCGATGCCTCCACGCGCGAAATCGTGTCGACGGCCAAGCGCACCGGTGCAGGCGTGCGCGGGCCGGTGCCGCTTCCGACGCGTATCGAGAAGTTTACGGTCAACCGCTCGCCTCACGTCGACAAGAAGAGCCGCGAGCAGTTCGAGATGCGCACCCACAAGCGCCTTCTCGACATCGTTGATCCGACCCCGCAGACGGTGGACGCGCTGATGAAGCTCGATCTGGCCGCCGGTGTGGACGTCGAGATCAAGCTTTAAGGAATGCTGGAGCCGGTAAGGCTCCAGAGGGTCCGGCGAAAGCCGAAACAACAAGGAAGGTACGTGGCGGTCCGCCAACGGCTTCCAGGAACGGGAGACCGGAAGATCCGAGAGGATCGTCCAGGGATCTTTAACAAGAGGCATGAAGGGGTTCGCGCCCCGTCAGGGACTCTCAAGAGGATTGAACCGATGCGTTCAGGTGTGATTGCACAGAAGGTGGGAATGACGCGCGTCTACAACGACGCCGGCGAGCATATCCCGGTAACAGTATTGCGGCTGGAGAACTGCCAGGTGGTGGCTCAGCGCACGGAAGACAAGAATGGCTATACGGCTGTCCAGCTCGGCGCCGGCCATTCCAAGGTCAAGAACACGGGCAAGGCGTTGCGCGGCCAGTTTGCTGCAGCAAGCGTCGAGCCGAAGGCGAAGCTCGTCGAGTTCCGCGTTTCCGCGGACAACCTGATCGACATCGGCGCCGAACTGACCGCCAGCCATTTCGTCGCTGGTCAGCTCGTCGACGTGACCGGCACCACGATCGGTAAGGGTTTTGCCGGCGCCATGAAGCGCCATAACTTCGGCGGCCTGCGCGCCACGCACGGCGTGTCCGTTTCGCACCGCTCGCATGGTTCGACCGGTTCCAACCAGGATCCGGGCCGCGTCTGGAAGGGCAAGCGCATGGCCGGCCACATGGGCCAGACCCGCGTCACCACCCAGAACCTCGAAGTGGTCTCCACGGACGAAGACCGTGGTCTGATCCTCGTTAAGGGCGCAGTTCCCGGCTCCAAGGGTGCCTGGATCGTCGTTCGCGACGCCGTCAAGTCCGGCACGCCTGCAGACGCTCCGCGTCCTGCCGGCGTTCGCGCCGAAGCTAAGTAAGGGAGCCCGATCATGGATCTCAAAGTCACGACCCTCGAGGGGAAGGACGCCGGCAAGGTCTCCCTCTCCGACACGATTTTCGGCCTCGAGCCGCGCGAAGACATTATCGCCCGCGTCGTTCGCTGGCAGCTCGCCAAGAAGCAGCAGGGCACGCACAAGTCCAAGGGCCGTTCGGAAATCAACCGTACCGGCGCGAAGATGTTCAAGCAGAAGGGTACGGGCCGCGCTCGTCATCATTCGGCTCGCGCTCCGCAGTTCCGCGGCGGCGGCAAGGCCCATGGCCCGGTCGTGCGCAGCCACGAGCACGATCTTCCCAAGAAGGTCCGCGCGCTCGGCCTGCGTCACGCCCTTTCGGCCAAGCTGAAGGCAGAGGACGTCATCATCATCGATGATCTCGTTGCTGGCGAAGCAAAGACAAAGGCACTGGCCGGCACCTTCGCCAGCCTCGGCCTGACCAATGCGCTCTTCATCGGCGGCGCCGAGCTCGACAACAACTTCAAGCTCGCCGCCAAGAACATCCCGAACGTGGACGTTCTGCCGATCCAGGGCATCAATGTTTACGACATCCTGCGCCGCGGCAAGCTCGTGCTGTCCAAGGCTGCTGTAGAGGCTCTGGAGGAGCGGTTCAAATGACGGATCTTCGCCACTACGATGTGATCGTCTCGCCGTCGATCACCGAAAAGTCGACGCTGGTATCCGAACAGAACCAGGTCGTATTCAACGTCGCCAAGGGCGCTTCCAAGCCGGAAATCAAGGCTGCCGTCGAAGCTCTCTTCGGTGTCAAGGTCAAGGCCGTCAACACGCTGCTGCGCAAGGGCAAGGTAAAGCGTTTCCGCGGCTTCTCCGGCCGGCAGGGAGATGTCAAGAAGGCGATCGTCACGCTTGCTGACGGTCAGTCGATCGACGTCTCCACCGGGCTCTGATCGCCCAGTCGGTTAAAGGACCCAAAGGAACAAGAAAATGGCATTGAAAAGCTTCAATCCGACCACTCCGAGCCAGCGTCAGCTGGTCATCGTCGACCGGTCGAGCCTCTACAAGGGCAAGCCGGTCAAGGCTTTGACCGAAGGCCTGTCCTCCAAGGGCGGTCGCAACAACCTCGGCCGCATCACCGTGCGGTTCCAGGGCGGCGGTCACAAGCGTACCTACCGTCTGATCGACTTCAAGCGTCGCAAGTTTGACGTCGAAGGCACGGTCGAGCGTCTGGAATACGACCCGAACCGCACCGCGTTCATCGCGCTCGTCTCCTATGCGGACGGCGAGCAGGCCTATATCCTGGCGCCGCAGCGTCTTGCCGCCGGCGACAAGGTGATCGCCTCCGACAAGGCCGTCGACGTCAAGCCGGGCAACGCGATGCCGCTGCAGTACATCCCGGTCGGCTCGATCGTTCACAACGTCGAGATGAAGCCGGGCAAGGGCGGCCAGATCGCCCGTTCGGCAGGCACCTTCGTCCAGCTCGTCGGCCGCGACCAGGGCATGGCGATCCTTCGCCTCAATTCGGGCGAGCAGCGCCTCGTGCATGGCTCTTGCCTTGCATCGGTCGGTGCAGTATCGAACCCGGATCACGGCAACATCAACGATGGCAAGGCCGGTCGTTCGCGCTGGCGCGGTAAGAAGCCGCATGTTCGCGGCGTCGTCATGAACCCGGTCGACCATCCGCACGGCGGTGGTGAAGGCCGTACCTCGGGCGGCCGTCATCCGGTGTCCCCGTGGGGCAAGCCGACCAAGGGCAAGCGCACGCGTTCGAACAAGTCGACCGACAAGTTCATCATGCGTTCGCGCCATCAGCGCAAGAAGTAAGAGAGGTAGTCAGGAATGGCTCGTTCAGTATGGAAAGGCCCGTTTATTGACGGCTATCTTCTCAAGAAGGCTGAGAAGGTTCGTGAAGGCGGCCGCAATGAAGTGATCAAGATCTGGAGCCGCCGCTCCACGATCCTGCCGCAGTTCGTCGGACTGACCTTCGGCGTCTACAACGGCAGCAAGCATATTCCGGTCAGCGTCAACGAAGACATGGTCGGACACAAGTTCGGTGAATTCTCTCCGACCCGGACCTATTACGGTCACGGTGCGGACAAGAAGGCGAAGAGGAAGTAACGATGGGCAAGGCAAAAGCCGAACGCCGGCTGAAGGATAATGAGGCGCAGGCAGTTGCGCGCACGATCCGCGTCAGCCCCCAGAAGCTCAACCTCGTTGCCGCGCTCATCCGCGGCAAGAAGGTCGACCGTGCTCTGGCCGAACTCGAATTCTCGCGCAAGCGCATCGCCGAAACGGTCAAGAAGACCCTTGAATCGGCGATCGCCAACGCTGAAAACAACCACGATCTCGACGTTGATTCGTTGGTCGTCGCAGAGGCCTATGTCGGCAAGTCGATCGTCATGAAGCGTTTCCACGCTCGTGGCCGCGGCCGTGCATCGCGCGTCGAGAAGCCGTTCTCGCATCTGACGATCGTCGTGCGCGAAGTCGAGGAAAAAGGGGAGGCCGCATAATGGGCCAGAAGATTAATCCGATCGGCTTCCGCCTTGGCATCAACCGTACCTGGGACAGCCGCTGGTTCGCCGACAACGCAGAATACGGCCAGCTTCTTCACGAAGACCTGAAGATTCGCGCCTATCTGATGGAAGAGCTGAAGCAGGCAGGCATCGCCAAGGTGGTCATCGAGCGTCCGCACAAGAAGTGCCGCGTCACGATCCACTCGGCTCGTCCGGGCCTGATCATCGGCAAGAAGGGCGCCGACATCGAGAAGCTGCGCAAGAAGCTTTCCGAGATGACGAATTCCGAAACGCACCTCAACATCGTCGAAGTGCGCAAGCCGGAAATCGACTCGACGCTGGTCGCCCAGTCGATCGCCCAGCAGCTCGAGCGCCGCGTTGCTTTCCGTCGCGCCATGAAGCGCGCTGTTCAGTCCGCGATGCGCCTCGGCGCCGAAGGCATCAAGATCACCTGCGCCGGCCGTCTCGGCGGTGCGGAAATCGCCCGTACGGAATGGTATCGCGAAGGTCGCGTTCCGCTCCACACGCTGCGCGCCGACATCGATTACGGTACGGCTGAGGCAGAAACCGCATTCGGCATCTGCGGCATCAAGGTCTGGATCTTCAAGGGTGAAATCCTTGAGCACGATCCGATGGCCTCCGAGCGCCGTGCGACTGAGGGTGACAGCCAGGGCAGCAACACCAGAGACAGAGATAGAGACCGTCGCCGCGAAAACGCTTGATAGCGTCCATGGCAGGTAAGTTCGGAGAATAGAAAAATGTTGCAGCCAAAGCGTACGAAGTACCGCAAGCAGTTCAAGGGCCGCATCAAGGGCGTCGCCAAGGGCGGTTCGGACCTTGCTTTCGGTGAATTCGGCTTGAAGGCTCAGGAGCCCAACCGCGTCAACGCCCGCGAGATCGAGGCGGCCCGCCGCGCGATCACGCGTTACATGAAGCGTGCCGGCCGCGTCTGGATCCGGGTGTTCCCGGATGTTCCGGTCACCGCGAAGCCGACCGAAGTCCGCATGGGTAAGGGCAAGGGTTCCGTCGAGTACTGGGCATGCAAGGTCAAGCCCGGCCGTATGATGTTTGAGATCGATGGCGTCAGCGAAGAGATCGCCCGCGAGGCGCTTCGCCTCGGTTCCGCCAAGCTCTCGGTCAAGACGCGCTTCGTTCAGCGCATTGCAGAGTAAGGATTGAGCCATGAAAGCCGCAGATGTCCGCGCGCTCAGCGCAGATCAGCTTAACGAAGAGCTCGCCAAGCTGAAGAAGGAGCAGTTCAACCTGCGCTTTCAGAAGGCGACCGGCCAGCTCGAGAAGACCTCGCGTGTGAATGAAGTCCGCAAGGACATCGCCCGCGTGAAAACCATTGCCCGCCAGAAGGCGGCAGAAGCCAAGGCCTAAGGACCAGAAAAAGATGCCGAAACGCATTCTGCAGGGCACCGTCGTCAGCGACAAGAACGACAAGACCATCGTCGTTCGCGTCGAGCGCCGCTTTGCGCACCCGCTTCTTCAGAAGACCGTCCGTCGCTCGAAGAAGTACAAGGCGCATGACGAGAACAACCAGTACAAGACCGGTGACGTCGTTTCCATCGAGGAATGCGCACCGATCTCCAAGGACAAGCGCTGGGTCGTCGTTTCCGCCCAGGCTTAATTCTTCACGGGATTCGCGCTTGGCACTTGCCCTTTGCGCGAAAATCTGTATGAAGCAGCGCAAGGACGCTCGGACTCGGGCGTCTTTTGCTTTGAGCGCAGGGAAGGTCCCGCGGGAAACCGTCTGAGGAAACCACCTTGGCAAGACCTATCCCGCGCGAAAACATGGATTCTCATAAGCTGGAACAGGGGGCTTCCGCCCAACCGGTCCGGTTACAACAAGAAGGCGACCTGACATGATTCAGATGCAAACAAACCTCGACGTGGCGGATAATTCCGGCGCACGTCGTGTCATGTGCATCAAGGTGCTGGGCGGCTCCAAGCGCAAATACGCTTCGATCGGTGACATTATCGTCGTCTCGATCAAGGAAGCCATCCCGCGCGGCCGCGTGAAGAAGGGTGACGTGATGAAGGCGGTTGTCGTTCGCACCGCCAAGGACATCCGTCGCGCCGACGGCAGCGTGATCCGTTTCGACAACAACGCCGCCGTCCTCATCGACAACAAGAAAGAGCCCATCGGCACCCGTATCTTCGGACCGGTTCCGCGCGAGCTGCGCGCCAAGAACCACATGAAGATCATCTCGCTGGCTCCGGAAGTACTCTAAGGGAGCGATGGCTATGCAGAAGATTCGCAAGGGCGACAAGGTCGTCGTATTGACCGGCAAGGACAAGGGCCGCACCGGTGAAGTCACTCAGGTGCTGCCGAAGGAAGACCGCGCGGTCGTCAAGGGCATCAACATGGTGAAGCGCCACCAGCGCCAGACCCAGAGCCAGGAAGCCGGCATCATCACCAAGGAAGCCTCCATCCATCTGTCGAACATCGCGATCGCCGACCCGAAGGACGGCAAGCCGACCCGCGTCGGCTTCAAGATCGAAGGCGACAAGAAGGTCCGTGTGGCAAAGCGTTCGGGAGTGTCGATCGATGGCTGACGCTAAGTACGAGCCGCGGCTCAAGAAGGAATATGTCGAGCGTATCCGCAAGGCGCTGCAGGAGCAGTTTTCCTACTCCAACGAAATGCAGATCCCGCGCCTCGACAAGATCGTGATCAACATGGGCGTCGGCGAATCGACGGGCGACTCCAAGAAGCCCACCGTTGCTGCCGCCGATCTCGCAGCGATCGCCGGCCAAAAGCCGGTCATCACGCGTGCCCGCAACTCCATCGCCGGCTTCAAGCTGCGCGAAGGCATGCCGATCGGCGCCAAGGTTACGCTTCGCGGCGCACGCATGTACGAATTTCTGGATCGCCTCGTGAACATCGCGCTCCCCCGCGTGCGCGACTTCCGCGGTCTGAACCCGAAGTCCTTCGATGGTCGTGGCAACTTCGCCATGGGCATCAAGGAGCACATTGTGTTCCCTGAGATCAACTACGACAAGGTTGATCAGATGTGGGGCATGGACATCATCGTTTGCACGACGGCCAAGACGGACGACGAAGCTCGGGCTCTTCTGAAAGAGTTCAACTTCCCGTTCCGCCAGTAATCCGTAACGACAAGCGTAAAGAAGGATAACTGTTATGGCGAAAACGAGCGCAGTTGAAAAGAACAAGCGCCGCCGCAAACTGGTTGCCAGCCAAGCCGCGAAGCGTGCGGCCCTCAAGGCGATCATCCAGAATCAGTCTCTTCCGATCGAAGAGCGGTTCAAGGCCACGATCAAGCTTGCCGCCCTGCCGCGCAACGGCTCCAAGACCCGGGTTCGCAACCGCTGCGAAGTCACGGGTCGTCCGCGTGCATTTTATCGCAAACTCAAGATGTCGCGTATTGCGCTGCGTGAACTGGGCAACCTCGGCAAGGTGCCGGGCGTCGTCAAGTCGAGCTGGTAAGGAGACGGGCACATGGCAATGACTGATCCTTTGGGCGATATGCTCACCCGTATCCGCAACGGCGCCGCGCGCCGCAAGTCGAGCGTTTCGACGCCGGCTTCCAAGCTGCGCGCCCGCGTTCTCGATGTCCTTCAGTCCGAAGGCTACATCCGCGGATACTCTGAAGTCGAGTTCGACAACGGCAAGGCCGAGTTGAGCATCGAGCTGAAATACTACGAAGGCGCGTCCGTGATCCGCAAGATCGACCGCGTCTCCAAGCCGGGCCGCCGGGTCTATGTCTCGGTCAAGTCCATTCCGCAGGTCGCGAACGGTCTCGGCATCACCATCCTTTCGACCCCGAAGGGCGTGATGGCCGATCACCAGGCACGCGAACAGAATGTTGGTGGCGAGGTTCTGTGCTCCGTCTTCTAAGGCGGCGCATAGATCTCCCTAGCGAACAGACAGGATCAAAACATGTCTCGTATCGGTAAAAAGCCCGTTCAGGTTCCGGCAGGTGTCACGGCCACCGTTGATGGCCAGAAAGTGACCGCGAAGGGCCCGAAGGGTGAACTTTTCTTCGTCGCGAACGACGAGGTTTCTGTGAAGCTGGAGGACAACAGCGTTGTCGTTCAGCCGATCAACCAGACCAAGGATGCACGGTCCAAGTGGGGCATGTCCCGCACGATGATCGAGAACATCCTCAAGGGCGTCAAGGACGGTTACGAGCGCAAGCTCGAAATCAACGGCGTCGGCTATCGTGCGTCCATGCAGGGCAAGAACCTGCAGCTGGCACTCGGCTTCAGCCATGACGTGGTCTACCAGACGCCGGAAGGCATCTCGATCGCTGTTCCGAAGCCGACGGAAATCGTCGTCTCCGGCATCAACAAACAGCAGGTCGGCCAGGTTGCCGCGGAAATCCGCGAATACCGCGGTCCCGAGCCCTACAAGGGCAAGGGCGTCAAGTATGCCGAAGAGCGGATCGTCCGCAAAGAAGGCAAGAAGAAGTAAGGATCACGCGAAATGGCTAGCAGGAAAGATACTCTTGTGCGTCGCGCCAACCGCGTGCGCCGTCAAATCAAGGCGGTCGCCAACGGCCGTCCGCGCCTGTCGGTTCATCGCTCGTCGAAGAACATCTACGTACAGGTTATCGACGATGTGGCCGGCAAGACGCTTGCGTCCGCCTCCACGCTCGACACCGATCTGCGTCCGTCGCTGAAGACGGGCGCCGACACCGCTGCCGCCGCTGCGGTCGGCAAGCTCATTGCTGAGCGCGCCGTCAAGGCCGGCATCAAGGACGTGGTCTTCGACCGCGGCGCCTTTATCTATCACGGCCGCATCAAGGCACTTGCCGAAGCTGCCCGTGAAGGTGGCCTGAACTTCTGATCCATCGTCCTGTTCGGGCGTCGCGCCCGGACAGGAGACATGGTTTGGGAAGAAAGCTGGTCGCTTCGATTTCCGGAAAGGAAGCGGGGCGACTTTTGACAATCTGCCGATTGCACCCGGAAAAGAAAAAGGAAAAGGACAATGGCACAGGAAAGAAGGGGTTCTCGCGAAGATCGCCAGAACCGTGAAGAGCGCGACAGCGAATTCGTCGACAAGCTCGTAGCAATCAACCGCGTCGCCAAGGTGGTGAAGGGCGGCCGTCGTTTCGGCTTTGCTGCTCTCGTCGTCGTCGGCGACCAGAAGGGCCGCGTCGGCTTCGGTCACGGCAAGGCCCGTGAAGTTCCGGAAGCCATCCGCAAGGCGACGGAAGCCGCCAAGCGCGACCTCATCTTCGTACCGCTGCGCTCCGGCCGCACCTTGCATCACGACGTGCATGGCCGCCACGGCGCCGGCAAGGTGCTGCTGCGTTCGGCAAAGCCCGGTACCGGCATCATCGCAGGCGGCCCGATGCGCGCCGTCTTCGAAACGCTCGGCATGCATGACGTCGTCGCCAAGTCGACGGGCTCCTCGAACCCCTACAACATGGTTCGCGCCACGTTCGACGCCCTGAAGAACCAGATGCACCCGAAGGACATCGCAGCGCAGCGCGGCATGAAATATGCCACCCTCCAGGCTCGCCGTACGTCCGCCGGCGTTGCTTCCGAAGAATAAGGGAGCCTGACAATGGCCAAGAAGGAAACCGCAAAGAAGACGGTCACTGTCGAGCAGATCGGCAGCCCGATCCGCCGCCCGGCCGTTCAGCGCCAGACGCTGATCGGTCTCGGTCTCAACAAGATGCACCGGGTTCGTACGCTGGAAGACACGCCGTCCGTTCGCGGCATGATCCGTGCCGTCCAGCACCTCGTTCGCGTCGTCGACGAGAAGTGAGGGAGTAAGTCTCATGAAACTGAATGAAATCAAGGACAACGAAGGTTCGTCCAAGAACCGCAAGCGCCTTGGCCGCGGCATCGGCTCCGGCTCCGGCAAGACCGGTGGTCGCGGCGTGAAGGGTCAGAAGGCCCGCTCCGGCGTATCGATCAACGGCTTCGAAGGCGGCCAGATGCCCATCTACCGCCGCCTGCCGAAGCGCGGCTTCACCAACATCTTCGCGTCCGAATTTGTTGTCGTGTCGCTCGGCCGCATCCAGACGGCGATCGACGCGAAGAAGCTTGATCCGAAGGCGACCGTCGATGCGGCAGCCCTCAAGGCGGCCGGCGTCATCCGCCGCGCCAAGGACGGCGTTCGCGTTCTTTCCGACGGCGAGCTGAAGGCGAAGGTGACGATCGAAGTCGCCGGTGCCTCCAAGTCGGCGATCGAGAAGATCGAAAAGGCCGGCGGTTCGATCAAGCTGCTGTCCGCAGCCGCTGAATAATCCGATAATTGTCGCCCGGTGTGCTTCACACCGGGCGATTTTGCTCCCATATGTGAGCCTCACACAGGCAGGTGGATTCGATATCCGCATGTCTTCCGGAAGCCAGAGACCACGGTGAGGCCAGGATTGCTTGACAATCCGCGTTTCCCAAGGTTTAGCCTCCGATCGACCGGCGGTCGTCCTTTGCGACGGATCCCGGCAAGAAGAATTTGAAGCGCAGGACCGATGTCCGGCAGAGGCCGGGCAGGGATGCGCAAACGGGTAAGCCGTTTTCCGCAGCAGCGTTTTTCCTGCGCCGCCGGAGACCGGCGAACGGAGAAATGCATGGCTTCGGCAGCGGAACAACTTGCCTCCAATCTCAATTTTTCGACCTTCGCCAAGGCGGAGGATCTGAAGAAGCGGCTCTGGTTCACCCTGGGCGCGCTGCTCGTCTACCGGCTCGGCACCTATATTCCGCTTCCGGGCGTCAATCCCGATGCCTTCGCGCAGGCCTTCCAGGGCCAGGCCGGCGGCATCTTCGGCGTTTTCAACATGTTCGCAGGCGGCGCCGTCGAGCGCATGGCGATCTTCGCGCTCGGCATCATGCCCTATATCTCCGCCTCGATCATCGTGCAGCTCATGACCTCCGTCGTTCCCTCGCTGGAACAGTTGAAGAAGGAAGGCGAGCAGGGTCGCAAGATCATCAATCAGTATACCCGCTACGGCACGGTGCTGCTGGGGGCGCTGCAGGCCTATACGATCGCGATCGGACTTGAGAGCGGTACCGGCATCGTCAACGATCCGGGCTGGTTCTTCCGCATTTCGGCCGTCATCTCGCTGCTCGGCGGCACGATGTTCCTGATGTGGCTCGGCGAGCAGATCACCTCGCGCGGCATCGGCAACGGCATCTCGCTGATCATCTTCGCCGGCATCGTCGCGCATCTGCCGACGGCTCTCGCCGGAACGCTGGAACTCGGCCGCACCGGTGCGCTTTCCGTCGGCATCATCTTCGCCGTCGTCGTCATGGCGATCGCCGTCATCGCGGTCATCGTCTTCGTCGAACGCGCGCAGCGCCGCCTGCTGATCCAGTATCCGAAGCGCCAGGTCGGCAACCGCATGTTCCAGGGCGACACGTCGCACCTGCCGCTGAAGCTCAACACGGCCGGCGTCATCCCCGCGATCTTCGCTTCGTCGCTGCTGCTCCTGCCGGCAACGCTTGCCGGTTTCTCGAACTCGACCGATCTGCCCGGCTGGGCGACGACGATCGTCGCAGCGCTCGGCCACGGCCAGCCGCTCTATATGGCGCTCTATGCCGCGATGATCGCCTTCTTCGCCTTCTTCTATACGGCCATCGTCTTCAATCCGAAGGACACGGCGGACAATCTGAAGAAGCACGGCGGCTTCATTCCGGGCATCCGCCCGGGCGAACGCACCGCCGAGTACATCGACTACGTGCTGACCCGTATCACGGTCGTCGGCGCCCTCTACCTCGTCTTCGTCTGCATTCTTCCGGAAATTCTGATCGCCCAGACCGGCGTGCCGTTCTACCTTGGTGGTACGTCGCTTTTGATTGTTGTCAGCGTTACCCTCGATACTGTAGCACAGGTACAGGGTCACCTGATTGCCCAGCAATATGAGGGGCTGATCAAGAAGTCCAAGTTGCGCGGAGGAAAGAGGGGACGATGAGACTTATATTTTTGGGGCCGCCGGGAGCTGGCAAGGGAACGCAAGCCAAGCTTCTGACGGAAAAGCACGGTATTCCGCAGCTTTCCACGGGGGACATGCTGCGGGCTGCCGTCGCCGCCGAAACCGAAGTCGGAAAGCGGGCGAAGGCCGTGATGGATGCGGGCCAGCTCGTCTCCGACGACATCGTCAACGAGATCGTTTCCGACCGAATCGGTGAGCCGGACTGTGCCAGGGGTTTCATCCTCGACGGCTATCCCCGCACGGTTCCCCAGGCCGAAGCTCTCGACCGCATCCTCGCCGGCAAAGGCTTGCGCCTGGACGCGGTGATCGAGCTGAAGGTCGATGAGGATGCGCTCGTCAAGCGCATGGAAAACCGCGTCGCCGAAACGATCGCCGCCGGCGGCAAGGTCCGCTCCGACGACAATCCGGACGCCTTCAAGCGCCGTCTCGCGGAATACCGGGAAAAGACGGCGCCGCTTTCGAGCTATTATGCCGGTACAGGCAAGCTGAAGACGGTCGACGGCATGGCGAGCGTGGACAAAGTCACGTCCGAGATCGCCGACATTCTGGCTCACGCCGCGGCCTGATGCATGTCGTCCGAAAGCGCGTAGCGGTTTCGGGAGAACGGGATGCGAAAAAACCGAAGATCCAAGGCGAACCGCACGAATCCTTTGGCGTGCGGTCCGCTTTAGGCCAAAAAGGGCCGGTCGGGGAGTTGACTTTTCCGGCCGATTCCCCTTAAGACAGCGCCAACTCGCGACATAGAGAGCGATCGGCGCGGATTTCGAAGAGCGAAGTCCGGGTGCGGTCGTTTCTGGCGTGTCCCGAACCTCAATGTTGAACGGGCGGCCTTCGGGGCCGTATGAATGAAGAACCTCTTGCCGTGACGGCAACTGGAAGCAAGGAGAACAGGCGTGGCACGTATCGCTGGCGTCAACATCCCGACCGCGAAGCGCGTCGTAATCGCACTGAGCTATATCCACGGGATCGGTCCGAAATTCGCACGGGAGATCATCGAGAAGGTCGGTATTCCGGCCGATCGCCGCGTGCATGAGCTGACGGACGCGGAAATCCTGCAGATCCGCGAAACCATCGACCGCGACTATCAGGTCGAAGGCGACCTGCGTCGCGAGACGTCGATGAACATCAAGCGTCTGATGGACCTCGGCTGCTATCGCGGCCTGCGCCATCGTCGCGGCCTTCCGGTCCGCGGCCAGCGCACGCACACCAATGCCCGCACCCGCAAGGGCCCGGCAAAGGCGATCGCAGGCAAGAAGAAGTAATTCCCCCGAAACGGGGAAAGGGAGGCTGGCGCGAAGCGCCGGCCTCTTTTGGGTTTCGAGCGAGGCTCCCGCCGCTGGTATTCCAGCGGGCCGTCTCAGGACGGTTGGCCTCATTCGGTGGAGCTGCTGGCGTTACGGCAGTGACGATATCGCCGCACCGGAGTCCTTGGTGACGAGGTGCATGTTTTAGGATTCAGGGCAGGAAGCTTTATCCCGCCCGGTGGAGCCGCTGGAATTACGGCGGTGTCGAGATCAGTGAAAGGACTATCATGGCCAAGGAAGCCACCCGCGTCCGCCGTCGCGAACGCAAGAACATCACCTCGGGTGTTGCTCACGTCAATTCGTCGTTCAACAACACGATGATCACCATCACCGACGCTCAGGGCAATGCGATTGCCTGGTCGTCGGCCGGCGCCAAAGGCTTCAAGGGTTCGCGCAAGTCGACCCCGTTCGCAGCCCAGATCGCTGCCGAAGACTGCGCCAAGAAGGCCCAGGAACACGGCATGAAGTCGCTGGAAGTCGAAGTCTGCGGTCCGGGTTCCGGCCGTGAGTCGGCCCTGCGCGCTCTTCAGGCTGCGGGCTTCATGATCACGTCCATCCGTGACGTGACCCCGATCCCGCACAATGGCTGCCGTCCGCGCAAGAAGCGCCGCGTCTGATCATTCGCATTCAACAAGCCGGCAAGCGCATCGTCGCTCTTCCGGCTCTTCAAGGCTCGGCCGCCACGATTGGATGGTGACGGCGAACGGAAGGCAAAAGATATGATTCAGAAAAACTGGCAGGAACTGATCAAGCCGAACAAGGTCGAATTCTCCAATTCGGGCCGCACCAAGGTGAACCTTGTTGCCGAGCCGCTGGAGCGTGGCTTCGGTCTCACCCTCGGCAACGCGCTTCGCCGCGTTCTTCTGTCGTCGCTGCGCGGCGCGGCCGTGACCGCGGTGCAGATCGACGGCGTACTGCACGAGTTCTCCTCCATCCCGGGCGTACGGGAAGACGTGACGGACATCGTGCTCAACATCAAGGAAATCGCCATCAAGATGGATGGCGACGACGCAAAGCGCATGGTCGTGCGCAAGCAGGGTCCGGGAGTCGTCACCGCCGGTGACATCCAGACGGTTGGCGATATCGAGATCCTCAACCCGAACCATGTCATCTGCACCCTCGACGAGGGCGCGGAAATCCGCATGGAGTTCACCGTCAACAACGGCAAGGGCTACGTTCCGGCCGAGCGCAACCGCTCGGAAGATGCGCCGATCGGCCTCATCCCGGTCGACAGCCTCTATTCGCCGGTCAAGAAGGTGTCCTACAAGGTGGAAAACACCCGCGAAGGACAGGTTCTCGACTACGACAAGCTGACGATGTCGATCGAAACCGACGGTTCGGTCACCGGCGAAGATGCGATCGCGTTTGCGGCCCGCATCCTTCAGGACCAGCTCTCGGTCTTCGTCAACTTCGACGAGCCGCAGAAGGAAACCGAGGAAGAGTCCGTCACCGAACTCGCCTTCAATCCGGCGCTTCTCAAGAAGGTCGACGAACTGGAGCTTTCCGTCCGTTCGGCCAACTGCCTGAAGAACGACAACATCGTCTATATCGGCGATCTCATTCAGAAGACCGAGGCGGAAATGCTTCGCACGCCGAACTTTGGTCGCAAGTCGCTGAACGAGATCAAGGAAGTTCTCGCTTCCATGGGCCTGCACCTCGGCATGGAAGTGCCGGCATGGCCGCCCGAGAACATCGAAGATCTCGCAAAGCGTTACGAAGACCAGTATTGAGCGGCATGAGGAAAAGTGTGAAGCGGTTTTCCGCCCGCATGCTGCGACCGACAAACTAAATAAAAAGGCAGGGAAACCCGCTGCCTTTTCCCAGTCAAACAGCAGGCATGTCGCCTGTATGTGCCAGGAAACGGCAGGCCCGCAAGAGTTGAGGGAACCTGCACTAAAGGAGAAAAGCAATGCGCCACCAGAAAGCCGGCCGCAAGCTGAACAGAACCGCCAGCCACCGCAAGGCGATGTTCGCCAACATGGCTGCCTCGCTCATCCAGCATGAGCAGATCGTCACCACGCTCCCGAAGGCGAAGGAAATTCGCCCGATCGTGGAAAAGCTCGTCACGCTCGGCAAGCGCGGCGATCTGCATGCCCGCCGCCAGGCGATCTCGCAGATCCGTGACGTCGCCGTCGTCTCGAAGCTCTTCGACGCGATCGCGACCCGCTACGCCAACCGCAACGGCGGCTACCTTCGCATCATGAAGGCGGGCTTCCGCCACGGCGACAATGCGGCTCTTGCCGTGATCGAGTTCGTCGACCGCGACGTCGACGCCAAGGGCGCAGCCGACAAGGCTCGCGTCGCCGCTGAAGCGGAAGCCGCCGAAGCAGCCTGATTTTTCAGCTCACAATCGCATCGAACGAACAAGGCCGGAGGGAGACCTCCGGCCTTGCTCGTTTGATTATATGGACGCTTGCCTTGACCCCAATGATGTCGCGCAAAGCTGTGCTACGGTTTTGCGGTACGACATGCGTAAAAGCAAAAGACTAAAGCAAACTCTTGGGACTTGGCTCGGTATTCCACTTCGGGCGCTTCTTATAGAGACTGCCATCCGGTCCCTCCTTTTCGGCAAGCGCGCGCGCGTCAGGAGAATGCGCAGTGCTGGCGCGGGACCGCCGAAATCGGCTCCCGAACGGCGCCAGAGCATCTCAAGCTCGTGGTCGCCGGTCTCCCTGTTCTCGACGCGTTTCACGAAAGAGATGAAATCGTCGAGCGTGCCGGGGTAATACCCTGCAACTCGCTATATTCATCGAAACGAAATGCCTCTCGTCCAATCTTTCTGCCGACCCGCATTTTCAAGAATGCGCGTTCCAAGCGACCATCTGCAACCGCAGCGACAATACCCGCGTTTTGACGCAACGTATCATTAACATAAGTATTGGCGTCTTCGATAGAGAAGAAGGTTCCGTTGCGATACATGACGACCCCGAACGCTTGCCACCACCTGAGCGGAGGCCCCATTCTGGCAACGAGTTCGCTGTCGGTTTTCCCGACGTGGTGCAAAATTGTGTGCGCACCCCGCTTCCCTTCTTCCCGACGGAGATCGATGAAATCTTCCGGCTTATACGACGCGGGCTGCGCAAGCCCATCCGTCCAGCGTCCGCCGCCAGGATTGTCGGCGGGTATGCGCGGCTGGTTCGGATTGAAATTGGCTTTGACAATATATTTGAGGCTTTCCGCCGCAAAGGTCAGCCGCATCAGGATCAGTTTTCGTTCAAGACTATCGCTTTCCGGCATTGGTTCGCATCCCTGTTTGCACCGAGGATAACTCGGCTTCAGGATGCGGGGATGAGACCGCGCCGGTTTCGGTGCTCACACCTTGGCGGCGTGCTGCGCGACTTCCGGATTTCCTCGTTTCCATCGCAGGATAGGCCGCCGCACGGGCCGATAGACAAGCATCAGTGTTACGAGAGCGATATAGATCATCTGCTCGAGCCCGACGACCTTGACCGACATCGCGAAATGCAGCGCCCCGGCCGCCGCGATGATGTAGACGAGCCTGTGCAGCTTGTTCCAGCGGTTGCCGAGCCGGCGGATCGACCAGCCGTTCGAGGTCAGCGCCAGCGGGATCAGCATCACGAACCCGGCCATGCCGATGGTGATGAACGGCCGCTTCACGATATCCGCGATGATCGCATCGAAATTCAGATACTGGTCGAGCACCATATAGGTCAGGAAGTGCATCAGCACGTACCAGAAGGCCAGCAGCCCCAGCGCCCGGCGATAGCGCAGCCAGTTGACGCCGAAGAGATCGCGGATCGGCGTGACCGCGAGCGTCGCCACGAGGAAGCGCAGCGCCCAGATGCCGAGCAGGTGCTCGAATTCCTTCACCGGATTGCCCGGCAGCCCGCCGGTCGCGCCGAGATAGAAGCCGTATGCCGCCGGGATGAAGCCGATCGCGTAAAGCGCCCATACGGAGGCCGTGTGATACCGTTTCGGCAGGGTTGGAAGGAAAGGCATCAGAAATTGGCCCGCAGATCCATGCCGGCATAAAGCGACGCCACCTCGTCGCCATAGCCGTTGAAGGGCAGGGTCTCACGCCGGTTGGCGCCGAAGAAGCCGCCTTCGCCGATCCTGTTTTCGCTCGCCTGGCTCCAGCGGGGATGATCGACCGCCGGGTTCACATTGGCATAGAAACCGTATTCGTTCGGTGCCGTCAGGTTCCAGGTCGACGGCGGCTGTTCCTCGACAAGCGAGATGCGCACGATCGATTTGATGCCCTTGAATCCGTATTTCCACGGCACGACCAGCCGGACCGGGGCACCGTTCTGGTTGGGCAGGGTCTTGCCGTAAAGCCCGACGGAGAGGATCGTCAGCGGATGGCGGGCCTCGTCCAGCCGCAGGCCCTCGACATAGGGCCAGGAAAGCGACTGAAAGTAACCCTTCTGCCCCGGCATCTCCTCCGGCCGCACGACGGTTTCGAAAGCGACGTATTTCGCGCTCCCGAGCGGCTCCACCTGCTCGAGTAGCGAGGCGAGGGGAAAGCCGACCCATGGAATGACCATGGACCAGGCCTCGACGCACCGCATCCTGTAGATCCGGTCTTCGAGCGGCATCGAAAGCAGCTCCTCCAGCCCGAACTCCTTTGGTTTGCCGACCATGCCGTCGATCTTGACCGTCCAGGGTGCGGGCTTGAAGTCTCCGGAAAGTGCGGCCGGATCCTCCTTGTTGAGCCCGAATTCGTAGAAATTGTTGTAGTTGGTCACGTCTTTTTCCGGCGTGAGCTTCTCATCCACCTTGTACGGGCTTTCCGCAGCCTTCAACGCGGCCGCCTCAGCGAGCCCGGCGCTCGCCGCCATCAAACCGCCGGCTGCCGCGCCGATGAAGGCGCGCCTGTTCAGGAAGAAGCCTTCCGGCGTGATTTCGGACGCCGGAATGGCGGGTGGGCGGTAGCGTGACATGGCACATTTCCTTCGAAGCCTGCAGCATTATATGCGGGATAACGAAATTGACGAGATCAGAGTTTCGATCACGGCGAAAGATGCGCGCGACCACGTTTTCGTGCATTCTCCGTGAGTTTGCGGATTGGAGCCGTTTGCCTTTTTTCGCGCGAAATCCTATCTGAACCTTGCGAGGCAAATCAGGAGAATGCACATCATGTCCATCCGCAACCGCGCCTTTCTGACGCTTACCCTCGCAGTCCTCGTCATCACTCCCGCCCTGGCGCAGGACGCCGCCAGGACCGTGCCACAGTCGCGCACGGAGATGCAGCTCTCCTTTGCCCCGCTCGTCAAGCAGACCGCCAATGCCGTGGTCAATGTCTATGCGGAACGCATGGTCCAGCGCCGCACCATCTTCGACGGCGATCCCTTCTTCGAGGAGTTCTTCGGTCAGCGCATGCCGAACCGTTCGGAGAAGCAGTCCTCCCTCGGCTCCGGCGTCATCGTCGGCAAGAGCGGCATCGTCGTCACCAACAACCACGTCATCGAAGGTGCGGACGACATCAAGGTCGCGCTCGCCGACGGACGCGAGTTTCCCTGCAAGGTGGTGCTGAAGGACGACCGGGTCGACCTTGCCGTCCTGAAGATCGAAGCCAGGGAGGATTTCGAGATCATGCCGCTCGGCGACAGCGATGCGGTGGAGGTCGGAGACCTCGTGCTGGCGATCGGCAATCCCTTCGGCGTCGGCCAGACGGTGACGAGCGGCATCGTTTCGGCGCTGGCGCGCAATCAGGTGAAGGCCGGCGACTTCGGCTTTTTCATCCAGACGGATGCCTCGATCAATCCCGGCAACTCCGGCGGTGGCCTCATCAACATGAAGGGCGAGCTGATCGGCATCAACACCGCGATCTTCTCGCGCGGCGGCGGCTCCAATGGCGTCGGCTTCGCCATTCCCGCCAATCTGGTGAAGGCCTTCGTCGCGAGCGCCGAAGGCGGCAGCACCAGCTTCGACAGGCCCTTCGTCGGCGCGACCTTCGATCCCGTCACCTCCGAGGTCGCCGAGGCGCTGGGGCTTTCGCGCGCCCGCGGCGCGCTCGTCTCGAACGTTATTCCCGGCAGTCCTGCCGAGAAGGCGGGCCTGAAGCCCGGCGAGGTCGTGCTTGCCGTCAACGGCATTCCTGTCGAGCATCCCGATGCGCTCGGCTACCGGCTCGCGACCGTCGGCATCGGCGGACAGGCGAAGCTCTCCGTCAGCGACAATGGCGAGGAGCGGGAATTGACGATCGCTCTCGACCGTGCTCCCGAGACCACGCCGCGCGACGAACGGCTGATCGAAGGGCGCAATCCCTTCTCCGGCGCCGTGGTCGCCAATCTTTCTCCGCGTTTGGCGGAGGAGCTTCGCATGCCGGCGAGCGCCACCGGGGTCGTGGTCACCGATGTCAATCGCGGTTCGCCCGCCGCCCGGATCGGCCTCAAGCCGCGCGACATCATCGTCGATCTCAACGGCACGCCCGTAACCTCCACCGAAACGCTCGCCTCCCTTGCCGGCGAAGACCCGTCGATCTGGCGCGTCGAGATCGAGCGCGACGGCCAGCGCATCCGCCAGTTCTTCCGATGAGCGACCTTTTCGCCCCCAAGGAACCGGAGGACATGGCGGCGAAGCGGCCGCTCGCCGACCGCCTGCGTCCCCGCACGCTGAAGGAAGTGACCGGCCAGCCGCACCTGACGGGCGAAGACGGCGTGCTCTCGCGCATGATCGAGGCGGGCTCGCTCGGCTCGATGATCTTCTGGGGGCCGCCCGGAACCGGAAAGACGACCGTGGCGCGCCTGCTTTCGGGGGATGCGAACCTGGCTTTCGAGCAGATTTCGGCGATCTTCTCCGGTGTCGCGGACTTGAAGAAAGTCTTCGAGGCGGCGCGCCAGCGGCGCATGGGCGGGCGGCAGACGCTGCTTTTCGTCGACGAGATCCACCGCTTCAACCGCGCCCAGCAGGACAGCTTCCTGCCCGTCATGGAAGACGGCACGATCATCCTCGTCGGCGCGACGACGGAGAACCCGTCCTTCGAGCTCAATGCCGCGCTCCTCTCCCGTGCCCGCGTGCTGACCTTCAAGCCGCATGACGAGGAAAGCCTCGAGGAGCTTCTGCAGCGGGCGGAAGAGGCCGAAGCCAAGTCGCTGCCTCTCGATGCGGATGCGCGCGCCTCGCTCATCCGCATGGCCGACGGGGACGGGCGTGCCGTCCTGACGCTTGCCGAGGAGGTCTGGCGGGCGGCGCGTCCGGGCGAGACCTTCGGCCAGGATGACCTTTTCCGCATCGTCCAGCGCCGCGCTCCGGTCTACGACAAGGCGCAGGACGGGCACTACAATCTCATCTCCGCGCTTCACAAGTCCGTCCGCGGGTCGGACCCCGATGCCGCGCTCTATTATCTCGCCCGGATGTTCGACGCCGGGGAGGATCCGCTCTTCCTCGGGCGCCGGCTGGTGCGCATGGCGGTCGAGGATATCGGCCTTGCCGATCCGCAGGCCCTCGTCGTCGCCAATGCCGCCAAGGACGCCTATGACTTCCTGGGGTCTCCGGAAGGCGAGCTGGCGCTTGCCGAGGCCTGCGTCTATCTCGCCACCGCGCCGAAATCCAATGCCGTCTATACCGCTTTCAAGGCGGCGACGCGGGCGGCCAAGGAGAACGGCTCCCTGCTGCCGCCGAAGCATATCCTCAATGCGCCGACGAAACTTATGAAGGGCGAAGGCTACGGCGACGGCTACCGCTACGACCACGACCAGCCGGACGCCTTTTCGGGGCAGGACTATTTTCCGGAGAAGATGGGCCGCCAGACCTTCTACGATCCACCGGAGCGCGGTTTCGAGCGCGAGATCAGGAAGCGGCTCGAATGGTGGGCAAAGCTTCGCCGCGAGCGCGGCTGACCCGTCTTCCTCTCACGAAACAGTATTGAAGCGGGGTGCAGGCTGCGGCTTCGGCGGCGCGATGAGCTTCAACGACGATTCCGCCTTGCCGGAATGTCCCTCCATGTCGACCACCAGATGCCAATGGCCGAACTGCGGTATCGTCAGCCGGATCGGCGATTTCTTCGCGACGCCGCCGAGGAACTGGTGCTTGCGCGCATTCCTGAACAGGTCGAAATTGGCATGCGTCATCAGCCGCACATTCGCGATCGCCGTAAGCGAGATCTCTACGACCGCCCCTTTGCGCTGATCCCCGAGATCGTAGTGGGTGTAGGAAAAGCTGATCGTCATCGCTCTTCTCGTCGCTCTATGGTTTACCCGCCATGATCGCATGGGGCGGTTAAGGTTCGGTTGCGCCGGCGTCGCTTCCGCTGATTGCCTTTCGTTGCAAGGGGTTGTCCGGCGAAGCGGAATCAGCTTCTCAGGCGCTTGAATCGGATTGTCAGCCGGCTGGCAGGATTCGGATGAAAAATTTTCGAGTGCCTGTCGGTATCGGCGCGGGCGGGGCGTCCTCGATGCATGAACCGGGATCGTCCCACGGATGAAGAGGAGAATGGACATGCCGAAAATGATGCTGATCGCCCTGCTGACCGCAGTCCTTGCCGTCGTTGCGCTGCCTGCCGCAGCAGCCGGGGAGGCGGGCGAGAACTCTTTGCAGAAGATCGTCGGAAAGCCCGACAAATCCGGCCAGATCGCCGTCAACGGCATAAACTACTATTATGAGATCCGCGGCGAGGGCGAGCCGCTGCTCCTGCTCCACGGCGGCCTCGGCACGATCGAGATGTTCGGCGAGAACCTGAAGACGCTGCAGGAGAGCCGGCAGGTGATCGGCGTCGATCTTCAGGGCCACGGCCGCACCCCGCTCGGCGACCGTCCGATCGATATTGCGGCGATCGGCGCCGACATGGGGCAGCTGGTGGAGGAGCTGGGCTACGATCAGGTCGACGTGCTTGGCTATTCCTTCGGCGGGGGGATCGCGCTTCAGATGGCGGCCCAGGCACCCGAAAAGGTCCGCCGGCTGGTGATCGCATCCGCCCCCTTCGCCAGGAGCGGCTTCTTTCCCGAGATGATCCCGCAGCAGGAGGCCGTCGGCGCCGGCATGGCGGAGATGATGAAGGAGACGCCGATGTACCAGTCCTATGCGGCGGTCGCCCCGGACGTTGCGGAATTCCCGAAGCTGCTTGATGCGATGGGCGACCTGATGCGCCGGGACTACGACTACTCCGACGCCGTCGCCAAGCTCAGGATGCCGGTGATGCTGGTCTATGGCGACAGCGACATGATCCGGCCGGAACACATCGTCGAATTCTACCAGAAGCTCGGCGGCGGCCTGAAGGATGCGGGCTGGATGCGCGAGAACATCTCGAAGAACCGCCTGGCGATCCTGCCCGACCTCACGCATTACGAGGCCTTCTCTTCGCCTGCCCTGGTCGCCACCGCCCTGCCGTTCCTGAACGGGGAGAGCGGCAGGAAGGCCTGGGCCGAGCAGGTGGCCGAATAGGCCGGAGGATGCGGCCGGATCAGGCCCGCGAATGTTGCCGGGAACCTGCCCGCCTTGCCCCCGAACGGGCCGGGCGGGTTCTTGCCGCCGGTTCCAGCTCCACGCAGACGCCTTCCGGCGCCCGGCAGACCTCCGCGGGGTTGTGGTCGCTTTCCCCCGCGGCGAAATGCAGGGCCGCGTCCTCATTGGCAAAGAGGCCGCCGATGCGCCTGAGGCGGTCTTGCACCACCCACCAGCCGTGATGATCCCGCCCGACGGTGAAACGGGCGGAGGAGGGGAAGCTTCGTTGTCGATACTGCAGGCTTGTCATGATGTTGCAGGTCCTTTGCTGTCGTGAAGTCTCGGCTTCTCAAGGCGTCGTCCATGTCAGGAACTGCTGGATCAGGCCGGCGAGCAGAAGCACCGCGCCGAGCCGGATGCCGAGTTCGCGGCAGGCGAACCAGACGGGGCCTGTTTCGTTCCGGTCCTTATCCTGCCGGTGCTGCTTGCTCTGCCGGCCGGACTGCAGCCGCGGCGCAGGCGCCGGGGCATGGAGGTGAAATGGGGGCCTCATGGTCGTATCCTTTCGTTGTCAGACCGCTTGCTTGCGGCGGCGCTCGGAGCATTCAGGCAGGGGAGCCAGCGCCATGCGGATGGCGGCGGCCGTATCGGGAGATATGGAGGTGAGCGGCAGCCGGACCCGTGAACCGATCCCGTGAACGAGATGAACCGCGTGCTTGATTGCCGCCGGTCCGGGCTCCTTTTCCAGAACCTGCAGAAGCGGGCCGAGACGCTCGCCGAGAGCAAGTGCCGCGTCGACATTTCCGGTTCTGAGCGCATGATGCATGGCGCATACCAGTCGCGGCGCGACATTGGCCGCAGCCGAGATCGAGCCCGCGCCGCCCGAAAGGTTGAAGGCCAGCGCGGTGAGGTCGTGGCCGGAATAGTGCACGAGCCGTTCGCGCACGGCGCGCGGCATCCGGACCAGCCGGCCGATATCGCCGGTGCAGTCCTGGAGCCCGACGACCGACGGGATCGCGGCGAGCCGCTCCAGCGTTCGCGGCGAGAGATCGCATGCCGAGCGTCCCGGCGCGTTGCAGATGACGATCGGAATGTCGACGGCGGCGGCGACCGCTTCGAAATGGTGCAAGATGCCCTCCTGCGTCGGCTTGCTGTAATAGGGCGTGACGATCATGGCGGCATCGGCACCCAGCGCTTTCGCGTCGGCCGTCAGCGTGATGGTCGAGGCGGTCGCATTGGTGCCTGTGCCGGCGATGACCGGCACCTGCCTCTCGGCGGCCTCGACGGCGATGCGGATGACCGCCGCGCGCTCCTCGCGGCTGAGCGTTGCGGCCTCGCCCGGCTCGCCGCAGACCGCAATGGCGGAAATGCCGCTCAGGATCTGCCATTCGACCAGCGCCATCAGCCCGACACGATCGAGTTCGCCGTTCTCTGCGAAGGGTGTAACGAGATCGCAGGCTGTACCTCCGGTAAGCAGCGGGCTTTGCAGGGCATAGGGCATGTCAGGATCCTCGATAGCGAGCGTTCGCGCCATGGCTTGCCAGAAGGGCTGAGAGGAGGGCGGCGGCCCGGTCGCGATGGCTGGCGGATACGAAGCACTGCCGGTTGTCAGCCGTTGCGCAGCCACCCGTGACGGCGATCCGGCAGAGCCAGGCGCCGGGCCTGCCGGCGAGGTCGGCGATCCGGCAGGCCGGACGGGCGGCGGCGATGAGGAAGAGGACCGCCTCGACGAGCGCATCGCTCGCCATCAGCGTCCTGAAGCGCGCAAGCGAGGATGGTTCCCGCCGCAGCTCTTGCAGTGAAGGCAGGCAGCGCAGCGCTTCCCAGACATGATGTTCGCGAAGGATGCGCGCCGCCATCAGCCGCCCGGCAAGGCTTGCGACCGCATCGCCGATCTCGTCCTCTGCCGCCGTTTCCGGCAGATCGGTGGGCGGTCGGGGGGATAGGTTCACGGTTAGGGTCATGGTGGAGGACCGAAGATCAGCCGCCGATGATCAGCCAGGCGATACCGCAGAAGATGAGCGCGATGGCCGCGATATGGCGGAGTGCGCGCCTCTGCCGGGCGCGGACGGCATTCGGTCTTTTCCCGCGCAGTGTCCTGCCGGCGGCGGCACTATCCAGCACCCGCTGTCTTGCGAAGATCAGCCGCGTCGAGAAGGGCTGCGTCGGATATTTTTCTTTCGTGATCATCGCCTCGAAACCTTGATTGACGATGCCGGAGGCTAGCACCCTCCCTCGTAGGAATTCGATTGGGACGGCAAGCCTTTGATATCAAAAGTTCATAAGAGCCGGGCCGCGGAATTGTTTGCGCAGCATATGAAGTGGCGCGCCCGCTGCCGCATGAAAACGAAAATAGTCGAATCTTCCTCTTGCAGCTCTAGTTGCTAGAGGTCCTACATCTGGGTCCGAGAAGGAAAGGACCTTTCGATGAGCGAAGCGATGCAGACGCGATTCAGGATCGGCGGGATGGATTGCGCATCCTGTGCCGGCAAGATCGACACGGCCGTAAGGCGGATGCCCGACGTCAGGGACGTCTCCGTATCCGTGACTGCGGGGTCGATGCTGGTGGAGCACGGAACGGGCGCCGATCTCAAGGCGATCGAGAAGAAGGTCGCGGGTCTCGGCTATACGGTCGCGGCTCTCGATGTGCCGCAAGGGCAGGGCGCCGGCAGCCGCGATGCCGCTCATTCTCATTCCCACGGCCCGGCTTGCGGCCGGGGCCATTCCCACGATCACGCGCATCCGGAAGGCCACGCCGAGGAGGGGCCGGAACGCGGCACGATCGAAGGCCTGCACGGATACGACCACGGCCCGACGAGCGGCCCCTGGTGGAGGAGCGGGAAGGGCCGTCTGACGATCGCGGCCGGTGCCGCGCTGGTGGCGGCCTATGGCGTGGGCCATCTCTTTCCCGCAACCGCGAGCTATGCCTTCGTCGTTGCCATGTTCGTCGGCCTGGTGCCGATCGCGCGCCGCGCGATCATGGCGGCGCTGGCGGGCACGCCGTTCTCGATCGAGATGCTGATGACCATCGCCGCGGTCGGCGCGGTGATCATCGATGCGTCGGAGGAGGCTGCGGCGGTGGTCTTCCTGTTCCTCGTGGGCGAGCTCCTGGAAGGGGTCGCCGCCGGCAAGGCGCGCGAAAGCATCCGCTCGCTCGCCTCGCTCGTGCCGAAGAGCGCGCTTCTGGAGGAGGGCGGCAGGACCCGGGAGGTGCCCGCGCAAACGCTTCGGGTCGGTTCGGTGATCCTGGTGCGCCCCGGCGACCGCATCTCCGCCGACGGCGTGATCCTTTCCGGCGAAAGCGCGATCGACGAGGCGCCGGTGACGGGCGAAAGCACGCCGGTGCGCAAGGGTGTCGAGGACGCGGTCTTCGCCGGAACCGTGAACGGCGACGCGGCGCTTCGCGTCCGCGTCACGGCGGCTGCCGCCGACAATACGATCGCCCGCGTCGTCAAGATGGTGGAGGAGGCGCAGGAAGCGAAGGCCCCGACGGAACGCTTCATCGACCGCTTCTCCCGCTATTATACCCCCGGCGTGGTGGCGGTAGCAGCGCTGGTCGCGATCTTGCCGCCGCTCTTTTTCGCGGGCGCCTGGGGCGAGTGGGTCTACAAGGGACTGGCAATCCTGCTGATCGGTTGCCCCTGCGCGCTCGTCATCTCGACGCCGGCCGCGATCGCCGCTTCGCTTTCCGCCGGCGCGCGCCGCGGCCTGCTGATGAAGGGCGGCGCAGTGCTCGAGACGCTCGGCAGGATCACGGCGGTCGCTTTCGACAAGACGGGCACGCTGACGGAAGGCAGGCCGAAGGTGACGGACATCGTGCCCTTCGATCTCGGGGAGAAGGATGTACTCCGTTTCGCCGCGGCGCTGGAAGCCGGATCGAGCCACCCGCTGGCGCTTGCCGTCCTCGCCCGGGCGGAAGGGGACGGCATCGATATCCCCGCCGCCATCGATGGCAGGGCGCTTGGCGGCAAGGGTGTCAGCGCGACGGTGGAGGGGCGGGCGGTGTTCTTCGCCTCTCCGAAGGCCGCCGCCGAAAGGGCGCCGCTCTCCGCCGCGCAAGAGGAGCGTATCGCCCGGCTGAACGACGAGGGAAAGACCGTCTCCGTCCTTCTCGTCGGCGATGTCCTGGCAGGCGCGATCGCCATGCGCGACGAACCCCGAACGGATGCCAGGGCCGGTCTCAAGGCGCTGGTCGATGCCGGCATCCGCACGATGATGCTGACGGGCGACAACAGGCGGACGGCGGCGGCGATCGGCGGGGAGCTCGGCATGGAGGTGCGCGCCGAGCTGATGCCTGAGGACAAGAGCCGCATCGTCGGCGAGCTGAAGAAGGAAGGTTTCGTCGTCGCCAAGGTGGGCGACGGCATCAACGATGCGCCGGCTCTCGCCATGGCGGATGCCGGCATTGCCATGGGCGGGGGAACGGATGTCGCGCTGGAAACGGCCGATGCGGCGATCCTCCACGGCCGGGTCGGCGACGTGGCGCGGATGGTCGATCTTTCGAAACGCACCATGCGCAACATCTTCCAGAACATCACGATCGCGCTCGGGCTGAAGGCGGTGTTCCTCGTGACGACGATCGCCGGCATCACCGGCCTTTGGCCGGCGATCCTCGCCGATACCGGCGCCACTGTGCTCGTCACCATCAACGCGCTGCGCCTCCTGCGCCCGGCGGGGTGAGAGGGGCGGGCCTGTTCGTGATAGGCTGGGCCGGAGGCAGGCGGGAAAGGCGGCATGATCATGCGCGAGCAGGAAAGCCCAAAGGGGAGCGGGAGGCCTCTTCAGAACAGGGTGACGCCCTTCGGGGAGATCGTGGCGATAGCCCAGAGGGGGATGTTCACGGGGAACAGGGGGATCATCCACGATCCGGCGACGAAATTGCTTTCGAAGCGGCGCTGGGCCTCGAAGGCCTGGCTGATATGCGCCTGCGACTTCGGAGAACGCCGGCGCGAGGTCATGGGCGGGCGGAGCTGGACGGAGCTGTTCTTTCTCGACGAGGCGGTGGCGCTTGCCGCAGGGCATCGCCCCTGCTTCTTCTGCAGGCGGGCCGAGGCGGAACGCTTCCGCGCCTGCTGGGCGGCCGCGGCCGGAACGGCCGCGCTCTCCGCCGGCATGATCGACGCCGTCCTTCATGGCGAGCGGCTTTTTGGCGGGCGCAAACGGATCCATCCGCTGGCATGCGCGGCGGCGGACCTGCCGGACGGCGCGGTGGCGGTCGCATCCGGTGCCGCCTTCACGGTGGCCGGCGGCCGGTTCTTCCGCTGGACGCAAGAGGGCTACCGGCCGGCGCAAGGCGCAATCGAGGCGGAAGGCCTCCTGACGCCGCCCTCGACGCTCGGCGCTCTCAACGCCGGCTACCGGCCTGTTCTCCATCCCGATATCCACAGGTTCCTTTCCGGGTAGGAGGACGGCTTGTGACGACACTCCCGCCGACAAACACCTTCACCCACGCGACGTTTCCGCCCGTGGCTTTACCTCATTCTCCATTCGTCATCCTCGGACCTGATCCGAGGATCGGACGGGGCACCGGAAGCTGCCTCGTATAAGTTAGTATAAATTGACACCTCCCGGTGCCCCGTTCGGCGGTTTCTATCCGCGACTTCGGTCTCTCTGCGATGGCCGCGCAAGGGACATTAAGGCGAGGCGCTTCCGTTTCCGGACGGACCCTCTCGCCACCCA
>JARYGU010000036.1:0-26993 GCA_033795365.1 Shinella sp.
ATCGGTTTGATCCCGTGGGTGCTTGTAGTCGTTATTATCGTCACAATCGCATAACCCTCCCACCACCGGACGCTTACCTCGCACGCCTTCGAGCTGAGGGTTCGGTTCTCTCTCAACCCAAGTCCAAGAGCTCCTCCCGGAACTATCGCAAAGCCCAATCGGAGCCGCTTCACTCCTCGAACTTCACACTTACGTTGCGGGAGGGCTTCCACTCCAGTTCCCCGCCGAAGTCAATGAACAAAACTTTCGAAGTTTCTATAAGAGCTTTATTCCCACTACCGAAATCGGCGCCAGTCGCCTTTATTCGAATACGTCCATCGGACTGTCTGGCTATCTTGCGGCGAAGAGCGCCGGCGCTCCCTTTGCTTCGCTCCTTGATGAAAAGGTGAGCAAGCCGCTGAACTTGTCGCATACCTTCCTTTCGGTTCCTAAAGATCGCTTTAGCTCGTATGCGCGAGGTTACACGAACTCCAATGCACCGGTACGGGTCAATCCCGGCGTATTCGACGATGAGGCTTACGGAATCAAGACAACCGCGGCCGACCTCCTTGGTTTTGTTGAGGCGTCGGTCAATCCCAACCGATTCGAAGGCTCGTTAAAAGCCGCGCTGATCGCGGCTCGCTCGCTGGTCTATCAAGTCCGTCGAATGTATCAGGGTTTGGGTTGGGAACTTTATCCCGCTCCGGCTCGGCGCGCTGACCTACTCCAGGGGTCGATCCCGAGTTCGTATTGAAGGCCAATCAGATTGATCCTCCCAGCTTGCATGTGCCGGCGGAGATGGTTGCCACCGCATCAAAAACAGGCTCGACGGGCGGCTTCGGAGCTTATGCTCTCTTTCAGCCTGAGCGCGGGACCGGAATTGTCATCCTTGTGAATCGGTTCTGGCCAAACTCCGCTCGCATCGCGACTGCTCATTCCATACTCGAAAAACTCGACCCTGGGTTCTTTGACGATTGAAAGCGCGGAGTTCGTGCATCGGGCGACCGCATCCTCGCCCAAGTATACCTCCGTTTTGGACAAATATTCCTGCTCACTAGAGGATTAGAAGATGAAGAAGATAGCGACATTATTGATCGCAGTTATAACTGCTTTCTCCGCTGCAATCCCCGGTCAGGCTGCCCCGGTTTTTGTCCTCTCGAACCCGGACACTCGGTACACCGTCCAGAACGTCCAATGGAATGGCGACCGAAGGTGGCGGCCCGACAGACACAATTGGCATGGCCCTTATGGGCATCACCACCAAGCTATCATCGCCCTTGGCGCCATCACCACCGCCCTTGGCATCACCACCGATGTCACAACAGTTCCAATGCCGCAGCGGTTCTCGGAGGTCTTGCAGCTGGCGCCATAATTAGTGGCGCTATCGCTCAGTCCCAGCAACCCCGTTACGCGCTGCCTCAGCGTGACTTACACGGCGATCGGCACGTCAGCTGGTGTTTCGCGCGATACCGCTCTTACCGCAGCTTCGACAACACCTTCCAACCATTCAATGGGCCTCGCCAGCAATGCTATTCACCCTACTGATACGCGAAAACTCAAAGGTAGGGCGGATCCCGGCAGCGATATGCGCGCAGAGCGATATCAAGCCAGAGACGCATAGGTTATCTGGCACCCGCTCTGTATTTTCAGCGACCTCGCCTTTGTCGTGCTCGTTTGCGGCTAGGGCGCCGCCCTCGAGATGATAGACCGTCGGTTCCTCCGAGAAATATGCCTGTATGCCTCTCATGAACTCCTCATGGTCTTCACTCGCTTCGAAAGCTGGAGTGTGATCCTCGAGCGAGCGCCATAGCACGATTAGGTTGAAGACCTTCGGCGTTTCGATCCCCCGAGCCAGAACGTGACCACGGTAACCCTTCGCACGCGTGAGCGGAGGAACAACGCTCTGGAATGCCTGCCTGAACTCTCTGATCTTGTCCTCATAGACGGGCAGCACGGCGATCTCATAAATCATGGTTGCACCTTTGTGTCGGCCGACGGGCCAATGGCGATGGCGATCTTACCCCGCAAACCGTTATTGGGTTTCTCGAGCAGCGCATGGGCAAGCGGAAGGTCGGCGAGCGAATAGACGGCGCCTACGTGCGGTCGCAACTGACCGCGTTCCACCAGTGTGCTCAGCTCGTCAAGCTTGCCTTGGTTCTGCCTCGTGAAGACGAAGTGGTAGCTCGCGTTCTTACCCCATGCCTCGATGAGGTTCTGCGGCTGTGCAATGTCCACGATCGAGACAACGCGACCAAGTTGTGCGAGCACCTTCGGGCTGCGGGACAATGTGTCGCCGCCGAGGGTGTCAAACACGACGTCTACCCCGAGGCCTTCGGTTTCCCGCATGATGGCGTCGACATAATCCTCTTTCCTGTAGTCAATAACGACATCTGCCCCGACACTTTGCGCAAACTCGAAGTTTTCTTCGCGCACGGTCGTGAAGACCCTCGCGCCGATGGCTTTCGCGACCTGGATGGCCACGTGCCCTACCCCTCCCGCGCCACCATGGATCAGGATGCTTTCTCCCACCCTGAGGGCAGCACGCGAGACAAGAGCTTCCCAGGCTGTTCCGCCGACCAGGCTGAGGCTGGCGGCTTCCAGATGGCTGAGCGCGCTGGGCTTCCTTCCGATGATATTCTCGTTCGCAACGTGGTACTCGGCGTAACTTCCCGGACCATCGAATATTTGCGGCGTGTACCAAACTTCGTCTCCAACCGAGAACATCGTCACGCCCGTTCCCACGGCTTCGATAACGCCGGATACGTCATGCCCCGTAATGGCCGGCAATGGCACATAGTCATTATAGTCGCCGCGCCGAACCTGATAGTCTAAGGGGTTGACGGACGTGGCATGGACGCGAACCAGGACTTGTCCCGCCTGGGGACCTGGCTTCGGCACGTCGGAAAGTTCGAACGATTCCGGGCCACCGAAGCGAGTGAGGACGGCTGCTTTCATGGTCTTGGTCATGGTGATCTCTTTGATGGTGGCTTTGACTGGCTCGCCATACATGGCGCCGTCTTGGTGTGTCCTATTTGATCTCTCACGATTGCTTTCGGTAGCGCCTCCGTTTTAGGATCAGTTTCAACAGAGTTTTGAAAGTCAGTTCATGGACGTGGACGATTTGAGTCTCTTCGTGCGTATTGCCCAGCTGCACAGCATCAGTGCCGCAGCCCGCGACTTGGGTCTGACGCCTGCTGGCGCGAGCGCCAAACTCGCCGCTCTTGAGCGGAAACTCAGCGCCAGGCTTCTCCATCGCACCACGCGCCAAGCGACATTGACCGAGGACGGCCTCGCCTTCCTGCCACATGCGGAACATATTGTGCTCGCAGCGGAGGCTGCCCGAGCGGCGCTTGGTCGAGAGCAAGCTGCGCCTCGCGGCACCTTGCGAGTAGCCGCCCCCGCCTCGTTCGCGCGAATGCATATTGTGCCGGGTCTGCCCGACTTCTGTAGGCAATATCCCGACTTGGCACTTGATTTGCGCATTTCAGACAGCATCGTTGATCTGGTCGAGGGTGCCTTCGATGTGGCAGTTCGTTATACCGAGCTCAGCGACTCATCCTTTGTCGCGCGACGACTTGCTCCGGACAATCGGGTGCTGGTCGCGTCACCCGACTATCTCGAGCAGCGCGGGCGGCCGACGACGCCCGACGAGTTGGCGGAACATTCTTGTCTGGTCGTCGGCACTTTGGATCTCTGGACGTTTCGAGGGGAAGGTGAGGAGGTGATCGAGCGGCGTGTCACGCCGAGCCTTCGCATCAATGACGGCACTGCAGTGCGCGACGCGGCTTCTGCCGGACTTGGCATCGCTCTTATGGCCACGTGGTGCGCATCGAACGAGTTGCTATCTGGCGCCCTCGTTCCAGTCGTTCCAGAATATCCACTAATCTCAACACAGACACTTTGGGCGTTTTATCCCAGCTCTCGCGAACTGGCGCCGAAAGTGAGAGTGTTCATCGACTGGCTTGTCAATCGGTTCGGCAATCAACCCTACTGGGATAAAGGGCTAGAAAACATCCTCGATCACGGTGGATATACCTGATGTGCGGTTCCGATGCGCGCGGGAACACGAGTTCATACCGAATCGGCAGCGTTTGCGCTTGAACGACATGATGTCACGATCTGATGGATTGACGAGGCAGAAAAGACCTTGGGACGTAAACAGTTCGATCAAACGCAAGGGGCGGACTGAGTTCGGAGCCGTTAGAAGATCGAAACGAAGTGCTGCAGGTGGCTGAAGGAAACCGGCTTCATTTTGCGCTCTCGCTTTTGAAGAGCCGTATAATATTTATCTACCAATTATAGACCCGTAGATCGACCCTCTTCACTCACTGCCTCTTGAACCCGAGGATGACCATCGCGCCAGTAAGCGTCGCCGAAGCCGCATGGAGGATTGCGCCAGTCGAGCCGAAGCCCTCGATGATGAGACCGCCAATTGCCCGCGCCTGTCGCTATCGCGACCTGAAAAATCGACGACAGAAGCGCACCAGCGCTTTCGGCGTGATCGGGCGCTGCTCCCGCATTCCAGATCGAGATCGCCACGGGGAAACCGCCGAAGGCAACGCCCCACAGAGCAGTCGCCACGAACGCAACTCCTGCGATTGTGCCGAAAAGGCTGAGCGCGAATGCAGCACCGGCTATCAGGAGTGAGAATAAGGCGACGGCCCATGCGGGACTGCGCTCGGCGATGACTCCGCCGACGAAATTTCCCATAAAGCCCCCAAGGCCGAAGACCAGGAGAGCGAGCGAGACGGTCGAGATGTCGAGGCGCGGGACCTCCTCCAAAAAGGGGCGAATGAAGGTGAAGCCGGCGAAGTGCCCTGACATCACGAGGAATGCCGTTACAAAACTGATCGCCACCGAACGGCGCGACAGCGTCGTTTTAAAGGAGTTCAGACCGGGCGCGGCCATAGCAGGTAGCTTAGGAAGGGCCAGTACCTGGATCGCCAGCGCAGCCAAACCGATGCCGGACGCAGCGAGGAAAGTGGCGCGCCAGCCCCATAGTCCTCCAAGAAAAGTGCCCAGCGGTGCAGCAAAAACTAACGCGAGGGAGATACCCATGATGATGATCGAAATTGCCCGCGGCACCTTGTCGGCAGGGCCAAACGCAAAGCGAGCGCCGCCATCATGGCCCAGAAACTACCGAGAGCGAAGCCCAGAATCGCGCGAGCGGCCAGGAGTATTGTGATGCTGGGTGCATAGGCCGAAAAGATGTTGGAAATGATAAGCATCGCCGTCAGACCAAAAACAATCTTCTGTCGGTCCAGCTTGCCCGACACTAAAATAAGAGATGGCCCGGCGATCGCAGCGATGGCGGCTGTAGCCGTGATAGCGTGGCCAACCACACCCTTGGAAACACCCAATTCATTCGCTATCGGCGTCAGCAAACTGATCGGCAAGAACTCCGCAGTGACCAGGCAAAATGCTCCGAATGCAAGCGATAATACGGCTAGCCACGCAGCGGGCGGCTCGTCAAACAGATCATCGCGCTCTTTTGTATTCGCTAGCTCAGACAAGGGATTTCCTTCGGATTATGCCAGACCCTCCTCAGCGTGGTTGTTTTCGGCCCCACGAAGCGGCGACCATCCAGCGGCGTCATGCAACCGTGTCTGTGAAAGCCCGCGTTGAGCCGTTGATTGGTCGGTGAGGCGTCGATATCGATGGCGTCGTCGAAGCGGATTATGCACTTCGCTGCGGCATTTTTCAGGATGTGAAACCGCCATCAGCCCGGATGTCAGCACCCGTTACAAAGGAGGCCTCTGGACTTGCAAGGAATGCGACAACGCTCGCAATTTCCTGAGGCTTCCCATAGCGGCCGGCCGCGATACGCGAGATTTGCATAGCCGCAAACTCGCCATCGACAGGATTCATATCGGTGTGGGTTGGGCCCGGATGTACTGTGTTGACTGTGATGCCGCGTGGTCCGAGGTCATGTGCCAGGCTTCTGTTGAAGCCGGCGACTGCCCCCTTGGTGAGGCCGTATGCTGAGAGCCCAGGAACCCCGGCATATTTCGTAATTGAACTGCCGATTTGTATGATCCGGCCGCCATCCTTCATATGACGTACGGCTTCCTGCGTAGCAACGAAAACGCCTGTTACGTTGACGGCGAGCATTGCCTGATAGTCATCGAATGCGATTTCGTCGATCGGACCGGCGAAGGCGATCCCTGCATTATTTACAAGAATGTCGAGGCCGCCGAACCTATCGACCGTCTCGGCGACGGCGGCTCGTATTGCATCCGGATTAGCGGCATCAGCTGCAATAGCCAGGGCGCGACCCCCCGCTTTCTCTATGGCGACGGAGACTTCCTCAGCCTTCGCAGGTGATCCGCGATAGGTGAAGGCAACCTGAGCGCCGTCGGCTGCTAAACGCTGGACGATTGATGCGCCGATAGATCGTGATCCACCGGTGACAAGTGCGATCTTGCCGCTCAGTGGAAGATATCGAGACGAGGTTAATTCAGTCATTTTTTCACTCCTTTTACGTGTCTGCGGAGTGATATATTTGCCCATTCCTATCCTAGCTTATTAGCGTAATCTCGGTTGGATCATATTCAAGCATGTGTTGAATATGGGTTATTCAATGCAGTCCAACTAGCACGCTTTTCAAAGAAGCTAACAAGGACGTGTGGACATTAGCCGAGACTGCCTGCAAACCGGGCACTGAGGCGCTCGCGACGGAAATATTCAGTATAGAAATCGATGAAAGCGCGTGTTTTTAGCGGTTGGAGCACGCGGCCTGAGTAGTAGAGCGAGATAGATCCGGCATCGGCATACCACTTCGGAAGGATACGTTCGAGCGCGCCACTTTCCATATGCGGCAGCACATCGGGTACGGCCAACAATGCAATGCCCAACCCCGCGATTGCCGCCTGCACCATGGGCGCGGCGTCACTCATTACAATTGTCTCGTTGAGGAGCGCGCGCTCTTCGCGTCCTTGAGCGTCCCGCATCATCCATTGCCTGATCCGGCCCGAATTCGAGGACCGCATCAAAATTCCGGCATGATCGGCCAGATCGGCAGGGCTAGCCGGCCGGCGACGTGCAGCAAAATAGCTGGGCGATGCGACCGCGATAACGTGTACGGGTGCGAGCGTCGTGGAAACGATGCCAGGATTGAGTTCGAAACCACCGCCGATCGCGGCGTCGAAACCCTCGGCGATAAGATCGACCTTGCGGCTGTCGAAATGCCAGTCAGGTCTGACGCCCGGATAACGGGCCAGAAAGTCGGGCAGTGCGGGGAGAACGTATCCCATCGCGAACGACAAACTCATGCTGAGCTTCAAAACGCCGACGGGCTCGCCCTTCGTTTGTGATGCCCCGTCGATTGCCCCCTGAAGGTGGTTCAAGCTGTCGCCGATGCTTACCAGAAACGACTCCCCCGCCTCGGTCAGGGTCAGCTTCCGCGTTGAGCGGTGAAACAGCCGTATACCGAGGTTCCGTTCCAGCATTGCAACATTCCGGCTGACTGCGGCCGGTGTGATCGAGAGACGCCGTGCAGCCCCAGAAAAGCTGCTCGCTTCTGCGCTTCGAACGAAGGCTTCGAGGTTTGCAAGTGTCTCCATAAACGTAACCTTCAAACGTTGATTGAAACTAAAACAATTCATTTATGACTTATGCTGCGTGTATTTGCCAGCCATATTCCAGCCAACAGCAGCACCGGTTTTCTGCAACACCAACCGCATCAGGCCCAGGATGCAGCGGGAAAACCGACCGCCGCAGACAAAATTCTCACGAACCGTAAAGGAGTGGGTCATGACCGTAGGAATTATCGGAGCCGGCAATATAGGGGGTGCATTTGCCACCGCGCTCGGCAGGGCGGGAATCGAAGCCGTGATCGCAAACAGCCGAGGACCGGAAAGCCTCACGATGCTTGTTTCGAAGCTAGGCAGCACGATCCGGGCTGGAAGCCTGCAAGAGGCCGCGGCGCAAGACATCGTTCTCGTGGCGGTCCCGTGGTCAAAGATACCTGGTGCGCTCGCCGGTTTGAACTTCGACGGCAAGATCGTAGTCGATGCCAACAACTCTATCGAAGCGCCGCTTTACCGGCCGGCGGACCTTGGCGGCCGCACCTCTACGGATATCTTCACCGCCCTCGTGCCAGGCGCGCGCGTCGTCAAAGCGTTCAACCACCTGACGCCAAAGCAACTGTCGGGCGACCCCCGCTCTGAAGGAGGCAAGCGGGTCCTGTTTTACTCGGGCAACGATATGAGGGCGAAGGCTGAGGTCGCCGCCATCATTGATCGCCTCGGCTTCTTCGGGATCGATCTCGGCGGGCTCGCGGTCGGCAGCCAGCTGGTTCAGTTCCCCGGCGGCCCGCTGCCCGCTCTCAACCTCGTCAAGTTCGATTGAACATCGCTACGCTCCTTTCTTCTGCAATCGGAACGCCGCGCCATCTGGAACACGGAGACAAGATCATGACAAGATTCGTTCAAATGCAGTCGGCCGGCGGACCGTCGGTCTTGCAAGTCATCGAGAAAGACCTGCGCGCGCCTCGTGCCGGCGAGGTCAGGCTCATTCAAGATGCGATCGGCCTCAACTTCGTCGATACGATGGTACGAAAAGGTCAGTATCCGATGGCGTTGCCAGCGGTCCCCGGTTTTGAAGCGGCCGGGACGATCACCGAGGTCGGATCCGGCGTCGAGGGGCTGTCGGTCGGCGATCGGGTCGCTTACTTCTTTTCAGAAGGCGCGTATGCCACCGAGAGGATCATTCCGACCGGGCCGCTCATCCGGCTGCCCGCCGATATCTCGAACGAGATCGCGGCGACCTACCTGGCAAAGGGCGGGACGGCTTGGATGGGGATGCGTGGTCTCCACAATCTCAAATCCACCGACGCAGTGCTGGTACTTGGGGCATCGGGAAGCGTGGGTGCTATCCTGTCTCGCTGGGCGAAGTCGCTGGGTGCTACAGTGATTGGCGTCGCCGGATCGCCGGATAAGCTCGACAAGGTCGCGGCCGGTGCTACTCATGCCTTCCACGCTGGCGAGCCAGATATCGCCGCCAAGATCCGTGCGATCGCACCTGACGGTGTCGACGTCGTGTATGATTTCGTCGGCCGGGCGACCTTCTCGTTGGGCGTGTCAAGCGTCCGAGATGGTGGTGTAATTGCCGCGATCGGAGCCGCCTCGGGTCAGCCAGCGCCGGCCTCTGATGTTGTGCGACGAGGCGTTGATGTCCGCAGCGGCGGTGCCCCGCAATACGTCCGGGGACCGACAGTCGAGATCGCAACCTCTCAGCTATGGGATGCGCTGCGCTCAGGCATCTTCAGTGATCTCGAAACCGTCCGCTATCCGTTCGACGAGATAGCCCGCGCGCATGACGACATGGACAACCGCCGCTTGAGCGGTCTGCCGGTCCTGATCGCGTAATCCGAAAATAATCGTGCGGCGGCAGGCCGCACGGACGCCCGCCGCAAGGCGGCTCGGCGAAACATTTCCCCTGTCGATAAAGAAAGGAATAGATCGATGAGTGAACTAGCAGGTAAACGTGCGCTTGTGACAGGTGCGTCCCGCGGCATCGGAGCCGCGATCGCAATCGCACTGGCCGAAAAAGGCGCCGACGTAGCGATCACGTATGAACGCGCCGCTGATCGGGCAGCGCAAGTTGTCGCAACGATCGAAGGCAAAGGGCGCAAAGCGTTGGCTATCCAGGCTGACAGCATGGACCCCAATGCGGTCAAGCGGTCGGTTGATGAGGCGGCGCAGGCGTTGGGCGGCCTCGACATCTTGGTGAACAATGCGGCTATCGCGATCTACAAGGATGTGGCGGATTTCACCGTCGCCGAGATCGACGCCCTCTTCGCCGTCAACGCTCGCTCCCCGATCCTGGCATCGCAGGCCGCGATGCCGTATCTCGGCCAAGGCGGCCGGATCGTCACAATCGGTTCCGCAGGCGCAGAACGCATTGTCGGACCATCGACGGTTTATTCGATGACTAAATCGGCACTCCAATCATTTACCCGCGGTCTGGCGCGAGAACTTGGCCCCCGTGACATTACTGTCAACCTCATTCAGCCGGGATCAACCAACACGGAAATGAACCCGGCCGAGGGCGAGTTCGGAGATTTCCAGCGTGCTCTGATTCCGCTCGGCCGGTACGGCGAGCCGGAGGATGTCGCGGCTGCAGTGGCATTCCTCGCATCTGGTGCGGCCCGGCAAATCACCGGAACCATCCTGACAGTTGATGGCGGCACGCTAACCTAAGACATGCCGACGGATCCATGGCTTGTAACGTAGGAGGTCTCAGAGTGGGGGCTAGCCGGTATCATCAACTACTAGCTTTCCACTCTCACTCCACGAGGTGGCTTTGGAGCATTGGATCGAATGGCGTGATCGAACCGCGTCTAAGTCGCGCGTCTTTCAGGAACGGACTGGCATCGGCTGGGGTACACCCGCCTCGGAATCGTGTTCGGTGAAACACTCCGATTGCAGTTCTCAACGTGGCCAGCGGTCTGTGACCGCACTCACAGGCCGGACATTTGACTACACCCTCTGAAAGCGATTTGCGCTGAAGCCCTTGCCAACCGGCCGCTCCACATATGGGTCAGAGCCAACATGCTATGTTGGAACATGAACTTGCACGGGGAGGGACACGCATGTTGGGTGGGTTCCGGAGATAGCAACGTAGGGTTCCTCAAATGGCGGCTTCTGCGACACCCGGGTATCGATATCATCCTGACATCGATAATTTGGAGATCCCGACATGCCCGCAGTACTCGTCCACGGCGTACCTGATACCCACCGACTCTGGGACACCGTCCGCTCTTATCTTCAACGCAAGGATATCGTTACGATCGATCTCCCCGGCTTTGGCAATCGGTTGCCGCCAGACTTCAGGTCAACAAAGGAAGAGTATCTCGACTGGCTTATCCACCGAATCGCTGAGATCGGCGAACCCGTAGATCTGGTCGGTCATGACTGGGGCTGCCTGCTGACAGGCCGTCTCACGTCGATCCGACCGGATCTGGTGCGGACCTGGACCGGCATCAGCGGGCCAATTGATCCGGAATATCCCTGGCACTATCTCGCCAAGATCTGGCAGACCCCAGGTGAGGGCGAGCAATGGATGAAGGAGCTCGACCTCGAGGAATTTGCGGCGAAACTCGTCGAGGCCCAGATGCCGAAAGATGCGGCGGATGAATCGGTTCGGCATCTCGATGCCACCATGCGGGCGAGCATTCTCGCACTTTACCGTTCCGCAATCGAGGTCGGGGCGGAGTGGAAACCGGGTTTGAGTAGCATAACTGCGCCAGCGTTGGTGATCTGGGGCCTGGACGATCCGTTCCTGCCGCACCGCTTCGCTGACGAGCTCGGCAATGCCATACACGCACGCGCTGTCGTGAAGCTGCGCGCCTCGCATTGGCCAATGATAGAGCGCCCGGCCGATGTTGCGCGCGAACTCGAGGCCCATTGGACCCACGTTTAACTCTCTGCGCTGCATCACTTCGGCTCAAACCCACGCAGCCGCAACGCGAACGGCAATGCTTGGTCACTCGCTAAGCACCCGAGCATTTGTCCGAAAACGAAACCATGGTGAAGCAGCACGGCGAGCATTGCCCAGGCTGCACCAGACAGGAGCACGCCTACATGACAAACTCAGCAATCGCCCGGATTGGCGTCGGCATCATTGGCGCCAGTGCCGATCGAGGCTGGGGCGGAATTGCCCACGTCCCCGCGCTGCGGGCGCTCGATGCATTCCAGATCCGCGCTGTCAGCACAACTCGTATGGAGAGTGCGAACGCGACCGCTAGCCGACTGGGCGCCGATCTTTCCTTTGACACACATCAGGCGCTGGTCCTGCGGCCGGAGGTCGACTTGGTGGTGGTTGCGGTCAAGGTGCCGGATCACAAGCAGATCGTTTCCGACGCGCTCGCCGCGGGCAAGATGGTCTACTGCGAATGGCCGCTCGCGCGAAACCTATCGGAAGCCGAAGTGCTGGAGGGGGTTGCCCGCGAACGGCGGCTGCGCACGGTTATCGGGTTGCAGGGCGGCCTCCACCCGCCGATCCGCTATCTCCGCGACCTCGTCCGGCAGGGCGTGATCGGCGTGCCGCTCAGCACAAGCGTTCGGGCGCATCTGAACGACGAAATGTGGGTCGGCCGATATGACCGGCCATTCGAATACATGGCTCGCGCAGAGAATGGCGCCACGCTTCAAAGCATCATGCTCGGCCACGCGCTCCAACCGCTCGCGCACGTACTCGGCGCATTTGAGAGCCTGTCCGCCGTCGTGGCCAATCAGCGCGGCGACGGCGTCCGCCTCTCGGATGGCACTTCCCTCGTGAAGGACGCGCCGGACGAGATCATCGTCGCCGGTGTTCTCGAAGGCGGGATCGTCACTTCGCTGCACTACAGTGCCGGGCAGTCCGCCGGCTTGGTGTGGGAGATCCAGGGCACGGAAGGCAGTCTGCACGTGGAGACGGCGTCGGGTTACATCCACTTCGGCGACGTGACCATCACGTTGCGCCGCGGTAGCGAGCCTGTCCAGCAGCTACAGGTCCCGCCCGCATATGCGGCTCCCGACCTGCAACTTGAGGCGCCCGCGGCGGGGGTCGCCCGCCTCTACGCCCAGCTCGCCGCCGACCTCCGCGACGGAACCGCAGATGCGCCGGACTTCGCAGTCGCACTCAATCGTCATCGGGTGCTCGAGGCGATCACACAGGCCGCTGAAACGGGTCATCGCCAGCGTCTGTCCTATCCCGCCTAGTCAACATCAATCTCTGAAAACTCTGGAGGGGCCTGACCATGGCCCTCAACCGCCAGCAGAGGCACCATGGCGTCTATCGAGGCCATACTTAAGACGAAGAGGAAAAAATTAATCCGCCCGAAGCGGATTCTCGATCGCATGCGCATTGGCCAATCTCCTCTAAAGTTTGCCTTTGACAACAAGCCACCCTTCATCCCGCGGAGGCTGAACTTCGGGGACTAGCGTAGCTACTTCACCACACTCCTACTGCTGAGTAGATCGGCGTGCCTCGGGCTTTAGCGTTGCTCTAAGGTTTGCGGCATCGTCGCTTGGCGTCAGATTGAACAAGCGACGATAATCACGATTGAATTGAGAGATGCTCTCGTAGCCGACGTCATAGGCGACAGCGGAGATCGTGTTAGCACCGGAGAGAACTCGTCGCGCTTCCTGCAGCCGTACGCGCTTCTGGAACTGAACCGGCGACAGTGATGTCACCGCCTTGAAATGTCGATGAAAGCTCGGAATGCTCATGTTCGCCTGCGCCGCAAGATCGGCAATGCTGAGTGTGTCGGCTATGTTTTCCCGGATCCAGGCTGTGGTTCTGCCGATGCGAGCTGCGTGTCCATTGGCGAAGGCGAGCTGGCTCAGAAAAGGGCCGTGCTCGGTGTGAAGTAAACGCCAGACGATTTCGCGCCGTCTGGACTTCGGTTCTGATCTCTTGCGCTCTCAACGATTGCCCCGGCAAGCGATGCTGGTCGGGAATAATGAAATGGCTGCATCTTGTCACTCTCCCATCTGCTCGCTCGCCTGCGAAATCGCGGCAACGACGTTGGGATAGGCCGCGCACCGACAGATGTTGCCGCTCATATATTCACGGATTTCCTCGGGGCTGCCGGTATGCCCTTCACGGACGCAACTAACGGCCGACAAAATCTGGCCGGGGGTGCAGTACCCGCACTGGAAGGCATCGTGATCGATAAATGCCTGCTTCATCGGGTGCAGATCTTCGGCCGCGCCGTCCAATCCTTCGATTGTCACGATGTCGCGCCCCTCAGCGGTTACAACCAGCGTCAAACAGGATAATTGCCGCCTGCCATCTACGAGGATGGTGCACGCACCGCATTGCCCATGGTCGCATCCTTTCTTCGCGCCCGTCAGGCCGATCTCCTCGCGCAACGCGTCGAGCAACGTAACTCTGGTATCGACGTCGAGCCGGTAATTGCGCTTGTTGATTTTCAACTCGATGCCAACCGGGTCGCGAATATCATTGGCCAAGGAAGTTTCAGCGGCGCTGGCCGACCCACCTCGCGCGATCAAAGGGGCGGCACCGGTCAATCAGGAACCGCCTTCGGCCAGTGGCTGGCAGTGCAGTTTTTTCTCGCATGTCACCACCCATCGCGGTCTCCTCGTGTGGCAGTGGTCGATCTTTTCAGACAACTTCGACGTGAGAGGCTCACGCGAGAGCAGTATGTCGTTTTAAATCAGACCTCATTCCACCCGACATCAAGGATGGCGGCTATGCAATTTCTCTCAACATCCCGCACGATTTAATCAAAGACACTTGCGCGAGTGCCTCGCTGGCGACGGCATCAAACGTCGATACTCGGGGTTCCAGCCCGGCCTCCCTGAAACCGTCGGGGACTTCCGCAGCCGCGACGTCGATCGCCTAGAAGACTTTGTCTAACATCGAACGCTCCCCCGCGTTGCGCATCACAAGGTACTTCCGCTGTTCGGGCGTCGGCGCGGAGCAGGCCTTCTCGGTCATACCTTTCTCCATAGGATCAGGTTGGCGTTCCTGGAATTCGTGCTATCTCAAGCGGAACCACGGGAGGTCGTAGATGAAGGTCCAAAAGTTCAGCATTTCAGACGCAGAACTCGTCAAATCGCCTGGACAGGATGCCGACATCTATGTCGGTAATCTGGTGGACGAGAGAAACGGTGGCCCTGTCTCGATCGGCTACGGCCGGTATGCCCCCGGTCAGTCGCTGACCGAGACGATGGCCGTAGACGACACGATGATTGTCCTTGAAGGACGATTGTCAGTATCCACCAGCGATGGCACGGTTACTGCGGGACCCGGCGACATTGTTTACATGCCTAAGGGCCAGTCCGTCACCATCACGACCGAGGGCGAGGGCGCGACGACGGCTTTTGTGACCTATCCGCACTGGGCCGAGGCTCGCGAGAGATAAAAAGAGACGACCTCTCTCACAACGTGGCCTGCCCGGTGTTGCAGCCGGAGCCCTTCCCCTCCGTCTGATGCAAGTCCGAAACCCTTACAGGCTAGGGAGGGTCGAGCGGATATGTTCGACAAGAGCCTTCGCAATTACCGAAGGCCGGCTCTCTCCGAACTCCACCGACAGTCCTATCGTAGGAAGGGCGGGCAGTCCGTCCGTGACGACGAAGAGATCCGGCGGAACGGCAGTCCTCGTGAACACGCTAACGGCGTGACCCGACCGAGCGATCGCTGTCAGGCCCGCGAGACTGTTGCTTGCAAAAGCCACGCGGTATCGTCGCTTTGACGCTTCCATGACGTCGCAGGCCGCGCGGTAGTCGAGCGTTGCAGGTGCGGAAAGGGCGAGCGGAAGGATGTGCCGATCCAGGATAGCTGGCCTGGACGAATTCGCTACCCACACGAAATCCTCTCTCCTGATGATTTCCGGACTGGCCAGTTCTGAAAGTGATACGATTCCGAGTTCGATCTGCCTTCTTCTCAGCATTGGCCTCAGCTCAGTGGTAGGCGCGCATACCATTCGTAGTTCGACGTCCGGGTGCCGTTCGAAAAAGCCCTTCAGGATGGAGGGAAGAAAAGCGATGGAGTAGTCTTCCGGGCAGCCGAGACTGACGGAGCCCTGCAGAGTGGCGCCGCTCATATTCGCTAGCAACTCGTCATGCTGGGCGAGGAGGGCTTCTGCATGTACGAGCAGCTTCTCGCCTGCGGACGTCAGGCCGACACCGGATCCGCTCCGATGGAGCAGGGTCTGCCCGATCATGCCCTCGAGGCGCTGCATCTGCATGCTCAATGCCGATTGCGTCCGACCCACCTGCTGAGATGCCACGCTTATGGAGCCCGAGCGGGCAACCACTGCAAAGTTTCTGAGGACTGACAGGTCAAGGGTCATATGGCCATCTACTTTATTGATATCGGAGTGGAATAATATCAATTTGCCTGGAAAGAAAACACTGCATAGCTTTTCCTCAGCGCCAACTGAAGGAATAGCCCCGTGTCTCTTAACAACGAACAGAGTTTCTGGAATCAAGCGAACAGGCACCTGACGCGATACGGGCCAAGCTTCGAGAGCATCATCGTTGAGCGTGCGAGCGGAAGCTACGTATATGACGCCGACGACCGCTCCATATTAGACTTCACGTCGGGACAGATGAGCGCCCTCCTCGGCCATACCCATCCGGACATCGTTGCGACAGTCGATCGGCAGATGCGCTCGGTCGCACATCTCTTCAGCGGCATGCTCTCGCGTCCGGTGGTGGAACTGGCGTCACGTCTTGCGGCGCTCGCGCCAGGTCTCGATCGTGTGCAGTTGCTGACGACGGGAGCCGAATCCAACGAGGCTGCCATTCGCATGGCCAAACTTGTGACCGGCGGGCATGAAGTGGTCGCCTTCGCGCAGAGCTGGCATGGCATGACGGGCGCCGCCGCCGCCGCGACCTATAGCGCGGGACGTCGCGGATATGGGCCGGTGGCTGCAGGTTCTCTCGTGATCCCCGCACCCAACTCTTACCGTCCTCGGTTCACGAAATCGGACGGCACGAACGATTGGCAAACCGAGCTCGATGATGCGTTCACGCTCATCGATAATCAGTCGACGGGAAATCTCGCGGCGTTCATAGCCGAACCAATTCTGTCGAGCGGTGGAATCCTGGAACTTCCGGCAGGTTATCTCGCTGCTCTCAAGCGAAAGTGCGAGGAGCGCGGCATGCTTCTCATCCTTGATGAAGCTCAGACCGGCGTGGGAAGAACCGGGCACATGTTCGCGTTCCAAAGGGATGGTGTCACTCCCGATATCCTGACCCTCTCGAAAACGCTCGGGGCCGGCTTGCCGCTGGCCGCGGTCATGACAACCGAGGCGATCGAGCAGAAGGCCTTCGAGAAGGGATATCTGTTCTACACCACGCACGTCTCCGATCCGCTTCTGGCCGCAGTCGGCGTCACTGTTTTGGACGTTGTCGAACGAGAGGGCCTTGTCGCTGCCGCAATCGAGCGTGGCGCAAGGTTGCGAGCAGGACTTGCCTCTCTTCAACAAAGATTCGAATGCGTTGGCGATGTGCGCGGCCGCGGCCTTCTGATGGGTCTGGAGATCGTGGCGGATCGGCAGACGAAAGCCCCAGGATTCGCTTTCGGTGCGAATATCATGGAAGAGGCGATGAGGCGGGGACTGAGCATGAATATCGTCAAGTTGCCCGGAATGGGTGGCGTGTTCCGCATCGCGCCGCCACTGACAGTGTCAGACGAGGAAATCGACCGCGGTATCGATATTATGTCCGATTCCATTCAGGCTGCCTCAGGAGCCTGACCGATCCGTCATGCAATGATGTACTGACGGAAAAGTTTTCGACCGGATGAAAGCGCGGGGAGGCTGCAGATTATGCTTAGTAGTGCCATAAGCAGCTACCCAATGATGCATGCCGTCGTGCTGCTGGCTGCCGCGATAGCTGCTATCGCGTCAGTCGGCATGCTTGGCCGCTGTTCACCCGCTCTTCTCTTCGTGTCGTCGGTGGCGGCGATCATTGTCTCTGGTCGCGATCTGCTCCCGTATGCGGAGGGTGCCCCGATGGACAGCAATCTGCGGACTGCTGTTCTCGTGCTCCTCCTTCCAATGTTTCCTCCGACGAACCTGATCCTGCTGCAGCAGCTATACAGCAGCGGGCGCGACTTGGTGATGCCGGCGGCTGGCAGACGAGAAGGACGGTTCGGATTACCTGTCCTGCCGCTCGTCGCAATTGCAATGGACTACGTGGTGGCGGTCGCCATGCTCGCGCTAAAAGTAGCGCTCCAAGGCCGCGGCATCATAGACTGACAGGGCGAATATAATGCCTATCGCTCTTGAACCACCATCGGTATCAAAGCCTCGCGCTGCTGTATCGGCTACTGGAACGCTCAACGCCGGATTGCCACGCTTAGAGTTGATCTGCCGTCCAGTCTGCCCTTTGCGATCATATCTACGTTGGACACGGATATTATTGCATCCCTAATGAGCAGACGTTTGCGGGTCATCAGTCACGCGCCAAGGCTTCAATCGGGTCAAGTTTCGCCGCGTTGCGGGCAGGAAGGAAGCCGAAGACGATTCCGATTAGGGTGGAGCAGGCGAAGGCCACAATGATGGAGCCAAAAGAGAAGATCATTTTGAAGTCCGGGCTCAGCCTATTGAAAAGAGCGCTGATCCCGAGGGCGAGCATCACTCCCATAAGGCCACCGACAAGGCAGACCAGAATGGCCTCGATCAGGAACTGGGAGAGGATATCGCTGCGGCGAGCGCCAACGGCCACACGAACCCCGATCTCCTTGGTGCGCTCTGTCACGGACACCAGCATGATATTCATTACGCCGATACCGCCGACAATCAGCGAGATCACGGCGACGGACGAAATCAGCAGGGTCAGGGTTTGCGTGGTGGTCTCGATAGTCTCGCGAATGGTCGCCGAGTTGGTGAGGAAGAAGTCTTTCGCGCCGTGCCGACGCTCAAGAAGCCGCGAAACCGCGGCCTCGACATTACCAGGATCGACATCGTCGCTGATACGGACGGTTATGCCATCGACGTTCGGACGACCCAGCATGCGGCCCATGACGGTTGTGTAAGGCGCATAAACCGTCAATGTATCAATCGCCGGGCCGAAGGAGTTTTCCCGTTTCGTCACCCCCACGACCCTCGCCGGCATTGTGCCCAGAAGGATGACCTGTCCCACCGGCTCTACCCGGTCGGGAAACAGGTCTCGCGCCGCGTTTGCATCGAGCACCACATTCTGACTGTAGGTGGTAACATCCTGGGCGTCGAACAGTTGTCCATGCGCCAGCTCAAGGCCTCGTACACGGAAGAAGTCCGCGCCGACTCCGGTGACTGTCGCATTGACAGCCACGGCAGCACGCTTAACTGTCACGCTTGTCGCGACGGTAGGCGTCACGCTGTCTACATAGGGCTGGTTCATAAGCGCTTCGGCGTCGGCGGGAACCAGCGTCCGTATCTTGCCCGCTTCCAGGTCACCGAAGCCTTTGCCGGCACGCACCTCGATCGTGTTGGTGCCGAGCGAACTGATACTGCTCAGGATTTGTTGCTGTGATCCGGCCCCCAGTGCCGAGATAGCCGCCACCGAGGCGATACCGATGATGATGCCGAGCATGGTCAGGAGCGAGCGCATCTTGTGCGCCCAGATTGCCGAGCCTGCCATACGAAAGGCTTCGGTCATCCGATCAATTGCGCCACGCCAGCCAGCGTCTGGCGCGTGTTCGCGGATGGGACGAGACGTCGCGGCGGACTTGGGTATATTGCGTTCGTCTGAAACGATAAGGCCGTCGCTGATCTCTACAACCCGATCCGCGTGTTCGGCGATCTTCTTGTCGTGAGTGACGAGAATGATGGTGTGTCCTTCGGCGTGAAGCTCGCGCAGGATCTTCATGACTTCGGCGCCACTGTTTGTATCCAGCGCTCCGGTCGGTTCGTCGGCCAGAATTATCTCGCCGCCATTCATCAGGGCGCGGGCGATCGACACCCGCTGCTGCTGGCCGCCCGAAAGCTTGCCCGGGATATTGCCCGTGCGCTCGGCCAGGCCCAGCCGGGTCAACAATGAGATCGCTCGATTGTGCCGGTCGGATCGGCTGCGTCCGGCGTAGATGGCTGGCACCTCGACGTTACTAGCCGCGCTGAGGTCGCCAAGCAGATGATAACGCTGGAAGATGAAACCAAAGCGCTCACGACGTAGTGCCGCCAGTTCGTCCACGGACATCTTCGACGTCTCGCGCCCTTCGATCCAGTAGCTGCCGGCCGTGGGACGATCGAGGCAGCCAAGGATGTTCATCAGCGTCGACTTGCCGGAGCCCGAGGCGCCTATGATAGCCATCATCTCGCCGGCCTCGATGTCGAGATCGACGTCTCTCAGCACCCTCACCATCTCGTCGCCTGCAGGGAAAGTACGGGATACCCCACGTACACGGATCAGTGGTTCCGTCATGGCGCGCCCTACCGCTTCGCCGCAGCCAGTTGAGCCTGGCCATCCGCGCGTTCGTCCGTGGATGCTCCCAGGACGATGGTCTCGCCTGCCTGAAGACCACCAAGGATCTGAATGTCCGCGCCGTTGTCGATACCGACCTGGACCTGCCGGATTTGGACCTCGCCCACCGCGTCCAGTATTCGGACACGCGCCATATCGCCGGCCCGCGGCGCCCCCTCCACTGCGCTGAGCGGAACCAGCACGGCGCCGCTGGCGCGGCTGAGAACGATGGACACCTGCGCCGTCATGGAGGGCCGCAGGACCCCGTCCGCGTTCGCCACGTCGATCAGTCCGGTGTAATAGACAGCGCCTTTGGTTGAGCCAATCCCGCTCGCGGCTGCGTTGCTTTCGTTAGCGATGGAGGCTGGGGCCGGTTCCACCTGTCGCAACTTTCCATCGAACCGGCGCTTCGGATCGCCAAGAATGCTGAACCAGACCGGCAAGCCACGGCTTACACGCACGACGTCAGCCTCGGAGATATCTGCGCGCACTGTCATTGTATCCAATCGTGCGATCATGACGATGGTCGGCGCGGTCTGCAGCGCATTCACGGTCTGACCTTCGTCGGTGACGATCGCCACCACGGTGCCGGCGATCGGGGCAGTGATACGGGTATAGCCCAGCTCCACACCCGCGGACTCGAGCGCGACCTGCGCCTGGGTGATCTGAGCCTCCAGCGCCTGGACCTCCGCCCGCGCATTGTCTAGCGTGGCGACCGCGGCGTCATACTGGGCGCGCGGCGTCGAGCCACCTGCCAGCAGTTCACGCTCGCGCTCGAAATCCTTCTCGGCTTTCACTAGACCGGCCATACGCGCGGCGTGAACGGCGCGGATGTTGGCCAGGGCGGCCTCGCGGTCCCGCAAGGTGTTGCGACGGGTCTGGGAATCGATTTCGGCCACCAATTGGCCAGCCTCGACGACGTCACCGATCTCGACCGCCAGACGCTCAACGCGACCCGACGCCTGGGCGCCGACACGCACCAGCTCGAGCGGTTCGAGAACCCCTGTCGCTAACACGACCTCTTCAATGTCACCTGTTCTCGCCCGCGTGGTCACCAGTCCAGGCTTCGCAGGCGGACCCAGAAACAGGCTCCAGACAACCAGCAGACCGACAAGGGTCACTGCCGCCAGGATCAGACGCTTGCGGGTAATGTGTCGTGTCATCAAGTCGTGGTCCACGCTATTCAAAATTGTGGGCTTTCTCTGTCACGAGAGTTACCCCAAAATTACGGGGAGCTGTCGTCGTGCCTGGCCCGTCAGGCACGCGCTGGAAAATCAACCGATCGACAAGAGTGCTTGCAATGTGGACGGCGTGCCAGCGTTTGCCCGCCAGGCATCGGCAATCGCGGCCGTGCCAGCTAACATCGACGGATGAAGACGGCCCTACCGCTGCTGAAGAACGCGCCTCTCGCGCCAGCGTATGGTAAAGGTGCTGCCCTTGCCTGGCGCGGAAGAAAGCTCGACGTAACCGGCATGGCGCGTCACGATCTCGTTGACCATGCTGAGCCCCAGTCCCGCACCTGAGCCGTGAGGATTGACCCGGTAGAAGGGCTCGAATATGCGCGAATGCTTGTCGCTGGCGATTCCACAACCCTGATCGGCGACGGTCACGCTGCCGTCAGCCTCAATACCGACCGATATCTGTCCTTTTCCACCTCCGTACTGGACCGCGTTTCGAACCAGATTGACGAATGCACGCTCCAAAGATTCGGCATCACCAGGGACGAACACGTCTTCCGCGTCGCTGTCGAACGAAATCTCGTAGCCTTCAGAGATCGCCAGGGGAGCAAGGTCGGCAACCACCTTGGACACAACGCTGTTGAGATCGACAGGTGTATTCTGCTGGGGCTTCTGCCGGTATTTCTCGGTGTCCAGAAGCTGGTTCGCGATCGCCGTTAGTCGCTTGATGGCCGTCTGCAGGTGCGTCTTGTCCGCACTTGGTGAAAGAGTATCTATCCTCACCTGCAGGACAGCGATCGGCGTTCGAAGTTCATGCGCCGCGTTGACGAAGAAGCGCTCCGTCGCCTCAAAGCCACTATCAAGACGGCGCAACGCCCTGTTGATGTCGCGCACCAGGCGAAGCACCTCATTGGGCAAGCCACGCTCTTCCACCAGGGCGCCACGTGTGTCGAGATCAATCCTGTCAAGACGCGTCGTCAGATCGCTGAAGGACCGCAAAGCCCAGCGTGTGACAAACGGGACGCCAATCAGGGAAATGGCGACGAGGATCAGCGCCGGCACGCCGACTGCAAGGTTCCCCAACAGCACAGTCACACCATATTGGGACATCGAAACGCCGCCAGCAAAAATTGTTGCCTCCCCGGCAGGGGTGTCGAAGCGCTGCATGCGGGCGACACTCAACGGATCATCCAGATCGCCATGGAGCTCGAGACTTTTGAACGTCCGCAAGAATGGCATGTTGTCGGCAATTTTCCGGGGAGGCGCGCCGTGTGCGAGGACAATATCTTTGCCCAGATCTGCTACGAACCACAGGTCAGGAGCGTCCTCCATAATCTCCTGAAGCTTGGCCGTCGGCGCCAGATGGGTCCGGCCATTCGGCTCAAGACGGACCGAGTCTGCGATTTCCTGAGACAGCCAGATGGATGTGATAGCGACATCGGGCTTGAGGCCGGAAAGGAGATAAAAAACCAGGCCCAGCGAGGTAATAACCGCGCAGAGCTGCAGGACAATAAAACCAAAAGTGAAACGCCAGCGAAGGGATGATCCGGCCGCCTTATTTCTGCTCATGATGATAGTAGCCTATTCCACGAATGTCTTTGATAACAATCTCGGCCTCCGCTTCGCCAACTTTCGGCGCAGGCGGGACATATTGAGTTCCAGTGAGTTCGACTGGATCTCGTCGTCAACGGAATAGACCTGACCCTCAAGGGACGAGCGCAACACGGTACGACCACGGTTTCGCACAAAGTTTCCATGAAGAGCAACTCCCCATAGTTGATCGCACGCCAAACAAAATTGACATGGATAGAGCATGAGACGCGATCATTTCTGACGTTTCCCGCCGAAAATAAGGATGGCCCGGCTGCCCTCCCGATCCAAAGCTACAAGGGCCGTCTGTCAATCGTTGCAAAGCACTAACGGGGAAACGTATGGCCGCCGAAAATTACGTGAGAGTTACGCAGAATTGTCGGCCCTGACGCCGACCCATGAGGCTGGCGAGCCGGCCGGCCTGGTCGCGCGATTTGTTCATCAGCTACAGCAAATTCACCATGCCGGGCTGGACGCGTTCCATCAGGGGCACTCGAGCATCATTTGCGTGGACGGGTTCGACCTGCGTCAACCCCTGAGCCAACAGTTGCCGCTCGACCGCGTCACTGCGTGCAAGGCGCGGCGGGCCGTGGAAACCGGACACGTTCTTGTGCCCGTGCGGGACCTGCCTCCCTCAGTAAGGTCATGGGACGTCCCCTCATCGTGGTGGCGGTGCCGCTAGACGAGGAAGCAGAGGACTGCTGCGAACAGGGTTGCCAGTTTCTTGGCCATACTCCCCAACGCCTATGAACTTGCCGGACGGTTCTCCTAGATGGGCAAGTTTGCACAGGCGGCTGCGGAATTTCGAGCCGCGATTGAACAAGACCCTTCTACTGCCCGCAGCTCTTGACAGGAATCGAACCGACGACCCGCTCCTTTTTGACCAGGAGAGCTCATACTGGTGAGCAGAGAACTTAGGTTGCCGGGAGGGACGATGTAACAGGACTTTCTGATCACCTCCCATGCCGATCTTCAGATACGATACTCCTCCCGGATAGTCCGGAGTCGGCCCACAGCGTTGTTTCGGGAACCGAACTATAAGTGTTCGGGATGGGGGGATACCTAACGGTCCGCTTCTGGGGCAGGATGATGAGGGGTCGCCATTCGCGGTAGCGGCAAGCCTCGGGCCCCGCGCCTCCCGCAGACAATCGGATGACGGGGTGACGACGCTGGAGCAAACCCGGTCACCGCATCGCTCGGAGGCGCCGCGTGTGTATCGAAACCTGTAGGATTGGACCTCACAGATCCTCCGACATCTCAACGCACGCGCATACCATTGAAGAGCAAATCCACCAGATGGGCAACGCGCGGCACTGGCTCACTGTCCTTCTCAACCGCAATGGCGATTGCACTTACAACACAGACAATGTCGTCGAAGCTCATGTCCCCACGTATAACGCCGGCTTCCTTCGCGCGTTGGAGCAGTCTTTGCCCTTCCTCGGTAATTGCGTTACAGCCAGGCGTTCCGTGTTGAATGACGGTCCCGAGCGAAGCCGCGAGGCTTTGGTAGACGCTCGTGTTTAACGCGAGCTCCTCCAAAAACTGGCGTAACGCGTCACCGGGCTTATCATCTGCGTCGCGCGCGAGGCTCGCCTCGGCAACCGACGTGAAGCGTTCGTTGCTCGTGGCCGCCAGGAGGGCTTCTCGCGTCGGAAAGCGACGGTAAAGGGTGCCCGCCCCGACCTTAGCTCGCTTAGCCACCTCATCGAGCGAGACATTTGCTCCCCGTTCCAGAAACAGCTCCTCCGCCGCAACAAGAATGCGTTGGCGGTTCCGTTCCGCATCGGCACGTAGACCGCTTTCGAACATCTTTTTCTCCCCGGCTTGCAAAGTGGAGAATGTCTCCATATCCTAAGTGGAGAGGCAGCCCACTTAGACAAAGGATATATGATGACTCATCGGTTCGAAGGCAAGGTGGTGGTTATCACTGGCGGCAGTGACGGCATCGGGCTTGCATCCGCGCAGCGCTTCGCGGAAGAAGGCGCCCGGGTCTACATCACGGCACGGCGGCAGGAGTTGCTCGATCTGGCGGTCGACCAGATCGGTCACGATGCGATCGGCGTGCAAGGCGACGTGACGAACCTCGCTGACCTCACATCGCTATACAAGCGCGTCGAGTATGACCACGGCAAGGTTGATGTCGTCTTTGCCAATGCCGGCGTGCACCAACCCGTTCCGCTTGAAGCGATCGAGGAAGTACACTTTGATTTAACTTTCGGCCTCAACGTGAAGGGCCTGGTCTTTACGGTGCAGAAGGCGCTCCCGCTGATGACGCAAGGGGGCGTGATTGTTCTCAACGGCTCGATCGCCGGATCGAAGGCCTACCCCGGGCAGTCGCTTTACAACGCCAGCAAGGCGGCGGTCCGCTCCTTCGCACGTAGCTGGACGATCGACCTGAAGGAACGAGGCATCCGCGTCAACGTCGTCTCTCCCGGGGCGACCGAGACCCGCCTGATGCGCTCCTACTTCGATGCAGCACCGGGGACTGAGGAAGAGGTGGTCAAGGGAGTTCCGCTGGGACGCTTGGGGCACCTCGAAGAGGTCGCGAATGCCGTGTTGTTCCTGGCCTCGAGCGAAAGCAGCTTCGTCGCAGGCCATGAGCTTTTCGTCGATGGTGGGGTCGCAGCGGTTTGACCCCGAGCGGGGTTCCTAGAAACGGTGGAGCGACGCTCGGCGCGCTCCCGAAATATTTGGAAGGTATTAGAATGTCCATGATGAGAACTTTGGCTGCCGCCCTACTGATACTGTCAGTCGCGGGCGCTGCCTGCGCCGAGGGGCCTGCCAACGCTCAAGCACCCGACGAGGTTGTCACATCTGCCACAGTTCGTGCAGGCAACGTCGTGCTTGTGCATGGCGGGACGACGGATGGCTCGGGATGGAAGGATGTATTTGAAATCCTGCGGGCAAAGGGGCTGACGGTTACCGTCGTTCAACTACCGCACACAAGCCTCCAGGACGATATTGCCGCGGTTAAACTGGCTGTTGTCTCTGGCAGCCCACGCCGCGCTTCGCATCGCTGGAAGCATTAAACGACTGGCTGGAGCAGCGCTGCAAGGAATTGTGGGCGCAGGCCCCACACGGTCAGATGCGCGGCACCATTGCCGACATCTGGGCTGAGGAAGCTCTGGCGCTGATGCCTGCTACCCGTCCGTTCGACGGCTTCGTCGAGTATACGAAGCGGGTCACCCCGACCTGCCTCGTCCATCTGGAGCGCAATCGCTACAGCGTCCCGGCATCCTTCGCCAATCGACCGGTGAGCCTGCGGGTCTATCCGGATCGTGTCGTGGTTGCCGCGGAGGGCCAGATCGTCTGCGAGCATCGCCGTGTCATCGATCGCTCTCATGATCGACCGGGACAGACGATCTACGACTGGCGGCATTATCTGGCGGTCGTGCAGCGCAAGCCCGGCGCTCTCCGCAATGGCGCACCCTTCGCCGAGCTGCCCGATGCGTTCCGAGCCTTGCAGCAATACCTGCTCAAGAAGCCGGGGGGCGACCGTGAGATGGTCGATATCCTGGCCCTCGTTCTCCAGCACGATGAACAGGCCGTGCTGTCGGCCGTGGACATGGCGCTGAAGTCGGGCGTTCCGACCAAGACGCATGTGCTGAACCTGCTGCATCGCCTCGTCGACGGCAAATCCTTCACGCCACCGACCATCGACGCGCCACAGGCCCTGACGCTCACCAATGAGCCGAAAGCCAATGTCGAGCGCTACGATGCGCTGAGAAAGACGGAGGTTGGCCATGCGTCATAATCCGGCAAGCGGCGCTATCGTCATCATGCTGCGGCAGTTGAAGATGCACGGCATGGCCCAGGCCGTCGGCGAACTCACCGAGCAAGGTTCGCCGGCGTTCGAGGCGGCAATCCCTATCCTGTCGCAGCTTCTCAAGGCCGAGACGGCGGAACGCGAAGTTCGATCGACCGCCTATCAGCTCAAGACCGCACGCTTTCCAGCCTATCGTGACCTGAACGGCTTCGACTTCGCCAGCAGCGAGGTCAACGAGGCGCTGGTGCGTGAGCTTCATCGCTGCGACTTCCTCGACGACGCCAACAACATCGTTCTGGTCGGCGGTCCCGGCACGGGCAAAACGCATATCGCCACGGCCATCGGTGTCCAGGCCATCGAGCATCATCACAAGCGGGTTCGGTTCTTCTCGACCGTGGAACTGGTCAACGCGCTTGAGCAGGAGAAGTCCCAAGGTCGCCCAGGCCAGATCGCCAACCGCCTGGCACACTCCGATCTCGTCATCTTGGACGAGCTGGGTTACCTGCCGTTCAGCGCTTCAGGCGGGGCGCTGCTCTTCCATCTGTTGAGCAAGCTCTACGAGCACACCAGCGTCAT
>JARYGU010000037.1:0-20683 GCA_033795365.1 Shinella sp.
TGTCCACAGTCTCCATTGTGGACACAGAATCCCTCACTGCCACGTCTATGAACAGGTGCGGGGATTTCCGCGCTTACTTTTCTTTGAGGGGTAGAAGCGCCTCGATGACGTAGTCGTCGCCACATGCCCGAGCCACGCAGGCGATATCGAACATGTCACGAGGCTGCAGGGTGCTTCCCCGGTAATGAACTTTCTTTGCTATGATTTCGGCAGGTGTCTCGAGATCGACTTCCACCCCGCGCACGCTAACGCGTGTAGTCGGCTCGTCGGTGAGGCCCGAAGCGCAGATGTAGTCGATCTCGCCGATTTCCTTGAAAATGATCTTGATCGCGTGGGTCCCGTCGGATTGGTAGTCATCCGGGTTCATTTTCAACGTGTAACCCTGTGTCGTCGGGTTCAGATACGGCAGCACCTGCGGGTCATCGATGAATATGTCGATGTCGAAGCTCTCGCGGTGATTTATCTGGAGCATCAAGGCAGTACCGCCACCGAACGTCCAGCTATCCACGACGGTGAAGGACGTATTTGCCTGAGCGATAATCGAAACGGCCTCGTCAAACAGGCTTTCCCAATGGCTCATCGCCATAACCCTCAGGCAGCCAGGGCGAGAGGGTATCCGGCGAGCTGGGAGAACTTCTGGGCGATCTCGGCCGCAGCCGTGTGATCGATTTCCATCTCATCCAGAAACTGGTGCTGTAGGTCGGCATTCACTTCCGAATAGAAGGAAAACGCGCTGGCATCGTAATTCTCGACGCTCGCGATGTCGGAAATCTTGGAAGCGAGTTGCTCAGCCGAAAGGTTCGTCCCGTAAGGGGCGTTAACCGTCGAGAGCACTTTGAACGCAACGCTGGACATCGACATCACCATCAGTTTTCAAGCAACTATGTAATACGTACACAGTGAAAACGCAAGAAACACGTCAGACGCAGCACGTGCAACGGCACTGGAACACGTTAGAAACGCCGACGCGACGAACGTGACGCTGCCCGAAGCGCCTATAGTGACAACGGCATGAACGCAATGCGTACATGTGTAACGGTAGCGCATGCCACAAGTTCCTTATGTGCGCGGTCCGCATTAATCGCGTATTGCGCCGAGAATTCACCCTGCCTTTGGCATAGGAGGGAACGGTATAAGGACTTTACGCCTCTCCCATGCGGAAATCGTTCGACTGGCATTGGCGCGGGAAACCTGTTTGTTATCAATACTGTCGCGCGACGCTCCACCAGGCTCAAAATTTAGCTGGCGCTATCTAACCTTGGAGACCCGCATATGACAGCAGACACACTCGCGAGTAGTTTGCTTGGGTGATCAACGGGATGTGGCGGTTGGGACCTGTTTGGTCAGAGGTATGTGGCGGCTGAACCAACTGTTTGTGGCGGCCGAAACGCTAAGTGCTTGATTCACGGTGGCCGGTGGTTCAGACGTTTATGGCGGGCCACATCCTGCATATCCGTGTGTCGTGCTGACCGGCTGCCTATTTTCGCAGGATTTTCTCCATCGCTTTTCCCTTCGCGAGTTCATCGATCAGTTTGTCCAGATAGCGAATTTCCCGCATCGTCGTTTCCTGGATCTCTTCCACGCGGACGCCGCAGATCACTCCGGTAATCAACGATCTGGAGGGATTCATCCGGGGCGCCTGCGCAAAGAAATCCTGGAAATTGGTGTTCTTCGCCAACTGATCGTCGAGCGCCTGTTGGCTGTATCCCGTCAGCCAGCGGATGATTTCATCGACCTCCGCCTTCGTGCGTCCCTTCTTCTCGGCCTTGGCGAGATAGTGAGGGTAGACGCTCGCGACGCCGATTGAATAGATGCGATGGCCCGTCATGCGTCCTCCTGAACGATACTTTGTTGCTGCGGCCCTCGGCCTGCGGTCTCCTCCGGTACTCTCTTATACCATCAACTTCCCCGTCGTCGGACCCCTGCTACTTCAACGTCTTCGTCATCTCGATCATCGTGCGGCGGAAACCCGCTGCATCGAACATCCGCTGGGCTGTCTCGTTTCGGGCGGCGGTGGAGAGGACGACCTGCCTCATTCCGCGCGCGGCCAGCTCTGCGAGGACTGCCTCAAGCAGCTTTCTCCCTACGCCTTTTCCTCGCTGCCGGAGGTCGACGAAGATGTCGTGGATGACGCCCGCAGGCCCTCTCAAGGACATGTAGTCGTGCCCTTCGAGACCCGCATAGGCATAGCCGGCCGCGGCATCGTCGATTTCCGCGACCATGATGACGGTATTCTTCCTTCCGAGCTGGCTTTCGAGCCAGTCGGCATAGGACCTTGGCGTGCCGCCGTCCGCAGGAATGAACCGTTCCTCGTCCCATTCATGGTGCAGCGACATCAGGTGGGCGCCGAACTTTCCGAGCGCCTCGAGATCCTCCTTGCGGGCGGGTCTGATCAAAACATGGGCAACCGCGTCTTCCATGGAATGCCTTCCTTCATCGAGTGCCAGGGCTTTCCGGCGCATCCGAACGCCGCACCGTGCGTAGACGTTCTACACCACGTGGATTGGTTTCATTCATGAATCTCCTTTCTAGGTTCTTGCGGTTTGGGAGGGCTAATCTCCTTGCCTGAGCGCTGATACATTCGTCGCAGGCCGGTCTGACACCTCACGCTTTTCCGCCACCGACGGAGCTATGCCGCACTCTGGAACACGCTTCAGAGCCGACCCGAAGGAGATGATAGACTTCATGAACTTGATTGCCGCCACCATGCTTTTCGCCACCGTAGGAACGACGGCACTCGCCCAGCAACGGACCGAGGCGTCATCGCCGCTGCAGGCGCCGTCTTCCTTGTCCGCCGCCGACGTTCAATCCGTCTCGCCGGCTCTCGCCCGCTACGCTCAGGAGAATGTCGTTACAGACCTTTGGGCACGTCCCCAGCTTTCCCCGAGGGATCGCAGCATCGTCACGGTCGCCATTCTGATCGCGCGCGGCCAGGCCCTCGACCTGCCGCACTACATGAACGTTGCGCTCGATAGCGGCGTGACGCCGAAGGAGCTCTCGGAAACGATCACACACCTGGCCTTCTATTCAGGATGGCCGAACGCAATGACCGCGATAGCGGCCGCGAAGGACGTCTTTGCCCAGCGGAATATCGGCTCCGACCAACTGCCGGATGCGTCGCCCGAGCTGACCGCGCTCAACGAGGAAGGCGAAGCGGCAAGACAGGCTGCGGTCCAGCAGCTCCTGGATGCTGCCAGCCCCGGACTTGACCGGTTTACGACCAATCCTCTGTTCAGAGATGTCTGGCTGCGCCCCGATCTCGCTCTGCGCGACCGGAGCCTCGTCACTATCAGCGCATTGATGGCAAACGGACAGGTCGCTCAGCTTACCGGACACCTCAACAGGGCGCTCGACAACGGGCTGACCCCGGAGCAGGCGGGCGAAGTCGTCACGCAGGTTGCGTTTTATGCAGGTTGGCCGAACGCGTTCTCCGCCGGGCCGGTGATAGCCGACGTCCTGAAGAAGCGCCAGTAACAGGTGCCTGACCTGCCGAACGATCAATAAGGAACACAATCATGAAGAAGACCCTTCTCGCCGCCGCGCTCTCGACGGTCGCCCTGGCGGACGCATCGGCTGCCCGGGCCGATGACATTCGGGTAAATCCGGTCGGCGCCTCTCCGTCGGTCATTGCCGATCCGAAGAACTTCTCGGGCAATGTGGTGGTCGACCTCCTGCTTCCGAGCTCGATCGAGACGCCGGCGTCGTCAGGGCTGGTCTCGTTCGCTCCAGGGGCGCGCACGGCATGGCATAGCCATCCGCTGGGCCAGATGCTGATCGTGACGGCGGGCAGGGGCTGGGTTCAGCAGGAAGGACGGGCGCGCCAGGAGATCCGCCAGGGAGAGACCGTGTGGATTCCCGCGGGCGTCAAGCATTGGCATGGAGCGACCGCAGATAATGCCATGAGCCATTACGCCATCACCTATGTTCAGGACGGCAAGAACGCCGACTGGATGGAGCTCGTCACGGACGAGCAGTATCTCGACCGGTAAGATGGGAAAGGGGAGCTCCGGCTTCCCCTCGACCGCCGCGGAAGTTCGCTGATGTCCGCCACTTTGTAGAGACGCCGACTGCAATGGTATCGAGCCGTTCGGCAGCAGTCGGAAGAGCCTTCAAGCTCGCGGGCGGGGCGAATGCCGATCCAAACGCGCATCGATGCATGAAAGAATATTCCCGGTCCGTGAGCGATTTTAATCTATAAAATCTATCGACAATATATGTTGATGATAGTCTGTTTTCCTCGAATATTGCGAGGGGGCATGCGATGAGCCGAGATTCCAAGACCGATATCTCCAGGGGCATTTCGCGCCGTGGCCTGATCAAGGCCGCGGGCGTGACGGCAGCGGCGGCAGCTGCAGGCGTGATCGGCGCACGGTCCGCACGCTATGCCGTTGCCGGCAATCTTATCCCGATCAAGCTGGAATGGACCGAGGTGGCCGCCTGCCACTCGCCCGTGGGCTTCGGTCTCGCAAAGGGCATCTATGCCAAGCATGGTCTCGAGGTGGAGCTCTTCTATCAGGGCGCGAGCGGTCAGACGCTGATCCAGGCATTGGCCACGCGCAAGGCCGAGGCCGGGCCGGGCCTGCTTTACGACTGGCTGAAGCCGATCGAGCAGGGTTTCGACGTGCGCCTCTTCGCAGGGTCTCATGGCGGCTGCCAAAGCGTGCTCGTCAAACCTGACTCGGGCATCAAGACGCTGACGGACCTCAAGGGAAAAACGATCGGTACCTTCGACGTCATGTCGCCTTCGCGCGTCGCCTTCTCCGTGGCACTTGCCAAGGCCGGGCTCAACCCGGAAACCGACGTCACCTGGAAGGTCTTCCCGTTCGATCTCGTTGCGGAGGGCGTGCTGAAGGGCGAGGCGGACGCCGTCGCCCACATGGATCCCTGGGCTTATTCCTACGAGAAGCAGCACGGCTTCCTGCGTGTGGCGGATACCCAGACCGGAACCTTCCAGGACCGGGTCTGCTGCGTGATCGGCGTCAACGGCGACTACTATGAAGCGAACAGGGATGCGATCAAGCGCGTTGCCGCGGCAAACCTCGAAATCCACCAGTACACCGCCAAGCATCCCGACGAGGTGGCGAAGTGGTATTTCGACACGCTGAAGCCCGGCCTGCCGCTCGAGGACCTGACGGAGGTTCTGGCCTCCTTCACCTACCATGACCACTGGTTCGGCAAGGAGCTCCTCAAGGAGGTCAGGATCGGTTACGAAGATCTCAAGCTGACCGGGGTCATCGACGCGTCGACCGATCCGGAGGAGATCGCAAACCGCATCACGATCGACATCTTCGCGTGATCCCGATGAGCGCTGCTGTCGACGAAAGCTTTGGCGAAGCGGGGGGCCGGTCGCTCGCCCTGTCTTCCAGGGGAATTTGGCGCAACGGATTGCTGGCCGCCGGCACCTGGCTTCTTGCGGCGGCGGTGACCTACGGCTTGCCCGACGTCATCACCTGGGGGGCGACCGGGCTGTTTGCGGCCGTGACCCTCGCCGGCGCCGGCATCTTCTTCGTGCTTTCGGTCACGGTTCATCGGCTCGGCAGCGTTGGCAGGATCGTGGTGCATTACGGGCCCTGGTTCATCGTGCTCGGCCTCTGGCTCGCCGCCTGGGAAGTGCTGACGGCAAAGCTCGGCTGGCTGCCGAAGCCTTTCTTCTCGCCGCCGCAAGGCCTGCTGCACGTCTACATGACGGATTGGGAGCGCCTGCTCATCTGCATCGCCTATACGGGCCGGCTCTGGACCCTCGGCTTCTTCTCCGGCGTTCTGGCCGGCTTTGCCGCCGGCGTGGCGCTCCGCTGGTCGAAGCGCTTTGCCTATTGGGGCATGCCGCTCCTGAAGCTCATCGGTCCGGTGCCGGCGAGCGCCTGGATTCCCTGCACCTTCTTCATCTTTCCGACGACGTTCCATGCCTCGATCTTCCTCGTGGCGCTGGCTTCCGGCATTCCCGTGGCGATCCTGACGGCTGCCGGTGTCGGCCAGGTCAACCGGTCCTTCTACGACGTTGCGCGCACGCTCGGTGCCGGCGATCGCTTCCTCGTTCTCAAGGTGGCGGTTCCCGCTTCCCTGCCGAACGTCTTCGTCGGCGTCTTCATGGGCCTCTATTATTCCTTCGCCGTTCTGGTCGTCGCGGAGATGCTGGGCGCCAAGTTCGGGCTTGGCTGGTATCTCCAGTTCAACACGGCCTATTCGGCCTATGCGAATGTCTACGCGGCGCTCGTCATCATGGCGCTAATCTGCGCCGGTCTCGTGCGCTTGCTCTTTCTCATGCGTGACAGGCTTCTCGGCTGGCAGAAGGGAATTCTCTGATGTCGCTCGCGCTCGTGGAAGCCTCGGGGTCCGATAGCATCGCCCTTGACGCCGTGGCGGTTTCCCATCGCTGCGCCCCGTTGCCTCCTCGAAATGCCGGGGATCTCGCATGACGTCCGGCAGCCGCGCCTATCAGGCAGTGGCGCTCGCCGGCGGCGTATTCGCCCTTCTGTCGCTTGGCTGGTGGTGGCTGATCTTCAGCAAGGTCGTCGAGAACGAATACCTGACGGTCGGGCAGGCCGTCACCTGCATAGCCGGGGCGACGGATCTTTGCTCGCTCGCGCAGGCGCTCTGCACCAACGATCATCTCTATGGCATCCGCTGGTACGCACCCGAGGCCTTCTGGGCGGCGGCGGCCATTCTCGTTGCCGGGACCATTCTCTCGGCCCGGCCGTCCCGCGCCTGACCGCGCCGTATCGAAAGGAGGATTTCAATGACCCTTCATCAATCTCCGGAGATTGCCGAGCAGGATGTTTTGCACCCTGCGGTCGGATCGCCCGCGTTCAAGAGCCGGCATCCGGAAACGATCGCGCTGCACGGGGGCAGCTTCCGCTTCGATCCGGCGAGCGGCGCGGTCGCCGTGCCGATCTACCAGACGACATCCTTCCAGCTGCCCGGAACCGATGGCGCCGATAAGCTCTTTGCCCTCGAGGCGCCCGGCCACCTCTACACCCGCGTCTCCAATCCGACGCAGGATGCCTTCGAGCAGCGGCTTGCCGAGCTGGAAGGCGGGGCTGCCGCGCTTGCCCTTTCGTCGGGACAGGCCGCATCCGCCTTCGCGATACTCAATGTGGCGCGCAGCGGCGACAACATCGTCAGCTCTGCCGGTCTCTACGGCGGCACCTGGGCGCTCTTTGCCGCGACGCTGAAGAATTTCGGCATCGAGACGCGTTTTGTCGATGCCGCGGACCCGGAAGCCTTCGGGCGTGCAACGGACGAACGGACCCGCGCCTATTACGCGGAATCCCTTCCGAATCCGAAGCTGGAGGTGTTTCCGATCGGCGAAGTCGCCGCAATCGGCCGCCGCTACGGCATTCCGCTGATCGTCGACAACACCGCAGCCCCCCTGATCATCCGTCCGCTCGAGCATGGCGCCGCCGTCGTCGTCTATTCGACCACGAAATATATCGGCGGCCACGGCACGGCGATCGGCGGCGCCATCATCGACGGCGGCGATTTTCCCTGGGCGGATCACGCGGACCGCCAGCCGAACCTCAACGAGCCCGATCCGAGCTATCAGGGCAGGACCTGGATCGAGAAGGCGGCGGCGATCTCCTTCCATCCCTATATCCTGAGGGCTCGCGCGGTACTCCTGCGGGATCTCGGTGCCGCGATCAGCCCGCAAAACGCGTTCCAGTTCATACAAGGCCTGGAAACCCTGCCGCTGCGGCTGCGTCAGCACAGCGAGAATGCCGTCAAGGTCGCGGAGTATCTGAAGGAGCACGCGAAGGTGGAAAGGGTGATTTTCCCGAAATACCAGACGGGTGTCGCCCATGTGCGGGCCGAGAAGTATTTCAGGCCCGGCTATTTCGGCGCCCTGGTCGGCTTCGAGCTGAAAGGCGGACGCGAGGCCGGCCGCCGCTTCATCGATTCGCTCCAGCTCTTCTATCACCTCGCCAATATCGGCGATGCGCGGTCGCTGGCGATCCACCCGTCGACGACGACGCATTCGCAGCTCTCGCTCGAAGACCAGCTCGCGACCGGCGTGACGCCCGGTTACGTTCGTCTGTCGATCGGCCTGGAACATCCCGATGACCTGATCGCCGACCTGGACAGGGCAATAAGCCTGGCCTGATAGGCAAGCCTTTTTTCCGCCATGCATCAATGCGTGGAATAAAATTCTTTGCCTATAGAATTTATAGATAATACGTTCGGAGCTATCGGAAATCTTTCAATGGCTTTGCGGCATCATGGTCAATTCCGTCTTCGGTGCGGCGGGCACCTCCATCTTCGAAGCGATGTCCCGGCTTGCTGCCGAGACCGGCTCGATCAATCTCGGCCAGGGGTTCCCCGAGGCGCTCGAGCCCGGGGAACTGATCGAGGCGGCCGTCGCCGCGCTGCGCGAGGGGCCGCATCAATATCCGCCGATGATGGGCATTCCGGCGCTGCGCAAGGCGGTTGCCGACAACACGCGGCGCTTTTTCGGCGAGGCCGTCGATTGGGAGCGTGAGGTGCTGGTGACGTCGGGCGCGACCGAGGCGCTGACGGATGCCTTCTTCGGTCTCCTCGACACCGGCGACGAGGCGATCGTTCTGGAGCCGGTCTATGATGCCTACAACATGCTGATCCGGCGCGCCGGCGGCGTTCCGGTCCCCGTGCGGCTGGAGCCGCCGCACTGGCAACTCTGTGCGCAAAAGCTCGAGGCGGCAATCTCGCCGAGGACGAAGATCGTCGTTCTCAACACGCCGATGAATCCGATCGGCAAGGTCTTCGGCGCCGACGAACTGGCCGCATTGCGCGACGTCGTCGTGAAATACGGCCTGACGATCGTCTCCGACGAGGTCTACGAGCATCTGGTCTTCGACGGCGCTCGCCATCGCTCGCCCTTCTTCCTGCCGGCGCTGCGCGATCGCACCGTGCGCATCGGCTCTGCCGGCAAGACTTTTTCCGTGACGGGATGGAAGGTCGGCTATGTGACGGCGGATGCCCGCCTGCTGCAGCCGATCGCACGCGCGCATCAGTTCATCACCTTCACCACGCCGCCTGCCCTGCAGGCGGCGGTGGCCGTCGGTCTCGCCTTGCCGGACAGCTATTTCGAAGGGTTGAGGAAAGGGCTCGAGGAGCGCCGCGATCTGCTCGTCGCCGGTCTCCGGCGTGCCGGTTTCGCCGTCGATCCGGTGCAGGCGACCTATTTCGCCGTCGCTGACCGCAGTGCCTTTGCGGCCGACGAGGACGACCTTGCCTTCTCCCGCCGCCTGACGGTGGAGGCGGGCGTCACGCCGGTGCCGATCTCCTCCTTCTACGGCAACCGAGACGTGACCAGCCATATCCGCTTCTGCTTCGCCAAGCGCACCGCGACGCTCGAAGAGGCGGTCCGACGCCTCGCCTCCTGGCGCGATCAGAGGTGGAGGGCTGCGTCGTGAGCCGTATCCCGGTCTTCGCCGCCGACACCCATCGTGTCAGGGCGGCGATCGGCGATTTGCGTGCGGTCCTGGGCGAACGCCTGTCGACCGGCGAAAGCGTTCGCGCACTGCATGCGCGCGACAACAGCCACCACGCGGCCCGGCTGCCGGATGCGGTCGCCTTTCCCCGATCGAGCGAAGAAGTCGGCGAGATTTTGCGGATCGCGGCGCGCCACCATGTGGCCGTCGTGCCGTTCGGCGCAGGCTCGGGCCTCGAAGGCGGTGCTATTCCGCTTCAAGGGGGCATCTCGATCGATACCTCCGGTCTCGACCGCATCCTGGAAATCCGCGCCGGCGACATGATCGCGCGCGTCGGGGCCGGTGTGCGCCGCCTTGCCCTCAATGCGGCGCTCAAGGATACCGGGCTCTTCTTTCCGGTCGATCCGGGCACGGACGCCTCGCTCGGCGGCATGGCGGCGACCGGGGCGAGCGGTACCAATGCGGTGCGTTTCGGCACGATGCGCGAGAACGTGTTGGGGCTGACCGTGGTAACCGCCGATGGAGCGGTCGTGCGGACCGGATCGCTGGCCCGCAAATCCTCGTCCGGCTATGACCTGACGCACCTCTTCGTCGGCAGCGAGGGCACGCTCGGCGTCATCACCGAAGTGAGGTTGCGGCTGCATCCGCTGCCGGACACGGTTTCGGCCCGTGCCCGTTTCGAGACGCTCGCGGGCGCGGTCGATGCGGTGATCGACATCAGGCGGGCCGGTATTTCGATCGGCAAGGTCGAGCTTCTCGATGCCGCGACGATCGCCGTCATGAACCGGCACAGTCCGGAAAGCGGCCTCCCGTCAGCGCCGACGCTGTTTTTCGAGTTCCATGGGCGCGCGGAGGAAATCCGTCCCGTCGCCGATCTTATCGCCGAGATCGTCGCTTCGCACGAGGGCGCGCTGATCTGGGCGGAAGGGCATGCCGGGCAGCAGGCGCTCTGGAACCTTCGCCGCGACGTTCTCGGCTGGGCGAAATCCGAGCGGGCCGGCGCGCGTGCCTGGCCGACGGATGTCTGCGTTCCGGTCTCCGCGCTTGCCGATGTCGTCCTTGCCACCGACGAGGACATCGCGGCCTCGCCGGTGCCGGCCTATATCGTCGGCCATGTCGGCGACGGCAACTTTCATTGCGTCTTCATGATGCGCGACGGCGAGGAGGACATCGTCCATGCCTTTGCGGACCGCATCGCCCTGCGCGCCATCGAGGCCGGCGGGACGGTGTCCGGCGAACACGGCATCGGCCTCGGCAAACGTGACTATCTCGAACGCGAACACGGCGCCGAGGCGGTCGCGTTGATGCGCGCTCTGAAGGCGACGCTCGATCCCGACAACATTCTCAACCCCGGCAAGGTGCTGCCCGATGCCGGCGCACCCTCCGACTCCATTCACGCCATCCAACTGGGACATATCGCATGACACGCCTTCGCCGTTCGCTTCTTCTCCTGCCCGCACTCGCGATTTTTCTGGCCACGGCCGCCACGGCTTCCGCCGAAAAAATCCGCTTCGGCGTAACCGCCGGCCCGCACGCGCAGATCGCCGAGGCTATCGTGCCGGTCGCCAAGGCCAAGGGCCTCGATATCGAGGTGATCGAATTCTCCGACGGCGCGCTGATCGACCCGGCGACCAATGACGGCGATCTCGATGCCAACGGCTTTCAGCACACGCCCTATCTCGACCAGCAGAACCGCGACCGGGGGCTGAACGTCGTTTCGGTCGGCAAGACGGTCCTCCTCCCGATGGCGGGCTATTCGAAGAAATACAAGTCCCTCGACGAACTGCCGGAAGGCGCGCAGGTGACGATCCCGAACGATCCCAGCAATCTCGGCCGCGCGCTGAAGCTGCTGGAGGCCGGCGGCATCATCAAGCTGACGCCGGGCGTCACCTTCAACGCGAGCGAGCTCGACGTCGTCGAGAACCCGAAGAATATCAGGCTCGTTCCGCTCGAAACCGCGCAACTGCCCCGTTCGCTGGAAGACGTCGACTTCTCCGTCATCACCTCGCACTTCGCGCTCAGCGCCGGCCTCGTACCGAAGCGCGACAGCATCCTCATCGAGGATCAGCTCTCCGATTATCACTGCCTGATCGGCGTTGCCGAGAAGAACAAGGATGCTCCCTGGGTGAAGACACTCGTCGAAAGCTACCAGTCGCCGGAGGTGAGGCAGTTCATCGAAACCGCCTTCGAAGGCAATGTGATCCCGGTCTGGTGACGGTCATGACCACACTCGCTCTTTCCCCGGCGATCCGGGAAGCGACGGCCGATCCGAAAGCGCAATCGTCCACGGCGACCGTCCGCGCTGCCCCCGGACATCCGGTGGTCCGGGTCGAAAATCTCACCATGGTCTACGACCAGAAGGCGGGGCCGGTGCTCGACGACGTGTCCCTGTCGGTAGGGAAGGGCGACATTCACGGCATCATCGGCCGCTCGGGCGCAGGCAAGAGCACGCTTGTGCGCTGCCTCAACCAGCTGGTGGTGCCGACGTCGGGCCGGATCGAAGTGTCCGGCCATGACATCACCCGGCTTTGCGGGGCAGAGCTGCGCCGCGCCCGGCGCGACATCGGCATGATCTTCCAGCACTTCAGCCTCATGTCGTCGCGCACAGCTGCGGACAACATAGCGCTGCCGCTCGAAATCGCCGGCGTGCCGAAGGCGGAAATCCGCAAGCGCATCCCCGTGCTGCTCGATCTGGTAGGGCTTTCCCAGAAGGCCGACGCCTATCCGGTGGAGCTCTCCGGCGGACAGAAGCAGCGTGTCGGGATCGCCCGGGCGCTCGCGCTCGACCCGAAGGTGCTGCTCTCCGACGAGGCGACATCGGCGCTCGATCCCGAAACGACGGAGCAGATCCTAGACCTGCTGAAGGACATCAATCGCCGCTTGGGGTTGACGATCATCCTGATCACCCACGAGATGGACGTCGTGCGGGCTGTCGCCAACCATGTCACCGTGCTGGAGCACGGGCGCGTGGTCGAGAGCGGGCCGACATTCGACGTGTTCGCCTTCCCGAAATCGCCGGTCGCGCGCTCCTTCCTGTCCTCGATCGTCGCACACGACCTGCCGCCGCAGATCGCCTCGCGGCTCCGGCCGCAGGCCTCCGCCGACACCGACCCCGCGCTGCGCATCGTCTTTACCGGCGATGCGGCGCATGAGCCGGTCGTCGCCGATCTCGTCGATCGCTTCGGCATCCGCGCCTCCATCCTGCACGGCCGCATCGATTATATCGACGACAAGCCGCTCGGCGTCCTGACCCTGCTTCTGCCTGGCGGCGGCGATCGGGTGCCCGCCATTCTCGCCCATCTTTCGTCCCTCGGTCTCCATGGAGAGGTCATCGGCCATGCTGTCCGATCTTCTGCCGCCGGCGCTCGTCGCGCTGCTTCTTGATTCCATCGGCCAGACGGCGACGATGGTCGCCGTCGCGGCCGTCCTGTCGACGCTGATCGGCCTGCCGCTCGGCGTGCTCCTTGTCGTCACCGCGCCGGGCCAGTTTCTCGAACGCCCGGCGCTGAACCGGGTCGTCGGCACGCTCGTCAACCTTGTCCGCTCGACGCCGTTCATCATCCTGATGGTGGCGATCATACCGTTCACGCGCCTCGTCGCCGGAACGACGGTCGGAACGGCCGCGGCCATCGTACCGCTCACCATCGCGATCACCCCGCTTTATGCCCGCCTTGCGGAGGCGGCGATGCGCGAGGTCGACCATAGCCTGGTGGAGGCCGCACAGGCGATGGGCGCCACCCCTTTGCAGATCATCCTCAAGGTGCTTCTGCCGGAGGCTCTGCCGGGCATCCTCGCCGGCCAGACGGTCACGCTCGTCAGCCTGGTGGGCTACTCGGCCATGGCCGGTACGGTCGGCGGCGGCGGGCTCGGCGATCTCGGCATCCGCTTCGGCTACCAGCGCTTCATGCCGGAAGTGATGATCACCGTCGTCGTCGTCCTCGTCGTTATCGTCCAGTCGATCCAGATGGCGGGCGACTGGGCGGCGCGCAGCGTCAACCATCGCGTGGCGCGCAGCCGCGAGCGCGCCTGACATTCGAAACATTTTCCTTTCCTCTCAGGAGTACACCATGACGATCCACACCAAGCCGGCCCATCTGCCGACGGTCGACTTCTCCCGCTTCTACGGCAGCCGTGCCGAACGGGAGGATTTCATCCGCGAATTGACGCGCGTCCTGCACGATCACGGCTTCTTCTACCTCACCGGCCACGGCGTGCCGCAAAGCCTCATCGACGACGTGCTTGCCGCCTCCAAGCGCTTCTTCGCGCTACCGGAAGAAGACAAGCTGTCGATCGAGATGGTCAGGTCGCCGCATTTCCGCGGCTATAACCGGGCCGGCTACGAACGCACCCGCGGCGAGCAGGACTGGCGCGAGCAGCTCGACATCAACACGGAAGGCAAGCCGGCCGAGGCCGGACCGGATACGCCGTGGAACCGTCTCTACGGACCGAACCAATGGCCGGAATCCCAGCCGGAACTGAAACCGCTGCTTCTGCGCTACCAGGCGGAGGTCACGCGCATCGGCATCGACGTGCTGAAAGCGATCGCCCTTTCGCTCGGCCAGCCGGAAAATGCTTTCGCCGACATCTACGAGCCGTCGCCCTCGCAGCTTCTGAAGATCATCCGTTATCCCGGCCGCGAAGCCGCCGGCAGCGATCAGGGCGTCGGCGCCCACAAGGACGGCGGCTTCGTCACCGTGCTCCTCCAGGATACGACGCCCGGCCTGCGCATCCGTACCGAAGAAGGGGCGTGGATCGAAGCGCCGCCCGTTCCCGGCACTTTCGTCATCAACAGCGGGGAACTGCTGGAGCTGGCGACGAACGGCTTTGTGCGCGCCGACGTACACGACGTCGTCACGCCGCCGCGGGGAGCCGAGCGTTACTCCGTCGCCTTCTTCCTCGGCGCGCGCTACGACGCGACCATCCCGGTCATTCCGCTGCCGGAGGAGCTGAAGCGCGGAGAACGGGGCGTCACGGCGGACCCGCTCAACCCGATCTTCCGCGAGGTCGGCATCAACCACCTGAAGAGCCGCCTTCGCTCGCACCCGGATGTGGCGGCCCGGCATCATCCCGATCTGCTCCACCTTTTGGAGAAGCCGGCGAAAGGCTGAGCCTGTCGTCCCTGCCGTATCCTTGCGGCGGGGGACATCTGCCCGCCGAGCGGGCGGAGCCTTCGCCCCAGGCCCCGGACGTCTCACCAGCGCTCGGCGACTTCCTTCGCAATGCAGTGGAAATCGACGGGTTTCCCGGATTCCGAGCTCTCGCTGGCCATCGCCAGGAAGTGCAGGGGGAACTGCACGGCCTTGCCGTTGGAGCGGCTCAGGCTGGCATTTCGGGTCGATTGTTCCACGACGGTCGCGGCGAGGCTCAGCGCGCCCCTGATCTCCGGATGGGTGAGAAGTTGCTTGCGCACGAGCAAGTCGTTGATCGCGGCCATTGCCAGATAGAGGCCCTGCAGTTCCAGATTCGCCGTGTTCATCGTCAAAACCCACCCTTCATCGTTCGACTTTGTGCAACGGCCCACCGCCGGATTCGTTCCGGCAGGAGCTTGAAGCGCGCCGGTGCCCGGACGCGTGAATCTTCGATTTCTTCTTCTTTAATGTTGCAGCGGCATCCTTTGGCTGGTTTTCTCAAATGCCGCTCCGGCCTTATACCACAAGGTCCGGGGAGGGGATGCGATTCGGGAGAGATCATGCGCGCAGTTCTGGGTGAGGTCGAGAAGCGTCGGGCGGAAGCGCGGCTGGGAGGCGGGGAAAAGCGGATCGCCGCGCAGCACGCAAAGGGCAAGCTGACGGCGCGCGAGCGCATCGAGGTCCTGCTCGACGAGGGCTCCTTCGAGGAGTTCGATATGTATGTCACCCATCGCGCGGTGGATTTCGGCATGGCCGCACAGAAGGTCGCGGGTGACGGCGTCGTCACCGGCTGGGGTACGATCAACGGCCGGCAGGTCTATGTGTTCAGCCAGGATTTCACCGTGCTCGGCGGCTCGCTATCGGAAACGCATGCGCAAAAAATCTGCAAGATCATGGATATGGCCGTGAGGAACGGCGCGCCGGTGATCGGCCTCAACGATTCGGGCGGGGCGCGCATCCAGGAGGGCGTGGCTTCCCTCGCCGGCTATGCGGAGGTGTTCAGGCGCAACGTCGAGGCCTCCGGCGTCGTCCCGCAGATTTCCGTCATCATGGGGCCGTGCGCCGGTGGCGCGGTCTATTCGCCGGCGATGACCGACTTCATCTTCATGGTGCGCGACACGTCCTACATGTTCGTCACCGGTCCGGACGTGGTCAAGACCGTCACCAACGAGATAGTCACGGCGGAAGAGCTCGGCGGCGCGCGCACGCATACGCAGAAATCCTCGGTCGCCGACGCGGCCTACGAGAACGACGTCGAGACGCTGGAGCATGTGCGGCTTCTCTTCGATTTCCTGCCGCTCAGCAACCGCGAGAAGCCTCCGGTCCGCCCGTTCCACGACGATCCGGCGCGCATCGAGATGCGGCTCGACAGCCTGACCCCGGATTCGTCCGCCAAGCCCTACGACATGAAGGAGCTGATCCTCGCGATCGCCGACGAGGGCGACTTCTTCGAACTGCAGGAGAGTTTCGCCAGGAACATCGTCACCGGCTTCCTGCGGCTCGAGGGCCAGACGGTCGGCGTCGTCGCCAACCAGCCGATGGTGCTCGCCGGCTGCCTCGACATCGATTCCTCGCGCAAGGCTGCCCGGTTCGTGCGCTTCTGCGACGCTTTCAACATCCCGATCCTGACGCTGGTCGATGTGCCGGGCTTCCTGCCGGGCGTGGCGCAGGAATATGGCGGCGTCATCAAGCACGGGGCGAAGCTGCTCTTCGCCTACAGTCAGGCGACCGTGCCGATGGTGACCCTGATCACGCGCAAGGCCTATGGCGGCGCCTACGACGTGATGGCCTCGAAGCATATCGGCGCCGACATCAACTATGCGTGGCCGACGGCCGAGATCGCCGTGATGGGCGCCAAGGGCGCCACCGAAATCCTCTACCGCTCGGAACTCTCCGATCCGGAAAAGATCGCCGCGCGCCAGAGCGAATACGAGGAGCGCTTCGCCAACCCCTTCGTGGCGGCCGAGCGCGGTTTCATCGACGAGGTGATCATGCCGCATTCCTCCCGCCGCCGCGTCGCCCGCGCCTTCGCCTCTCTCCGCAACAAGCAGGTGACGACCCATTGGAAAAAGCACGATACGATTCCGCTGTAGGGGCGGCAAACCGCCCGCGCGGCGCCTATATTGACTTCGTCGTGTTCGCAGAGCGCGAAGCTTTCCCGAAAAACAAGGACAGATTTTCATGACAGACACCAAGTTTCCGCCTGAAAAGAACCTGCCTGCAGGATATGTACCGCCGAAGGTCTGGAAGTGGGAGAGCGAGAGCGGCGGCGCGTTTGCGAGCATCAACCGGCCTATCGCAGGCCCCACGCATGAAAAGGTCCTGCCGGTCGGAAAACACCCGCTGCAGCTCTATTCGCTCGGCACGCCGAACGGCGTAAAAGTCACCATCATGCTGGAGGAACTGCTCGCGGCCGGCCATGCGGGCGCGGAATACGACGCCTGGCTGATCCGGATCGGCGACGGCGACCAGTTCGGCTCGGGCTTCGTCGAGGTCAATCCGAATTCCAAGATCCCCGCCATGATGGACCGCGCGCCGAAGGGCGGCGGAGAGCCCGTGCGCGTGTTCGAATCCGCCTCCATCCTCGTCTATCTGGCGGAGAAGTTCGGCGCCTTCCTGCCCTCCGATCTGAGGCTGCGCACCGAAACCTTCAACTGGCTGTTCTGGCAGATGGGCTCGGCGCCCTTCCTCGGCGGCGGCTTCGGCCATTTTTATTCCTATGCGCCGATGAAGATCGAATATGCCATCAACCGCTACGCCATGGAGGTGAAGCGGCAGATGGATGTGCTCGACCGGCATCTGGCGGATCACGAATTCATGGCCGGCAGCGAATATACGATCGCCGACATGGCGATCTGGCCCTGGTATGGGCGGCTCGCCGCCAAGGACGCCTATGACGACGCCGGCGATTTCCTCTCGGTCGACGAGTACCGGAACGTCCAGCGATGGAGGAAGCAGATCGGCGAACGGCCGGCGGTGAAGCGGGGATCGATGGTCAACCGCACCTCGGGAGATCCTTCCACCCAGCTCCATGAACGTCACGACGCTTCGGATTTCGAGACGAAGACGCAGGACAAGCTGTCGGCCGAGTGATGTTCAGGAAAATCCTCATCGCCAATCGCGGCGAAATCGCAGCCCGCGTCATCCGCACCGCGAAAAAAATGGGCATACCCACCGTCGCCGTTTATTCCGATGCCGACCGCGATGCGCTGCATGTGCGCCAGGCCGACGAGGCGGTGCATATCGGCCCTGCGCCCTCCAGCCAGTCCTATATCGTCATCGACAGGATTCTCGAGGCGATCCGTCAGACCGGCGCCGATGCCGCGCATCCGGGTTACGGCTTCCTCTCGGAAAACGCCGCTTTCGCCGAGGCGCTGGAAAAGGCCGGCGTCGCCTTCATCGGCCCGCCGGTCGAGGCTATTCGTGCGATGGGCGACAAGATCACTTCCAAGCGTATCGCCGCCGAAGCCGGCGTTTCCACCGTGCCCGGCCATATGGGCCTGATCGGCGATGCCGGGGAGGCGGTGAAGATCGCCGGTGAGATCGGCTACCCGGTGATGATCAAGGCATCCGCCGGCGGCGGCGGCAAGGGCATGCGGATTGCCTGGAACGACGGCGAGGCTCGCGAGGGCTTCCAGTCCTCCAGGAACGAGGCGAAGAGCTCCTTCGGCGACGACCGCATCTTCATCGAGAAATTTGTCACCGAGCCCCGCCATATCGAAATCCAGGTGCTCGGCGACCGGCACGGCAACTGTATCTTCCTCGGCGAGCGCGAATGCTCCATCCAGCGGCGCAACCAGAAGGTCATCGAGGAGGCGCCGTCGCCTTTCCTCGATGAGACCACCCGGAAAGCCATGGGCGAGCAGGCGGTGGCGCTCGCGAAAGCGGTCGGCTATTTCTCCGCCGGCACGGTGGAGTTCATCGTCGACGGCGATCGCAATTTCTACTTTCTCGAAATGAACACCCGCCTGCAGGTCGAGCATCCGGTGACCGAGCTCGTCACCGGCATCGATCTCGTCGAGCAGATGATCCGCATCGCCGCCGGCGAGAAGCTCGCCTTCGGACAGGACGATGTGAAGCTCACCGGCTGGGCGATCGAAAGCCGGCTTTATGCCGAGGATCCATACCGCAACTTCCTGCCCTCGATCGGCCGGCTCATCCGCTACCGTCCGCCGGAAGAGGGAAGGAAGCACGACGGCACCGTCCTGCGCAACGACACCGGCGTCTTCGAGGGCGGCGAGATTTCCATGTATTACGATCCGATGATCGCAAAGCTCTGCACATGGGGAGCGGACCGCAGTTCGGCGATCGGCGCCATGGCCGATGCGCTCGACGGCTTCGAAGTGGAGGGCATCGGCCACAATCTGCCTTTCCTCGCCGCCGTGATGCAGCAGCGGCGCTTTCGCGAGGGACGCCTGACCACCGCCTATATCGCGGAGGAGTTTCCCGACGGCTTTCACGGCGTCGAGCCCGACGAGGCGCAGGCGCGAAAACTCGCCGCCGTCGCGCTCTTCGTCCACCTCGCGCTGCAGGAACGGGCGGTCCAGATTTCCGGCATGATCGGCAATCATCGCCGGGTCGTGGGCCGCGACTGGCATGTCGCCGTTGCGGGCCGGGAATATGCCGTCGCCAGCGGTGTGTCGCCCGACGGGGCCCATATATCGTTCGCCGACGGGGCGAGCCTTTCCCTTGCCGGCGACTGGACGCCCGGCCGCACGCTTGCAGGCTTCCATGTCGGGGGCGAGGGAATGGAGGTCAAGGTCGAGCTGAAGGGGCCGGCGATCCGGCTTCGCTGGCGCGGCATGGACGTCACCGCCCGCGTTCGCAGCCCGCGTGTCGCCGAGCTCGCCCGGCTGATGCCGGTGAAGCTGCCGGCGGATACGTCGCGCATGCTGCTCTGCCCGATGCCGGGCGTGCTGACCTCGCTCAGCGTCGCGCAAGGCGACACGGTGGAGGCGGGCCAGACGCTCGCCACCGTCGAGGCGATGAAGATGGAGAACGTGCTGAAGGCCGAGCGCAAGGGCGTCGTCAAGCGCCTCGCCGCCAGCGCCGGCCAGAGCCTCGCGGTGGACGAGCTGATCCTGGAGTTCGAGTAAAGCGGTTGGGCATGGCCATGGCGACTGGCAGTACACCCGCGCGGAGCAGAGACGTCAGAAATCCCAGGGACATATAAGGTTGAGCCCTGTCGTCTCGAAATCTCTCAGGTTTCGTGTAGCCAGGCGCCCTCCGTTGACCCGAGCAATCGCCGCAATCATGCCGTCAGGCGAAGACATCCCGCGCCCCTCACGAACAGCCGTGCCCATGATTTCTCCGTAGGCCAGTGCGGCCTCCTCGGTCAGTCCATATATTCGATCGGCAAATCGACGTCGCCAGTCCGACAATCCCTGCTCCAGCCGTTCGGCGCGTTGATCGGGCCTGATCTTCCGGATGCCGAATGCGATCTCTGCGATCGTTACGGCCGGCAGTGCGAGTTCGGCATCGTATCGAACCAACCAGGCGATCACCGCGTCGTTTGGCGCCTTTCTCAAGGTTTCGGAAACGACGTTGGTGTCGAGGAAAATCAAAGGTCTATACCCTTATGAGGGTGACGATTTTCGCGAATGACTGCTTCTAGATCAATGTCGGTGCCGGCTTGCACCGCAAGACGACCATAGAAGGAGGAAGCAGGCTCGCGTCCCGCTTCGCGGATTTCATAAGCTTCAAGCGCGCGTTCGACCACATCGGCGATCGAGCGGTTTTCACGGCGGGCAAGCCGATGTGCGAGGTCGCGTGCCTTCGAGCTGCGGACGGAAAGCTGTGGTTCGGCCATGTCTGCCTCCTTTTGGAGAAAGATAAACGTAGATCGTCTTGCTATCAAGATGGCAGATGACGGCTTGATAGCAAGATGGGGAAGTAAATCAGGTGGAGAGGCAAGCAAAATCAACAGTTTGCCAAGAATCTTCAGAAAAATTCATGCCCGATTTTCCCCGCTCCCTGCGCCCATGTCATGCTTTCTCCCATCCCGCCGCGGATACATCGCAAGGCGTTGCGGCGAGGCGGGGACGGCGCGGGTGGTGAGGAAAGGACGCAAGGCCTCATCATCCGGGTTCGCGGAAAATGGTCTCCCTCCGGCGACACGGGGAGAGATGACGGGTTTCGGACCGGCTCGTC
>JARYGU010000038.1:0-19231 GCA_033795365.1 Shinella sp.
ACACCAGAACCGTCACCCTTCACGCGGATCTTAACGTTGTAATCGACCACTCGCTTGACTGGCACCAGTATTTTCATTGGATGTCTCCTTGTCATCAGCAGAGGGTGCGGAAACGGTCGACCATCACGTCGAGAACCTCGGCGGGGTCGCGCTTCCACCAGTTGTTCGCGGAAAAGATCTCGACCTCACAGGGGCCGGCATAACCCACGCCTTCGACACCCTTGCGAATCGTCTTGAGGTCGGCAACGCCGTCGCCCATCATGCCGCGGTCGAGCAGAATGTCTTGTGTGTCAGCCAGCCAGTCGCAGAGATGATAGCCGAAAATCCGATCCTTGCCGGCGCGGTGCAATTGGGCATCGAGGTCGCTGTCCCACCAGATGTGGTAGACATCGACGGCAATGCCCAGATTTGGCGCACCGACTGCGTCGCAGATATCGACGGCATCCCGCACCGTCGTCAGGCAGGAGCGGTTGCCGGCATAGGCGGGATTGAGGGGTTCCAGCGCCAGTTTGACATCGCGCTCCGCCGCATAGGGCGCGAGATCGGCGACGCGGTCGGCCAGGATCTTCAGGCTTTCCGCCGTCCCCTTGGTGCCGGGATGCACGCCCCCCACAACGATTGTCAGCACGGCAGCGCCGAGGCCCGCGGCCATGTCGACGGAGGCTTTTGCCTCGTCGAGAACCGCCGCCTTGTCAACGGCATCCGCACCAACGAGAAATGGCGTGCGGCAAAGCCCGGCGACGGGCAGGCCCGCCGCCCTCGCCCGCTCGCCGATCTCGATTGCACGCGCACCGATTTCGCGGCGCCAGAAGACAATCGAGCCGAAGCCGCGCGCGACACAGGCATCGATTACCCGCTCCGGCGCCCATCCGGCACCGTGGCCGTCGAGATTGTGGCCAAGGCTGGCGGTGTTGAGCGCGAGCGCCGAGTGGTCGTCTGAAAAATCGCGCATCGTCATGCGCCGTAAAGGGCGAGCAGCTTCTTCATACGCTCGGCCGCAAGCTCCGGATCCCGCAGCAGACCGCATTGGTCGGCAAGGCGGAAGACCTCGGCGAAATAGGGCAACGGCCGCATGGATTGCGCGCCGTTCAGCATCACGAAATGATCCTGAAAACCGTTCAGCCAGGCGAGGAAGACGACACCCGTCTTGTAGTACTGCGTGGGCGCGCGGAAGATCAGACGGGCGAGCGGCACGGTCGGATCGAGCGTTGCGCGGAAGGCTGCCATGTCGCCCTCGCCCAGCCGCTCCACTGCATAGGCCGCGGCGGGTGCGAGCGGGTCGAAGATGCCCAGCAGAGCATGCGAAAACCCTTCGCTGTCGCCCTCGATGAGTTCGGGATAGTTGAAGTCGTCGCCCGTATACATGTTCACGCCTGATGGCAGGCGGCGGCGCATGACGATCTCCTTCTCCTTGTCGAGCAGGGAAATCTTGATGCCGTCGACCTTGGCCGTGTTGGCTTCGATGACGGCAAGCGCGGTCTGCATGGCGGGTTCAAACGCCGCATCACCCCAATAGCCCGCAAGCTGCGGGTCGAACATGTCGCCGAGCCAATGCAGGATCACCGGTTCGTCGCAGGCGGCGAGCACGTCGGAATAGATTCTGACATAGTCTTCCGGCTTCGTGGCGACGCGCGCCAGGGCGCGGGACGCCATGAGGATGAGGCGGCCGTCAAGCTTCTGGATGGCTTCCGCCTGTTCGAGATAGGCGCGGCGCACGTCGTCCAGGCTCGTCACTGTCGAGGGGGCGAGATGGTCCGTGCCGCAGCCATTGGCGACCAGCGCATCCGGCAGCTCCTCACGGGTGCGGCGGATCAGTTCGAGCGCACCCGGCCAGTCGAGGCCCATGCCGCGCTGCGCCGTATCCATCGCCTCGGCAATGCCAAGACCGAGGCTGGCGAGGTAGCGGCGAAACTCCATCGTCTTCGCCCAGTCGACGGACGCGCGTCCCGAGGGATCGTTAGCCGTGAAGGGATCGGCCACGACATGGGCGGCCGAATAGACGGTTCGAGCCGGGTTCCTGCCGAGCGTGGCGGCGGCGATCGGCTTTCCGGTCAGGGTATAGTCAGCACGGCGGCCGGCGGTATCGGGAAGGGCGATTTTCATGAAAGACCTCAGAAGCGCGGGACGAGCATGCCGGCATCGGCCGGGATCGACAGTCCGGTTGTGTAGGGAAGCCTGCTGGTTGCAAGTGACGCGATCAACGCGCCGACCTCGGCCGGCTCGCCGACACGCGGAAAGAGCGTGAGGCCTTGGGCTGCCCGTTCGCGATAGGCCTCGATGACAGGCGCGGTCATCTCGGTGGCGATCAGGCCGGGCTGGACATCGTAAACGGCGATATTCTCCCGGCCTAGCCGGACGGCAAGCGTCTTGGACACCATGGCGGCGGCGGCTTTCGAGGCGCAATATTCCGAACGCTGTTCCGCCACCGCAACGGCGTTCGACGACGTGACGTTGACGATCGAATGGAAGAGAGGAGGCCGCGTGCGGGCGAGGAGGCGGCGGGCGAAGGCCTGACTCAGAAAAAACAGGGCCTTCGCGTTGACGGCAAAGCAGCGGTCCCAGCTTTCTTCCGAGACCTCCATCATGTCGCCGCGCTTGAGCACACCAACGCCGGCATTGTTGACCAGCGTGGTGAGCGGCCCGAGCTTTTCCTCGACCGCGTCGAGCGCCGCATCGTGGCCGTCGATGGCGGCGACGTCGAACGCGGCGGCGACCACCGGGACACCATGAGCGGCGATGCGCGCGACGGCCGCCGCAAGCTCGTCGTCCTCCACCGGCGCATTGATCGCCACCGCAAAGCCCTCGCGTGCCAGGGCCTCGGCGACCGAAAGTCCGATGCCGCGCGAAGAGCCAGTGACAAGTGCAGCCGGCCGGGCAGACGCGGTACTCATGCCCGCGCGCCCTTCTTCAGCAGTTCACGCGCAATGATCATGCGCTGGATCTGGTTCGTGCCTTCATAGATCTGGGTGATCTTCGCATCCCGGTAGAGACGCTCAACCTCGAAGCCGCGGATGTAGCCGGAACCGCCGAAGATCTGCACGGCATCGGCGGTGCGCTGCACGGCCATGTCGCCGGCAAAACATTTGGCGATGGAGCAGGCCTTCGTCGCATCCGCGCCGCCGTCGATCTTCGAGGCGGCAGAGTGGACGAGCAGGCGCGCAGCCTCGATGTCCTTGGCCATGTCGGCGAGCAGCCACTGCACGCCCTGGAAATCGGAGATCGCCTTGCCGAACTGCTTTCGCGTTCCGGCATAGTCGAGCGCGGCCTCAAGCCCGGCCTGCGCGATGCCGACCGCAAGCGAGGCGATGCCGACGCGCCCCTTGTCGAGCACCGACATCATCATGTGGAAACCGCGGCCTTCCGTACCGAGCAGGGCATCGGCGGAAAGGCGCACATCGGTGAAATTCAGCGCGCCGACCTGGCTGGCGCGCTGTCCCATCTTGTGCTCCTTCGGCCCCCTCTCCACGCCCGCCGCATGCAGATCGACGATGAAGATCGACATGCCGCGGTTGCCGGCTTCCTTGTCCGTGCGCGCAAGGACAAAGCCGTAGTCTGCGACCGGCGCATTGTGGATCCAGATCTTGCCGCCGTTGAGCCGCCAGCCGCTTCCATCGCGCTCGGCCATGGTGCGGATGCCCGAAACATCGGTGCCCGCTTCCGGTTCAGTGATGCAATAAGCGACCTTCGAACGCATGCCGAGGATATCGGGCAGCAGCGCCTGCTGGCTTTCCGTACCGTGGCGAACGAGCAGGCTCGAAATGAGCTCAACCAAGCCGCACTGATCGGCAACGGAAGCGTAGCCGCGGCTCAACTCTTCCATCACCAGCGCGTAGGTGAGCGTGTCGAAGCCTGGTCCGCCGAGGGCTTCCGGCACTGCGATGCCGAAGAGACCAAGCTTCGCCATCTCGTCGTAAAGGTCGGCGGGAAAGCGCTCTTCGCGGTCGAGTTCCTCGGCCAAGGGGCGGATCGCTTCGTCGGCAAAGGCGCGCGCCATCTCGCGCACCTGCTCCTGCGTTTCGGTAAGATACATCTGCCTCGCCTCGCAACTAGTAACTATCTGGTTACATACATTCAGCAATAAGGAGACGTCAAGACGGAAAAATTCGACCGTGACAATGAAGCTGCTTGCGCAGCGGTTTGGCCCTGTGCATATTATTCACTATTCAGTTACTTATGGAGGGGAGCATGCATCCAGGAGAAAAGCGGAAATTCGGGAGAACGGACCTCGAGGTAACGGCCTTCGGCTTCGGAACCGCCCCGCTCGGCAACATTTTCCGCGAGATCGACGAGGCGACCGCGCAGGAAATGTTCGCGCGCGCCTGGGAGGCCGGCGTGCGATTCTTCGACACGGCGCCGATGTACGGTCACGGCCTTGCCGAACTGCGTACCGGCCATTCCTTGCGCTGGAAGAACAGGGACGATTTCGTGCTTGCCTCCAAGGTCGGGCGCCTGCTGCGCCCTGCCCGGCGCGAGACTATCAACTTCGCGCCCTGGACGAACGCTGCGCCCTTCACCATGCACTTCGACTACAGCTACGACGGCACCATGCGCGCCTTCGAGGACAGCCTACAAAGGCTGGGGCTGGAGCGGATGGAGATGTGCTTCATCCATGACATCGACGTTTTTACACGCGGGAGCGAGCAGCCCCAGGTCTTCGAACAGGCGATGGACGGCGCCTGGCGAGCGCTGGAGCGGCTGCGTTCGGAAAAGGTCATCAAGGCGATCGGCATCGGCGTCAACGAATGGCAGGTCTGCTACGAGGCCTTGCTGCGCCACGATTTCGACTGCTTCCTGCTGGCCGGGCGCTATACATTGCTCGAACAGGAAGCGTTGGACGCCTTCCTGCCGCTCTGCGAAGCGCGAAATGCTGCGGTCGTCGTCGGCGGTGGCTTCAACTCGGGCATTCTCGCGACTGGTGCGAAGGAAGGTGCAAAGTACAATTACGCGCCGGCGCCACGCGACATCATGGAAAAGGTCGCGAAGATCGAGACCGTCTGCGCGGAGCATGGCGTGCCGCTTGCTGCAGCAGCCCTGCAATTCGTCGTCGCCCATCCCGCCGTCCCGTCCTTCATGGCAGGCACGCGCACGATCGAGCAGCTGGACCAGAACCTTGCCTGGTTCTCCCATCCGATCCCGGCCGATTTCTGGGCGGATCTCAAGAACAAGGGCCTGTTGCGCGAGGATGCTCCCGTCCCGGCCTGACTAGCATCGGCTCGCGCTTCAATGCGGCGCGAGCGCTCTTAACGGATCAGGATTGCCCTGAAATCGTCGACATTCGTGCCCGTGGGGCCGGGAACGAACAAGTCGTCCAGGCATCGTTGCCGGCGAGCAGAGCGGCAAGATCGGCAGCCTCGACAACGGCGTGAAAGAGTTGTGAGAGAAAGTCTTTGTCTTCGGGCTTCATGAGGACGCCATGGATATCGCAACATTTTGTCGCCCGGGTTAGCGCCCGAAGCGGGCCGGCCGCTTCTGCCGGTAGGCGGCAAGCCCCTCCGCCAAGTCGCCCGATGCCGCTGCGACGGCGCCGGCAAGAGCCTCCACCACCCGCTCGTTCTCTTCGCCCTCGGCGGCATTGATGAGCATCTTCGTCAGTTCGGTCGCCCTTGGAGAGCGCTTCAACACGCGCTTGGCGGCAAGTTCTGCGGCACCAGCCCCCGCACCCGTTGCCACGACCTGATCGACGAGCCCAAGCTCGAGAGCCTCCTGCGCGCTGTAGACCTCGCCGAAAAGCGCCATGCGCCGGACGAGGTTTGCGCCGAAGCGCCGCGATGCCCGCTGCGTGCCGGACCAGCCGGGAATGATGCCGAGGCCGGGTTCCGGCTGGCCAACCTTTATATGCGCCTCCGCGATGCGCAGGTCCGCGCAGGCGGCAAGCTCCAGCCCGCCGCCGAGCGCATGTCCGTTCAGCACGGCGATCAAGGGAACCGTAAGGCACGCCAGAGCATCGAAGGCGCTGTGCCCGTTGCGCAGCCAGCGACGCGAGAAGGTTTCTGCGTCAAGACTGCTCCACGCCTCGATATCGCCGCCCGCGCAGAAGGATTTGCCGCCCTCCCCGGTGAGGACCGCCACGCGGGCATCCGACCGTTCGATAGTGCGGCAGCCCTGCAGCAGCGCATCGATCATCCCTTCGTCGATCGCGTTGAGCTTTTCCGGACGGCGCAGGATGATCCGGGCCACGCCGCTCTCGATGGCAAGATCGACACGCGGATCGCTCACAGCGCCAACCCCATGATGTCGGCGCAAAACAGCGCGTCGTCCATCACCTTGAGCGTCTTGGAGACGCGCAAAGGCGTTGTGGCCTGGTCGAGCACGTCGCGCTGCAGGTCGAGGCCGGGGGCAATCTCGGTAATGACGAGGCCATCGGCTTCGAGCTGGATCACGCAGCGCTCGGTGACATAGGTGATCTCCTGCCCCTGCGCCCGGGCGCGCTTGCCCGAGAAGCTGACCTGATCGACCTTCGGCACGAACTTGGCGACACGGCCCTCCTTATCGATCACAAGGCGGCCATCCTCGACATGCATCTTCGCACCGGCGTTGAAATTGCCGGAAAAGACGATCTTCCGTGCACGCGAGGTGATATCGACGAAGCCGCCGGCGCCGGCGGTCCGGTGCGGCGTTGCCGCAAGGCGGCTGACATTGACGGATCCCTCCGCGTCGATCTCGAGGAAGGACAGAAGCGAGCAATCGAAGCCGCCCGCCTGGAAGTAACAGAACTGATGCGGCGAGGCGACGAAGGCCTCGGCATTGGAGGCGCAGCCGAACTTGAAGTCGAGAAGCGGCACGCCGCCGACAGCACCCTGCTCGATCACCCAGGTGACCTTGCCGTGCAGCCCCTCCTCGATGAGGATACGCGGCACATTGGCAGAGATACCGAAACCAATGTTGACGGCCCACCCTTCCTTCAGCTCCTGCGCGACACGGCGGGCGATGACCTTGCCGACGTCGAGACTGGGCAAGCGGAACGTTTCGAGCGAGCGGAAGAGTTCACCGGAAATCGCAGGGTCGTAAGGCGTCGCCGTCGTCTGCAGCTGGTCCGGCGCCTCGACGATGATGTCAACAAGAATGCCGGGCACGCGCACGTCATGCGGCCGAAGCGTGCCGCTCGCTGCCACGCGCTTGACCTGCGCGATGACGAGACCGCCGGAATTTCGCGCTGCGAGCGCCATTTCCATCGCCCCAAGGGTCGCCCCCTCCTGTTCGAAGGTGAGGTTGCCCCGCTCGTCCGCGGTGGTCGCGCGAATGATCGCGACGTCGGGACGGATCGCGGGGAAGTGCAGCCAGTCCTCACCCTCGAAGGACACGCGCTTGACGAGCGGCGCGGCACGCGCGCTGGCATTCATCGCACAGCCGTCCTGATCGGGATCGACGAAGGTCTCCATGCCGACCTTGGTCAGCACGCCGGGGCGTTTGGCCGCTCCCTCGCGCAGCATGTCGAAGACGATGCCCGACGGCACGTTCCAGGCGGCAAGCTCCTCCTTCAGGATCATCTGCCAGACGAGCGGCGGCTCGGCATTGCTCGGCCCCGACGGATAGGAGCCGCCGATAATCTTCATCAGCATGCCGGGCTTGGCGATGTGATCGACGCCGCGCGTGCCGAAGAAGTCGCCGGCGGCGATCGGGTGGATGGAGGTGAGACCGCGCGGATGGCCCTCGCGATCGAAGCGCTCGCCGAGCGCCTTCAGCACGGCGTCCGGGCAGCAGAGGCCGGAGGACGAGTTGACGGCGACCACCGCCCCATCTTTGACGAGCTGGACCGCCTCCTCCGCGCTCTTCACCTTCTTCATCGCCGAAACCTCCGTTCGTCATTGCATTAAGTAACTAACTAGTTATACATTAACCGAGATGAGATCAATCCGCCGAACGCGATTTTCCACCGCGCCACAGGCCAGCAGACCCGATGAAGGAGGAGGCATGAACATCTATTTCCAGAAGAGTTTTCAGAGGGGATTCGGCACCTTTCCCCTGAAGGACGACGACCTCAGGAACGCCATCCAGGCCGCCGTCGATGCCGGCTACCGGGCTTTCGACACGGCGCAGATGTACGGCAACGAAGCCGAGACTGGCGCGGCGCTCGCAGCTTGCGGCGTTGCGCGCAAGGAGCTTTGCATCACGACGAAGGTGCACCCAGACAACTACACCCAGGAGAGGTTCCTGCCCTCGGTCGAGGCCAGCCTGAAGGCGCTTGAGATCGATCGCGTCGACGTGCTTTTGCTGCATTGGCCGCCAGCCGACGGCAACGTCGCCCCGTCCCTCCGTCTGCTGCAGTCCGCGAAAGACAGGGGCCTTGCGGATGCGGTCGGCGTCTCGAACTATACGGCAAGGATGATGCGCGAGGCGCGCTCCGTCATCGATGTACCGCTCGTCACCAACCAGGTCGAGTTCCATCCGCTGCTGAACCAGCAAACGCTTCTCGCGGCCGCCACGGAAACGGGCATACCGCTCTCGTCCTATGCGTCGGTCGCCCGTGGCGAAGTGTTCAAGCATAGCCTTTTCGCCGACGTCGGCGAAGGCTACGGCAAGTCCGCCGCGCAGGTCGTACTGCGATGGATTCTCCAGAAGGGTGTCCCGCTCAACACCATGTCGACGAAACCGGAAAACATCCGGACAAACTTCGAGATCATGGATTTCACGCTGTCATCCATCGACATGGATCGCATCGATGCTCTGACGGCAACCGATTATCGCATCGTCAAGAAGGGGCTACTGCCTTGGGTCCCCGAATGGGACTGACGCAAAAGGGCGGCCTTGCGGCCGCCCTTTCCGCTTGGAAGCCGGTTTGGATCAAGCGTTGCCGCGGATCATGTCCGAGGCCCTTTCTCCGATCATGATCGTCGCGGCATTGGTGTTGGAGCCGACGAGGCTCGGCATGGTCGAACTGTCGCAGATGCGGATGCCGTCGAGGCCATGCACGCGCAGTTGCGGATCGACCACCGACATCTCATCACGCCCCATCTTGCAGGTGCAGGTCGGGTGGTAGGATGTGCGCCCGTACTGGCGCGTATAGGCGATGTAATCGTCCTGCGTGCGCACGTTGCGGTCAGGGAAATGCAGCGTCTTGATGTATTTCTGCAGCGACGGCTGCGCAAAAATCTCCTGGCTGATCTTCACGCCCTCGACCGAGATCTTCACATCCTCTGGATCGGCAAGGAAGTTCGGATCGACGATCGGCAGGGCGCGCGGATCTGCCGAGCGCAGCGTCACGCTACCGTGGGATTTCGGCCGCAGCGTGTAGGAGTTCAGCGTGATGCCGGAGGAGCCCTTCGGCACGCCCGGAACACCGGCTTCCGCCCCCGCACCTGCCAGGAAATGAAATTGCAGGTCCGGCGTCTGGCTGGCCTTGTCGCCGTACCAGAAGGCGCCGCCCTCCACCACGTTGGACGTGATGGGGCCGGAATTGAAGAGCGTGTACTGGATGCCCGCCCAGATCGACCAGTGCAGCCTGTTGTATTTGTCGAGGCTGTCGTGGTTCTTCAGTTCCGCGACGATATCGACGCCGAAATGGTCCTGGAGGTTCTGCCCGACGCCGGCCATGTCCTGCACGACGTCGATGCCGTGCTGTCGCAGCGCGTCCGCCGGCCCGATGCCCGAGAGCATCATCAACTTAGGGGTGCCGATGGCGCCCGAGGTGAGAAGCACTTCGGTGTCCGCCCGCGCGATCGAGCGATTGCCGCCGGCTTCGTACTCGACTCCGACGGCACGCCGCCCCTCGAAGACGACCCGCAGCACGAGTGCGCCGGTGACAACCGTCAGGTTCGGCCGCTTGAGTGCCGGGCGCAGGTAGCCGACGGCCGCCGAGCAGCGCCGGTTGTTGCGCGTCGTCGTCTGATAGACGCCGGCACCCTCCTGCACCGGGCCGTTGAAATCCGGATTGTAAGGGATGCCGAATTCCTGGCAGCTTTGCACGAAGGCGCGCGTCATGCGCTGCGGTTCGGGAATGTTCGAGACCCCGAGCGGCCCGTCGGTTCCATGCCAGGCGCCCGAAAGGATGGAGTTGCCCTCCGAGCGCAGGAAGTATTTCTGGATGTCCTTGAAGCCCCAGCCTTCCGCGCCCTCCTCGACCCATCGGTCATAATCGCCGGGAACGCCGCGCGTGAAAACCTCGGCATTGATCGACGAACCGCCGCCGAGCACCTTGGCCTGCGCGTAGAGAATCTCGCGGTTATTCGCATGCTTTTGCGGCGCCGTCTTCAGGCCCCAAGTCAGCGGCCCCGTCGTCATCTTGGCGAATCCGACGGGCATGTGGATGAGCGGATTGCTGTCACGCCCGCCCGCCTCGATGAGGCAGACCCGGGCGGACGGGTTTTCCGAAAGCCGCGCCGCCAGCACGCACCCTGACGTGCCGCCGCCGACAATGACATAGTCGTAGCCCTCTGCCATCATGCGATCCAATGCGTGCGCTTGCCGATCTCGATATGAACGGACTTCACCTGCGTGTACTCCTCCACCCCGTAGATGCCGGCCTCGCGGCCCCAGCCGGACTGCTTGAAGCCGCCGAGCGGCATTTCGGGACCGCCCGCCATGATCGTGTTGACCCAGAAGCGCCCGGCGCGAACCCGGCGGCTCACCGTCAGCGCCCTGTCGATATTCTTCGTCCAGACGCTCGCCGCAAGCCCATAGACCGTATCATTGGCAAGCTGGATGGCTTCTTCCACCGTGTCGAAGTGCATGGAGCACAGAACAGGGCCGAAAATCTCGTCGCGCGCGATCGCCATGTCGCGCGAAACGCCGGAAAACAGCGTCGGTGCAATGTACTGGCCGCGGCCGAGGTCTATCGCCTCGCCGCCGGTCAGCAGCTTGGCGCCGGCCGCCCTGCCCTGAGCGATATAGTCGAGGATCGTGGCGTTCTGCGCTTCGGTCGTGATGGCGCCGACCTGCGTGCGTTCATCGAGCGGATCACCGACGCGGATCTTCTTCATCTTCTCGACGAGCAGCTTTTCGAATTCCGCCGCAACGGAGCGCTCGACGATCAGGCGAGAGGACGAGACACAGCACTGCCCCGTATTGAAGCTGATGCCGAAGGCTGCGCCGTCGGCGGCATCTTCCAGATCGGAATCGGCAAAGACGATGATCGGGTTCTTGCCACCGAGTTCCAGTCCGAGCTTCTTGAAATTGCTGTCGGCAGCGGCATGCACGCAGGAGCGGCCGACCGCCGTCGAGCCGGTGAAGGACAGCATGTCGACGTCGGGATGCTCGGACAGCGCCTGGCCGATCGTGCGGCCGGAGCCGGTGATGACATTGTAGACACCGGCCGGCAGGCCCGCTTCCGCCAGCACTTCCGCGAGCAGCAGCGTCGTTGCCGCGGTGACTTCCGAAGGCTTCGCCACCATCGTGCAACCCGAGGCGAGGATGAACGGCACGCGTTCGCACAGGATCAGGAACGGGAAATTCCAGGGCGTGATGAGGCCGACGACGCCGATCGGCTCGCGCAGCACCATGCCGAAAAGATCGTCGCCGAGCGAATTGAAGCTGTCGCCATGCAGCATGCGAGCAGCCCCCGCGCCAACCTCGAAGCAGGCGATGCAATGGTCGATCTCGCCGCGTGCCTGGGAAATCGGCTTGCCGTTTTCCAGCGCCTCCCAATAGGCGATCTCGTCGCGGCGGCGACGCAGAATTTCGGCGGCGCGCAGCAGGACGCTGCCGCGCGCTGCTCCCGAAAGACCCGCCCAGCGACGATCCTCGAAGGCCCGGCGTGCCGCCGCGACGGCGGCGTTCAGATCATCGACGGTGCAGCGAACCGTGCGCGTGACCGGCGTACCGTGGCCCGGCGAGGCGCGCTCGAAGTGATCGGCGCCATCCCTCCACTCGCCATCGACGAAAAAGCCAAAGGCGCGCGCTGCGGTCGGGGCAGAAAGGTACGGATTTTTCTGGTCCATGAGATAACTCCACTTCGATAGGTCTTACGCCGCGATGACTATCTGTGTCTTCAGGTCCTGCGGCCGATCGCCGAGGGTTTCGAAAGCCTTCTGGATATCGTCCAGGGAATAACTCGCCTTGGTGAAATCCTCCGTGCGGAACCGGCCATGCGACAACAAGGTCAGCGCGTCATGCATATCTTCTCCCATGCCGGCGACGGAGCCCTTCAGGCTGCCCTCTTCCAGAACCGTCCGGAGGATATCGATCGGCACCGTTTCGCCCGGCGGCGTGATGCCGAAGAAGGCGACATGGCCGCCCCGCCGCGCCAGGTCAAAGGCCTGTTCGTAGAGCCTGCGGTTGCCGACACTTTCGATGACAAGATCGGCGCCGCGCCCACCGGTCATCCGCAACACCGTGGCCTTGAGCTCAATCGGATCGGACACGACCGCATCCGCACCCGCTTCAAGCGCCATGCGGCAGCGATCGGCCGAGAGATCGGCGACGATGATGGGCGCTGCGCCAACGAGCTGCATCATCTGCACATGTAGATTGCCGATCGGTCCCGCGCCGAAGATGACGACGGACTGGCCAAAGGCAGCTTTCGCTTTTCGCGCTGCGCGAACGACGCAAGCAACCGGCTCGACGAGGGCGAGCACCGCATCCGGGATATCTGACTCGACTGGGATCGCGAGGCGCGCGGGTACGGAGACGAATTCGGCAAAGGCGCCATCCCTGCCGATACCGATCTGAATGACTTCTGCGCAGTTCAGCACTTCATTGCGACGGCACCAGAAGCAGGTGCCACAGCCGATGTTGATGTCGACGATCACGCGCGCACCGACTGCCAGATGTCGAACATTCGCGCCACGCTCGGAGACCGTCCCGCAGAATTCATGGCCTGGAATCAACGGCAGTTTGTCGGCGGCGTAGTGGCCGTTGAAGATGTGAATGTCCGTGCCGCAGATGCCTGCGCGCGTCACTCGCACCAATACATCCTCCGGGCCAATGGCCGGCACTGGAACGTCACGGAGCTCGAAACGCTTCGGCGCAGTCAGGACGGCAGCGCGCATGGTGCTCATCGTCATCCTTCACTTCACCGTACGCAGCTTGGCGCGGTCGATGGTCAGCGCGATGGCGATGATTAACACGACGCCGAAGACCATCTGCTGACGCGTCGCGTCGATTTCGAAATAGAGCATCGAAGCGCGGATGACCGCAACGATGAGCGTGCCGATCACCGTGTTGACCACGCCGCCGACGCCGCCCGTCAGCGGCGTACCGCCCACCAGCACCGCAACGATGGCCGGCAGAAGGAAACCGTTAGCGATCGTCGGCGCGCCACCCGAGAGTTTTACGGCAAAGAGCAGGCCGGCGATGGCGGCGAGCGCGCCTGAAATTGCGAAAGCAAGGATCTTGTAGCGCGCGACGTTGAGGCCCGAGGCAGCGGCGGCAAGTTCGCCGGCGCCGACGGCCTTCAACGCACGGCCGAGCGTCGTGCGTCGCTCGATGAAGAGACAGATCACGACGAGCACGGCGGCGATCAGCAACTCATGCGGCACGCCCCATGTGCGGCCGATCATCCAGCCGAAGGTCTCGTTGCGCTGCATCGCATCCATGTTGAGCGCACGCTGGCCCGAAAGCCACTGCGCAATCGAGAACGCGACGCCGCCCACGGCGAGCGTGGAGATGAAGGACGGCACGAAGAGCCGCGTCGTCACGAAGCCCGAAAACATACCGAGCAGAAAACCCGCAAGCACGCACAGCACGGCGACCCACGCGCCCATCGACGCGAGATAGACCGAGGCGACGACCGTCACCATATTGGCTATCGACTGGGCGGAGAGATCGATGCCGCCAATATAGATGGCGAAGGTGAGCCCGAGCGCCATAATGAACAGCGGCACGATATCGCCGGCAATACCGAGCAGGTTCGAGGGGCGCATGAAGCTCGGATCGTTGATACCGACGATCGCGACGAGCACGACCAGCGTGATCCAGGGCAGGTGCGGCTTGAGGCGCTGAATATCCATTTTGTCCCTCAGATCATGTAGTGCAGGAGGTCGAAGGGCGTGGGCTTGGCGCCCGGCGCGCAATCGAATTGCTTCTGCATGCGACCGTCCTTGACGACGATGATGGTGTGCGACAGGCCGATTGCCTCTTCCAGCGTATCGGCGACGAGCACGATGCCGACGCCCGCCACGCTCATCGCGCGGATCATGTCGTAGACATCTTCCTTCGCGCCGATATCGAGGCCACGCGTCGGGTGGTCGAGCAGCATGATGTCGGAACCGCCGGAGCGCCACTTCGCCAGCACGACCTTCTGCTGATTGCCGCCCGAGAGATTGCCGCAATCGGCAAATTCCGAATGCGCCTTGATCGAAAGCTTCTTGATCCAGTCGCGCGCCAGCGCCCGCTCCTCCGCAACGCGCAGCACACCGCTCCTCGAATGGTTCTTCATCTGCGAGAGCGTCATGTTCTCGTAGACGTTCATGCCGGCGACGATGCCTTCGATCTTGCGCTCGCGCGGCACATAGCCGACGCCATGGGCGACCGACTGGCGCGGCGAATAGCTGTTCGCCTCCGCGCCCTTGATTTTCAGGCGGCCGGTCACAGGCGTCAGCATCCCGTAGATCGTGCGTAGGATCGCCTCGCGCCCGGAACCTTCCGTGCCGACGAGACACAGGACTTCACCGGCATGCACTTTGAACGAGATGCCCTCGATACGCCCCGGCAGGCCGACACCCACCATCTCGACCAGCACCTTCGAACGATCGAACGGTTTCTGCAGGTGTTCGCGGTAGTACTGCTTGTCGACGTTGCGGCCGACCATCTTGTGCTGGATTTCTTCCGTCGTTGCGCCGCCGCGCTCGACCACCTCCACCACTTCCCCGTCCTTCATGACGTAGATGCGGTCGGACAGTTCCATCACCTCGTCCATGCGATGCGAGACGAAGATGAAGGAGGCACGGGTCGTCAGTTCGCGTACGAGCTTGAACAATAGCTGCACCTCATCCTTGGAAAGAACGGAGGTCGGCTCGTCCAGCAGAATGACCAGGTCACCCTTCACCCGTTCCTCCAGCGTCAGAACCTTGGCGAGCTCGACGAGCTGGCGCTGCACGAAGGAGAGTTTCGACGTCACGGTGGCCGGATCGATATCGAGCTTCACCTTGGCAAGCTGCGCCTTGGCCGCCTTGGCCATTGCCTTCCAGTCGACAACGCCGAAGCGTACGAACTGGCGTTCGTAGCCGAGGAAGATGTTCTCCATGACTGTCAGGTTCGGTATTAGGGACTGTTCCTGGAACACCATCCCGATACCCTTTTCCATCGCCTGACGCGGATTGGAAAAGCGGACGGTCGTGCCATTGATGAGAACCTGTCCGCCATCCGGCTGGTAGGCGCCGTAGATGACCTTCATCAGCGTGGACTTGCCGGCACCGTTCTCGCCGACCAGGCCGACGATCTCGCCGCGCTCGACATGGAAGTCGATGGCCTTCAGGGCGTGGACGCCGGGGAATTTCTTGTCGACGGATTTGAGCTCGTACATGCGCACCTCACTTCACGAAGGAAACCATCTTGCGGTCGGTGGAAAGCACGACAGCAAGAATGACGAGGAGGCCGAGCACGCCGTCCTGAAGGAAATCGGGCAGGCCGATGACCACCATACCGTTGTCGATGACGTTGACGATCAACACGCCGACAAGCGCGTTCCACACGCCGCCGATGCCGCCCCAGAGCGCAACCCCGCCGACGACAACCGAGGTGATGGACACGAACATGAAATTCGCGCCGGTGACGGATTCCGCCTGCCCGATGCGGGCCACGACGAGGATCGCGGCAATGGCATAGAAGACGCCGGCAAGCGCAAAGCCGGTGACACGCACGCGGGTGATGTTGAGGCCTGATGCATGGGCGAGATCCTCCCCGCCGCCGACGGCGTAGAAATTGCGGCCAAGCGTCGTGTGCGTCTGGATGAACCAACCGATGAAGAGGAAAAACGCCGCAACATAGACCATCAGCGGAAAGCCGAGCCAGCGGACCGTAAGCAGTCCCCGGAAGGCTGCGTCGCTGACCTTCACGATGTCACCGCCGGTGAGCAGGATCGCCGCGCCCGTGCCGACGAAACCCATGGCAAGGCTCGCCATGAAAGACGGAATCTTCAGTTTCACATGCACCAGCCCGTTCAGCAGACCAATCAGTCCGCCGAGGACGAGAACCAGCGGGGTGGCGATCCAACCGAAGCCTGCAAGCGAGCCGCCCAGTTGGGCGAAAATGAAGGCGAAAGAGACCGCCGTGAGCGAGACCGTTCCCTCCATGGAAAGGTCGATCGACCCCATGACGATGATGAAGGTAACGCCGACGGCGACCATGAGTGCCGGGGCCGCCGCAATCGCGATACGGGCAAAGTTCCGCAACGAAAAGAAAGTCGGGTTGAGCGCGGTGAAAAAGATCACCAGCGCGATCAGCACCAGGAGCGGCGCCCATTTGATCAAGGCTTCGCGCGATAGGCGACGTGTCACGTCAGGCACCCTTCTAGTAAAATTTCTCAGGAGATATGGCGGCAGCGCGTGCGACTGCCGCCGCGTCTATGGTCAGGACCTGTACTGGATTTGGCCGTTCGACGGCCCCCAGAAGTCCTTCCAGTCGTAGGCGGGTACGGAATCGAGGTATTTCGCTTTGAACTCCGCCGCGTCCTTGGCCGTGACGAGGATTGTCGGACCGTAGAATTCACGGTGTTCCTTCGGCTCTTCGGATGGTTTGAAGGTGCCGATGGCGGCATGGTAGGCAAGGGCCGCGCTGATGCCGCCACCCCAATGCGGATTGGTGAACACGGTGGCGAGAAGCTGACCGTCCATCACCATCTGCACGGCTTCGGGATTGCCATCATAGGCGACGATCGGCATGTTCTCGATGCCTTCGGCACGCAGCGCTTCGATGACTCCATAGGCGATGTTGTCATTGGCGCAATGCACGCCCTTGATCTTGTCGCCGTAGCGCGTGAGGAACGAGGCCATCAGGGCCGCGCCCTTCTGGGTATCCCAGTCCGCAGGCTGCGCATCAAGTAACTCGATCTTCGGGAAATCCCTCAGCGCATTCTTCAGACCGGCAAGGCGCTCGACGGCTGGGTTGTTGGCGGCGATGCCGCCGAGATGGACCACGCCACCTTCGCCACCCATGGCTTCGAAGAGGATGCGGGCAGTCTCTTCCGCCGGCTTCTCGTCCGACCAGGTCATGTGAGAGACGTAGTTGTCGCCGAAATCCCAGGGATGCAGATCGTCGGTCTTGTTCCAGATCGTCGAGATGTAGGCACCGGCGGCCTGGACGGCCTCGACGACCGGACGGGCGTTCGGGCTGTCATTGGCGTCGCAGGCTATGGCACAATTGCCGTTGTTCTTGGCCAGAAAGGCCTTGATGTCGGCCAGCGACTTTTCGGTCGAGCCCTCGTTGATGAGGCTAACCAGCGCGCTCTTTGGCTTGCCGAGCGATTCCACGAAGGCCTCGCCGCCAGAAACGACCGAGTTCCAGTAGGCTGATGCCCGGTCTCGATAGCTCCAGGCAATCGCCGGATCCGTCAGTGCAGCGCGCGCGCTGCCGCCACCGAACAGCCCCGGTACGGCGGCCGCGCCCATTCCGGCTGCAGCCGCAAAGAGAAAGTTGCGACGGCTGAGCGTCTCTCGCTCGATGAAATCCTTGATAAAGGTAGACATTGGCTCCTCCCAATTCCCGATTGAAACGCTTTCTGCGTTACCGCTGGCTCGGCTGCCGGCAAGGAGAACCTTACCTTCAGTTAAGATGCTCCAGCGTGCCTTCCACGTTAGTTAACGCACTAACTAGTTACTTCTTTAGTTTCGCGCAAGTCAAGTGGTTTTCAATAGGATCGTCACAGGCAAATCGTATCGGCCGGCTTTGACGGCCGGCGATGCGTGCGTGTATGAGTCGCAGGAAAGACATCCCGACCGCGGCAGAGGACAGGCTCAAAACATGACGGGCGAACAGACAGAAAAACCGGGGCGCAAACCCCGAATCCGCGACGCCGAAGCCACCAAGGCGCGCATCCTCGACGCCGCTAAAAAAGAATTTTCGAAGAATGGCTTAGGCGGCGCGAGGGTGGATGACATCGCCGAGAAGGCCAAGGCCAACAAGCGCATGATCTATCACTACTTCGAAAGCAAGGAGGGCCTTTTCCAGACCGTTCTCGAGGAAGCCTATCTCGACATCCGCAGTGCCGAGCAGAAGCTGCATCTGGAGGATCTCGATCCCAAGGCAGCGCTCGAAAAACTGGTGCGGTTCACCTGGGAATATTATCTGAAAAACCCGGAATTCCTGACACTGGTCAACAGCGAAAACCTGCATCGCGCCAAGCACCTGAAGAAATCGGAGATCATCAAGGTCTCCAGCCGCAAGCTCGTCAACATGGTCTCGAGCATCCTTGAGCGTGGCGTGAAGGCTGGCATGTTCCGTGACGGGGTCGATCCCGTGCAGCTCAACATCACCATTGCCGCCGTCGGGTACTACTACCTGACGAACCGCTTTACCGGCACAATCATCTACGAGCGGGACCTCATGGCGAAGGACGCGCTGGAACAGCGAATCCGGTTCAACATCGAGACGATCATGCGGCTCGTCACCGTTTGACATGATCTGTCGGCGGCATATTCTATAAAGCGATATGGGATAAAGGACGTCGCGGCGGCAGGCGTATCGGTCGCAACGGCATCCTACATCCTGTCGGGGACAGGGCAGCTCTCGGAGGCGGCGCGGGAAACGCGTCCTGGCAGCAGCGGATGGCTCGGCTTCATTCGCGATGCGTCGTAGTCGGCCCGCAGGACGCGACAACGCGCTTTCGGAACCTGAGAAGCGGCGCACTACTCGACGCTCACTCCGTCGAGGAAGTCTACCTCAAACGAACCCCGACGCCGCCGGCGCTGTTCTCCGGAATGAATTCCACCCCCGCTACCTCAAGAGACAGTTTTAACGCTTGCGCTATCGAGAGAGATGGCTAACAGACCCACGCATGCTGCGTCAACCGTCCATCCGGTTGATCTGGTCCGAACTCCAAATCGATCCTGCAATTTTCCCAGCCGAGAGCGTCGCCATCAACGCGCCTTTGAGACGCCAGCTTACGCCAGGACGCTGAACTTTCCCTCTCAGGTTCGGGCCGCTCGCGGGCTGCTCAATCTGACCCAGCAAGATCTCGCTGACATTTCACGGGTCAGTTTGCGAACTATTGTCGAACTGGAGCGAGGAGACAAACAGCCACTTCTCGGCGCAAATCCCGGGGATGCGGATAAAAAGTTGGACTAATTTATACGGCTAGGCCAAGGCTTTCTCGATACTCGACCGGACTGCGTGAGCCCAGTGATAATTTGATGCGCTTCTC
>JARYGU010000039.1:0-17324 GCA_033795365.1 Shinella sp.
AGCACGGAGGTCTCTCAATCACTATGTAGAACTCGTCCAGTCCTCCACCGAAGGTGGAGGTTTACTTCCTTCATAAAGCAAAAAACCCGCCGGAGCGGGTTGTTTGGTGCGGTCGAGAAGACTCGAACTTCCACGGGTTGCCCCACAGCGACCTCAACGCTGCGCGTCTACCAATTCCGCCACGACCGCATCGTGGTAGGGCCGGATTGCTCCGGCGCGGCTGCATGTAGCAAAAGCCTTGGGGGTGCACAAGGCCGGCAGAAGAGAAATTTTCCCGTTCCCGAAACAATTTCAACAGGGCTGAAATTCTTGCATCCGCCGGCCTATATTGGCAAGAAAGCAGAAAACGACGGAAACCCCATGCAGCGCGCCGATCTCAGCCCATCCATGCAAGCCACGCCTGACTCTCCGCCCGTGCGATGGAGAATAGAGAATGGCCTCGTTCCCTACGACGTCGCCGTGGAAACCATGGAGCGCGAAGTGTCTGCCATCGCCGATGGAAAGGCCGACGAACTCGTCTGGCTCGTGGAGCACCCTGCCCTCTACACCGCCGGCACCAGCGCCAATATCGCCGACCTCGTGGAGCCGGACCGCTTTCCGGTCTTCGCCACCGGCCGCGGCGGCGAATACACCTATCATGGTCCCGGTCAGCGGGTCGTTTATCTGATGCTCGATCTCAAGCGCCGGCGCCAGGACGTCCGCGCCTTCGTCGCGGCGCTCGAGGATGTGGTGATCGAGGCGCTCGCCCGCATGAACGTGCGCGGCGAACGGCGAGAGGACCGCGTCGGCGTATGGGTAGGGCGGCCCGAGCGCCCGCTCCTGCCGGATGGATCGCCGGCAGAAGACAAGATCGCCGCGATCGGCATCAGGCTCAGACGCTGGGTCAGCTTCCACGGCTTCTCGCTGAATGTCGACCCGGATCTGGACCATTTCAACGGCATCGTGCCCTGCGGCATCCGCGGCTACGGGGTGACAAGCCTCGTCGATCTCGGCCTTCCTGTCATGATGAGCGAGGTGGACATGCGAATCCGCGCCGCCTTCGAGGACATTTTCGGGCCGACCGTGGACGACAGGCCCGCAGCACCTGCAGCCGAGAACGGCGCCGGCAGGATCGCGGTTTAGTCGGGAATGCCGGCACGACACGGCCTCCGGATACGTTCAGGGATTGCGGATGCTTTCCATCCGTTCTTTCGAACGGCGCTCCCGCCAGAGGATGAACAGGCCCGAACCGACGATGATCGCGATACCGACCCATTTGGCGGTATCCGGAAAGTCTCCGAAGATCGCATAGCCGAGCACGGTCGCCGAGATGATCTCGAAATACTGGAACGGTGCGAGGATCGATAGCGGCGCAAGACGAAAAGCACGCACGACCAGAACATGGGCATAGCCCGACAGTGAACCGAGAAGGATCAGCAAAGCGAGGTTGAAGGCGGAGTTCGGCAGCGACACCGCGAAATCCTCCAACCCCGCCGCATTGCCCGCAAGCAACGCGGCCCCCATGAAGAGCGTGCCGCCGAAGCCGGCGATCGTCTGCATCGTCAGAGGCGAATCGGCATTCCCGATCGCGCGGTTCAGGAAGAGATAGATGGAATAGAGAAAGGCGCAGGCGACCGGGATCAGCGCCGTAAAGCCGAATATCTCGAAGCTTGGCTGGATCACGATCATCGCGCCACCGAAGCCAACGGCGATGGCGAGCCACCGCCGCCATCCCACCCTCTCGCCGAGAAAGGCCGCCGACATGGCGGTCAGGATGAAGGGTTCGACGAAATAGATGGCGAAAGCATCCGCCAGCGGCATGTATTTGACCGCCACGAAGAAGAGAAGGCTCGCCGCACCATGGAGCACGCCGCGAAAAAGATTCATCCACGGCCGTTTCGGGCGCAATGCCGCAGCACCGTTCACCGTCAGCATCAGCGGGAGCGTGCAGACGATCTGGAAAAAGAAGCGATAGAAGGTCACCTGCCCCGGCGACATGTCCTCGAACGTCGCCATATATTTGGCGATCGCGTCCATGGCAGGCAGGATCAGCATGGCAAACGCCATCAGCGCCAGCCCTTGCATCAGGCCCGAATAGGATTGATCGGCAACGGTGCCCGGCTGGCTCATCTTTCCTCCGTCCGCAAGGACCGTCTTACCTTTTCGGGCGGGGCAGGCAATCGGAATTTCGCGCTTCCGCGTCATGGAATCGTTGGCCGGCCTCCCTGGACAGCATTCGTAGGCGGCGCGAAGGGACGCTTTTAGGGTAGCCATCCCCCCGCTTGCCCGGCTAAAGTCCCGGCGAAGAGACAAAGGAAGGCCGCGATGAGCGTTTCCGGCGAAAACAACGTCATTCCCCTTCACGCAGACCAGACCGATGGCGACACGCTCGGCGGTCGCATCTGGCGGGCCCGAGACGCATTGGAGATGTCGCTCGCGGATCTGGCCGCGCGTCTCGGCCTGCCCGAATCGGTCGTCAACGACTGGGAGCGCGATCACGTCGAGCCCGGCAGCAAGGCACTGTTCGTGCTCGCCGAAGTTCTTTGCGTCTCTCCCGCATGGCTCGTCGCCGGAGTCGGCAAGGCACCGGATGCTTATGCGACAGCCGCGATCGACATCCATCCGCTTCTGGAAAAGCTGCGGCATGTCCGCGACCTGCACGACCAGACCGGGCGCGCGATCTCTTCGCTCGAGGCCGAGCTTGCGAAACTTCTGGCAAGCCAGCAACGCTGAATTCCGTCAACGGCGGACTTGAGGCCTTCGCCTTCGTCTGCGAAGGTCCGCCATCACAGATTCCATATCAAAGGAGAACGACAAATGGACGTACGCGCCGCAGTCGCCGTACAGGCAGGCAAGCCGCTGGAAATCATGACCGTGCAGCTCGAAGGCCCGAAAGCCGGAGAGGTGCTGGTCGAGGTCAAGGCGACAGGCATCTGCCACACCGACGAGTTCACGCTTTCGGGCGCCGATCCGGAAGGCATCTTCCCGGCGATCCTCGGCCACGAGGGCGCCGGCGTCGTCGTCGATGTCGGGCCGGGCGTCACCTCGCTCCAGAAGGGCGATCACGTCATTCCGCTCTATACGCCGGAATGCCGCTCCTGCCCTTCGTGTCTGTCGCGCAAGACAAACCTCTGCACGGCGATCCGTGCCACGCAGGGCCAGGGCCTGATGCCGGACGGCACCTCGCGCTTTTCCATCGGCAAGGACAAGATCTTCCATTACATGGGTTGCTCGACCTTCGCGAACTACACGGTCCTGCCGGAGATCGCGCTTGCCAAGGTCAATCCCGACGCGCCCTTCGACAAGATCTGCTATATCGGCTGCGGCGTGACCACCGGCATCGGCGCCGTCATCAACACGGCGAAGGTGGAGATCGGCGCCACGGCGGTCGTCTTCGGCCTCGGCGGCATCGGCCTCAACGTCATCCAGGGCCTCAGGCTTGCCGGCGCCGACATGATCATTGGCGTCGACCTCAACAACGACAAAAAAGAGTGGGGCGAGCGCTTCGGAATGACGCATTTCGTCAATCCGAAGGAAATCGACGGCGACATCGTGCCCTACCTCGTCAACATGACGAAGCGCGGCGCCGACCAGATCGGCGGAGCCGACTACACCTTCGACTGCACCGGCAACACCAAGGTGATGCGCCAGGCGCTGGAAGCCTCGCATCGCGGCTGGGGCAAATCGGTCGTCATCGGCGTTGCCGGTGCGGGACAGGAAATCTCCACCCGTCCGTTCCAGCTCGTCACCGGCCGCACCTGGATGGGCACCGCCTTCGGCGGCGCGCGCGGGCGCACCGACGTGCCGAAGATCGTCGACTGGTACATGGAAGGCAAGATCGAGATCGATCCGATGATCACCCACACCATGCCGCTCGAAGACATCAACAAGGGCTTCGACCTGATGCACGAGGGCAAGAGCATCAGAAGCGTGGTGGTATACTAAAAAGGCGAGCGCTTCGATTGCGGCGAAATTCGCTGGAACAACATCGGCGTGATTGAAGGCGTGGCGTTTCTTGTCATGACGCACACTGATCAACCGGGGAGCGGGCGCACCATTTCCGCCCCCGGCCAAGAGAAAGAAAAAGGAGCGGCATGCCGAAACACTACGAAAAAGAGATGAGCCTTGAAGAGCTGCGCTACTTGCAGGATCAGGAAATCGATACCAGCGACATCCCGGATATGGAAGAAACGTTCGGAGCGAAAGCGGATGTCGTCGAGCCGGAGGGAACGGAGCAGATTACGCTTTGCGTGAAGAAATCCGTTCTTCAAGCTCACAGCAGCACCGGCAAGGGATACCAGACACGAATGAATGCCGTCCTCGAATCCTACGCCCGCACTTTGGATAGGTGGGAACCGCAAAGCTCTTCTCTGGTATTGTCGCCCGGCACTTGGTAGATTTTTCCAAGCGCATATTTTACCGGAGCCCAAACAATGCCGTCACGATCCGCCGTATCGCTAACCGTGCAGCAACAGGAGCTCATAGAGCGTCTGGTTCGATCAGGACGTTTCGACGGCGTGAACGATGTCGTCTCGACGGGACTGCGGCTGCTCGAAGAGCGCGAAAAGCAGGCAGCGAATTTTATTTGGGGGCTCGAAAGAGAAATCGAAAAGGGCATCAACAGCGGAGCCGCCGTGCCCATGGAGTCTTCCGATGAACTTAGAACCATGTTCCGATGGAAGAGCTGAGCCGCGTGGGCACCATTATTCGTCGGCCGCAATTCATCAACGATATTCGCAACGTTTGGGAATTTATCGCCAGGGACAGTGAAGAGCGCGCGGATATCTTCCTTCTGGAACTCGAACAACGCTACCGGGCGCTGGCAGACAATCCATTTCCCGGCGTGCAGCGCTTTCCTCGCTACCTCGCAGATGCGCATGTTTCCCTTCCGTAAGTATATTATAATCTATCATCCAATGACGGGAGGAGACGGAGTGGAACTCGTCCGCCTCCCGCATGCCGCGAGAGACTACCACCGTTATTTCGATGACTGATCCCACGCCGCAAATTTTCGTCGACGCCGATGCCTGCCCGGTCAAGCCGGAGATCGTGAGGGTCGCGGAACGCCATGGCCTTCCGGTGACGTTCGTCGCCAATTCGGGCCTTAGGCCTTCACGCGATCCGATGATCCGGAACGTCATCGTCTCCGGCAGCTTCGACGCCGCGGACGACTGGATCGTCGAGCACACGGTCGATGGCGACATCGTGGTCACCGCCGATGTTCCGCTGGCGGGGCGCTGCGTCGCGAAGGGGGCGTATGTGACGGGGCCGAGCGGCCGTATCTTCGACCAGAAAAATATAGGCATGGCGACGGCAATGCGCGATCTCGGCCAGCACCTGCGCGAAACCGGTGAAAGCAAGGGCTACAATGCAGCCTTTTCGGCCCGCGACCGCTCCGCCTTCCTCGAAACGCTGGAGCGCCTTTGCCGGCGCGCCAAAAGCGGCAGAGCGGCAGGAAACTGATGCCGAAAGCGGCTGCGAAACCCATGCATGGCCGACATGGGCCTTTCTATGCCGGCATCATTGCCGCGACGGTCGCGCTGCCTATCTGCCTTTGGCTGAAACCGAGCCTTTCGCTCGAAATCACCGCGAGCGTCTTCTTCCTCGTCTACCTGCTGCTGACGGCAAGGCGATTGCCGATGTTGACCGCGCACCATCTGCGAAGCCATGCGATCGAAACGGACGAGCCGGCGCCCGTAATCTTCGCAGTCACTTTCGCAGCCGTCGCGACGTCGCTCGCGTCGCTCTTTGCGGTCATGAATCGCGACCATGCCCCATCGGTCGGCGAAATCGTTCTCGCCTTCGCGTCGGTAGCGCTCGGCTGGCTGACCATCCACACGATGGCGGCGCTGCACTATGCCCATCTCTACTGGCGCCCCGCGGAAACGGAAGAGGTCCGGTCCGCCAGACGCGGGCTCTCCTTTCCGGAAACGAAGGAGCCGGGCGCCTACGATTTTCTCTACTTCGCCTTCATCATCGGAATGACGGCACAGACATCCGACATCGCGATCAACACGACGGAAATGCGCAAGATCAACCTTCTACACGCCGTCGTATCCTTCTTTTTCAACACCGTGCTCGTCGCGGCTGCCGTCAATGCGGCAGTATCGCTCGCGCAGTAGCGGAATAAAGCAAACGGAGCAGCCCATATGAAAGTCCTTTCACAGAATCAGGCCTTCGGCGGCATGCAGGGCGTGTTCATGCACGAATCGGAAGCCTGCAGATGCGAGATGACCTTCGCGGTCTTCGTGCCCCCGAAAGCCATCCACGAACCCTGCCCCGTTCTCTGGTATCTGTCCGGCCTCACCTGCACCCATGCCAATGTCATGGAAAAAGGCGAGTACCGGCGCATGGCGGCCGAACTCGGCCTCATCATCGTCTGCCCCGACACGAGCCCACGCGGCAACGACGTGCCAGACGAGCTGACCAATTGGCAGATGGGCAAGGGTGCCGGCTTCTATCTCGACGCGACGGAGAAGCCGTGGGCGGAAAATTTCCAGATGTACACCTACATCACCGAGGAATTGCCGAACTTCGCCAGTCAGCATTTCCGAATGGACATGAGCCGGCAAGGCATATTCGGCCATTCGATGGGCGGCCACGGCGCGATGACGATCGCCCTCAAGAACCCGGGTCGCTTCAGGAGCTGCTCCGCATTCGCCCCGATCGTGGAGCCCTCGACCGCCGACTGGTCCGTTCCGGCCTTCGAGAAATATCTCGGAGAGGACAGGGCCGCGTGGCGGCAATACGACGCCTGCGCGCTCGTCGCCGACGGCGCGCGCTTCCCGGAATTCCTGGTCGATCAGGGCAAGGCGGACGGCTTCCTTGAAAACGGCCTGCGTCCATGGCTTTTCGAAAAGGCGATCGAAGGCACCGGGATCGGCCTCACCCTGCGGATGCACGAACGCTACGACCACTCCTACTATTTCATCTCCACCTTCATGGACGACCACCTGAGGTGGCACGCCGAAAGGTTGAACGGTTAAGGAGAAGTGCATATGCTGAGATAATTTGATCCCCATTGCGGATTTAATTATAGATGTTGAAAATAAAACGCCCCTCCAAAGAACAACAAGAACATTGGTTGAATTTCTTAAAGTGGACAACGGAGCATGCAGATTCGCGCTGGATCTATCGAGGCTCTCCCAGCAAGACGTTCAAACTCGTTCCTAGCATCGGTAGAAAAGAGGACTATAGGCTTTCGGATGAATTGGCGCTTCTTGAGATTTTCAGGAGACGTGCGACTGAATTTCTGGGACACCAACCTCTTTTGGATTGGGATTTATTGGCGCTTGCTCAACATCACGGTATGCCGACACGCCTGTTGGATTGGACATCCAATCCGCTCGTAGCGGCGTACTTTGCCGTGAGTTCGCTCCCTCACGATCATGACGCTCGGATCGTGGCCTACCGCGTTCGTTCGACAGACATCATCGATACCAATACGAGACTCGAAGAACTAACCGATACCGGCTTTCTTATGCCTCGTTCCATAACTGTGCGGATCGTCAACCAGAGCGGCATCTTCAGCTGTCACCATCAGCCGGAAATACCTTGGCAGCCGCCTATTCGATCATTGGAGACATTTAATATTCCAGTGCAGATGCGAGAACTGTTCCTAAGGCGATTGTTTTCCCTTGGAATTGACGCTCAGAGAATAATGGGCGGAATCGACGGATTATGTGCTAGACTCAAATGGCAGTACGAAGCAGGCATAGGACTTGGAGCAGTAAGATAATGCCGACCGCGGCCCGCATAAACAGCCAGACGCTGCGACACATGGACAGCGATCGCAAGGTCGCGGTCATAGACGCTATCAACGAGTATGATCTTTCGAATAGTCCTGAATGGGTTCGTCTCGATGGGCTGTCGACACGTACCGAGTTCGATAGTCTCGACGCTGTTCCAGAAGGCATATTCGACGCGGGAAATGGTGTTTTCGAAGCGGTTGCGACGCTTTATGTGGTGCTGCATTACGGTAACGGATCCGATTCAATTCGGTCGACGGAAACGTTCCCCGCTCACGTGAAGGGGCATTTTGAAGATTCTGCGGTCAAAATCGATGACGTCGAAGTTGATATTTCTTCTTTCGAAGACTAAATGAAGTCGCGGCAGACGGCTGCCGCCGGGCTTCTGGCACGGTGACGAATGCGGGGACGGCCTCGCTCCTTTCAAACGGAGTAGGACATGTCCTGGATTCTTCTTCTGCTTGCCGGCCTTTTCGAAATCGGCTGGGCGATCGGTCTCAAATACACCGAAGGTTTCACCAAACCCCTCGCCACGGTACTGACCGTTGGCGCGATGATCATCAGCATCGGGCTTCTCGGCCTCGCCGTGAAGTCGTTGCCCATGGGCACGGCTTACGCGATCTGGACCGGCGTCGGCACGGTCGGAACCGTGATCCTCGGCATCATTCTCTTTGCCGAACCGGTCACAGCCGTCAGGCTCGGCTGCATTGCCCTGATCGTGACCGGCATCCTCGGACTGAAATTCGCGGCCTGAGCGCATCGCAATCCTTGAGATCCGCTTCCTGCACGCTAGGCATTTGTTTTACGTGTAATTTCTAAAGTGTTGCTGCGCCCTTTGCGCGCCCTTCCGGACGCGCGGCGCAGTAGCGGCTATCTGCGGCCGTTGTCGAGCGCATAGGCACCCGGCCCGGCAAAGAACAGATAGAGAAAGACGAAGCAAAACAGGATTGCCGCGTCGCCGCGATTGTTCACCGGAAAGAAATCGACCGGCGCGTGTGCCATGAAATAGGCGACCGCCATGAAGCCGCAGAGGACGAATGCCACCGGGCGGGTGAGGAACCCGACCAAGATCAGCAAGCCGCCGACGATTTCAAGCGCGCCGGCCACCAGCATCAGCGGCGGAAGGCTTCCCGCAATCTCGGCGGCGGGCGGGAAGTTGAAGTATTTCTGGGTTCCATGCGCTATCAAAAGCAGCGCGGTCATGATGCGCAAGGCGGCAAGCGCCTGGGGCCGATACTGCGTCAGTCCTTCGAACATTCCACCCTCCCCTTGATATCCGGGCGGCGCGAAAAAGGCTCCGCCTTCCATCTGGCTACCACGGAAGAAGCGATTCTAGAAGCCCGGCGGGCAGGCCTCCACAGCCGATCTCTGCTTGCGGACGCGGTTCCGCCTGCCCGTTCTCCCGCCGAAACGGGGATCAGCGCGCAGTCGTGGTGTCGGCGAGGACAGATGCCGCGATCTCCATTTCACGCCAGCGCAGCTCCCGGCGGCGGAACGCTTCCTCGTCCGTTCCCCAATGCTCTATCTGCCAGTCCTCGTCGAGATGCGCGAGCCTCCAGGCCGTCTCGGCATCCAGTCTCCCGTCGGCAAGTGCCAGGGCGAGAATGGCCGATCCGGTCAGGGTGGTGATCGTATGCAGGCAGGCGAGCATCAGCGGATCGTCATACCTTGCCAGAGAAGCGGAAAACGCCTCAAGCGCCCGATGCGGCTGTTCCTGGTGGATCACGCCCTCGACAAGGATGAAACGGGCGCCATGCTGCTCGGCTGCCCAGCCGATCACCGGGTCCCATTCCCTACGCTGACGTTCGACAAGTCCCTCGGGGCCGTCCGCGCGATAGCAGAGCATGTCGTTTCCGGCGAAACGGACGATTTCCTCGAAAACGGCATCGCGATTGGCGGCGACGCCATCGATTGCGGTATTGACCAGCCGGGTGACGGGCATCTTCGCCGGATCGATCACCTCGGCCTGCGCGTCCCACTCGGCCTTCAGCCGGTCGGCGACCGATTGGACGGGTACCTTCAGCAAATTCTTCGCCGGCGTGCGAACCGGGCGTCCGTCGAGGAGGACGGCGATACCGCCCTCCACCGCACCCGTTGAGACTGCGGAATAGAAGCGCTTCGGCAGCGGCCGTTTCATCTGGATCTGGGCGCGGCGAACCGGATCGGGATCGCTCATCGCGTCGTTGAGATCGGAACGAATGTCAGCCATCGGAAATCTCCAGCCATTCCAGAAGCTCTGCCGGTGTCCTCAATATATGGTCGGCGCCCGCTTCGACCAGTTCCGGCACGCTCGCATAGCCCCATGAAACGCCGATCGCCTTCGCGCCGGCCGCCTTCGCCATCTGCATATCGTAGATCGCATCGCCGACGACGATCGTCCCGACGGCATCGATGCCTGCTTCCGCACAGCATTCCGTCACCATCGCGGGATGGGGCTTGGAAGGACAGTCGTCGGCGGTGCGCGAAACGAAAAACGTCTTTTGGAAACCATGGGTTTCGCAGATGAGGTTCAAACCCCGGCGCGACTTGCCGGTGACGGCACCGACGAGAATGTCGTCGTCTCCCGAAAGCCTCGCCACGACCTCGGCGATACCCGGGAAAAGCGGTTCCTGGAAACCGGGCTCGCCGCGCACACCGGGGAAGATCGTCTTGTAGTGGGCAGCCATGGCAAGCGCCTCGTCATCCACATGCTCCTTGCCCTGCATGCGTGCGACCGCGATATCGAGCGTGAGGCCGATCACCGCCTTGGTCCTTGAAACATCCGGACGCGGATAGCCGAAATGGACGAAGGTTCGCGCCATGACCTCATGGATGAGGCCGACGCTGTCGACCAGCGTGCCGTCGCAATCGAAGAGAACGAGCCGCATCAGTCGTCGTCCTCCATCGCGGCCTGATCGAAACCGAAGAGATTCCAGGTCTGGACCATGTGCGGCGGCAGCGGCGCGGTCACCTTGAGCCGGCCGCCGGAGGGATGCGGAATATCGATATGGCGGGCATGCAGGTGCAGCCTGTTCTGGACACCGCCCGGGAAATCCCAGTTGATATCGGCCTCGAAATATTTCGGATCGCCGATGATCGGATGGCCGATATGGGCGGCATGGACGCGAAGCTGGTGCGTACGGCCGGTATAGGGCTCCATCTCCAGCCATGCGAAATTCTGCCCCGCCTGCTCCACGATCCGGTAATAGGAGACGGCGTGGTCCGCACCCTCCTCGCCGTGCTTTGCGATGCGCATGCGGTCGCCGTCCGGCGTCTGCTCCTTGACGAGCCAGGTCGAGATACGGTCCTCGCGCTTGCGCGGAACGCCCTTCACCAGCGACCAGTAGGTCTTCTTCGTATCGCGTTCGCGGAATGCGGCCGTCAGCTTCTGCGCTGCACCGCGCGTGCGTGCGATGACGAGAACGCCGGAGGTATCGCGATCGAGGCGATGGACGAGGCGCGGCTTTTCGCCCTTCTGGCTGATCCAGGCTTCGAGCATCTTGTCGATATGCCGGGTGACGCCCGAGCCACCCTGGACGGCTATGCCGGCAGGTTTGTTGAGGACGAAGACCTTTTCGTCCTCGTGCAGCAGCATGCGCGAAAGAAGCTCTGCATCCGGGGAATGCTTCAACTCCCTGCCTGCGATGGGACCGGTCTTCTGGGCCTTCGGATCGATCCCCATCGGCGGGATGCGCACGGTCTGGCCTGGCTGCACGCGCATGTCGGTCTTGGCTCTGCCGCCATCGACCCGGATTTGGCCGGAACGCAGGAGCTTCTGCAACTGGCCGAAGCCCAGACCCGGATAATGCACCTTGAACCAGCGATCGAGCCGCATGCCCGCCTCGTCGGTATCGACTTGCCTGTGTTCTATGCCTGCCATGGATTGCCCGCTTTCGTGTAGGCGGTGCTTTAGCGCATGTTCCGGCTCAAGGGAAACCGAATTGTCGCTGGTCAGAAGGCGCGGAAGGTCAGCGTCGTCAGCGACCGCACGATGCCCGGTATCGACGCAATATTGTCGTTGATGAACTTGCCGATATCCTCTTCCGATTCGACATAGATCTTCAGCAGAAGATCGTAGTCGCCGCTGGTCGAATAGAGCTCGGATATGAGTTCCGTGGCGTAAAGCGCATCGGCAACCTCATAAGTCTTTCCCGGAGCGCATTGCAATTGCACGAAAATCGGTTTCATCTGACCTCCACGGCCGCCGTTCGGCGGCAAGTGCCGCAGCCTTGTGTATCGGCGGCTGTTTGTGGCCCTTATGACGGATGACGGCGCCTTTGCGCAAGTGCCCTGCGGCTTCCGCGACGCCACGGAAGGGAAGATCGCTAGAACTTGCCTAAAATGCAACCGCCGCATTTCACGTATCAAAAAGACGCAACTGCTAATGATGGCCGGATAAGCTCTCAAACCGGCCAGAGTCCGACATGACGCAGATCGTTACAGTTTCGGCAAGCACCGCAGCCTATGCAGCGCAGGGGCAGAAGCAGAATATCCGCCAGACCGGCGGCACCCCGTTTGAGCAGAAGATCCATTCCTGGAGCGAAGATGCCAAAGCCAGCGGAGATTTCCAGGTTCGCGCTTTCCTGACCGTGGTCCAGCCTCCCGCACTTGCGCTCGCCTTCCTCACATCCACGGCGCACATACCGCAGGTGACCACCGAGACGGCGAAGCGCCTCTACGCCGAAAACCAGCCGGCGGCGCCTCACGCCTTCTGAGACGGCAGACCCAGCCCTTTTTTACCGGCCTCCTTGCGAGGCCGTTTTCGTTTGCCGGGTGCGGATACAGGGCGCAACCAGCGCGACAAAAAATTGTTCAGGCGCGACACTTCGCTCTTGCAAAAAGAGAAGCAACGCCGTTATCTGTCCATGACCTCGCTGGGAGAAGTCGGCCATCGGAAACGATGACCGGTGCCGAAGGAGCAACCGCCCCGGAAACTCTCAGGCAAAAGGACCAGCAAGGTGCCGACAGGACTCTGGAGAGAAGCGTTCGATCGCTCGCCGAAGGGATAACAATCTCAGGCAAATAGACAGAGGGGGCTCAGAGAGAGGTGCGAAAGCACCGATATTTATGAGCCGGCGCCGAGGCGCCATTATCTGGAGGGCGCCTTTTGGACGTTACGTCTGAGCTCGAACATACCCCGCTTCATGCCCTGAACCTTTCGCTCGGCGCCCGCATGGTGCCCTTCGCCGGTTACGAGATGCCTGTGCAATATGCTGCGGGCGTGATGAAGGAACATCTGCACACCCGCTCCGCCGCCGGGCTTTTCGACGTGTCGCATATGGGCCAGATCGCCATACGCGCACGCTCCGGCGACAATGCCGACGCGGCGCGTGCGCTGGAAAGCGTCGTTCCCGTGGATGTGCTCGGCCTTGCCGAGGGACGACAGCGCTATGCGCTCTTCACCAATGAAAAGGGCGGCATTCTGGACGATCTGATGATCGCCAATCGCGGGGACCATCTCTTCCTCGTCGTCAACGCCGCATGCAAGGACGCGGATTTCGCGCATCTCCGAAGCCATCTGGGCGAGACCTGCGACGTGACAATGCTGGCCGATCGGGCGCTGATCGCGCTGCAGGGTCCGCGGGCGCAGGCAGTGCTCGCCGAACTGTGGGCCGACATCGCCGACATGCGCTTCATGGACGTGCGTGCCTGCGAACTCCACGATGCGGCCTGCGTCGTGTCACGCTCGGGCTATACCGGCGAGGACGGGTTCGAGATCTCCATTCCGGCGAGTGCTGCGGAAGACGTAGCGCGCCGCCTGCTCGAGCATCCCGACGTAATGCCCATCGGGCTCGGCGCCCGCGATTCGCTTCGGCTCGAGGCCGGTCTCTGCCTTTACGGCAACGACATCGATACGGATACGACGCCGGTGGAAGCGGGCCTCGAATGGGCGATCCAGAAGGTCCGCAGGGCCGGCGGAGAGCGCGAAGGCGGCTTTCCCGGCGCAGACGTCATCCTGCCGCAGCTTGCCGGGGGCGCAGCACGCCGCCGCGTCGGACTGAAACCCGAGGGGCGCGCACCGGTGCGCGCCGGAGCGATGCTCGCCGCCGATCCCGATGGCGAGGAGATCGTCGGTTCGGTCACCTCCGGCGGATTCGGACCGAGCTTCGACGGGCCGGTCGCCATGGGCTATGCCCCGAGGGCAGCCGCGGCACCCGGCACGAAACTCTATGCGGGCGTGCGCGGAAAATTCCTGCCGGTAAGCGTCACGCCCCTGCCCTTCGTTCCCAATACGTTCAAACGCTGACCAGAAAGGCTCGTCATGCTCAAATTCACCGAAGAACACGAATGGCTGAAGATCGAAGGAGATGTCGCGACCGTCGGAATCACGACGCATGCGGCCGAGCAGCTCGGCGATCTCGTCTTCGTGGAACTGCCCGCGGTCGGCGCCAGTTTCTCAAAGGGCGGCGACGCGGCGACAGTGGAATCGGTCAAAGCGGCCTCGGACGTCTATTGTCCGCTCGATGGAGAGGTCGTCGAGATCAACGAGGCGATCGTGAGCGATCCTTCGCTGGTCAACAGCGACCCGCAGGGCGCCGGATGGTTCTTCAAGCTGAAGCTCGCCAATCCGGGCGATGCCGACGCGTTGCTGGATGAATCCGCCTACAAGGAGCTTGTCGGCTGATGGCCAAGGACTTCACCTTTACCGACTACAAGCCGTACGACTTCGCCAACCGCCGCCATATCGGCCCGTCTCCGAAGGAGATGGAGGAGATGCTGGCGGTGATCGGCTATGACAGTCTCGATGCGCTGATCGACGACACCGTGCCTAAATCCATCCGCCAGACCAGGGCGCTGGAGTGGGGTGCGCCGATGACCGAGCGGGAAGCGCTCGACAAGCTGCGCGAGACGGCCAACATGAACAAGAAGCTCGTCTCGCTGATCGGCCAGGGCTATTACGGCACGATCACGCCGCCGGTCATCCAGCGCAACATCCTCGAAAATCCGGCGTGGTATACGGCCTATACGCCCTATCAGCCGGAAATCAGCCAAGGCCGGCTGGAGGCACTGCTCAACTATCAGACGATGGTCTGCGACCTGACGGGTCTCGACGTCGCCAACGCCTCTCTGCTCGACGAGGCGACGGCCGCCGCCGAAGCCATGGCGATGGCCGAACGCGTCGCGAAGTCGAAGGCGACCGCCTTCTTCGCCGATGAGAACTGCCATCCCCAAACGATCGCGCTGCTGAAGACGCGCGCCGAACCGCTCGGATGGCAGGTCATCGTCGGCGATCCCTTTACGGATCTCGATCCTTCCGCCGTCTTCGGCGCGATTTTCCAGTATCCCGGCACCTACGGCCATGTGCACGATTTCACCGACATCATCATCGGCCTCCACGACGCCGGCGCCATCGCGGTCGTCGCCGCGGACCCGCTTGCGCTGGCGCTCCTGAAGTCGCCGGGCGACATGGATGCGGACATCGCCGTCGGCTCGACGCAGCGTTTCGGCGTTCCGGTCGGCTATGGCGGCCCGCATGCGGCTTATATGGCGGTGAAGGATGCGTACAAGCGCTCCATGCCTGGCCGCCTCGTCGGTGTGTCGATCGACAGCCGCGGCAACCGCGCCTATCGCCTGTCGCTCCAGACCCGCGAGCAGCATATCCGCCGCGAGAAGGCGACGTCCAACATCTGTACGGCGCAGGTGCTGCTCGCCGTCATGGCCTCCATGTATGCCGTTTTCCATGGGCCGCAGGGCTTGAAGGCGATCTCGCAGAGCGTCCACCAGAAGACCGTCCGTCTTGCCATGGGCCTTGAAAAGCTCGGCTACGAGGTGGAGCCGGCTGCCTTTTTCGACACGATCACCATCGATGTCGGCAAGCTCCAGGGCATCATCCTGAAGACCGCGGTCGCGGAAGGCGTGAATCTCCGCAAGATCGGCGACGACCGGATCGGCATCAGCCTCGACGAGCGCTCGCGTCCGGTGACGCTCGAAGCCGTCTGGCGCGCCTTTGGCGGCGAATTCGAGGCCGGGGCGTTCGACCCGGATTACCGTCTTCCGGAAAATCTTTTGCGTACAAGCGATTATCTGACGCACCCGATCTTCCACATGAACCGGGCGGAAAGCGAGATGGTACGCTATATCCGCCGTCTTTCCGACCGCGACCTGGCGCTCGACCGGGCAATGATACCGCTCGGTTCCTGTACGATGAAACTGAACGCGACGGCCGAAATGCTGCCGATCACATGGCCGGAATTCTCCGAGATCCATCCTTTCGCGCCGGCGGATCAGGCCCGGGGCTATCGCCACCTGATCGAGGACCTTTCGCAGAAGCTCTGCGACATCACCGGCTACGACGCCGTCTCCATGCAGCCGAATTCCGGCGCGCAAGGCGAATATGCCGGGCTACTGACGATCCGCGCCTATCATCATGCAAATGGCAACGGCCATCGCGACGTCTGCCTGATCCCGACCTCCGCCCATGGCACGAACCCCGCCTCCGCCCAGATGGCGGGCATGAAGGTTGTCGTCGTCAAGGTCAGCGAGAACGGCGATATCGACATGGAGGATTTCCGCGCAAAAGCAAAGCAATACGCGGAAAACCTCTCGTGCTGCATGATCACCTATCCGTCCACCCACGGCGTCTTCGAGGAGAATGTCCGCGAGGTCTGCGAGATCGTGCACGAGGCGGGCGGACAGGTCTATCTGGACGGCGCCAACATGAATGCGATGGTAGGCCTCTCGCGGCCCGGCGACATCGGCTCCGACGTCAGCCATCTGAACCTGCACAAGACCTTCTGCATACCGCATGGCGGCGGCGGACCGGGCATGGGGCCGATCGGCGTCAAGGCGCATCTTGCGCCCTATCTGCCGAGCCATCCGGAAGTGCCGGGTCTCGGCGGCACCGGTGCCGTTTCTGCTGCGCCGTTCGGCTCGTCGTCGATCCTGCCGATCTCATGGAGCTATTGCCTGATGATGGGCGGCGAAGGCCTCACCCAGGCGACGAAGGTGGCGATCCTCAATGCCAACTACATCGCCGCCCGGCTGAAAGGCGCCTATGACGTGCTCTACAAGTCCACGAAGGGCCGCGTTGCGCACGAATGCATCGTCGATACGCGGCCGCTTGCGGCAAGCGCCGGCGTGACGGTCGACGACGTCGCCAAGCGTCTTATCGACTGCGGCTTTCACGCGCCGACCATGAGCTGGCCGGTTGCCGGCACGCTGATGATCGAGCCGACCGAATCGGAGACGAAAGCCGAGATCGACCGCTTCTGCGAGGCCATGCTGGCAATCCGCGAGGAGGCGCGCGCGATCGAGGAAGGCCGGATGGACAAGCTCAACAACCCGCTGAAGAACGCACCGCATACGGTCGAGGATCTCGTCGGCGAGTGGAATCGTCCCTACACCCGCGAGCAGGCCTGCTATCCGCCCGGCGCCTTCCGCGTCGACAAATACTGGTCTCCGGTCAACCGGGTCGACAACGTCTATGGCGACCGCAATCTCGTCTGCTCCTGCCCGCCGCTGGAGGATTACGCGCAGGCTGCGGAATAGCGAACGCCACACGTCCTGCACGAACAGAAACGGTCGCGCCTGCGGCCGTTTCGTAAGCGTCCGGTGAAGGAGCCTTTGAGATTTCGCCCATTGCACTGAAGTTACGTCGCTAATTCCGTAGTTAGCGAC
>JARYGU010000003.1:0-186324 GCA_033795365.1 Shinella sp.
AAGCACGGAGGTCTCTCAATCACTATGTAGAACTCGTCCAGTCCTCCACCGAAGGTGGAGGTTTACTTCCTTCATAAGAAAAAGGGCCTTCGCGGCCCTTTTTTCATTGCAAGGTCAGAAGAAGAAATACCAGATCAGAAGCACGACCAAGAGCGGCACGCCCATCATCCAAAGTATCAAAGCTCGCAGCATTCCCGCATTCCTTTCCTTCGTCGGTCGGAAGGGGAATGGCCGCGGCGGGCAAAGGTTCCAGAACCTTGCCGCGGCAAGGCTCCCGCGTGCGGGAGCCCCGAGGATATCAGCGGTTGAGGCTCGGCTTCGCCTCGATCTTTTCTTCGTTCGCAACGCCCGAGAAATAATTGGCGATCAGCGCACCGGAAATATTGTGCCAGACGCTGAAGATCGCGCTCGGAACGGCGGCGAGCGGGGAGAAATGCGCGCTCGCAAGGGCCGCGCCGAGGCCGCTGTTCTGCATGCCGACCTCGATGGCGATCGCCTTGCGCTTTGCGACGGAAAGGCCGGAGGCTTTGGCCGCCAGATAGCCGAGCAGATAGCCGATGCCGTTGTGGAGCACGACGACCGCGAAGATCAGCAGGCCCGAGGAGGCGATTGCCGGCTTGCTTGCACCGACCACGGCCGCGACGATGAGCACGATGCCGACGACGCTGACGAGCGGCAGGGCCGGAACGGCAGCCTTGACCACGCCCGGCAGGAGCTTCTGCAGCAGGAAGCCCAGCGCCAGCGGAACGAGGATCACCTTCACGATGCTGATGAACATCGCCATCGCATCGACGGGAAGATACTGGCTGGCAAAGAGCCAGACGAGAAAGGGCGTGACGATCGGGGCGGCAAGCGTCGTGACGCTGGTGCAGGCGACGCTCAGCGCCACGTCCCCCTTGGAGAGATAGGTCATCACATTGCTGGACGTTCCGCCCGGGCAGCAGCCGACCAGGATGACGCCGGCGGCGACTTCGGCGGACATTGGGATGACGAGCGTCAGCAGCACCGCGATCAGCGGCATGATCACGAACTGCGCGGCAACGCCGATCGCGACGTCGAACGGGCGGCGCACCACCTCGCGGAAATCGTCCAGCGACAGGGTCAGGCCCATGCCGAACATGATGATGCCGAGCAGGGTGACGATATAGGGTGTGAGCTGCTTGAACGCATCGGGAAAGAAGAAGCCGAGAAGGGCGAAAAAGATGACCCAGAGGGCGAATGTCTTTCCGACGAAGGCGGAAAGGGAGGCGATGGCTTTCACGGTTGACTCCGCTTGTTGACTTTTCGGCCTGCCCTACGCCCGCAGCCGCGCCATTTCAACCCGGCATGCGTCACAAAATTAGCCTGTCCATGCCTTGCACGCAATTTTTCGTCGCAAGCGCGGCGAGACAGGAAATTAACCGCCGCCCAGAGGGAGAAACAAGCGAAGACGGCGATAGGCCGGTTGCCGAGGCCGAGCGCAAGGCCGACGGCCCCCGAAAGCCGCATGCCGGCACCGGTCATGAGCCCCTTCAGCCGCGGCGCGATGTGAAAGCGCCGGTCGGCAAACGGCCCAAAGTCTGTCGTTCGGAGTGCGTCCGGCTGCGCCGGAAAGCAGACGTTGCTCGCCGTGTTCAGCGCGCCGCTGTTGCGAGCGCTGCGGCCAGTACGTCGGCCAGGCTGCGCCCGGCGCTGCCGTCCTCATCAAGGCGCGGATTGTAGATGGTGATCTCGAGGCCCGCCGCCTTGCCGCTCGCCAGAGCAATCCGAAGCGCGGCCCTGAGCTCGTCCCACGACAACCCGCCCGGCACGCGGAAATCGACAGCCGGCATGATGGCGTCGTCGAGGCAATCGGCGTCGAGATGGATGAAGAAGCCGTCCAGCTCCGGACGCGTCAGGTGGGCGACCGCTTCGCGCGCGGCGGCCTCGATGCCCATCGCGCGCACGGCAGGAAGGTCGATTGCCTTGAGCTCCTCCGGGAGCGGCTGGCTTCCGTACTCCTCCTGATCCTTGTGATCGCGATACGCGAACGCGACGACGTCTTCGGGACGGACCAGAGGACCGCGGCCTTCGATGTCGGTCAGGAGCGGCGGCCCGTGGCCGGTCGCGAAGGCGAGGTCCATCGAGGCGCCCTCGCCATTGGGGTCCGCCTCGGGCTGGAAGAAATCGGCGTTGCCGTCGATGAAGAACAGGCCGTAGCGGCCGCGCCGTCGAAACGCGAGCATCGAGCCCAGCAGGATCGTGCAATCGCCGCCGAGCACCATCGGAAATTCGCCCGCGTCAAGCACCGCTTCCACCGCGTCCGCCAGCTTTGGCGACCACGCCGCAATTGCCCCGGCGTTCAGGGTGCCGGTCTCGGGATCGGGCGTCGGGTCCTTAGCAGGCACCGCCAGCCGTGCGGCACGGCGCGCATGGATGCGCTCCGCAAGACCGAGGCCCAGGAGCTGGTCGGGCAAGCGCTCCACACCGTCGGTCGCCAGGCCCAGCGTAGAGGGGGCTTCGACAATTGCATAGCGAAAGGTCGGCATGGATGCCTCCGTCAGCGGCTATTTTGCGGAGTAGGTCACAGCCTCGATCTTGTGGCCGTCCGGGTCACGGACGAACGCGCCGTAATAGTTGGCATCGTAATCCGGCCGCAGTCCCGGGGCGCCATCGTCGCTGCCACCATGTTTCAATGCGGCTGCGTAAAATCGATCGACCATCGAGCGGTCCTCGACGGCGAAGGCGATATGAGTGCCGTTGCCCACGGTCGCCGGTTTTCCATCGATCGGAACCTGAACGCTGAAATGAAACGTGCCGCTTCCGTAGCCTAGTCCACCCTCGTCCTCGGCCATGGGCACAATGCCGACGATGGGCAAAACGGCATCGTAGAAGCGCTTCGAACGGCCAACGTCATTCGTCCCTACCGAGACATGGTGGATCACAGCTACCTCCGCTCCGGCTTTGTCCCGTAACGGCAGCTTCCGGTCATTGTTCCCTCAAAGCCGACCGTCGTTTGTCCACCTATCTCAGCCGTTCGCGTTCATGGATTCACGGCCTGGTCTGTGAGACCCTTCACCCGCGGCGCGATTGTGAAAGCGCCAATCGGCAAAAGACCTCACTTCCGACAGATCGTGCGAACGCCGACCATACCAACAGCAGACACCACCGATGTAATGGTGGCAGTTCAAACGACGGAACCGACATTGTCAGCCTCGGCTATTCGCTTTGCCGCTGATCACTTACACCGCTTTGTGGTTTCGCACGTCCTGCTTTGGAGCAACACCGAACATTCGAGAATACTCCCGGCTAAACTGAGAGGCGCTTTGGTAGCCCACTCTGTAGGCGGCTTCCGACACTTTAGCCGCTTCGGAGATCATCAGCCGTCGTGCCTCCAGCAAGCGCAGTTGCTTTTGAAACTGAATCGGCGTCATCGCTGTCAACAACTTGAAATTCTGGTGGAATGCGGGGACGCTCATCTGAGCCACCCGGGCGAGCTGCCTCACCGTCAGCGGGTGGTCGAATCGCTGGTGCAGCGCGGCAATGGCCTTAACGACACGTTCGGCATTGGAGCCTGGAAGTGCCAACTTGCTCAGTTCGCCCCCATGCGGGCCACTCAGCATCCAATAGCAGATCTCCCGCATAATTGACGGATAGAGGATCGAGATGGCGCCAGGGGTGTCGCACAGCCTCAACAATCGAACCAAGCAATCCGCCAAGGCGGGTGTTACCGGCTCGACGAAGAGGCCGGGCCCTGCGTGTTCCGCAGGTGCCGGCGGCTTGTCCATCTGGTTGAGGACCTCCCGCAGGGTGGCGACGTCGAACTCAAGTGTGAGCCCGATATACGGTTCGTCCGGACTTGCCTTGATGATCCTGCCGGTGGCCGGCAGCTCCATGCCGACAACCAGGCACTCCATGGCCTGATACGTCAGCATGTCCTCTCCAAACAGCAGCTCTTTTGCCCCCTGCAGTATGACGCAAATCACCGGCCGATACACCTGCTGCACCGGCATCTTGGGTTCGAGTGAACTGACGATGTTAAGGTCGCTGATTACCGTTGGGAGGTGCCCGTCCCTGCCGCCCTGTGCTGCGATGTAATCTTTGACACCAGTCAGGAGCGCCAGCAGCGATGGATTCATATCGGTTCTCCAGATGGCGTTTGAGCTATCTCCTGAGTAAGGCATCGGATAGTTTTAGGCAAGCTTTATCCCGCATCCGGCATTCTCATAGCTGAAGCTCGTGTGTAGTTTCGCGTCGTCCATAAAAGACACCGGCTCTACGGATCGATAAGGAAGGCGTTTTATTTCAATCACTTCTTGGACATTTTTAAGGCCTCTGAAGGTCAAAAGACCCGTTCCCGACATTGCCTAAGGCGGATTTCCGCTCTTTGTCGTTATGCGTAAACACAACGTTCCCGAAAGGATTCAGCATGTCTTACACTGATCAGTCACGCCGTAATTTTCTGGCCATCGCGGCCGCGGCTCCCACAGCGCTGGCGCTCGGCGGCGCGGCAGTGGCCCAAGAAACAGCCCTGGAGGCTGATGCCCTGCGAGGCTCGGGCAAGTCCGCCATCATCACCGGCTCCTCCCGCGGCATCGGCGCGGCCACTGCTCGCCGGCTCGCCCGCGAAGGTTACGCTGTCACGGTCAATTACCTCACCAACCATGACCTGGCGGCGGCTGTGGTGCGAGACATTGAAGAGGCGGGAGGGCGGGCAATCTTCCGTCAGGCCGACGTGGCCGACCCCACAGCGGTCCGCGCCCTCTTCGATGCCAACGATGAGGCCTTCGGTGGCGTCGACGTAGTGGTGAGCAACGCCGGCATCATGAATGTTGGCCCCTTTGCTGCCATGGAAGACGAAGCTTTCGATCGCATGATGGCGACTAACGTCAAGGGCAGCTTCAACGTGCTGCGGGAAGCATCGCGACGCGTTCGCGAAGGAGGCCGCATCATCACCCTCTGCTCCAGCATCATCTTGTCCAAGCCTGCGTTCACGGCGCCTTATGCGGCAAGCAAGGCGGCTCAAGAGATATATGCCAGCACATTGGCCAAGGAACTGGGTGGCCGCAACATCTCCGTCAACTCCGTGGCTCCCGGCGCTGTCGATACGCAGCTTCTTCGCCAGCATGGCGAGGCGGTTCTGGCGGGGATACCCGAGGCCACACCTTTACGGCGCTTGGGCGAGCCGGAGGACATTGCCAACGTCATCGCGGCCCTCTGTTCACAGGACGGCGCCTGGATCAACGGTCACAACATTTTCGCTAATGGTGGCCTCTCTTAGTCACCCATTTCCTCCAGGCTTGTTCGCGCGGCCTGTGCCTTCACCGGCCGCGCGGACGGCATACTGCTGGAATAGGGCGAATGGTGCTCCAGAACCGGACTATCCGCTCCCACCTATCTCAACCGTTCGCGTTCATGGGTTCACGGCCTGGTCTGTGCGTGCCCTGTACGCAATTTTTGGCCGCAAACGGAATAAGACAGGAAACTAATCGCCGCCCTTCTTCTCCGGTTCGATATCCTGTTTCTCCTCTTTGTCGGAGGCGAGCATCGTCTTTTCCAGCCTGCCCAGGACATAAAGGACGACGACGCAGGAGAGGGTCGCGAAGACGGCGATCGGCCAGTGGCCGAGGCCCAACGCAAGGCCGACGGCCCCCGAAAGCCACATGCCCGCGCCGGTCGTGAGCCCCTTCACCCGCCCGCGCGAAAAGACGATCATGCCGGCGGCGAGAAACGCCACGCCGGAGGTGACCGCCTCGATGACGCGCAGAGGGTCGATGCGCACCTGCTCCCCGGAAAAACCCGCCATATGGACGCTCTCGACGGAAAGGATGGCGAAGACGGCCGCCGAAAGGCTGACGAGGATGTGGGTCCTGAGGCCCGCCGGCCGGTCGCGATACTCCCGTTCGACCCCGATCATCGCACCGAGGACGATGGCGCCGGCGAGGCGGGCGGTGATGACGGAATAAGGAATTTCCGTATCCGGGAAGAGATCGGCAAGGACATGTTCCATGGCGTCTGTAACGCTCCGGGCGGGCTGCCGGTTCCGCCGTGTCGCGGGCCTCGCTGGGCGTCGTCCGCTTTCGCCGTCTTTGGCGCTCAGGGGAATTTTTTCCGAGATTCCGCTTGTCGAAACGGAAAGCCTGTTCTATAGGAGGCGCCGCTGGTCACGGAGTGTAGCGCAGCCTGGTAGCGCACCTCGTTCGGGACGAGGGGGTCGAGTGTTCGAATCACTCCACTCCGACCAGCGGGCGATCAATTGCTTCCGTTACATACATTGGAATTCGACGACTTTTCGTCGTGCCGATCGAAGCGAGCGCAAGCTGATGAAGGCCCTGGGCCGCACCCTCTCCGCTATTTTTTCCTGATGCTGAATTACCCCTTCGCCGGCGCCCGCCATCTCCCCTGTTGACATGGCATATACATCCATTATTCTGGATATATGGAAAATAAGGAAGCCATCGCGGCGCTTGCCGCTCTTGCGCAGCCGACGCGGCTCGATACCTTCCGGCTGCTGGTGAAGCACGAACCCGACGGCATCGCCGCGGGCGAACTCGCGCGCATGCTGGAGGTGCCGCAGAACACGATGTCTGCCCATCTGGCGACCCTTTCGCGGGCCGGGCTGGTGACGAGCGAGCGGCAAAGCAGGTCGATCATCTACAGGGCGGACCTCGACGGGTTCCGCGAGCTGACGCTTTTCATGATCAAGGACTGCTGCGGCGGGAACGCGGAACTCTGCGCGCCGCTGATCGCCGATCTGACGCCCTGCTGCAGCCCGCAGCCCGCCCGCTCATGAGCCGCGGCTCTTTTGCGGCGATCACCAAACCCGACAGGCCTTCGATTTCGAACACCGGACAGCGACCATGACGGACAGGATCTACAACGTACTTTTCCTCTGCACGGGCAACTCGGCCCGCTCCATCCTCGGCGAGGCCATCCTCAATCACGAAGGGAAAGGCCGCTTCCGCGCCTTCTCGGCGGGCAGCCAGCCGAAGGGCACGGTCAATCCGCACGCGATCCGCGAGCTTCAGGCGCTCGGCTATCCGACGGAGGGCCTTTCCTCGAAGAGCTGGGATTCGTTTGCCGAGCCCGGCGCACCGCAGATGGATTTCATCTTCACCGTCTGCGACAGCGCGGCCGGCGAGGCCTGCCCCGTTTGGATCGGCCATCCGATGACGGCTCACTGGGGCGTAGAGGACCCTGCCGCCGTCGAAGGCTCCGAGGCGGAGAAGCAGCGCGCTTTCGCGCAGGCGGCGAGATTCCTCAAGAACCGCATCACCGCCTTCATCAACCTGCCCCTTACCTCCATCGACCGCATGGCGCTGGAGCAGCGGCTGCGCCAGATCGGCGCGATGGAGGGAACGACCAACCCCCACGGGAAGGCCGTCTGATGTCCGCCTTCGAGCGATACCTCACCATCTGGGTCTTCCTCTGCATCGTCGCCGGCATTGCGCTCGGCCATATGATGCCGGGAGTTTTCCAGGCCATCGGGGCCGCCGAGGTCGCCAAGGTGAACATCCCCGTCGCCATCCTCATCTGGCTGATGATCATCCCGATGCTGCTGAAGATCGATTTCCGCTCGCTCGGCAGGATCGGCGCATATTGGCGCGGGATCGGCGTGACGCTCCTGATAAACTGGGCGGTGAAACCCTTCTCCATGGCCCTGCTCGGCTGGCTTTTCATCGGCTGGCTGTTCCGGCCGTGGCTTCCCGCCGGGCAGATCGATTCCTATATTGCGGGTCTGATCATCCTTGCGGCGGCGCCCTGCACGGCCATGGTCTTCGTCTGGTCGAACCTGACCAGAGGCGAGCCTCTCTTCACGCTCTCCCAGGTGGCGCTCAACGATGCCATCATGATCGTCGCCTTCGCGCCGATCGTCGGCCTGCTTCTCGGCCTGTCGGCGATCACCGTTCCGTGGGACACGCTGATCATCTCCGTCGTTCTCTATATCCTCATACCCGTCGCCATCGCCCAGCTTCTGCGCCGGCGCCTGATCGCCGACGGCATGACGGCGGCCCTCGACAGGCTGCTTTCGGCGCTCCAGCCGGTTTCGCTGGCGGCACTCCTGGCAACGCTGGTTCTTCTGTTCGGATTTCAGGGAAGCGAGATCATCGCGCAACCGGCGATCATCGCCCTCCTGGCCGTGCCGATTCTCATCCAGGTCTATTTCAATTCCGGACTGGCCTATCTGCTGAACCGTCTCTCCGGCGAGCGCCATTGCGTGGCCGGCCCTTCGGCGCTGATCGGCGCGTCGAACTTCTTCGAGCTCGCGGTCGCCGCCGCCATCAGCCTTTTCGGCTTCCAGTCGGGTGCGGCGCTCGCGACCGTCGTCGGGGTCCTCATCGAGGTGCCGGTGATGCTGTCGGTCGTGTGGATCGTCAACAGATCGAAGGGCTGGTACGAGGCGAGCCCCGCCGTCGCCCGGAACGCCGCTGCCGAAAGAGCATGAGCGCCGCCTGCCATCGCGGACGGTGACGGCTGCCGGCTTTCCTGCGTCAGCGCATCACTGGGCGTGCATGCCGCCGGGCCTGGCGACCTTCTTCAGGCCGGCACCGGCGGCGGCGGCCTCGGCGAGCGCGGCATCGCCAAGCGAGATAACGCCGGTCAGGCGCTTTTCCCGGTTGACGACCGGAAGGCGGCGAACCTGCACCCGGCCCATATTGCGGGTCACGTCGTCGACGTCCTGGTCCTCGAAGCAATACTTCACGTCGCGCGTCATGATCTCGCGGACCTTCGCGTCGCCTCCCAGGCCGTCCGCAAGACCGCGCACGACAAGGTCGCGATCGGTGATCGTTCCGATCAGGCGGTCGTCCTCGCCGACCGGCATGAAGCCGATCTGCTCGTCGGCCATGCGTCTGGCGATTTCCGCGATCGTCTGTTGCGGGCTCGCAATGTCCACGTCGCGGGACATGATTTCCGAAACTTTCATCGTTCATTCCTCCTGTTGCCGGCCTTCGGCATTGTCGAGATCGTTCTGCCGGCAGGCCGCCGCTCAATGCAGCTTGTCCGGATCAGACCAGAGCGCCTGGACCTCCTGCGGCAGGCTGTCACGCACCTTCCGCACCTCACCCGGATCGATATAGTGGGAGAGCACCCGGAAGACCGAGCGCACCGCTTCCTTGGTGTCCACCGGACGCGTCGAGGAAAGCTCTCCCCTTACCTGCTCGAGAAACTCGTCCAGCGTGCGTGAACGCACCGGCTGCTTCGACGGCTCGTACTGGTCGTAATAGGCGCCGCGCACCAGCAACGGCAGCTGTGCGGAAAGATGGGCGGCGAGATCGGACGGCAACCGGTCCCTCAGCGTATGAAGGACGGCGTTCAGGACGCGCCAGGCGACCTGCCGGTCGGGCCCGTGATCGGCCATCAGGTCGTCCAGCCATATATTGGTGGTTTGCAGCGTCTTGTCGAAGACGGCGATACCCGAAGCACTCATGGCTTCACCTCCATGATCATGTTTCGTGATCCCCCGAACTGGCCACCGGAGCCGATGTTCCAAGATTCCCGGCGGTATTTCGTCCTTCGCCGCGGGTGGCGGATGCGGATCGTCCCTCGCCCTTCCCCGATCGCGGAACCAAGCGGTCCGTTCCCGGTTGGATCAGATCAGCGGGAAGACGAAGGTGCCTTGTCATGACGAAAGCAGCGAAGCAGGAAGCCGAGGTTGACCTCGGCATCGACCTCAGCCACATGCCGGCGCTGCCGAAGAGCGGCTTCCTCATCCGGAAAATCGAGCCGTTGCAACAGACTGAAGGGCGCCGGCGGTGATCTCGCGAGGGCCGGACGTTGAAGAAACCGTACGTTCGCGGTGACGATATGCAGCACTGCGAAATCAACCGTGAGTTTCCAGCGCCACTCTCCGGTGGTAAAGACGAGTCATTCACCCAAACCACGGCACCCAAACCCATCGGTTCGTCCGCCATGCTTGCTATCGATGCGTGCTCCATTCCCGAAAGCGATCTGCGATCCGATTGCGTCGCGTGGACGGTGAGCATCAGCAAGGCGGGCGTGCGCTCGCAATGCGAAGGGATCGCGCGCCGGTTCTCGCGTTCGCCGGTACATAAATGCGCCGACCACCAGAACTTCTTCCGCAGGCTGCTGACGGATTTCAGACCATCGCCTCCGGAAGCGGACCCGGATCTGATCGTCTCCTGCGGTTGGCGCGGCGAGAGGGCGGTCGGACGCTTGAAGGTGCAGTTGCGCAAGAAGCCGCTCTCGGTCCTGCTCCAGCGCCCGAAGGAGGACGTTTTCGATCTCGCCTTCATTTCCAGCTATGCGTGGCGGCCCTCGGACGCGGACAACGCGCGCTATCACCGCATGATCGGCGTTCCCGTGTCGGTTACGCCGTTGAGCGTGGCCGCAAGGCGGCCGCAGGCGAGAGCGCTCTATGCGCCGTCCGGGCAAAAGGTCGCCACGGTTCTGATCGGAGGATCGAACGGAGCCTATATCTTCGCGCCGGGGGCGGTGAGCGAACTCGAAAGGGCGATACGCTCGCTTGGACGGCAGGGCTGGCGGGTACTCGTTTCGACATCCCCCCGCACCGACGCCCCGGCATTCGAAGCCCTGAGAAACATCGAAGACGAGAACGTCCTCGTCTGGGACCGCAACGGCGACAATCCCTATCGCGACTATCTGGCGGCCGCCGATGCCTTGCTGGTCACCCGCGATTCGATGACCATGCCCTGCGAAGCGCTCGCGACGGGAAAGCCCGTCTATATCTTCGACCTCGCGCAGGTGCCCTCGCTGAGGCTTGCGAAGTTCGAGCGGTTCCATGACGAATTCGAGAACGAGTTCCGTCTGACACGGAGCTTCCGCGGCAGCCTCGATCCCTACGACTACCCGGTCCTCGACGAAGCGAGCCGTATCGCCGACATCATCAGATCACGGATGTGAGCGCACCCTGCGCGATCTCTTGCCGCCCGCCCGGAGGAGCAGGACGGAGCGGCGGATTTCGTTGCGGATCAATCGGCGAGGATATATCAGTGCCTCGTGAAGAACCCGCCTTGCGAAAAGCAAACCGCCGGGAAAGCTTCATCGAAATTCATAAAATGAACCGGCCGCTCGGGCGATGGACATTGCCGGGACATGGGGGGAAACGAAATCGATGGCTCCGTTTCGCAAGCTGCGCACGCGCCTCGGCCTGCGCAAGGAACGCAAACTGCCGAAGGGTGTTTCGGTCGGTCGCTACACCTATGGTGTGAAGCCGGAGATCTTTCACGGGTCGAGCTTCGATCTCGACGTGCGCTTCGGCGCCTTCTGCTCCGTTGCCGAAGAGGTCATCTTCATGCAGATGGCCGACCACGATCTCACGCCGGTTTCGTCGTTTCCGCTCGGGCGCCGGCTGTTCGGCAGCCCTAAGAGCAATGTGGTTTCCAAGGGACCCATCATCGTCGGCAACGACGTGTGGATTTGCCGGCGCGCGATGATCATGTCGGGGGTGACGATCGGAGACGGCGCGATCATCGGCGCGGGCGCGGTCGTCGCAAAGGACGTGCCCCCCTATGCGATCGTCGTCGGCAATCCCGGCCGCGTCGTGAAATACAGGTTCACGGAGGACGAGATCGAGCTCCTGCTTCGCCTGAAATGGTGGGAATGGCCGGAGGAGAAGCTTTCCGAACACAAGGAGCTGCTCATGGCACCATCGGGGGAGTTCCTGAGCTTCTTTTCCCGAAAATAGCCATCGCCTCGCGGCGGCAGCCGGAACGCCGCCTTTCACGCTGGGCCAGCCTGAAGATCGCTCGCCCTGCCCACCGCCAGACAGGAAGAGCCGGATGCCAGCCGAATGCCGGTCCGGGCGGCGAGATCGGTTTCGGTCGTGAACAGGTTCCGGACGTTCCGCAATTTCTGAAGCACAAAGGCATCCTCGTCGATCTGGCGGCGCCGCCGCCCCCTGTCGTCATAGGAATGCCCCATCTTCGACAGGGAAATCCCGGCGAGTACGACAGCGGGAACGCCCATATAAAGGGCATAGCAGGCGGCGGCCACGCCGTTGGTCACCTTACCCGTCTCGCCAAGTTCTTCCGGCACGCCGCCGCAGACGAGATGGACGATGGCGTTGCGTTCGTCCTTGGTGGCGCGTTTCAAGCTTTTGAAACGAACGCCCGGCTTTAGCCACAGTCTCAGATACATCATCGACAAGGGAGCCGTGTGATACCAGAGCAGCCCCCGCGTCTGGAGGTTCGGATGCTCCTTCCACGATTTCTTGCGCTTGCGGATCGTGAGATCGGCCGGTCCGAGGCCGAGCGCACTCGCCGTCTTGCCGGCATTGTTGATATCGACGCGGGCGCAGCGCTCCACGAGACCGGAGGGCAGCGTCGGATCGGGAGCGGAGCCGAATATGAGCCAGGGCTTGTCGAGAATGCCGAGTTTGGACAACCATCGGCGATGCTTCTCGCGCATGGCGGCGAGTGTAGCGGGATCAATTTGCATGGGTAAACCGCCCCGCCCGCAGCAAGAAACGCGGTACAACTCCGACGGGATCGCGTTTCGGCGTGATCACAAGCACAACAATTCCTCCCATCCTCACGATGAATCATGGATTCGTGTCCCGTGAGATGGAGATAGGGCTCGTTTAACTTGAGGAAAGCTCTCGCTCCTTGACAGCAACTTCAATAGAACGCACTGAGCCAGCGATTTCGAAAGCAACCGCCGCCGATACCGGCATGAGCGATGGAGCAGACTTGAACACAATTGACCATGCCGGACCGTTGAAGTACCGACCGGAACTGGACGGGTTGAGGGCTGTCGCCATATTGCCGGTGCTCTTCTACCACGCGGACCTCTCGTGGTTTCCCGGCGGCTTCGTCGGAGTCGACGTCTTCTTCGTCCTCTCCGGCTACTTCATGGCGACGATCATCTCATCCGAGATCGCCGAGGGCCGCTTCGACATCTGGAAATTCTATGCCCGCAGGATAAGGCGGATTTTCCCGGCCCTGTTCGCGACGCTCATCGCCACCTCCATCGCGGCGTGGTTCCTCTTCATGCCGCAGGAGTTCGAATATTTCGCGCGAAGCGTCAGGGCGGCCGCCGTCTTCATCGCCAACCTGATTTTCGAGCGCGAGCACGGCTATTTCGACCTTGCGGCGCATATGAAGCCGCTGCTGCACACCTGGTCGCTGAGCATCGAGGAACAGTTCTACATCTTCTTCCCGATCTCGCTCGTTCTCGCCTACCGCTATGCGCGCCCCCGCGTGCTGGCGATCCTGCTGGCCGTTCTCGGCCTTTCCTTCATCGCGAGCTGCTGGGCGGCGTACCAGCAGCCGACGGCCGGATTCTACCTGCTGCAATACCGGGTATGGGAGCTTCTGACGGGGGCCGCGGTTGCACTCATGCGCCCTGCCCGCCTGTCCGCCGCGCTCGCCAATCTCATGAGCTGGGCAGGGATCGCCGGCATTGCCGCGGCAGTGTTCCTCTACGACAAGACGACGCCGTTTCCCGGCATCCATGCCGCACTTCCCTGCGTCTCGGCGGCCATGATCGTCTATTCGAACGCCAGGGGCGGCGCTGTCTATGCGGCCTTGAGCAATCCGGTGGCGACATTCATCGGGCGCATCTCCTATTCGCTCTATCTCTGGCACTGGCCGCTGATCGTGTTCCTCCGCTACCGCTTCGGCGACCTGCCCTCTGTGGTGGACAGCGCGATCGTCGTCGCCGGATCCTTCGTCCTCGCCTATCTCTCCTGGCGGTATATCGAGCAGCCGTTCCGCTATGGCAGAGCCCGCCTGCCGCGGCGCTTCGTTTTCGCCTCCGGCGCCGCCGCAGCCGCCTCGATCGCCATTTTCGGCAGTATCGTCACCAAGCTGGACGGTATTCCGGCCCGCCTGCCCGAGGCCGCCCGTCCACTCTATGAGGCGGCCTACGACACGAGCCCGTTCAATGCGAAGGAGTGCTTCATCAGCACCGACGGCGAAGGTCCTTCGATCCCCGACATCCGGGCCGGCAAGCTTTGCGCGATCGGCGATACGGATCGGGGCGGCGCGCCGTCGTTTCTCGTTTGGGGCGACTCCCATTCCGCCGCCATGGCGCCTGCGATCGATGCCGCAGCGCGCAAGGCCGGGGTCCGCGGCCTCTTCATCGGGCGTGGCTCCTGCCCGCCGCTTCCCGATACGGATTTCGCAAAGGATGAATCGGAGGAACGCTGCGACGACTATAACGATGCGGTGATGTCCGTCATCGAGCGGCAGAAGTTTCCCTTCGTCTTCATGGTCGGATACTGGCCGCGATATGTCCACCGGGCCGGCCTGCCGAACGAGGGCGCCTTCTTCGACGCGAACGAGAAGCCGCCGCTCGAGGACTGGTCGGCGCCGGTCAAGGCAGGTCTCGACGCGACGCTGGCGAAGCTCAGCCGCATCGGCGCGAAAGGCGTGCTCGTCATGGACGTGCCGGAAATGGGCTTCGACGTGCCCGAAGCGCTGGCGCGGGCCCATATGACCGGCCGATCGCTCGATATCGCGCCGCCGCTCGACTACACGGTCCGGCGCCAGGCGCTGGCGCGGCGGGTGCTGGCGCAGAGCGCGCGGGAAAACGGCGCCTATATAGTCGATCCGATGCCGGCGATCTGCGACGACGAAAAGTGCCATGCCATGAAGGACGGCATCGTTCTCTACAAGGATATCGATCACCTGACCGCGACGGGTGCGAGAAGCATCGCCTATGTCTTCGATCCGGTCTTCAGGCTGATCGCCGACGGCACCGGCCAAAGGCCCGGCCTGCCGGTTCAGCAATCCGAGAATGCCCCGGCATTGCCCTTCCGCCCGAAGACCGGCGGCTGATACCAAACCTTAATGAGCTGCCATGGAGATCGACTGGAACTACATCCAGGCCAACTGGGACTGGGCGGGGCATATCCTGGAAGGCCTGATAATGGCGGGCGTGGTGATGCTGCTCGCCCGGCTCCTGATGCCCTGGCGCATGGCCGCGGTCGCCGGCCTCGCGTTTGCGATCGGGCATTTCCACGGGCGTGAAAAGCGCGACTACGAGGTCAGCGTCGACATGCCGCCGCCTCAACTCGAGGGGTTCTTCATGTGGCGCTGGAGCTTCGACCAGGCGACCGATTTCTGGCCGGCCGCACTCGTTCTCCTCGCCGTCCTGATCCTCGTCCTGCGCGGAACGCGCAAAGGCAGCGGGTAGCGGCACGCCGCCCTTGACAGCATGACCTTTCGGCCGCTCAGTGCGCGATCAGCACGAGCGAGACGGCCGCCAGCAGCGAAAGCGCGGCGATGATCGCCAGCAGCTCCCACATCAGGTAACGTTCGATCTTGTGGTTCATATCGCTCCCCCAGCCAGAGGATGCTTGCACACAACCATTGATTACGGATTAACGATCGGGCGCAACAATTGTTCACGCTTCCGTTCGCCGCAGTGGGACCACGTTCGCCCACGGCTTCGGCATATATGGGGATGATTGCGGGCCGGCGCCATGGCGTCCGGCGGGAGCTCACTGGCAGACGTCGACCCAAGTGGCGTTCACCAGTTCGGCCATGCGCCGGGGCGAAACGCGCACCGCGGCGTTGACCGCGCCTGCGGCGGGCACCACCTCGTCGAAACGCTGCAGCGAGAGATCGCAATAGACCGGCACCGGCGACGGCAGGCCGAAGGGACACACGCCGCCGACGGGATGGCTGGTGACGGCAAGGACCTGTTCGGCGTCGAGCATCCGGCCCTTGCCCCCGAAGCGGTCCTTGAACTTCCTGTTGTCGAGCCGGGCGGTGCCGCTCGCCACCACCAGCATCGTCTCCTCCCCGACGCGCAGGCAGATCGTCTTGGCGATCTGGGCGGGCTCCACGCCATGGGCGGCGGCGGCAAGCGCCACCGTCGCCGAGCTTTCCTCGGTCTCGATGACGTCGATATCGGGTGCATTCGCCTTGAAGAAGGCGCGGACGGATTCGAGGCTCATGGCGGCGAAACCTATCCCGGCGATCGCGCGCGCCGCAAGCGGGAACAGCCCCGCCCGCAAGAGAACCCGGCAAGTGTTGCATTATCGCATATTGCGCCCGCCGATTGCAGGGATCGGCGGGCAGCCGCGAGCCTCTCCGATTTCCCTCGGACACGAGTTGCGCTAGAGCGGTCGACGCTCGAAGGAGCAGATCTTCCCTCCGCCGCCCACTGATGTTCGAGGAACTGGCACTCATGAATTCCCGCATTGCAATTCTGGCAGGCCTGGTGCTTGCCGTAACCGGATGCACGACCACCACCGTTTCCGCCAATCCGCTGCAGGCCCGCTGGAACGGCAAGGCCGCCGGCACCTTCTTCGCCGCCTACGGCCCGCCGGTCGCCGACGTGGAAGGTCCGAACGGCACGACGCTCTACAGATGGCGGGGCGGCTTCGTGCGCGGACGCGCCTGCCAGGTGGAGCTGACGGTCAATTCCGACTACAGCATCCGCAACATCCGCGCCCTCGTCGACCGGCCCGACGACAAGGGCGGCCCCTCGCAATGCGAAAAATTCCTCGACGCAGCGCGCTGAGGAAGAAGACAAGAGGCCGGGCGGAAACGCACCGGCCTTTTCTTTGACAGCGGGATGCCCGCCACACGCCCCTCCCCTCCCCGCCGGGAGAAGAGAAAGCCGGAGCACCTGCGAACCGCCAACCGCCGCCCGAAGGAGACCGCCATGCAGGCCGACGACGACCCGCTCTATCGCGATCCGGAGCTTGCCGATTTCTATGATCTCGAAAACGGCTGGGCGGCGGATCTCGAATTCTGCCGGACGCTGGCGAAAGACGCGCGCTCGGTGCTCGATCTCGGCTGCGGCACGGGGGAACTCGCGGTGGCGCTCGCCGAGGGTCGCGATGTCGTCGGGGTGGACCCGGCCCGCGCAATGCTCGACATCGCCCGCGGCAAGCCGGCAGGCCGCGGCGTGGATTGGGTCGAAGCCGACGCCCGCACCGTCCAGCTCGCCCGCCGCTTCGACCTCATCCTTCTCACCGGCCATGCCTTCCAGGTATTCCTTACCGGCGAGGACCGGCGCGCGGTGCTTCAAACCATCGCGGCGCATCTCGCGCCCGGCGGACGCTTCATCCTCGACACGCGCAACCCGCAAGCCCAGGAATGGCTGGAATGGGTGCCGGGCGCTTCCGACCGGCTGATCGAGCACCCCCGCTTCGGTACCGTGAAAGCCTGGAACGACATGACCCACGATCCCGCCACCGGCATCGTGACCTACGAGACGGTCTACGAGATCACGACCTCGGGAAAGCGCCTCTCCGCAAGTGCCCGCATCGCCTTTCCGGAGAAAGCGGAGCTGGAGGCACTGATCACGGAGGCCGGGCTCACCATAGAACGCTGGATGGGCGACTGGCAGGGCAACGACTTTACCGAGGATGCGAGGGAGATGATTCCGGTGGGCGGAAGGCAAGGATTAGGTAACTTCGAGTTCGATTCCCCGTAGTGACGTATCTCCGCGATGAAGATCGACAGTGCTCTTTAACGCTTGAACTGAGGCATCAATTTACCAATATCGATGCTACCCCAACATTGCTTTGTAAGGTGGCTGCCATTTGGCGGAAAAGCACCGTGGATAATCTTGATGCCCCGGCTTTGCAGTAAATTGGCGGCTGGCACAAAGTCTTTATCAGCAGAAACCAATATTCCTGCATCGTAGCCGTTTGACCATGCGAAGCTCACAAGGTCAGTAACGATATGAGCATCGATGCCTTTTTCTTCTGTCCCGCGCATGTCATGGCCGCAACTCTGACACCTCTGCACCTCGGAATGGCAGTCGGGGCACTTTGGAAAGCTACGTTTCCGCTGGCGTTCCAGCATCACCGTATGGACGCCGGGCATTTTGTCTAACGTGTTTGAAAACCAGTTCTTTAGTTTGGTATCCGCGCTCTTTGTCCCATCATAGGAGCCGTAGACATGCATCGCTTCGTATACGCAAGAAGTTCCCAGAAGGGATTGCGCGCCTTGTGTTAGAAGCGCCGGGATTTTCGTCCAGTCGGCTCTGAACGTACTATCCAAGTTTTTCAAGGTCAGGCTAAAGTTCCAGAAATCTATGAAAATACGAATTCGGACAGGCGATGTTGGCGCAGCAATTACGGTATTCATCAAGCCCCAAAATGAAAACGGGGACGCGCAATTGCATCCCCGGGATATTGATGCACGGTCAACCTGATCCCGAATGGCGGGGGTATCACGTGGGGTTTTAATGATGCCGTTTATAGATAGTTTCTTCGTCAACGTCAATCAATAAGTGCCAAATGGAATACCCCACTCCATATGGATAGTGCTCATCACTGCACACCGATGTGTCGTAAATTTCTGTTTTAACTTAACAAAAAGCATGGCTGGGGCGCCTGGATTCGAACCAGGGAATGGCGGTACCAAAAACCGCTGCCTTACCGCTTGGCTACGCCCCAACGCGGCAACGGGCGGATCGCCCGGCAAGCCGGAGCCTGATAGCAAAGGCCGGGCTGACGGACAATGCCTAAGTTTATGCGCGATCACGAATTTTGTAGGGGTTCGCCTCCGCGGGCGGCGCGCACCGACGGCAGCGTCGGCCGAAAAGCGATTCCGATTTTCCGGCCGATGCGCTAGGGTCAAAACGCAATTCCGGACGGAAAGCCGTTTCACGCTTTTCCCGGAATTGCTTCCGGTCCGGCCTCCGCCGGACGAGCCAAGGAGACGTCATGCCCCAGTACCGTGCCCGCCCGCCGGCAAAGCCCACCGTGCTTCTGGACGACGAGGTGGTTCGCGTCACCCGCTGGGACTTTGCGCCGGGCGCGGATACCGGCCATCATGTGCACGGGCTCGGCTATGTGGTGGTGCCGATGACCGACTGCGATTTCCTGATCGAGGAGGATGGCGGCGAGCGGCGCGTGTTGACGCCTGCGGGTGCGGTCTACCGGCGCGAAGCCGGCGTTGCCCATAATGTCGTCAATGGCGGCGACAAGCCGATGAGCTTCATAGAGATCGAGTACAAGTGACGAAATCCTCAACGAGAACGCCGGCCTTCGACCTCGATTTCCAGCCTGCCCATGGCGAGGCGGTGCCGGTTGCAGGCAATGTCCAGCGCATCACCGTCAACAATCCCGGCCCCTTCACCTTCCACGGCACCAACAGCTATATCGTCGGCGACCGCTCGGTCGCGGTCATCGATCCGGGACCGGAGGACGAGGCGCATTTCCGCGCGCTGATGGCGGCGCTCAAGGGCCGCGAGGTCACGCATATCGCCGTCAGCCACACGCATCGCGACCACTCGCCGCTCGCCCGGCGGCTGAAGGCGGAGACCGGCGCCATCGTCGTCGCCGAAGGGCGGCATCGGGCGGCGCGCGCGCTGCACGAGGGCGAGGTCAACCCCTTCGCCGAAAGCTCCGACACCGATTTCATGCCCGATATCGCGCTTCGTCACGGCGACAGGGTGGAAGGCGACGGCTGGGCGCTGACGGCGCTCCTGACGCCCGGGCATACCGCGAACCACGCCGCATTTGCGCTCGAAGGGACAGGCGACATGAACGGCATCCTCTTTTCCGCCGATCACGTCATGGCCTGGGCGACGACCATCGTCGCGCCGCCGGACGGCTCGATGGCGGATTATATGGCCTCGCTCGAGATGCTGCTTGCGCGCGACGACCGGCTCTACCTGCCGGGCCACGGCGGCCCCGTGCGCGAGCCGGCCTCGTTCCTGCGCGGGCTGCGCACGCACCGGCGCATGCGCGAGCGCGCGGTCAGCGAGCGCATCCGCGCCGGCGACCGGCTGATTCCGGACATGGTCCAGGCGATCTACCGCGATACCGATCCGCGGCTGCATGGCGCGGCCGCCCTTTCGGTGCTCGCCCATCTCGAGGACCTGGTGGAACAGGGCCGCGTCCAAACGGACGGACCGGTCTCGCTCGGTGCGCGCTATTTCCCCGCAGGCGGCGGATGACGGCGCCGCGCAGCTATCGCAGCGATCCCCGCGTTCCGGCCTTTCCGGACGACCGCCCGCTGATCGTCTTCGACGGGGAGTGCGGCTTCTGCTCCCGCTGGGTCCGATTCCTCCTGAAGCACGACCGGGCCGGCCGCATCCGGTTCGCCAGCGCGCAGTCGGCGCTCGGCACCGCACTTCTCGTGCATTACGGCTATCAGTCCGACGATTACGAGACGGCGATCCTGATCGCGGACGGGAAAGCCTGGTTCAAGTCCGACGGGGCGCTGCGCGCCGTCGCCCTCCTCGGGCTGCCTTGGCTGCCGGCGCGGCTGCTGCTCGCCGTTCCCAAGCGACTGCGCGACCGCGCCTACGACATCGTCGCCCGCAACCGGATGCGCATCGCAGGCCGGCTCGAACGCTGCTTCGTGCCGACGCCGCAGGAGCGGGACCGCTTCCTTTCCTGACGGCCGCATCAATCGTGCGAACCGTGCGGCTGCCGCAGGATGCGCCGTTCGGGTCTGGCGCGGGGCCAGGATCAGGATGCGGACGATGTCCATCCATAACGCAAGGATCGTGTTCATGGCTCTTCTCCTTCGCCAGCCATTTCACGCCGCTTGCGCTTGCCGTTCAAACGAGCTTATCGTCCGGTTCGAATGACTTGAGGTTATGCGATGAAACGCGGACGGCTGCCGCTGACGGCGCTGAGGAGTTTCGAGGCCGCCGGACGTCTCGGCAGCTTCACGCTGGCGGCGCAGGAGCTTTTCGTCTCGCAAGCCGCGATCAGCCGCCAGATCCGCGAGCTGGAGGCCCTGCTCGGCCGCCCGCTTTTCGAGCGCCAGCACAGGAAGGTGCGGCTGACGGAAGCCGGAAGCCGGCTTCTCGAGGTGCTCGTGCAATCCTTCGACAGGATCGATGCGGGGCTTTCCGATGTGATCGGCGATCCGGCGACGCATGCGGTGAGGGTCAGCGTCGAGCCTTCCTTCGCCGCCTGCTGGCTGGTGCCGAACCTTGCCCGCTTTCGCGCGCTCAGGCCGGACATCGACGTGGCGATCGATACGGAATCCCGGCTCATCGACTTCCGCAGCCATGAGGCCGAACTGGCGATCCGCTTCAGCATCGCGGCAAGCGCTTGGCCGCGCACGCAGGCGCACCATCTTCACGACGTGCGCATGTCTCCGGTCCTGTCGCCTGCGCTCGCCGAAAAGGGTCCGCCGCTCGCTTCACCCGGCGACCTTGCCGCTCACATGCTGCTGCACGAGGAGAACCGCGACGTCTGGAGCCGGTGGTTTTCGGCAACCGGCATCGAAGCGCGCACCGGCGCAGACAGGGGGCCGATCTTCGCCGACGGGGCGCTGGCGCAGCAGGCGGCGGTGCGCGGCCACGGCGTGGCACTGGCCGACATGCTGCTTGCGGCGGACGATCTTGCCGCGGGCCGGTTGGTGCAGCCCTTCGCGCTTTCGATCGATCACGGGGCCTATTGGCTGGTGGCGCGCGACTTCAAGCGGCTGAGCGAACCGGCAGGCGCCTTCGCATCCTGGATCACCGGCGCGTTTACGGACCGTCTCCGCAATGCGGAATGATCCTGGCCCGGCGCGTCAGTCGCCGGCGATCCCGAGCAGTTCGGCGTCGAGGGCCTTCAGATACCGTTCGGCGAAGGCGTCGCTAATGCCCAGGTCGTGCTGGCCGTAGCGGGAGGCGACGCGCATGTCGACGAGCGTCGTCTCGGCCTCTTCGCGAAGACGGATCACCAGATCGAAGCGGAAGCCGAAGACCAGCGAGCGCCATTCGCCCTGGAGCAGCACGTCGCTCGCCTCGCCGGCGCGCGGAGGCTCGAATTCCAGCGCCGGCCGGTCGAGCGGGATCGGGACCTGGTCGAGCGCATTGCCGGCCGGGCTTTGCGCCTGCGGGTCGATGACGAGATCCTCCAGGTCGGCCGCGACGTTCTCCAAGCCCTCTTCCCCGGTGATTTCGATGCCGTTTTCCTCGGCCACCTTGCGCACGCCCTGATAGACCCGGTCGAGGGCGCCTTCGTAACGCCGGCCGGTAAGGCCCGGATAGGCGGCAAGCTGAACCTGGCGGTCGGCCGCGGTGACGATCGGGGAGCGCGGCAGCCAGTCCTGCGCGGCGGCCGGCTGAACCAGCCATGGCGGGGGCGCTGCCGTATCCGTCGTCACGTCGTAGATCGCCGGCCGCCAGAGATAGCCATAGGCCGCGAAGGCGGCGGCCCCGAGCGGCAGAAGCGACAGCAGAAGCGCCACGAAGGATGCTTTTCCGCCCTTCGCCCCCACCTGCCAGAGCCTTTGAAGCCCGATCGCCGCCAGCACCACCGCGATCGCGGCAAGCAGGGTCGCAAAGCCGGCGAATGTCAGGAAATGCGGCGTCGTCAGCGGACCGAAGCGATGCGCCAGCGCGGCGGCAAGGAACAGGGCGAAAGCAAAGAGCGCGAAGCGGCGCGACCAATGCGCCGCATGGGAATAGGGCCGTTCATACTGGATGATCACCGCCATCCGATCCTCGCATTCAAAGTCATCGACCGCCCGACGTGCGGGCGCTGCAAAGCAGACAACAGGCCGGGGTCAAGGTCAACCGTGCTTGCGGAAAGTCCAGGCGGCGGGAACAGGAACGGGGTCTCATGCGTTCGACATGCCTGCCGGTGCGCCGGCCTGGTATTTCAGCAATGCCGCAAAAATGCCATTCTCGTTAACGAGTTTTCCGCTTTGGGGGTTTGAAAGGAGCATGATCATGGTGGCGACCACGACGGCCGCAGAAGCACGCACGACCGCAGCAGGCGAATCCAGCCTTCCTCTCGAGCTCATCGAACTCGAACTCTCGCTCGACGGTTTCGCCGCCGAGAAGGACGGCTTTGCAGAAGCGGTGCGCGATGCGGCCGGGAAGGTGGGCGGCGACTTCCTTTTCGAGCTTCCCGCATCCGGGCTTGCGGAAAACTGCCAGAAGATCGCGGCACTGCGGATTCCCGATATCGAGGGCAAGGATCTGAAGATCGTCTTCGCACTTCTCGACGAGACCGGCTCGGCGATCCGCGTCGAGGACCCCAGCGAAAAGACCGAGGGACTGCGGCGTTTCGCCGACGCTTTCGTCGATGTACTGGAACATATCTGAGACACTTGCCGACAAGCGTATCCCGGCCTTATACCAAATTTCGATGATAGGAACCTATAGGATGGCTTATGGCTGGTCTCTGGCTAGGCGCGGTGCGCAGGGCGATGCTCGCGCATCGGCCAAGCATCGCAACAACGCCAGAGCCCAGCCATAAGCCACCTTCGGCCGGCTTCTCGCGCTTTCTGGCGTCGTCGAGGCCCTTGACCGATGCACAAGCATCGCTCTGCGGGCCTCTCCTAGCCAGAAAACGCGATCGAGCCGATCCTATAGGTCCCTATCATCGAAATTTGGTATAAGTAGTATATCATACTCAACTTTTTTGCCGGGAGGCAACCGAAAATGATGGCGCCGAAACTGATCGCGGTCGTCGCAACCGCTCTTCTTCTCACGGCCTGCCAGACGATGACGCCGGAGGAGCGGCGTGCGGCGGACGAGGACAAATGCGCCTCCTACGGCTTCCGCCGCGGCACCGACGCCTTCGCCACCTGCCTGCAGCGCATCGATCTCGACCGTCGCGCCGAATCGCGCAGCCTGCGCTACAGCAGCTATGACGCGTGGGGCTGGGACCGCCCCGTCTACGTCGTCAGACCGGTGGTCGTCCGCCCGCGGGACTAATCGCGTAAGAACATATTGCAAGAGGGGATCGGAAGGCACATTTGCCATGATCTTCGGATATGCCGGCATCTCGCTTGCTGCTTTCTAAGACATAAGCGCCGCGCCTGAAGCATTTCCGTTTTCTCCGTGCAGTTCCTGACGGAAACCGCTGCGCACCTTTCGCGGTACGCGACATCGGGATCTTCCCCTTATTTCGAGGGCGTTCCGCCCCTCACCCCAGCCCTCTCTCCACAGGCGGGGAGAGGGGATCGTCGGCGTTGCGGCCCTCTTTCCTTCTCCCCGCCTACGGGGAGAAGGTGCCGGCAGGCGGATGAGGGGAAAATCCGATTACTGCCAGGCACCGTGCCCACTTGTGCGCGATATGTATTAGGAAACGACCTTCTGGAGATTGTCCAGGATCGCGCTCCATCCCTGCCTGTGGCCGTCCCTTGCCTGCTCGCTCCGGAATTTCACATGTCTCAGCGTGATTTCGGTCGTGCCTGCATCCACCTCGGCAAGATCGATGGTCACCACGCTGTCGTCGAGCGAATAGGGCGACTCCCAGGTGAAGGCGAGACGCGAATGCGGCTCGATCTCGAGATAGGTGCCGGCGTGCGGGATTTCCTTCTCGACCGTCACCATGACGATGGAAAAGCGCCCGCCCTTCACCGGGTCGTTCGTGACTTTCGACGGCTCTGTGCCGCCGGAAGGCGGGCCCATGAACTTTGCCAGCATCGCGGGCTGGAGCCAGGCGTCGAAGACTTTTTCGCGCGGTGCCGCGATCGTGCGGTTCACTGTCAGTTCAAGCTCATTCATCTCTTTCGTCCTTTGAAACGAGTGCATTTTCCAGCGCCGAAAGGCGCAACTCCCAAATGGACTTCAGTTGTGCGAACCAGCTCTCAGTCAGCCTCAGCGGTTCGAGTTCCGCAGCGATGAAATGCTCGCGACCCAAAGTCCGGCGGGTGACGAGCCCTGCCTCCTCCAGCACCTTGATATGCTTGGAGACGGAATTCAGGGACATATCGAAATGAGCGGCGAGCGCGGTCACTCTCAGCGCTCCCTCCTGAACAAGAAGCGTCAAGATTTTTCGCCGCGTGGTGTCGCCAGCGGCCTTCAGAATGTGTGACAGGGCATCTTCGTCCATTTATTCACCCTAATGGTTGAATATATAAGTTCCGATCAATAGTCAACCATATGGGTGAATATTTGCAATCCCAATCGGATGCTCGCTGGCGGCAGTGCTGTGGAATGATGAAAATGATCAGGAGGACGGGCGCCGCACCCGTGTCCGTGGCTGGCAAAGGGTGCGGCTACGGTGCGCCCCTGGTTCCCTGCCGCCTGCCGGCAGATTGTTCTCGTCTCAGCCCTTCCCGCCGTTGAAGGCAGCCTGGGCGGCGGCGAGGCGGGCGATCGGGACGCGGAAGGGCGAGCAGGAGACATAGTCCAGGCCCGCCTTTTCGCAGAAATGGATGGAGGCCGGATCGCCGCCGTGTTCGCCGCAGATGCCGAGCTTGAGGTCGTTCTTCGTGCGGCGGCCGCGTTCGGCGGCGATCTGGATCAGCTCCCCCACCCCGTCGAAATCGATCTGGACGAAGGGATCCTGCGCCACGATGCCCTTCTTGATATAGGTCGAGAGAAACGAGGACGCATCGTCGCGCGAAATGCCGAAGGTCGTCTGCGTCAGATCGTTGGTGCCGAAGGAGAAGAAATCCGCCGATTCGGCGATGACGTGGGCGCGAAGGGCGGCGCGCGGCAGCTCGATCATCGTGCCGACGAGATAGTCGATCTCCATCCCCGCCTCGCCGATGACCTCCCTTGCCACCGCCTCGATCACGCCCTTCACATAGTCGAGCTCGGCCTTGAGCCCCACCAGCGGCACCATGATCTCGGGCATGACCGCCGCACCCGTTTGCCGCGCCGCCTCGACGGCCGCCTCGAAGATGGCGCGCGCCTGCATCTCGGCGATCTCGGGATAGGAGATCGCCAGCCGGCAGCCGCGGTGTCCAAGCATCGGATTGAACTCGTGCAGCGCGTCGACGCGCTGACGCAGGATCGCCGGATCGAGCGAAAGTGCGCTGGCGACTTCCGCGATCTCCTCGTCGGTCTTGGGCAGGAACTCATGCAACGGCGGATCGAGCAGGCGGATCGTCACCGGCAGGCCGTGCATGATCTCGAAGAGTTCGACGAAATCGGAGCGCTGCATCGGCAGCAGCTTGGCGAGCGACGCGCGCCTTCCCGCCTCGTCTTCGGCAAGGATCATCTCGCGCATGACATTGATGCGGCTGCCCTCGAAGAACATGTGCTCGGTGCGGCACAGCCCGATGCCCTCCGCGCCGAAGGAGCGGGCGGCACGCGCATCCTGCGGCGTCTCGGCATTGGTGCGCACGCCCATGCGGCGCGTGGCGTCCGCCCATTCCATGATGCGGCCGAAATCGCCGGAAAGCTCGGGCTGCAGCATCGGCGCCTCGCCCTTCAGGACATGACCGGAGGAACCGTCGATGGTGATCACCTCGCCCTTGCGCAGCGTGACGCCCTGGCCGATCAGCAGCTCGTTGCGCAGATCCACGCGCAGATTGCCGGCGCCGGAGACGCAGGGGATGCCCATGCCCCGCGCCACGACCGCGGCGTGGCTGGTCATGCCGCCGCGGGTCGTGAGGATTCCCTCGGCCGCATGCATGCCGTGGATATCCTCCGGGCTCGTCTCCACGCGCACGAGGATGACCCTGCGGCCCTCCTCCTCCGCACGCACGGCATCGTCCGAGGTGAAGACGATCTCGCCGCTTGCCGCGCCCGGAGAGGCGGGCAGGCCGGAACCGATCACGTCGCGGCGGGCGCGCGGGTCGATCGTCGGGTGCAGCAACTGGTCGAGAGAAGCCGGATCGATGCGCGCCACGGCCTCGGCCTTGCCGATCAGCCCCTCTTGCGCCATGTCGACCGCGATCTTGAGCGCCGCACGCGCCGTGCGCTTGCCCGCGCGGGTCTGGAGCATCCAGAGCTTGCCGCGCTCGATGGTGAATTCGATATCCTGCATGTCGCGGTAATGAGCCTCGAGCTTTCCGCAGATCGCCCGGAATTCCGCAAAGGCCTCCGGCATCAGCTTTTCCAGCGACGGACGATCGGAGCCGGACGCGATGCGCGACTCCTCGGTGATGTTCTGCGGCGTGCGGATGCCGGCGACGACATCCTCCCCTTGCGCATTGACGAGGAACTCGCCGTAAAGCGCATTTTCGCCGGTGGAGGGATTGCGCGTGAAGGCGACGCCGGTAGCGGAAGAATTGCCGAGATTGCCGAAGACCATGGCCTGGACGTTCACGGCGGTGCCCCAGGCGGAGGGAATGTTGTGGAGGCGCCGGTAGGTGACGGCGCGCGCATTCATCCAGCTCGAGAAGACGGCGCCGATCGCGCCCCAGAGCTGGACCTCGGGATCCTGCGGGAAGGCTTCGCCCAATTCCTCCTCGATCGTCTCCTTGTAGCGGGCGATGACATGCTGCCATTCGACGGCGGAAAGCTCCGTGTCGTTTTCATGCCCGAGACGCGCCTTCTCGTCCTCCAGGATTTCCTCGAAGACCTCGTGGTCGAGCCCCATGACGACATCGCCGTACATCTGAATGAAGCGGCGATAGCTGTCCCAGGCGAAGCGGGCATCGCCGGCATCGTGGCCGAGCGCTTCGACCGTGTGATCGTTGAGGCCGAGATTGAGGACGGTATCCATCATGCCCGGCATCGATGCGCGCGCGCCGGACCGCACCGAAAGCAGGAGCGGCCGCCTTACGTCGCCGAAGACCCGGCCGGTGATCTCCTCAATGCGCGCAAGTCCCGCCCGCACCTCCGGCTTCAAGTCTTCCGGCAGGGTGCGGCCGTTGTCATGATAGTGGGAACAGGCGTCGGCAATGATGGTGAGGCCCGGGGGAACCGGCAGGCCGAGATTGCACATCTCGGCAAGGTTCGCGCCCTTGCCGCCGAGGAGTGCGGTGTCGCCGGCTCCGCCTTCGGCCGCTCCGGCGCCAAAGGTATAAACCCATTTCGTCATGCCTCATCTCCCCGCTCGCCTCGCAGGAGAAGACTACAGCAACTGCATCCTGTTGAAAATGCGGCGCTAACCAGTTTTTGTTGCACTGCATCATGACAAGGCGGCATTATCTGCCGATAGCACGGAAAAGCCGCGCCTCCATTGGAAACGCGGCCTGTTCGCTGCCGTCGGGCGATCTCAGTTTTCCTCTATCGACACCCCGTCCCTGCCGAGCTGGATTTCGACACCTTCCGGTTTCTGCTCTTCCTGATAGGCGTAATAGGCAAAACCGGCGACGACGACGATAAGTGCGCCGATGATCATATAGAGGGCATTCTTGTTCACGCGTCTTCCTTGTTGATGTTGAGGACGGAAACGGAACTAGAGCACATGGATGATTTGGAAAGGGGCGAGGACCCGGAAGGCACCTTCAGCCGAGCTTTTCCGCTATCCACATCTTGATGAGGGACTGGCGCGTCACGCCGAGGCGGCTTGCCTGCCGGTCAAGCCCCTCCACCACCCATAGCGGAAAATCGACGTTGACACGTTTCATCTCGACATTCGGACGGCGGGCCCGGGACCAGTCCACGTCTCCGCTTACATCCCCGCCGTTGTCGAATTTCCGTTCGAAGTCAGTCGCCTTCATAATGTTCTATCTCCTCATATCTGGCTCGCCGGACTGAAATGATGCGCACGTTTCCACCACGGCGAACGCAAACGGCCGACCAATGCTTTCCATCGATCTTGCCTATTACGAGGTAACGCGGCTCGTCTTCAGTCCGCGCGGGCGCCTCCAGCAGACGGCTATCCAGCCACAAGGCCTGCGCCTCTTCGAAATCCAGTCCGTGCTTGGTCTTGTTCGCTATGCTCTTATTCGGATCATATTCGAACTTCGTGGCTCAAAATAGTATAATAACTATACCATTTCAATGCCTGCCAACCACGGCAGATTGCCCTCTCACCTGCTCCAAGTGGGATGTGATTTGAGCTGCATCGGGTAGCGGATCGGTCCCCTACACCGCCTCGCGCAGTTGCTCCGCCGTCTGCAGATCGACCGAAACGAGCTGCGAGACCCCCTGCTCGGCCATGGTGACGCCGAAGAGGCGGTTCATGCGGGCCATGGTGATGGGGTTGTGGGTGATGATGACGAAGCGGGTCTCGGTCGAAGCGGCCATCTCGTCCATCAGGTTGCAGTAGCGCTCGACATTGTGGTCGTCGAGCGGAGCGTCGACCTCGTCCAGCACGCAGATCGGCGCGGGATTGGTGAGGAAGACGGCGAAGATCAGCGCCATCGCCGTCAGCGCCTGCTCGCCACCCGAAAGCAGCGTCATCGTCTGCGGCTTCTTGCCGGGTGGCCGGGCGAGGATTTCGAGCCCGGCATCGAGCGGGTCGTCGCTCTCGATCAGCTGCAGCTCCGCCGTGCCGCCGCCGAAGAGGTGGGTGAAGAGCCGCTGGAACTGGACGTTGACAACGTCGAAGGCGGCAAGCAGCCGTTCGCGGCCCTCGCGGTTGAGGCTCTGGATCGCCGAACGCAGCTTGCGGATCGCCTCGATGATGTCCTCGCGCTCGGTGACGATCTCATGCAGCTTGTCGGAGAGCTCCTTCTGCTCCTCCTCGGCGCGCAGGTTGACGGCACCGAGCCGCTCGCGCTCGATCTTCAGCCGGTCGAGCTCGATTTCGGTGTTGCGGGGATCGGGCAGCGATGCGTCGGCGGCAAGACCGGTGAGCCGCAGGGCCTCATGCGGCGCGCAGTTCAGCGCCTCGCGGATGCGCGCCTCGCCTTCCAGGCGCCGTTCGCGGGCGGAGACAAGCCGCTCTTCGGCCCGGCCGCGACGTTCGCGGGATTCGGCAAGCTGCGTGAGCGCTGTCGCCGCCAGCCGGTCCGCCTCGCGCTGGCGGTTTTCCGCCCCCTGCAATTCGTCGGCGGCGGCACGCCGCGCCTCTTCGGCGGCGGCAAGCTGGCTCATCAGCGCACGCCGTTTTTCCTCGATCTCGTCGGGCGCCTCCGCGATCGCCTCCGCCTCCTCCTCGGCCTCCGACCGGCGCTCGCGAAGCGTGGCAATATGGCCCTCGGCGCTTGCCGCGCGGCTCTTCCAGGTCTCCCGCTCGGTCAGGATCTGATGCAGGCGGCGGCGACGCTCGTCCATCTCGCGGGCAAGCCCGTCGTGATGCGCGCGCGCTTCGGCAAGAGCGGCGCGGTCGGTGGCAACCTCGGCCGTCTGCGTCTTCAGGCGCAGATCGAGTTCGGCCACGTCGGGCGCGTCCTCCAGCGCGGCGCGGGCTTCCTCCAGTTGGGCAGCGGCTTCTTCCGCCTGAACCTCTAGCTGCGCCTTGGTTTCGGCGAGGACGGCGCGGCGGCGGATCAGCTCGCCCGCAGCGCGCTCCGCCGCCTCGAAGGCCTCGCGGGCCTGCGAAAGTGCGCGAACCGCAAGCCTCTGGCGATCACGCACCAGCTGCTGGCGCTGGGTTTCGGCGCGGATCAGCTCCGCCGCGCGGGCAAGCCCGGCCTCGGCATCCGAAAGGGCCGCGTGCGCCTCGTCGAGCTCGGCTTCGAGCTCCGCCAACCTGTTCTTGTGGGCAAGCCGCAGGGCGGCGGCACTCGGCGCATCGGCGCCGGTCACATGCCCGTCCCAGCGGAAGACCGCCCCTTCGCGCGTCACCAGCCTCTGCCCCGCCTTGAGCGCGGGCAGCAGCGCCAGAGCCGCAGCCTCGTCTGCCGCGATGCCGATCTGACGCAGGCGGCGCAGCAGCACATCCGGCGCGCGGACATGGGAAAGAAGTGGGACCGCGCCCTCCGGCAGCGCCGGATCGTCCGCACCGCCGACGCCGCCGCGCCAGTGAACGGGCGCTGCGGGATCGGCCGGGGAGTCGAGGTCGTCGCCAAGCGCGGCGCCGAGCGCCGTTTCGTAACCGCGGTCGACATGCACTTCCTCGACCACCGGCGCGAACGAGCCGCCGGAGGCGCCCGCCTCCAGCATGCGGCGGATGGTGCGCGCCTCGGTCTCGATGCCGTTCAGCCGCGACCGCGCCGCCTCCACCGGCGGCCGGGCCGCTGCCTCTGCGGCGCGCGCCTCCTCCAGCGCTTCCTCGACCGCCAGCAGCATCGCGCCGGCTTCCTCAAGTGCCGCTTCAGCCGAAAGGACCTCGCCGCGCTTTTCCTCCGGATCGGGCAGGCTCGCGATGCGGCCGTCCATGTCACCCAATTCGCGCTCCTGCGCGGAAAGCTGCTGCGTCAACCGCATACGCCGGTCGGAAATGTCGCGGATCGCCTTTTCGAGCTGGTTGCGGGCGGCCTGGGCCTCCGCGCGTTCGGCAGTCACGCCACCGAGCAGGCGCTCGCTTGTCGCAAGCTTTTCCGCCGCTCCCTCCATGATCTCGCGGGCAGCGGCGGCGCGTTCATCCGCCTCGGCGAGGATATCGCCGATCTCCTCCTCCTCGGTGGCCAGACGATCGAGGATCTGCGCATTGTCGGCGATCATCCGCTCCTCGCGAGCGATGTCCTCGCCGAGCTGGGCAAGGCGCCGGGAAAGCTCGTCGCGACGGCGCAGGAGCCGGCCGGCATCCTCCTCAAGCTGCGCGCGGGCGATCTGCAGGCGCTGGAGAGCGGCGGCGAGTTTCCCCTCATTCTCCCGCAGCTCGGGCAGCTTCAGGCTTGCGACCGCCTGGTCCTTCGCCGCCTGCATCTGCGCCTGCGCACGCTCTGCGACGAGCGAGGTCGCCTGGTTGAGCTGGCTTTCGGCCTCGCCTTCGGCCTCCTTCGCCTGTACCCAGCGGATATGCAGGAGCATCGCCTCGTGGCGGCGGATGTCGGACGACAGCGCCTTGAAGCGGTTCGCCTGGCGCGACTGGCGCTTCAGGCTTTCTATCTGGCTTTCGAGCTGCGAGGTGACGTCTTCGAGCCGTTCGAGATTGGTCTCGGCGGCGCGCAGCCGCAGCTCCGCCTCGTGGCGGCGCGAATGCAGGCCGGAGATGCCGGCCGCCTCTTCGAGAAGCTGGCGGCGGGCCTGCGGCTTGGCGTTGATCAGCTCGCCGATCCTGCCCTGTCCGACCATCGAGGGCGATCGGGCACCCGTCGAGGCGTCCGCGAAGAGAAGCTGCACGTCCTTGGCACGCGCCTCCTTGCCGTTGATGCGGTAGACCGAGCCGTTCTCGCGCTCGATGCGCCGCGTCACCTGGATCTCGTCGTCGCCGTTGAAGGCGGCGGGCGCGGTGCGGTCGGAATTGTCGAGATAAAGGCCGACCTCGGCGGTGTTTCTCGCGGGCCGGTTGCCGGATCCGGAGAAGATCACGTCGTCCATGCCCGAGGCGCGCATGTTCTTGTAGGAGTTCTCCCCCATCACCCAACGCAGCGCCTCGACAAGATTGGACTTGCCGCAGCCGTTCGGCCCCACCACGCCGGTGAGCCCACGCTCGATGACGAATTCGGTGGGCTCGACGAAGGACTTGAAACCGAGAAGGCGGAGCTTGGTGAATTTCATAAGGGCCACGCGAGGGCGGGATACCCCCCCTCCGGATAACGGAAGTCGCGGCCCCTCACCTCCCTGCCGGCACCCGCTCCCCGCCGGCAGGGAGAGGAGCGAAGGCCTCGCCGTTCTGCCCCTTCTCTCCGCTTGCGGGGAGAAGATCCCGGCAGGGGGATGAGGGGCGGCATCGACCATCGGGTATCACTGTCAGCCCCAAGACAAAAAACGGGCGCACGGCTTCCGCCGGCGCCCGTTGCGAAACTGGCGGAACGGTCAGAGCATGCTGTCGATAAGGGCCGACATGGTGTCAACCGACATGTCTCCGGAATAGCGCTTGCCGTTGATGAGGAAGGTCGGCGTAGCCGCGACGCCGAATTCCCGGGCACCCCGCTCTCTCACCGTGTTCACATCATCCAGAAGTTTCTGGTTCGTCAAGCATGCCTCGAAGCTCTCCTGTGTAAAACCGGCGAGTTTCGACATCTGAAGCAGCGCTTCGCGGCCATCCTGAGCCGCAGCCCAGGTCTGCTGCTGCTTGAAGAGCATGGAGACCATCGGGAAATACTGGCCCTCCGGTGCGCAGCGCGCCAGCATGAAGGCCGCCGCCGCGCGCGGATCGAAGGGGAATTCGCGGACGATGAAGCGGACCTTGCCGCTATCGACATATTTCGTCTTGATCGCCTCGAAGGTATTGTTGTGGAAGTCCGCGCAATGCGGGCAGGTCATCGACATGTATTCGACGATCGTTACGGGAGCGGAGGCTTCGCCGAGCGCCATTTCCGGAAGCGGGCCGGGCTTCAGCACCTCTTCCATGTTAACGTCGCCTTCGGCGGCGGGCACCTCGGCGGAAGCGGCTCCGGATGTCTCGGCCTGCGCCATCTCGGTCGCGGCGGTGGTCACCGGGTCCGTGCCGGCCGCGGCCGCGCTCTCCGTCGCCTGCTTCGCCGGCGCATTGGCGGCCGCATCCTTGTTCTCGTCGCTGCAGGCGACGAGGGTCACCGCCAGCGCCGCGACGGCGACGCCGCCAAGCAGACGCTTCAGGAAGCTCGTTTCGGAAAGGGACATGGTCTCTCCTGTCGGAAGATGATTGTTTGACTGAACACCCGATATACCGGCTTCGAGGCGGTAACAAGCTTGCCATTTACCAGTATCTTCAAAGAATTGTGACTGGCTGATGATCCTCGCTCAGCCTTTCCTGCCGCCCAGCACCGCCGTTCCGAGACGCCTCAGAGCCGCCTTCAGGCTGTCGGCCTCGATACCGTCGACCAGCGTATCCAGGCGATGCGCGTCCTCGCCAGTCAGCGGTTTCGGCTTGCGCCTGCGGCGCGCGAGCGGCGAAACCGGCTTCTGCACGATCTTGACCTGCCGGATGGCCGGAAAGCCGAAGAAGCCGTTGACGCGCTGGATGATCTCGCCTTGCTGATGGGAAAGGAAGAGCGCACGCGCTCCATCGCAGGCTATCGTCAGCACGCCCGCCTGATAGCCGCCGTCCTCCCCCGCCATCTCGGAGACGCGCCGCGGCCAGGTTATGCGCTCGGGACGCGTGCAGTCGGCGAAGTCCGCCCCGGCGATCTCCTCCCAGGAGCCGAGCAGCATGGTGTTGATGCCGGCGCGCTTTGCCAATACGGGGTCGATCAGCGCGTTGGCGACCTCGCTGATCTGTGCGGGGCCGTAACTGCCGGAGGATTTAGAATTCTTTGGGCGGTTCATGCCACCAGTATATGTGTCATTATGCATGCCACGGCAATCACCACCGGACGATCAGGCCCGGGAACCGCCACCGCCTTCAAGAAGGTCGCGCCAATGGCGCGAAGCCCTGATGGCGAAAAACCGCGCAAGCGTGACCGCGGCGACTTCATAGGCAAAAGCAATCGCATGCGTCTTCAGCGTTACCCCTGCCGCATCGAAATGCCAGAGGTGGGTGGCTGCGACGGCCGCGAAGGCCAGGAAGGTCAAAGCCGACATCGTGCCCGATCCGAGCGCGCCGGCCGCATTCGAGAACATCACTGCACGCCGCGAGCGAGGGCGGTCGGGCCAACTCAAATGGGCATGCACGGACCGGCCCAGAGCCACGATATGGGGCTTGAAGCGGAAGTAGATCGCTGGCATCGGATCACGGGTGAGCAATCGAGCGATCAGCACGGTCATCTTGACTACGATATAAATTCCGGCCAGCAGAATAACCGCGTCTGAGAGCCAGGGAAAACGGTTGGCGATATGTGACAGCAGCGCTTCGTCGAGTGTCATGCTCGATATCTCCTTAAAAAACCGCGACGCCCGCTCCGCAGCGCCACCATCCCCAGCTTTCGCAACGGTTCCAATTGCGCTCGCGAATCGGCACATTATGTTTTGCCTGAACTCGACATGGGACAACCGCCTTCCGTGAATACGCCCCTCTCCACGCTGCTTCTTCAATGGTACGACCGCCATCACCGCGAGCTCCCCTGGCGGGTCTCGCCGGCCATGGCCGCGCGCCGCATCCGGCCCGATCCCTATCGGGTCTGGCTTTCCGAGGTGATGCTGCAGCAGACGACGGTGCAGGCGGTGAAGGCCTATTTCACGCTGTTCCTGTCGAAATGGCCGACTGTCGGCGATCTTGCGATGGCGGAGAACGAGGACGTGATGAAGGCCTGGGCCGGGCTCGGCTATTACGCCCGGGCGCGCAATCTCAAGAAATGCGCCGAAGCGGTCGCCTTCGAGCATGGCGGCCTGTTTCCGGACACCGAGGAGGGATTGAAGCGCCTGCCCGGCATCGGCGACTATACGGCGGCAGCGGTCGCCGCGATCGCCTTCAACCGCCAAAGCGCGGTGCTCGACGGCAATGTCGAGCGGGTCGTCTCGCGGCTCCATGCGGTGGAAACGCCGCTGCCGGCGGCCAAGCCGGAGATGCGCGCGCTCGTCGCGGCGGTGACGCCCGGCGACCGGCCGGGCGATTTCGCGCAAGCCATGATGGACCTCGGCGCGACGATCTGCACGCCGAAGCGGCCGGCCTGCGCGCTCTGTCCGCTGAACGGCGGATGCGAGGCCTTCGCCGCCCACGATCCGGAGCTCTTCCCGGTGAAGGCCGCAAAGAAGGAAAAGCCGTTGCGGCGCGGCGCGGCATTCGTCGCCGTCGACGATGCGGGCGCCGTCTATCTCAGAAAACGCGTGGAAAGCGGGCTGCTGGGCGGCATGACGGAGGTTCCGGGCAGCCCCTGGACCGCCCGGATCGACGGCGCCACCGGGCCTGAAGCCGGTCCCTTTCCGGCAGACTGGCAGGGCTGCGGGTCCGTCACGCATGTGTTCACGCATTTCGAGTTGCATCTTTCGGTATATCGGTCGAGGGTGCGGCGCGAGGCGGCGGCATGCGGCGGCTGGTGGGAGCCGAAGGAGACGCTTGCCGGCCAGGCGCTGCCCACCGTCATGAAAAAGATAATCAGGCAGGCCATACCGGATGCCTTCGACAGACCGGACAAGCAGGCAAGGACATCATGAAAACGGAAATCCGCCATATCGTCTTCGACATCGGCCGCGTGCTGATCCACTACGATCCGCACATTCCCTATAGCCGCCTCATTCCGGACGAGACGGAGCGCAACTGGTTCTTCGCCAACGTGTGCACGCACGACTGGAACCTGGAGCAGGACCGCGGCCGCAGATGGGAAGATGCGGAAGCCCTGCTGATCGCCGCGCATCCGGAACGGGAAGAACACATCCGCGCCTTTCGCAAGCACTGGCACGAAATGGTGCCGCATGCCTATGACGGCACGGTCGCCATCATGAAGAGGCTTATCGACGAAGGGCGCGACGTGACGATGCTCACCAATTTCGCAGCCGACACCTTCCGGCAGGCGAAGACGATCTTTCCCTTCCTCGGCCTGCCGCGCGGCGTCACCGTTTCCGGGGAGATCGGGCTCATCAAGCCGGACCGGGCCATCTACGAGAAACACGCGCACGATTTCGGCCTCGCCCCCGCCCATACGCTCTTCATCGACGACAGCATGGCGAATGTCGAAGGCGCGCGCCTTGCCGGCTGGAACGCCGTGCACTTTACCGACCCGGAAAAGCTGGGAAGCGATCTTTCCGCCTATGGGCTGGAAGAGGTCACGGAGGCGACGAAGACCGCCTGACGGCTTCTATCCGAGCAGCCGCACGAGCTCCGCCTGGCGCCGTACGCCGAGCTTCACATAGACCGATTTCAACTGGCTGCGCACCGTCTCGCGGGAGACGCCGTGGAGGGTTGCGGTCTCGTTGATCGATTTGCCCATGGCGATATTTGCGGCAACCCTCGCCTCGGCCGGCGTCAGACCATGCGAAGCGGCGAGCGCCTGGAGGCGGGCGCACGGATCCTCGTGGTTCTGCTCGATCAGCACCGCGACGACGGGTCCGTTCAGGAATTCGCTCATGCTGTCCGACGCCATCCGCACGAACGTGTAGCGGAAGGGGTTTGCGCGTGTCGCCGAGCGCACGGTGAGCACGGGCTGCGGCGTCGAGCCGCGCTTCAGCAGGGAGCCGAGCACGCCGCGCGCCTGCTCGTCCATGAATGCCACGCGACCGGTCGGCGAGATACGGATGCCGCAGCCGTTTTCGATCAGCTTTTGCGCCTCGGCATTCATCAGGCGAACCATGCCGTTTTCCCGGACGATCAGGACGCCGACGCCGATCGCCGACAGGAATGCCTTGCTGGCATTTTCCATGGCCTTTGCCACCGGACCCTGCTGGTAGAAGCGAAAGGCGCGCGCAAGGTGCGGAGAAAGGCGCGTCAGCATCGAGGCCACCTGGCGATTTCGCGTCATGTCCAGGCTCGACGTCAGCGTCGTCACGACGAAGGATTTTCCTTCCTCGCGCACGACCGTCAGGCCGACGCCGGATTCGCATCTCCTGCGCTGCAGATAGTCGTTGTAGAACTCCGTCTTGCGCAGCGAGTCGGGTTCCAGCATCTGCTCCGCGACGACGCCTATCCCCACGGGACGGACGGCGGCTCTCGGCATCCATGGATTGATCGCGCCGTAATACCGGTTGAAAAGCTTGAGGTCGGAGGCTTCCCAGCCGGAACTCAACGCCACGTTCGCATTCGCGACCTGACGGTCCACCACCATGAAGGTGGACTTGCCGTCGGGGAGAAGACCGTTGAGGCGGTCGAGGAAGGCCGTCCACGGCGCGTGGCCGAGCACGGCGGAATAGATCAATTCCGTCAGCTCCGCTTCCACGTCATATATCGTGTCGGTCAGGCGATCCAAGAATCAGGCCCTTCAGTTTCGCCGATACCCCTCCCCGCGTCTCATCGAAGGCGGCGGCAACATAGCACATTTTTCGCACCGGAAGCGCACCGGCCGGAAACGCGGCGCACCGCGTTGCTTTTCTCATCGACAGGCCGACATGACGGTTAGCCGATCAGCCGGACCAGTTCTGCCTGCCTGTTCACCCCGAGCTTGGCATAGACATGCTTCAGCTGGCTGCGCACGGTCTCCCGCGAGACGCTGTTCGCGGCGGCGAGCTCGTTGACGGTTTTGCCTTCGGCGATGCCGGCAGCGACTCTCGCCTCGGCCGGCGTAAGCCCGCAGGCGGCCGAGAGCGCGTCGAGACGCATGCGGGAATCCTCACGCTTTTTCTCGATCAGGATGACGACGGAGGGACCGTTGAGAAAGTCGCTGATGCCGTCCGATGTGATCCGGACGAAAGTATAACGGTAAGGACCCTCCTGCCCTTCCGGCGACGAGGTCAGGACGGTATGCGGCAGCAGGTCCCTTCTCAGAAGGAAATCCAGCTTCTCCGCCGAGCCGCTGTCGGAAAACACCAGCCTGCCGGTCGGCGAAAACGTGATGCCGCAGCGTTGCGCGATCATCTTTTCCGCCTCGCCGTTCACGAAGCGGATCATGCGGTTTTCGCGCACCAGGACGATCCCCACGGTCGCCGTAGACAACAGGCCCGCGCTTTCTCCCAGAAACCGCGATGCCGCATCCTGCTGGTAGAACCGGAAGGCGCGGCCGAGATGGGGAGACAGGCGGCTCATCAGATCCGCCACCGGCCGGATCCGCTCCGGCTCGTCGGAAGAGGTGAACATGCTCAATATGAAGGATTTCTGCGGATCCTTGACAACGACCACGCCCAGCGCGCTTCTTGCTTCCAGCGGCCGCATGAAGTCGTTGTAGTATTCCGTCTTCATGGTCTCGCGTCTTGGAAGAATATCGTCCGAAATCGTGCCCCGTCCGACCGGATGGTGGCGGACCATGGGAATCCATGGATTTATGCCAGCGTAGTAATCGTTGTAATTATCCAGGGTTTCCTGGGTGATATTGGTGCTGAAATTGAAATTCACCGAGGAATTCCGGCTGTCCGCGGCGACGAGATGCGTCTTTGCACCCGGCAGCACGGTGTCGAGGCGTTCGAGGAAGCTTATCCAGGGTGCTTCCCCCAGAACACAGGCATAGATCAGCTCGGTGAGTTCGGTCTCGGAAGAATATGCCCTCATATCGTGCACGGATCGCCGTTGAGAATGATTTCCCCTACCACAACCCTGCGGATAGAAGAATACGCAATTCAACTGTGTTCGATACGCCGCTTGAGAAACGCCCGGAGCCGGTTTTCACGGCTCCGGGCGTTCAGGCTTTCCCCGGGACTGAAGGTACGAAGACCGGAAAAAGCTGGACCTGACCTGGCAAGACTGGTTGATCAGTCGAGTTTTGCCAAGTCACTTCTTATGACCGTCCGCAATGCATCGATAGGCTTCAGGGATTGCCCGTCGTCGTAGTGCCAGAAGGTCCAACCGTTGCAGGCGTCAAGGCCCTGGACCTTGGCGCCGAGGCGGTGAATGGAACCGGCTTCGCCGCCCGAAGCGAGCGTTCCGTCGGCGCGCACGATGGCGCTGTAGCGGCGGCGCGCGTCGGTCAGGACGGCGCCGGGCTTGATGAGGCCGCTCTCGATCAGCGTGTTGAAGGCGACGCGCGGCTCGGCCTTCTTGCCGCTCAGCACGGAGAGCGTCGCCTTGCCCAGCGGCTCGACGGCCTCGATACGCTCGAGAGCGGCATCGATATAGGCCTGCTCGCGTTCGATGCCGACGAAGTGGCGGCCGAGGCGCTTGGCGACGGCGCCGGTGGTGCCGGAACCGAAGAACGGGTCGAGCACGACGTCGCCGGGCTTGGACGAGGCCATCAGGATGCGGGCGAGGAGCGCTTCCGGCTTCTGCGTCGGATGCACCTTCTTGCCGTCGGCCCCTTTGAGCCGTTCGCCGCCGCTGCAGATGGGAAAGAGCCAGTCGGAGCGCATCTGCACGTCGTCGTTGGCCGCCTTCATCGCATCGTAGTTGAAGGTGTAGCCCTTGGCCTTGGGGTCGCGGCTCGCCCAGATCATCGTCTCGTGCGCGTTCTGGAAGCGGCGGCCCTTGAAATTGGGCATCGGATTGGTCTTGCGCCAGACGATGTCGTTGAGGATCCAGAAGCTGAGATCCTGCAACGCGGTGCCGACACGGAAGATGTTGTGATAGGAGCCGATCACCCAGATCGTTCCGTTCGGCTTCAGCACGCGCCGGCAGGCGAGCAGCCAGGCGCGGGTGAAGGCGTCATAGGCCTCGAAGGAGGCGAACTGGTCCCACGCGTCGTCGACCGCATCGACCAGCGACTGGTCCGGCCGGTGCAGCGTGCCGCCGAGTTGGAGATTGTAGGGCGGATCGGCGAAGATCACGTCCACCGACTGGTCCGGAAGGGCCTCGAGCGCGGCGACGCAATCACCCTTTATGATGGTATCGACCCAGCCATTCTGGCGGGGGGAACGGACGACGTCTGCAAGCGGAAGGACAGATGGCATTTTATACTCGCTGATACGCTTACTCGGAACGGAAACTCATGGTCCTCATGGTTACCGAAGATGGTTACCAAAGACTGAAAGGATTGAAGAAAAACCGGACCGATCACCGCGTGTGGAAAAAACCGGCGATCGGATAGGATTGCCTCATGGACAGGAACGAGACGCTCAGCAGACTCCGGGAAAATGCCGACGCCGTACGCCATCTCGGCGCGACCGGCCTTTTCCTGTTCGGATCGACGGCGCGCAATGAGGCTGAGGACGACAGCGATATCGACCTTTTCATCGACTACGATCCAGAGAGCAGATTCAATGCCTTCGATCTCGTGGGCATCAAGATTTTTCTCGAAGAGAAAGTCGGCAGGCCCGTCGACATAACGACCCGCGACAGCCTGCATCCGCGATTGCGGGCAAAAATCGAGAACAGCGCCATTCGGGTCTTCTGATGGCGCGTGAATTCAGACATGCCATCGACGACATTTTGGAAGCGATTGCGGGTATCCAAACCGCAACGGCGGACAAAACATTTGAAAACTATACAAATGATTGGTGTTGCGCCACGCAATCCAACCCGGCATTGAGATGATATCGGAAGCAAGCCGGGCTCTGCCTGCTGAAGTAACATCGACCCGTCCCGAATCCCGCGGCCCCAGAGTTCGTTCTATCGGCAACGTGCTGCGCCATGAATATCATGCCCTCTCCGGCAAGCTGATATGGGGCGTTGACCGACGAATTGCCTCCGCTCAAAACAGCGCTGGAAGCGATCAACGCCCAATTCAACGGACGCGAGGGCAGCGTCCGATGAAATTGAACGAAATCACACCACCGTCTCATGATGCCTGCGGCTGTCGTCCGGCGCTTGATCGCGATCGGACATGCCGTAGTCGCGAATGACCGAGGCGACGCGCAGGCGGTAGTCGGCGAAGATTTCGCCGCGGCCGGCCTCCTGTGCGGCGCGGTGATGCGGCCCGTTGCGCCATTTCTCCACTGCCTCCTCGTCGCGCCAGAAGGAGAGCGAGAGGAATCTTCCCGGCAGCGCCAGGCTTTCGAAACGTTCGACGGAGATGAAGCCGTCGATCTTCTCCAGCCGCGGCCTGAGCTTTCCGGCAATGTCGAGATAGGCGGCGCGCTTGCCGAGATAGGGCGTAACCTCGAAAATGACCGCGATCATCGGACGATCTCCGCATGCGGGCCGGAAACGTTCTTCAGGAAAAGGCGGTCCTCCTTCAGGATGAAGCGCTCGCGCCTGGCGAACGCGTAATTCTCCGCGCCCAGCGGATCGGCCGCAAGGCGCGCACGATAGGCTTCGTAGGCGGCAAGGCTCTCGATGGTATAGACGCCGTAGGCTGTGGTGGCCGAGCCCTCGTGCGGGGCGAAATAGCCGACGAGGTCGGCGCCGTTCCTCGGGATCGCCTGCCCCCAGTTGCGGGCATAGGCGGCGAATTCCTCTTTCTTGAACGGGTCGATCTCGTAGCGGATGAAACAGGTGATCATCGGACGGCTCCTTGGTTTGCGACGATCCGTTTTCGCATATTGCATGACTTCGATGCTTCGATTACCATCGAAGTATGAAAGAAGGACCGGACATTTCCCAGATCGGGTCGCTGATCGGCGATCCTGCCCGCGCCAACATGCTGACGGCGCTGATGGGCGGACAGGCGCTGACGGCGACCGAGCTTGCGGGAGCGGCCGGCATCACGCTGCAGACGGCGAGTTCACACCTCGCAAAGCTGGAGGCGGGCGGCCTCGTCGCCCAGCGCAAGCAGGGGCGCCATCGCTATTTCACGCTTGGCGACGACGAGGTCGGGCTGATGCTCGAAGGGCTGATGGGCTTTGCCGCCAATCGCGGCTTCCTGCGCAGCCGCCCTGGGCCCAAGGACCCGGCGCTGCGCAAGGCGCGGGTCTGCTACAATCACCTCGCCGGCGATTTCGGCGTGCGCATGCTCGACAGGCTGATCGCCGACGGCGACGTGGCGGTCGACGGAGAGGATGCCGCGCTCACCTCCTCCGGCGAGGCGCGCATGGCAACCATCGGCATCGACCTTGCCGCATTGAAGGGCCAGCGCCGCCCGGTCTGCCGCACCTGCCTCGACTGGAGCGAGCGGCGCTCGCATCTGGCGGGCTCGCTCGGCGAAGCGCTGCTTGCCCGCTTCATCGAAAACGGCTGGGCGAAGCGCGAGAAGGACAGCCGCGCGATTCGTTTTTCCCCTTCGGGAGAAAAGGCGTTCCTCGATCTGTTCCCGCTCACGAGCGCATCTCCGGCTAAAACGTCGTCGCCTGAGATGCTCTGACTTTTGTCTTACGGGGGCGATCCGATCAGGATTCCCGGATAGCCTTCGCCGGCGACCTGCGTGCAGAGCTCGGACCATTCGCAGCCGCAGCAGGCCGAGCGGATGCGGCCGTTGCGGAATGCAAGGCGCAGTTTTCCGAGAAATGCCGCATCGGGAACGATGCGCAGTCCCGGGACGATGGCGGAGCCGATCAGCCCCGCCAGAGCCAGGGCCGCCTCGCGGTCGCGCGCGGCCACGCTTTCGCGGCGGCAATGCGGGTTTTCATCGCCAAGCAGCGGCGCGCAGATGTCGTCCGGCCCCTCGACGATTTCGATGTTCTCGCCCGCCGACAGGCGCCCGGCGATGCGGCGGTAGTTCTCCACGAAGGAGGGCGTGTAGCCCTCCCCCACGAAGGTGAGCATGCATAGCAGGTGGTGGCTGCGCAGGCGGATGGTCACGGCTCTTCCCACCGCTGCGCCGCGCGGGGCCGGAGCGCCTTGGGGACCGCGGCCGCAAGCGCCGGCAGGGCGCAGCCGGTGCGGCTTGCGGGCGTATCGTCATTGTCCTTCGTCATGCCGCTACTGATAGAAGGCTCCCGCGCGGCTGTCGAGCACGACGGACCGGCGGACGGCGGCAAAGGTTGAGCTTTCGGCGGCCATCGTATAAATGCCTGCTGACGATCACGAGCATCGCCCTCCTTCCGGCCGGATGCCGCGCCGGAGCGATGCGCCTTTCTCCCGAAGGAACAGCTTTCATGGACGGTTTCGACCTCATCATCTTCGACTGCGACGGCGTTCTGGTCGATTCCGAGATCATCGCGGCGGAAGTCGAGTCGCGGCTTCTGACGGAGGCGGGCTATCCGATCAGCGTCGAGGAAATGGGCGAGCGCTTCGCCGGCATGACCTGGCGCAACATCCTGCTTTCCATCGAGCACGAAGCCTCCATTCCGCTTTCCGCCTCCCTGCTCGACAAGTCGGAAAAGCTGCTGGACGAGCGGCTGGCGCGCGACGTCAAGGTGATCGACGGCGTCAAGTTCGCGCTTTCGCGCCTGCCCCGGCCCTATTGCATCTGCTCCAACTCGTCGTCGCACCGGCTGGACATGATGCTGACGAAGGTCGGCCTGAAGCAGATCTTCACGCCCAACATTTTTTCCGCCAAGGACCTCGGGCCGGACCGGGTGAAGCCGAAGCCGGACATCTTCCTGCATGCGGCCGAGAAGATGAAGGCCAATCCCGCCCGCACGCTGGTGGTCGAGGATTCCGTTCACGGCATCTCCGGCGCGCGCGCCGCCGGCATGCGCGTCGTCGGCTTCACCGGTGCCTCCCACACCTATCCCTCGCACGCCGACCGGCTGACCGAAGCCGGCGCCGAAACGGTGATTTCGAGGATGGCGGATCTTCCCGAAGTGGTTGCCGCCCTGGCGGAGTGGCAGGAGGCGATTTGAATTCGAGGCGGTAGCCAGTAGCCAGTAGCCAGTAGCCAGTAGCCAGTAGCCAGTAGGAAAGATACCGCAGCCGCCTGCCTATCAATCCCCTACTGGCTATTGGCTACTGCCTAACCCCTTCCACTCACTTCGTATTATACGGCCCCTCGTCGAAGCCGACGTAAATCTTGGCGAAGGAGCCTGCGCCGCCGGGGATGACGACCTTGTCGTTGGTGAAGACGAACTGCGTCGTGCCGCTGTCGGCGGGAATGTCGACGTTGAATTTCGTCAGTTCGGAATAGAGCGTTTCCTTGCCGTCGGTGGCGGCGACGCGGATCGGCAGGGTGACCGTGCCGGCCGAGCCGGCCGGGCCTGTCACCGCGCGGCCCTGAACCATGACAGTCACGGTCAGCTGGCTCTCGTTCTGGACGCATTTGCGCGTGCTGTCGGCCAGCGTCGCCTGAAGGGCGACCTGCTGCGGATCGTCCTTGGCGCCCTTGGCATAGGTGCGGTAGACGGCGGTTCCGTCGCGCAGGTAGACCTGCGGGCAGGCGCCCTGGATGATCGGCTGCTGTTGCTGCTGGGTGGCAGCCTGCTGGGAGGCATCGCTTCCGGTCATGCCGAGATTACCGGCCTTGTCCGTCTGGTTGCAGCCGGCGATGACGGCAAGAAGGGAAATACCGAGAAGGCGTCGGCTCATCATTCCAAACACGTTGTTCTAACCCCTGCTTCAGGACTGTTTCGCCCCGACGCATCGGCTCCGAAGGACTTTCGCGGCCTTCGAAAACCGTGCGCCAATTCAAGATACCGGACGCTTTTTTCGCGCCCTTTCCGATCAGAGCCGCTTCAAGAAACTCTCGAAAACGGCCTTTTCACGACCCTTGCGGATGGTCTATAGCAGCGACGCGGCGAAAAATCGATTGGAATCCGCCGCGATCGAATTTTGGGATATGCGGCCATGGACCTGCCGGAATGCGGGGGGGTCCGGAGAATTCGGAGAACATCGCCCCTTGCCGCAAACACCCTTCCCATCCTTCAGCCTCAAGGAAGAATGAACGTGGAGTATGTTTCGACGCGGGGCGAGGCCCCTTCCCTCGGTTTCTCGGATGCGCTCCTGGCCGGGCTCGCCCGCGACGGCGGCCTCTACGTCCCGCGCGAATGGCCGGCGTTCACGAAGAGGCAAATCCGGGCGCTTCGCGGCAAGAGCTATCAGGAGATCGCGTTTGCCGTGCTTTCTCCCTTCGTCGACGGCGAAATCCCGGCGGAAAAATTCCGTGCCATGATCGACGAGGCCTATGCCACCTTCCGCCATCCGGCGGTGGTGCCGCTCGTCCAGACGGGGCCGAACGCCTTCGTGATGGAGCTCTTCCACGGTACGACGCTCGCCTTCAAGGACGTGGCGATGCAGCTTCTCGCCCGCCTCATGGACCATGCGCTTGCCGAGCGCGATGAGCGCGCCACCATCGTCGGCGCGACCTCGGGCGACACCGGCGGAGCGGCGATCGACGCCTTTGCCGGACGCGAGCGCACCGATATCTTCATCCTCTTTCCCGAAGGCAAGGTCTCGCCGGTGCAGCAGCGCCAGATGACCACCTCGCGCGAGAAGAACGTTCATGCGCTGGCGATCCGCGGCAATTTCGACGACTGCCAGAACCTGGTGAAGGCGATGTTCAACGATGGCGCCTTCCGCGACCGCGTCAGGCTTTCGGGCGTGAACTCGATCAACTGGGCGCGCATCATGGCGCAGATCGTCTATTATTTCACGACGGCCATCTCGCTCGGCGGCCCCGACCGCAAGATCTCCTACACCGTGCCGACCGGCAATTTCGGCGACATCTTCGCCGGCTATGTCGCAAAGCGCATGGGCCTTCCGATCGACAGGCTGGTCGTGGCGACGAACGAAAACGACATCCTGACGCGCACGCTGAAGACCGGCCGCTACGAAATGCGCGACGTCAAGGCGACGAGCTCGCCGTCGATGGACATCCAGATCTCGTCCAACTTCGAACGACTGCTTTTCGAGGCGCATGGCCGCGACGCCTCCGCGGTGCGCACCGCCATGGCCGGGCTCAAGCAGTCGGGTGCCTTCGAGATCGGAAAAGGTGCGCTTTCGGCGATCCGCCGGGAATTCCGCGCCGGCCGCGCGAGCGAGAAACAGGTGGCCGCAACGATCCGGCAGACGCTGGAAGAGACCGGCTATCTCCTTGATCCGCATACCGCAATCGGCGTTTTCGTGGCGGCGAGGCATCAGAAGCCGAACGCGCCGATGGTGACGCTCGCCACCGCTCACCCGGCAAAATTCCCCGCAGCGGTAAAATCCGCATGCGGTATTGACCCGGCGCTTCCGACGTGGCTTGCTGATCTCATGCAAAGGGAGGAGCGCTTCGAAGTCCTTGATGCGGACCTTGGAACCGTGGAAACCTTTATCGGAAACCATGCTCGCATCCGTGAGTAACGAGCGCAGAAAGTCGGATGATGAAAGTTGAGTGCACGCAGCTGCCGTCCGGATTGACGGTGGTGACGGAAAGCATGCCCCATCTCGAGAGCGCGGCTCTCGGCGTGTGGATCAAATCCGGTTCCCGTAACGAACTGTCGGATGAGCACGGTATCGCCCATCTCCTGGAGCATATGGCCTTCAAGGGCACGAAACGCCGCTCCGCCCGCCAGATCGCCGAGGAAATCGAGAATGTCGGCGGCGAGGTCAACGCCGCGACCTCGACGGAGACGACCTCCTACTATGCCCGGGTCCTCAAGGACCATGTGCCGCTCGCCGTCGACATCCTCGCCGACATCCTGACGGAATCGACATTCGAGGACGAGGAGCTGAGGCGCGAGAAGCAGGTCATCCTGCAGGAGATCGGCGCGGCGAACGACATGCCGGACGACGTCGTCTTCGACAAATTCTCCGAGGTGGCCTATCGCGGCCAGACGATCGGCCGGCCGATCCTCGGCACGCCGGAAACGGTGCTCTCCTTTTCGCCCGCGCAGATCCGCGGCTATCTCGGCCGCAACTACACGACAGACCGCATGTTCGTCGTCGCGGCCGGGGCGGTCGATCACGACAGCTTCGTGCGCGAGGTGGAAAACCGCTTCGCTCCCCTTTCCGCCCGCAGCTCTTCCGCAGCCCCCTTCGAAGCCGCCCGCTACACCGGCGGCGACACGCGCGAGACGCGCGACCTGATGGATGCGCAGGTGCTGCTCGGCTTCGAGGGCAAGGCCTATCACGCCCGCGACTTCTACTGCTCGCAGATCCTCGCCAACATCCTCGGCGGCGGCATGTCTTCCCGCCTCTTCCAGGAAGTGCGGGAGTTCCGCGGCCTCTGTTATTCGGTCTATGCCTTCCACTGGGGCTTTTCCGACACCGGCGTCTTCGGCATCCACGCGGCGACGAGCGGCGAGAATCTCGACGAACTCCTGCCCGTGATCATACAGGAGCTTCGCAAGTCCGCCGACCGGGTCGATCAGCAGGAGATCGAACGTGCCCGCGCGCAGATTCGCGCCCAGCTCCTGATGGGCCAGGAAAGCCCGGCCGCGCGCGCCGGCCAGATCGCCCGCCAGATGATGCTCTACGGCCGTCCGATCCCCAACGAGGAACTGATGGAGCGGCTTGCCGGCATCACCACCGAGCGGCTGACCGATCTTGCCGGGCGGCTGTTCTTCGATACGGTTCCGACCCTTTCGGCGATCGGTCCGCTCGAAAGCCTGGCGTCCGCCAGCGACATCGTGCGCTCGCTCTCCCGGCAGGAGCCGCCCCGGAGGGCCGCGAGCTGATCGCCTTGCAATCCCGTTTGACGACCTCCCGCCTGCTGTCATAGTGTTTCACGGATGGCTGAACGATGCGCGCAGCCATCCGGCGCGGAGGCATGAATGGCAAGGTCGGTTTTTCGGTTTCTGTCCCGGCAGTCCGATTCCGTAGAACTTGCCAGCGACCAGCATCTCCTGCGCCTGCCGCGGTTTTCCGATTACCGGCAATGGTACGTCCTGCGCTCGGAAAGCCGGAAGTTCCTCGAGCCGTGGGAGCCGTCCTGGCGCAACGACGAGCTGACGGAGAGCGCTTTTCGCGCGCGGGTCGTGCGCAACGAGCAGGAATATGCGTCCGGCCAGGCCGTGCCGCTCCTTCTCTTTTCGCGCAGCGAGCAGGTGCTGCTCGGAGGGCTGACGATCGGCTATATCCGGCGCGGTGCGGCGCAATGCTGCATGATCGGCTACTGGATGGGCGAGCGCCATGCGGGCAAGGGCCACATGCTCTCGGCCCTCAACCTTGCCATCCCCTATATCTTTTCCGCACTTCAGTTGCACCGTATCGAGGCAGCCTGTATTCCAGACAATGCCAGAAGCATCGGTCTCCTTGAAAAGGCCGGGTTTCAGCGCGAAGGCTATTTAAGGGAGTACTTGAAGATAAACGGGGAATGGCGCGACCACGTGATGTATTCTCTTTTGGCCAAAGACAGGCGGTCATGAAGGATGCAGGCAGCGCCGGAGGGGTTTAGGGTCAGGACCCACAGACCAGGGATAACATAGTTTCAATGCTTTTTCGTTCCGTGCCGCAAACGCTGCCCGTCAGCCGGTTGCTTGCGTTCATCCTCCTGGCCGCACTGACGCTTGCGGGTCTGTTCGCAGGCGCCGCCCGCGCCGCCGAGCCGGTGCAGATCTCGCGCGAGGATACCGCGCTCGACCTGACGGCGACGACGGAGATCTATACGGGCCGGGGCGAAGCCTTCCAGGTATCGACGGCGCCGGGAACCGACGGCATCGTGCGGCGCATCGAGGTGCGCTCGACCTCCGAAAGGCACCAGGGCGACTGGGCCGTCTTCGCCCTTGCCAACGTTTCCGAGGAGCAGCTCGAACGGGTGATCGTGGCGCCGCATTTCCGCCTCGTCGGCTCCAAGATCTTCTGGCCGGACCTGGGTTCGCAGCGCATCCTGTCGATCACGCCGAGCGAGGGCTTCGCGCTCGACCGCCAGCCGAGCGACGAGGCAGACGTCTTCCGCATCACGCTGAACCCCGGCTCCGTAGTGACCTTCGTCGCCGAGCTCGCGACGCCCGAGCTGCCGCAGATCTACCTCTGGGAGCCGGACGCCTACAAGGACACGGTCAACGCCTTCACCCTCTATCGCGGCATCGTGCTCGGCATCGCCGGCCTGCTCGCGGTGTTCCTGACGATCCTCTTCGTCGTCAAGGGCACGTCCATGCTGCCGGCGACGGCCGCGCTCGCCTGGGCCGTGCTCGGCTATATCTGCGTCGATTTCGGCTTCCTCTCCAAGCTGATCAGCATCACCGCCGGCGACGAGCGGATATGGCGGGCGGGAACGGAAGTGTTCCTCTCCGCCGGCCTCGTCGTCTTCCTCTTCACCTATCTGAACCTCAACCGCTGGCACGCGCATCTCGCCTATGCGACGCTCGCCTGGATTCTCGGCCTCGGGCTCCTCTTCGGCGTCGCGATCTACGATCCGCCGATCGCATCCGGCATCGCGCGGCTCTCCTTCGCGCTGACGGGCTCCGTCGGCATCATCCTCATCGCCTATCTGGGCTTCAACCGCTATGACCGGGCGATCCTGCTCGTGCCCGCCTGGGCGCTGATCCTCGTCTGGCTCTTCGGCGCCTGGATGACGGTGACCGGGCAGCTCAACAACGACATCATCCAGCCCGCGCTCGGCGGCGGCCTCGTGCTCATCGTGCTCCTGATCGGCTTCACCGTCATGCAGCACGCCTTTGCCGGCGGCGCCTACAGCCAGGGGCTCTTCTCCGACCTCGAACGCCAGTCGCTGGCGCTCACCGGCTCGGGAGATACGGTCTGGGACTGGGACGTGGCGCGCGACCGCGTCGTCACCATCCCCGACATCTCCATCCAGCTCGGCCTTGCGCCCGGCGTCATGCACGGGCCGGCGCGCAACTGGCTGCCGCGGCTTCACCCCGACGACCGCGACCGCTTCCGCGCCACCCTCGACGTGCTCCTGGAGCACCGCAAGGGCAAGCTCAACCATCAGTTCCGCGTGCGCGCCGAGGACGGCCATTATCACTGGCTGTCGATCCGCGCGCGGCCGGTTCTCGGCGCGAACGGCGAGATCATCCGCTGCGTCGGCACCATCATCGACATCACCGAACAGAAGAACTCGGTCGATCGGCTGCTGCAGGATGCGCTGCACGACAACCTGACCGGCCTTCCGAACCGTCAGGTCTTCCTCGACCGGCTGCAGGCCATTCTGGCGCTGACGGGCGAAGGCGAGACGGTACGCCCGACGGTGCTGGCAATCGACATCGACCGCTACAAGCAGGTCAACGACGCGCTCGGCATCGCCGCCGGCGACAACATCCTGATCGCGCTGACACGGCGCCTGCGCCGGCTGCTGAAACCCCAGGATACACTTGCGCGCCTTTCCGGCGACCAGTTCGGCCTCATCCTGATGTCCGAGCGCGATCCCGCCAAGGTCGCCGACTTCGCCGATGCGGTCAGCAAGGCGATCATGGTGCCGCTGAATTTCGCGGGACGGGAGGTGATCCTGACCGCCTCGATCGGCCTCGTCTCGTGGGTCGACCAGCAGGAGGATGCGACGGGGCTGCTCAGCGACGCGGAGCTCGCGATGTACCGGGCCAAGAAATCCGGCGGCAACCGCGTGGAGCCCTTCCGCCCCGCCTTCCGCAGCTTCGGCACGGACCGGCTGCAGATCGAGACGGATCTGCGCCGCGCGATCGAGCGCAAGGAGCTCTCGCTCGTCTACCAGCCGATCGTGCGCCTTCGCGACGCCGAAATCGCCGGCTTCGAGGCGCTGATGCGCTGGGATCATCCGAAGCGCGGCAATATCGCGCCGGCGGAATTCATCCCGATCGCGGAAATGTCCGACCTGATCAACCAGCTCGGCCTCTTCGCCTTCGACCGCGCGACCAGCGACCTGATGGACTGGCAGATGCAGACCGGCGAGCTGCCGATCTTCGTTTCGGTCAACCTGTCGAGCGCGCAGCTTCTCAACAACGAGCTCTACAACGACATCCGCGCCGTCCTTTCCAAAACCCGCTGCGAGCCGCACAAGCTGAAGCTCGAGCTCACCGAATCCGTCGTGATGGAGAATGCCGAACAGGCGCGCCTCGTGCTCGGCAAGCTCAAGGAGGTCGGCCTCGGGCTGGCGCTCGACGATTTCGGCACCGGGCATTCCTCGCTTGCCTATCTCACCCGCTTCCCCTTCGACACGATCAAGATCGACAAGGCGCTGGTGCGCGAGGGATCGGACAAGCGCACCGTGCTGCTGCGCTCGGTGATCTCGATGGCGCGCGAGCTCGAAATGCAGGTGGTCGCCGAAGGCATCGAGTCCGAGGAGGATGCGATCGAGCTCGGCAATATGGGCTGCGAATACGGGCAGAGCTATCTCTTCGGGCCGCCGATCGGCTACGATTCCGTGCAGCGGCTGCTCAAGGAGCGCTTTCCATTGATGAAGAGGGCGTGAGCGAAAGATTACGGAAACTCACGCCCCTTTGCCGACGGGCGCCGGAATCGCCTGCCAACCCTCGCCCGAAAACACGATACAGCTGATGCCGGCGACATTGGTGATGACCACCGTCCAGGTGCCGCTCTCGGCCACATGGACCTCGAGCACGGATCGCTCGCCGATCACCCCGATCGCCGCAAGGCGCTCCGAATATTGGCCGCCCAGGAAATCGAGGACGTCGGAGCGCATCGCGCAGTTCTGCAGCGGCTGCGGAAAGGCTGCCGGAGGAAACGAAATCGCCATTGCCGCCAGCAGGACGGCTTTGGCAAGGCCGCGGACCATATCGCGTAACATGACGCACCTCCTTTCGCCGGAACCCGGCAGAAGAGGAGATTTGCGCTGACCTGTCCTGCCGTATCCGGCATGCCATGGCCGGCGGCCACCGCATGACACGGATGGATGCCGCCATATGCCCATTATACCGCAAAACTTTTGCGGGAACAAAAGGATATGTAGCGCGCCGAAGTCGAACGCCCGCACCTCGCCTTATCCGCCGCTTCCCCTCGTCACCAGCCGGTTGATGAAATCCAGCTTCTCCACCACCGGCGGCGAGAGCACGAACGGATAGCTGTCGGGCTGTCCCATGGAGCGCTGGACGGCGTTCATCGCGACGCTGAGCGGGATCCAGGCGGCGACGAGCCGGGCCGCGTCCGATGCGCGATAGGGATCGAAAGCGACCTCCACCTCGAGCTCCTCATGCTCCTGCGGCCTCGCTGCCAGGCCGAACGCATGCGCGGTCTCCAGCGTATCCGCGATATGGAAGAGATGCGCCCAGCATTCGGCGAAATCCTCTGCCGGATGGCAGCTCGCATAGGCGCTGATGAACCGGTCGCGCCAGTCGGGCGGCGGGCCTTCCTCATAGTTGCGCCGCAGTGCCGCGGCATAGTCCGCCCGCTCGTCGCCGAAGAGCGCACGCGCTTGGGCAAGCGTCGCCTCGTCGGTGACGAGCAGCGGCCAGTAGAAATGGCCGATCTCGTGGCGGAAATGGCCGAGCAGCGAACGATAGGGCTCGTTCATGGAGACCCGGACGCTTTCGCGCACCACATCCTCCGCCTCCGCCGCCCTCAGGCTGATCAGGCCGTCCTCGTGGCCGGTCATGGCCGGAACGATGTTGCCCGCGGCATCGACCTCGTCGGCGAGGAAATCGAAGACGAGGCCGCCCTGCGGCCGCTCGGCGCGCGTCGGGCGGGGCAGGTTCCATCTCAGCAGGGAATAGAAGAGGTAGCGCTGCGCCTGGCCGATGCGCCGCCAGCGCTCGAGCCCGCGCGCATCGCTCGCCGGAACGATGCGGTTGTGCCGGCATGCCTCGCAGAACGGCTCGCCGCCATCGGCCGGCACGAGCCAGTTGCAGACGTCGATCAGCGCATTGCCGCAGAAGCGGTAGTCCGGCCCGCCGCCCGGCGCGACCTGCCATCTCCCCGCACCCGCCGGCACCAGCGCGTGCAGGCCGACGTCCGACGCGCAAAAACCGAGCACCGCGCCGCAGCGGACGCAGGCCCGGTTGTCGAAATGGATCGTCTGGCCGCAAACTTCACAATGGAAAAGTTTCATGGATCTTCGAAAAAGGCAAAGGCAGCGGGAGATTGAAATTCATGCCGCAGTGCGGCGTCAATCCCTCCGCTGCCTTCGGCCTGCCGCGATTGCCCGTCAGAGGCGGTCGACGGCGCCCTTGACGGCGCTCTTCGCCTTTCCGACGGTCTTCTGCGTCTTGCCCTTGGCCTCCTGGCCTGCTCCTTCGGCGCGCATGCGGTCGCTGCCGGTCGCCTTGCCGGCGGCCTTCTTCGCCTTGCCCGCCATTTCGTTGGCCGAACCCTTGATCTTGTCGCTGGTGCTTCCCACGGTCGTCACTCCTGTTTTCCCGTCAGCATGATCGTTCATGCCGGCGTTCAACGGGTCACGGCGGGATATGTTCCATGTTGGAGATAGCTGAGCTCAGGCGTGACCGGCTTCGGTCGAAAGCATGGCCGGGGTGATGCCCATCAGGGCGAGAGCACGGTCGTATTTGTCCTCCAGCCCCATGTCGAAAATCAGGTCCTCCTGCGCCGGGCAGGTCAGCCAGCCATTGGAGGTGATCTCGTTTTCGATCTGGCCGGCGCCCCAGCCGGCATATCCCAGCATCATGAGGCCGCGCTCGGGCCCGCGCCCGCGCGAGATGGCGCGCACGATGTCGAGCGTCGCCGTCAGGCAGATGTCGTCGCTGACGGGAATGCTCGATTCCGACATGTAGTCGTCCGAGTGCAGGACGAAGCCGCGGCCGCTCTCGACCGGTCCGCCCGAGCGGATCGGAAAATCGCGCGTGCCGCCGGGAAGGCGGATCAGCTCATCCTCGCCCACGAGCTGGAGATGGAGGAGCACGTCGGAGAAGCTCAGCGGCTGGGGCCTGTTGATGACGAAACCCATGGCGCCGTCTTCGGAATGGGCGCAGATATAGACGACCGTACGGGCGAAATTCATGTCGTGCATGCCCGGCATGGCGATCAGGAACTGACCGTCAAGGAAACCACGCTCTCGCCTCTTTCTCAGCACGGACATCGTCATAATACCGATAGCCTATCAATTCGCCGCCAAATGAAAAGCATTCTTTCCGCATTTCTGCTAAATCGCCCTCATAACAAACCCGTTTAAAGCAACTAGGTCAGTGTCGGCGGCAATCAAGCGATTATGATCGGACGATATGAAAAGATGCTGGAAAGCAGCCCGCGCGAGCGTTACTTCAACGCCATGAAGCGCAATGTCTCCATCCTGGTTTCAGCTTTGCTGGCCCTTTCCGCCCCTGCCCCCTCCTTCGCGGCAAGCTCGGACTGGACATCCACGCCCGGCGGCCAGATCCGCCTGACGGCGCTGCCGCCGGCCGAAGACGGCACGGTCCGCGCGATGCTGGACATCAGGCTTTCGCCCGGCTGGAAGACCTACTGGCGCGATCCGGGCGAAAGCGGCATTCCGCCGACGATCGACGTCACCGCCGCTTCGGGCGCGACACTCGAGACGATCGGCTTTCCGCCGCCCAGGCATTTCGACGACGGGACGACACGGTATACCGGCTACGACCATTCGGTGAAGCTGCCCTTCTCCCTCAGCCAGGATCCGGGCTCTGGCGGCGGCAAGATCACCGCCGCGGTCTTCCTCGGCATCTGCAAGGACATCTGTATTCCGGTTCAGGCGGAGCTTGCCACCGACACGGGCGCCGAGACCTTCACCAATCCGCTCGAAAAGGCGGCGATCGAGGAGGCCGAAGCGAAGCTTCCCGGCAAGCCGGCGAAGGATTTCAAGCCGCTTTCCGCCCGCTGGAGCGAGGACCGCAAGCGGCTTTCCGTCGTGTTCCGGGCGCCGGAGGCGGCGGACGGGGCGCTTCCCGAGGTGTTCTTCTCCGGACCGCCCGGCTTCCAGTTCGAACAGCCCGGCACCGTTTCCCGCAACGGCCGCGATTACAGCGCGCATGTCGAGCTCGTGCACAAGCCGAAATCGGCCGATCTCGCCACGGCACCCATCCTGCTTACCGTCCGCAGCGGCGAGCGCGCCATGGAAACCCCACTTGCCATCGAGTGACCTTCGCCTATAGTCGCCCGCCTCGGGCGGCCAGCCGCTAATTCTGCTTATGCCAATTCTGCCATGAAGGAGAACGATCATGACCATTGCCGTTGGAGACAGGATTCCTGACCTGAAGATCAAGGAGCGGGCGGGCGACGGCCCGGCGGAGATTTCCACCGCAGATCTCTTCAAGGGCAAGCGCGTCGTGCTTTTCGGCGTACCGGGTGCCTTCACGCCGACCTGCTCGCTGAACCACCTGCCGGGCTATCTGGAAAACCGGGACGCCATCCTCGCCAAGGGCGTGGACGATATCGTCGTCGTGGCGGTCAACGATCACCATGTCATGGGCGCCTGGGCAATCTCGACCGGCGGGGCGGGCAAGCTGCGCTTCATCGCCGACTGGGACGCCGCCTTCACCAAGGCGCTCGGCCTGGAGGCGGATCTTTCCGCCGGCACGCTCGGGCTTCGCTCCAAGCGCTATTCGATGCTGGTCGAGGACGGCGTGGTGAAGAGCCTCAACGTCGAGGAAAACCCCGGCCAGGCGACCGTATCGGCCGCAGCCGCGATGATCGAGCAGCTATAGCGCCCTCTCCCCTCCGGGGCATCCTTTTGTTCCTATGCGGTTCCAGGGAAACCGCTATGCACTTTTCCTGGAATTGCCCGCCCCCGGCGTGCCGACGCTCTGGCGCATCTCGCGCGTGAGCCAGCCTTGCAGGGCGACCGTGTCGGCCCTGCCGGCAAGATGAGGCGCGATCCACAGGACGAGCCTGCGCGTGCCGCGGGTGAAGCCGAAGGGCGCCACCAGCCGGCCCGACTGAAGCTGGTCGAGCACCAGCATCTGCGGCACCACCGCGACCCCGAGCCCGCAGGCCGCCGCCTGTATCAGGAGATAGAAATGGTCGAACGAGGCCTTGGCTTCCAGCGACGGGCCGGGGCAGCCGGCCGCCCGCTGCCAGTCGAGCCAGGCTTCCGGCCTCGTGCGGGTGGAAAGCAGCCAGGCTCTTTCGAAATCCGACGGATCGGATATCCGCAGCGTTTCCAGATATTCCGGAGAACAGACGGGGCCGATACGCTCCTCGACGAGCTCGCTGATCACGGCGTCGTCCGGCGGGTCTATGACATTCGATCGGATCGCCATGCCGATCCTGTCGCGCACGAAATCGACCCGGTCGTAATTCATGTTGAACTGCAGCTCGACCTGCGGATAGCGCTCATGGAACTGTGCGATGCGCGGGATGATCCAGCTCATCATGATCGAGGACGAACAGGAGAGCGTCAGCGGCCCCGGCCTTATGCGCTCCACGCTCGCATGCACGAGGTCGAGCGCGGTCGCAAGCCCCTCCGCGAGCCTGACGCCCTCCGGCGTCGGCTCAGTCGAGCGGGCCTTCCTGTTCAGAAGCACGACGCCGAGCGTATCCTCGAGCGACTTGATGTGCCGGCTCACCGCGCCATGGGTCACGAACAGCTCCTCGGCCGCCAGCGTCATGGAGCGGTGACGCGCGGTCGCCTCGAAGGCACGTAACGCGTTCAGGGAAGGCATCACCCTTCTTGCAGGCTTTTCCATAGGGTCTCCTGTGACTTTTCCTCACACGGCTGGAACAATTAATCGATTGCCCTCCAACCGTCCACTCCGTTACGGCTCATAGGGATTGGATCACGCGCGAGTGTCGGGGGGACGATATGCGACGGAAACCGATGCTTCGGCTCTGTCGCTGCCGGTAAGCGGCGGCCCTCGAGACTGGCCACACACAGGGAGGCAGAATTATGGACACCGCAGTCCAGCGCATGTCACAGGTCGAGCAATCGGCAATCCGCAAGATATCGGTTCGGCTCGTGCCGTTCCTCGCGTTGATGTTCTTCATCAACTTCCTCGACCGCACGGCGATCTCCTTTGCCGGTCCGAACGGCATGACCGACGACCTGGCGCTGACGGCCGCACAGTTCGGCTTCGCCGCCGGCATCTTCTTCTTCGGCTATATCGTGCTCGAAATCCCGAGCAATCTCGCCCTTCACAAATACGGCGCGCGGCGCTGGCTCGCCCGCATCATGGTGACCTGGGGTATCGTCGCGCTGCTCTTCACCTGGGTCAGCAGCGCCACGGAGCTCTACGTACTGCGCTTCCTGCTCGGCGTCGCCGAGGCGGGCTTCTTCCCCGGCGCGATCCTGTTTCTCAGCATGTGGGTGCCGGCCCGCCACCGCAACAAGATCCTGGCGCTCTTCTACATCGCCCAGCCGCTGACGATCGTGATCGGCGCTCCGCTCGCGGCCATGCTCATCCAGGCCCACGGCGCCTTCGGCCTCGAAGGATGGCGCATCATGTTCTTCGGCGTCGCCGTTCCGGCGATCGTCGTCGGCATCGTCACCTGGTTCTACCTTGCCGACAAGCCGGACGACGCCAAGTGGCTCACCCGCGAGGAGAAGGACTGGCTCAACAAGGAACTCGCCGGCGAGGAGAAGGCCAAGGCGAACGCCCATGGCAAGATGACGGGCCTCGCGCTCGCCGACGGCCGCGTCTGGCTTCTCTCCGTCATCTATTTCGGGCTGATCTACGGGCTCTACGCCCTCGCCTTCTTCCTGCCGACGATCATCGCCGGCTTCGAGGCGAAATTCGGAACCAAGTTCGACGTCTTCGACAAGGGCCTGGTGACCGCCGTTCCCTACCTGCCGGCGGCGTTCGCGCTCTATTTCTGGAGCCGTGACGCCTATCGCCGCGGCGTCAAGGCGTGGCACATCGGCATCCCGGCGCTGATCGGCGCGGTCAGCATTCCGCTCGCGCTCTACATGAACTCGCCCGAGGCGACGATCCTCGCGATCACGATCACCGCCTGCGCGATCTTCTCGGCACTGCCGAACTTCTGGGCCATCCCGTCGCGCTTCCTGACCGGGCCTGCCGCTGCAGCCGGCATCGCGCTCATCAACACGATCGGCAATATCGCGGGCTTTGCCGCCCCCTATATCACCGGTCTCGTCAAGGATGCGACCGGCGTCTACGAACTGCCGATGTTCATCGTCGGCGGGCTGATGCTGATGTCGGCGGTGCTTGCCTTCTCGCTCGGCGGGCGTATCCGCGAACCGGAGCCGGCAAAGGCCGCGACGGCCTAATCCGGGCAAAGCCACAACGCAAAATGCCGCCGCGGCCCTCGGGCCGCGGCTTTCGTCTTTCAGGGCAGCAGCGCCTTGCCGCCGGAGAGCTTCTTGAACGGCGCCATGCCCTGGCGGGCGAGCTCGTCGGCCCGCTCGTTCTCCGGATGGCCCGCATGGCCCTTCACCCAATGCCAGGTGACCTTGTGGCGCAGCCGGACCTCGTCGAGGGCCTGCCACAGCTCGCCGTTCTTCACCGGCTTCTTGTCCGCGGTCTTCCAGCCGTTCTTCTTCCAGCCGTGAATCCATTTCGAAATGCCGTCCATGACGTATTTCGAATCCGTGTAGAGGTCGACCTCGCAAGGAGCCTTCAGCGTGCTCAGCGCCGTGATCGCCGCCATCAGCTCCATGCGGTTGTTGGTCGTCAGGGCCTCGCCGCCGGAAAGCTCCTTCTCGACGTCGCCGTAGCGAAGCACCGCTCCCCAGCCGCCGGGGCCCGGATTGCCCGAGCAGGCGCCGTCCGTGAAAATGTCGACGTGCTTCATCGGGACAATCCGTATTCGGCCGGCGTCGCCACCTGGCGGTGGAACCGGAGCTTGCGCAGATATTCGAGCGGGTCCTTCTTGACCACCAGCGCACCCGGCGGCGTGGTCAGCCAGTCATAAAGACGGGTGAGGAAGAAGCGCAGCGCCGAGCCGCGGGCAAGCAGCGGCAGCGCCGCCGATTCCGCATCCGACAGCGGCCGCACGCTCTCGTAGCCCGCAAGCAGCGCCATGCCCTTGGTCAGGTTGAACGAACCGTCCTTCTCGAAGCACCAGGCGTTGAGGCAGACGGACACGTCGTAAGCGAAGAGATCGTTGCAGGCGAAATAGAAGTCGATCAGGCCGGAAAGCCGGTCGCCGATGAAGAAGACGTTGTCGGGAAAGAGATCGGCATGGATGACGCCCGCCGGCAGGTCCTTCGGCCAATCGCGTTCGAGGAGGGCGAGCTCGGCGGCGATCTCGTCCTGCAGTCCCCGCTCCACCTCGTCGGCGCGGTCCTGCGACTTTTCCCAGAGCGGCCGCCAGCCGCCGACGGAAAGGGCGTTCGGCCGGGTCAGGGAAAATCCCTCGCCTGCGACATGCATCTCGGCCAGCGCCCGGCCGACCTCGCGACAATGGCCCGCGGCGGGCTTGCGCAGCCACATGCCTTCGAGAAAGGTGATGACCGCAGCCGGGCGGCCGGAAAGCTCGCCGAGAAGCCTGCCGTCGTTGCGCGAAAGCGGCAGCGGGCAATTGACCCCGCGATCGGCAAGATGATGCATCAGACCGAGGAAGAACGGCAGGTCGGCCGGATCGACGCGCTTCTCGTAGAGCGTCAGGATGAAGGCGCCCTTCGTCGTATGCAGCAGGAAATTGGAATTCTCGACGCCCTCGGCGATCCCCTTGTAGGAGGTGAGCGTGCCTGCGTCATAGGCGGTCAGGAAACGGGCGAGGTCGTCCTCGGAGATATCGGTGTAGACTGCCAAGGTATTACGCCCATACTTTCTGGGGAAGAAGAAGCGGCGCGGGACGTGCGGGAGCATACCCCCCGACCAAAAGTCGCTCGATCATATTCCTATTCCCCGTTCACGAATGCCATGTCGGCCGGTGTCAGCTCGATATTGCGCAGCTCGCGGTTGACGAGGAAATTCTCGTTCTCTTCGACCGTGTCGGCAAGCTCCACCTTGGCATCGTAGCGGCCGCGGAAAGCCTCGATGATCTCGTTGACGATGACCTCGGGCGCGGAGGCTCCGGCCGAAAGGCCGACGGTGCGGATCGCGCCCAGCCCGTCCCAGTCGATCTCCGAGGCGCGCTGCACGAGCACGGATTTCGTCGCGCCGGCGCGAAGGGCGACCTCGACCAGGCGCTTGGAGTTGGACGAGTTCGGCGCGCCGACGACGAGGAAGAGATCGCAGCCCAGCGCCGCCTGCTTGACCGCTTCCTGGCGGTTGGTCGTGGCATAGCAGATCGAATCGGCCGCCGGCGCCGTCAGGTTCGGGAAACGCTCGTGAAGCCGCCGGATGACGCCGGCCGTGTCGTCGACGGAAAGCGTGGTCTGCGTGACGAAGCCGAGATTGTCCGGGTCCGGCGGCTCATAGACGTCCGCGTCCTCCACCGTCTCGATCAGCGAGACCGAACCCTCCGGCAACTGGCCCATCGTGCCGATCACCTCGGGATGGCCGGCATGGCCGATCAGCACGACATGGCGGCCGAGGCGCTGGTGGCGCATCGCCTGCTTGTGCACCTTGGAGACGAGTGGGCAGGTCGCGTCGAGATAGAAGAGGTTGCGCGCCGTCGCATCCGCCGGGACCGATTTCGGCACGCCATGCGCCGAAAAGACCACCGGCTGGGCGCGATGCTCCTCGGGGATCTCGTCGAGCTCCTCGACGAAGATCGCGCCCTTGGCCTCGAGACCTTCGACCACATAGCGGTTGTGCACGATCTCATGGCGGACATAGACCGGCGCGCCATAGGCCTTCAACGCCAGGACGACGATCTGGATCGCCCGGTCGACGCCGGCGCAGAAGCCGCGCGGGCCGCACAGGCGGATTGTCAGCGGGGGTTTTGCGATCGCGTTCATCCAATACCAATCAAGGGACAGCCGTTTGCGCCGGGTTTAGCATAAAACAAGGCGGTTGGAAGGCATTGGGCCGCAGGATTTGCCCGTCAGCCCCTGCGGCGGAAGAAATAGAGGCCGCTGACGGCGACGAGGGCCAGCGCCAGCCCGTACCAGGTCACGGCATATTGCAGGTGGTTGTTCGGCAGGTCGAACTGCGTGACGCCGCCGACCGGCATGCCCCCCGGATTGGGCGCGGCGCCGGCATCGACGAAGAAGGGCACGACGTCCGCTTCGCCAAGCCCGGCGCTCGATGCCATCAGGTCGAGATCCTTCCAATAGAAGATGTTCTTGCCCGCGTCGTTTTCCGGAACGAGGGAGGAAGGCTTTTCTTCCAGCCGGTCGCGGGCAAGCCCAGCGACGCGCTGCGGGCCGGAGAGCTGGCCTGCGGCGCGCTTCCCCGGCTCCTTGCTCTCATAGGGCACGAAACCGCGGTTGACGAAGACGAAGCGGCCGTCGGCAAGCTGCAGCGGCGTATAGACGTAAAAGCCCGTCTGCCCCTTCCAGGTGGCGAAGAAGTGGCGCTCGCGGTCGTTGGCGTAGACGCCCTCGACGGTGACCGGGCGGTATTCGATGTCCTCGCCGGCAGCCTTGCGTTTCTCGATCTCCGCGAGGGCGGCCGGCGGCTCGGCCCGGCGCTCGGCCATGTCGGCGAGCAGCTTCTCCTTCCAGTGCAGGCGTTGCACCTGCCAGGTACCGAGCGACAGCAGGACCGCGAGCGCCGCGACGAGCACGATCACGGCCGCGATGGTTTTCCCGCGCCCTTCGGGCCTTTCGACGGTTCCGTCCTCAGCCACGGTCGATCTCGCCGGGTCTGGCATTGTTGCGGTATTGCAGCGCGATCAGCACGCCCTTCAGGATGCGCGTCAGCGCAAGGCTCAGAACGGTCGCAAGCGGTATCCAGAGCAGGAAATGCACCCACAGCGGCGGGTTGATGCTGACCTCCATCCACAGCGCCGCCCCGACCACGATGAAGCCGACGATGAGGATGACGAAGACGACCGGCCCGTCGCCGGAATCGGCAAAGGAATAGTCCAGCCCGCAATTGGCGCATCGCGGCCTGACTGTGAGGAAACCGTCGAAGAGCCTGCCCTGCCCGCAGCGTGGGCAGCAGCCCCGGACGCCGGCCTTGAAAGGATCGACGGGCGGATAGAGGGCTTTGTCTTCACTCATGAACCTGTTCCGATCGCTGCATGATCCGGCGCCGCGGCCCGGGCCGGTTTCATCTGCGCATAGGTAACGCCGCATCGGCGCTTCGTCCAATCGAAACACTGCGACAAAGGCGCCAAGACAAATCATAAATCAAAAGGCGGCCGCATTGCTGCGCCCGCCTTTTGATGTTCGCATCCGGCAAGCGGATTGATTTACATGTGCGCGACCGGTGCGCCCCAGCCGCCCCAGATGTAGATCGAGAAGAAGAGGAACAGCCAGACGACGTCGACGAAGTGCCAGTACCAGGCGGCGGCCTCGAAGCCGAAATGCTGCTTGGGGGTGAAGTCGCCGCGCAGCGCGCGGAACAGGCAGACAAGCAGGAAGATCGTGCCGACCAGGACGTGGAAGCCGTGGAAGCCCGTCGCCATGAAGAAGGTTGCGCCGTAGATCGAATCCTTGAAGGCAAAGGGCGCGTGAGCGTATTCGTAGGCCTGCACGAAGGAGAAGAGCACGCCCAGCAGAACGGTGAGCGTCAGGCCGTTGACGAGGCCCTTGCGGTCGTTGTGCAGCAGCGCGTGGTGCGCCCAGGTCACGCAGGTGCCGGAAAGCAGCAGGATGACGGTGTTGTAGAGCGGAAGGTGCCAGGGATCGAGAACCTCGATGCCCTTCGGCGGCCAGACGCCGCCGGTATGCTCGACGCGGGCCGCCTGGATCGCTTCGCCGGGAAAGAGGCTCGCATCGAAGAAGGCCCAGAACCAGGCCACGAAGAACATCACCTCCGAGGCGATGAACATGATCATGCCGTAGCGCAGGTGCAGCGAGACGACGCGGGTATGGTGTCCCTCATGGGCTTCCTTCACCGTGTCCGCCCACCAGGCATACATGGTGTAGAGCGTGATCACGAGGCCGATGATCATGATCCAGGGATTGGCAAGCTCCAGGCCGAAGATCTTCAGCGAGCTTCCGGCGAGGTAGCGCATATAGACGATGCCGCCGATGGCCAGCACGAAGGCCCCGATCGAGGCCAGAAGCGGCCAGGGGCTGGGGTCGATGATGTGGTAGTCGTGTTTCTTCTGATGCGCATCGGCCATGTCGGTAATCCCCGGATTCCTCGGTTCCGTCTCCGGCATAGCCGGAAACGCATGTCATTCAAAGCTTGTTCGTTTCCTCTGCCGGCTTTTCCGCAGCCGAAGCCAGCGGCTTCGCCCCTTCGTGCGGATAGAAGGTATAGGAAAGGGTGATCGTGTGGATGTTCTTCGTCTCGACCGCTTCGACGATCGCGGGGTCGACGAAGAAGACCACGGGCATTTCCATCTCCTCACCGGGAGCGAGCTTGGTTTCGGTGAAGCAGAAGCACTGCACCTTGTTGAAATAGGCGCCGGCCGCCTGCGGCGTCACGTTGAACGTCGCCTGGCCCGCCGTTTCGCTCGAGGCGGTGTTGCGCGCCTTGTAGAGAACCTGCACCGTCTCGCCGATCCTGAGCTCGACTTCACGCTGCACCGGCGCGAAATCCCAGGGCAGCCCGGCGGTGTTGGCGTCGAAACGCACCTTGATCTTCTGGTCCAGGATGACGCTGGAGGCCTGCTCCACGCGTTGCGTGGTGCCGCCGTAGCCCGTCACCTGGCAGAACAGCTGGTAAAGCGGCACCGCAGCGTAGGCCATGCCGACCATGGCGACGACGAAGGTCAGGCACGCGGCGACGATCGTGCCGTTTCCGAGCTTCTGCTTACCCATTTCCGTCTCCCGCGGCTGCATTGGCCTTCTGCCTCCCCTATGTTTATTGCGCCATGCCGCCGGCGAACTTCACCAGCGTGATGACGTAGAAGAGCGCGACGAGGCCGCCGAGCGTCAACGCGATCGCGATGCTTCGGGCACGCCGGGATTTCTTCTGCTTCTCGTTGAGCGTTACGGTTTCCATCACAGTCCTCATCCGAACGACGTGATCAGGTGGTCTATCATCAGCGCCGAGAAGACGGCGAAGAGATAGACGATCGAAAAGGCGAACAGCTTCTTTGCCGGCGCCATGGCGCGGTCGCCCTCCGGCATGCGCAGCACACCGACGGAACACCAGACGAAGCCGAGCCCGAGCGCACCCGAAAAGACGCCGTAACCGAGGCTCGCGAAGCCCAGGAACGACGGCACGACGGCGATGACCGCCGTCAGAACGGCATAGATCAGGATCTGCGTCTTCGTCGTCGCCTCGCCCGCGACGTTGGGCAGCATCGGCACGCCGACCGCATCGTAGTCGCGCATCTTGAAGAGCGCGAGAGCCCAGAAATGGGCCGGCGTCCACAGAAAGGTGATGAGGAAGAGAACGATGCTTTCGATCGAGACCCCGCCGGTGACGCAGGCCCAGCCGATCATCGGCGGAAACGCGCCGGCGGCACCGCCGATCACGATGTTCTGCGGCGTCGAGCGCTTGAGCCACATCGTGTAAATGACGGCGTAGAAGAAGATGGTGAAGGCGAGCAGGCCCGCGGCAAGCCAGTTCACCGCCAGGCCGAGGATCACCACCGAAAAGGCGGAAAGCGTCAGGCCGAAGGCCAGCGCCTCCTGCGGGCGGATGCGGCCGGACGGGATCGGGCGGTTCGCCGTGCGCGACATCACCGCGTCGATATCGGCGTCGTACCACATGTTCAGGGCACCGGAGGCTCCGGCGCCCACGGCGATACAGAGGATGGCGATAAGGCCGATCAGCGGATTGATGTAGCCGGGCGCGAGCACGAGGCCGGCAAGCGCGGTGAAGACGACGAGCGACATGACGCGCGGCTTCAGGAGCTCGAAATAGTCGCGCGCCGTCGCCTCGGAGAGATAGTCCTCCCCCGCGCCCGACGCTTCATGATGCTCGATGACTGCCATGTCGTTTCCCGCCGTCTCTAGGGTCCGGGTTTCATTGCGGCCCGATTGGGCGAGGCCGCCTCGGCGGCGGCCTCACGCATCTTACTTGATCCTGGGAAGCTGCTCCCACTGGTGGAACGGCGGCGGCGAAGAAAGCTGCCATTCCAGCGTGTTCGCACCCTCGCCCCACGGATTGTCGCCGGCGACGCGCTTCCTGGCGAAAGCCTCGAAGACGCCGAAGAGGAAGATCAGGACGCCGACGGCCGAGATATAGGAGCCGTAGGAGGACACGAGGTTCCAGCCGGCGAAGGCATCCGGATAGTCGATGTAGCGGCGCGGCATGCCGGCCAGTCCCAGGAAGTGCTGCGGGAAGAACACCAGGTTCACGCCCACGAACATCACCCAGAAATGCAGCTTGCCGATGAACTCCGAATACATGTAGCCGCTCATCTTCGGGAACCAGTAGTACCAGGCCGCGAAGATCGCGAAGACGGCGCCGAGCGAGAGCACGTAGTGGAAGTGGGCAACCACGTAGTAGGTGTCGTGCAGCGCACGGTCGAGGCCGGCATTGGCGAGCTGGACGCCCGTGACGCCGCCGACGGTGAACAGGAAGATGAAGCCGATCGCCCAGACCATCGGCGTCGTGAAGCGGATGGAGCCGCCCCACATCGTCGCGATCCAGGAGAAGATCTTCACGCCCGTCGGAACCGCGATGACCATCGTGGCGAAGACGAAGTAGCGCTGCGCATCGAGCGACAGGCCGACGGTGTACATGTGGTGCGCCCACACGATGAAGCCGACCGCGCCGATCGCGACCATGGCATAGGCCATGCCGAGATAGCCGAAGACCGGCTTGCGCGAGAAGGTCGACACGATATGGCTGATGATGCCGAAGCCCGGCAGGATCAGGATGTAGACTTCCGGGTGACCGAAGAACCAGAACAGGTGCTGGAACAGGATCGGGTCGCCGCCGCCCTCGGGCGCGAAGAAGGTCGTGCCGAAGTTGCGGTCCGTCAGGAGCATGGTGATGCCGCCCGCGAGCACCGGCAGAGAGAGCAGGAGCAGGAAGGCGGTGATCAGCACCGACCAGGCGAAGAGCGGCATCTTGTGCAGCGTCATGCCCGGAGCGCGCATGTTGAGGATGGTTGTGATGAAGTTGATCGCGCCGAGGATCGACGAGGCGCCGGCGATGTGCAGGCCGAGGATCGCGAAATCCATGGCCGGCCCCGGCTGCCCGGATGTCGAGAACGGCGGATAGATCGTCCACCCTCCGCCCGCGCCATAGGCGCCTGCCGGGCCTTCGACGAACATCGAGAGCAGCACCAGCAGGAAGGCCGGGATGATGAGCCAGAACGAGATGTTGTTCATCCGCGGGAAGGCCATGTCCGGTGCGCCGATCATCAGCGGCACCATCCAGTTGGCGAAGCCGCCGATCAGCGCCGGCATGACCATGAAGAAGATCATGATCAGCGCATGCGCCGTGGTGAACACGTTGAACATGTGCTTGCCGCCGTCGATCGCGGCGTCGCCTTCGAAGCCGTAGACCATCGCGGCCAGGCCGTGGAAGATCTGGATGCCCGGCTCCTGCAGCTCGGCGCGCATGAAGACCGACAGCGCGCCGCCGACGATGCCGGCGATGATCGCGAAGATCAGGTAGAGCGTGCCGATGTCCTTGTGGTTCGTCGAGAGGAACCAGCGCTGGAAGAAGGTGAGCGGCTTGTGTTCGTGATGATCGTGGCGATCATCGTGGGCGGCGGCTGTTCCGGCCATTGGATAACACTCCCTTGGAATTACTGCGCGGCGTTTTCGGCGACGTTGACGGACTTTGCCGCACCATCGACCGACGCCATCAGAGCCTTGTTTGCCTCGCCGACATTGGTCGCGGCGGCAGCAAGCCAGGTATCGAACTTATCCTGCGAAACGACGCGGATGGCGATCGGCATGAACGCGTGGTCCTTGCCGCACAGCTCGGAACACTGGCCGTAGAAGAGACCTTCGCGGTCGGCCTTGAACCAGGTCTCGTTGAGACGGCCCGGCACCGCGTCGATCTTGACGCCGAAGGAAGGCATGGCGAAGGCATGGATCACGTCGCCGGCCGTCACGAGGAGGCGAACATGCTTGCCGACGGGCACGACGACCTCGTTGTCGACGGTCAGGAGGCGCGGATAGACGGCCCTGTCTTCCTTGCCGGCGGCGGCACGGTCGCCGTCCTGCAGCAGCAGGCTGTCGAAGGAGACGGGATTGTCGCCAACCTGGTACTCATAGCCCCAGTACCACTGGTAGCCGGTCGCCTTGATGGTGAGCTCGGGCTCCTCGGTCGGCGCGAGCTGGCGGGTCAGGAGCTGGAAGGAGGGGATCGCGAGGAAGAGCAGAACGATGACGGGACCGACGGTCCAGAGCACCTCGATCGCGGTGTTGTGGCTGGTCTTGGAGGGGACGGGATTGGCGCTTTCGCGGAACTTCACGACAACGACGATCAGCAGCACGAGCACGAACAGGGTGATCGGAACGATGAACCACAACGTGTACTGCTCGAACCAGCGGATCTCCTCCATGATCGAGGTGGCGGCGGGCTGCAGCCCATGCTGCCATGCGACCGGCTGATCGGCAAATGCGCCCGAAGCAAAAAGCAGACAGCCGAGAGCGGCCAGAGCTGCAAAAGCTTTGTTTTTCACAACGTATCTCCCCAAGGTGTTTGATCGGAATCAAACAGACGTGCAGAATCCCCTGCTATACCGAGTGCTTAAAATCACAGTTTCATGCTCGCCGCAACAGCCATGGGCGATTGCTCATGCGGCATTTTTGCGCAAAAGCACCCGCGCAGCGCCCGTCTCGCCGACAATCGGCAACGCCTTACGGGATAAAGGGATTGCACGGCACGAACGCCTGCCGGAAAGGCGGCGATCGCCTCGATGGTTTACCCGGAAAGCTCCGCGCGGCACGCAAATCTTGGCAATGCGCGCATCCTGCGCGCAACCGCGGTCCTATTTCCGCCTTGAAGCCTTGGAAATGACTGCGCGAGGGCTTTTCATTTCTGCGCTTGCACTTCAAGAATAGCCCGTCTGATTCGAGATTTCGAGGTTTTTATGGGTTTTGCTCCCCTTTTCCGGCTGTCGAAGGCGGTACGCGGCCTTGCCGTCCTGGCACTTGCAGCAACTGTTTTCCCGTCGTTTTCGGCGGCGCAGCAGCCCGGTACGGTGAAGTCGAACCATGGCGCATGGTCGATCGTCTGCGACCAGCCGGCGGGCGCCTCCGGCGAGCAATGCGCGCTGATGCAGAACGTGATCGCCGAAGACCGTCCCGAAGTCGGCCTTTCCGTGGTGGTGCTGAAGACCGCCGACCGCCAGGCCAAGATCCTGCGCGTGCTCGCGCCGCTCGGCGTGCTTTTGCCGAACGGCCTCGGCCTCAATGTCGACGGCAAGGATATCGGCCGGGCCTATTTCGTGCGCTGCTTCGCCGACGGCTGCTATGCGGAAGTCGTGCTCGAGGACGAGTTGCTGAAAACCTTCCGCAGCGGCGCGACAGCCACCTTCATCGTCTTCCAGTCCCCCGAGGAAGGCATCGGCATCCCCGTCGACCTCAAGGGCTTCGGCGAAGGCTACGACGCGCTGCCGTGAGGCGGATGCCCTCCCCCTCAAACCGCAACTCTGAAGTGCCCGCTCGCACTGCTCGTGCATCATCATAGCCCTTGCAGCGTCAGCCAAAAATACGTATTTTATGGATAATACGTATTTTCAAGGAAGGCTGGGCCGATGATTACCTTCACATCCATCGATCTCCAAAAGCAGACGGGCGATGTCCAGCGGGCGGCCTCACGGGATGCCGTCGTCATCACTTCCCATGGAAAACCGCGGAATGTCATGCTTTCCGTCGAAGAATTCGCACGCCTGAAGAATGCGGCGGGAGAGCAGATACCCTCCGAACTTACCCTCAAACGCGCGGTTACCGTGCGGCACGTGCAGGATCCGCTGGGGTATGATGTCGGCGATTTCGCATCTGCTGCCCGCAAGATGGCGGAGGATGCATTGTCCGGGCGAACCGCTCCGGCGGTGAATGAGGAGCTGGAAGCTGTCCGCCGGCGTTTTCGCGGACAAAAAGCCCGATGATCGGCGGCCCTTCTCCCGAGGATGCCCGGCTGCCGAGATTTCTGATCATGGACAACACTCCATTGTCTCTGCTCGGCTGCATCGAAGCCCTCGACTGGCTCTTTGAACCCGGCTGCGATGTCATGATCACCGATCTCGTCCTCGCCGAAGCTACGCGCGAGCCTGGGGAAGGTAGAGATCAGCGGCGCGGTACTCGCGGTTATATCTCTCGATGGCTGTCCGCAAACCAGAACCGCCTGACTGTTCTGGAAACGCCGGAGGGTGTGCGATACCGCCGGGAAATGGAGCTCTGGGACAGGGCCGGACGGCCGGAAGAGCTAAGACCGAGATGGAGCGACCGAGGCGAGAGAAGCCTTCTCGAAGCCATAAAGACGATTAACGCTGCCCTGACGACGGGAGAAGCGATCATCGCGCTCGTTGACGACCGCGACGCCCGTGATGCCATTCGGGCGGTCCGGGCGGACATCGACATGATGGGTACGCAGACCTTCATTCGCTGGATTGCGGAGGACTACGCGATTGGCGAAGCGGAGACGGCCTGGCCTGCAATTCTCCTGGCAACCAACGGGAATGCGGATGCCGGTGATAACGAGGACCCTGTTTATATACGAAGATAGCCGCAGTCGCCGCGCCGCCTGCGCCTCGGGGGCCGCGGGATCGGACAAGATGTTGACGAAACCAAAACTTGCCGATCGCTCCCTGCGCCTCTACATGGGGGCGAACGAAGCCTCACCGCGGAGCAGCCCATGAACACCGACCTTCTCTCCCTCTTCGATGCCGACGAGGCGGCGGTGCGCGCGGTTCTTGCCGAGACGCTCGCGGGTGCTGACGACGGCGAGCTCTATATCGAGCATGCCCAGGCGGAATCGCTCTCCTTCGACAACGGCCGCCTGAAGGGCGGAAGCTTCAATACCGATCAGGGTTTCGGCCTCAGGGCCGTCTCCGGCGAGGCGGTCGGCTATGCGCATTCCGGCGAGATGTCGCTTTCGGCGCTCAAGCGCGCCTCGGATGCGGCAAGCGCCGTCACCCGCGGCCATTCCGGCACCTATGCCGCCGCACCCCAGGGCACCAACCGGCGGCTCTACGGGCCGGAAAACCCGATCGGCTCGCCCTCCTTCGAAGAAAAGGTGAAGCTCCTGCAGGAGATCGACGCCTATCTGCGCGGCAAGGATCCCAAGGTCCGCCAGGTGACGGCCTCGGTCGCCGCGAGCTGGCAGGTGGTCAACATCCTGCGCGCCGACGGCCACCGCGTCACCGACATCCGCCCGATGACGCGCATCAACATCTCCGTCGTCGCCGGCGAGGGCGACTGGCAGGAGACCGGCTCCTACGGCATCGGCGGGCGAACGGGCTTCGGCGAATTCCTGACGGAGGAGAGCTGGCGCTTCGGTGCGGACGAGGCCCTGCGCCAGGCGCTCGTCAACCTCGAAGCCGTCGAGGCGCCGGCCGGCACGATGGACGTCGTGCTTTCCTCCGGCTGGCCCGGCGTGATGCTGCACGAGGCGGTCGGCCATGGGCTCGAAGGCGACTTCAACCGCAAGAAGACCTCCGCCTTTGCCGGGCTGATGGGCGAACAGGTGGCGGCGAAGGGCGTGACCGTCGTCGACGACGGCACGATCGACGGTCGCCGCGGCTCGATCACCGTCGACGACGAGGGTACGCCGTCGGCCTACAACGTGCTGATCGAGGACGGCAGGCTCGTCGGCTACATGCAGGACCGGCAGAACGCCCGGCTGATGGGCATGAAGGCGACCGGCAACGGCCGCCGCCAGGGCTATGCCTACCGCCCGATGCCACGCATGACCAACACCTTCATGCTGTCCGGCGACAGGACGCCCGAGGAAATCATCGCCTCGGTGAAGAAAGGCATCTATGCCGTCTCCTTCGGCGGCGGCCAGGTCGACATCACGTCGGGCAAGTTCGTCTTCGGCTGCACCGAGGCCTATCTCATCGAGGACGGCAAGGTCGGTGCGCCGGTCAAGGGCGCGATGCTGATCGGCAACGGTCCGGACGCCATGAAGCGGGTCACGATGATCGGCAACGACACCAAGCTCGACACCGGCATCGGCAATTGCGGCAAGGCCGGCCAGTGGGTTCCCGTCGGCGTCGGCCAGCCGCATTTGAGGATGGACCAGATCACCGTCGGCGGCACGAAGGCGTAGTCCGGCAGCAGCCGCCTGCGTCCGTTAACTCCCCGGATACCAGAATCCCGGCATAAAGCTTGCGGTTTCGACCGAAGCGGGAGGACGCATGTCCACGATGATCAGCAATGCCATGCGCCGCGGACTGAAACGGGCGGCCATCACCAGCGGCCTGGAATTCGCCCTCCTGGCGGAGCGCGCCGGCCTGATGGCTTCGGCGCGCGGACGCGGCGCGATCTTCACCCTCCATCACGTCCGCCCGAAGGTGCCGCAGGACTTCGATCCCAACGCACATCTGGAAATCACGCCGGAATTCCTGGACCGGACCATCCGGCATCTCGCCGCCGACGGCTACCGCTTCGTGCCGCTCGGCGCGCTTCCCGAACGGCTGGAGGACGGCGGACAGGGCGAACGCTTCGCCGCCTTCACGCTCGACGACGGCTACCGCAACAACGCGGTGCATGCCCAGCCTGTCTTCACCGAGCATCAGGTCCCCTTCACCATCTTCGTCGCCGGCGGGCTAGTCGACAAGACGCACAGCATCTGGTGGGAGACGCTGGCAAGCCTGCTGCGCGGCCTCCCGCAGATCGAATTCGATTTCGGCGCCGGCCCAGTGACGCTGCCGCTCGCCGGCACTCCCCAGAAGCAGGCGGCATTCTCGCGTTTTGCCGCCTTCGTGCACGAGAGCGACGAGGCGGCCGCCGTCGCAAGGCTCGACGCGCTTGCGCGCACGCATGGCGTCGACCCCATGCTGATCACCGACCGGCTGGTGATGCGCGAACCGGAACTCAAGAGCCTCGTCACCAACCCGCTCGTCACGCTCGGCGCCCATACGATCAGCCACCGCGCGCTGGCGCGGCTTGACGAGGACGAGGCACGCAGGGAGATGGAGCAGTCGGCCGAACGGGTCGAGGCGATCGCCGGCAGGCGGCCCGACACCTTCGCCTACCCCTATGGCGACCGGCATGCCGTCTCGCCGCGCGAACACGGGATCGCACGGGAGCTCGGCTTCCGCGTCGCGGTGACGACCGAGCCCGGAACCCTCGACCGCACCTCTCCCGACAGGCTGACCGCGCTGCCGCGCATCTCGCTCAACGGGCTTTACCAGAAGCAACGATACGTCTCGGCGCTCGCCTCCGGCATTCCGTTCCGGCTGATGCGGCGCTAAAGTGGAAGACCAGCGCTCGGCATTGATGATGTCTACCGCTATATATGTATAGCAACCGGAGTAGCCATCATGCTCGCCTTGCGGCTTCCGCCAGAAATCGAATCGCGCCTTGAAGAACTCGCCAAGCGAACCGGCCGGAGCAAGAGCTTCTATGCACGCGAGGCCATTCTCGAGCATCTGGATGATCTCGAAGACATCTATCTTGCTGAAAAGCGGCTTGTATCTTGCTGAAAAGCGGCTTGAGGATTTGCGGCGCGGCGATAGCGACAGCGTTCCACTCGCAGAACTGCCGAAGCGATATGGCTTGGAAAAATTGAGATCCAGCGAGCAGCCGAACGAGAACTTGAAAAGCTTGGGCACGTGGATGCGACCCGAATTCTCCGTTTCCTCATGAGCGCGTTGCCAGGCTGGATAATCCCCGTTCCATAGGGGAAACCGTGAAAGGCTCCGAACTCGGCGATTTCTGGAAGTACCGGGTCGGCGACTACCGAGTGATCGCGCATATCGAAGACGACAGGATAAGAATCGTCGTTCTGCGCATCGGCAATCGCCGTGAGTCTATCGCTGAATTTCTGGAAAGCCCCTCGCCCGAGTTTGCGCCGGGACGTTGCCCATCGGCAATTGTTCTCATGCGAGCAACGAATTAGATGGTTCCCCATGACGACAGAGGATGAACTGGAGAAGTACCGCGGCATCATCGTGGGCCGGTTTGCGCAACTGGCCGGTTCGCGGTTTTCGATGATGGCGCAGGGCTGGCATTCGAAGGCGGTCGAGGTCGACGGGCGGCTGGTCTTCAAGTTTCCGGTGAATGCGGTGGCGGAGGAAGCGCTGCGCCGCGAGGCCGCGCTTCTTGCCGTCATCCGGCCGGCCGTCACGATCTGCGTGCCGCAGCTCACATTGCACGAGGGGCCGCCGCTCTTCTCCCGCCACGAAAAGATCGAGGGCGAGCATCTCGTCGGTGCGCAGTACGAAACGCTTCCGCAGGATGCGCGTCAGGATCTCGCCGAACGGCTGGCTCTCTTCTACGCCGAACTGCATGCGCTTAACGCAGGGGTGATGAAGGCCGCCGGTGCCCGGCCGGTCGAGCCGTGGCTGGAGCCGCAGGCCGTCCTGGAAAGGGCCCTGCCCGTGCTTCCTCCCGACCTCGGTGCGTATGGCGAAGAAACGGTCCGCGCCTGGCGGAACCTGCCGCCCGATCCCCACGGCGAGACCTACGGCTTCTTCGACGGACACGGCTGGAACATGGCCTTCGACCATCGCAAGCGCCGGCTCAACGGCATCTACGACTTCGCCGATTCCGGCTTCGGCCCGCTCCATCAGGAATTCGTCTATTCGAATTTCATCTCGCCCGACCTGACCGCCCGCATCGTTTCCCGCTACGAAACGATTACCGGCAGGACGCTGGATAGGCGGCGCATCGACATCCTGACCGGCGCGCACCGCCTCTCGGAGCTTGCAGCCCTTGCAGACGATCCGGCCCATGCGCCGGCCATGGTGCGACACGTCGCCGACTGGGTGGCCGCCCGCAAGGCTCTCGATTGAGAGCCACGGCCGGTCAAGGATACATCCGGGTCTTCTTCCATCCCTGCCCGCCTTCGGCGCGCGCGAACTCCACCCGGTCGTGCAGGCGGAAGGGCCGGTCGTGCCAGAACTCGATCGAAACCGGCCTGATCCGGAAACCGGACCAGTAGGGCGGCCGCGGGATCTCGCCGATCGCATAACGCGCGGTATATTCGGCAACGGCCTTTTCAAGGGCGAAACGGCTTTCCAGCGGGCGCGACTGCCTCGACGCCCAGGCGCCGATCCGGCTGCCGCGCGGGCGCGAGGTGTAGTAGGCATCGGCCTCCGCGTCGGAGACGACCTCGACCGGCCCCCTCACCCGCACCTGCCGGCGCAGCGTCTTCCAGTGGAAGCACATCGCCGCCTTGCGGGCGCCGAGAAGCTCCTCGCCCTTGCGGCTTTCGAAATTGGTGTAGAAGACGAAGCCGCGCTCGTCGAAATCCTTCAGCAGCACCATGCGCACGTTCGGCATTCCCGAGGCGTCGACGGTGGCGAGCGCCACGGCATTGGGATCGTTCGGCTCGCTGTTGCCCGCTTCCCTCAGCCATGTGCCAAAAAGGGAATAGGGCTCGTTTTCCTCTGTGAAGTCACCGCTTGTTAACGCATCCTCGTTCATTATCGATTCCAATACCGTTTCGAATGTCCGGTGTCCGGGCGGGAGTGAACGTCATAGCAAAGTCGCAACGAGAGACAAACCCATTGTGGACGAAGTGTACCATGGCCGCTGCGGCGGCTGTGTCTGCCATGCTTCTTTCCGGCTGCATGGGCGGCGGGCTTGATTTCGCGTCGGATATGACGGTCGACAAGGCCGTGAAGACCGGATCGGTCCCCGGCGCCCGCGACAGGCTTTCCGACGAGATCACCGTCAAGAACGCGGTCTCCTCCACCGATCTTTCGCGCAATGCCGGCACCCCCGTTCCCTGGGCCAACACGGCCTCCGGCAGCGCCGGCGTGATCAACCAGATCGCCGAAAGCCACGATCCGGAGGGGCGCACCTGCCGCGATTTCGTGACCACCCGCCATTCCTATCAGGGCATCGCCAATTTTTCCGGGCGCACCTGCCTTACCCGCGACGGCGAATGGCTGCTCACGGCTTTCGACCGCCAGGGTTGACCCCCTTTTTGCATCCTTCGCGATTCCCGCCTCTCTCCGGCGTAACCACTGGTTAGGAGGTTGATGCCAATATGGCACCGGCGGGACATGGCGGCCCCCGTCGTTCCGGCGCAGCTTGTTCAGACGCGTCCGGCACCGTTTCGAGTTTGAGTATTGGGTGGATGTAATGCGTGACCCCTATTCGGTTCTGGGCGTTCGGCGGAACGCCGATCAGGAAGAGATCAAGGCCGCCTGGCGCTCGCTCGCCAAGTCCGTGCACCCCGATCAGAACCGGGACGACCCTTTCGCCACGATCCGCTTCACCGAGGCCGGACGCGCCTATGATCTCCTGCGCGATCCGGAAAAGCGCAGCCGCTACGACAGCGCCCATCGCGAGGCGCGATTGCGCCGGATGGAGCAGATGCGCCGGCGCGAGGCCGAGCGCAAGACGGGCGGGGAAACCGAAAAGCCGTTCGACGAGACCGCGGAGGAGATGATCGCCCGCATCTTCGGCGTCGACGCCCGCCAGCAGCAGACGGAAGCAAAACCGCAGGCAGCGCGCCCGCAGGCGGCCAATGCGCAGCCGCGCGCGGCGGAAAGCCGCCCCGAACCGAAGGACGAGACGGCGGACGAGGAGAGCGAGACCGGCCGCTCCCCCGCCCCGGCCGCGGACATCATCTCCGCCATCGTGCGCACGATCCGCGGCATGCGCGCCAGGACGGCGGACAAGGCGCCCGATCTCGTCTGCGACGCCGTCGTGACGGTCGAGGACATTCTCAATCGCACGAGGGTCAGCGTCGAGATCGAGGACGGACAGTCGCTGAAGGTCCAGCTTGGTCCGGGAATGACCGAAGGCCACGTGATTCGCCTGCGCGAGCAGGGGCACCGTATCGAGAAGATGAAGCGCGGCGATGCCGTGGTGACGCTGCGCATCGCGCCGGGGCGCTTCCGCGTCGACGGCTTCGAGCTTCACACGGAGCTTCCGCTGACCATCGAAAATGCGGTTCTCGGCTGCGAGACCACGGTCGAAGGACCGCTCGGAACACTTCCCCTCACCGTCCCGGCCTGGACCGGATCCGACAAATCCATCCGCATCGAGGGCGAAGGACTTGCCGACTCGTCCGGCAAGCGGGCCGACCTCGTCGTCGCAGTCCGCCTTCTCCTGTGGGAAAAGCCGGATGAAAAAATGATCGACCTGATGAGAAGTCTCAAGGAAGGTCTTTATCTGTAATGGTTTTATGACAAGAGCACCCATTATTACGGGTGCTAACAGTTCCTGAACCCCCATCCGCTTGAACCGCAAAGCCGGCTATGCCATAGGCAGGGCAGCTAAAGTTTCAGGGGGCATTCCATGGTTCAGGCATCTGGTCTGATGAAGGGCAAGCGCGGCGTCATCATGGGCGTCGCCAACAACCGTTCGATCGCCTGGGGCATTGCCAAGGCCATCCACGAGCAGGGTGGCGAAGTCGCATTCACCTATCAGGGAGACGCCTTGAAGAAGCGCGTCGAGCCGCTCGCAGCCGAGATCGGCGGCGTTCTCGTCGGCCACTGCGATGTCGGCGACGAGGCGACGATCGATGCCGTCTTCGACAATATCGAGAAGCTCTGGGGCAAGATCGATTTCGTCGTTCATGCGATCGGCTTTTCCGACAAGGACGAGCTGACGGGGCGCTATGTCGACACCTCGCCGGAAAACTTCGCCAAGACGATGCAGATCTCCGTCTATTCCTTCACCTCGGTCGCGCGGCGCGCCGAGAAGCTGATGACGGAGGGCGGCTCTCTCCTGACGCTGACCTATTACGGCGCGGAAAAGGTGATGCCGAACTACAACGTCATGGGCGTCGCCAAGGCGGCTCTGGAGGCGAGCGTGAAGTATCTCGCCGTCGACCTCGGCCCGAAGAACATCCGCGTCAACGCGATCTCCGCAGGCCCCATCAAGACGCTCGCGGCATCCGGCATCGGCGATTTCCGCTATATCCTGAAATGGAACGAGTACAACGCGCCGCTGCGCCGCACGGTGACGATCGAGGAAGTGGGCGATGTCGGGCTCTACATGCTCTCCGACCTCTCCCGCTCGGTCACCGGCGAGGTGCACCACGCCGACAGCGGCTACCATGTCGTCGGAATGAAGGCCGTCGACGCGCCGGACATCTCGGTCATCAAGGACTGATCAGCTTACCGGGACCGCTTCCTTGCTCATCTACATGATCCGCCACGGCCAGACCGCCTGGAATGCCGAAGGCAGGCTGCAGGGACAGAAGGACATTCCGCTGAACGATACCGGCCGTTCCCAGGCGACCGGCAACGGCGTGGCGCTCGCCGCGCTTCTCGGCGAAAGCGCCGGCGGCTACGATTTCGTCAGCAGCCCGCTTGGGCGCACGCGGGAGACCATGGAGCGCCTGCGCGGCGCGATGGGGCTGAAGCCCGCCGATTACCGCACCGACGATCGCCTCATCGAGGTCTCCTTCGGAGACTGGGAGGGTTTCACCCTTGCCGAGCTCGCCGAAAGCGTGCCGGAACGCGTCGCCGAGCGGGCGAAATCGAAATGGGACTTCATTCCGCCCGGCGAGGATGCGGAAAGCTACGAGATCCTCTCCTGGCGCGTGGCCTCGTGGCTGAAGGATGTCTCGCGGCCGACCGTCTGCGTCAGCCATGGCGGCGTTTTCCGGGCGATCTTCAGGCTGAACGGCATGGATGCCGAGGATGCGGCGGAAGCCCCGATCTGGCAGGATCGCGTCCTCCGGATCGACGAGGCCGGCACGCGCTGGCTCTGAGGCAATTCCAGGAAAAACGCTTAGCGGTTTTCCGTCAGAATTGCTTACGAAAGCAAAGAGGTAGCGCTGCCCGGAAAATTCTACTCACATTACACGACAGTAGTCGGATAGCGCGAACTCTACTGGACGATTTCCAGGTCGTTGATGACGCGCTTGCCGTCCACTTCGGTGTAGAAGACCAGCACCTTCACGCCCGGCTTCAAGCCCTCGAAGTTGAACTCCTCCGGGGCCTGGTACTTCTGGCCGTCGTCGAGCGAAAGACTGAGGCCGGACGTATCGACATTTGTGATCACTGCCTCCACATCCGCGCTTTCGGCGAATGCGCTGAGCGGGGCAAGGAAGCCCGCGGTCGCCATCAGGGCTGAAATCAAGAACCGCATCCTACGAACCCTCATGAATCAATCAGCCTTTTCCCCAGAGCATCCCCGCGTTGCCCGAGATGCTCTATCCTTTTGTTTTTACGCGATTGCGAACGGAAAACCGCCGCGCACTTTTCCTGGAATCGCTCCGATCGTTTCTTGATGCGCTCGGAATATGGCGGAATTTGCCCTTCTACTTGGCATTTCGGCGACAATGGATGGAGGCAAAGCCGGCCGCGATCAAGTCCCCCGCCGCCTCTTTTCGGTGGATGGGGAGAAATCCGCCGCAGCCGGCGGCGGCGGGAATAGGCGGTTTTTCCCGCACCCGGTCAATCCAATCTTAATGGACACGTTCCTATGATGGCGGATCGGATATTGGGAATAAATCTTTGGTCGTTCTTGCCGCCTTCCGTCGCCGCCTGCGGACCGCCGCCGAATGGGCCCGGCCGTCCCTCTTCCCCGCGGCGATGGCCGCGGCCATGATCGTCACCGCCGGCCTCTACTACGAAAAGCAGAACGAGCGCGTCCACCTGAACGAGCTCCAGGGCGCGGTTGCAAACGAACTCAACCTCATCGGCGCGCGCCTGCAGGCCGAGATCGGCGCGAATGTCGCCGCGCTGCGCAGCTTTGCCGACCTCTATTCGATTTCGCCGGAAAACGCCCAGAGCCAGTTCCATCTCTTCGCGCGCCGGCTGCTCCTGCAGAATTCGCAGTTCCGCCGCATCGGCGTCGCGCCCGATGCGGTCGTAACGCACACCTTTCCCCTGAAGGGCAACGAGGGGCATCTCGGCATCGACTTCAAGAAATTCGGTTCCTTCCGGACCGCCGCCAACCTGGACCCGCGCCAGCGCGAACCGATGATGCTGGGGCCGGTGCAACTGCCGAACGGCACGCGCGGCTTCGACCTCTTCATGCCGATCTTCACCCAGGAGCCGGGACGCAGCGCGCTGTGGGGCTATATCGACGGCATCATCGACGAGCGCCAGCTCTATATCGACGCCGGGCTGATCGGCGCCGCGGACGAGAAAAGCCGGCCCGGCTGGGCGGGCGGCAAGGACATCCTGCTCTCGGTACGCGACGTCAGCGTCGCCAACAACGTCCAGGATCCGTTCTTCGGCGATCCGGCGATCTTCCGCAACTCGCCGGTGCTGCGCGTGCTCGACTTTCCGGGCGGACGGTGGGAGCTGGCGGCCATTCCGCGCGGAGGCTGGAACAATCCGCCCGAAAACCGCAACGAGGTCCGCCTGCTGATCGCAGGCGCCGCCGCCGTCATCATCGTGCCGATCTTCCTGACCGGCGGGCTCGTCAGCGAGCGCCAGAGGAATATCGCCAACCTGAAGCAGGCCAACCACCGCATCGAGCACAATGCGCTGCACGACCCGCTGACGGAGCTCGCCAACCGGCGCAAGCTCGACGACGAGCTGAACAAGCTCGCCGCCCTCAGCCGCCAGGAGGAAATCCGGCTCGGCATCCTTCATATCGACCTGGACCGTTTCAAGCAGATCAACGACACGCTCGGCCATGCCGCCGGCGACGCGCTGCTCGTCCACGCCTCGCGCATCCTGCGCTCCTGCGTGCGGGAGGAGGATCTCGTCGCGCGCATCGGCGGCGACGAATTCGTCATCGTGATCGGCGACACCATCGGCCAGAGCTATCTCACCGCATTGTCGCAGCGCATCATCAGCCTGATGCAGCATCCGGTCGACTATCACGGCCATATGTGCCGCTTCGGCGTCAGCATCGGCATCGCCCGCACGAAGGGGCGCAGGCTCGATACGCGGCAGTTGCTCGTCAACGCCGATATCGCGCTCTACCGGGCAAAGGCGCTCGGCCGCAACCGCTACGAATTCTTCACCGAGGCGCTGCAGGCGGAAATCATCACCAACAAGCGGATCGCCGACGATATCCTGTCAGGTATCGAGAACAACGAGTTCGTCCCCTTCTACCAGCCGCAGATCGATGCCGGCACGCTGAAGCTCGCCGGCGTCGAGGCGCTGATCCGCTGGCATCATCCGCGTGACGGCATCCTTGCGCCCGACCGGTTCCTGAAGATCGCGGAGGATCTCAACGTCGTCTCCACGCTCGACCGGATCGTTCTCGAAAAGGCGCTGATCGATTGCAGCCGCTGGGCGGCCAAGGGCGTGATCGTTCCGAAGATCTCCGTCAACGTCTCGGCCAAGCGCCTGCGCGACGAAACCCTCGTCAACAGTCTCACCGGCCTTTCGATCAATCCGGGCCAGATCTCCTTCGAACTGGTGGAATCGATCTTCCTCGACGAGACGGACGATATCGTCCTCGACAACATCGCGAAGATCAAGGCGCTCGGCATCGACATCGAGATCGACGACTTCGGCACCGGGCATACCTCGATCGTCAGCCTGTTGAAGCTGAAGCCCAAGCGGCTGAAGATCGACCGGCAACTGGTCGCTCCCATTCTTGCGTCGCGCCACGAGCAGGCGCTCGTGCGCTCCATCATCGATATCGGACGCTCGCTCGGCATCGAGATCGTGGCGGAAGGGGTGGAAACGATGCAGCATGCGGAGATGCTGAGCGTGCTCGGTTGCGACCTCCTGCAGGGCTTCGCCTTCGCAAGACCCCTCTCGCGCGACGACTTCCTCACCTTCGCAACCGCCAACCAATGGAAACTGGCGTCCTGATCCTTCGGCTGCGCGTCCCGTCTCCGCAAATGCCCCTCATCCGCCTGCCGGCACCTTCTCCCCGCATGCGGGGAGAAGGAAGATGCCGCGCCGCTGCCATTCCCCTTTCCCGCCCGGATCAAGAGGAAAGAGAGGAGCGAAAACGGAGCCGCCGGGGCGGCGGCAGGCATGCCGGACACCGGCTCGCGCCGAAAAACCGCGGGCGACAACGCGAAAGCCTTGTCCCTTCCCGCTGTTTTCCACTAAGAGAAACGCGGGTGCAGTCAATTGCACAATCATTCTCCGGTCCGGTCTGCCGCCATGTCGCACAATACCTTCGGTCATCTCTTCCGCGTCACCACCTGGGGCGAAAGCCATGGGCCGGCGCTCGGCTGCGTCGTCGACGGTTGCCCCCCCGGCATCCGCTTCACGCTTGGCGAGATCCAGGCCTGGCTCGACAAGCGCAAGCCGGGCCAGTCGCGCTTCGTCACCCAGCGCCGCGAGGACGACCTCGTCAAGGTGCTCTCCGGCGTGATGCTCGACGACGACGGCGAGACGATGATCACCACCGGCACGCCGGTCTCCATGCTGATCGAGAACACCGACCAGCGCTCCAAGGATTACGGCGAGATCGCCCGGCGCTACCGTCCCGGCCATGCAGACTATACCTATGACGTCAAATACGGCATCCGCGACTATCGCGGCGGCGGGCGCTCCTCGGCGCGCGAGACGGCGGCACGGGTGGCTGCCGGCGGGCTGGCGCGCAAGGTCGTGCCGGGCCTCGTCGTGCGTGCCGCCCTCGTGCAGATCGGCAAGCACCGCATCAACCGCGACAATTGGGACTGGCGCCAGGTGAACGAGAACCCGTTCTTCGCGCCCGACCCGGCCATCGTCCCTGTATGGGAGGAGTATCTCGACGGCATCCGCAAGGCGGGCTCCTCCGTCGGCGCCGTGGTCGAGGTGGTGGCCGAAGGCGTGCCGGCGGGCATCGGCGCGCCGATCTATGCCAAGCTCGACCAGGACATCGCCTCAGGCCTGATGTCGATCAATGCCGTCAAGGGAGTCGAGATCGGCAACGGCTTCGCCGCCGCCGAAATCACCGGCGAGGAGAATGCCGACGAGATGCGCGTCAGCGCGGCCGGCGACCCGATCTTCCTGTCCAACAATGCCGGCGGCATCCTCGGCGGCATCGCCACCGGCCAACCGGTGGTCGCCCGCTTCGCCATCAAGCCGACCTCCTCGATCCTCACCGAGCGCCGGTCGATCGATGCCGACGGCAACGAGGTGGACGTGCGCACCAAGGGCCGCCACGACCCCTGCGTCGGCATCCGCGCCGTGCCGATCGGCGAGGCAATGGTCGCCTGCACCATCGCCGACCACTATCTGCGCGACCGCGGCCAGACCGGCCGGCTGAAATAACGAGGTTTCCCATGTCCTATGACCAGAAGCGTGTCGTCGATGCCATCCGCGCCTTCGAGGCCGGCGAGATCGTCGTCGTCATGGACGACGACGGCCGCGAGAACGAGGGCGACCTGATCGTCGCCGCCGTCCACTGCACGCCGGAGAAGATGGCCTTCATCGTGCGCCACACCTCCGGCATCGTCTGCACGCCGATGCCGCGCGAGGAGGCCAAGCGCCTCAACCTGAATGCCATGGTGGCGGAAAACGATTCGGCGCACACCACGGCCTTCACCGTCTCCGTCGATTTCAAGCACGGCACGACGACCGGCATTTCCGCCGACGACCGGACGCTGACGGTGCGCAACCTCGCCAATCCGAATGTCGGCGCGACCGATTTCGTGCGCCCCGGCCACATCTTCCCGCTGGTCGCCCGCGAGGGCGGCGTGCTGATGCGCTCGGGCCATACGGAGGCCGCCGTCGACCTCTGCCGGCTCGCGAGCCTGCCGCCGATCGGCGTGATCAGCGAGCTCGTCAACGACGACGGCACGGTGATGCGCGGGCCGCAGGTTGCAAGCTTTGCCGAGGCGCACGGTCTGAAGCAGGTCTCCGTCGCCGATCTCATCGCCTACCGCCAGCGCAAGGAAACGCTGATCGAGCATGGTGCCGCCTTCGACGTCGAGACCCCCTACGGCCGCGCGAAGGGCCATACCTATTCGCTGCCCTGGGACCCGATGCAGCATCTCGCGGTCGTCTTCGGCGACATCCGCGACGGCGTCGACATCCCGGTCCGGCTGCATCTGGAAAATGTCGGCGGCGACGTCTTCGGCGCGGATCGCCCGATCGAGCGGATCATGAAACGCCTTGCCGAAGAGGGGCGCGGCGTCATCGTCTACCTGCGCGAAGGCTCCGTCGGCGTCGGCGCTTCGCAGACCGCGCGCAAGGGCAAGCACGACCGCGAGGCGCATGACGAGGCGCAGGCGCGCGAAAACGAATGGCTGGAAATCGGCCTCGGCGCGCAGATCCTGAAGGATCTCGGCATCACCTCGATCAAGCTCATCGCATCGCGCGAGCGCCACTATGTCGGCCTGGAAGGCTTCGGCATCAAGATCGCCAAGACCGCGATCTACTGAGGGCTCAGGCCCGCTCGGCCGACGCCTTGACGAAGTCGATGAAGGCCCGCAGCGGCGCAGGCACGAGCCGCCGTCCGGGATAATAGAGGAACGGCCCCGGGAAGCGCTCCCACCACGGTTCGAGGATAGGTTCGAGCGCACCGCTTTCGAAATGCGGGCGCAGCCAGTCCTCGAAGAGGTGGACAATGCCCGCGCCGGCGATCGCCGTATCGACGGCGAGATCGAACGCTCCCCCGACCTGCACGATCAGCGGCCCCGCAGTGTCGATCCGCACGACCTCTCCATCGCGCTCGAATTCCCACGGCGGCATCGAGCCGGAGGAAAAGCGGCCGCGCAGGCAGGTATGGCCGAGCAGTTCGCCGGGATGCTCCGGCCTGCCGCAGCGGTCGAGATAAGCGGGAGACGCGGCGGTGGCGAAGCGCTGAATGCGCGGTCCGATCGGCACCGCGATCATGTCCTGCTCCAGCCGCTCGTCATAACGGATGCCGGCGTCGCAGCCGGCGGCAAGCACGTCGACGAAGCTTTCCTCGGTGATCACCTCCAGCCGGATATCGGGATAGGCGGCAAGGAATGGCGCGACGATGCGCGGCAGCACCAGCCGCGCCGCGCTGACCGGCACGTTGAGCCTGAGCGTGCCCGCCGGCCTGTCGCGATAGCCGTTGACCACGTCGAGTGCCGCCTCGACCTCGCTCAGGGCCGGGCCCAGCCGTTCCAGCAGGCCGCTTCCCGCCTCGGTCGGCATGACGCTGCGCGTCGTGCGGTTGAGCAGCCTGACGCCGAGCTGTGCTTCCAGCCGGCGCACCGCCTCGCTCAGGCCCGATGCGCTGAGGCCGCTTGCGCGGGCACCCTCGCGAAAGCCCTTGGCACGCGCCACCGCGACAAAGGCGTTCAGATCCCCCAGATCGACCTTCACTGTTCGCTTCTCCGCACAACCCGTTCGGATTGTACCCCGTTATCGCAAATCCGGACAATGCCTATCTTCATATCCTCGTTGAAAGGAGACAGATCATGTCCAGTATCGACCAATCCGGAACGTTCACCCTCGGCGACCGCAGCGTGAAGCGGCTCGGCTACGGCGCCATGCAGCTCGCGGGACCCGGCGTGTTCGGCCCGCCCAAGGACCACGATGCGGCGCTGGCCGTGCTGCGCGAGGCGGTGGAAAGCGGCGTGAACCACATCGACACCAGCGATTTCTACGGTCCGCACGTCACCAACCGGCTGATCCGCGAGGCGCTCCACCCCTATTCCGACGATCTCGTCATCGTCACCAAGATCGGCGCCCGGCGCGGCGAAGACGGATCGTGGCTGCCCGCCTTCTCGCCCGAAGCGCTGACCGCGGCCGTGCACGACAACCTGCGCAATCTCGGGCTCGACGTTCTCGACGTCGTCAATCTGCGCATCATGTTCGACGCGCATGGGCCCGCCGAAGGTTCGATCGAGGCGCCGCTCACCGCGCTGGCGGAGCTTCAGCGGCAGGGTCTCGTGCGCCACATCGGGCTCAGCAACGTCACCCCCGCGCAGGTCGCGGAAGGGCGCCGCATCGCCGAAATCGTCTGCGTGCAGAACCACTACAATCTGGTGCATCGCGGCGACGACGCGCTGGTCGACGATCTTGCCCGCGACGGCATCGCCTATGTGCCGTTCTTCCCGCTCGGCGGATTCAGCCCGCTGCAGTCGTCCAGCCTGTCCGACGTTGCCCGGCGCCTGCAGGCGACGGCGATGCAGGTGGCACTCGCCTGGCTGCTTCGCCGCGCGCCCAACATTCTTCTGATCCCCGGCACCTCGTCGCTCGTGCACCTGCGCGAAAACCTCGCAGCCGCCGGGCTCGCCCTTCCCGACGACGCGCTCGCGGAGCTGGACCGCGTGGCCGGCGTCGGCTCCGCCTGACGGAAAACAACCGGCGACCCACCCCCGCAGCCGGCGCGCCAGTCCGGTCGCGCCGGCCTGAAACGCCGGCGCGACCTCTCATTCTACATCCCGATCCGCTCGTGGAGCAGCGGAAACGAACGCATCATTGCGACGTTCCCGCGTGTCGGCGCGAATGGCGGGTTGAAGGCGGCCGCGTCGAACTTCATAGCGGAAAGGAATGCCCTGCCGTGACGAAATCCATCATGGACGTTTAAGTCACCGGTGGAAACAACTTTCGATCCTGGGTGTTTGGAGACCTATATCCCGTTCGACCCAGAGCATTTCCGTTTTAAACGGAGTCACGGAAATGCTCTATCACGGTAGGAGACTCTGGTGGCAGACCCTGTACGGATCCTCGTCGTCGAGGATGAATGGCTTATCGCCGAGGACCACGCGGCCAACCTGCGCCGTGCCGGCCATCATGTCGTTGGCCCCTTCGCGTCGGTGAAAGCAGCTCTTGCCGCCGTCGAGAGCGAGGAAATCGACCTCGCACTCCTCGATTTCGAACTGTCCGACGAAAACAGCTATCCCGTCGCAGAACGCCTGCACCAGCGCGGCATCCCCTTCGCATTTCTCAGCGGCCATACCGAACTCCATCTGCCGGCGGACATGGACGGAGCGCATATCATCGGAAAGCCTATCGCGCCTGCCTGCCTTCTGGCAACGGTCGACCGGCTCTCCGGCGATCGCTGACGAGAGAGATCGCTCCGCCTTCGAGGATGCCCGACGATCGGTCAGGTCCGGCTGAGGGATGCATCCTGCGCCGGCACTTCGGGAGACCGATGCGCAGGGTCCGCGCCTTTGAGGTGCAGCGCGAAGCCGGCAGCATCTTGGCCGCCGAGGTCGGGCCGGAGCTGAAGGCTCGGGATCAGGTAGTCTCCGCCGTTCTGCCTGCGGTAGGGTATGGGCGGCGTGGAACCGATCGTGCGCATCCGCTCGCGCAAGCGCTCGGCAAGGTGCTCGAAGCCGGCCCCGTCGAGACAATCGACCCTGTAGGCGACGAACGGCGGAAGCACGTCGTAGCCGGGATAATAGAGGATCCCGTGATTGATCGGGAAAAGCAGGTCGTCGATCGGCCCGTTGACCCCACGGGGAGAATAATGCTCCTCCCATCCGCCGGCAGTCACGATCAGCATGGCACGCTTGCCGGCGAAGGTTCCCTCGCCGAAGCGGTCGCCCCAATGCCTGTCGCTATGTTCGCCGACCCCATAGGCGAAGCCGTATGCGTAGACCCGGTCGACCCAGCCCTTGAGGATGGCCGGCATGGTATACCACCAGAGCGGAAACTGGAGGATCAGGACGTCGGCCCACAGGAGCTTCGCGTGCTCGGCCCTGACATCCTCGGTCAGCGTCTCGGCGGCGAAGGCCTCGGCGGAGGCTGCTGCGGGCCTTAGCCGCGCCTGCGGTGCCAGGGAGGGGAAATCGGCACGGTCGACCTCGGATTTCCAGCCGTCTCCATAGAGATCCGTCACCCGCACCTCATGGCCTTGGGCTTCGAGTTCCCGGATGGCGACGTCGCGAAGCGCGCCGTTCAGCGAACGTGGTTCGGGATGAGCGAAAACGAGTAGAACTTTCATGAGTCAGCGATCCTTCGGGTTGGAACTGACCCTTCAGATAGACGACGCGGGTGCGATCCGGTATATGCAGCCAATGCATAACATTGTGCCGGATAATGGATAAATCCGACGTCACGCTGGAAAGAATGCGCACCTTCGTTCGCGTGGCCGAGCGTGGCAGCCTCACGGCGGTCGCGCGTGAGCTCGGGATCGGCCAATCGACGATCACGCGGCATCTGCGGGAGCTCGAGGAGGCCGTAGGCGTGCCTTTGCTCAGCAGGACCACCCGGCGCGTCACGATGACCGAGGAAGGCAGCCGCTATTATGCCGACAGCGCCCAGATCCTGCGCCTCGTTGAAAAGGCCGCCGACGAGGCGCGCAGCGCGCGCGGCGCTCAGGCCGGCACGATCCGGATTTCCTGCACGGCCGCCTTCGGGGTCCTGCATGTCAGCCGGCTGATCTTCGCCTTTCAGGATCGCTATCCCGATATCGCGGTCGATCTCAGCCTCACCGACGAGCGCGTCGATCTCGTGCGGGAGGGCGCCGATATCGCGCTCCGCCTCGGTCCGCTCACCGACAGCTCCATGAAACTGCGCGCCCTCGGCCAGTCCCGGCGCCTGCTGGTGGCGGCACCGGACTATCTGGCGGCGCGGGGCGTGCCGGCCGTGCCGCAGGACCTGTCCGGCCACGAGGGCATCCGGATGTCGAATGTGGCGGGAAGCGACATGCTCTCCCTGCGGGGGCCGGACGGCGAGCATCATGCCATATCTTTCAGCGGCCGATTTCGGGTCGACCACGGGCTGGCCGCGCGCGAAGCCCTTGTCGCCGGACGCGGCATTGCGCCGGCCCACCAATGGCTCGTCGACGATCTTCTCGCGGCCGGCCGGCTCGTGGCGATCCTGCCCGGTCATTCGCCGTTGCCGGTGCCGCTGAGCATGCTGATCGTCCCGGAACGGGCGGGCATTGCGCGGGTCCGGCTGCTGGTCGACTTCCTCGCCGAGAAGATCAGCGCCATCCCGGGGATCGAGAAGCCCCGCCCGGAGTTTTAGCCGGCAAGCCATCCCCGCCGAAAGCGCCGCAAAGCGGGGATGATTCTTGCGGCCTGTCGCTTGAAACACAGGCACTTGGCGGAAATGTCGCGTCGTTTTTTCCCCGCCTCCGTGGCTTCCGCCATACTGATGGCGTCATCGGGTGGGGAGCCGGGTCGCGAACCGGAACGCCTTCACGGTCGAAATCCGGCCCCGGTGACGGTTGCGGCGAGATGGCCAGGACCCGTCAGGGGAAACGGCCCGGATGCCGTCGCTCGGGAACGGAACTGACACCTCCGCTCCCCAGACGGCACAGGACGATCGGACCGCGATCGGGCAGGCGGAAACAGCCTGACACCAACATACCTACGATACCCTGCCTGCCCTTCCCCTTCAGGCAAACCGTCGCGGAGAAACCTCCGGCGCGGCGTTTCGTGCTGCCATAGCCCCGCATCCCTCCTGAAAGATCAACCGCTCGACGCCGGTAAAGCGCGCCAGGCGCTCCAGCCAGGCTTTTATGTGCGACTTTCATTGCCATTGACCTAAGCGACCTTACATTGGCACTGTGCTATAGTGAATGACATGAACCAACGGAATCAATAGATGAGCGCCGTCGAACTCTCCCGAAACGGTCCACTTACAGGCGGCTTTTACACCGTCAGCGAGGTCGCACGTCTATTGAAAATCGACAACGAACTCAGAATACGCGGCTGGTTACGCGGTTACGGCGGTGGTGCTGGACCGGTAATTGAGCGACAATATCCGCTGCGTGATGGTACGGATGAAATCGGCTTCTATGATCTGATGGAAATACGGTTCATTGAGTATTTCCGTCGACAGAAAATCAGTTTGCAGAGCATCAGGAAAGCCGCAGCGGCAGCGCGGAAGGAGTTGCACCACCAGCATCCGTTTGCCTTGTCCAACGTCAAGTTTGTAACCGACCGAAAGCGCATCTTTCACCTGACCGCCGAGGAGACCAAGGATACGAAGCTCAGAGATATCGTTACAGGGCAATACGCTATGTACGACGTGATTGAGCAGTTTCTCGCCAAAGGGATCGAGTTTCATCCGGCCAGCAATCTTCCCGAGTCCTGGCGCCCCGATCCCGAGACGTTTCCGGACGTTATCTTGGATCCGCATCGGGCTCATGGTCTGCCGGTTCTAGCTCCGTATGGCGTTCCTACATCCGTCTTATTTGGCTTGTGGCGGGCCGAGGAGCAGAACTACGAGGCGGTTGCCGACTGGTATCAGATTCCGCGAAATGCCGTCGAGCAGGCAATCGAATACGAGCTTGACCTTGCCGCATGATCATCATCGGAGATGAGCACCTCTCGCCGAAAATAGTGAGAGCGGTCAGTGACATCGCCCTTCGGAAAGGATGGCGCTTCGACAATGTTACCGGCAGCGACTTGTGCAGTCTCGAAGATGAGGATTGGATTGAATCGTTCGCCAAAGTGGGCGGCAATGCGATAGTGTCTGCCGATCGCGCCATGCTGAAACGGCCGACGCTTATACAAAAAATATCTGACCTCGGCATCATAGGCATCTACTTGCCAGCGGAATGGGCTAACGCTCGCCGTCAGTACCAAGCCGCCCATATTCTCTATTGGTGGCCAAGGATAGAAGCAGCCATCGAGGCGAGCAGGCCTGGGGCCGCCTGGATCGTGCCAAAAGGCTTCGCGGCAACGTCGGATTTGCGCGAGTACATTGAGAGGTCTGGCGCTAAACAGGCGACGGCATAGCTGGAGCGCTTGGCGCGCTTCACGTTACTCCCGCCATCCCTCCTGAAAGGCCACCCGCTCGACGCCGGTAAAGCGCGCCAGGCGCTCCAGCTCGGCTTCGAGCCGCGCCATCCGGCCCGCCGAGGCCCGTATGCCGGGCTCCAGCCAGAGCCGCTTCACGTCGAGCGTGCCGGCCCTGCGGTCGGCCTTCATGTCGATGCGGCCGATCAGCCGGTCGCCTTCTATGAGCGGGAAGACGTAATAGCCGTATTGCCGCTTCGGCTCCGGCACGAAGACCTCTATGCGGTAGAAGAAGCCGAAGAGCCTTTCGGTGCGGTTGCGGTCGCGGATCAGCGGATCGAAGGGCGAAAGCACCCTGAGCCGGTTCGGCGGCTCAGGGATGTCGCCGAGATTGGCCGGGAAGCCGGAAAACGCGTAGGAGGGACGCGGCTTGCCGCCGTCCGCCGGCGCGATCAGCACCGGCTGCAGCTCTTCGCGATGCTCCGCCACCCAGGCCTTCGCCTCCTCGGGCGTGACGAGGTCCCAGAAGGCGGCGATCTCGCCGTGGGTCGCAAAACCCAGCCGCTCCATCGCGCTGCGGCAGGCCCAGTCGACGAATTCCTGGTGGCCGACCTCGGGCTCGAAATGATGCGGCGGCAGCACGCGCTCGGCGAGGTCGTAGACCTTCTGGAAATTCTCGCGTCTGGCGATCGCCACCTTGCCGGTGCGCCAGAGATATTCGAGCGCCGTCTTGTTGGGATGCCAGTTCCACCAGCCGCCCGACGTGTGATTCTCGGCCTTCAGCTCCCGCGACATGACGGCGCCGGAGGTGGCGATCCGCTCGTAGGTTTCCTCGAAGGCATCCTCGAAGCCCGCACCGCGCCACTTGCGCCAGCGCTCGATGATCGCCTGGTCCTCGCGGCGGAACTTGTGCTTCCAGTAGCGGAAGAAGGCGCTCGGGATGATCGAGGCGTCATGCGTCCAGTTCTCGAAGAGCTCACCGTCCCGTTCCAGGAGCTCGGCCAGGTGCTCGCGCCGGTAGGTCTGGTTGCGGGAGAACAGGATTTGGTGATGCGCCCGCTCGACGGTGGCGATGCTGTCCACTTGCACGAAGCCGAGGTCGTGGATGAGCCGCAGCAAACCGGCCTTGCCGAGCATGCGGCCGGGAGGGGCCGAAAGACCCTGCCTGGCGAGGAAGATACGACGTGCTTCGGCATTGGAAAGGAGAATCGTCATGCGCCATGATAGGCATATATTCCCACGATGTTCCACCCGGTTTCCTTCGCGCGCGCAACTGGCTATAGCTCCGGCGAAAACGCGACGCAGGACATTCGCCCCTTGGACATCATCTTCACCGACGCTTCCGTCAGTTTTTCCGGGCGCACCGCGCTCCATCCGCTGACGCTTGCGCTCAGCGAGCGGCGCATCGGCATCGTCGGCCTCAACGGCTCGGGCAAGACCACCTTCGCGCGGCTGATCAACGGGCTGGTGAAGCCCTCGGCGGGCCGCGTGAGCGTCGACGGGCTCGACACGGCGGAAAAGGCCGAGGAGGCCCGGGGCAAGACCGGCTTCATCTTCCAGAACCCGCAGCACCAGATGATCCTGCCGATCCTGGAGGAGGATATCGCCTTCGGGCTGAAGAACCGCGGGCTTTCCAGGGAGGAGATCGCCCGCCGCACCGCCGCGGTGCTGGAACGCTTCGGCATTTCCCATCTCGCCCGGCGCAGGGTGCACGAGCTTTCCGGCGGCGAGACGCAGCTTGCGGCGATCGCCAGCGTCGTCGTCACCGGGCCGGACCTGCTGATCCTCGACGAGCCGACCAACCAGCTCGACCTTAAGAACCGGACGCTGATCGCGCGTACCATCGCCGGGCTTCCCGAGCAGGCGATCGTCATCACCCACGACCTCGACCTCGTCCAGGGCTTCGAGCGGGTGCTCGTCTTCCACGAGGGGCGGCTTGCGGCGGATGGTGCGGCTGCGGACGCGATCGCCGCCTACCGGGAGATCGCGGCATGCTGAACGGCCTCGACATCGAAGGCGACACGCTCCTCCACCGCGCGCCCGTCCGCGCCAAGCTCGCGCTCCTGTTCCTGGCGGCGATCGGGCTGTTCCTCACCTCGTCGCTCTTCCTGCTCGCCGCGGCCTTCGCGGTTTGCGCCGGGCTCTACCTCTCTACCGGCATCAAGCTCGGCGAGGCGGTCCGCCGGGTGCGCTTCGTCCTCTTCACGATCCTCTTCCTTGCGGCGTTCAACTATGTCCTCGTTTCGCCCGGCGAGGCGCTGACGGTCTTCCTGCGCCTTTCGAGCCTTGTCCTGCTTGCCGCCGCCGTCACCGCGACCACCGGCATTTCCGCCTTCATGGATGAGATCTCGCGGCTGCTGCGCCCGGCCGAAAGGCTCGGTCTCGTGCGGGCGGCGGATGTCAGCCTCGCGGTCGGGCTCGTCATCCGTTTCGTGCCGGAAATCTTCGCGCGCTACCAGGACATCCGCGACGCGCACCGGGCGCGCGGGCTGCCCGTGCGGCCGTTGACGATCATCGTTCCGCTGATCATCCTGACGCTCAAAGACGCCGATACGATCGCCATGGCGATTGACGCGCGCGGCTTTCGGCGGCATTCAACCTTGTCTTAACCGTTCGGGGGATTCGCATGAGCACCAGAGACATCGTTCTCGTCGCGCTTTTCACCGCCATCATGGTCGTGCTGGGTCTCCTGCCGCCGATCACGCTCGGCTTCATTCCGGTACCGATCACCGCCCAATCGCTCGGCGTCATGCTCGCCGGGTGCATCCTCGGCGCGAAGCGCGGCGCGGCCGTCTGCCTGCTGTTCCTGCTGCTGGTGGCGATCGGCCTGCCGGTGCTTGCGGGCGGGCGCGGCGGGCTCGCGATCTTCGCCGGCCCGACGGCGGGCTATATCATCGGCTACGTGCCCGGCGCCTTCCTGACCGGCTTCCTCGCCGAGCGCCTGGTGCGCGAGAGCCAGCCGGAGCTGAGACAGCTGATCGGCTTCCTCGTCGCCGCCGTCGCCGGCGGCATCGGCGTGGTCTACCTCTTCGGCGTTCCGTGGCTCGCCTATTCGAGCGGCAAGGCCTTCTTCGAGGTCGCGCTCGCGGGCCTGGTCTTCGTGCCGGGAGACCTCATCAAGGCATTCGTCGCCATGCTCGCCGGACGCGCGGTGCTGGCCGGCTATCCGCTGCTTTCGGTGCGCGCCTGAGCGATGCCGCTTTCAGCCGCGATCTCCCGCCATGCCGTCGAACGGCCGGACTTCCCGGCCTTCCGGCTGGAAGACCGGGTATTCTCCTATCGCGAGCTTGCGGGCGATGCGGCGCGCCTGCTTGCATGCTTCCGGCACCTTTGCGGGGACAAGGAGGGACGCAGCCGTATCGGCCCGGCACATCGGCTGGTCGCGATCTCGACCGGCAACCACGCGCTCTTTGCGGCCGCCTTCGTCGCGGCGACTTCCGCCGGCCACTGCGCCGCGCTTATCGATCCGTCCCAGCCCGAGGCGGTGCGCGCGCGCATGATCGCCGCGCTGCGGCCGGACCTTCTCGTCACGGCCGAGGGCGACGGCCTTTCGATCGCAGATCCTTACGACGCCACGGCCGAGACCTTTCATTCGCAGCCGCCGGAAGGCATTGCGGCGCTGCCCGAGGGCGAGGCGTCCGCACCTTTCATGATCGTCTTCACCTCCGGCACGACCGCCGATCCGAAGCCGATCATCCGTGACCGGCGCTCCTGGCGGGTGAGCCTTCAGGCGGGCGCGCCGCTGTTTGATATCGACGGCGAAAGCTCGACGCTGTCGCCGGGTCCGCTCGCCCACGGGCTTGCGCTCTATGCGATGACCGAAACGCTGCTTGCGGGCGCGCAGTTCGCCGCCGCAGGCCGCTTCGACCCGGTAAGCGCGCTGGAGACGATCCGCCGCCATAGCCTCAGCCGCCTCGTGCTGGTGCCGACCATGCTGCGGCGGCTTGCCGATGCGGCGGGCGGCGGCACGTTCGGCGCGGTCCGGGCGATCACCGTGGCGGGCGCGAAGCTGACGGCAGCGGACCGGGCGCTTGCCGCCCGCGTCTTTCCCCATGCTGCGTTGCGCGAATATTACGGCGCCTCCGAGCTCGGCTTCGTCTCGGTCACCGCACCCGGCGATCCGGCATCGCCGACCGCCGTCGGCAGGGCCTTTCCGGGCCTTTCGATCTCGATCCTTAACGAGGCGGGTATGCCGCTTCCGGCCGGCGAGACGGGGACGATCCATGTCGACAGCCCGCTCATTTCCGACGGCTACGTCACCGGCGGCGACGGAAGCGGGTTTCGCAGGCGCGGGAGGCTTGCGACGGTCGGCGATCTCGGCTTTCTGGAGACGGACGGGACGCTGCATCTCCTCGGGCGCGCCGGCGGCATGGTGCTTTCGGGCGGCAACAACGTCTATCCGTCCGAGATCGAGGCAGTGCTCTCGACGCTTGCGCCCATACGCTCCGCCTATGTCTTCGGGCTCGACCATCCCGATCTCGGCCAGGAGCTCGCCGCCGTCCTGGAGCCGGCGCAGGCAGGCCTGACGGCCGAGGCGCTCGCTTCTGCGCTCTCTGGAGCCTTGCCGCGCTACAAGCATCCGCGCAGGATATGGCTCTGCCGGACGATGCCGGCGACCGGCTCCGGCAAGGTCGCGGCAAAAGTGCTGCGCCAATGGATCGCGGACGGCAACGATGCCCTCGAACGCCTCTCCTGACCCCTCGCGCATCCCGGTGATCGTGCGCGCATACCGCACGCCGATCGGCCGGGCCGGCGGCACTCTTGCGGCGGTCGAGCCGGCGAGCCTCGCCGTGCCGCTGATCCGGCGCATTCTCGCCGAAACGGGGATCGCGGGAGAGGCGATCGACGACGTCATCCTCGGCAACGCCGCCAACAGCGCCGGCAATATCGCGCGGCTCGCAGCCCTGGAGGCGGGCCTGCCCGTATCGGTGCCGGGTGTGACGATCGACAGGCAATGCGGCTCCGGGCTGGAGGCGATCGCGCTCGCCGCGCGGATGATCCAGGCGGGCGCCGGCCGCTTCTACCTCGCGGGCGGCACCGAGAGCGCCAGCCGCGCGCATCTGCGTTTCCGCCCTCCCTCGGCGGAGGGCGGCGTTTCCGAGCCGGTAAAGCGCGCCCGCATGGCGCCGGATGCGATCGGCGACCCCGACATGGGCATCGCCGCCGAGAATGTCGCCGGCGTCTGCGGCATCTCGCGCGAACGCCAGGACGCCTTCGCGCTCGAAAGCCACCGGCGCGCGGTGGCCGCACAGGCGGCGGGGCGCTTCGACGCCGAGATCGTGCCGGTCGGGACGCCGGACGCCATGGTGGCGCGAGACGAATGCCCCCGGGCGGATACCTCCGCGGAAAAGCTCGCGCGGCTGAAGCCGGTGTTTCGCGAGGGCGGCACGGTCACGGCGGGCAATGCCTGCCCGGTCAACGACGGCGCGGCGCTGGTGCTCATGACCTCGCTTCAGGAGGCGCGCCGGCTCGGCGCCGGGACGATGCTGGAATTCGCCGATGCGGCCGCCGCCGGCATCGATCCCAACCTGCTCGGCCTCGGTCCCGTCCCGGCGATGGAGAAGCTCGCGGCGCGCAATCCCGGCCTTGTCGCCGCGCGCGTGCCCTTCGTCGAGTTCAACGAGGCCTTCGCGAGCCAGGTGCTCGCAAGCCTCGACGCGCTCGGCATCGACCCGGCAAAGGTCAACCGCGACGGCGGCGCGCTGGCGCTCGGCCATCCCTACGGCGCCTCCGGGGCGATCCTGACGGTGCGGCTCTTCGCGCAGATGCGGGACGCACCCGAAGGCAGCGAGGGCCTGGCGATGATGGGCATCGGCGGCGGCATGGGGATCGCCGCGCTGTTCCAGAAACTGTGAGGACGACATGGGCGACAAGACCTATTCCGGCGGCTGCCTGTGCGGCGCCATTCGATTCGAGGCGGCAGGTCCGGCGGAAAAGCCTCACACCTGCTCCTGCCGGTTCTGCCAGCAGCATACCGGCGCGCCGACTTCCGCCTGGGTGGAGTTTTCCGCCGATCGCCTGCGCTGGACCGGCGCGGGCGGCAGGCCTGCGACCTGGCGCTCCTCCGACTATTCCAGCCGCGCCTTCTGCCCGGCGTGCGGCAGTTCCATCGGCGCAATCGACGACGAGCCCGTCGTGGCGCTGCTTGTCGGCGGTTTCGACGATCCGTCCGATCCGGCGCTGGCACCGCGATATCATTCGTTCGAGGATTGCCGGCCGTTGTGGCTTAGCGTCGATACCGCGTCAGGCAAGGAATGATTTCAGCCAGTCGCGCACCGGCGCGGGCACGTTGACGGGCTGGCGGGTGTTGCGGTCGACGGCGACCCAGACGAATTCGACCTCGGCGGCGGGTTCGCCTGCGGTCTCGATCGTCACCGCGAAGCTGACGGAGGTGGCGCCGATGCGGGAAACGGAGACGGTGAAGCGTGCCGGATCGTCCAGGCGCAGCCCCTTGTGGAAGGTGCAGGCCGACTTGCGCACGAAATAGACCGGGCCGTCCGAGCCCTCCGGCCTGTGACGCCAGAGATTTGCAACCGCCGCCTCGGCATGGGCGTAATAGGCGGCGTTGTGCATATGGCCGTGCATGTCTATATCGCGGAACGGAATGCGGATCTCCGTAATCCTGATATCCTGCGAAGATCCCACGGCGACCCCTTGGAACAAACGATGCTCAGCGCTTTTGTTAGAGAGTTCGGCGGTCCGCGGCAAGTGATCGCGCTCGCCGAGCGGCCGCGGCCCGATCCCGGGCCGGGAGAGGTCGAGGTGCGCATCGGCCGGGCAGCCGTCAATCCCTCCGATCTCATTCCGGTGACGGGGGCCTACCGGAGCAGGACCGTGCTTCCCTTCGTGCCCGGCTTCGAGGGCGTCGGCATCGTCAGCCGGACGGGACGCGGCGTGACCGGCCTTCGCGAGGGAGACCGGGTGCTGCCGATCGGCGCCGGCGGCCTGTGGCAGGAATATCTGGTCCGACCGGAGCAATGGTGCTTTCGCGTGCCGGGCGGCCTTTCCGACGACGAGGCGGCGACGAGCTATGTCAATCCGCTGACGGCCTTCCGGCTCGTGGCCGCGCTCGGCGAGCATTTCGGAGCCTCCCGCGGGCACAGCGTCGGCGTGACGGCGGCGGCGTCGGCGATCGGCCGGATGCTGCTGCGGCTGCTTGCGCAGGACGGTTTCACGCCCGTAGCGATCGTCCGGAGCGAGGAGACGAAGGCGCGGCTGGCGGCCGGCTTTCCCGGAGACATCACCGTTTGCGACGGGGCGGCTGCCGCATCCCTGAAGCTCGATGCGGTGCTCGACGCCGTCGGCGGCGACACGGGCAATGCGCTGTTTTCCCGCGTGCTCTCACCCGGCGGCGCCTTCGTCCAGTATGGCGCGCTCAGCGGACACCAGCTCGACCCTTCCCTCGTCGCGAGCCGGAGCGACGTGCGCTTCTCCTTTCTCTGGCTGCGCCAATGGGTGCATTCCGCACCGCGCGAGGAGATCGAGGCGGCCTTCGAAAGAAGCTTCGACGGTATTCGCGCCGGGCATCTCGCCTCCGCCGTCGACGGCACCTTCGCGCTCGCCGACCTGGCGGCGGCACTCGCCCGGCAGGAGGACCCCGCACGGCAAGGCAAGGTGCTGATTGCGCCGTGACTGTTGAAAAGCGGTCCGCACCGGCCCATTTTGCATGGACCTCGCAGGCAGCAATGGGTAGCTTCGCGCCATGACGACGATCCTCTACGAGAGCCCGGTCTTCCTCGAACACAAGACGCCCGAGGGTCATCCGGAGCGGCCGGACCGGCTGCGCGCGCTGGAGCTGGCGCTGGAGCACGAGCGCTTCCAGCCGCTGAAGCGCCTCAAGGCGGAGAAGGCCAGCGAGGACTGCGTTCTTCTCGCCCATCCGGAAGAGCACCTGAGAGCCGTGATGCGGGAAATCCCTGAGGACGGCATCAACCAGATCGAGGCCGACACCTATGCCAGCCCGCAGAGCCTGCAGGCGGCGCTGACGGGGGTCGGCGGCGCGGTCTCGGCCGTCGACGACGTCTTTTCCGGCAGGGCCGACAACGTCTTCGTCGCGGCCCGCCCGCCCGGACATCATGCCGAGAAGACGAAGGCAATGGGCTTCTGCTTCTTCAACAATGTCGCGATCGCCGCGCGCCACGCCCAACGGGCGTACGGCGCCGAGCGCATCGCGATCGTCGACTGGGACGTCCACCACGGCAACGGCACGCAGGACATCTTCTGGGACGATCCCTCCGTGCTCTTCTGTTCGACGCACCAGATGCCGCTCTATCCGGGAACCGGTGCGAAGGACGAGAAAGGTGCGGGCAACATCGTCAACGCGCCGCTTTCGCCGGATACCGGCAGCGACCATTTCCGCGAGGCCTTCAAGTCGCGCGTGCTGCCGGCGGTCACGGACTTCCGGCCGGACCTCATCATCATCTCCGCCGGCTTCGACGCGCATCACCGCGATCCGCTGGCGCAGATCAACCTCGTCGCCGACGATTTCGACTGGGCGACGGCGAAGCTGCTCGACCTTGCGGACCGCTCGGCAGCAAACCGGGTGGTCAGCCTGCTCGAAGGCGGCTACGACCTGCAAGGCCTGGCCGAATCGGCCGCCACCCACATTTACCGCCTGATGAGAGGCTGATCATGACGAACACCCCCGCTCCCGATGTCTCTGCCCTTTCCTTCGAGCAGGCGGTCGAAGAACTGGAAAAGATCGTCGCCGCCCTGGAAAGGGGCGATGTCGCGCTCGACAGGTCGATCGAAATCTACGAGCGCGGCGAAGCGCTGAAGAAGCATTGCGAGACGCTGCTCAGCGCCGCGGAGAACCGCATCGAGAAAATACGCCTCGACCGCGCCGGCAAGCCGCAAGGCGTGGAGCCCCTCGACGGCGCATGAGCGCCCGAATATTCGATAACGATATTCACACTATTGTGAATGTCATGAAATCCGCCAATTGCCGACACGGCAAGCCATGAGCAACAGTGCGAAAGACTGGCGGCGGGGCACGGGAACTCGTTGATTTCGGAATAAGTTCTCTTTTTGTTACTCAATATAAGATAATATACCAAGGTAGATCTTCGGGAACGAACCATTTTCTTTCCCCTCGGCAACCTTTGTTATTTAGGGGTTGCTTTTTGGCTTTTGAGACCCCATCTGATCCCTAATTACGGAGCACCCTCAATAAATGGGACTCCGAGTTTTTTTGGCGCACCTCCGGATGCGCCCGAATGACTTCGACATCATGCGAATGAGGAACGTTATGGACGAGCCTTTTTTCTCCCCGCCAGCCCAGCCGCGCCCCGGCCTGACATAGCCTAGTTCCGGCCTTCAGGCCGGAAATCACTGCAAACAACTCCCAAGACTTAATGATCCTCCCACAACATTCAGAAGGTATTTTGATGTTGACGCAACACCACAATTCCGAAAACCGCCCGGTCATCAATCCGGGCACCCGCGAAATCCTCGACCGTGTCGGCGACAAGTGGAGCCTCTACGTCATCGACACGCTGAGCGAGGGGCCGCTGCGCTTCAACGAGCTCAAGAAGGTCGTCGAGGGGATCTCCCAGCGGATGCTGACGCTGACGCTGCGCCATCTCGAACGCGACGGCCTCGTCACCCGCACCATGTATGCGACGATCCCGCCGCGGGTCGACTATGCGCTCACCGAGCTCGGCTTCAAGCTCCTGAAGCCGGTCACCGAGCTGGTCGACTGGGTGCAGGAGAACCGCAACGAGATCGAGGCGGCGCAGAAGTCCTTCGATGAGCACACGATCGCCCCGCATTCCTGAAACGGAGCGTTCACGGGAAAGAACCTTGCCTGCCGGGCAAGGTTCCTGTTCAGTGCGGTCTCACCCATTCGACAGGGACGACCGCAATGAGCTTCTTTCCCGGCAGAGATCCAGAAGCAGGCGACGCTGCCGCCTGCGACGCGCTGGAACATCTCATCATTCCCCGCACCAGCGACATCGGCGGCTTCGAAGTCCGCCGGGCGCTGCCCACCGCCAAGCGGCGGCTCGTCGGCCCCTTCATCTTCTTCGACCGCATGGGCCCGGCGCTTCTCAAGGCGGGCGACGCGATCGACGTGCGCCCTCACCCGCATATCGGCCTTTCGACCGTGACCTATCTCTTCGACGGCGAGATCAAGCACCGCGACAGCCTCGGCACCGAAATGGTCATCCGCCCCGGCGACCTGAACCTGATGACGGCAGGCCGCGGCATCGTGCATTCCGAGCGCTCGCCGGAGAACCTGCGCGGGCGGGAAATGTCGCTCTCGGGGCTGCAGACATGGCTGGCGCTTCCGGACGGGCATGAGGAAATCGATCCGGTCTTCGCCCATACGACGCGGGGCGAGCTGCCGACGTTTTCCGCCGACGGCATCGCGGGGCGCGTCATCATCGGGCGCTACGAAGGCCATTCCTCTCCGGTCAAAGTGCCGAGCGACACGCTCTATACCGACCTGCAGCTTTCGCCTGGCGCCTCTGCGCCGCTTGCGGCGGAGTGGGAGGAGCGCGCCGTCTACGTGCTTTCCGGCGAGGTGGCGATCGCCGGCGACCGCTTTGCGGCCGACAGGCTGCTGGTCTTTCGCCCCGGCGACCCGATCCGCCTCGACGCCGGGCCCGCGGGCTGTCATCTCATGCTCTTCGGCGGCGCGGCGCTCGGTTCCAAGCGCCATATCTGGTGGAATTTCGTCTCCTCCTCGAAGGAGCGAATCGAGCAGGCGAAGGAGGAATGGCGCACCGGGCGCTTCGATATCGTGCCCGGCGACGAGGAGGAATTCATTCCTTTGCCGGCAGGCTGACCACAATTTCGCCAAAGCGCGCGCGATAAGCCACCGGAAGGCGTAGTGCGGGTTCCGGCCCTGCTTCCTTTGGCGGTTTCATTTAAGCGGATAAACCATTAATCTGCGTCGTTGGCGCTGGTGACGAGCGGGAGCCGTTTGCATTCATGGGCAATCCGCCCTAGATGCCGGCAGAAGCGACCGCCATGCGACAAGCGTGCCGCAGCGTTTAGGTAGAGGCATTCAGAGTGACACAATTGCCAGCGACCCCCCTTCTGGACAAGGTTCGTATTCCGGCCGACCTGAAAGGGGTGGACGACCGGGACCTGCCGCAACTGGCAGCCGAGCTGCGCGCGGAAATGGTCGACGCCGTATCGCGCACCGGCGGGCATCTGGGTGCCGGCCTCGGCGTCGTCGAGCTGACCATCGCCATCCACAAGGTTTTCGACACGCCCGACGACCGGCTGATCTTCGACGTCGGCCACCAGTGCTATCCGCACAAGATCCTGACCGGCCGGCGCGACCGCATCCGAACGCTGCGCCAGGAGGACGGGCTCTCCGGCTTCACCCGCCGCGCCGAAAGCGAATACGACCCCTTCGGCGCCGCCCATTCCTCGACCTCGATCTCCGCCGGCCTCGGCATGGCGGTCGCGGCCGAGCTTTCCGGCACGCCGCGCAACGTCATCGCCGTCATCGGCGACGGCGCGATGTCGGCGGGCATGGCCTATGAGGCGCTGAACAATGCCGGCGCGCTCGACGCCCGGCTCATCGTCATCCTCAACGACAACGACATGTCGATCGCCCCGCCGACCGGCGCCATGAGCGCCTATCTGGCGCGGCTCGCCTCCGGCCGCACCTATATGGGCTTCCGCGAACTCGGCAAGAAGCTGACGGCCTATCTCGGCAAGAGCGTCGACCGGGCGATCACCCGCGCCGTCGAGCATGCGCGCGGCTATGTCACCGGCGGCACGCTTTTCGAGGAGATGGGCTTCTACCATATCGGCCCGATCGACGGGCACTCCTTCGACCACCTGCTGCCGGTGCTGCGCAATGTGCGCGACAATGCCAAGGGGCCGGTGCTGATCCATGTGGTGACGCAGAAGGGCAAGGGCTACGCGCCGGCGGAAGCGGCGGCCGACAAGTATCACGGCGTCAACAAGTTCGACGTCATCACCGGCGCGCAGGCGAAGGCCAAGCCGAACGCGCCCGCCTATACCAGCGTCTTTGCCGATGCGCTCGTCCAGGAGGCGGGCTTCGACGAGAAGATCGTCGGCATCACCGCCGCCATGCCCTCGGGCACCGGGCTCGACAAGTTCGCCGGCATCTATCCGGCGCGGCTCTTCGACGTCGGCATTGCCGAGCAGCATGCGGTGACCTTTGCGGCGGGACTCGCGGCCGAAGGGTACAAGCCCTTCGCGGCACTCTATTCCACATTCCTCCAGCGCGCCTACGACCAGGTGGTGCACGACGTCGCCATCCAGGGGCTGCCGGTGCGCTTTCCGATCGACCGCGCCGGCTTCGTCGGGGCCGACGGGCCGACCCATGCGGGCTCCTTCGACACGACCTATCTCGCGACGCTTCCCGGCTTCGTGGTGATGGCGGCCGCCGACGAGGCGGAGCTGAAGCATATGGTGCGCACCGCGGCCGCCTACGACGAAGGCCCGATCTCCTTCCGCTACCCGCGCGGCGAGGGCGTGGGCGTCGAGCTGCCGGAGCGCGGGCAGATCCTGGAGATCGGCAAGGGGCGGATCGTCAAACAGGGTTCGAAGGTGGCGCTGCTCTCCTTCGGCACGCGGCTTGCCGATTGCCTGCTTGCGGCCGAAGACCTCGACGCCGCCGGGCTTTCCACCACGGTTGCGGATGCGCGTTTCGCAAAGCCTCTCGACCTCGATCTCATCCGCCAGCTTGCCCGCCACCACGAGGTGCTCGTCACCATCGAAGAGGGCGCGATCGGCGGCTTCGCCAGCCATGTGCTGCAGTTCCTGTCGCTCGAAGGCATGCTCGACCAGGGCCTGAAGGTGCGCCCCATGGTGCTGCCGGACATCTGGATGGAGCAGGCCAGGCCCGAGACCATGTATGCCAAGGCCGGCCTCGACCGCGCCGGCATCGTCTCGACCGTGTTCAGGGCGCTCGGCCAGAAGCAGCTCGGCGTCGAAGCGGCGGGCTGACCGAAGGCCCCGATGCCCGGCGCGCTGCGGGCAGCGGATCGCATTATTTGGCTCCGGCGAGGCCAGGGCCTTGCAACGGGGCGGACGACAGGTCATGAGGGGCGCATGTCTGAAACATCCCCCGCCATACGGCTCGACCAGCTCCTGGTGAATGCCGGCCTCGTCGCCAGCCGCTCGCGCGCCCGCGATGCGATCGCCCGCGGCACCGTGACCGTCGACGGCAAGGTCGTCACCAAGCCGAGCTCGACCTTCGCCACGACCGCCACCATCACCATCGACGACCCCGCCCAGCCCTATGTGTCGCGGGCGGCGCTGAAGCTGACGGCGGCACTCGATCATTTCGGGCTCGACCCGAAAGGGCTCGACTGCCTCGATATCGGCGCGTCCACCGGCGGCTTCACCGAGGTGCTGCTTCATCGCGGCGCCGGCCACGTCATCGCCGTCGATGTCGGCCACGACCAGTTGCATCCCCGCCTGCGCGAGGACGCGCGCGTCACCAATTTCGAGGGGCTGAACGCGCGGGTTCTCGACGAGGAACATCTCGGCGGGCGCGATATCGACGCCGTCGTCTCCGACGTCTCCTTCATCTCGCTGAAGCTGGCGCTGCCGCCGGCGCTGCGGCTCGCGCGCCCCGGCGCCTTCTGCGTGCTTCTGGTGAAGCCGCAATTCGAGGCCGGACGCGAGGCGATCAGCAAGGCGGGACTCCTGAAGGATCCGGCCACCGCGCCGGATGTCGCAGCCGCGCTCGAAGCGTGGCTGACCGGGAAGATGGGCTGGCGGAGCCTCGGCCTCATCCCCTCGCCGATCGCCGGCGGCGACGGCAATGTCGAATACCTGCTCGCCGGGCGCAAACCATGAGCACGGAGACGGTCACCATCGGCAGGCTCGGCAGCGGCGGAGACGGGATAGCGACGAGCGCGGACGGCCCGGTCTATGTGCCGTTCACGCTGCCGGGCGAGACGGTCGCGATCGCCCGGGTGAAAAGCCAGGGTACGGCGATCTCCACCTCGGTCTCCTCGCCCGACCGCGTCGAGCCGCCCTGCATGCATTTCGGCCCCGACGGTAGGAACGGCACCTGCGGCGGCTGCACGCTGCAGCATGCCGGCGACGATCTCTACCGCGCCTTCAAGCGCGGCCTCGTCGTCGATGCCCTGAAGTCCCAGGGGCTGACGCCCGAGGTTGCGGCCCTCGTCCCGGCGCATCCGGGCGAGCGGCGGCGCGTCGTCTTCAGCGCGCGCAAGACGGAAAAGGGATTGCTCCTCGGCTTCAACCAGGCGGGCAGCCACCACATCGTCGATATCGAGCACTGTCCCATCAGCACTGCCGGCATCGTCTCGCGGCTCGGCTCGATCCGCCGGATCGCCGCCGCATTCGCCACCGACAGCCAGAGCTTTCGCATCACCGTTCTCGAAACGCTTTCGGGGCTCGATCTCGCCTTCGAAGGCATCCGCAAGGCGGGCGACAGGCAGCGGCGCGCAGCGACGGAATGCACGCTGGGCGAAAGGGGCATTGCGCGGGTCTCGCTCGACGGCGAAATCCTGATCGAGCCGCAGCGGCCGGTCCTCGATTTCGGCGGCGTCACGGTCTCGCCGCCGGCCGGCGGCTTCACGCAGGCGACCCGGCAGGCGGAAGAGGCGATGGCGGCGCTGGTGCTCGCCCATGTCGGCAAGGCCAAGCGCGTGGCCGACCTTTTTGCCGGCTCCGGCACCTTTGCGCTCAGGATGGCGCGCAACGCCCGCGTCCATGCCGTCGAGGGCGAGGACAAGGCGCTGAAGGCGCTCGACCACGCCGCCCGCAACACGCAAGGGCTGAAGCCGGTTACCGTCGAGAAACGCGACCTCTTCCGCCGTCCGCTGATGGCCTCCGAGCTGAAGGTCTACGACGCCGTGGTCTTCGATCCGCCCCGCGCCGGCGCGCAGGACCAATGCAGGGAGCTGGCGCGCTCGGGCGTCCGGAAAATCGCCGCGGTCTCCTGCAATCCCGTGACGCTCGCGCGCGACCTTTCGATCCTCACCGCCGCCGGCTACCGGATCACCGGCGTCACGCCGATCGACCAGTTCCTCTGGTCGTCCCATGTCGAGGCAGTGGCGACGCTGGAGCGGTAAGCGGGTCGCGTGTTTTTCCGGCGAGCCTACGAGCTCACTCCCTCTTCTCCCCCGCGGGGGAAAAGAGGGAGAAATCCGGCAAACCGGCCATATGCGATAGTCCTGCCGCCTGCCGAGAAAGGGTCAGGGTGACGGGCAAGGCCGTGCACGCCACTCGGCCAATTGAAATCCCTATAGACCGTCGCGATCTTTCAGATCCGCTCCCCGCGCTTTAAGCTCTTGTTCTTATGCTTGTCGTTATCGCAAAAGCGCGTGTCTTTGCGCGACATGCATTAACGTTTTGCCATGAAGGCCTCGAAGGCGGTGCGGGCTTCGGGGGTCTTCAGCTGGGCGGCGAAGTGGCCCGCCTCCTCCTCGATGCGGGCAAGCACGTCCTCGCGGCTGCCGCGGATGAGGTCGCGGGCGATCTTCAGAGCCTGCGGGGGCTTGGCTGCGAGGCGGACGGCGAGGGCGAGCGTCCCGGCCTCCACCGCCTCCGGCTCGCTCACCTTCCAGACCAGACCCGCCTCCTTCGCTTCGGCGGCGGAAAAGCCTTCGCCGGCCGCCAGGAGGGCAAAGGCCCGCTGGTGGCCCATCAGGCGGGGGGCAAGCAGGCTCGAGGCGGCCTCCGGCACCAGCGCCAGATCGACGAAAGGTGTTCTGAACAGCGAGCGGGACGAGGCGAGCGTCATGTCGCAGTGGAGGTGGATCGTCGCGCCGATGCCGATCGCCAGCCCGTCGACGCCGGAGACCAGCGGCTTGCCGTGGCTTGCCAGCGCCTGCAGGAAATCCAGGACCTCCCGGCCCATCGTGCCGCCCATGGCGAAAGCGAGGAAATCGGCCATGTCGTTGCCGGCGGAAAAGCAGCCTTCGGTGCCGAGAAAGGCCGTGGCGCGGATCGCCGGATCGCCGTCCGCCGCAACGAGCGCTTGCGTCATTACCTGATACATCGCGCGGGTGATGGCGTTCTTCTTCTCCGGCCGGTTGAAGCGGATGAGCTGGACGCCGGATTGCGGGCGTTCGATCAGGATATGGTCGGTCATGATATGTTCGTTCCCGTCATTGTCTGGAATTCCCCGCGCCGTTCATTGCGGAGGGAGCTGCCCTTCGTCCGCCTGCCGGCACCTTCTCCCCGCAAGCGGGGAGAAGGAAGATATGCCGCGCCGGCCTTTATCCCATCTCAACGCCTCTCTTGGCACGTCCCTTCGCCCCGCTTACCGGGAGAGGGTGAGGGGCAGTCGCGCGCAGCCCGTTATCCCAGCACCATGCGGGCTGCTTCCAGGCTTGCGGCGCCGGTGGTGACGCGGTCCTTCAATGCGGCGGTCTCGGCGATCAGGTTCTCGGCGGCGAAGCGGCAGAGGGCGGAGCGTTCCGGGCCCTTGCCGTCATCGGCAGGCGCAAGCGCGCCTTTCGCCAGATAGGCGCCGGTGAGCACGAGGCCGAAGAGGCGCTGGTAAGGGGTTGCGCCGGCGAGCGCTTCGGCCTGCCGCCCTTCGGCGAGCGCGGCCAAAAGCCAATCGGTCGCGTCCTCCAGATCGGCGATGCTCGCATTAAGACGCGCCCCGGTCTCGCCGAGCGCCGGGTCGTTGGACGCGTCGGCAGCCGAGGCGATCTCGCGCAGCTCCGCGATGAAGCCCTTAACCTGCCCGCCGTCCGACAGCGGCAACTTGCGGGCGACGAGGTCGATCGCCTGGATGCCGTTGGTTCCTTCGTAGATCGGGGCGATGCGGGCGTCGCGGTAAAGCCGGGCGGCACCCGTCTCCTCGATGAAGCCCATGCCGCCATGCACCTGCACGCCGAGGGAAGCGACGTCGACGCCCACATCGGTGGCGAAACTCTTGGCGATCGGGGTGAGCAGGCTGGCGCGCTCCTGCCAGTGGCGGACGGCATCGGCGTCCGCGGTATCGGCCGCATCATGGGCCATGTCGACGGCATGCGCGCAGGCATAGGTGACGGCGCGCGCGCCCTGCGTCAGCGCCTTCATCGTGAGCAGCATGCGCGCCACGTCCGGATGCTCGACGATCGGGCTCATGCCGGAGCCACTCCAGCCGGGCGCCCGCCCCTGCGTGCGCTCCTTCGCATAGGCGATCGCCTTTTGCGTCGCGGTCTCGGCGATCGCGACACCCTGCATGCCGACGGCAAGACGGGCGTTGTTCATCATGGTGAACATGCAGGCGAGACCCTTGTTCTCCTCGCCGACGATCCAGGCGAGCGCGCCCGGCTCTTCTCCGTAACGGCCGTCGCCATAGATCATCGTGCAGGTGGGCGAGCCGTGAATGCCCATCTTGTGCTCCAGCGAATGGCAGAAGGCATCGTTGCGGGGACCGAGCGACCCGTCCTCGCCGACGAGGAACTTCGGCACGAGGAAGAGCGAGATGCCGCGGGTTCCGGCCGGCGCATCGGGCAGGCGCGCCAGCACCATATGCACGATGTTGTCGGTGAAATCGTGCTCGCCATAGGTGATGAAGATCTTTTGGCCGAAGAGGCGGTAGGTGCCGTCGCCGCGGCGCTCGGCGCGGGTCTTCATGGTGCCGAGGTCGGAACCGGCATGGGGCTCGGTGAGGTTCATCGACGCCATCCACTCGCCCGAGACCAGCTTCGGCAGATAGGTGTCCTTCAGGCGATCGGAGCCATGGGCGGCAAGCGCCTCGATGGCGCCGATCGTCAGCGTCGGGCCGATCGCGAAGGCCATCGAGCCGCTGTTCCACATTTCCAGCGCCGCGACGTGCAGCATGTGCGGCAGGCCCTGCCCGCCGAAATCGGGCGGCGCGGTCAGCGAATTCCAACCCCCTTCCGCCCAGGCCCTGTAGAGCGCGGCCCAGCCTTCCGGCGTCCTGACCTCGCCGCCCACGAGCCGGGCACCCTGCTTGTCGCCGACCTCCGCGAGGGGCGCGATCTCCTCCGTCGCGAACCGTCCGGCTTCCGAGAGGATGGCATCGACGAGGTCGTCGCTGAGATCGCCGAGGCGGCCCTCCTCGAGCGCGGGCGCAAGCCCCGCCACATGCTTCAGCGTGAATGCGATCTCGTCGACCGGCGCCTTGTACATCGCGTATCCTCCTCCAGACAACGTCGTTGCGAAGGGTAGAATCTTCACCGCCTCCGGCGCAACGTCATTCGCGCAGAATATTGATTTTTACGTAAACGTCAACGACGGCGAAGCGCACCGGACCGTAACAAAACTGTCATATGACAGGATTACAGGGAGTGACCTGTGCTTCACGTCGCGGCCCCATGAACCTCATCAGCTCCGAAATTCCCGGCCTCGTCTGGGCATACCGCATCGACCCGGCCACGGGCGCCTGCCGGCGGATGCCGGCGGAGACCCCGCGCGCAGAACTGCTCGAAGGTGCGGGCTTTCTCTGGCTGCATCTCGGCCTCAGCGACACACGCATGCCGGCCTTCCTCGAAAGCCTCGGCCATCTGCCGGAGGAGGCGCTGGCGACGCTCAGAAGCAGCGATGCCCAGCCGGCGATCGCGGTCTCATGCGACATGGTGCACGGAACGCTGGTCGATTTCGAGCGGAGCTTCGACGAGGTGACCACGGATATCGGCTGGCTGCATTTCGCGGTGACGGAGACGATCATCGTGACCACGCGGCTGCATCCGCTGCGCAGCGTCGACCGGGTCAAGGCGGCGCTGGAACGAAGCTCGAAATGCCGGCGCCCGATCGACGTCTTCGAGCTTCTGGTCGTCGAGTTCCAGCGCACGCTGATCGCCATGGTGCTGGAGCTGACCCATGAGCTGAACGCGATCGAGGATTCCGTCTATGGCGACCATGCCCGCGACGAGCGCCGGCGGCTCGCGCCGCTGCGCCGCACCGTCGTGCGGGTCCACCGGCATCTGAGGACCGTTCTCGCCCTGCTGAGGCGCGCGGGCGAGGACGACGAGGTGCCCGACGGCTTTCCGGACGTCGTGGAGCGCCTGACCGGCCGGCTCGAAACCGTCGACCGGGACGTCTTCGCCCTGCAGGAGCGCGCGCGGCTGCTGCACGAGGAGATCGATTCGCGCATCTCCTCGGAAACGAACCGCCATCTCTACATCCTGTCGCTGATGACCGCGTTCCTCCTGCCACCGACGCTGGTCACCGGCTTTTTCGGCATGAACACGAGCGGGCTGCCTTTTGCCGATTCGGCGCACGGGACCCTGCTCGCCTTCAGCCTGATCGCGCTTTCCGTGCTTGCCGCCTGGTGGATATTGCGGCGCGCCGGCATCCTGCGCTGATCGGCCGCGCACCCAATGAAAAAGGCCGCCCCAGGCGGGGCAGCCTCCGTTGCGTTCGTCCTTCCGCTCCGATCAGCGGTACGGCGAGATGCACTGGCGCCGCGGGCCGTTATAGGGCTGGAACGTATTGTCGTAAGCCCTGTAGGAACGGTAGCGGTTATAGCACCACTGCGCATGGCTGCCGCCGGCGCGATAGACCGGGCCGCGGTCGGCCGCAATTGCGCCGCCGAGAAGCGCGCCCGCGCCGAATGCGGCAAGCGGGAACCAGTAGCCGTCGCGATAGCGGTAGCCGGAGCGATAGTAGGGATAACCGCGGTAGCCGCGATAATAGCCGCGGCGCCATCCGTAATCCCGGCCGCGCCAGTAACGCCGGCTACCGCTCCAGTCACGTCTTCCGCGCCAGTCGCGCCCGCCGCGCCAATCGCCACGACCCCTGCGCCAGTCGCGGTCGCCTCTCCATCTGCGTCCATTGTCGCGAAGCCAGGGGCGAACTTCCTGCACGGTCTGGACGGGGCTCTTTACCGTCTCCGCCGGGTGTGCCTTCGCAACCGGCATCGGCATGGCCTGGGCAGGCACCACCGGTGTTAAGGCGAAAAGCGCGGACATCGCGACCGCCAAACATTTCCGACCAAGGAACATGGAACTTCCTCCTGACTTGGATGGCCGAAATACGACCATAGCGAGCTGTTTTGACGCTTCAACGAGTTCTTGTCCGCATTTGTTCCGCTGGCAAGAGCTTCTTCATGCCCCCTCACCGCTTTGTGATGATTGCGTGTTTTACCGCCTGTTAACCACGACCGCCGCACGATGCGGGATGGGGAGGCGGCAAATCATCCGAAGGAGTGGGAACAGCGTGAGATTTTCCTACGGTCTTGCCGTCGCGGCACTGCTCGCATTCGCCGCCCCTCCCCTGAAGGCCGCCGACACCGAGCCATGGAAAGACCGCGACAACGCCATCGTCATCGACGCCTACGAGCTGAACGAGATCGACTGGGACGCGATGCTTTCCGACAAGCGCATCGCCGGCTTCATCTCGAAGGCTTCCGACGGGCTGCCCGAAAGCTACAGCTGCACCGGCGATCACGGCGGCGACACCTTCGCCCACTGCAAGACGATGTGGCGCAAATATGCGGTCAGCCGCGAGCTCTACGAAACGCGCCGGCTCGTCGCGCGCGCCAACGGCCTGCTGTGGGGCGCCTATCATCTCGCCCGTCCCGGCAACCCGGTCGACCAGGCAAACCATTTCCTCGACTATGCCGATCCCCGCGGCGACGAGATGATGGTGCTCGACATCGAAGGCATCGACCCGGAGCGCTTCATGTCGCTCGAGGACGCCCAGGTCTTCGCCGGCCACATCAAGACGCGCACCGGGCGCTATCCCGTCCTCTACACCAACCACGCGACCGCCAGGCACATCGCGGAAAATCGCGACAAGTACCGCATCCTCTCGCGGCTGCCCCTCTGGTATGCCCGCTACAAGCCGGGCATCCGCGGCATCTTTCCGCTTGGAAACTGGGAAAATTACGCGCTCTGGCAATTCTCCACCGCCGCCAACTGCACGAAGCGGCGCTGCCCGTACCGCGTCAAGGGGGCGCTTGCCGACATCGACGTCAATGTCGCGCCGATGAACCGCAAGGAGCTGGAGAAGATCTGGGCTTTCGGTACGCTGCTGCCGGAACGGCCGGACGACGTCGACACGATCATGACCGCCTCCGTTCAGAAACCGGAAACCGCCGGCGAGGCGAAGCTGACGATCGCCCGCGCCGTCGGAAAGGCATCCGCCGGGCTCTGCGCGGCGGCCAATGGGCATGCGGATGCCGCCGCCATCGTCACCGGCAGCATCGGACGGGAGAAAGCACCCGCCGCGTCAGCGATTGCCGGGGCGGGCGCCGGACAGGCGGCCGGCATCACCATCTCGATCGGCCGCAGCCGGTAGAATCAGGCGTTTCCATCTGCCCGGCGATCCGCCCTGAATGGAAAGCGCGCATCCGGGCGATCTCCGGCGCTGCCGCAATCCGGCTTGGCATTTTCCCGCCGGGAGTTGTAAAGGAAGCCCGAAGAATAAGGCTGGATGCGAGATGACACGGATCGTGGACACGCGGACGGATGCCGAGGCGGCATTGCGTCTGGCAAGCGAGGTGCTGGCAAGCGGTCAGCCCGTCGCCATACCGACGGAGACCGTCTACGGCCTTGCCGCCGACGCCACCGATCCGGCGGCGATCGCCCGCATCTACGAGATGAAGGGCCGCCCGCGCTTCAATCCCCTGATCTGCCATGTCGCCGATCTGGAAATGGCGGAACGCCATGCGGTCTTCGACCCGCTGTCGCGGCGCATCGCGGAGGCCTTCTGGCCCGGTCCGCTCACGCTGATCGTGCCGGTGCGCGAGGAAAGTCCCATCCATCCGCTCGTGCGCGCCGGCCTCGACACGGTCGGCATCCGCGTGCCGACGGGCTTTGCCAGCCGGTTGCTCGCCTTCTACGGGCGTCCGCTCGCCGCGCCCAGCGCCAACACCTCGGGCCGGATCAGTCCGACGACGGCGGAGCACGTGGCCCTGGACCTCGGCGACCGGCTGGAACTCGTGCTTGACGGCGGGGCGGCGAATATCGGCCTCGAATCCACCATTCTCAAGGTCGACGAGGACGGAGAAATCCGCCTGCTGCGCCCCGGCGGGCTCGACGTTGCCGATGTGGAGCGCCTGACCGGCAGCACCATCCTGCGCCCGCAAGAGGCCGCCACCGCGATCGAAGCTCCGGGCATGCTCGCATCGCATTATGCGCCCAGCGCCGCCGTCAGGCTCGATGCGGCGGGCGTGCAGCCCGGCGAAGCGCTGATCCGCTTCGGCGGAATTCCCCTTTCCGGGGAGGAAGGCGCAACGCTCGTCCTCGACCTCAGCCCCTCCGGCGACATGCGAGAGGCCGCCGCCAATCTTTTCGGCTATATGAAACGGGCGGATGCGAGCGGTGCCGCTTCGATCGCCTTCTCGCCGATCCCGATGGACGGTCTCGGGGAGGCGATCAACGACCGGCTGAAAAGAGCCGCCGCGCCGCGAGGATAACGCTGCGCAAAGGCACATTCCATCCGCCCGGACCGAAACCCGGCTTTCCCGAAAGAACGCTTCCATGCCGACAGCCGTAACGACGCTCTCTCCCGACCTCATCGCCCGCTTCGCCGCGATCACCGGCCAAGCCAATGCGCTCACCGACGCCGGTGCCGTGGCGCCCTTCCTCGCCGAAACGCGCGGGATCTACCATCCGACCTCGCCGCTCGTGCTGCGGCCCGGATCGGCGGCTGAGGTTTCCGCGATCCTGAAGCTCGCGACGGAGACGCGCACGGCGGTCGTCCCGCAGGGGGGCAATACCGGGCATGTGGGCGGCGGCGTCCCGCGCGAGGGGACGGCCGAGATCGTGCTTTCGCTGTCGCGCCTCAACCGCATCCGCGACGTCGATCCGGTCGGCAACGTCATCGTGGCGGATGCTGGCGTCGTGCTCGCGGATATCCAGAAGGCCGCCGAGAACGTGGACCGGCTTTTCCCGCTCTCGCTGGGGTCGGAAGGCTCCTGCCAGATCGGCGGAAATCTTTCGACCAATGCCGGCGGGACCGCGGTACTCGTCTACGGCAACACGCGCCAACTCTGCCTCGGGCTCGAGGTCGCGCTTCCGACGGGCGAGATCTGGGACGGGCTGCGCCGCCTCAAGAAGGACAATACCGGCTACGACCTGCGCGACCTCTTCATCGGTGCGGAAGGAACGCTCGGCATCATCACCGGCGCGGTGCTGAAGCTCTTCCCGCGCCCGCTCGGCCACGAGGTCGCCTTCGTCGGGCTGAAGTCGGTCGAAGACGCGCTGGCGCTGTTCGAGAAGGCGGCCGACCGCTGCGGCTCGTCGCTGACGGGCTTCGAGCTCATGCCGCGCATCGGCATCGATTTCACCACCCGGCATATTCCGGGCGCGCGCGATCCGCTGGAAACGCAGCATGCCTGGTATGTGCTGATGGATATATCGACGTCCGATTCCGCCGAGACGGCGACCCGGATGGTCGAAAGCGTGCTCACCGAGGCGATCGAGGAGGGGCTGGCGGAAAATGCCGTCATCGCCGCCAGCGAGCAGCAGCGCAAGGCGCTCTGGCACATGCGGGAAAGCATGTCTCCGGCGCAGCGGCCGGAAGGCGGCTCGATCAAGCACGACGTCTCGGTGCCGGTATCGAGCATTCCCGCCTTCATGGCGGAGGCGGATGCCGCGGTGACGAAGGCTGTGCCCGGCGCGCGGATATGCGCCTTCGGCCATATGGGCGACGGCAACATCCACTACAACATCTCGCAGCCGGTCGGAGCCGACAAGCAGGCCTTCCTCGACCGTTGGCCGGAGATCAGCGGCATCGTCCACGGCATCGTGCTGGCATATAACGGCTCGATTTCCGCCGAGCACGGCATCGGCCAGCTGAAGCGCGACGAGCTCGCCCGGATACGCCCTGCGATCGAGATGGACCTCATGCGCCGCATCAAGCTGGCCTTCGATCCCGCCGGCATCATGAACCCCGGGAAGGTGATCGCAACGCCGCGATAGCGGGCGGTACCACCCGGTGGGGTCTCAGATTCCGCCGGGTCGCAACTGAGCGATGGACATCAGGAGATCGCCGCTGATGCCGGCGCTGCCGGAATTGGAGAAAATAGAGAGAACGGGGTCGAAGGGCGCATTCTCCAGATCGTAGAGCACGGCGAAGCGCACGATCATCTTCCTGACCTCTTCCGAATCCTGCAAATCCTGCAGATCCAGATAATTCTCGATCATGCTGGCCTGGGCGTCGACATCGGCGTTGGCGATCTCCGCCGGCAGGCCGAAGGTCACCCTGAACACCTCCATGAGCGCATCGTCGGCCAGGATGTCATAGGGCGACGTGACGGTGGAGGCCATACGCTGGAAATAGAGCGCGAGGCGCACGCCGGCATTCTCCGTGCCGGCGTCTTCCTCCATGATCTGGCGGATATAGGAATCGATCGTCTGATAGATGCCGCGCTGCGTCTGGATCTGGCCGTCTTCCGGCTTGACGACCTGCCCTTCGGCATTGAAGTTGAAGGCGGTCGCGATCTTGCGGTAGGCCCGCTCGGGCTGGGTGTTCACGAAACTGTCCGGATCGTCGATGTCGGAGGTGAATATCTGCCGCATGAACTCGGCCGTCACGCCTTCCGGGTCGATGCCGTTGGCTTCGAGGACGAAATTGACGAGGCGCTGATCGGCAAGAAACTGGTCGAGCGATTCGATCTTTTCCATCTGCGACGCGTAATATTTCGACTCCTCCTCGGCCGCCTTCTTGTCGTCGTCCGTGCCGAAACGGGATTTTTCCGTCACATAGGCTTTCGACATGACGACGATCTCCGCCTGCGACTGCGCCAGAACGGGAACGTCGATATTGCCCTGCTTGTCAAAATTGAACGCCTTCGCCAACTCGACGAAACGGGGATCCCTCAGCGTATAGACATAGCTTCGCGGATCGTTGAGATCGCTCATCAGGACGTTCTTGATCGTCAGGGCGGAAACCTTCGTCGGATCGATCCCCACCGCCTTCAACGCAAAAGTGTAGACCGAGCTTTCGGAGAGGAAATCGGAAACGGAGGTGACGGCAACGATCTGGCTCCTGAAAAGGCTGATCGCCTTCTCGTCGGCAGCATCGTCCTTGTCGTTGTAGTGGACCATGTATCCGTCATTGGTCTTCTTCGTCTGCGCCGCCGTCTGGGCCGGCTGGCCTTCCGGAAGGGTGCCGTCGGGCAGGAAGTTGAAGGCGTTCCTCAGCGCGAGATATTTCTCCTTGTTCGCCCCGCCGGTCCTTTCGATATAGTTGTCCGGGTCGCTGAGGTCGGCTTCCAGTATCTGCTCGATCGTCGCCTTGACGATCGTCACGCCGTTGAGGTCGAAGGCCACCTTGACATAGCTCAGCAGGCGCGGGTCGGAGGTCAGCTCGCCGATGGTCTTGATGCTTCCGATCTTCGATTCGTAATAGCTCCTGTTGAGGAGCGCGGCCTCGGACGTGACGCGCGGGTTGGAGAAGGTGTACATCTCGTTCAGCGTCTTCTTGTTTTCCGCCGTCTGCGCCGTTGTGCCGGCGGGCAAGGTGCCGTCGGCGTTGAACTCGAATGCGGCCGCCAATTCCTGATAGGCGCTGAAGCTGGTTATTATCTTGTTCTGCGCGTTTATCTCGTCGACGAGAGCCGTCTTGCGGGCTGCCGCCTGAGTGCGCGGCACCAGCACGGCGTCGAGCTCCGCCACATTGGTCTGGTGGGTTGCCAGATCGGTCTTGTTGGTCGCAATGCTCGCGTCCATCGTGGCGAGCTGCTCGCGCTTTGCCGCGATGATTTCCGGATCGCCGTTTTCCGCCTCGAGCGTCGCTATCTCCTGCGCAAGCGTTGCCCGGTTCGCTTCCGCGCTCGCGATCGTGCTTTGCAAATTGACGATCTTCACCAGGGAGTCGTCGCGCGACTGCAGCTTCTCCAGCTCGTCCAGCGCCACCTGCCCCCTTGCCTGCGCCGCAGAGATCTGGGGACCGAAAGTCGTATTGAAATAACTGTTGGGGTCGTCGAGATCGCTGGTGAGCGCGCCGCGGATGCGCTCATAGGAATAGGTTCTCTCGTCTATGCCGAACGAGGTGAAGACATAGTCGCGCAGCCGGTCGTTGCGCAGGAGCTGGTCGACATTGGTGACCTGGTCGATGACGATATTGTAGTAGCGCGTCTCTTCCCTGATCGCCGCACTGGTGTTGCCGGCGTCCGCCGTATAGAGCCCGATCAGCTCGTCCATCTGGCTTTCGGTCTGGGCGACGGCCGTTTCGTTGCCGGCAAAGCTGAATGCGGCGGCAAATTCCCGGTAGCGGCTTTCCGAAAGGCGGTTCGCGAAGCTGTTCGCGTCGGTCAGATCGCTTTCCAGCACCTGCCGCATGAAGGCCCTGGCATAGGTCATCTCCTCGAGACCGTAGGCCTTCATCGCATAGGAATAGAGGCGGTAATCGTCGAGAAATTCGTCGACCGATGTTATCTTGCCGATGTTTTCCTTGTAATATGCACTGTCGCGCGCGGTGATCGCCTCCTGCGAGGTCCGTTTGATGCTGTCGAGCATGTTGCGGGCGATGAGATCATAGCTCGTATAGGTCGACAGCATATCGGCCGTTCCTTCCAGTTGTCCGCGCGCCGGCATGCGAGAAGATGCACGCCATCAGAAAAGGCGATGCTTCGCCCCGACGTCCATTGTCGCCGGCGAGCCTTGTCCCGGCCTTTTGCGATGAACGGCGCGCCGGATGCCCGCCAGCGTTCACCGGTTGGAAACCCTGAGCGGTCTGGTTTTGCTAACCATCAGAATGCGCAAAGTTTTCTTAACCGCGATTTTTAAGCCGGACGGAAGATACCGGCGCCTAGAGTTCCCACACAGAGGACGGAAAGTCCCGATGAGCAGGCCGAGAGAGGCTCTCAAGGAAGACAAGGGCGAAAGACATGTTGAACACCGTTTCCAAGCCGGCATGGGCCGGCAGCACGCTGAGACTGGACCCGAAGCGCTTTCCGCAGCAGGTGACCTATGCACTGCGCGGCCATTCGGGCGATGTGACGATCACGCTGGACGAGCGCGGCGCGGTGCTGCGCAAGATCCTGCCCGCGAGCGGCCTGCCGCTGTCGATCGCCCTTCCGGCACGCGCTTTCAAGGGTGTTGCGGCCCGCGCGCTCGACCACGGCAACGGAGACGTGACGGTGACGCTCGAACTTCACCATGACGATCCGGACCTGTGCATTCCGCTGCTGGTCGCCCACGACCTCTGCGACATCGCGGCCGACTGGCGCAGCTGGGCGGAAGCCTACAGGATTCCCATGCTGATGGTGGAGGCCGACGGCGTCGCCCGCCCGCTGGAAGATCATCTCGGCGACGTGCGCACCCGTCCTGCCAAGCCCCGCCGGCGCCATTCCTATTTCGCCGAACGCCGCCCGCGCTTTCTGGTGCGCCGCTCGACCGGCAAGCTCGGCGTCCAGATGAAGATCCAGGGAAGCGAGATCATCGCGCGCAACTGACCGAACAAGGTACCGATCCCGGGGGGAGACCGGCCGCTTAAAGCGCATCGCGATCTTTCAGATTCGCGCTGCGCTTTAAGCCTTTCACGCATGTCGTTATCGCATTTGCGCGACCCATCGGCGGCCGGTCTTTTCTCACTCCCAGGTCAGGCGAGGACGAGGCCCGCCACGAGGCCGAGGAAGATGATCAGCCCGACGATATTGTTGAACCTGAACAGGCGGAGGCACTGTTCGGCGTCATCGATGTCGAGCTTGACGATCTGCCAGGCCAGAATGGCTCCGGCGACGGCAAGCGCCACATAGGCAGCCGGGCCGACGCCGGCGAGCCAATAAGAGAGCGCGATCAAGAGGACGGTGACCCCGTAAAGGCCGATCAGCCAGCGGGCGGTGTTCTCGCCGAACAGCCGCGCGGTCGAACGCACGCCGATCAGCGCATCGTCCTCCTTGTCCTGGTGGGCGTAGATCGTATCGTATCCCACCGTCCAGGTGATCGCCGCCGCATAGAGCGCGACCGGAGCCAAGGCGAGGCTGCCGAACTCGGCCGCCCAGCCCATCAGCGCGCCCCAGGAAAAGGCAAGGCCGAGGAAGAACTGCGGCCAGTCGGTGAAGCGCTTGGCGAATGGATAGACCGCGACCACCGCCAGCGACGCGACGCCGAGCAGGATGGCGAAGAGATTGAACTGCAGGAGCACCAGAAGGCCGACGAGGGCCTGAAGCGCCATGAAGACCTTGGCGCGGCCGCGCGTCGCCCGGCCGGAGGGAAGCGGACGCGAGCGCGTGCGCGCCACCGCCTGGTCGATCTCGTGGTCGATCAGGTCGTTATAGGTGCAGCCGGCGCCGCGCATCGCGACGGCGCCCGCGAAGAACAGGAAGAGATGGAACACGAACCGCGACGGCTGGAACGAACCGGCGGCCTGCGCGGCATCAGCGGCAAGGGCCGCGGACCAGAAGCACGGCCACATCAGGAGCTGCCAGCCGATCGGGCGGTCCCAGCGGGCGAGCTGCGCATAGGGCCAGACCCAGCGCGGCAGGACGCGATAGACCCAGTTGTCGGAGGGCGCATCGGAGACGCGCCCGGAATCGGAGGAATGAAGGCTCATGCCTCTAGGGTCTGAACGCAAAACGGCCGCCGGTCAAGCGCCGCGGCGGCTGCCGGCGGCCCCTGCCCCGGCCGCTTACGGCACGGTGAAATCGAACCTGTAGGTCGCCGAAATCCCAACCAGGAACTGGTTGCGGTCTCCCCGCTCCCTGACCAGGCTGGAATCGGCGGCAGGACCCATCAGCCGCTTGTATTCGGCAAAGGCGCCCGCCTCGATCCTGTCGGTCGCCTGCCAGTTGATCTCGGCCGCAAGGCCGGCCGAATGAATGCCGCCGCCGGGATTGTATTCGCCGAGACCGTAACGGGCCGAGCGTGCGGCGCTCACCTTGTAATAGGCATCCATATAGTCGTTGGAAGCGAAGGTGGCGCGGGGGCCGGCGGAAACGCGGATGTCCGGCGTGATATCGGTGAAGGCGTCGACCGCGAGATCGGCGACGAGGCCGCTGTGGCTGCGGATGCCATGGCGGACTTCGGCGCGGAAGCGCATCCAGTCCGTTGGGTAGATTTCCGCGAAGCCGCCGAGCTCGGCGCCCATCCTGATCGATCTCAGCCCGCGCAGGTCGTCCGAATCGCCCGAATCGCGCGGCATGACCACCTTGCCGACGGCACCCGCCCTGACATTGCCGGTGTCGTAGAGCGAGAAGGATGGGTTGTCGTTGCGCGACGTAAAGCGAACGACATTGCCGGCCTTGCCGAGCGAGACGATCGGGGAGACCCTGAACAGGTTGCTGTCCGCCCCTTCGAAGCGCGGGCCGACGAAACCGGCCGCGCCGACTTTCAGATACCAGTCGCCCGACCACCAATATCCGCCATCGGCGGCGAAGGCCGGCGCGGCCACAACGAGAAATCCTGCCGAAACGGCTGAAAGAAAATGGATACGCAAACAAAACTCCAGTCTGTTGTCGCGGCCGGACGATAACCGGCGCCGAGATTCGCCGAAAGGGCCGGACGAAACATAGGCATGGTTTGTTACCGTTACGCTAACCATCCGGCAGCGGCTGCGGCCTTGCCGCAACATGGCGGCCGTCCGGAACGATTTTGCGCAGCCGCCGTTCTTCCACCGCGTTGGGGAACAGGAGGTGACATATGACTGTCAGCACGATGGAACTGAAGGTCCGCCAGATCTGCGACGACGAACGTCTTTCGCACAGCGACAAGATCGTGCGGTTGGAAAAACTGCGCACGGAAGCGCGCGCGCTGCAACGCGCCGCGAGCGAGAGCGCCATGGTGGATGACGACGGCTGGTACGAGGACGTCCACATCATCGACAGCGAACTCGAACATCTCGGCCGGGCCATCCGAGAAAAGGGGGCAGCCACGCTCTGACGAGGCTCCAGCCTTGACCTTTTGCCCAAGCCCGCTTAACCCGCCATCAAACGGCAGCAGAGGGCTTGGCAATGAAGGTTCTTTTGATCGGTTCGGGCGGGCGGGAGCACGCGCTCGCCTGGAAGCTCGCGCAGTCGCCCGAACTGACCACCCTTTATGCCGCTCCGGGAAATCCGGGCATCGCCAAATGCGCGACGCTGGTGCCCATCGATATCGAAGATCACGACGCCGTCGTCCATTTCTGCACGGAGAGCGGCGTGACATTCGTCGTCGTCGGTCCGGAAGCGCCGCTGGTCGCCGGGATCGCCGACCGGCTGCGGGCGGACGGCATCGCCGTTTTCGGCCCTTCCGCCGCGGCCGCACAGCTCGAGGGTTCGAAGGGGTTCACCAAGGACCTTTGCGCCCGGTACGACATCCCGACCGGCGCCTACAGGCGCTTTCGCGAGGCGGAAGCCGCCGGGGCCTATGTCCGCGCGCAAGGTGCGCCGATCGTCATCAAGGCCGACGGACTTGCCGCCGGCAAGGGCGTGACGGTCGCCATGGCGCTCGATGAGGCGCTGGCAGCCATCGACGACTGTTTCGACGGCGCTTTCGGCGCGGCCGGCGCCGAGGTGGTCGTCGAGGCCTTTCTCGACGGGGAGGAGGCGAGCTTCTTCTGCCTTTGCGACGGGAAAAACGTGCTTCCGCTCGCCTCCGCGCAGGACCACAAGCGCGTCGGAGACGGCGACACCGGACCGAACACCGGCGGCATGGGCGCCTACTCCCCTGCCCCCGTGATGACGCCGGATATGGTGGAACGCACGATGAAGGAGATCATCGGGCCGACGGTGCGCGGGATGGCGGCGGACGGCCACCCCTTCACCGGCGTCCTCTTCGCCGGGCTGATGATCACCGACAAGGGACCCGAGCTCATCGAATACAATGTGCGCTTCGGCGACCCGGAATGCCAGGTGCTGATGATGCGCCTCGAAAGCGACCTGCTGGCGATCCTTCACGCCGCGGCGACTGGGGCGCTCGACCGCGTCACGGCGGAATGGAGGGACGAGACGGCGCTGACAGTGGTGATGGCTTCGAAGGGCTATCCCGGCTCCTACGAGAAGAACACGCCGATCGCGGCGCTGCCTGCGGATACGGCCTCGACGAGGGTGTTTCATGCCGGGACGGCGCTGAAGGACGGCGGGCTGGTCGCCACCGGCGGGCGGGTGCTCAACGTTACAGCCATGGCGGGAAATGCCGAAGCGGCGCAGAGGCAGGCATACGAGGCGGTCGACAAGGTGCGGTGGGAGAACGGCTTCTGCCGGCGCGACATCGGCTGGCGCGCCGTCGCGCGCGAAAAGGCCTGATATCGGCCCGATATTCCGGCTGGCCGGCCGCGGAAAAATCGTAAGATCGCTCGAATTTTAGCATTTCTCCTGACCGGAACGTAACGGAGAATGCGTAATCTCCCGTACAACGATACCGGGAGACAGCTTTCATGCGCAATCTTTTGCCCGTTCTTGCTTTCGCGGCTTTCGCCTCGCCCGCGCTCGCGTCATCGATAGAGCCGGTCGCTTCCGGCACCGCCGGCGAAAACAGCATAGAAACGGTGCGGTGCCTCGACTGCCCGCCGCTCAAGGAAAAACCGAAAAGCGAAAGCTATTTCGTCCAGCCGATCGAGCCCGGGACGCAAAAGGTCGAGATCCGCGAGGAAAGCGGCGAGCGGAAGATGTACCGCACCGAGGCCTGGTTCGGCGGCTCGCCCGTCGTCTTCGTCAGCAAACTGCCTGACGAGCCCGTAACGGCGCCGCAGACCGAAACGGCCGGCGCGGAAGACGCCGCCGAGGACATGGAGATGGCCGGGGACGCGATCGACAGGGAGGCGACCACCAGCGCGCTGCACCGCGGTGCGGCTGCGGATGCGATGGCCGCGAATGCCGCCGCAGCGGCCGGATCACGGCAGTTTGATTCCTCGTCATTTGAATTGCGGCTAAACTGACCCCATATACGTCAAGTTCCCTGCCCCATCGGCCCCGGCCGATCGGGCATCCGCTCCTGGCGGATGCATTGCGCCCCTGAAGAGAAGCGGGGGCGCAATCATTTTTTCAGGGGTACCTCTCCGAGGCTTTCCAGAAGCCGGTCGATTTCCCCGTCCGAAAAGACTGCGATGCCGTTTCTGCGCAGGAGCGCTGCGGTAACGCCGGCGCCAGCGTGCCGGCTTCCCGAAAAGCTGCCGTCATAGATGAAGCCAGAGCCGCAGGAGGGGCTTCCGTCGATCAGCAGCGCATGGCGACAGCCAGCTTCGCGAGCGACAGCAAGGGCGATCTCCGCGCCTGCGACGTAGGCGGCGGAGACGTCGCCACCAGTAATCTCGTGGACGGCAGCACGGCCGTCCAGCACGTCTTCCCCGCCAAGGCCGTTTTCGATCTCGGCAGGAGGGCGCGGGACCTGAAAGCCGCCCGCCAGTTCAGGGCAGAGCGTCACCAGCCGCCCCTCGCTTTCCCAGCGCTCCACAGCCGCATGCAGAAGCGGCCTTGCCGAGCCGTTATAGCGCACCGGCAAGCCCATGAGACAGGCGCTGATGAGGATCCTAGCGGTCATCTCCCTTCATAGATCAGCGGAACCTTGGTGTTCAAGCCGGAAGACGGATGACTTCCGGCATGTCAGATCCAAATGTCGTTCTTCGCCGTCCGCTCACCGCCTTCTTGGCCGGTGTTCAGCGTTCCGCGAGGTTCTATCAGCAGCATCTTCACTTCGGCAGCGGCGAAGGGTTTATGCTCGACGCCCTTCGGGACGACATACATTTCGCCCGGGCCGATCGTGACGGCACCGTCGCGAAAGTCGATCCTGAGCGTACCTTCCAGAACGACGAAGGCCTCGTCGGTTTCGGGATGATCATGCCAGATGAAATCCCCTTCGATCCGAACGATCTTGAATTGATAATCATTGAGTTCGGCAATGACGCGCGGTTGCCATCGATCCGCGATGAGCGCGAGCTTTTCCGCGAAACTGACTGGTACGTAAGACTTCAGGGAATCGACCATGACATCCGCCTCCATTTGCGTTGAAGGCGGATATAGATGTTCCAGCCCGGCGCCGGCTTGAACGTTCGTGCAAGCGCGAGATCAGCCCGAAATCTTCGAGAAATCCGCGACCGTGCCGGTCGCGTCGCGAATCATGGCGAGAAGCGCCAGGCGGTTTGCGCGGATCGCCGGGTCCTCGTCGTTGACGAGGACATCGTCGAAGAAGGTGTCGACGGGGGCGCGCAGCTTCGAGAGCGCTTCCATGGCGGAGCGGAAATCTTCCCTTCCCACGGCGTCTGCCGCCTCCTTCGAGGCGGTATTGACGGCGGCGAAGAGCGCCTTTTCCGCATCGAGCCTCAGGAGGTCCGGAGAAACGGTGCCGGCGATCGCCGTACCCTTCTTCTCCTCTGCCGCCAGAAGCTGCGTGGCACGCTTGGTACCGGCCAAGAGGTTCTTTCCGTCCTCGGAGGTGATGAAAGCCGTCAGCGCCTCGACGCGGCGGGCGATCATCAGAAGGTCGTCGTTGGCGGAGGCTGCGGATGGCGCACCTGCGGCCATCACCGCATCGATGAGATCGTGGCGCGCGCCGAGATCGCGGAGGTAGACCTTCAGGCGGTCGTGAAAGAAGGAGAGGAGGTCGGCAGCAATTTCATCCGTGGAGGCGTAGACTTTTTGCAGATCGGAAACGCCTTTTGAATCAGGTTCATATGTCCAGATGGCTGATTGCCGGTCGAAATCCAGGGACACTTTGTAAACATCCCTGTCATACTCGAAAACCCGCCAGAAGGGCTGCGGACTCCGCCCATCCCTGCTGATCTGATAGAAAGGATCGTTCAAGCGGGACTTGAGGAAAATCAGATAGGCTGGCGCAATGAGGTCATTGAAGCTCAGTCTCACCTTCCGCTCCAGCAATATCCGCACAACACCCAGCGCCGCGCGTCGCAGCGCAAAGGGGTCCTTCGAGCCCGTCGGCTTCTCGTCGATCGCCCAGAAGCCGATAAGCGTGTCGAGCTTGTCGGCGAGCGCGACGATGATCGCGACCTTGTCGTCCGGCACGCGGTCGGAGGGTCCGTTCGGCTTCCAGTGGTCCTCGATCGCTTCGGCCACCGATGCGTTCTCGCCCTGCAGCAGGGCGTATTTGCGGCCCATGATGCCCTGGAGCTCGGGGAATTCGCCGACGGCTTCCGTGCGCAGGTCCGCCTTGGCGAGAACCACGGCGCGGTCGACCAAGGCGGGGTCGGCGCCGGTGACCTTCGCAAGTTCGGCGGCAAGCGCGCGGATGCGCGCGACGCGCTCGCCCTGCGTGCCGAGCTTGGCGTGGAAGGTGACGTTCAGCGCGTCGAGCTTGGCCATGCGCTGGTCGAGCGGCTTCGAAAGGTCGAGGCCGAACTTTTCCGCGGACGCCTTCAGCGTGTCGAGGTCGGGCAGGTCGTGCTGGTCGCGCGTCCAGAAATGGCGGGCGTCCGAAAGGCGGGCGCGGACCACCTTGCCGTTGCCGTGCACGATCTCCCTGCCGCCGTCCTTCGCCTCGATATTGGCAACGAGGATGAAATGGTTGGAGAGCGCTACCTCGCGGCTTTGCCCCTCTCCCCGTTCTGACGGGGAGAGGGAGGACGGCAGGCCGGATGAGGGGATTTGCGGCCGGGTGACAAAACATTTCTGGTTCGTCTTGATCGTCAGGCGGATGATCTCCGAGGGGATTTCGAGGAACTCCTCCTCGAAGGTCCCCATCAGCACCTGCGGCCATTCGACGAGGCCGGAGACCTCTTCCAAAAGACCCTCGTCCTCGACCAGCTCGAGGCCGTTGGCAAAGGCGATGTTGGCGGCGTCGGAAGCGATGATCTCCTTGCGGCGATCGGCGTCGAGGACGACCTTCGCCTTTTCGAGACCGGCGACATAATCGGCGAAGCGGCGCACGGTGAAAGCGTCCGGCGCATGGAAACGGTGGCCGTAGGTGACGTTGGAGGCGGCGATGCCGTCCACCTCGAAGGCGACGACCTTAGTCTCCTCCGTCTCCGAGCCGAAGGTGCAGAGGATCGACTGCAGCGGGCGGACCCAGCGCAGCGCGCCAGGCCTGGCCGAGGCGGCACCCGAGCGCATCGACTTCGGCCAGGGGAAATTGCGGATGATGCCCGGCATCACCTCTGCGATGATCTCCTCGGCGGCGCGGCCCGGCCTGACGATATGGGCGACGTAGAAATCGCCCTTCTTCGGATCGCTGTGGACATGCGCCTCGCCGATCGAGGTGAGGCCAGCGCCGCGCAAGAAGCCTTCGATCGCCTTTTCGTTGGCGTCGATGCGCGGGCCCTTGCGCTCCTCGCGGATATCGGCGGAACGGGCATTGAGGCCGCGGATGTCGAGCGCGAGGCGCCGCGGCGTCCAGTATTCCCGCGCGCCCTCATAGGTCAGGCCCGCCTCCACCAGCGCATCGGTCAAAAGCTTCTTCAGGTCGCCTGCCGCCTTGCGCTGCATGCGGGCAGGGATTTCCTCGGAGCGGAGTTCGAGCAGGAGATCGGGCATTATATTTGCTTTTCTACGGGGTCACGGACTGCGGCGGACTTAGCAAGCCGCGCGGGAAATGTCATCCCGCAACGATGAAAATGAGGCGTTTCGTTACCAGCCTCCTCCCCCGCCTCCACCGCCGCCGCCGCCGGAGAAGCCGCCGCCGGTGGAGAAGCCGGAGGACGAGCTTTTCGGGGGCGCGGGGAGAGAGGAGGTGAGCGTATCGGCCATGGAGCCGGCAAAGCCGCCCATCCGGTCGGCCAGGCGGCCGGAACCGAGGCCGTCGCCATGATACCAGGCGGGGTGATAGGCGGCGGCGGTAGCGGCACCCGCTGCGGCGACGGCGAGCCAGCGCTCGAAGGTTTCGGACCAGGGTTTTTCGACGCCGAGGGCAACGGCGTAAGGCAGAAGCGTCTCGAAGTGGCGGGGCGACATCTCGGGTGCGCCGGCCATGTTCATCCGCTCCTTCTCGGCAAGCGTCAGATATTGCCGCAGGCCCTCGATGCCATCCATCATCTTGCGGCCGATCGGCGTCGGCGCACCCATCAGGAAAAAGAAGAGAAGGTTGAGAAGGACGATGCCGCCGACGGCGGCAAGCAGCGGCAGGTCGGCCGTGACGGCCCCTTCGGCGACGAGCGTGACGAGGATGCCGCCGAAGACAGTGAGAAAGACGAAGCCGATGAAGGCGAGCACGGCGATCGAGGCGATCCTTGCCGCGAGGCTTCTGCTTCTTCGCAGCGACCGGCCGAGATTGACCGCGAAAATCGAGAGGAACACGCCGGCGAAGACCGGCAACACGATGAAGCCCGCCGCATCTTCGGAAAGGGAGCCGAAAAGAAAGAGCGAGACGATCGCCGCAACCGAAAGAACGACGCCGCCGACGATATAGCCCCAGTTGGCGACATAGTATTTTCCGCGGTGCTCCTTTTCCATGGCGCCGCGAAAATCGCCGCCGAGCGCCTGAACCCGCTTTCCGTTGGCCTTGTCGATGGAAAAGCTCGTGCCGGATGCGCCGAGCGCCTTGATCAGCGCCGCCTCACCGGTCGGAAGCTTGCCGTCCGCGGGCTTTTGCGTGCGGATCACGACGATGGACTGCTTCAGGTCCTCCAGGGTCACGAAGCCCTTCACGGCGAGATTGAGGAGTGCTGCCGAGAGCGCAGTCCAGCCCTGACCGCCGAAGCCCTTGTTGTCGATATAGTTGACGAGTGCCGGCGAGATGCCGTCCGGCGCATCCCAGCGCGGAACGACGACACCGCGCGGCGGATCCCGCCCGGCCGCAAGCCACGCGCGCATATAATAGAGCCCGACGAGGACGAGCCCGGCGAAGGCGATCAGGATATTGCGGTTGTCGCGGAAGAACCACGCGCGCTCGTCGGCCGCGCTCGGCCGGTCGACGCTGCCGGCGGGCAGCTTGACCGCGACCGTCAGCCCTTCGTGGGGCGCAAGACCGGAGGTCGTCGCGACTTCGACCTTGCCGTCGCGGAAATCGGCGCGCGCATTGCGGGCGGTCGCGCCATAGGCGCCGGTGAAGACCGCAAGCTCGTCCGGCACCACGCCCTCAGGCAGCGTGACGCTTGCCGTCGCCCTCTCGATCGGGAATTCCCACTCGGTGCCGGTGACGTTCCAGTAGAGCTCGTCATGACCGTCGAAGAAGCGTATCTGCCGCGTCGTCTCGTAGGTCAGCCGGAAGACATGCATGCCGCGGTCGAGCAGCACGCCGGACGAGCCGAAATAGATGCGGATGCCGCGTCCGCTGCGCTCCGTGCGATACTCCTCCGGCCTGCCGTCACGCTCGACCGAGAGGAGTTTGAAGCCGACCTCGCGCTCCCGGCCGCCCGCATCCACGAAGGTCAGCGGAAAATCGCGATAGATGCCGCGGCGGATACGGTTGCCTTCGACATTGGCCGTTATCGTCTCCGTCACCGTCAGCTTGCCATCCCTGGCAAGGACGATGTCGGAATGGAAGGCGGCGAAATATTCCGCCGCCCGGACGGCCGGTGCGAAGAGAACGGCAAGGCAGAGGGCGAGGAAGAAGGCAGCATTTCGCATGGAATTGCTGCAGCTCAGAACTTGACGCTCGGCACCGCCCGGTCGGCGGGATTGTCGATCTCGAAATAGGGCGCCTTGGCGAACTTGAAGACGCCGGCGACGAGGTTCGAAGGAAAGCTCTCCACCTTCACGTTCAGGTCGCGCGCGGCACCGTTGTAATAGCGGCGCGACATCTGGATCTCGCCTTCAATGGTTTCGAGCGATTGCTGCAGTTCGGCGAAATTCTGGTTGGCCTTGAGGTCCGGATAGGCTTCGGCAAGCGCGAAGAGCCGGCCGAGCGCCTGGCTCAGCATGCCTTCGGCGGCGGCGCGTCCCGCCACGTCGCCGGCAGGAATCGCCTGTGCGCGGTTCCTCAGCTCCACCACTTTTTCCAGCGTGTCCTTCTCATGCGCCGCATAGCCCTTCACCGTCTCGATGAGGTTGGGGATGAGATCGGCGCGGCGCTTCAGCTGCACGTCGATGCCCGACCAGGCCTCCTCCTTGACCTGCCGCGACTTTACAAGGCCGTTGTAGATGACGACGGCGTAGATGGCGATGACGGCGATGATTGCAAGAGTAATCATATGTCCCACTCCCCGGTTGAGGAGCAGACATTAGCATTCAATGCGCGGGAGGGAAGAGGCGACGGGCCGAGCGCTTGTACTTGTAAAGCTTTTCGGTTCGGATTATCTTTCTGGAGTGGGAGATGAGTTGTTCACTCACCTCCCGTTTGTCTATCTTACGAATTGGACCCGGACCTCAGCCTGCCAGCCTGTCCGGGTTTTTCGTATTCTAAACGTGATGCTAAATGGCTTCCACCACATAGATCACCTCCAGTTCAACGGCGGGGCCTTCTCCAAGGCCGGGGCGGCCCGTCCTCCCCGGTGCGCCGGCTGGCCGCGGCGCATGCTGCTTCCCCGTCGAAACTCTGCGGCGCGACCCCGCCATGAAGACCGGCTGATCGCGCCACGCTTGAAACCTCAACGCCTATGTATTAGCTTTGGAGTGGTGACCGGAGCGCGAACTCCGGCCACCGTTTGCTTATCTGAGAGCTACCCGGACGGCTATTGACCAGCTTGTCCGGGTTTTCCTCAAAGTAAGCGTGATGCTAAATGGCTTCCACCACATAGATCACCTCCAGTTCGACGGCGGGGCCTTCGCCAAGGCCGGGGCGGCTCGTCCTCCCCGGTGCGCCGGCTGGGCCGCGGCGCATGCTGCTTTTACCGTCGAACAAAGGGACTATAAGGCACTCGCGAATGCGCGCAAGGGTTGCTGCACGCGCTTATGCGCGTGTCGGCGACTGGATATCGTTCCGGATCGTAGCGGGCGGCGCGCAGCCGGGGCTCTGTGGAAGCTACGCCGCCTTTGCCGCCCAGTTCGCGCCGCCGGCGTCCGTCAGCAGGAAGGCTTCGCCGCAGGCCTTGGCCAGCGTGCGCACGCGCAGGATGTAGCTCTGGCGTTCGGTGACCGAGATCACGCCGCGGGCGTCGAGCAGGTTGAAGACGTGGGACGCCTTGATGCACTGGTCGTAGGCCGGCAGCACGCATTTGTGGAGCGCCTGATTGCCGGTATCGCCCGGTGCGCCGGCGGAAAGCAGCGCGAGGCACTCCTTCTCGGCATCCTCGAAATGCCGGTGCAGCATCCCGGTATCGGCGAATTCGAAATTGTGGCGGGAATATTCCTGTTCGGCCTGCAGGAAGACGTCGCCATAGGTGATCTTCTCGTCGCCCTCGCGGCCGTTGAAGTTCAGGTCGTAGACATTGTCGACGCCCTGCACATACATCGCAAGCCGCTCGAGGCCGTAAGTCAACTCGCCGGAGACCGGGGCGCATTCGATGCCGCAGACCTGCTGGAAATAGGTGAACTGCGAGACCTCCATGCCATCGCACCAGCATTCCCAGCCGAGCCCCCAGGCGCCGAGGGTCGGACTTTCCCAGTCGTCCTCGACGAAGCGGACATCGTGCAGAAGCGGATCGAGGCCGATCGCCGCCAGCGAGCCGAGATAGAGCTCCTGAAGGTTCGACGGGTTCGGCTTCAGGATCACCTGGTATTGGTAATAATGCTGCAGCCGGTTGGGATTTTCGCCGTAACGACCGTCGGACGGGCGGCGCGACGGCTGCACATAGGCGGCCTTCCAGGGGCGGGGGCCAAGCGCGCGCAGCGTCGTTGCCGGGTGGAAGGTGCCGGCGCCGACCTCCATGTCATAGGGCTGCAGAACGGCGCAGCCCTTGTCCGCCCAATAGTTATGGAGCGTCAGGATCAACCCCTGGAAAGAGCGGGTCGGGTGCATGTGGTCGGGCAAGACGGTCAAGGTCATCGGCGGGTCCAAACTTTCCGGCATGTGCCGGGGACTGCTGCCACGACGCGCCGGAAGGGTCAAGCCCGCAACGCGGCTTTCCGGCCAGGCACCCCTCCCTTCAATGCCGCTCGAGCGACCTGAAGAGACCGGAACCTTCCGGCCGGGCAACGGCGCCGGCGCCCGGAGCAAGATCCGGCACGTGGCGCAGCACCCTGCGCGAACGGAAATCGGGAATGCGGGCGCCATACCAGGCGGCAAGCTGCGGCAGCATCTGCCGCAACGTCGCCCCCGCCTCCCAGCCGAGAGCCCGCGCCGCCGATGCGTCGACCGGCGGATGGCCGGCATCGGCGCAGCGCCCCTCGACGAAAATCACGCCGGCGACCGTATCCGGAACGGTGTCCAGCACCATGCGGGCGACCTCGGCAACGGAGTGACGATCCGGTCCGGCGAGATTGTATGTTCCGTTTGCCGCACCCCGCGTGACGACCGTTCGAAGGGCAGAGCAGAAATCCGGGATTGCAAGGAAGGAACGGCGCTGCCCGCCGTCGCCGTGAACCGGAAGCGGACGCCCGACCGCGGCGAGTTCCAGGAAGCGCGGAAGCAGCTTTTCCGTGTTCTGGCGCGTTCCTATCACATTGACCGGGCGCAGGATGCGGATATCGAGACCGCGGGTCCTGCCGAGGCCGGCGATCAGCATTTCCGCGGCGGCTTTGGAGGCGGCAAGCGGATTTTGCGGATCGAGCGGCGAAAGCTCGGATACCGGTTGCTCGCCGGGCAGGCCGTATACCTCCGCCGAGCTCACATGGACCATCAACGGCACCTTTTGCCGCGCCATCGCTTCCATGAGGACCTGGGTGCCGATCGCGTTGGAGAGACTGAAGCGCTCCGGCGCTGCGAAGGAACGCTCCACATGGCTTTCGCCCGCCGCATGCACGACGAGATCGGCATCCCTCAGCAACCCGCTCATAAGGTCGAGATTGCCGATATCGCCCTTCGTCAAGGCGACCCGGCCGGTCCGGAAGGCGGCGTCGAGATTGGAAACATCCGCCGCGTAGGTGAAGGCATCCACGACGCGCAGGCGGGCATTGGGGCAGGCTTTCAGAAGATCGTCCACGACATGCGACCCGATGAAGCCGGCGCCGCCGGTGACGACGATGGTGCGTATGCGCTCAAGTTCGAGAGAAGCCATGGCCCTGCCCTTCCGTTCCGCTGTCAAGCGGACACGAGATTCGCCGAATGCCGGCGAGAGGCAAGGAGGAAGCGGGGAAGGTCGCAGCTTTATCCGGCGTTAACCTTACAAAGTCTGGTTAATGCTCCGGGACGGCACGCAGCCGCGGATATCCCTTCCCGGAATGGAGCGGAGATGCCGTCTCTATTCGCCGTCCTTGCGGAGGCGGTATTCACCGGTCTTCGGGTCCTTCACGAGCGTACCGGCAGCACCGGTCTCGCGTTCCTTTTCCGCCTGGCGGCGGGCGCGCGTGAGCCGCTCCGCGTCATTCACGAATTTCCTGTAGCCCCACCAGGCAACGGCGGCGACGATCAAAAGGAATATCACTTGCGCCATGCGGGCCTCCCGTGAGGTCTATTCTTTCACAGCCCGTAGCGGGACCACAAGGCCCTTTCCTCGGCGAGATCGGCAACGGCGGAAATACCGGCCGCGCCGATGCGCTCGGGTGCGTCGCCCGCGACAACGCCCGGCATCTTGCGCCCGAAGAGGCTCTTCGGCGTGGATATCAGCTCCAGCCGGGTCTTGACGCCGTAGCGCCTCTTCAACTCGCCGCGCATGTCGCCGAGCGCATCGACGAGGCCGAGCGAAAGGCCGCGGGTTCCCGTCCAGAAGAGGCCGGAAAACAGCGTCGGCTCGTCGGCGAGCCGCGATGCGCGCCGCTCCTTCACCATCTTGATGAAGACGTCGTGGATCTCCAGCTGCAGGGATTTCAGATATTCGATGTCCTCGGCGCGTTCCGGTTTGAACGGATCGAGGATGGCCTTGTTTTCGCCGGCGGTATAGACGCGGCGCTCGACGCCGATCTTCTTCAGGAGTTCCGGAAAGCCGAAGCCGCCGGATACGACGCCGATCGAGCCGACGATCGAGGTCGGATCGGCGATGATCTCGTCGCCAGCAAGGGCGATCATGTAGCCGCCGGAAGCCGCGACATCCTCAACGAAGACGAGCACGCGCTTGTTCTTTTCGGCCGCGAGATCACGGATGCGCTGGAAGATCAGGCGAGACTGCACGGGCGATCCGCCCGGCGAATTCACCGAGATGGCGACGGCGGGCGATTCCTTGTAGCCGAAGGCCTTTTCCAACGCCGGAGCTGCCGTCGCGAGATTGAGCGCGGGGCGGAACTGGCTTCCGCCCGTCATGATGGCGCCGTGGAGACGTACGACCGGAATGGTGATGCCCTCCTTGCGGAACCGTTTCGGCATCAGCTTCCTCAAAAATCCGGCCATGTCGTGCTTCATCTCCAGTTGCGATCGTCCGGCAGATGTATGCACGGCTTGAAAAAACGCAATGGCATCCGGCAAAAATCAACGGCGCCGATAGGCGGCGCGCCCGTTGTTGAGATCGTCGACGAAGGCGGAGAAGCGGTGGCCTTCGCCGTCGTGCATTATGAGGGGCGCGCGCAGGGAAAGGCGGGCGCGCGACCCCTTTATCGCCGTCACGAGGATGCGCACCGCATTTTCGCCGGCGCGCGGATGGAGCGCCGTGATCTCGATGCCGCCGAAACGCCTGCCGCAAGCCGCGATGATCTCGGCGATGGATTGCGGGCGGGCGATCAGCGAGAGCTGCCCGCCGGGCTTCATGATGGCGCCGGCGGTCCTGATCCAGGCTTCGAAGAGGCCTTCGTTCATCGCATGCGCCTCGGCCTTGAGACTGTCGGGCGTCCTGCGGTCGGCGGCATCGTTGAACGGGGGGTTCATGATGACGTGGTCGTGCACCTCGTCTTCGAGGCCTGCCGCAAGGCGGGCTTTCCCGACGAGCGTGACATCGGCCTCCAGCACATCGACGCGTCCGGCGAGATAACCGTTGCCCGCGAGCGCGAGGCTCTTGCGGGCATAGTCCGCCATCGGCGCCGAACGCTCCACCAGCAGCACCCGCGCCTCGCCAAGGCGCGCGGCGACCGCCAGGCCCGCGGCACCGGCGCCCGCGCCGAGATCGGCCACGCTCAGCGGGCCATCGGCAGCCACGAGCGAGGCCAGCAGCATCGCATCCATGCCGGAACGATGCCCGCCGCCCTTCGGCTGGACGACATGGAAACGGCCGCGATGGAAGGCGTCGATCGTCTCGGTCTCGGGCAAGGCCTACCCCCCTCTGACCTGCCGGGCATCTCCCCCACGAGGGGGGGGATCGGACCGGTGCGACGCTTCATCTATCCGGCAAGCCAAAGCGGACCAAGGGATGCGTGCAAACCCCGCGTCTTGCGCCGTCCTCTTCACGGCCGCAGTTCCGCTGCCAGTCCCGCATCCTCAAGGATGCGCCGCGCCTCCGACGCACGGTCCTCCTCCACGAGGAACCGGCGCTGCAGCATTCCGAGCGAGCCTTCCAGCACGCTCATCCCCTGATCGGCGATGAGGCAATGGATGCCCGCTTCCTTCATCAGGCTCTCGGCGAAGGAGAGCAGCACGGCGTCGTTGGTGCGGATCAATTCAATCATTCGGTTTCTTTTCCAGCCATATTCGCGCGACAGGGACAATTCGCCCCTTGCCGGGAAACCTCCCCCTTTCTATTGTCTCGTGACGGAAAAGAACAGGAGTCCGGGCAGTTGGGCGTTGTGATACCGCTTGAGGAAAACAAAGACAAACAAGCTTCCGTGAAACCTCTGGTGGATCTGACGAAGGCCGACATGGAACGGGTGAACCAGCTCATCCTGTCCAAGGCCGGCTCGGACGTCCAGATGATCCCGGAGGTCGCCAATCACCTGATTTCATCCGGCGGCAAGCGCCTGCGTCCGATGCTGACGCTCGCGGCCGCCTCGATGTTCGGGTATCAGGGCGACCACCACGTGAAGCTCGCGACCAGCGTCGAGTTCATGCATACGGCGACGCTGCTGCATGACGACGTGGTGGACGAAAGCGACCTTCGCCGCGGCAAATCCACCGCCCGCACGATCTGGGGCAACCAGGCAAGCGTCCTCGTCGGCGACTTCCTGCTCGGCCAGGCGTTCAAGATGATGGTCGAGGTCGGCTCGCTGGAGGCTCTCGACGTGCTTTCGACCGCTGCGATGGTAATCGCCGAAGGCGAGGTGCTGCAGCTTTCCGTCGCCAAGAACATGGAGACGACGGAGGACGACTATCTCCAGGTGATCCGCGCCAAGACCGCCGCACTCTTCGCGGCCGCCTCCGAAGTCGGCCCGATCATCGCCAATACCGGCAGGGCCGAGCGCAACGCGCTGAAATCCTACGGCATGAATCTCGGCCTTGCCTTCCAGCTCGTGGACGACGCGCTCGATTATGGCGGCAAGGCGGCCGATCTCGGCAAGAACACCGGCGACGATTTCCGCGAGGGCAAGATCACCCTGCCGGTGATCCTCGCCTGGCGGCGCGGCACGGCGGCGGACCGAGCCTTCTGGCGCGAAGCGATCGAGGAAGGCAAAAGCGACGATGCCAATCTCGAGCGGGCGCTGGGTCTCATCACCCGCTATGGCGGGCTGACCGATACGATCGCCAGGGCGCAGCATTACGGCACGATCGCGCGCGATGCGCTGGCGCCCCTTCCCGCGACGCCCTGGAAGGCGGCGCTGCTCGAAGTGATCGACTTCTGCGTGGCGCGGGTAAGCTGACACCGAAAGTTGAAACCGTTGCGGCAGGATTTTCTTGCCGCATTGCGCCAAAAAAGCCATTCTCTGCCGTCATGAGTCCTGGTGGATTTCGACGAGATCATGACATATTTGGCGCGCGGCTGAACGCGCGCGCGCCATAATCGAAAGGCTTCCGAATGCGGCATTCCCTTCTTCTCCGGCTTCTTTCCGGCGCAGCCATCGCGGCGGGCGTTGCATTTGCGAGCCCGCCGGCGGTTCAGGCCCAGGAAAACCCGGCACCGGAGGAGCAGCAGCAGCCCTTCGACCCGTCGAGCACGAACAGCTTCTCCGGCGCATTCCTTGCGGCGCGCACGGCCGATTTCGACAAGGATTACGATACCGCCGTCGCGCTCTACAGGATCGCGCTGCGATTCGATCCGACCAATTCGGACGTCAAGCAGCGGCTGATGATCACGCTTCTGATGAGCGGCCAGTTCGAGGAGGGCGTCAAGCTCGCCGAGGCGCTGAAATCCGACACCTCGGTCGAACGCATCACCACCGTGGTGCGCGGCATGGAAGCCATCCGCAAGCGCCAGTACAAGAGCGCCGAGAAGATCCTGGTCTATAACGGCCCCAACGATCTCGACCGGCTGATGAACATGCTGCTCGTGGCCTGGGCGAAATTCGGCGACGGCAAGCCCAAGGAAGCGCTCAAGCTGATCGCCAATACCGAAGGTCCGGAATGGTTCGCGATCTTCAAGAACTACCATGCCGGCGTTCTCGCCGCGGCGGCGGGCGACAAGTCCACGGCGCGCAAGCGCCTGAACGAGGCAGTGCTCGACCGCAACGGAGCCGCGGCTGCGCCCGACACCTTCATGCGCGCCGTCATTGCGCTGGCGCGGCTGGAAGCGCGCGACGGCAACAGGCAGAAGGCGCTGGACGCGATTTCCGTCGGAGACAATCTCCTGCCGAACTATGCGCCCCTGACGGCGCTGCGCGAAAGCATAGAGAAGGGCGAGAAGCAGGAACAGCAGGTGCGCAACGCCGCGCAAGGGGCGGCCGCAGTGCCGTTTTCTATCGGCGGCGCGCTCAATCGCGAGGGCGCGGAAGACATCGTCTCGCTCTATCTCCAGGCGTCGCGCGCGCTCGACCCCGACAGCGCCGATACGCTCGTCATGCTCGGCGGCCTTGCGGAGAACATGAAGAAGCCGGAGATGGCGATCGACTATTACCGCTCTGTTCCGGAAAACTCGCCGATGCGCCGGGTCTCCGAGCTGCAGCTCGGGCTGAACCTTGCCGATACCGGCAAGACGGAGGAGGCGAAGACGCATCTTAGAGCCCTGATCGAGGCCGATCCGAAGGATCTGCGCAGCTATCTCGCCTATGGCAGCGTTCTTTCCGACGCCAAGGACTACAAGGAGATGGGCGAGGTCTACGACAGGGCGGTGAGCGTGATCGGCCCGGTTCCGAACCGGAACCACTGGAGCATCTTCTTCCAGCGCGGCATCGCTTACGAGCGGCAGAAGAAATGGGACCTCGCCGAGCCGAATTTCCGCAAGGCTCTGGAGCTCAATCCCGACCAGCCGCAGGTGCTGAACTATCTCGGCTACTCCTGGGTCGACATGAACATGAACCTGGAGGAAGGGCTCGACATGATCCGCAAGGCGGTCGAGCTCAAGCCGGACGACGGCTATATCGTCGATTCGCTCGGATGGGCCTATTACCGGCTCAACCGTTTCGACGACGCGGTGACCGAGCTGGAGCGCGCCGCCGAGCTCAGAGCCGGCGATCCGACGATCAACGACCATCTCGGCGACGCCTACTGGCGCGTCGGGCGCAAGCTGGAAGCGACCTTCCAGTGGAACCGGGCGCTCGGGCTGAAGCCTGAGGAGGCCGATATCCCGAAGATCAAGCTGAAGGTCGAAAACGGCCTGCCGCCGCTGCCGGAAAACGATCCCGCATCCGCGGAAGCCGGCGAGAAGCCGGTGAAGGAACCGGCACCGCAGGGAGCGAATGCCGACAGGAAATCCTGATACGCCTGTCTTGGCCGATGGCGATCTTGCCGGTTTCACGCGGACGGAGCGGGCGCCGGCCAAGATCAACCTGGCGCTGCACGTCACCGGCCGGCGGGCCGACGGGTACCACCTGCTCGACATGCTGGTGACCTTCACCCGTTTCGGCGACCGGCTGGGGCTGTCGCCGGACAAGGAGGACCATCTCACGCTTTCCGGGCGTTTCGCCTCGGCGATCGCGCCGGGCAGCGACAATCTCGTGGTCCGCGCCCGCGACCTCCTGCGCGCAGCGCTTGCCCGCCATGGGCGTCCGGCACCTCCGGTCCATCTGCATCTGGAAAAGAACCTGCCCGTAGCCTCGGGCATCGGCGGCGGATCGGCGGATGCGGCGGCGACCTTGCGCGGGCTTTCGCGGCTCTGGAAGGCGAGGCTTGCGAAAGGCGAACTCGCCGAGCTCGCCCTCAAGCTTGGCGCCGATGTGCCGATGTGCCTCGACAGCGTGCCGGTGACGGCAAGGGGCGTCGGCGAGGAGATCGAAGCCTTGCCGGACCTTCCCGTCTTCGCGATGGTGCTCGCCAATCCGCTCGTCGCGGTGCCGACGCCGGACGTCTTTCGTGCGCTGGCAAGCAGGACCAATCCGCCGATGGCGCTTGCCCGCGGGCTGCGGTGCGCGGACGACTGGCTGGAAGCGCTGGCCGAGACGCGAAACGACCTTGAAGCGCCGGCGCGCGCGCTCTGTCCGCAGATCGACGAGGTCTCGGCGCTGCTTTCGGCAAGCGGCGCGCGTTTCGTGCGCATGTCGGGTTCCGGCGCGACCTGCTTCGGCATATATGGATCGGTGGAGACGGCCGAGGCGGCGGCGGGGACGCTGCGCGAGCACTATGCGGGCTGGTTCTTCGCCGCGACCGAAACCGTAACCGGAGGGAGCCGACCATGGGACGCATAGACGAAAAGAGGCCGTTCCTTCCCGTCGGGATCGCCGTCCTGACGGTATCGGACACGCGCAAGGCGACAGACGACCGCTCCGGCGACACGCTCGCGGCCAGGATCGAGGAGGCCGGGCACCGACTGGTGGCGCGCGCCATCGTGCCGGACGACAAGGAGGCCATCCGCGCCCGGGTCGAGGCCTGGACGAAGGACGAAACGGTCGACGTGGTGATCACCACCGGGGGTACCGGCTTTACCGGGCGGGACGTCACGCCGGAAGCGCTGGAGCCGCTTTTCGAAAAGCGCATGGACGGCTTTTCCGAAGTCTTCCACCGCATCTCCTACGACAAGATCGGGACATCGACGATCCAGTCCCGCGCGACGGGGGGCGTCGCCAACGCCACCTTCATCTTCGTGCTGCCGGGATCGCCGGGCGCCTGCAAGGATGCCTGGGACGGAATCCTGAAGGACCAGCTCGACTACCGGCACATGCCGTGCAACTTCGTGGAGATCATGCCAAGGCTCGACGAACACCTGAAACGCGGCTGATCAGGCTTCCGCTTCGGCACGCAGCGAACGCATCGCCGCCGCAGGAACGATTTCCGCGGCGAGCGGCCGGACGGAGACGCCCACGGCCAATTGCTCCAGCCTCATGCCGGTGCGCACGATCGCCGAGGCCTGGCGCTTGCTGACGAGGAAGCCCTGCGAAAGAGGCGCGCTGCGGCGCCCGAAGCGCTTGTAGAACGGGCGGCGGTGGCTGCGCGATTCGGCAAAGCGCGCCGGAGAGCGGTTCAGCGCGACATATTCGCCAACCGCATCCACCCAGCCGCCGAGCGGGCGCGCACCGGGCTCCAGCAGCAGAAGCCATTCGCCGCGCGCCGAGCGCACGACATCCTTCATGTCCCAATGGGTCAGGAAACGGCAGCCGGCGGCGTCGGCGACACGGGAGGATCCGTCCCTCGAGCCGTGATCGAGCACGATCACGTCACGGACCAGCCCCTCGACGGCGCCCGAGACAAGCGCAGACAAGGTCTGCGCCAGATCGGCTTCGTTGTCGTGGCATTCCATGATGACCGTCAGCATGGATACCCTTTATCGCATCGCAGCATCGAACGCCACCGCCATCGCGACGCATGGTTATCGTCGAAGCACCTCTGCAACCTGCGGGGAAAGAGACGGGGAAATTGCCGGCCGAACGGCGACGCGGAACAATTTTGTTCTTGCAATGTTCTCATTTTGGACTTAGGAATATAGTCATTGGAACGGGGCAAAGCGGCCTCGCCGGAGAACCTCATGAACGAGCTTGCCGATATCAGGCAGGGCGCGCTTGCGCCCGCCAATACGAAAGACGTGGCGGAAGCGATGATGATCCAGTCAGGCCGCCGGATCGACATCGACCGCCGCCGTGGCCGGGGCGCCGGCCTGAACATCTCCGGGCGCTTCGAACCGCTGTCGCGCGAGAGCTTCGACGACGGCTGGCAAAGCCTGGAGGACCTGCCGCCCTTCAAGACGGATGTGCAGATCGAGAAACCGCGGACGATCATCACCCGCAACGAATCGCCGGACATCTCCTTCGACCGCTCGATCAATCCCTACCGGGGATGCGAACACGGCTGCATCTATTGCTTCGCCCGCCCGACGCACGCCTTCATGGGGCTTTCGGCCGGCCTCGATTTCGAGGCGCGGCTTTTCGCCAAGCCGGACGCGCCCCGCCTTCTCGAAAAGGAGCTGTCGAAACCGGGCTACACGCCGCGCGTTATCGCGATCGGGACGAACACCGATCCTTACCAGCCGATCGAGAAGGAATGGCGCATCATGCGGCAGATCCTCGAGGTGCTGGACGGCGCAAACCACCCGGTTTCGATCGTCACGAAATCGGCGCTCGTCACGCGCGACATCGACATCCTTTCGCGGATGGCCGAACGCGGGCTCGCCTGGGTCGGCGTCTCCGTCACCACGCTCGACCGCAAACTGGCAAGGACGATGGAGCCGCGCGCCGCAACGCCGCCGAAGCGGCTGGAGGCGATAAGGATGCTTTCCGAAGCCGGCATTCCGGTCAGCCTGATGATGGCGCCGATCGTTCCCGGCCTCAACGATCACGAGATCGAGCGGGTGCTCGATTCCGGCAAGGCGGCGGGCGCATCGGAGGCGAGCTATGTGCTGCTGCGGCTGCCGCTGGAGGTCAGCCCCCTCTTCCGCGACTGGCTGCTGCGCAACTATCCGGACCGGTACCGGCATGTGATGTCCCTGGTGCGCTCGATGCGGGGCGGGAAGGACTACGATGCCGAGTTCGGCAAGCGGATGAAAGGCGCAGGCCCCTATGCCTGGCAGATCGCCCGGCGCTTCGAGATGGCGACGAAGCGGCTGGAACTGACCAGGGGGCGGCGCAATCTCGCGACCGACCTCTTCGTGCCGCCGTCTGGAAGCGGCGTTCAGCTTTCGCTGCTTTAGCCTCGAAACTGCGCCCCTGGACGGGCGGCGCAGTGAAAACGCGAGACTTTTGGCGGATCGCAAGACCCGCCTCAGACTTCCGGCGCCGCCCTCTGCCTCCCCGCGGCACCGGTATTCCCCCACGCTGTCCCAGCCGCAATCCGGGCAGCGATGCGACAAACGCGGCGCATGAGCCGGGACCCGCCTCCTCCTGGGGCTCATGCGCAAATGGGGGACTTGCAGGGAATCGGAGGGATGTGCGAGTTTCGCCGCATGACTGCACGCACATCCCCCGATTCCCGCCTTCTTTTCGACCTGCCGTCCGGGCCGGACTTCCATATGGAGCGCGCGGCGCGACGCAAGGGGCTTTGGCCGGTCGCGGGTACGGACGAGGCGGGCCGCGGGCCGCTCGCCGGTCCCGTCGTCGCCGCCGCCGTGATCCTCGATCCGCGCAGGATCCCGGAAGGCCTCAACGATTCCAAGCAGCTTTCGGCGGAACGGCGCGAGGCGCTGTTTAGCCTCATCCTGGCTTCATCGACGGTTTCGGTGGCATCGAGCTGTGCCCGGCACATCGACACGACGGACATCCGCAAGGCGAGCCTCGATGCGATGCGGCGCGCCGTGGCGGGGCTGGCGATCAGGCCGGTGCTGGTTCTCGTCGATGGACGCGACGTGCCGCCGGGCCTTGCCTGCGAAGGCCGCGCGGTGATCAAGGGAGATGCCATCTCCTCCTCCATCGCCGCAGCCTCGATCGTCGCCAAGGTCGTGCGGGACCGGATGATGGCGCGGGCGGAAACCACCCATCCGGGATACGGCTTCGCCATGCATGCGGGCTATGCGACGGAATTCCACCGCCGGGCCATCACCGAGCGCGGAGCCTGCGCGCTGCACCGCATGAGCTTTCGCCCGTTGAGAGCCGACGATTCCGCAATCGGCCAGGAATTTGCCGAAGAAGCGTAAGGCCGGGGACGGCTGAGGGGGCGCGGAACGCGCAGGATGTGCGCAAGCCTCCTCATCGCTACGTCTACGCTCGGCACTTCTCCCCGCAGGGGAAGTGGGAGCGAGCCGGCAGGTCGGCTCATATACGATGGTTTTGGCACCAAAGAGGATGCTTCGGTCAGCCCCAGGTCAGCGGGTCGAGGCCGAGATAGAAGGCGAGCCTTTCCCGGTCGGGCTGAGGAATCGCGTGGATCGAAAAGAGGCGGTCGTAGGCCGCCTTTGCCTCTTCCGGACCTGACCAGGTTTCGCTGGAATTGGCGATCAGCAGCGAGAAATCGACGTAGCGGTCGGCGACGCCGAGCCGCCCGAGATCGATCATTCCGGTGCAGCGAAGCGTCTGCGGATCGACCATGAAATTCGGCATGCACGCGTCCCCGTGGCAGACGACGAGCTCCTTCTTCTCCTGATCCAGCCGCACCGGCAATTGCGCGCGCAGGGCGGCAAGCATGTCTGCCGGCGGTACGTCCCGTTGCTCCGGGGCGAGGAAATCGGGATTGACGGCATTGCGCCGAACGACATCCTCCGCCCGCGCGAACATGGTGGCGAGGTCGCGCGCAAAAGGGCAGCCGCTTGCCGGAACCGCGTGCAGATCCCGCACCCGGCCGATGATCGATGGCCAGGCCACGCCGAGCTCCGCCGAGGCGAGCTCGCTCGCCGGCACGCCAGCAACCGTGCTCGTCACGAGACAGGCGCCCTCTTCGGATTCGATCCAGTCGAGAACCCGCGGCGAGCCGAGACCGAAGGCGGCCAGCCATTCCGTACGGTCGCGCTCGCTTTCGAGAAGCGCGGCATTCGCCGGCTCCGACACCTTGACATGGGCCGCGCCGTCGCTGCGACGGAACACGCGGTCGCCGGATTCACCGAGGCGAACCGGTTGCCACTCCTGTCCCGCGGGCAGGCGCGGCAGGTAGCCATGATCGTAAAGAGCCAATTCCGCCAACGAATCATCCTCCAAATAAAACCTGAGCGTTTCCGTTTTTCTCCGACCGGAACGCGCCATCTCTTCGTTCTTGCGCCGGACGGAAAGCGCCATGCGCTTTCCTGCCATTGCCTCAAACGCCCTATCCTGTCCTTCGGGACTTTTTCGTGGCGATGGAAGTGCCGCCGCCGCCAGCCCAACGAAAAACACCCGCAACAGGTCGTTGCGGGTGCAATCATGTGTCTGTCGAAGCCGGCCTCGATGACCGGCCGGCCGATATTGCTCAGTTGAGGCGGGTCTTCACTTCGCCGATGGCATTGTCGAAGAGAGCCTTGCTTGTCGCCGCGTCGGACTTCGATGCGATGACGCTCTCGGCGGCAGCGACGGCGAGGTCGACGGCGGCGGAGCGCACGGCATTGATCGCGTCGGCTTCCGCCTGCTTGATCTTCTGCTCGGAAAGCACCGTGCGGCGGGCGACATATTCCTCGGTCTTCTGCTTGGCCTCGGCGGTGAGCATCTCGGCCTCGCGCTCGGCGGCAGCGACGATGCTGGCCGCTTCGGCTTCGGCGTCCTTGCGCTTGCGCTGGTATTCGGCAAGCAGATGCTGGGCCTCTTCACGCAGGCGCTTGGCTTCGGCCAGCTCGTTCGAAATCCGGTCGGCGCGCGCGTCGAGCGACTTCGCCATCATGCCCGGAACCTTGAGATAGACGATCAGCGCCAGGAAGAGCAGGAGGCCGACAAAGGCAAAGAAAGTTGCATCGAATGCCATGGGGCGCTCCTATTTGGCCGCTGCCGTCTTCACGGCGGAGGCGATTTCAGCCTTGGTGGTCTTGCCGCCGATGAGCTGCTCGACGACGGCTGCCGCCGTTTCCTCGGCAATCGATCCGACATCGGCCAGTGCCTTGGCCTTGATGTCCGCGATCCGCGCCTCGGCGCCGGAAATCTTTTCCTGCAGCGAGGCCTCGATCCTGGCGCGTTCGGCTTCCGCCTTGGCCTTGGCCTTTTCGCGGGCTTCCGTCGCGATCCCATGCCCCTTGGCACGGGCTGCGGCAAGTTCCTGCTCGTAGGTCGCAATTGCCGCGTCGGCCTCGGCCTTCAGGCGCGATGCCTCATCGAGGTCCTGGGCGATGCGGTCGTGCCGGGTTTCCAGGATACCGCCGATGCGCGGCACGATGACCTTCGACATCAGCAGATAGAACAGGCCGAAGGTGATCGCCAGCCAGAGAACCTGCGAAGCGAATGTGGACTGGTCGAAAGGCGGGAAGACGCCGGTGGCGTGCTCGTCGCCATGCGCCACACCGGTCTCGGTGTGCAGTTCGCCGGCCGGAGCAGTCTCATGCGAATCTGCCGGCGCAGCCTGATGCGTATCCGCCGGAGTTTCCGCCTGGGCGATCTCGAAAGGGGTGGACTCGGCAAAAGCCGGGGTCGCTGACATGCTCACCTCCAGGTGCATTCGCAAAAGCCGTACTTCGAAAAGTACATGGACCATGGCCCTTCACAGGCCATGGTCCAGCTTTCAGCCGATATCAGACGGCGAAAAGGAGGAGAAGCGCAACGAGCAGCGAGAAGATGCCCAGAGCTTCCGTAACGGCGAAGCCGAACACAAGGCGGCCAAACTGGCTGTCGGCGGCAGACGGGTTGCGCAGAGCGCCGGAGAGATAGTTGCCGAAGATGTTGCCGAGGCCGAGAGCCGTGCCGGCCATACCGAAGCACGCGAGACCTGCGCCGATGAACTTTGCTGCTTCCGCTTCCATGATGAACTCCTTCGAATGGTGTTTTGCGGCTTAGGATTACGCTTCCGGCGGCGGGCCGGCCGGAAGCAAGTCGACTGTTATTCCTTAGTGGCTTCCCGGATGGACGGCGTCGTTGAGGTACATGCAGGTCAGTACCGCGAAGACATAGGCCTGCAGGAAGCAAACGAGGAATTCAAGACCGGTGATTGCGACGGTCATGATGAGGGGCAGGATCGCGCCACCGACGCCGAGCGCACCGAGCGCGCCGAGCGAAGTGACGAAGCCTGCGAAGACCTTCAGCGTGATGTGGCCGGCCAGCATGTTTGCGAACAGACGGACCGAAAGGCTGATGGGACGGGAAAGAAACGAGATGATCTCGATGGTGACGACGAGCGGCAGGAGCACGCCCGGAACGCCATGCGGCACGAAGAGCTTCAGGAAGCCGAACCCGTGCTTGTAGAAACCGTAGATGATGACCGTGCCTATGACGAAGAGGGCAAGGGCGAAGGTGACGATGATCTGGCTGGTCACGGTGAAGAAATAGGGCACCATGCCGAGAAGGTTCGCCGTCAGGATGAACATGAACAGCGAGAAGACCATCGGGAAGAACTTCATGCCGTGGTTGCCGGCGCCTTCGCGCAGCATCGAGGCTATGAATTCGTAGGAGAGCTCCGAGACCGACTGCAGGCGGCCGGGAATGAGGCCGCGCTGCGAAGTGGTCATGTACAGGAAACCGGCGGCAACCGCGACGGTCGCGACCATGAAGAGCGAAGAGTTGGTGAAGGAGAAGTCGATGCCACCGACTTCGATCGGAACAATCTTGTTGACCAGGAACTGATGGGTCGGATCGTCTGCCACCGCTTGTCTCTCTCGTTGCCCGTCCTTCGGGACGGAAATTCATTCATGTCCGGACGGAGCCTTAGGCGCCATCCCCGTTTTCGGGCTTTTCACCCTGCCGACCGGCCATCCGGTCCACGGGGTGAGGAGAAGCCACGAACCCCGCCGACCTCAGCACGTTCAGCACACCGGCGCAGAAGCCCAGGAGCAAGAGAACGATCATGCCCCACGGCCCTGTACCCGCAAAATGATCCAGAAGATAGCCCAGAAGCGCCCCGACAATGATCGCCGCGATGAATTCGCTGGAGAGCTTCATCGCCTCCGCATAGCCCTTGCGGGTTACGGCTGCCTTCTCCTCTGCGGCATCGTCGATCCTGCCGTCTGCGCGCCTTTTCGCGAGTTCCGCGTCCAGGCGCTGCATCCTGTCTTCCAGACTTTCCTTGCGGTCACCCGCCATGAGGCTCCTCCCGACCGCGCCCCGCGGGGCGCATCGCCCTAATGCGGACATATTCACGGCTAGGTTTCAAGCCACCTTCCGGCCCGTTTCGAAGTCGGGCGCAACATAGTTTTAGGTGCCTGCATAGTCAAGGCATAGGGAAGGTTTGCGCAGCGGCAATTTTTCCAAGATAATTCAAGGCGTTAAATGGATTTCTCCATTTCGTGACCGTTTGTCGCGCATAAAATGGCGCCCGCCCCGGCAGACTCGGGCATAGCCCGGAAATGCCGATTGGCGGCGGCTGACGGGCAGATCAGCTCCAGCCGCCGCCGTAGGTGCGATAGAAGATATGCTGGCCGATCTTGCCGACACGCTCCATGGTGCGCCCCCATGCCGGACGCACATAGGTGGCGTGGTAATGCGTCGCAGAGCCCACCTCCGTCAGCCAGATCTTGCCTGCCGTTACCGCCATGGCGATTTCCTTCGCGGTCTTCCAGTGCCATGGCGCAAGGACGATGTCGGGAATCCGGTCGCAGGCGAATGAGAATTGGCAGCGGTTGCGCCAGTCCTTGTTCTGGTAGACGACGTTGCAGATCGTGTCCGGATAGGCGGGGTTGCGCACGCGGTTGAGGATGACCTGGGCCACGGCGGCCTGGCCCTTGAGGGATTCGCCCCGCGCCTCGAAATAGATGCCGGCGGTCAAGCATTTCTGCTCCGCGGCGGAAAACACGCCCGCCGGCAGGGGCGTCGCGGCCCAGGCGTGGTCCTCGGGGCTGATTTCGGGAACGAAGCGGCCGTCGTTCTTGTCCGCCCTCAGGATCGAATCGAAGGGAGAATCGCGGGCATAGTCCGGCTCGGGCGGGGCATAGGCGGTTGCGAGGACGTCGGCCCTGTCATTCGTGACGAGGCTTGCCAGCATCGCCGGGACGCCCGGATCATGCCGCTCCGTCTTCTTCCTGTAGAAGGCGGTGGCGATCTCGATTTCCTTGCCCTTTATCTTCGGCCTGACGAAGCTCATGCGCTCCTTGCCGTCGAAGACGGGACGGAGCAGGGAACTCGTGCGGTCGAGCACGGAGCCGGCGGAGAAATCCTTGGGCGGCGCCACCGGCAGGACGGCGACTATGCGCCCCTTCTTGTCGCGGCGGTTCACGCGCGCCTCGTCGGGGATTAGGCCCTTGCCCTTGTGCTCGCTTCTGAGTGCGGCCTGTTCGCCGTCCGGCAATGTCACGCCGGCTCCGCCATTGATGGCTCCGGTGGTGATCGGATCGTTGAAAGCGATTTCCACCTCGTGGATGGAGCCGGCCGGCGACGGCGTCATGACCATCTGCTGGTTGCCGCCCTTGCGGTTCAGGCCGGCGAGAAAGGTGGCCATGTCGGAATGGGCGATCGGCGAGGGGAAAATGCCGAAAAGGCAAAGACCGATGGCCAGGGGGGCCTTCCAGCGCCTGATTCCCGCCTTCCATCCGTTAGAGTTCAGGAAGCCGCTTCCCATTCGACGAACGCCACGCTTACGCAACCTACGACACTCCGCAACATCAACTATGCCCGCGCAGAATCAGCGGCCGGTAGCCCGGCGCGTCAGCCTGCCCAAATCTGTCGTGAAAGCGGCCCGTCCGGCATCCGCCGGGGATCTTCAAAACCGCCCAGTCCCGAGACCGGAGAATGATGTATCGATCCTGCCGCTCGTGCGCCTTGCACGCTTCGGCGCGAAATCGACAGGTCATCTCCGATGCCAGCCCGTTAACCATAAGAGCGGCATGGTTAATGCCGGTTTAATGGAGACAGCGAAATGCAGTATTCCGGAAAGCGCGGCCCGTAGTCGCAGGCGAAGCGTCTTGCGCATTTCGATTTTTACCCGCCGCCTTGCGGCAGGCGGTCATTGGCGTATTATATTTTATATTACACAGGAGGCGCCAATGGTCAGCTTGATGAGCCTACGGTTCGCATCCGCCTCACTTTGTGCTTCCGATAGTACATGCAAAGCACTCAGATGATCACATGTGATCCGAGCTCCACGACGCGGTTCGTCGGCAGGCGGAAATAGTCCGATGGATCGATCGCGGCATTCGCAAGGGCGATGAACAGCCGGTCCTGCCAGCCGGGCATTCCCGACTGCGCATCGGGAACGAGCTTCCGGCGGCCGAGATAGAACGAGGTCGCCATGATGTCGAACTTGGCCCCGGTCTTGCGGAAAAGCCCGAGCGCCTGGGAGACGTTCTGCGTTTCCATGTAGCCGAACCGCATCTCGATGCGCGAGAACCGCTCCGACAGCCTTTCCATGCGGAAGCGCTCGGCGGGGGGCACTTTCGGCGTGTTCGCCGTGCGGATGGTCAGAATGAAGTTCTGCTCGTGCAGCACATGATTGTGCTTGATGTTGTGCAGGAGTGCGGCCGGCGTGAACTCGGGATCGCTGGTCAGGAAGATCGCCGTTCCGCTGACGGAGACCGGCGCATGGTCGCCGGGCCTCTCGATCGACTTCACGAAAGCGGCCAGAGGCACCTCGATATGGCGCGTCTTTTCCCGCAGGATCTTCGTGCCCCGCGTCCAGGTCCACATGACGAGGACGACGAGCGCTGCGATGAACACCGGCACATAGCCGCCGTCGTGGATCTTCAGAAGATTGGCGCCGAGGAAGGTGAGCTCCAGCAGAAGCAGCGGCAGAAGCACGGCGGTCGTGGCGAGCAGGCTCCAGCGCCAGCGGCTGCGCAGGAATTCGAAGGCGAGGATCGTCGTTACGACCATGGCTCCCGTGACGGAAATGCCGTAGGCGGTGGCGAGCGCTTCGGAGCTTTCGAAAAGGAAGACCAGCGACATGACGCCGAAGAGGAGAACGGCATTCACGGCGGGAAGGTAGATCTGGCCGGTATGCTTCTCCGAGGTATGGAATATTTCCATGCGCGGCAGGAAGCCGAGATGGATCGCCTGGCGCGTCAGGGAGAAGGCTCCCGTTATGACCGCCTGGCTGGCGATGATGGTGGCGGCGGTGGCAAGGATCACGACCGGCAGCAATGCCCAGTTCGGGAACATCAGGAAGAACGGGTTGGCCATCGCCTCCGGCTCCTTCAGGATGAAGGCGCCCTGCCCCAGATAATTCAGCGTCAGCGCCGGGAAGACGAGACAGAACCAGGCCCACTGGATCGGGCGCCGGCCGAAATGGCCGAGATCGGCGTAGAGCGCCTCCGCACCCGTCACGGTGAGAAAGACCGAGCCCAGCACCACGAGGCCGATATAGCCCTCCTGATACATGAAGGAGACGGCATAGGCCGGATTGAAGGCCAGGAAGATGCCGAGATCGTCATGCAGATGGCTGATCCCCGCGGCCGCCATGACAATGAACCAGAGCGCCGTTATCGGTCCGAAGAAGCGCGAGACCGCCGCCGTTCCCCAGGACTGCATCGCGAAGAGCAGCACGAGAATGACCACCGATATCGGGACGACATAGTCCGAAAGCGCGGGCGTCACGAGCTTCAGGCCCTCGACCGCGGAAAGGACCGAAAGAGCAGGCGTGATCATCGCGTCGCCGATGAAAAGGGCGGCGCCGATGATCCCCATGAAGAACAGCAGCGCCGCATGCCCGTTCGCCGTCTTCATCAGCAGCGCCAGCAGCGAGAGCGTGCCGCCCTCGCCGCCATTGTCCGCACGCAGCAGGAACAGCACGTATTTCAGCGTGACAATGATCGTCAGCGTCCAGATCATCAGGGAGACGAGGCCGATGATCTCGTCGCGGGTCACGCCGCCGTCGGCGACCGGCCTCAAGGCTTCCCGGAAGGCATAAAGCGGGCTGGTGCCGATATCGCCATACACCACTCCCACGGAACCGAGGGCGAGAAAGAACAGGTTGCGCAGGCGATCATGACGCGATGCGGCAGTTCCGGCACTATGGGACATGGCGGGTCACCGGCTCCTAGAGCCAGCCTTTCCAGCGAAAGAAAAAGAACGGAACGATTGCAGAGACGACCGTCGCCACGAGCGCAGCCGGATAGGCGATGGGAACCTGCAATTCGGGCATGAACTGGAAATTCATACCGTAAATCGAGGCAATCAGCGTCGGCGGCAAGAGAACGACGGCGGCGATCGAGAATATCTTGATGATCGCGTTCTGCTCCAGATTGATGAGGCCGAGGGACGCGTCGAGCAGGAAGGTTATGTTGCCCGAGATGAAGGTGGCGTGTTCGGAAAGCGACTGGACGTCTTGCGAGATGGTGTGGCAAAGCTCCAGGCTTGCGCGGTCTTCCTGAACGACCGGGGCGGTGGAGAGGAACGTGAGCAGCCGCGAGAGCGACATGAGGCTGTCCTGCGTCTTGGCGATCAGCCGGTGCAAGCCCGAAACATCGATCAGGCGATCTTCCAGATATCGCGGCGGGCGGCGGCTGGGGTGCCGCTTCTCGCCAAAGACCTGCCGCGACAGCTCGTCCCCCTTGCCGACCGCGGTCTCGAGAATTTCCGCCGTGCGGTCGACGATCGTTTCGAGCAGCCGCGTGATCATGACGGGTCCACGCGTACAGCCGCCCGGAATGCGATGCATGGCGGATTTGAAGAGCGCAAAGGATCGCGGCTCCGCATAGCGGATAGTCACCAGCAGATTATGCGTCAGGATGAAGGCGACGTCCGTAAGTTCCGGGAGCTCGCTATCGGCTTTCCAGACCAGCGACGCCGTCATGTAGACCGCGTCGTTCTCGATATAGAGACGACTGGAGGGCTCGATATCCTTCAGGTCCTCGCGGGTCGGCACCTCGATGCCGAGGGCTTTTTCGATGAAAGCGTCCTCGGCGCGGTCCGGATTGACCATGTCGATCCAGACGATGCCTTCGAGAAGGCTCCGCACTTCCCCCGGCGCTGCGGGAGAAAGCGAGGCGGCCTCCCCGTTCGAGCGGAAGACTGTGATCACGGATGGATGGCTCTCATGAGGATCAATTCGGTATTCCCGCCTGCCGTCGAGACGCAACGCCGCCACTGCGACTTCCGCCGTTCACGAAACCACATCGTCCCGGCCCTTGCCAAGCTACGATTTCGATCCCGCCCCGGCAATAAGCGAGGCCATATGGCGCAGTGCAACGTAAAAATCAAGGAAAACGCGACGGAGCGCGATTTGAACCATCGCGCCGCGGCCTGAGACCATGCGCCGGGCGGGCTCTCCGGAGAGCTCGCCGGCGGAACATGTCCGTGACAATTCAACCGGATACAGATGACGGCATCCGGCCGAAATCTTCATTCGAAGACGATCGCGGGTGCAGCATGACCTTTGATGGACCGAGCCGCCTTCAGCTCCTCCCAGACGCGCGTCGCGATCTCGCGATAGATCTTCGCGGCGGCGCCGTCGGGGTTCGACACCACGACGGGCGTGCCTTCGTCGGAGGTCTCGCGGATATCCATCGTCAGCGGAACCTCGCCCAGGAACGGCACGCCGATGCGCTCGGCCTCCTTGCGCGCGCCGCCATGGCCGAAGATGTCGTAGCGGTTGCCGGTGTCGGGCGCGATGAAATAGCTCATGTTCTCGACGATACCGAGAACCGGCACCTCGACCTTGCTGAACATGTTGAGGCCCTTGCGCGCATCGATCAGAGCGAGGTCCTGCGGGGTCGAGACGATGACAGCACCGGCGAGCGGCACCTGCTGCGCCATGGTCAGCTGCGCATCGCCGGTGCCGGGCGGCATGTCGACGACCAGCACGTCGAGATCGCCCCAGGCGACCTCCCGCAGCATCTGCATCAGCGCGGACTGGATCATCGGCCCGCGCCAGATCATCGCCACCTCCTCGTCGACGAGGAAGCCCATCGACATGACCTTGATGCCGTAATTTTCCATGGGCCGGATGATGCGTCCGTCGATCTGCTGGGGGCGCCCGGAAATCTTGAGCAGGCGCGGCATGGAGGGGCCGTATATGTCGGCGTCGAGGATGCCGACGCGAAGCCCGTTCGCCTTCAGCCCCAGCGCCAGATTGACGGCCGTCGTCGACTTTCCGACACCGCCCTTGCCGGATGCCACAGCGATGATCGCCTCGACGCCGGGGACGCCGGATTTCGCGCGCTGCTGGCCTTGCGGCGCATGGGGCGGCGCATGGGAATGTGTAGCGCCGGGCGGAGCGGAAGCCGGCTTCAGCGGGGGCGCAGCCGGGGCGCGCGCCGCGGCAGGACCGCCCGCGGCCTTCTTGTCCGCGGTCAACGCCACCATGGCCGCGCGGATGCCCGGTATTTCCTTCACGACGCGCTCGGCCGCGGCCCGCATCGGATCGAGCTCCTTTGCCCGCTCCGCCGGAACCGTGATCGAGAAATAGGCCTTGCCGTCCGAAATGAAAACGTCGGAAACCAGACCGAGGTCGACGATGTTGCCTTCCATGTCCGGACCGCGGACAGTTCTGAGCTTGTCCAGCACCTGGTCTTTCGTCACGTCCGGCATGTCTCCACCTCGCCACAACCCAAAAACATTCAAACCCTGAATCCTAAATAGGGCATCGCCCGCAAAATCGAAAACAATTTCCCGAAGCAAATGCAGCTTCGGCGGGCCGAAATTTGCAACCGGAAGCAAAAACCGGAGCTTTTCGGCAGGAAACCCGCCGAAAAACGGCGGCCACTCGAGTTCCATGCCATTTTTTTGATGAGTCCGGCTTCAGACGATCAGGCCGCGACGAAGGGCCTTGACCACCGCCTGGGTGCGGTTGACGGCCTCGAGCTTGCGGGTCACCTGATTGAGATAGTGGTTGACCGTGTGCTCGGACAGGCCGAGGATTTCCGCGATCTCCAGGCTCGTCTTGCCCGCAGCCGTCCAGCTCAGGCATTGGACTTCCCGTTCGGTCAGCACCACCTGTCCCGATTTCCATGCCGCGCCTATTTCCGCCAGTCGGTTGAAGACATGGATGGAAATCATCTGCAGGACCATGCGGTCGGCGAAGCTGACCCCAGAGGTTTCGCCGCTCCAGACAACCGCACCGCGATTTCCGAGTGCGTCGTGAACGGGAAAATAATGGTCGACGAGCATCCCGTGCTTGCGCATGATCTCGGCAAGCTCGCCGAGATCGCCGCCATGCGAGGATTCGGCGATCCAATCCTGCATCTCATAGGCAAAGGGAACGGTCGTCAGGCGCAGCTTGCGGATGCTCGCGCTGTGGCGAGCCATGCGCAGGGCATCGTATTTCGTGAAGAATTCCTGCGGCCAGTTGCTGATGATCGAATGGGCGGAGAGCTTCTCCGCCTCGAAACCCGGCAAGGTGAAGACGACGAAATAGCGCAGGCCGTATTCTTCGCACTTTCGCCGCATGTAACGCACGATATCGAACTGCGTTTCCAGCCGCGCGATCTCGCTGCCGACATCATGCAGTTCGTTTTCACTCCTGCTTGTTTCGTCAGTCGTCATTGTGCCCCATTCATCCGCAAACCGCCGGCGCAACCGGCAGCGAAGCCTGCGCGCATTTCCAATGTCATCATGCGACTGTCTGCATCAGGTCAGCAATCCGGCGCGCACTGCCTTGGCAACCGCCTGAACCCGGTTGACGGCATCGAGCTTGCGGGTCGCCCGATTGAGATAGTGATTGACCGTATATTCGGAAAGCCCCAGGATTTCCGACATTTCGATACTCGTCTTGCCTGCGGACGCCCATGAGAGGCACTCGATCTCGCGCTGCGAGAGGGAAACCGCGCGCCGTTGGTCCGACCTGAAATCCAGAACCTTGCCGAAAGTCAGATTGGCAATCGCGTTCAGCTCGGTCATTTCCCGCGGTGAAAGCAGCTCCCGTTCTCCGCCAAAGGCGAGCGCGCCACGTTGACCGCTGGAGGTGTGGGCAGGGAAAAACGCGCTGCGCCACAAGCCGTACCGGCCGAACAGGTCGAGAGCCAGACTGCCTCTCGGATCAGTCCCCTTGCCGCTGCTGCGCAGGTCGTAGGTGAACGGATTGGTGCTGTGGCGCAACTTCCCCATGACCGGGCTCGAATGGATCATGCCGGCCTGGTCGTAACGGCGCAGCATGTCCTCCGGCCAGTTCGTCAGCAATATATTCGAGGCAAGCTCGGTCGATGTTTCCGACGGAACATTGAGGACGGCATAGACACTGAGACCATAGTGATCCGTGATCGCGGCCAGGATATCCGCAATTTCCGTCTCACAAGACGTATCCCACAGTTTTTTCACCCACCGTGAGGGGGCGTCCATCAAAGCTCCGCAGGTCCGCTCGATCATGTGAGTTCTTTCCCTCGGCAACGATCCAGCGCTTCCGCGAAGTGGACGCGGAACCGTCTTGAACCTGCCTCGGAAACCCCCGTATCCCAGTGCAGTTATAATTTTGCACGCGCCGCTCCGCAAAGCAGCGGTATGCAAAGCAATCGTTTATTAGAGAGATCGCTGGGTCGGAAGCTAATGGGCGTCCAAACCCACGTAAAGCGCGAATTTTGAGTTTACCGTAAAATACGCGTGTAAGACAACCTTCCCCACGAAACGGCACTTCCGGTTCGACCTAACGTTGCGGCCCGAGACGGGCCCGCATATCCTCCATGATGGCGGCCGCCGTCCGCCCGACGAGCGGAGCCCATCCGGCCAACTGTTCCGGGGTCACACGATAGGCGGGTCCGGTCGTGGATATGCCGCCGACAAGCGAGCGGTCGGCGGAAAAGACGGGGGCCGCCACGCAGCAGATGCCCGCCTCGTGCTCCTCCCGGTCGAACGCAAAGCCCCTGCTCCTGACCTCCTGCAGTTCCTCGACGAGCGTCCGCGCATCCGCAATCGTGCTGGGCGTGAAACGGTGAAAATCGATGCCGGAGACGATCTCCTTCAAGCGCTCGTCACTGAGGACGGAGAGCGCCGCCTTGCCGACGCCGGTGCAATAGGCCGGCGAGGCATTGCCGATCTGCGAGCTCATGCGCACGGCCTGCCGGCTCTCCACCTTATCGAGATAGATGATCTCCCTACCGCGCAGGATACCGAGATGCACGGTCTCTCCGGTATGCTCATGAAGAGCCCTCAGATGCGGCTCGGCGACGGAACGGAACTGATTTCGCGCCCAGGAGTTCGAGGCGAACCGCAGGAGGCGCAGCCCCGGTTCGTAACGGTGATCGGGGCGCAGGTCGACAAGACCCTCTTCTACGAGGTGGGAGAGCTGGCGATGCAGCGTGCCGCGCGGCTGGCCGGAGGCTGCGAGAATATCAGTGAAGCGCAGCGGGCTTTCGGCAAGCGCGACCAGTTCCAGAACGGAGACGGCTTTTCCGAGGGTCCCCGTGTCCTGCCTGCCGGACGATCGCCTTTCCTTTTCCACCGGCATCATCCATCCTCCTTGGCGGCTCTGCTTGACACTCCGCCATCGTAAGGAGATTATTCCAAATAATCAAATACAGTTCCACATAATGGAATTTCTCACATGGTGAATGCGACACCGAAGGATATCGGCATTGCGGGAACGACCGCGCTTTTTCCCGATCTCGAGGGCCAGGGCGTCGTTATCACGGGGGGAGGCTCGGGCATCGGCGCAGCACTTGTCGAAGGGTTTGCCCGCCAGGGCGCGCGCGTCGCCTTCATCGACATCGCGGCGGAGGAAAGCCGCATCCTGGCCGAGCGCCTCGCAAGGGAAGTCGCCCACAAGCCGCACTATATCGAAGCCGATATCCGCGATATCGCGCATCTTCGGGCAGCCGTCGACGAGGCGGCGGAGGCTGCCGGCGGGCTCGGCGTGCTCGTCAACAATGCCGCGCGCGACGACCGCCACGAATTCGATGCGGTGACGCCGGAATACTGGGACGAGAACCAGGCGGTCAATCTGCGCCATCATTTCTTCGCCGCCCAGGCGGCTGCACGCCACATGCGCGCGCAGGGCGGCGGCGCGATCGTCAATTTCTCGTCGATATCCTTCATGCTGAACATGGGCGAGTTTCCGGCCTATGCCACGGCCAAGGCCGGCATCGTCGGCCTTACGAAATCGCTTGCCGGACGGCTGGGGCCGGAGAATATCCGCGTCAACGCCGTCCTGCCCGGAATGGTACTGACGGAACGCCAGCGGCGGCTTTGGGTCGATGATGCAACGGTGGCGGCGATGCTGAAGGGGCAATGCCTGAAGCGCGCACTGGAAGCGGTCGACATGGTGGGGCCCGCCCTTTTCCTGGCCTCCAACGCGTCGGCTGCGATCACCGCACAGACACTCATCGTCGACGGGGGAAAAATGTGATGGAGACACCCGCCTATGCCGCGGTCGACTGGGGAACATCCAGCTTCCGCCTCTGGCTCGTCGACCGTAACGGCGAGGTGCTTGCCGAACGCCGCAGCAACGAGGGCATGACATCCGCAGCACCTGTCGGCTTCGGCAAGGTGCTCTCCTCCCATCTTGCCGCTGCCGGCGCGCCGGAGGGCCTGCCCGTCATCATCTGCGGCATGGCGGGCGCGCGCCAGGGCTGGATCGAGGCGGGTTATCTCGACACGCCTGCGGCGCTTTCCGCGATCCCCGCCGCTGCCGTGCGCGTGCCCGAAGGCCTTTCCGATATCCGGATCCTGCCGGGACTTGCCCAAAGGTCCGCCGCAGCACCGGATGTGATGCGAGGCGAGGAAACGCAGCTCCTCGGCGCGATGGACGCGCTCGGTGCGGGTGCGCATCTCGTCTGCATGCCGGGCACGCACAGCAAATGGGTCGGGGTGAAGGACGGCGAGGTGACCGGCTTCTCGACCTTCATGACCGGCGAGCTTTTCGACGCGATCTCCAAGCACACCATCCTTGCGCATTCGGTTGCAGACGGCCAAGCCGTGAACGGGAGCGGTGAGGCATTCCGAGCCGCCGTCGCAGCCGTCCGGGACAATCCGGCGCTGGCGACGAACCGGCTCTTCTCCGCGCGCGCAGGGCAGCTTCTTCATGGACTTTCCGCTTCCGACGGCAGGGCGCGGCTCTCCGGAACGCTGATCGGGCTGGAAATCGCCGGCGCGCTGACCACATCCCCTGCAGACGCCGCGATCGCGCTGGTCGCTTCCGGGCCGCTCGGAACGCTTTACGAACATGCCTTTGGAGCCTTCGGCATGACGCCGGCAATCATCGACGCCGACCAGGCAGTGCGGACCGGACTTTCGGTCGCGGCGCGCTCGCTCTGGCTATAGAAGAGAGACATCAGATGACGCGCATTCCCTTTCCGCCGATGGCCTATCCGCTGATCGCCATCCTTCGCGGGCTGAAGCCTTCCGAAACGGAAGGCGTCGTCGGCGCATTGATCGAAGCCGGGTTCACCTCCATCGAAATCCCGCTGAACTCTCCCGAGCCTTTCCGCTCGATCGAGATCGCCGCGAAGATGGCGCCGGACAACTGCCTCATCGGCGCCGGGACGGTGCTGACCACGCAGGATGTGGAGCGGCTGGACGCCGCCGGCGGGCGGCTCGTGGTCAGCCCGAATGTCGAACCGGAAGTCATCGCGCTTGCCGCCGCCAAAGGCATGATCACCATGCCGGGCGTCTTCACCCCCACCGAGGCATTGGCTGCCGCGCGGGCGGGCGCGACGGGCCTCAAGTTCTTCCCGGCAAGCGTGCTCGGTCCCTCCGGCATCCAGGCGATCCGCGCCGTGCTGCCTTCCGACCTGGAGATCGCGGCGGTCGGCGGCGTGTCGGAAGCCAACTTCGCCGACTATGCGCGCATCGGCATCAGGAGCTTTGGGCTCGGCTCCAGCATCTACAAGCCGGGCATGAGCGCCGACGAGGTCGCCGCCCGCGCCCGCGTCACGATCGACGCCTATGACCAGGTTTACGGGAGTGCGAAATGAGCGAGATTGTTCCTTTCAACGGCAAGATCATCTGCGACGTCGCCGCGGAACTCGGCGAAGGGCCGACCTTCGATCCGGCGACGAGCACCGCCTGGTGGTTCGACATCAAAGGACGGAAACTGCACGAATGGCACATGCCGTCCGCAACGAAGCGGGAGCATGCCCTTCCCTTCCTCGGCAGCGTGCTTGCCGTGATCGATCCGCTTCGCCAGCTCATTGTCTCCGATCAGGGACTGTATGTCCGCGAAACGGAAAGCGGCAAGCTCAGCCTGCTGACGACGCTGGAGGACAATCCCGGCAACCGGTCGAACGACGGGCGTATGCACCCTTCCGGCGCGCTTTGGGCGAGCATGATGGGGCGTTCCGCCGAAAAGCATGCCGGCGCGATCTATCATGTCGCCCAAGGCCGCGTGACCAAACTCTTTTCCAATCTCACCATCCCGAACGGCATCTGCTTCTCGCCGGATGGCGCGACGGCCTATTTCACCGACACGGACATCAGCGATCTCATGCGGGTCGAGCTTGATCCCGGGACGGGGTTACCGTCCGGCGAGCCGGTTCTTCTCAGCCAGCAATCCAAAAATCCCGGCGGAATGGACGGATCGGTCTGCGATGCGGAGGGGCTGATCTGGAATGCCCGCTGGGGCGAAGGCGCGGTGGACGTCTACAAACCGGACGGAACGAAGGTCACGCGTTACCTGCTGCCGGCGGCGCAGACGAGTTGCCCCGCCTTCATCGGCCCCAAGGCCGACCGGCTTCTCGTCACCTCCGCCTGGCAGGACATGGACGCCGCAGCCCGTGAAGCCGACCCCCATGCGGGAAAGACCTTCGAACTCGGCATACGGGTAAACGGCCGTTTCGAACCGACATACAAGTTGTAGGCCACGAATTGCCTGCAATTGCGGCCGACCGCCTGGAAAAGTGGCAAATAGCGCGGAACCAAAGCCTGCCTGACGAGTTTTCGAGGTATCAGCCGGTGCGGACGGCACACCAATATCCGCCGCGCCATGATGCCAACGAATACGAAAGGTGGTTGAAATGACCAAGAAACTCCTTACTTCCGTTGCCGCTGGTGCACTCCTCCTTGGCGCGACGATTGCTCCGGCAGCATATGCACAGGATACCACGCAGCCGCAGACGAATCCGCCGATGGATAACCCGGCAGCAACTCCGGCTCCCGGTGCGAACGATCCGGCAGCAGGCGGCACCCAGCCGATGGACAACTCGGCAGCCCAGGGAGCGGCTCCGACCGATGACACGGCCGCAAACAACGCCGGCAACAACGACTACCTGGCGGCCCAGTCTCCGGAACAGATCAGCGCCAACACCTATATCGGGCAGTCGGTCTACAACAGCGCCGATGAAAGCATCGGCAAGATCAACGACCTGATCATGGAGAAGGACGGCGGCATCACCGCAGCAGTCATCGGTGTCGGCGGCTTCCTCGGAATCGGCGAGAAATGGGTAGCCGTGCCGTTCAACAACATTTCGGTCACCCAGACCCCGGATACCGGCGAAGTGAAGCTGACCACCACCGAAACGGCGGAAAGCCTGCAGGCCGCTCCGGAGTTCAAGACGATGTCCCAGCAGGTAGCCGAGCGCAACTCGCAGTCCTCAGTGGATACGTCCACGACGTCATCGACGACCGATACGGGCACGGGCGGTACCGGAACAGCTCCGGCAACGGCTGAGTAAATCTCAGCAGCCTTCCCGCCGAGACCGGCGGCATCTGCGGATGCCGCCGGTTTTTTCTTGGCCGGCCGATTGGTTTGGTACTATAATATGGTACCATATTATCATGCATCGGAAACATCGGGCCACATTGGAGCAGATATCCGCGCGGCCCGTCAGCGGTACGATCCAATGGAAGGACATCGAGGCGCTTTTCATCGCCCTGGGTGCTGAGATAAGCGAGCGGCAAGGGTCCCGGGTCGGCGTCTACCTTTTCGGCGAAGTGCGCGTCTTCCATCGGCCGCATTCCCTCGCCCGAAACCGACAAGGGCGCCGTCTCCAGCATCCGGAAGTGGCTGGAGAGCAAAGGAGTGAAGCCATGAACAACGTGATAGAAATCAGCGGACACAAGGCGATCATCGCCTATGATCCCACGATCCGCATGTTTCGCGGTGAATTCCTTGGATTGAACGGGGGAGCCGATTTCTATGCGGACAGCGTGGAAGGGCTTTACAAGGAAGGCGAAACCTCGCTCGCCGTCTTCCTGGAAATGTGCGCGGAAAAGAACCTTGCGCCGTTTCGCAATTTTTCCGGCCGCTTCAATATCCGGCTGAATCCCAGGACCCATGAGGCAGCCGTGATCGCCGCTGCCTCCGAGGGCAAGAGCCTCAACGAATGGGTCGCCGCCGCGGTCGAGAACGCCATCGGCGAAAGCTCCTGAACTCCAGGATAGCATCCATCAGCGCACCGCCGCCATTGTCAGCGCGATGTCATCGTGCGCTTTTCCGGGGGCTGAGCCGGTAGCGTTGGAGCAGCGGTCGTCCGATGCGGTCATGTCCAAAGTCGGCGGGAGGCCTCAGTACCAGGCGTCGGCACTGGCGGCCTTCTTGCGGGAGACATAGTCGCAAAGCGCCTCGTCGATGGCGATATCCAGAGGCGGCGCTTCGTATTCGGCGAGTGTCTTTTTCCACTGGCGGTTGGCGCGTGCCGCCATGTCCGTCGAACCGCCCTCCTCGCTCCATTTCTCGAAAGACTCGTTATCGGAAAGGGCGCTGTCCCAGAAAGCGGACTGATAGTTGCGCATCGTGTGGCCGCAGCCCAGGAAATGGCTGCCGGGGCCGACTTCGAGAAAGGCATCCATGGCAAGCGTGTTGTCGTCGACGGTGACGCCGGCGAGGTAGGAATGCAGCGCGCCGCAGAGATCGGCGTCCATGACGAATTTCTCGTAGGACATGGAGAGCAGGCCATCGAGGAAGCCGGCGGAATGCAGGATGAAGTTCGCGCCGCAATGGACGGCCGAAAGCATCGACATCAGTCCTTCCTGCATCGCCTGGCCGTCCGGCAGCTTGGAATTGGAGAAGTTGCCGGCGCATCTGAGCGGCAGTCTCAGCCGTCGGGCAAGCTGACCGATGACCATGGAGCCGATGGCGGGCTCGGGCGTGCCGAAGGTCGGCGAACCGGAACGCAGCGACATGGAGGAGAGGAAGTTGCCGAAGATCACCGGCGCGCCCTTGCGTTCGAGCTGGGCAAGGGCGCAGCCGGCCAGCGTCTCGGCATAGGACTGGGCGATGGCGCCGGCATTGGTCACCGGCCCCATCGCACCGCCGAGGATGAAGGGCACGATCACCGCTGCCTGGTTTGCGCGGGCATAGGCGCGCAGCGACTTCGTCATCGTGCCGTCCCAGACGAGCGGCGAGTTGACGTTGACATTGCCGAGGATGACGCAGTTCCGGTCGACGAAATCGGCGCCGAAGAGGATGCGCGTCATCTCGATGGAATCCTCCGCGCGCTCCTCGGCGGTTATCGAGCCCATGAAGGGGCGGTCGGAATATCTGATATGGCTGTAGACCATGTCGAGGTGGCGCTTGTTGACGGGAATGTCGACGGGCTCGCAGATCGTGCCGCCGGAATGATGAAGCCACGGGCTCGACTGGGCGAGCTTGATGAAGTTGCGGAAATCCTCAAGCGTCCCATAACGGCGGCCCTTGTCGATATCCATGACGAAGGGCGAGCCATAGGCGGGCGAGAAGACGACGTTACCGCCGCCGATGCGCACATTGTTGGCGGGGTTCCGCGCATATTGGACGAATTCGGCGGGGGCGGTCGAGACGACTTCTCGCAGCATTCCCGGCTCGAAGGTCACCCGCACGCCGTCGACGTTCGCACCCGCCCGCTTCCAGTGGTCGAGAGCCTCGGGATCGTCGCGGAACTCTATCCCGACTTCCGCGAGGATCCGGTCGGCGGTGCGCTCTATCTTCTCGAGGTTCTCTTCCGACAGGATGTCGTAGGTCGGAATGTTGCGCACGATATAGGGCACGCCGGCTGCCTTTTGGCCCGTCCGCCTCGCGGGCCTCGCGCTGCGCGTCCTCCTGCCGGAAACCTCCTCCACCGCCGTATCCGTCATACCGTTCTCCCCATAATTTCCGGTGAGGGTAGCGAAGGAGGAATCCGTTGTAACGCTGGAAAAAATCGAGGCATGCTATAAGGTTGATTTATGGATACGCTGCGCCGCCTCCTTCCTTCCGCCTCCAGCCTCGTCATCTTCGAGGCGGCCGGGCGGCATCAGAACTTCACCCGGGCCGCGAACGAGCTCGGCATGACGCAGGCTGCAGTCTCCTATGCGGTGCGCAATCTGGAGGAACAGCTCGGCGTTCCGCTTTTCCATCGCGTGCACCGGGCGGTCGAACTGACGGAAGCGGGGGAACGCTTCCATGCCGATGTGACGCTCGGCCTGTCGCGCATCCAGAAATCGGCGGAAGACATCCGCGCCAAGGGACGGGAAGTCAATATCACGCTTGCGGCCTCCACGGCGTTCGCTTCGATGTGGATGCTGCCGAGACTGGCGAAGCTGCGCGAGGACCTGCCGGAAATCGACCTGCGCATCCAGACGAGCGTACGCGATCTCGACCTGGACGAGGAGCCGATCCCGCTCGGCATCCGCGGCGGCGATCCGGCCCAGTGGCCGCGCTACCACGCGGCGCTGCTGGCTCCGGAGGTCATCAATGCCGTCGCAAGCCCCGCCTTCATCGAGACACACGGCATGCCGGAATGTCCCGAGGACCTGCTGCGCCTGCCGCTGATCCATCTGGAGGAACCGGTGCGGCAGGCCTGCGACTGGCCGGAGTGGTTCGCAAGCGCCGGCCTCAGATATCCCGACAGATCGAGGCGTCTCGCGATCAACGACTATGTGCTGGTCATTCAGGCGGTGCTGGCCGGCGAAGGCGTGGCGCTCGGCTGGACGCATCTGATCGACGCGCAGGTGAAATCCGGCGCCCTCGTCCCGGTCGGCGGGCATGTGCTTGTCACGGGCACGGCTTTCCACGTCGTCTGGCCGCGTTCCCGCGAACTCAACGCCCCGGCGCGGCGCGTGCGCGACTGGCTTCTCGAAGAAGGGCGGGCGGATTTGCCAAGCCCGCGTCCCGAGGCGAGCCTTATCCCCGCATGACCGGTTTTACCGGCTGATGGAAGAACCGGAAATAGGACGATATCTGCGCCAGCGCATTGGTCGTCAACTTGTACTGGATGCCGATGCGGCCGTTGGCATACCACCGGACCGTGCCCGTCAGACGCCCCAGCTCCTCGCTTTCGAACGTCACCGGCTGCCCCTGCATGACCTGCATCGGCTTTTCGAGGTCGATCGCCATGCCCGTTTCGGAGAGATCCACCACCCTGCCGCGGCTCGTCTGGTGCATGACCTTCGCGGTTCCGAAAATGCGCACATTGGAACGGTCGGAGCCGCGTGCGGCCTGTGACGCCCTGATGTTCATGACTTCGCCACCCCCGATTGCATGAGCAGTACGGCAAACCTACCAGAGCAGAATTGACGGAACGCTAAGCGAATGGATCGAAATTTATCCGTCTGCACCGCTTCGATACGAGGCAAAGGAGGTTCCGGCCAAAGTCTTTGTTTTATGCATGTCGTTATCGCAAAACCGCAGACACTTTGCGCGACGTGCATTAGATATCACCGCGACGAGAATTCGGGGGCGCGCGCGTATTTGTCGGAAAGATAGCGCATCGTCGCCACCGCGTCGGCGGGCTTTCCGTAGAAGTAGCCCTGCCCCATGCCGCATCCGAGGGCCTTCAGCTTCGCGGCTTCCGAGACATCCTCGATTCCTTCCGCGACCACTTCCAGATCCAGCCCATCGCACATGGCGACGATCGCCTTGATGATATGCTCCGAGGTCCTGTCATTCGAGATGCGCGACACGAAGGCGCGGTCTATCTTGACCTTGTCCAGGGTGAAATCCCGCAGCCGGCCGAGACTCGACTGGCCGGTCCCGAAATCGTCGAGCGCGATGCGCACGCCGGCAGCGCGCAGTTCCCCGACGATCTTCTGGGCGGTCTCGGCGTCGGTCATCACGGCCGTTTCGGTGATTTCCAGTTCCAGCCTGCGCGGGTCGAGCCCGACACGGTTGAGGATCGTCAGGATGTTGAAGCTCGTCTTCGGGTCCATGAGCTGGGCCGAGGACAGATTGAAGGAGAGAAACAGTTCCCGCGGCCATGAGAGCGCCGCCTCCGCCGCCTTCCGCAGCAAGGTGTCCGAAAGGGCATCGATGAAGCCGCGCTCCTCGGCGAGCGGAACGAAGGTCGCCGGCGAAATATAGCCGAGATCAGCATCGCACCAGCGCGCGAGCGCCTCGAAGCCGACCGCCATGTCGTCGCTGAGGTTGACGATCGGCTGGAAATGCACATCGACCTGATTGGCGATGATGGCGTTGCGCAGCGCCTGCTCGAGCTGCGTGGCGCGCTTCATCTCTTGGGCGATTTCATGCGAATAGACGGTGATCTGGCCGCGTCCGCGCCGCTTGGACCGGTAAAGCGCCGTGTCCGCGCTCTTCAGGATATCGCCGAATTCCTCTCCGGCGAAAGGATAGATGGCAAAGCCGAAGGAGGCGGAAAGGCGGACATTGCGGTCGCCGAGATCGAAAGGCGCGGAAAGCACTTCCCGCAGCATCTGCCCGATCTTTTCCGCACCCTTGCGTTCGAAGACCAGCGGCAGGACGAAGGCGAACTCGTCGCCGCCATGCCGCGTGACGGTCGCTCCGTCCGGAATGCAGGCCTTCAGCCGATGCGCGACCTGGCGCAGGATCTCGTCGCCGGCGCGTGGGCCGAAAAGGTCGTTGATCGGTTTGAAACCGTCGAGATTGGCGACGCCGACGGCGAAGGGCGCAGGATCGTCCGCCCGCTCCGCCGCGATCTGGCGCACCCTGTCTCGCAGGCGGTAGGTGTTGCCAAGACCCGTCAGCGGATCGGTATAGGCCATGGCGTGGAGTTCATTATGGGAAACTTCCTGCACCGCATGCTCAGCAGATTTCATCAGCAATTTCCCGACCCGACCCCTACCTCCGACAGTGTTCCCACGATGATCGATGAGCGTTAAGAAATGCATAGCGATCAATCGTTACTCCCTGCCACGGCCTCCCTATTTATGGGGAGTTGACAGTCCGACGGCGCCCGAATGCGGTTCGTGCTCAAAGGGATATGACAAATGCTTGCGCATTTTGCGTCACGCAGGCCATTGTCCCGAAACGGGGCTCCGCTTTCGGGCGGCATGCCAAATCCTGATCTTTGTTCCTATGCATGCCGTTATCGAAAAAAATTGCCGCACAGCTTTGCGCAATGCATCAGGCAACCGACTTTTCCAGCTTGTCGAGCACATGGCGGCGGTAGACGGCTTCGATCATGTCGGGGCTGACCGGCTTGGTGATGTAATCGTCCATGCCCGCCTCCAGGCAATTCTTCGTGTCGATGTTCAGCGCGAGCGCGGTGACGGCAACGATCGGGGTGCGGAAACCGAGGGCCTCTTCGGCTTGCCTTATCTCGCGTGCGGCATCGAGACCGTTCTTCACCGGCATGGAGATGTCCATGAGGATGAGCCGCGGCTGATGCCTGCGCCAGAGCGCCACGGCCTCCTCGCCGTTTTCGGCGATGCGGTGGGTGACGCCCATGCCTTCCAGGATTTGCGAGAAGACGAACTGGTTGATCCGGTTGTCCTCGGCGACCAGCACATCGACATCGCCGACGGCAGAGGAGGAAACATCCTCGCCGGTCGCGATGTACCAGTCGTCCAGCGCGAGTTGCGGAACGCTCCCGTCAGGAGCGGCCGCACCGTCCGCCGCCCCTTGCTCCTCAGCGCCGTCTTGCGCTTCCGGCAGCGTTTCGCCCGCAGCAAGCAGCTTCGCGGGAATGCCGTCGCGGCCGGAGAGAATGCGGTCGCAGCCCCCGAAGCGGGCATCGACGAGCACGAGATCGATCTTCACGCCGCATGCCTGCGCCATCGACAGGAACGCATCATGTTCCACCGCGCTGCGCACCGCGCAGCAGTCCGCCCCCTGCGAACGCAGTTGCGCCAATGTGAGGTCCGCCGTGACGGGATCGGGTGTCGCGACGAGCACGCGCTGCGCGCGCCGGGGCGCCGCTTCGGGCGGCACCTGCTCCAGCAGCATCCGCTTTTCGGCTTCGCTTACCGGGTCGAAGCAATTCTGCGCCTCGACGAATTCCTCCGCGGTGGCGGACAGCGAAAAAGTCCCGCTCCGCGCCCCGTCCGGCGCGGCAAGTTCGGTGACGTCGTCCATGAAGGTCACGAGAAGGTAGCGCCCGGGCGTGCCGATCCGGTATTTGCGCGTCATGACGTAGAGATGCGACCCGTCGGCGCGAACGATATGTTCGGGAACGGAGAACGGAGCACCGCTTTCGAGCACCATCCGGTCGCTGCGCTCGATACGCTCCGCGTCCTCCACTTCGGCGAGGTCCCATATGGTGCGGCCGAGAATGTTTTCCGAACCGACGCCGTGAATGGCGCAGAACGCCTTGTTGACGGCGATATAGGCGAGGTTCCGATCCTTCACCAGCAGCGGGCCGGGCAGCGTCTCCAGGATATCCTCGGTGAGCGCGATGCGCTGAGTGTCCGCATGCCACTGCTCCTCCTGCTTCTTGTGCTCGGAGATATCCGTCAATGTCGAGATGCTGTAGCCGTTCGGCAGACGGCGCTTGCGGAAATTGATCCAGCGCTCACGCCCCAGCCGTTCCACGGCGTCGTACTGCTCGCGCCAGTGGGCGGAGATGCGGGCGGAGATCCACTCCTCCCGGTTGACCGGCCTGTGGCGCGCATCGCCCGGTATGCCGTAGCGGATGCCCGCGTCGAAGATGGCACCGAGAATATCGCGCAGGCGCGTGCCGGGCTTGAGCAGATCCGGGCGGATCGGAAAATAGCGCAGCGCCTGCCGGCTGGCGAAGACGAGGCGATCGTTCCTGTCGTAGACAAGAACGGCAGCAGCGAGAATGTCGCACGCCGCCTCGAACAATTCCCCGCGGATGTTCGCGTCCGACGACGCCACATCATTCATGCCTGCAGCCTCTCGCTCCGTCCGGCAAATTCATGGACATGCTGACGGCATCCGCGATGGAGGCCTCGGACATTCGGATGACAGCGGCCAGCGACGCTGAAATTGTCCCCGGTGCGAGCCGGCGGCTTGTGCTCATACAAGCGAGTAGCCCACAGGTTCGCAGCATTTTATTAAAGCACGATTAAACTTAAGGGCCGACGGAGGCCTGACGGTGCCGCCGGCAAGGATTTGCGGCATAACGCAAATTCCGGCTTTGCAGAGGCAGCCGAATCCTCGAAAATAGCGCATCATGACGATCAGGCAGCTTTCAGAGACCCTCATCAACCAGATTGCCGCCGGCGAGGTCATCGAGCGGCCTGCGAGCGCTGCCAAGGAACTGATCGAAAACGCGATCGACGCGGGCGCGACCCGCATCGAGATCGCGACGGCGGGCGGGGGCAAGGCGCTCCTTCGCGTTACCGACAACGGCAGCGGCATGACGCCTGCCGATCTGAAACTGGCGATCCGCCGGCATTGCACCTCGAAGCTCGCCGACAGCCTTCTCGATATCCACACGCTCGGCTTCCGCGGCGAGGCGCTGCCGTCGATCGGCTCCGTCGCGAAGCTTTCGATCCTCAGCCGCACCGCCGTCGCCCCGGAGGGCGCAGCGATCGGCGTCAGCGGAGGCCGGGTCGATCCGGTCCGCCCGGCAGCCGCCAACAGGGGCACCGTCGTCGAGGTTCGCGACCTCTTCTTCGCAACGCCGGCCCGACTCAAATTCCTCAAGAGCGAGAAGGCGGAGGCGTCGGCGATTTCCGACGTCGTGCGCCGGATGGCGATCGCCTTTCCGGCGATCCGCTTCGTGCTTTCCGGCTCCGATCGCACGACGCTCGAATTCCCGGCGACGGGAGACGACCGGCTGGCCCGCATCGCCCAGGTGCTCGGCAAGGATTTCCGCGACAACGCCATCGAGATCGAAGCCGAGCGGGAAGGCGTGCGGCTGAAGGGCTTTGCCGGCGTGCCGACCTTCAACCGCGGCAACTCGCTTCATCAGTTCGGCTTCGTCAACGGCCGGCCGGTGCAGGACAAGCTGCTGTGGTCGGCGCTGCGCGCGGCCTATGCCGAAACGATCCCGCAGGGGCGCTATCCCGTTGCGGTGCTTTCGATCGAGCTCGATCCGGAACTGGTCGACGTCAACGTGCATCCGGCGAAATCGGACGTGCGCTTCCGCGATCCGGGCCTCGTTCGCGGGTTGATCGTCGGTGCTCTGCGGGAGGCGCTTTCGCGGGAGGGCGACCGGGCGGCGACCACCGGCGCCTACGGGCTGATGCGCGCGTTCCGCGCCGAGACAGCGCGCTCCGCGGAGCCCTGGAGCGTTTCCGCCTCGCCCTATCGCCCCTTCGAAGCCACGCCGGCCGCCAATGGTTTCGCGGAAGCGATACAGGCGGGCTTCGAGAATTTTGCCCAGCCTTCCGCACGAACCGAGACGGCGGCGATTTCCGTTGCCCCGGCCAAGGAGGAGCAACCCGACCGGCATCCGCTCGGCGCAGCCCGCGCGCAGCTTCACGAGAACTACATCGTCGCGCAGACCGAGAACGGGCTGGTGATCGTCGACCAGCACGCTGCGCACGAACGGCTGGTATTCGAGGCGATGCGCACGGCGCTGCATTCCCGGCCGGTTCCCGCGCAGTCCCTGCTCATTCCCGAAATCGTCGACCTGCCGGAAGAGGATTGCGACCGGCTGATCGCCCATGCGCCGGAGTTCTCGCGGCTCGGCCTCGGCATCGAGCGCTTCGGGCCGGGGGCGATCGCGGTGCGGGAGACCCCGTCGATGCTCGGGGAAATGGACGCGGCGGGCCTCATCCGCCAGCTTGCCGACGAGCTTGCCGAATGGGACACGGCGAGCGGCCTGCAAAACCGGCTCGAATATCTCGCCGCCACGATGGCCTGCCACGGTTCGGTGCGCTCCGGCAGACGGATGCGGCCGGAGGAGATGAACGCACTGCTCCGCCAGATGGAGGCGACACCCGGGTCGGGCCAGTGCAATCACGGCCGGCCGACCTATATCGAGCTCAAGCTTTCCGACATCGAACGCCTCTTCGGGCGAAGCTGAGGGCGGGACATTGGGCGGGACTGGAAATTTGCCGCCAGCCGCTATATGCACGATGATCCTTGGGAGACGCACCCAATGCATGTCGCGCAAATGTGCGGCAGTTGATGACGATATGCGAAAAACAAAGGCTTGAAGCGTAAAAGAGCGAATCTGAAGATCGCGACACGCTTTGAGCGGCGGCTGGAGACGAGACATGAACCGCTTCGAGGGACCTGGAAATCGAGAGGCGAAGATCCGTTATCTCGACGGAGACTTCCAGATCCTCATGCCCGGCTCCTATGTCGTCTGCGCGATGACCGGAAAGCCGATAGCCGTCGACGAGCTGCGCTACTGGAGCGTCGCGCGCCAGGAACCCTATGTCGACGCCGCAGCGTCGCTGGAAGCAGACAAGCGCGCGGGCGTTCTTCCCAACCAGAGCAGGTAAAGCAGGCGGGCGTCAGGGGGCGCTTCCGGCAGCTTTCAGCCGCCGCCCCCGGGCCGAGACGATCGCAGCGTCGATGATCCTGTCGGCGGTCCTCGGATCGTCGAAACGGATTTCAACCTCGACGACGCGGCTCTTCTGCTTGAGCTCCTCCGAGCGTCCCGGCCCTCCGGCGAGGCGCACGCTGTCTTTCGCCGTCGTCAGAAGCCGGCAACCGGCAACCTGTGCGTCGTCTATGAGGTCCGCGACCTCGTCCTCGGACAGGTGGTGGTGGTCCGGAAAGCCGCGCGTCAGCTGAACATGAGCACCGGTCTCGGCGGCGGTGCGGAAGAATTTCCCGTTGTCGGCGATGCCCGACCACGCCATGACGTTTTCGCCCGCGAGATCGTCGGCACCGATCGTCGCCAATCTCGCCGTATGGACCGGCTTTCCGGCCCGTGCCGCCTGACGGATCAGGAGATCGGCGGCGTTTCCGTCGCCGATGGTCAGAAGGGCCGAGGTCTGGCGCATCTGCTCGCCGAGGGGTGCGCGCACCGGGCCGGCGGGCACGAGATGGCCGTTGCCGATGCCGCGGCGCGTGTCGATCACGAGAAGCGTCTGGTCGAAGACGAGCCGCGCGCTCTGAAAGCCGTCATCCATGATGATGATGTCCACGCCCGCTTCGACGAGCCGCCGGGCGCCCTCGACGCGCTTGCGCGAGATGACCGTCAGCGCTTCGCGGGCAAGCAGAAGAGGTTCGTCGCCGACCTCGCGCGAGCGGTGGTGATGCGGATCGACGATGGTGGTCACGTCGAGCGAGCCTCCGTAGCCGCGGCTGAGGAAGCCCGGCTTCAGGCCGCGCGCCCTGGCCGCCTTGGCGATCGCGATTGCCGTCGGGGTCTTGCCCGCGCCGCCGACGGTATAATTTCCGACACAGATCACCGGGACGGAAACGCTATGACGCCGTTTGCGGCGCATCCGCCATCCGGCGACCGAACCGTAGATCTTCGAGACCGGCCACAGCGCCCAGGCGCGCCAGTCCGCCTCCGTCCACCAGAAAGGCGGCGCCTCCGATACCATTCTTCTCCCGTTCCGGCGCTTTCGAGCGGCCATCCCATCCCCGCGCATCAGAAATGCGCGCCCGACGCAAGAGAACGGAAGAAACCGGAAAAAAGCAACTGTCCGGCCTCGGCAATCAGACCGCTGCGGGACGGGCGGCGCCCGTATCCGGCAGAAGTGCAGCGAGTTCGGTGATGTCGTTGAGGCAGTAATCCGATGCGGCGGCAAGCGATTCGCGCGATCCCGTGCCCGTCAGGACGGCGACCGTCAAACCGGCGCCGGCGGCGCGTCCCATGTGGAGATCGTGGTTGTTGTCGCCGACGACCGCGATTTCATGCGGCTCAAGCCCCGTCGCCGCGCAGAAGCCGAGAACCATGCCGGGCTCCGGCTTGACGCCATGACCGCTGTCGTAGCCCGCAACATAGTGGAGATAATCCTCGAAGCCGAAGCGGTGCGCGGTTGCGCGGATCGATTTCTCGTTGTCGCTCGACGCCACGCCGAGCCGGTATCCCTTGGCATGAAGGGCCGCGAAGAAATGCGACAGATCGGTGACGGCGACCGCAAGGGAAGCGGAATTGGCGAAGAGGCCATCGAAAAGGGAAGAAAGCTCGGCAACCGTGAACTTCGCGCCGGCCATGACCATGCCTTCGGCGATCTCCACCGTGTTTCCTGCGGCCAGCAAGCTGTCCGGCGTCACATGACCGGTGTAGGGATCCATGCCGCAGGCCGAAAGCAGATGACGCGCAAGCGCCTCGTCGCCCGCGGCAGCGATCCTCGCCAGCTCGTAATTCACAGGGACCCAGCTCTTCGCATAATCGAGCAAGGTACCGTCCTTGTCGAAGAGAATGCCGGATATCGCGTTCGTCTTGCTCATTTCGCCTGCCGGTCAGGACGCCTGGCGCGGCTGGAGCCGGGCCTTCACCGTCAACGGGTTGATGTAGGGCTCGAGGCCCTTGATCGTCGCGCGCAGGGCGCCGCGCATCTCCTGCACCGTTGCCTGGCCAGCCTCGATCATCTGGTTCCGCATCTCGTCGTTGGCAAGCAGGTAGTTGACGCCCTTGGCCAGCATCTCGACATCGCGCACCATCTTGGCGCTGCCGTTGCGGGCGAGGTTCTGATAGGTCTCGCGAAAATTCTGGACATTTCCCCCGGAAAGGATCGCGCAGCCGAGCATGGCGGGCTCTATGGGATTCTGCCCCCCTTCGCCGAAGAGCGAACGGCCGACGAAGGCGATTTCCGTCAGGCGCAGGTAGAGGCCCATCTCACCGATCGTGTCGCCGAGGAAAATGTCAGTGTCGGGCGCCAGTTCGTCGTTGCGGGTCCGGCGCGCGACCTTGAGGCCCTTCGCGACGAGCACCTCCTCGATCGCGTCCGCACGCTCGGGATGGCGCGGAACGATGATGGTCAGGAGGCCGGTGCGCTCCTTCAGCGCCCTGTGCACGCTGCCGGCCGCGACCTCCTCGCCCTCGAATGTCGAGATCGCCGCCCAGGTCTTGCGCGAACCGAGCTGCTTGCGATAGACGCGCAACAGCGCGCGATCGCAGGGCGGCGCGTCGGTATCCACCTTGAGGTTGCCGGACACGAGAACCGGAAGAGCGCCGAGCGCCCTGAACCTTTCCGCATCGTCTTCCGACTGCGCGATCACCAGCGCCAGATTCTCGAAGAGCGCGTCGGCAAGAGTGGGCCTGTTCTTCCATCGCTTGAAGGAACGGTCCGAGAGGCGTCCGTTGACCAGCACCTGCGGAATATGGCGCCGCCCGAGCTCCATGACGGTCATCGGCCAGATCTCCGATTCCGCGATGATTGCAAGATCGGGATGCCAGTAGTCGAGGAAACGGCTGACCGCCGGCTTCAGATCGACCGGCACATATTGATGGATGACGTCCGGGCCGAGCCGCTCCGTGGCGATCTTCGCCGAGGTAATGGTGCCGGTCGTCAGCACGACCGTGATCCCCCGGCGGCGCACCTCCTTGATCAGCGGCACCACGGCAGTGGTCTCGCCGACGCTTGCGGCGTGAAACCAGACCAGCGGCCCTTCGGGACGCTTCACGCTGGCGTGGCCGTAGCGCTCGCGCCGGCGGGAACGATCCTCCTTGCCCTTGGCGGCACGCAGGGCGAGGTACGACCCGATCACCGGATAGAGGCCGACACCGATCCATCGGTAGGCAGACAGCGCAAGGCGGGCCGGGAAACGGCTCATCGGGCGAGAACCTTCGATGCTGTCAGTAGGAAGGAATGCTTCATTGCGGCGCCCCGGTTATCGATGTCGCGTCTGCTGGAAAGCGCCGCCTCAGCCTTTCTCGGGGTCCAGAAGCCGATGCATGTGGACGATGAAGTAGCGCATATGAGCATTGTCGACCGTCAGTTGCGCCTTGGATTTCCACGCCGCCAGAGCGCTCGCATAATCGGGAAAGATTCCGACAATATCGAGATTGTCGAGGTCGCGGAACTGGACGTCGGTCAGGGTGGTCAGTTCCCCACCGAACACCAGATGCAGACGTTGCTTGTTGTCGCTTGCTACAGACATGTCTTCTCTCTTGTTCTTCATTTTCGTGACAGTCGCCACGTCGGGTTTGCTGCATTCCGGTGCAAAGGTCAATTCCCGGAAAATAGCCGCACAGCCTTGACCAGGCCGGGAAGCCGAGGCGTTGCCGCCGCACACAGGATACCGTGGCTGACTTCCGGGCGATTATAGGAAAGTGCGGCGCCGTCAAGGGTCGCGATCCCTCCGCCGGCCCTGGAGAGGATCAGGTCGGCGGCGGCAAGATCCCAGTCGTGCGAATTCTTCTTGACGAGCGTGGCGTCTATGCGCCCGTCGGCGACCATCGCAAGCCGATAGGCAAGCGACGGCACATGCGAGATACGGCTGACAGGACCGAGCTTCGCGGTGCCCAGCCCGGAAACCAGATCCTCGGCGGCAGCGATCCTCAGCGGCCGCTCCTGGCCGGTCCCGGCGACGGAGATGGGATGGCCGTTCTTCAGCGCCGGGCCGTTCTCCTCAGCCGCGAATGTCTCGCCGAGCGCGGGTGCGACGAGAACGCCCGCGACGGGCCGGCCGGCATGGACGACGGCGGCGCTGACGCACCACACATCCTTTCCCGCGATGAAGGCGCGGGTGCCGTCGATGGGGTCGATCACGAACACCGTCTCGCAATCCAGCCGCGCCGGGTCGTCGTCCGTCTCCTCCGAAAGCCAACCGTAATTCGGCCTGGCGGAGAGCAGCTGCTTCTTCAGGATGTCGTTGGCGGCGAAATCGGCCGCGCTGACCGGAGAGCGGCCGCCATTCTTCCACCACACGTCCGGCGACTTGCGGAAGAATTCCATCGCCCGTACGGCTGCAGCCTGGGCTGCCGCCAGGAGGAGGTCGAGATCGGCGGACCACGATGCCCGTGCGCGAAGTTCGCTCATCGCCCGCTCACTTGCCCGCAAGCGTCATGCCTTCGATGGCAAGCGTCGGCGCGGCTATGCCGAACGAGCGATCGATATCGTTCGCGGGCGTGATGCGCATGAACATGTCGGTGAGGTTCGAGGCGATCGTGACTTCGGAGACAGGATAGGCGAGCTCGCCGTTTTCTATCCAGAAGCCGGAGGCGCCGCGGCTGTATTCGCCGGTCACCATATTGACGCCCTGGCCGATGAGCTCGGTGACATAAAGGCCGGTGCCGACGGAGCGGATCAGATCCTCGGGGGGAATATCGCCGGGTTCGAGCGCCAGATTGGTCGAGGCGGGATTGACGGCGGTGCCTCCCCGCACACCGCGGCCATTGGTGGAGAGGCCCAGTTCGCGCGCCGTCGAGGTCGAAAGGAACCAGTGGTGCAGGACGCCGTCCTCGATCATGACCAGCCGTCCGCCGCTGACCCCTTCGCCGTCGAACGGACGCGAGGACGGTCCGCGCACGACGAGCGGGTCGTCGGTCACCGAAAGCCCGGCCTTGAGCACCTGCTTGCCCATCTTGTCGCGCAGGAAGCTCGTCTTGCGCGCGACCGACGCGCCGTTGATCGCGCCGGCGATATGCCCGACGATGCCGCGGGCGACGCGCGGGTCGAAGACAACCGTCATGTTCTTGGCGGTCGGAACCTGGCGGGGATTGATGCGCTTGACCGCGCGTTCGGCCGCGCCGAGGCCGACCTCTTCGGCCGAACGCAAATCGGCGTAGTAGAGGCTGCTGTCGAAATCGTAATCGCGCTCCATCTTCGTGCCTTCGCCGGCGATCACGCTGACCGAGTGGCCGAAGCGGGTTGCCATATAGGCTCCGGAAAAACCGTGCGAGGTGACGAGCACGAGACCGCCCATTCCCGCCGAAGCGCCCGCGCCGCCGGAATTCGTCACGCCTTTAACCGCAAGTGCCGCCGCTTCGGCCTTGAGCGCGGTTTCCGTCAGTTCCTCGGCGGAGACCTCGGTCGGGTCGAAAAGCTCCAGATCGGGCCATGTCCGCGCAAGATCGGCTGCCCCGGCGAGCGACGCATAAGGGTCCTCCGGAGACGCCTTGGCCATAGCCACGGCCCGTTCGGCGAGCGTCTTCAGATCGAAACCGGGGTTGGCCGAAACGCTGGCCACCCTCTTGCCGACGAAGACCCTGAGAGAGAAGTCGTCGCTCTCGGATGCTTCGGTGCCCTCCACCTTTCCCAGCCGGACGCTCACCGAGCTTGAACGGCCCCGGACGGCAACGGCATCGGCCTGATCAGCCCCGGCCGCAAGCGCGAGATCGATGAGTTCGCCGGCCCGCGCGAGCAGGATTTCTGAATCGATTGTCTGGGACATGATTTAGCCTTTCATTCCTGCCCCATTTATTGTGCAGTGGCACAAGCATCAAGGCCCGCGGCTGCGATTCTTCCCCTGTCCGGCGCCGCATCGCATTCGTCCAAGGAACCGCATAAGCATGACATCGGACCACGCCCTGTTTTCGGAGACGCTTTTGATGCTCGGCGGGGCGGTGATCGCGGCACCGCTGTTCAAGAAGCTGAAGCTCGGAACCGTCCTCGGCTATCTGGCCGCCGGCATCGTCATCGGGCCGCTGCTGCACCGCATCAACGACGGGGAAGAGATCCTCGGCGTGGCGGAGCTCGGCATCGTCTTCCTGCTGTTCGTGATCGGGCTCGAATTGAAGCCGAGCCGGCTCTGGCAGATGCGCCGGGAGATCTTCGGCCTCGGGACGGCGCAGGTCGTCGCGACGGGGCTCGCGCTTTCGGGCCTGCTCTGGATGACGGAGCTCGTGGACTGGGCGGGCAGCCTCATCGCCGGTTTCGGCCTTGCGCTTTCCTCCACCGCCTTCGCCCTGCAGATCCTGGACGAGCGGGGCGATACCAACACGCGGTACGGGCAGCGCTCCTTCTCGCTTCTGCTTTTCCAGGATCTCGCGATCGTGCCGCTGCTGGCGCTCATTCCCCTGCTCGCCAAGCAAGCGCCGGACGATCCGACGACGGCGTTCCAGGATTTCACCATTGCCGTCTGCGCCATCGCGGCGATGGTGATCGCGGGGCGGTATCTGCTCAATCCCCTTTTCCAGATCATCGCGCGGACGGGAGCGCGCGAGGCGATGATCGCCGCTGCCCTCTTCGTCGTGCTCGGCTCGGCCAACCTGTTGCAGCTTGCCGGGCTTTCGATGGCGATGGGTGCCTTTCTGGCGGGCGTCATGCTGTCGGAATCCTCCTACCGACACGAGCTCGAAGCGGATATCGAACCCTTCCGGGGCATTTTCCTCGCGATGTTCTTCATGGCGGTCGGCCTGTCGCTGGATATCGACGTCGTCATGCGCAATGCACTGCTGATCGCAGTCGCCGTTCCCGCCCTGATGCTGGTCAAGAGCGCCGTCATCTATTGGCTCTGCCGGCTGGCGGGATCGCCCCACAACGACGCCGTGCGCGTCGGGCTTCTGCTGCCGCAGGGCGGCGAGTTCGGCTTCGTGCTCTTCACCGCCGCGGCCACCGCCGGCATCTTCTCGCCGGCCACCGCTTCGCTGCTAGTGGTGATCGTCACCATATCCATGGCTTTGACCCCGCCGGCGGCGGCGCTTTCCGGCAGGCTGCTGCGCGGCGAAGCGACAGAGGAGATCGAAGAGGATTTCGAGGGTGCGGGCGCCGACGTTCTGATGATCGGCTTTTCCCGTTTCGGCCAGATCGCGGCGCAGATCCTGCTTGCCGGCGGACGCGACGTGACGATCATCGACACCTCGGCGGACCGCATCCGCCAGGCGGCCAGCTTCGGCTTCCGCATCTATTTCGGCGACGGCACGCGCAAGGACGTGCTGCGTGCCGCCGGCATCGAGCGCGCGAAGATCGTCGCGGTCTGCACCCACAAGCGCGAGATCACCGACAGGATCGTCGATCTCGTCCAGGCGGACTATCCGAATGCGCGCGTTTTCGTGCGGGCCTATGACCGCGTGCATACGCTCTCGCTCCGGGCGCGCGGCGTCGACTACGAGGCGCGCGAGACCTTCGAGTCGGGCCTGCTCTTCGGACGCAAGACGCTGGAGGGGCTCGGCATCGCGGAGGAGGAAGCCCGTGCGATCGGCGACGACATCCGGCGGCGGGACGAGGAACGGCTGGTGCTGCAGGCTGCCGAAGGCCTCGCCGCCGGGCGCCACATGCTGCATTCGAAGCCGGTCCGCCCGGAACCGCTGATCAAGCCGAAACACACCGAGCAGCTTCCGGAGGAAGACGAGGAGAGCGATCTCGCCCCGGAGAATTCTCCGCAGCCGGTGAAGTGATCACCCGCCGGCTTTTGCGCGGGCTTCGAAAGCCGCATCGAGGTTGCGCTTCAGTTCGTCGCGGATGCCGGCGGTCGCCGTCAAGATCTCTCCGGCGCGCAGGAAATCCATGACGCGGAAACGGCCGAGGTCGGGCTTGAGGAAGATGTCCGGCGGACCTTCCTTCAGCTTCATGGCGATGATCGACTGCATGGTGAGCTGGCTCGCCCCGTAGAGGCTTTCGATACGGTTCGGCAATATCCCCCTGTCCCCGTCCGGTCCGCCGACGACATCGACGCCGATGGTGACGTCGGCGGTGCCGCGAAGGTGATCGAAGGGAACGGGGTTCCACAGGCCGCCGTCGATCATCACCCTTCCTCCGATGCGAACCGGAAGGAAGATCGCCGGAAGGGCGGCGGAGGCGGCCAGCGCCGTTATGAGGTCACCGCTTTCGCAGACATGCTCGCACTGGCCGTAATAATCCGCCGCGATCACCTTCAGCGGAATGGCGAGATCCTCGAACCGCTTCGGAATGCGATCGGGAAGGAAGGCCGCGAGCACGCGCTCCAGATTGAACTGGCCGAAGCGGGAGCGCCCGCTCCAGGCTTCCGACAGGGTTGCGGGCCTGAGGCTCCACAGGCGGTTGATCACCTGCGCGCGCCGCCCGACCGCCGCAAGCGTGTGCGCCCGGATTTCGCTGCCCCTCATTCCCGACGCCATGGCGGCGCCGATAATCGCGCCGATCGACGAGCCGGTGATGAGGACGGGACGAATGCCGAACTCGTCCAGAACCTCGACGACATGGATATGCGCAAGCCCCCGCGCGCCCCCGCCGCCCAGCGCGAGCGCGACCGTCGGACGCGACGACGAATTGGAAATCTCGGCCATTCCCATTCTGCCTTCCGCCTCTCAAGCGGGAGTATAACGATAGAAATGCATGCGCGTATCGCCGAAGGTGCGGATGTCGAGCGGCTCGAAGCCTTCGACGGCGGCAGGATTTACGTCCGCCCGTTCCTCCAGGATCGCAAGTGCGCCCGGCACCAGCCAGCCGCCGCGCGCGGCCGCACCCAGCGCCTTCTCGCCCAGCCCGCGCCCGTAAGGCGGATCGGCGAACAGGAGATCGAATGGCTCCATGGTACCGACGAAGCCGAGCGACGTCGCATCACGGCGGAAGATCTTGGCGCGGCCGATCACACCGAGGCTTTCGATATTTGTGTGGATCAGCCCCCTGCCCTCGACGCCCTGCTCGACGAAAAGGGCCGCACGGGCACCGCGCGAAAGCGCTTCCAGGCCGACGGCGCCGGTGCCGGCGAAAAGATCGAGGACGCGCGTTCCGTCCAGCGCCTGCGGATGGGAATGGCTGAGGATGTTGAACAGGCTCTCGCGCGTCCGGTCGGTGGTCGGCCGGATGTCGTCGGTTTTCGGAGTTGCGAGCGAGCGCCCGCGGAACGCACCGCCGACAATGCGCATCGCGGCTTACTTCCCCTTGCCGCGCGGTCTGCCGCCGGCGGGCTTCACGCCGGAGCGCCCACCACCGGGTTTGCCGCCGAACGGCTTGCCACCCGGCTTGCCGCCAAAGGATTTGCCGCCGCCTTTCGCGCCGAACGGTTTGCCGCGCGGCCTGTCGCCGGCCCGGTCGGCAAAACCGCGCTCGCCTTCTGCCCGCGGCTTGCGATCCGCGCGCGGCGGCCGATCGGCGAAATCGCGCCCGGCGCGCTCGTCGCCGGCTCCGGAACGCTTGCGGCCGAAGGAACCGCGTTCGCCCTCCTCGCGGGGGCGGCGTTCCGGCTCGCTTGCGCGAATCCAGTCGGCGTCGTCGGCATCGCGGGGCGCCAGCACGCGCGGCTGGCGCTCGCCGCGGGCAACACCGCCCGAGGCCTTCTTGCGATCGGGATCGAATTTCGACTTCGTCCGGGTCGGCTCGCCTTCCCAGGTGCGGCCGAAGCGCTTCACCTTCGGCGCGCCTTCCGGACGGCCGCGCGGCTCGCGCTTCACGACCTCCTCGGCACCTTCCGACTTCGCCTTCTTCTCGGCGATCGGACGGGCGCCGGGCGCCATCCAGACATTGCTCTTGCGCGCGCGGTTTCCGGGCTCGCGTCCGGGACGATCGCCGAAGCCGGGCTTCTCGCGCTTGTCGCCGAAGCGGTCGCCTCTCTTCTCGCCAAAACGGTCGTCGCGCTTCGTATCGAGGCGGGCACGCGCCTTTTCGCGGCGGTCGCCGGGCTTCTCGCGGAATGCGATCGTCTCGCGCTCTTCATGGGTGGGCTTTGCGGCACGGGTCGGCTTCTCGTCCTGTTCCTCCGTCTCACGGTTGAACAGGGGCGCGTCGAAATTGGCCTTCGCCTCTTCGATCAGGCGCGGGCCGAGCTGATCGCGCAGCGTGCGGCCGCGGATTTCCTGGGCATGACCTTCGGGGAGCTCGCCGAGCTGGAACGGGCCGTAAGAGATACGGATGAGGCGGTTCACCTCGAGACCGAGAGCACCGAGCACATTTTTGATCTCGCGGTTCTTGCCCTCGCGCAGGCCCATGGTGATCCAGACATTCGAGCCCTGCACCTTGTCGAGCGTCGCATCTATCCCGCCGTAGAGCACGCCTTCGACGGCGATGCCGTCCTTCAGCCTGTCCAGCGCTTCCTGATCGATCTTGCCATGGGCGCGCACGCGGTAACGCCGCAGCCAGCCGGTTGCCGGCAGTTCCAGCACGCGGGCAAGCCCGCCGTCATTGGTCAGAAGCAGCAGGCCTTCGGTGTTGATGTCGAGGCGGCCGATGGAGAGGACCCGCGGCAACTCGGCCGGCAGGTTTTCGAAAACGGTGGGGCGGCCTTCCGGGTCGGAATTGGTGGTCACGAGCCCGGCGGGCTTGTGATAGAGCCAGAGGCGCGTGCGCTCGATGCCACGGATAGGCTGGCCGTCCACCTCGATATGATCGGCAAGCGTCGCATTGACGACGGGCGTGTCGAGCACCGCGCCGTTGAGGCTGACGCGGCCTTCCATGATCATGCGCTCGACGTCGCGGCGCGAGGCGACGCCCGCGCGGGCAAGCAGCTTGGAGATGCGCTCCGGCACCTGCGCGCCGCCCTGGTCGGCTGCAACTGCCGCCGCCGCACGTTCCCGGGCAGGTTTGGCCGCAAAGGGCTTTGCACCCGGCTTCTTCTCGCCGCGCGGCTTCCTGGCTTCGTCGGAGCGAGCGCCGGCAGCGGCATAGGGCTTTTTGCCCGCCGGCTTTTTCGCACCGTCACGGGGCTTGCGGTCACCGTCGAAGGGCTTGGCGCCCGGCCGTTTTGGCTTGTCTTTGGATGTCATATGGTGTTTGCCTGCGTTTTGGCGTGTCCTATCAGGTCGCGCGCCCGGGGTTAAGAGGAATTTGCACCCGCATGACAAATCGGTTCATGGATCTTGCGCTTGCCGAGGCAGAAGCTGCCGGCGAGCGGGGCGAAGTTCCGATCGGCGCCGTCCTCGTCCTCGACGGCAAGGTCGTCGCCACGGCCGGCAACAGGACGCGGGCGCAAAACGACGTGACCGCCCATGCGGAAATCGCCGTCATCCGGCAGGCGGCCGCCATCCTCGGGCAGGAACGGTTGACTGGAGCGGACCTCTACGTGACGCTCGAACCCTGCACCATGTGCGCCGCGGCCATATCCTTCGCGCGCATCCGCCGCCTCTATTACGGCGCGGAGGACCCCAAGGGCGGGGGCGTGGACAACGGCGTGCGCTTCTTCGCGCAGCCGACCTGCCACCATGCACCCGAAGTCTATTCGGGAATAGGAGGCCTCAGGGCCGGGGAAATCCTGAAACGCTTCTTCGCGGAGAAGCGCTAGGGTCAAAATTCCATCAGGCTATGGCTTCTGTTGGCGAAGCTGGGATTGAATGGAAGCAAACAAGCGCAAGGCAAGACCCGCAGGTCTTGTCGAGCATTGTTTGCGATCAGGCGGCCCAGCTTCGCCAACCCTGCGGGCAGGCCGTATCTTGCGCCTGCGGGCGTCGGAAAGGTTTGAAAATGGTGAGCATTTCCTGCACCTTTCCTTCTACTCAGACGCAAGATACGGCCTGCAGAAGCCACAGCCTGATGGAGTTTTAACCCTAGGGTCGAAGTGAATCGGCATTCCGCTCCATCGTTTTGTTTTGCCGCATGATCCCGAAAAGTCTGCAACTTTTCGGGATCATGCTCCAGCCGGGACGTCGCGATGGGCGCTTGCGGGGAAGGAAGAGGCCTTGCGCTGCAGCGCCGCTTGCGCGATCAGGGCCGCAAGCACGGACATCCAGACCGCCTTCGTCTGGTAACGGTCATAAGCGCCCGAAAGCGCGCCGCAGATCACCGCATTCGCAGCGACCATGATCAGCAGGTAGAAGGAGGCGACCAGGGCGGGCCGCATCTCCTTCCCGAAGCCGCCTTTCGCAAAGCTATATCCGCTGTAGAGGACGAAGGCCGCAGCCAGGAATGCGGCGGCGGCGTTGACTATATCGATCATGCGCCAGAGCTTATCGGAATAGACGGATCCGCAGACGTTCTCGTTTGCGGGCGACAGGCATTCCTCCGCTTTCGGCATGATCGCCGCGGTCACCGCGGCGGGATGCGGATCGCCCTGCAGCGTTCGCTGGCCGGCAAGCCCGTGGTCCGTCTTCACGCGAAACTTGAAGAGTTGCTTTGCCGACAGGATCGCCGAAGCCTTGGCCTGCTGCAGCGGATATCGCAGGACTGCTTCGGTTACGATCGGCCACTGTTCCGAATAGAACGATGCGCGCCTGCCCGGATCGGAAATGGGGCTGAACTCCACCGTTCCCTCGTTCGGCCAGAGAAAGCTCTCGCTGTTCCTCAGAGGCACATGGGCGAGCTCGCAGCTTACGAAACCGGCGTCGGGGCACACGTCCCTCAGATAGGCCTGGCCGGGGCCGTCCAGCATGACGCGGGCTAGAAGGAAAGGCGGCTTCTGAACCGGGCGGTCGAAGATGCGGTTGAGCCACAGCCCGGACATCCAGTTGATCGCCAGCGCCACAACGACGGCTGCCACGGCGAGGCCAAGCCCGCCCCGGACCTCTCTCCCCATTCCGAGGAAAAGGCACAAGGTCCCGAGAACGACAATCCCGGTCGCCGCGAGCGCCGGGCCGACGGTGTGCACGTTCAGGCAGTAGACCAGCAGCAGAAAGAGCGCGAGCACAACGCCACTCGAAAGCTGCCGGCGGAACAGGACCAGCATCATCACCAGCAGGACGACCATGCCGGAAAAGATGTCCGGCATCAGATATGTCGCAACGAAGGGCAGCGGAGTGGTCAGCACGAGAACCGCGACCCAGGCGAGATAGCGGCGCAAAGGCCGGCCGCCGCCGAAAGGAACGGCTGCGGCGCGCAGAAGCAGGGCGACGAGAAGCGACTGCACCGCGGCAACCGACCATACGGAATTCAGCGCATAGAGGGGCACGGCATAGAATTCCGAGCGCGCGCGCACCGACGAAAGGGTCAGGTCGAACAGGCGCCTGTTCTCCTCGAGGGAATCCCGGAACACTATCCGGGAAGACCACAGGTCCCTCTCCGGCATCGGTTCGCTCCAGGACCACGGCATCGACGCGGCGCCGACGATGTCCTTCCCGAAGGCATAGAATTCCCAGGTGTCGAAGAAGAAGAACGGCCTTCCGAAAATAACGGCGTGAATCATCAACAGCGCCGTGGCGCAAAGGATCGATCCAATGTTCGCGGCAACGGTAGAAGCTTTCATCCTTTTAGATTGAGCCCTTCCCTTCAAGCACTCAACTGAGCCTTTGGTGGTAGCGCCGCCCGTCGGTTTACTCAGAACGTCCCACTGTTCACTTCGGGAAGCCGGGTCTTTACTGCGCCGGGGCTGCAAGATGACCGGGAGCGCGTGATGCTGAATGCCGGCAATGTGACCAATCTCCGGGAAGAGGCGACCCCCGGCGACATCGAGCTTACGATCCTGATGCCGTGCCTCAACGAGGCCGAGACGATCGCCACCTGCATAGAAAAGGCCAACCGCTATCTCGCAGAGCATGGCGTGCACGGCGAAGTGCTCATCGCCGACAACGGCAGCTCCGATGGCTCGCAGGACATCGCGCACCGGCATGGCGCTCGCGTCGTACCCGTGCCGACGCGCGGATACGGAGCCGCTCTCATCAGCGGCATCAGGGCGGCCCGCGGGCGTTTCGTCATCATGGGGGATGCCGACGACAGCTACGACTTCCTGAACCTGCAGCCGTTCGTGGACAGGCTTCGCCAAGGGGACGAGCTGGTGATGGGAAACCGCTTCCGCGGCGGCATAAAGCCGGGCGCCATGCCCTTCCTGCACCGGTATCTCGGCAATCCCGTGCTTTCCGGGCTGGGGCGGTTCTTCTTCGCCAGTCCCGTCCGGGATTTCCATTGCGGGCTGCGCGGCTTTTCACGAGACGCCGTCCTGAAGCTCGGCCTTGTCAGTCCCGGAATGGAGTTCGCGAGCGAAATGGTCGTCAAGTCGGTTCTGAACGGCCTGACGATCTCCGAGGCTCCCACGACGCTCTCACCCGACGGGAGAAGCCGCAAGCCGCATCTTCGCACCTGGCATGACGGATGGCGGCACCTGCGCTTCCTGCTGCTCCATTCGCCGCGATGGCTGTTCTTCTATCCTGGCCTTGTCCTGCTTCTGCTGGGCGGCATGCTGGAGGTGGCGCTTCTCTTCGGCCCCTTGCGGATCGGCGGCATCAGGCTCGAGATCAACTCGATGATCGGCGCAGGCTTCGGCGTGCTGGCGGGCGTGCAACTGATCTCGTTTTCCATTCTCGCCCGGCGATATGCGGCGGCGGAGGGATTTCTGCCGAAGATCGCGACCTTTCCCCGGCTGATGGCGGCGCTCGATTTGGAAAGAGTGCTTCAGATGTCGGCGGTTCTTCTGGTTGCGGCGCTCGGCGGCGCGGGCTGGTCTGCCTATCAATGGGCGAATGTCGGCTTCGGCGACATACACGAGACGTCCGTCACGCGCGTTTTCCTGGTTTCGCTTCTTTGCGGGGCCTGCGCCATCCAGATCGCGGCATCGGCCTTTCTGGCCTCGGTCTTCAGTATCCGTCATCCCCGTGATAACGAGTAGCCATGGAAAGGGTCGCAGCAATCAGCCCACGGTTTACGCGTTTCGCGGTTATCGGCAGCCTGGGCTTTCTTTTCGAGGCGATCGGCATCGCACTGCTGTCGTCCACGGGGCTGCTCGGCGCCGGGACGGCCCGCCTGGTCACCTTCCCGCTCGCGGTGGTCCTTACCTGGCTCCTCAACAGGAGCTGGACGTTCAGATCGACCGACAAGAGGCGGATCCAGCAGCTTTTGACCTATGGCGGCGTCCAGGCGGCAGGCGGCCTCGCCAATCTCGGCGTCTATCTCCTGGTGCTGAGGCTCACGCAAGGCATGCCGCACAACTTCTTTCCCGCCCTTTGCGCGGGCTCGGCGGCCGGACTGCTTTTGACCTTCGCGGGCTCTAAAACCTTATGCTTCCGGACGTAGATCACGGCCTTCGGCAAAGGCCTTGAGCCGGTCGCCGGAGAGGCGGTAGCGTATCCATTCGGATTGCGGCTCGGCGCCGATCGCCTCGTAGACGCGGATCGCCGGCTCGTTCCAGTCGAGCACGCTCCATTCGAAGCGTCCGCAACCTTCCTCGACCGCAATCCGCGCGAGATGGCGCAAAAGCAGCTTGCCCGCACCGCCGCCGCGATGGGCGGGCGTGACATAGAGGTCTTCCAGATAGAGGCCGTTCCTCGCCTGCCAGGTCGAGTAGCTCATGAAGAACACGGCAAAACCCGCGGGCTCGCCATTCTCCGTTTCGCAGATGAGCGCCCGCGTTACCGATTTCGGTCCAAAGAGCGACGAGGCGACGGTCTCGGCCGTTGCCTCGACTTCGTGGCCCGCCTTTTCGTAAACGGCGAGCTCGGTGATGAAGCGAAGGATCGTCTCGGCGTCAGCCGGCGTCGCGGGACGGATTGCGTATGCCACGGATCAGAACGGCCACCAGCGGCGGCCTGTCTCCATCTCCGCAGCCTTCTTGCGGCGGCGCTCCTTGTCCCGCTCCGATTCACCGAGATCGGCTTCGGCTCCTTCCGGCAGCCTGCGGTAATCCAGCGGCGGATCGCTCAGATAGCGGCGCTGGTCGGTATAAAGGCCCTGCTGCAGCCGGCGCGCCTCGCGGTACTGTTCGAGCTGCTGCTGGGTGGAAAGCTTCTGCCCGTAGGCATTCGACCTCTGCAGCGGCGACTGGTAGGTGGCGCTGCGGGCATTCTCGTCGGCCTCCCTGCGCAGCCGATCGCGGATCTCTTCCGGGCTTTCGACCCATTCGGGATTTGCCGCGCTGGCGACGGACTGCTGCGGCTGGACGAGTTTCGATTCGTCCTTCGGCAGGACGAGGCCGCCGCGCGGCTGATATTTGATCCGCTTTGCCTCTTCGTTGCCCGGGCTCAGCATGACCGCGTTGCCGACGTCCGAGAGCAATTGTTCGGTGGCCGTCTTGTCCGTGCCGTAAGTCGGGGCACCGAGGCAGCCGGAAAGCGTCAGGCTCGCGCCCAGAAGGCCCATAATGCCGGCTGCCACTCGAAACTCTCGCGTCATTCTCATGAATACCCTTCCAGCAGAGCCGGTGCACGATGCGGATTTTCCGTGCCATGGCGGAACAATCCGACGATTTTCAGGCAGCTTTACCGGATGAACGGCCAAAGCGCAATTCATCCGGCATCGCTAGCCGACGCTTCCCAAGGCTTCGTTCGGCTGTCCTATGCGGCCCGGCGGAAGCCGATTTCGCGAAGGGCGGCCGCATCGCGGGCGGAGACGTCCGGATAATCGGGGTCGGAGCCGACATCGGTGGTGATGCGCCAGGAGCGGGCGCATTTGCGGCCCTCCGCAAGCTTCGGCTCGACGGAGACCTTTGCCACTTCCGGCAGACGGAAGGCATCGGCCGGGCCTGCGTCGGCGACGAGGGTGATCGCGGAGGTGATGCAGATCTCCGCGAAATCCTGGCCTTCCAACGCCTTCAGAAGCTCCGCGTCCGCGATATGGACGACGGGTGCGGCTTCCAGGGACGAACCAATCCGCTTCTCCCGGCGCTCGATCTCCAGAGCGCCGGTAACGACCGTGCGCACGTCGCGGATCTTCTCCCACTTCTCTTCCAGCCCCTTGTCCAGCCATTCGGCGGGAACTTCGGGGAATTGTTCGAGATGCACCGAAACGGCCTGCGGATTGCGCGAAAGCCAAGCCTCCTCCATCGTGAAGGGCAGCATCGGCGCAAGCCAGGTCACCAGGCAATCGAAGAGCTTGCGGATGACGGCAAGTGCGGCACGGCGCTTCGGCGAGGACGGAGCATCGCAATAGAGCGCGTCCTTGCGCACGTCGAAATAGAAGGCCGAAAGCTCGACATTCGAGAAATCGATGAGGGCGCGGGCAATCCGCTTGAAATCGAAGGCGTCGTAGCCATCGCGCACGAGCCGGTCGAGCTCGGCGAGGCGATGCAGCATCAGCTTTTCGAGTTCGGGAAGGTTTTCATACGCTATTCCGTCACTCAGCTTGGCCATCATCGCCTGCTTGCTGGCGTCGAGCTCGGGGTAGACGATCTCCTCGCCCGTATCATGCGCCAGCGTTCCCAGCATCCAGCGGATGGTGTTGCGCAGCTTGCGGTAGGCGTCGATATTGGTCTGGATGATCGTCTTGCCGAGACGCTGGTCCTCCCAATAATCCGTCGTCATGACCCAGAGGCGCAGGATGTCGGCGCCGGCATCCTTCATCACCTCCTGCGGCGAGACGACGTTGCCCTTGGACTTCGACTGCTTCTCGCCCTTCTCGTCCATGGTGAAGCCATGGGTGACGACGGCGTTGTAGGGTGCGCGCCCGCGCGTCGCGCAGCTTTCGAGCAGCGAGGAGTGGAACCAGCCGCGATGCTGGTCGGAGCCTTCGAGATAGACGTCGGCCGGCCATTTCAGGTCCGGGCGATCCTCCAGCGTGAAGGTGTGGGTCGAGCCCGAGTCGAACCAGACGTCGAGGATGTCCATCACCTGCTTCCACGGCTCGTTCGCACGGCTGCCGAGGAAGCGCTCGCGCGCGCCTTCGGCGAACCAGGCGTCGGCGCCCTCCTTCTCGAAGGCTTCGAGGATGCGGGCGTTGACGGCATCATCGACCAGGACCTCGCCGTTCTCGTCGGCGAAGACGGCGATCGGCACGCCCCAGGCGCGCTGGCGCGAGAGCACCCAGTCCGGGCGGCTCTCGATCATGGCGCGCAGACGGTTCTGGCCGGCGGCGGGCACGAAGCGGGTGTCGTCGATCGCCTTCAGCGAGCGCGAGCGCAGCGTGGTGCCGTCGCCGAGCTCCTTGTCCATATAGACGAACCACTGCGGCGTGTTGCGGAAGATGACCGGCTTCTTGGAGCGCCAGGAATGCGGGTAGGAATGCTTCAGACGACCGCGGGCGAACAGCCTGTCGGCGGCGATCAGCGCCTTGATGACGCGCTCGTTGGCGTCGCCCTTCTTGCCGTTGTCGTCCATGACGCGCGCACCCTCGAAACCGGGCGCGTCGGCCGTATAGAAGCCGGCGTCGTCGACCGGGAACGGGATTTTCGTGGAGATGCCGCGCGCTTCGAGTTCGCGAGCGTTCGCCGTCCAGGCGTCGAAGTCCTCACGGCCGTGGCTGGGTGCGGTGTGCACGAAGCCGGTGCCCGCATCGTCGGTGACGTGATCGCCGTCGAGGAGGGGAACCGGGAACGTGTAGCCGAGATCCTTCAGCGGATGGGCACAGATGACGGCGGCGAGTTCATCGGGAGCGATATCGCGAACAAACTTGAAGGTAAGCTTCGCCTTCGCAGCCGCCTCGTCGGCCAGACGCGTCGCGAAGATCAGCTTTTCGCCGGGCTGCGGGCCGAAGTCGTTCTGGGCGCTTTCCACCTCGTAGAGGCCGTAGGGATAGCGCGAGGAGAACGCGATGGCGCGGTTGCCGGGGATCGTCCAGGGCGTGGTCGTCCAGATGACGACATAGGCGCCAAGCAATTCGTCCAATTTCTTAGCCGCTTCGACGGCTCCTGATGCGATCCGGTCAACGTCATGGCTACCGTCGACTCCACGCAGCCCGGTGGACGCCCTGCTTACCTTCATGATCGGGAACTTCACCCAGATCATGTCGCTCTCGACATCGGCATATTCGACTTCGGCTTCCGCCAGCGCCGTGCGTTCCACCACCGACCACATCACCGGCTTCGAGCCGCGGTAGAGCTGACCGCTCTTGGCGATCTTCAGGAGCTCGCCGGCGATGCGGGCTTCGGCGTGGAAGTTCATCGTCGTATAGGGGTTCTCGAAGTCGCCCTCGATGCCGAGGCGCTTGAACTCCTCCGTCTGGACCTTGATCCAGCCCGACGCGAAGTCGCGGCATTCCTGGCGGAACTCGTTGACCGGGACCTCGTCCTTGTTCTTGCCCTTTTCTCGGTACTTCTCCTCGATCTTCCACTCGATCGGGAGGCCGTGGCAGTCCCAGCCGGGCACATAATTGGAATCATAGCCGCGCATCTGGAACGAGCGGGTGATGACGTCCTTGAGGATCTTGTTCAGCGCATGGCCGATATGGATGTTGCCGTTGGCATAGGGCGGGCCGTCGTGCAGCACGAATTTCTCGCGGCCGGCGGCGGATGCGCGGAGTTTTTTGTAGAGGCCCATCTGCTGCCAGCGGGCGACCGTTTCCGGCTCCTTCTGCGGCAGCCCTGCTCGCATCGGGAAATCCGTCTGCGGCAGGTAGAGGGTGGAGGAATAATCGACTTTTTCTGACGGTTCGGTCATGGCTGTGGCTATCGTCTCATCGCGCGTCCGAGCGCGCCTTTAAAAGGGATGTCTGTCTGTGACGGCGGGAGCGTCCGTGGGGACGCCCGAAAACCCGGACCTTCCGGCCTCGCTCAGAGCACGCGGAAGGCCGGGCCGGTAATTCGCAGATCGATGGTCAGCCGTATCAACATCATGGTGCGCGGTATTACGGCGTTTTTATCGGAAAGAAAAGAGTGTTGGTTCCGACAATCCTTTGCCATATGTGCCAGATGCCCATAT
>JARYGU010000003.1:186334-508089 GCA_033795365.1 Shinella sp.
TAGAGCGCAAATGGCACAGGAGCCTAATATGGACATGCCAGGCTTTGAAAGCTTGCCGCTTCGCAAGCGTCTTGAGATAGCGTCTCACGGAGAGATGCCGGTGTATGACGGCATGACGGTTGCCGGTTTAACGAAGCTCGGCTTTTCCATGGATGAGCTTTATCGCTTCGTCGCTCCACGTCGCACACTCGCCCGCCGGATCGCCAAGGGTGAAGCGCTGACTATTCCGGAGAACGACAGCGCGTTGCGGCTTGTACGGATAGTCGGACTCGCCAATCGTATCTTCGGAAACGAGGAGAAGGCGCGACAATGGTTGAGAAAACCGAACCGCAGCCTGAGCGGCATAGCTCCGATCGATCTGCTGGAATCGGAAGCCGGTGCGCATATGATCGAGGAGGCCCTCTACCGAATCGACTACGGGATCTACGCTTAAGCAATGATCCTTTGGCGCATCTCCAACTATGCCGACCTTTCAGGCAGAGGCGGCCTGATGGCTCCAGGGCGCTGGCACGAAAAGGGCATTTCCATCGTATATTGCACCGATCACCCTTCGACGGCGCTTCTCGAAATCCTGGTACAGGTCGACGCGGATCAATTGCCTGAACATTTCCAATTGCTGAAGATTTTCTGTCCAGATGATGTGCAAAGTTCGCCTCCTGCGATCGATGCCTCCGAACTGCCAGATACGGTAAAGACGCGGCGGGCGGGGATGGATTGGCTTCGAGCCGCGCCCTCCTGTCTGCTGAAGGTTCCCTCAGCCGTCATGCCGGAAGCAACAAACATCCTGATCAATCCCCAGCATCCGGACGCCGGACGTATCATCATCGAAAAAGCCGTGCGTTATAGTTTCGACCGCCGCTTTTTCCGCTGATCAGAAGCAGAGCCTGAGGTCGATCTCGCCGAGGGGGCGAACGCCGGCAAGAAGCGCCCTTGCCTCCTCCTCGTCCTTCTTCATCTGCTCGACCAGCGCATCGAGGCCGTCGAACTTCAGTTCGTCGCGCAGGTGCCCGAAGAAGGAGACGCAACAGCTTTCGCCATAGAGGTCGTCCGAGAAGTCGAAGACGAAGGTTTCGAGCAGCGGCGCTCCGTTGTCGTCCACCGTCGGGCGCCGCCCGAAGCTCGCCACGCCGTCATGAAGGCTGCCGTCCTGACGGCGGAAGCGGACGGCGTAGATGCCGTTGCGCAGCGTCACCTCCGGCGGCAGCCGCATGTTGGCGGTCGGATAGCCGAGCGTCCGGCCAAGCTGTTTTCCGGAAATCACCTCCGCCTCGACGGTGTAGCGATAGCCGAGCTGCGCTGCGGCCTGCACGACCTCCCCTTCGGCAAGCAGCGAGCGGATGAAACTGGAGGATATGACCGCTGTGCTCTCGTCCCGGAAGGCGTCGATCAGGGTCACGCCGAAGCCGTTCGTCTCGCCCGCCGCCATCAGGAAGGCCGGTCCGCCTTCCCTGCCCTTGCCGAAATGGAAATCGAAGCCGGTCACGACCTCGGACGCATGCAGCCACTCGATCAGCACCGAGCGCACGAAATCGCCGGCCGACATCTGCGAGAACTGCCTGTCGAAGGGATATTCGATGACAGCGTTGAAGCCCATGCCCTCGAGGATGCGCGCCTTCAGCGGCGCCGGCGTCAGGCGGAAGACCGGCTGGTCGGGACGGAAGACGCTGCGCGGATGAGGCTCGAAGGTCAGGACCAGCGCCGGAACGCCGCGAGCGCCGGCAATATCGAGCGCCCTTTGCAGGACCGACTGATGGCCGCGGTGAACGCCGTCGAAATTGCCGATCGCGATCACTCCCCCGCGGAGCGTTTCGGGGAGCGGCTGCTTCGTCTCGTTGCGATGAAAAACCGTCATCGGAGTAGATCCAGAAGAAGTTATTGAAGCCGCGGCATCCACCATTTCGGCGCCGCCCCCTCGCGCTTCAGGAAAGCGTCGAGCAGCGTTTCATCGGTCCTGCCGTCGATCACATATTCCTGGGCGTGAATGCCGCCGGAAATATAGAGGACATCGAGGCCGAAAGCTTCCGCGCCGCGGATATCCGTCGGCATGCCGTCGCCGATGGCGATGACGCGCGCCTTGTCGAAACCGCCACGGACCTCCCGCGCCTCCTCGAACGTCTTCTCGTAGATCGGCCTGTGCGGCTTGCCGGCGATCAGGGTCGAGCCGCCGAGTTCGTCATAAAGCTTCGCCAGGGCGCCGGCGCAGGGGATGAGCCGGTGCCCGCGCTCGACGACCAGGTCCGGATTGGCGCAGATGAACGGCAGATGGCGGGCGGCGAGCACCTCGAGTTCGGCCCGGTAGTCTTCCGGCGTCTCGGCCTCGTCGTCCCGCAGGCCGGCGCAGACCACGATGCCGGCCTTTTCCGGGGCGACGACCGTGACGCCAAGCCCGTCGAGCAACGGATGGTCCTTCTCCGCCCCGATGAAATAGATGTTCTCCGGCCCGGACGAGATCAGCGCCCGCGTCACATCTCCGGACGTGACGATGCGGTCATAGGCCTCGTCGAGAACGCCGAGGCCGCGAATCTGCGTCTTGACGCCCGGAAAGGGACGCGGGGAGTTGGTGATCAGCACCACGGTCAATCCGGCGGCCCGCGCCTCGGCCAGGGCGCTGGATGCGGAAGCGAAGGCTTCGACGCCGTTGTGCAGCACGCCCCAGACATCGCACAGAACCACGTCGTAATATCCGGCGATCTCGCGGAAAGTGTCTATGCGCTCGGCCATGCTGGTGCTTTCGATCGTTGAAGGGCCCGGCTGACATCGCAAAGCTGCGACGAGAAAACAAGGGTTTGTGCCGTATTTTTTGCGGTGCGAAGTATCATCGGCCGGATTGGAAAAATAATTTTGACGGACCGTTCTTGACTCGACTTTCACCGGGGCCTATCTCGTTCGCGCTGGCACTCACCAGAGGAGAGTGCTAACACCAATCAGCGGGTCGATGCAGACCCGCGTGTCATTCGATCGAGGGAATAGACAATGGCAAGCACCAACTTCCGTCCACTCCACGACCGCGTCGTCGTCCGTCGCGTCGAGTCTGAAGCAAAGACCAAGGGTGGCATCATCATTCCGGACACCGCAAAGGAAAAGCCGCAGGAAGGCGAAATCGTCGCCGTCGGCTCCGGCGCACGTGACGAAAGCGGCAAGATCGTTCCGCTCGACGTCAAGGCAGGCGACCGCATCCTGTTCGGCAAATGGTCGGGCACTGAAGTCAAGATCGACGGCGAAGACCTTCTCATCATGAAGGAAGCCGACATCATGGGCATCATCGGCTGATAAGGCCGTCGCTCTTTCCCAACTCATGACAACCAATGGGCTATAGCCCGGGAGTTTTCTAAAATGGCTGCAAAAGAAATCAAATTCGGCCGCACCGCGCGCGAAAAGATGCTGCGTGGCGTCGACATCCTCGCTGACGCCGTCAAGGTCACGCTCGGTCCGAAGGGCCGCAACGTCATCATCGACAAGTCCTTCGGCGCTCCGCGCATCACCAAGGACGGCGTATCGGTCGCCAAGGAAATCGAACTGGACGACAAGTTCGAGAACATGGGCGCCCAGATGGTCCGCGAAGTCGCTTCGAAGACCAACGACATCGCCGGCGACGGCACCACGACGGCAACCGTCCTCGCCCAGGCCATCGTTCGCGAAGGCGGCAAGGCCGTTGCTGCCGGCATGAACCCGATGGACCTGAAGCGCGGCATCGACCTCGCTGTTTCCGACGTCGTCAAGGATCTCCAGGCCAAGGCCAAGAAGATCTCGACTTCGGAAGAAGTTGCACAGGTCGGTACGATCTCCGCAAACGGCGACAAGCAGGTCGGTCTCGACATTGCCGAAGCCATGCAGAAGGTCGGCAACGAAGGCGTCATCACCGTTGAAGAAGCCAAGACCGCCGAAACCGAACTCGAAGTCGTCGAAGGCATGCAGTTCGACCGCGGCTATCTCTCGCCCTACTTCGTGACCAACCCGGAAAAGATGATCGCCGACCTCGAGGACGCCTTCATTCTCCTGCACGAGAAGAAGCTCTCGAACCTCCAGGCGATGCTTCCGGTTCTCGAAGCCGTCGTACAGTCCGGCAAGCCGCTCCTCATCATCGCTGAAGACGTCGAAGGCGAAGCTCTCGCAACGCTCGTCGTCAACAAGCTGCGTGGCGGCCTCAAGATCGCTGCCGTCAAGGCTCCGGGCTTCGGCGACCGCCGCAAGGCTATGCTCGAAGACATCGCCATCCTGACGGGCGGCACTGTCATCTCGGAAGATCTCGGCATCAAGCTCGAGAATGTCACCCTCGACATGCTCGGCCGCGCCAAGAAGGTTTCGATCTCCAAGGAAAACACCACGATCGTCGACGGTGCCGGCGCCAAGACCGACATCGAAGGCCGCGTCGGCCAGATCAAGGCCCAGATCGAAGAAACCACCTCCGACTACGACCGCGAAAAGCTGCAGGAACGTCTTGCCAAGCTCGCCGGCGGCGTTGCCGTCATCCGCGTCGGCGGTGCGACGGAAGTCGAAGTGAAGGAAAAGAAGGACCGCATCGACGACGCGCTCAACGCGACCCGTGCGGCCGTTCAGGAAGGCATCGTGCCGGGCGGCGGCGTCGCCCTGCTTCGCTCCTCCACGAAGATCGCCGTGAAGGGCGCCAACGACGACCAGGAAGCCGGCATCAACATCGTCCGCAAGGCGCTGCAGTCGCTGGTCCGCCAGATCGCGGAAAACGCAGGTGACGAAGCTTCGATCGTCGTCGGCAAGATCCTCGAAAAGAACGAGGACAACTACGGCTACAACGCCCAGACCGGCGAATACGGCGACCTGATCCACCTCGGCATCGTCGATCCGGTCAAGGTCGTCCGCACGGCTCTCCAGAACGCCGCTTCGGTTGCCTCGCTGCTGATCACCACCGAAGCCATGATCGCCGAGCTGCCGAAGAAGGACGCTCCGATGCCCCCGATGCCGGGTGGCGGCATGGGCGGCATGGACTTCTAAGTCATACGACCCGAAGTCAGACAATCGAAGGGCGGCCCGACGGGTCGCCCTTTCTTTTTGCGCACGATCCGAGGGACCCGCGGACTCGCGCAAAAGTTTTCCCCGCAAAATAAAATAAACGTTGCCGCTTAGGAAAAAGAAATTATAAAGGCCGTCCAAGTGGGCTTGAGATTCACGCGGGGGTTCAAGAAAATTCGAGGCAGAAGGCCGCAGGACCGACACAGGTCCCGTGCGGTTTGGGGCCGCGAGCCCTTTGAATTTGCAAAACGAAGTTATTGAAGACTGGACTGAGGTTCAGCGAAAAATTGTAAAGACGCCTTCGCCGGCGGGGCATCGATTGGCCGAATCCGGCGGAAATGGGTTCAAGACATTAAATTCAATGCCCCGGCCGGCATCAGCGATGTCTCGGGTTAACGACATATTTTATATTGCCTTGACCGGGACAAGAGCATGATGGCTATATTCGACCGACTGCCTGGGGTTGTAAGTGTTTAAGATTGCCAAGACTAATCTTTCGTCGCCTTTCGTACCCGGCTCGCTCGGATTCGATGAATCGGACAACGAATTGCTGACGCAATATTGCGTCACCGAGCGCTGGACCGGCGACCTGTCGAACGGGCTCTTTCAGCTCGGCGAGAGAGCCATGAAGGCGCATGCCCTCGGCCAGCGGGAATGCGGGCTCCTCAATCTCATCCGCTGCTACGAGCCTCTCGACCGCAGCCGGGTGCTCGAACTGTTCGAGCAGGCGGCCACCTCTTCCTCGTCGTTCTGCTTTTCGACCACCATCCATGTCGACGGAACGCCGCGCCAGCCGGTGTTCTGCGTCGGGGAATCGACGGGGCTCGAGCAGAAATATGCCGGCACCATCATCGGCGTCTTCATTTTCCCGCGCTTCCAGGTCGATCTTTCGGCCCGAATGCTGAAGCGCCAGTAGCCGATGCATGTCGCGCAAAAGTGTGCTGCGGTTTTGCGATAACGACATGCAGAATAAAGGCTTAGGGCCAAAGCCGCCTCAGGCAGCCTCCTCCTCCCGTTCGCATGCCAGGATCTGCAGAATGGGGGCCGGACGGCCGAGGAAAAAGCCCTGCGCCTCGTCGCAGCCTTCCCTGAACAGGATCTCCAACTGGTTCTGCGTTTCCACTCCTTCAGCTAGGATGGGAACCTTCAGGCTATGGCCGAGCGCCAGAATGGCCCGGATGATCGCCTTCGCTTCCTGGCTGGATTCCACCTCCGACATGAAACTGCGATCCAGCTTGATCTTGTCGAACGGGAAGGATCGGAGCGTCTCCAGCGACGAATAACCGGTACCGAAATCGTCGATCGCTATGGTGACGCCCAGGGCCTTGATCTGCCTTAAGGTCTTCAAGGCACGCTCCTTGTCGCCGATGATCGTGGATTCGGTAATCTCGAGCTCGAGCCGCTGCGGCTTGAGGCCGGTTTCGATCAGTACCCTGTGAACCAGATTGGCGACATCGGTGTTGGCAAGCTGCACCGGGGAGAGATTGACCGCGATCTTGTACTCATTGTTCCAGCTTGCGGCCTCACGGCAGGCTTCGCGCAGGACCCATTCTCCGATCGTCAGGATAGCGCCGCATTCCTCCGCGATCGGGATGAATTCCGACGGCGTGATCTGGCCGCGTTCGGGATGCTGCCAGCGCAGCAGGACCTCGTAACCGATCGTCTCGCCCGTATTGACCGATTTCTGCACCTGGTAATGGAGATGCAGTTCGTTCCTTTCGGCAGCCATCCAGAGATCGTTGGCGATAAGGCGGCGCCGGCGCGCGGCTTCGTCCATCGAGACCTCGTAGAAGCAGACCGACTGGGTCAGGGATTCCTTTGCCCGATACATGGCGAGATCGGCATTGTTCAACAGCATTTCGACATTGTCGCCATCGATCGGATAGATGGAAATTCCGAGGCTGGCGCCGGGCTTTATCTCATAGCCATCGACCTTGATCTCTTCGGTAAGGCATCTTTCGAGGCGTTTGACGAAATCGTTGAGTTCGCTGATATCGTCGAAGCGCTTTGAAGCGGCAAATTCATCGCCGCCGAAGCGGGCGATGTTTTCGTCGGCCTCCAGGCATTCCCGCATGCGGCGCGCAAGCGTCGTCAGGACCTCGTCGCCGACGGCATGTCCGCGGGTGTCGTTAATTTCCTTGAACTTGTCGAGGTCTATGCCGATGACGGCGACCTTGCCGCCGACGCGCCCGGCATATCCGATCTGGAACTCGAGCTCGTCCCTGAAGCTCGACCGATTGGGCAGGCCGGTCAGGCCGTCATGCCTTGCCATGAAGGCGATCTGCTCTTCCGAGCGCAGTCGCTCGGTGATGTCTTCATAGGTCCCGACCCATCCGCCGTCCGGCAGCGTGCGATATTTTATCTGGACCGACGAGCCGTTCGGCAGCTTTTCGACCACCGTGCCGCCCTGGACCTGCTGCGTGATCGCGCGGTGACGGGCATAGATGTCGCGCGCAATCGGCTGCCAGATGTCAGGGTCTGCGTGTGCGTCCATCAGCCCACTGTTGATGATCTCGCGGAAGGTGACGCCGGGCCGGATGCGGTCATCCGAAAAACCGAAGATTTCGCTGTATCGCCGGTTTGCCAGAACGAGCTTTTCCCGGCGATCGAACAGGCACAGCCCCTGGGACATGTTTTCGAGGGCCACATCCAGGTTCCTGGTGATATCGGCTATCCGGTCCGCATCGGCCTTTTCCTTGGTGACGTCCTTGGTGATCTTCGCATAGCCGATCAGCTCGCCGGAGGCATCCCGGATCGGGTCGATCAGGACCTTTGCCCAGAAACGGCTGCCGTCCTTTCTATAACGCCAGCCCTCGTCCTCGTATTTTCCTTCCTTCAGCGCCGTTTCGAGAGCGATCTGCGGCAGGCCCGCCTGCCGGTCTTCCGCGCTGTAGAAGCGCGAAAAATGATGGCCGATGATCTCTTCCGCCTTATAGCCCTTGTTGCGCTCGGCACCGGCGTTCCAGTTCACCACGCGGCCATCGGTGTCCCAGCATGTAGATCGCATAGTCGCTGACGCCCTGGACGAGAAGAGCGAACTGCCGGGCATTCTTGTTCGACATCTCCTCCGCCTGGCGGGCGAATATCGCCGTCGCCAATCCGGCAAACAGCAGCGAGAAGGCGATGGCCGCAATCAGCAGCACCATCAGATGCGGCGGCAGCGTCGTCGAATCGGAGACGGTGACGGCCTCCGGCACGATCGTGGCGGCGGTCATCCCGGTGAAATGAAGCGAAACGACTCCGAGCGCCATCAGGACGGTCGCGCCCGCACGCATACCGAAATTTTGGCGTTTTGCGAAGCAGAAGCCGAATGAGAGAACCCCGAACGTGGCACCGGCCAGCACCGAAGCCGCGACATAGATCGCGCTCCATTCGATACGCCCGGAAAAGTCCAGCGCCGACATGCCGAGATAATGCATGGCGGCGATACCGCCGCCGAACACCGCGCCACCGGCAATGGGCGCGCGCCGGTCCGGCAGATAGGTCGCGACCGACAGCCCTGCCGTCGTCAGAACGATCGCCACGGCAAGCGACGCCAGGGTCAGTTCCGTGTCGTAGCCGACGAATATCCCGGCATCATATGCCAGCATCGCGATGAAATGGGTGGACCATATCCCGAAGCCGCCCGACGCTCCTGCGGCACACAGCCAAAGCAGCCGCGCCTTGCCACCGCCCGACAAGGCTCTTCGCGCAAGAAGGACGGTGACGTAACACGACAGAAAGCATATGAGCGCGGCCAGAAGAACGAGCCGGAGATCATGTTCGACGACGACGCAATTCAAGATATTCAGCATATTCCACCAGAAGCAGCCTGAGGGCACCAAACAACCGGTAGATGCTGAAAAATGCGTGAATCGCTCCGACGGGCCGGCAATCGGAGGTGGTTTTTAGTCGCTCATCCTTAATGAAGCTCGAAGCACCACAACTTCTGGATATTCGCAAGCAGAACACACTATTAAGTAGCAGTCCTCACGCAAGCAGTGTCTTCAGATCGACGGAGGGATCTTCGAGTTGTGCCCTGTCTGGGGTGCGGCCGAGATCGAGCAGCTTCTTGGCAGTCACGTAAGCCTTCGCGTCGTTGACCGCGTCGACCGCAATCAGCTTGCCTTCCCTGAAATACCAGACCGACACGCTGCCTTCACGCTGACCCTGGCGCACCAGCGTTTCATCGAAGCCGGCGCAGAAGCCGGCAATCTGCAGCTTCACGTCGTACTGATCGGACCAGAACCACGGCTTCGGCACGTAAGGCTCGTCCGCCCCCGCAATGACGGCCGCGGCCGCCTCCGCCTGATCGACGGCATTCTGGACCGATTCCAGCCGGACCATGCCGCCGTTGAAGGGAAGCACCGTGCAATCTCCCACAGCGAAGATCGACGGATCGGAGGTGCGGGCGCGATCGTCGACGACGATGCCTGTCGTGACCTCCAGGCCGGCGTCGCGCGCAACCCCGTCATTGGCCGCAACGCCGATCCCCGCAATCACGATGTCGGCCGGCAGGACGAAGCCGTCGGACAGTTCCGCGCCTGTGACATGGCCGTTCTCGCCGACAAGGCGGTCGAGGCCGGTCTTTTCCCGGATATCGACGCCGTGCGTCGTATGGATCGCCTTCAGGATCGTCGCGGTCGCCGGCGAGGCGACGCGTTGGAGGATACGGTCCGCCATTTCGATGACGGTCACGTCGAGGCCGCGCCCGCGGGCAACCGCTGCCGCTTCGAGCCCGATATAGCCGCCGCCGACGATCAGCGCCCTGCGGCCCTCCTTCATTTCGAGGCCGAGGCGGTCGGCGTCGAGATAATCGCGGATGGTGAAGACGCCCTTGAGATTGCCGCCGATCGCGTCCGGCAGGCGGCGCGGCGTGGCACCCGTCGCAAGGACGAGGCAATCGTAATCGAGGGTGGAGCCGTCGCTCAGCGACACGGTTTTTCCCGCCCGGTCGATCCAGACCACCTCCGTCGAGAGCCGGACCTCGACTTCGTTTTCGGGATACCAGCTTTCGGGGCGGAAGAGCAGCCGGTCGAGATCGGCCTCGCCGAGCAGATATTTCTTGGAAAGCGGCGGGCGCTGATAGGGAAGGCTCGCTTCGGCGCTGACGATGGTGACGGGACGCATGTCCTTCAACGCGCGCAGTTTGGCCACAAGGGCGAAAGCGGCCTGGCCGCCTCCGGCGACGACAAGTCTTCCTGCCACGATAGTCCGTCCTCCTGTCCAGAAATCTTGCCGAGAGGTAGCGCGCGCGGCCGGGCGGCGTCAACTCGCCGCCACGCCATGCCACGACGCATTTCGTCAGGATTTTACGGGTACCTCCAGGCCTTTCTCCGCAGCCGGACGGGCAAGGCAGCGCTCCAGCCATGCCATCACGGCGGGGAAGCTTGCATAATCCAGCGCCTCGCGGCCGCCGTAGAAGACATCCGCTCCGCGGACCCAGGGATAAAACGCGATGTCGGCGATGGTGTGCTCGTCGCCCATGATCCACCGGCGATCCTTCAGCCGACCTTCCAGGACGCCGAGCAGACGCTTGGCCTCATCACGGTAGCGCTCCGTCGGATAGGAATTGTTGGCGACCTTTTCGGCAGCGAATTTGTAGAAATGGCCGAACTGGCCGAACATCGGCCCGACGCCGCCCATCTGGAACATGACCCAGCAGAGCGTCTCGTAACGCCCGGCCGCATCCGCCGGGATGAGCTTGCCGGTCTTCTCGGCGAGATAGACGAGGATGGCGCCGGACTCGAAAAGGCCGATCGGCTTGCCGTCCGGCCCGTCCGGGTCGATGATCGCGGGAATGCGGCCGTTCGGATTGAGGGAGACGAATTCGGGAGATTTCTGCTCGTTCGCGCCGAAGTCGATGCGGTGCGCCTCATAGGGAAGGCCGAGTTCTTCCAGGGCGATGGAAATCTTCACGCCGTTCGGCGTCGGTAGGGAATAGAGCTGGATGATATCGGAATTTTTGGCGGGCCATTTCCGGGTGATGGGAAAGGACGACAGGTCGGCCATGGAGAACTCCTTGCGGTGGGAGCTCATAGATAGGCGCAGGAGGCCGGGAAAGTCACCCTCCCGGCGGAAAAATCAGTGTTGATGCTTCTTGTCGCTCTTGGCCAGCGAATGTTCATTCCAGCGAAGGCCCAGGTAAGCCATCCCTATGACCAACACAGGTGCTACCACAAATGCAAGTACCCAAGTCGCTGTCATGGTTTCAGTCCCTTCAGAACCTGTCTCGCAATGTAATGTAGTACGAGCGCGGTCAAAAGCCAACCAGCGAGCCCTATCGTCATCCATACATCCATGCCGTCACGTAAACCGCCAAGATTGTATAGATAGCCCGCAATCGGCGTCAGGATGCCGACGGTCAGACAAGCCGTGGACGCTCTATCGATAGCATTCGCCATGAGTTTCGTGCGCTCATTTTCCACCACGCTCATGAATTTTCCTCGCAGGCCTCGCACACCGCTGCAATGATCTCCCTGACCAAGGGATCGCCCTCATGCCCCGCCTTGCGGGCGCGGACCAGGCAGGCCTCGGATTTGAGGATGACGCCGTCGGAGAGAATCTTCAGGTGGTTCGCCTTGAGCGTCGAGCCGGTGGAGGTGATGTCGACGATGATGTCGGCAGAGCCCGAGGCCGGGGCGCCTTCGGTCGCGCCCAGGCTTTCGACGATGCGATAGAGCTGGATGCCGTGATTGCCGGAGAAGAACTGTTGCGTCAGCCGCCAGTATTTCGTGGCGATCGTCAGGCGGCGGCCGTGGCGGGCGCGGAAATCGGCGGCGACGTCGCCGAGATCGGCCATGGTGTCGACGTCGAGCCAGATTTCCGGCACCGCGACGACGACATCCGCATGGCCGAAGCCGAGGCGCGCGCAGAACTCAACGCGCGCATCGGCTTCGGCAAGGCCCTCGCGGATCAAATCCTCGCCGGTGACGCCGAAATCGACGGTGCCGTTGCCGATCTCGCGCGCGATTTCGGAAGCCGAGAGGAAGGCGATCTCGATATCGTCGCGGCCTTCGACGCGGCCGCGATAGGAGCGGTCGTTGCCGACAGCGGCGATCTTCAGCCCGGCGCGGGCGAAAACCTCCGAGGCATCGTCCTTCATCCGGCCCTTGGAGGGGAGCGCGATGGTGATCGTCATGCGGCCCCTCCCCGTTCGATCGCCTGCTCGATGCGGTCGAGCCAGAGCGAAAAACCGACCGCCGGGATGCGGTCCTTCGCGCCGAGCAGCGTCAGCAGCCGGTCGAAGCGCCCGCCGCCGGCAAGCACTGCCGGATCGCCCGCAGCGGTGATCTCGAAGACGAGGCCGGTGTAGTAATCGAGCGGGCGGCCGAAGGCGGCGCGATAGGTGACCGACGCCGGATCGACGCCGGCATTGGCAAGGGCCGCGACGCGCGCATCGAAGCGCGACAGCGCCGTGCCGATCGACAGCCCGGCCTTACCGGCAAAACCGAACAGCATGGCCGGCGCCTCGGCAAGGCTCACCTCCAGCGACAGGAACTGCGAGAGCATGGAAAGCGTGCGGCCGTCGAGACGGGTGCCGGCAAGCTCCATCTTCTCGCGCAGGCGGCGGGCGATCTCGGCCGGGCCGCGGCTGGCATTGGCCGAGTAGCCGGTCGCCTGCATCGTCGCGTCGATATGGGCGACGAGATTTTCCTCGTCGTCGAGCAGGCCGAGGATGGCAAGGCGCTCGACCTCCGGGCCGAAAACGCCGGTACGCGCGGGATCGGCAAGGACGGCCAGCAATTTCCGCAGCTGTTCCTGGTTGCCGAAGGCGTGGATCAGCCGCTTCTGCCAGCCGGCCGGCAGGCCGCAGGCGGAAACGACGGCCTCGAACACCGACTGGTCGCCGAGCGTGACCTCGAGCGCCGCGCCCGGCAGCCGGTTTCTCAGGACCAGCAGCGCATCATGGACGGCGCGCGCGTCGGCGCCGGCAACATCCGGCTCGCCGAGATCCTCGATGCCGGCCTGGTAGAATTCGCTGGTGCCCTCGCGGCGCTGGCGGAAGACCTCGCCGAGATAGGCATAGCGTTTCGGCGTGCCGGTGGCGGTCTCGATGTGACGCAGGCAGACGGGAATGGTGAATTCCGGGCGCAGGCAGAGGCTTTTTCCCGTCTCGCTCTCGGTCATGAAGATGCGCCGGCGCAGATCCTCTCCGGCCATGTCGAGGAAGGGCTCGGCGGGCTGGATCACCGGAGTGTCGACACGCTCCGTGCCGAGCGCGGCGAAATCGGCAAGCAGGTCGGGCGCGAAGGCCGGGAGGTTGATCAGGGGCATGGCGGGACTTTCCGGGATGCGTAGCCCCTCATCCGCCTGCCGGCACCTTCTCCCCGCAAGCGGGGCGAAGGGACGTTGCCGCAGCACCCAGCGCCCCCTCGCCCCGCTTGCGGGGAGAGGGCCGGGGTGAGGGGCAAACGCCGCACGGTTTCGGACAGGGGATAAATCGCGTTCATCCTCAAGCGTCCCTGACAGTCCGCGCGCGATCCTCGGCCTGGGCTGCCAGAATCTCGCGGACCTTTTCGACCAGTTCGCTTTCCGGCACGGAGACCTGCGCCACACGCGCCTCGCGCCAGGTGACGTTGTCCTCGATCTCGCCGGAAAGGCGCGAGCCTTCGATCAGGTCCTTGATCTGCACGACGCCCTCGGCCCGCTCGTCGCCACCCTGGATGATGGCGATGGGGCAACCGCGGCGGTCGGCATATTTAAGCTGGTTTCCGAACTTCTTCCAGTTGCCCTGGTACATCTCGGCGCGGATGCCGGCGGCGCGCAGCTCCTGCGTGAAGCGCTGATAGCGGCCCATGCTCTCAGTGTCGCCGTCCATGACGGTGACGAGAACCGGGGCGACCACCTGGTCCTGCCCGAGCTTGCCAAGGTTCTTCAGCGCCGTCATCAGGCGCGAGACGCCGATAGAAAAGCCGGTCGCCGGAACCGGCTGGCCCATGAAGCGCGAGACGAGCCCGTCATAACGCCCGCCGCCGCCGACCGAGCCGAAGACGACCTTCTCGCCCTTTTCGTTCGTGACGGCGAACTGGAGTTCGGCTTCGAAGACGGGGCCGGTGTAGTATTCGAGACCGCGGACGACGGAGGGGTCGATCTTGATGCGGTCGGGTCCATAGCCGGCAGAGGTGAACAGCTTGTGCATGGTGTCAAGCTCGTCGTAACCCGCTCTCGCGATCTCGTTGTCGAGGAACTTAGCCCCAAAAGAAAGGAGATCCGTGTACTCTGTGCTTTTGACCCAATTCAGAACAATTTCGATATCCTCATCGGAAAGTCCTGCACCCTTGGTGAAGTCTCCCGACTCATCCTTACGCCCTTCACCAAGCAATAAACGCACACCACTCGTGCCGAACTTGTCGAGCTTATCTATAGCCCGAAGAACACTCAAACGCTTGCCGGCGCTCTCCTCCCCACCAAGCCCGATCGCTTCCATCACGCCATCCAGAACCTTGCGGTTGTTCACGCGGATCACGTAGTCCCCGCGCTTGATGCCCAGCGCTTCCATCGTGTCGGCCATCATCATGCACATTTCGGCGTCCGCCTGGACGCCGGCGGCGCCGACGGTGTCGGCGTCGAACTGCATGAACTGGCGGAAGCGGCCCGGGCCCGGCTTTTCGTTGCGGAAGACGTAGCCGGCGCGGTAGGTGCGGTAGGGAAGCTGGATCTCGTTGAAATTCTCGGCGACATGGCGGGCGAGCGGCGCGGTGAGGTCGTAGCGCAGGCTCATCCACTGGTCGTCGTCGTCCGTCAGCGAGAAGACGCCCTCGTTCGGGCGGTCGCTGTCGGGCAGGAATTTTCCGAGCGCATCGGTATATTCGAAGAGCGGCGTTTCGACCGGGTCGAAGCCGTAGCGCTCGTAGACCTCGCGGATCTTCGCGGTCATCTCCTCGACCGCGCGGATATCGGCGGCGGAACGGTCGACGAAGCCGCGCGGCAGGCGTGCCTTCAGCTTCTGCGGTTTCTTCTGCTTTTCACTCATCGCGACGCCTAAAAATGCTGATATTTCCGTTGCGGCTTCCCTAGCGGATTGGGCGGGAAGCGGCAAGGGCGGCGAGATGCCGAAGGCGGCCGCATCGCCTTTCATTTGCCACCGAAGGCATTAGACTGTCCTCATGAGACGGTTCTTCCTCTTCCTCGCCTTTTTCGGCGCGCTGTTTTCCGGCTGGATGCCGGCGCTTTCGGCGACGCTCGATGCCGGGCGCCCGGCGCACCACGCGCAGGCCGGGCACACGGATCACTCGGCCCATCACAATGAAGAGGGCAAAAAAGGAAGCGAGCACGGGTCGAAGGCCGTTCATCCGGTGCTCTGCGCCGCCTGTTTCGCGCTTCCCGCCGACAACGCAGAAGCGCGGCGCATCGCGCCGCCGATCTCCGCTTACGGCAACGAGGCGGCAAAGCCGCTTGCCGGCAAAATACCCTCGCCGCTGGACCCGCCGCCCAAGGCCTGACCGACCGATCGAAAGAAGCGCAAGGGAGCCGGTCTCGCGCCGGTTCCCGAGGAGAAACTTTATCCAGATTGGACAGTCAGATGACGAGAAAGACCATGATCACCGGCGCCGCGCTGGCGCTTTGCCTTGCCGTGCCCGCGCTCGCCCAAGAGACGGACCATTCCGGCCACCAGGGTTCGGGCCAGGAGCACATGCAGACGAGAGCGCCCAAGGGAGACCAAGGGCCATCCAGCAAGGCCTTTGCCGAAGCCAATGCCAGAATGCATCAGAACATGGACATCGCCTTCACCGGCAATGCGGATGCCGATTTCGTCCGAGGCATGATCGCCCACCATCAAGGCGCGATCGCCATGGCGCGGGTCGAACTGGAATACGGGACGGACGAAAGCCTGCGCAAGCTTGCCCAGGAGATCATCAGCGCACAGGAGGCCGAGATCGAAACGATGAAGGCGTGGCTGGCGAAAAACGGACGATAAAACCTGAAGAACGAGGTCCGTCGGCTTCCGCCGGCGGGCTTCCAGCCCCGTTGGGCCGGCGCTATCCATCGAGCGCGAGCGCTATTTAGCCGCGGAGACCGGCTTTCCTTCGTGCTGCCCGCTTGACGCCTCGACCAGCGATGCGGCGATCACCTTGGCAAGAAGCAGCCCGTTCGCCCTTATTTCCTCGTAATTCCGGTCGCGGGCGGAGCGGATGAGCTCGAACCCTTCCCGCAGCATGATTTCCTGCGCCCTGTCGCAAGCCCAGGCTTCAATAAGATGCTCCTGCGTCATCCCTTTCCCCTCATGCCAGGAGCGCCGCGCTTTCATCCGAAGGCGCAAAGGACGCTCCAGCCTCTTGAATCCGAACCCTCTTTCCGCATCCATGCGGTTCCGCTTGAACACGGGAGGCTTCAGTCATTCAGCACAAAACGGCACCCCCCTTGTACGCATACGCACAAGACCCTCGGCACAGGCTTTTTCTTTATTTTTGCGCTCAACCTCAAATTACATGATTCGCATGAAAACCTGAACGGCATTGTTGTGGCGCGCGGCTGAACAACCGGGGCTTACGGCCGCGCGAAGGCGTTGCGGGCCACCTCAACCTCTTCGCGGCAGAAACATCCCTCGATATGGTCGTTGACCAGGCCCATGGCCTGCATGAAGGCATAGACAGTCGTCGGGCCGACGAAAGTCCAGCCGCGCTTTTTCAGATCCTTCGAGATGCGAACCGAGGTCGGCGTCGTCGGATTGGCGACAAGCGTTTCGTAATCGACCTTCACCGGCCTTTCGTCCCTTCCGGGTTCGTGGCTCCAGAAGTAGCGCGCAAGCGAGCCGAACTCGGCGCGCATCTCCTGCGCACGGCGCGCATTGTTTATCGTCGAGACGATCTTGCCGCGATGGCGAACGATGCCGGGATCGGCGAGGCAGCGGGCGATATCGTCCTCGCCGAACTGCGCAATCTTGTCGTAGTCGAAGCCGGCGAAGGCGGCACGAAAATTCTCCCGCTTGCGCAGGATCGTCAGCCAGGACAGGCCGGACTGGAAGCCTTCGAGGCAGATCTTTTCGAACAGGCGGAAATCGTCCGAGACGGGGCGGCCCCACTCCTCGTCGTGATAACGACGGTAATCCTCGAGCCCTCCATGCCAGAAGCAGCGAAACCGCCCGTCCTCGCCATCGATGATGCCATTTGCGGCCATGCCGCCCTCCTTTTTACGTTTCCTGTTTGTTCTCGTTTACCATTCATCAACCGTCCTTGGAAGGAAGGCGATAACCCTACCCAAAACTTTATGCTCCCGATCGATCTCGAATGAACCGGCGTTTACCATTCGCTTTCCCCGGAGTGCGAGCATCTTTTCCGGACGCCAGACCTGGCGTTGCAAGAATTCCACCCCAAGTCCCGGCAGCGTCCTGCCGGGAGGGGAACCCGTTGTCCGGCGAAAGGTAGCGAGTCCGTCCGATGTTGAAGAAAAGTCTCCTGGCCACCCTGATGATCGGCGTCGCGCTCAACAGCGCGTTGGCCGACGAGCGCTACAGAGCGCGCCCTCCTGTCGTCGTCAGTCCCGATCTGACGGCGCCGTGGGTCATGCAACTGACCGGCGAAGGCGTCAGGCCGGCGGTCGCCTCCCGCCGCATGGTCGTGCGGCAGCAGGAACAGCAGCGCCGCACCGTACGCCGCAGCGCCGGCGTATCCCTGGAGCGCGTGGCGGCCGTGCGTCCGCAAAAGCCGGCCAGGCGCCAGATAGACCCCACCTTCCTGCCGCAGATCGTCGATTACGAAACCAAGTACAAGGCGGGCACGATCGTCATCGACACCAACAACCGCTTCCTCTATCTCGTCACGGGCGGCGGCAAGGCGCGGCGATACGGCGTAGGCGTCGGCAAGCCGGGCTTCGAATGGGCAGGCACGCACAAGATCACCCGCAAGGCGGAGTGGCCGAGCTGGACGCCGCCGAAGGAGATGGTCGCCCGCGAGGCCGCCAAGGGCCACTACCTGCCGGCGCGCATGGAAGGCGGACCGGAAAATCCGCTCGGCTCGCGCGCCATGTATCTCGGCTCCACCCTCTACCGCATCCATGGGACCAACGCTCCCTGGACGATCGGCTACGCAGTCTCTTCCGGCTGCATCCGCATGCGCAACGAGGATGTGGTGGATCTCTACGAAAGGGTCGATGTCGGCACCAAGGTCATCGTCATCTGACGAGCCGGAACTTCTTCGGCGCTCAACAAACCATACCCAATCATGGAGGCGCGGCACTGTAAGCGGATGCCGCGCCTCTTTCCGTCCTGCAGAAAAACCGTAATAGATACAGCATAATACTTGAAGAGCATGAGGCGCCAGCGCGGCTTTTGTTTCGTCCCCTGCCAAATTCGCTTGAATTCGCGCCTGAGTTCAGTAGCTTTCAGGCCATCAGGGTTTGAGAGGGAATCGAGCATGCGGAAATTCGCGTCCATGTTGCTGGCCGCCGTCGTCGCGGGCACCAGCCTGCTGCCGGCGACATCGGCAAATGCCTTTACCGCCGGGCTGACGGAACCCACCGGGGCCAGCCGCTCGGACATCACGCGCGTGGTGCAGCAGAAGCAGCCGGCGCCGCAATATCTGCGCCGGAAGGTGCGGCTCGTCACGAGCGAGGCACCCGGCACCATCATCGTCGATACGAACAACAAGTATCTCTACTATATCGAGGGCCGCAACCGCGCGACGCGCTACGGCATCGGGGTCGGGCGCGACGGCTATGGCTGGTCCGGCGTGGTCAAGGTCGGGCGCAAGGCCGAGTGGCCGGGATGGACGCCGCCCGCCGAGATGCGCCGCCGCGAAGCCGCCAAGGGCCGCATCCTGCCCGCCTATCAGGAAGGCGGCATCGACAATCCGCTCGGCGCCCGCGCGCTCTATCTCTACAGGGGCGGGCGCGACACGATCTTCCGCATCCACGGCACCAACCAGCCCTGGACGATCGGCCAGAACATGTCGTCGGGCTGCATCCGCATGATGAACAAGGATGTCGAGCATCTCTACGAGCGTGCGGATGTCGGCACCAAGGTCATCGTCATCGGCCCGGGCAACCGGCACGGCGAAGTCAGCTACGAGGATCGCGGCGTCGACGTGCTGCGCACGCTCTTCGGCGGCTGATCTCCTTTCGCCGGGGCTCCCGGCGCCATTTAGGTCATATCATCGGGCTTTGCCGGCAGGCGAAGCCCGATTTCAGTTCGGGAGGCCTGCCGGCCTTTCGCCGCCATAGGCCCAATCGAGCAATTCGACGGTGTGGAGAATGGGAATCTTCGTGCCGGTGGCGATCTGGGTGATGCAGCCGATATTGCCCGTCGCGATGATGTCGGGCTTGGTCGCCTCGATGTTCTTTACCTTGCGCGCCTTCAGTTTCGCGGAAATCTCCGGCTGCATGATGTTGTAGGTTCCGGCCGACCCGCAGCAGAGATGCCCTTCGGCCGGGTCGCGGACAGTGAAGCCGGCGGCCTTCAGAAGCATTTTAGGCGCCGTCGTGATCTTCTGGCCGTGCTGCATCGAGCAGGCGGAGTGATAGGTGACGGTCAGGCGCTTGCGTTCGAGCTGCGGCAGATCCAGGGTCGCCAGATACTCGGTTATATCCTTCGCCAGCGCCGAGACCCGTTTCGCCTTCTCGGCATAATCGGGATCGAGACGCAGCATGAAGCCGTAGTCCTTGATCGTCGTACCGCAACCCGAAGCGGTTATGATGATCGCATCGAGCCCGCCATCATCGATTTCCCGCAGCCAGACGTCGACATTGCGCCTTGCGGATTCCAGTGCCTGCTCCTCGCGTCCCATGTGGTGCACCAGCGAGCCGCAGCAGACCTCGCCCGCGGGCGCGACGACCTCGACGCCGAGACGGGTGAGCAGGCTTATCGCCGCGGCATTGATTTCGGGCCTGAGTACGGGTTGGGCGCAGCCCGTCAGGATCGCCACGCGTCCGCGCCTTGCCGCCGCGGCTGGATAGGTTCCCGGCCTAGCCGTCGGAGACGGTCTCGCGATGCGGCGCGGTGCGAGATCCAGCATGGCGGCGAAGGGCTCGAGCGCCCTGGTCCGCTTGAGCAAACCCGCCAAGGGCCGCCCCAGGGCGGCGGCACGAAGCGCCAGGCGGAAGCGTCGCGGATAAGGCAGGACCGCGGCGAGCACGGCCCTGGTGAACCGGTCCATGAACGGGCGGCGATAGGTCTTCTCGATATGGATGCGGGCGTGATCGACCAGGTGCATATAATCGACGCCGGAAGGACAGGTGGTCGTGCAGGCAAGGCAGGAAAGGCAGCGGTCGATATGGGTCACCACCTCCTTGTCGGCCGGGCGGCTGTTTTCCAGCATGTCCTTGATCAGGTAGATGCGGCCGCGCGGGCTGTCGAGCTCGTTGCCGAGCGTCACATAGGTGGGACAGGTCGCGGTGCAGAAGCCGCAATGGACGCATTTGCGCAGGATCGCCTCGGAATTGGCCACATGCGGATCGGCAAGCTGCTCGGCGGTGAACGAGGTCTGCATCAGCGGCTTTCCTTGCTGCGGAAGGACGGAGAGGGGCGGCTGTGGACGAAAGCATTCATGACGACTTCACCCCATCCTTCCCGGCGAGAAAATCCCGCTCGGATCGAATTTTTCCTTGATGCGGGCGCTGAGCGCCGCCACGGCATCCGCCTGCGGTTCGAAGACGGGCGTGGCCGCCCTCGCCTCGCCGGTCGCGCGCATCAGCGTGGCGTGGCCTCCGCCGAGCGCCTTGATGTAGCGGCGGATGAGGCCGGCCTCCGGATCGGCCTCCATCCTCAGCCAGACGAGGCCGCCCTGCCAGTCGTAGAAGGCGTCGACGCCGGCTTCGAGGCGTAGCGCCGCGACAAGCTGATGACCCATGACCGGGGCGACGGACACCCGCCAGAGCGGACGCTGCGTGCCGTCCGCATAGGCCTTGACGTCGCGGATCTCGCGCCACAAGGCGGCGGTTTCCTCCGCCTCCAGCTCCAAAACCGCGCCAAAGGCCGCCATTGCCGCCCGCAATTTCTCCGCCCGGACGGCGACGGAAGCAGCCAGCCCTTCGAGCCGCAATGCGGTCGCCGCACCCTCCGGCAGGCGGCCGGCGATGAAGCGGCCGCGAACGCTTTCCGGCAGGTGCGCTGCCCCCGAAACCTCGACCGACATCGACATGGCGGTCGCCATGGCAGCCGCGGCTTGCGCATCGTTGAGATTGGATATGACGATGGTTCTCGCCGTTTCCGGCACCGGCAGCAAGCGGAAGGTAACCTCCGTTATGAAGGCCAGCGTGCCATACGAGCCGGCCAGAAGCTTAACGAGGTCGAGCCCGGTGACGTTCTTCATCACCCGGCCGCCCGACTTCACGATCTCGCCGCGCCCGTTGACAAAACGCAGGCCGAGCAGGCTATCACGCGCAGCACCTGCCACGAAGCGCCGCGGGCCGGAGGCGTTGGCCGCAAAGACGCCGCCGATGGTCGGCTTGCCGGCGGTGCCGAGCACGGCGCGCAGATCCGGGGGCTCGAAAGAGAGCATCTGGCGGCGTTCGCCGATCGCCTCCTCGATCTCCGCAAGCGGCGTGCCGGCTTTCGCGGTCATCGTCATCTCGGCGGGATTGTACGTCACGATACCGGAAAGCCCGCGGCTCGACAGCACGTCGGAAGCCGGCACCGGCCTGCCGACCGGACGCGTGCCCCCTCCACGGATATCGAGAGGCGTGCCTGACGCTGCGGCGGAAACGATGATGCGGGAAGCCCCGTCTTCGGACATCGGTTCGTGGAACATGGTCATGCCGCCGGTCGTCCCTCGAGCGGGAAGACCTTCGAGGGATTGAGGAGCCATTGCGGATCGAAGGCCGCGCGCACCGCCATCTGCTGCGACAGATCGGCCTCGGAATACTGGTGGCGCATCAGATCGCGCTTCTCGATGCCGACGCCGTGCTCGCCGGTGAGGCAGCCGCCGGCATCGACGCAAAGTCTCAGGATATCGTTGCCCGCCGCTTCCGCACGCGCGGCATCTTCGGGATCGTTCGCGTTGAAGAGAATGAGAGGATGCATGTTGCCGTCGCCGGCGTGGAAGACATTGGCGACGCGAAGACCATACTTCCCGACGATCTCGGCCGTGCCGCGCAGGACATGGGAAAGCTGCGAAAGCGGCACCGTGCCGTCCATGCAGATATAGTCGGCGATGCGCCCGGTCGCGCCGAAGGCGGATTTCCGCCCCTTCCAGATCAGCGCGGCCTCGGTCGCCGACTGGCTCTCCTTGATGACCTTGACGCCGTGGCGGCGGGCGATATCGATGATGCTGGCGAGCATCGCGTCCATCTCTGCCTCGGATCCCTCGACCTCGACGATCAGCAGCGCCTCGACATCCATCGGATAGCCCGCCTTGGCGAAATCCTCGCAGATGCCGATCGCAGGACGGTCCATGAACTCGATCGCCACCGGAATGATCCCGGCACCGATGATGTCGGCGACACAGGCACCGGCCTCCTCCGACGAATCGAAGCCGAAGAGCACCGGCCGCGCGCCCTCCGGCCGCGCGATCAGGCGTACCGTCGCTTCCGTGACGATACCGAGCTGACCTTCCGAGCCGCAGATGACGCCGAGCAGGTCAAGGCCGCCGGCATCCAGCGCCTTGCCGCCGAGCTCGATCACCGTGCCGTCGACGAGCACCAGTTTCACGCCGAGCAGATTGTTGGTCGTCACGCCGTATTTCAGACAATGCGCACCGCCGGAATTCATGCCGATATTGCCGCCGATCGTACAGGCGAGCTGGGAGCTCGGGTCCGGCGCGTAGAAATAGCCGTCGGCGGAAACGGCCTCGGATATGCTGAGATTGGTGACGCCCGCCTGAACGGTCGCGGTGCGGTTGGCATAATCGACATCGAGAACGCGGGTCATCTTCGAAAGGCCGAGGACGACCGCGTCCTCCTGCGGGATGGCGCCGCCGGAAAGCGACGTTCCGGCACCACGCGGCACGACCGGTATGCCGTATCGATGGCAATATTTCATGACGGCGGCCACTTGCGCCGTCGTCTCCGGCAGGGCCACCGCCAGCGGAACGCGGCGATAGGCAACGAAAGCATCGGTCTCGAAGGGAACGAGCTCGCGCTCCTCATGCACCAGGCAGCCGGGCGGCAGCAAGTCCGCGAGATCGGCGACGATTTCCCTGCGTCTGTCGAGGACGGCTGCCTTCGGCGCCAAAAACCCGATCTGCTGCATCATTGCCTCCCACCATCGCCACCCAAGTGGTATTTTTTCTTTACCACTTCCTACCTGCTCAGGCAAATGCTAGACATTTTTTCCAAACCGGCAACAATGGTTTTCACTTGTGACTAATCTTGGCGATATGGAAATTTTCTCGCGCGTCGTCACCGCCGGCAGCATGTCGGCTGCCGGCCGCGCGCTCGGGCTTTCGCCGGCGGTCATTTCGAAGCGCGTAAAACGCCTGGAAGAGCGGCTCGGCACGCGTCTTCTCCAGCGCACGACGCGGCAGATTTCGTTGACGGACGCCGGCCAGGGCTTCCACGACCGCATTCTAGGCATCCTTGCCGGCATCGAGGAGGCGGAAGCATTCGTCTCCGGCCGATCCGGCAGCGTCAGGGGAACATTGCGCATCACCGCGCCGACCTCCTTCGGGCGTCTGCATATCGCGCCGCACCTCAAGAGGTTCATGGAGGCGCATCCCGACCTGACGCTCAACCTGATGCTTTCCGACGATTTCTCCGACATCGTCGGCGAAGGCTTCGATCTGGCGATCCGCATCGGAGAGCTTTCCGATTCCTCGCTGGTCGCCCGCAGGCTCGCTCCGGTGCGAAGGGTGCTGTGCGCTGCGCCCGCCTATCTCGAACGGTACGGCAGACCTGCAACGATCGACGATCTCGCAAGCCATGTCTGCCTGCCGCCGCACAACCAGGACATCTGGCGGCTGGAGGGGCCGGCCGGAAGCATAACATACCGCCCTTCGGGACCGCTCGTCACGAATTCGAGCGAGGTCGTGCGGGAAGCGGTGATCGCCGGCGTCGGCATTGCGCTGCGCTCCACCTGGGACATCGGCCCGGAGCTGAAAGGCGGCGTCCTGGAGCAGGTGCTGCCCGAATGGGAAGGTTCGAAGAATGTCGTGCTCTCCGCCGTCTATCCGAGCCGCCAGTTCCTGCCGGCGAAGGTGCGGCTCTTCATCGACTATCTGGCCGAACTTTACGGACCCGCGCCTTATTGGGAGCGCTGAGCGGCCTCAATGCCGGTCCTCCTCGGCGTGACGCCTGCGGATTGCCCTGACCAGAAACCACATGCCGAGAACCACGATCGGCACGGAAAAGCCTGTCAGCGTTTCCGATGCGACCGGAAGGCCGAGATCATGCGCCGCCTTGGCGACATAGCCGAACAGCCCCACGACGTAATAGGAGATCGCCGCCACCGACAGGCCTTCGACGGTCTGCTGCAGGCGGAGCTGGAGCTTTGCGCGCCGATCCATCGAGTTCAAAAGCGAGGTGTTCAGCTGCTCCAGCTCGACATCGATCCAGCTTCTGAGCAGCAAGGTCGCCCGCGCCAGCTTGCGCGACAGGTTCGCCTGCCGCTCCTCGACCGACTGGCAGGTGCGCAGCGCGGGCGCGAGACGCCTTTCGAGAAAGGAACCGAGCGTCTCGTAACCCGGCACGGCCGTTTCGGCCAGCGTACGGATGCGTTCCTGGACGATGCCGTAATAGGCGCGGCTTGCGCCGAAGCGATAGAGGCTCATCGCGGCGTTGGCCTCAAGCTCGGCGGCAAGCCGCGTGATCTCGCTCAGCATCGCATCCGCCTCGCCGCGCGCATGCTGCTTCATGCGCTGCGTAACGGCGGTCAGGCCGTCCTCGATACGGCGAATTTCCGGCGAGAGGGACTGGGCGAGCGGCAGGCCCATCATCGCGAGCGTGCGATAGGTTTCAATATCGAGCAGGCGCTGGACGAGCGCGCCGCGGCCTGCTTCGGTCATGCCGCGATCGATCACGAGGATCTGGGTCAGCCCGTCGCCGTTCTGGCGGAAATCCGTCAGGATCGCCGCCTGGCCGTTCTTCACCTCGCTGTAGCAAAGGCTCGTGGGATCGAAGAGTGCGATCGCCGAGCGCGTTTCCGGCGTGTCGGTGCGGATTTCGAGGCGAATGCCGGAGATCAGGGTGCCGGGTGGCGAAAACCCATCGCCGAAGGGATGGACCGGTACTTCGCCGCCGAATTGCTCCGGCACCGGCGCATCCCAGAAATAGGTGGAGAACTCCGTATGCCGCTCCCAGCGCAAGGTGCCCTGCCCCCAGCTCATGGCATGGTGATTGGAATCGCGCGTCGGCGGAGACAGGCCGCGCGAACGCGAAAGGTCGGCCAGAACCGCATGATCGACCGCGGAGCCGCCTTCCGTCAGGAAGGCGAGCTGAAAGATCACGCGCGGAGTATCCACCAGCGTATAGGGCCGCGCATGTATCTCGCCCAGCGCCTGAGCACGCGCCGTCGCCGCCGGAAAGGCAAAATCGCCCTTTGCCATGTCTCCACCGTCCCCTCATGCAAATCACATTCTTCTAACAAATATCGGGCGGAAGGAGAAATGGCGGTTTGACGCAGAAGCTGAGGCAAACTGGACAAGATTATTGACCAGTCGGGAGGCCTTGCTATTCTTCCGGCAAGGAGCAAGCCGTGAACGACACCGCCTTCGACCTCTTCGCCCGCATCAGCCACAGCCGCACGGCGGACGAGGTGGTGCGGCAAATCGAGCTTCTGCTGCTCGAAGGCGTGCTGCGCGACGGCGACCGGCTGCCCGGAGAGCGGGAGCTCTCAAGGCGTCTCGACGTATCGCGCCCCATTCTGCGCGAGGCCTTGAAGGAACTCGAAAACCGGGGGCTCCTCGTCAGCCAGCACGGCGGCGGAACCTATGTCGCCGACATCATAGGCCAGGTCTTTTCCCGCCCCGTGGTGGAGCTGATCGCCCGCCACCGGCGCGCCACGACGGACTATCTCGAATATCGCCGGGAACTCGAAGGCATAACGGCGGATCTCGCGGCCAGGCGCGCCACCGCATTCGACCGGGAAATGCTGACGCGGATCGTCGCCAAGATGCGCAAGGCACATGAGAGCGGCGACTTCGAAGACGAGCTCGCCGCCGATGTCGAACTCCACAACGCCATTGGCGAGGCAGCGCACAACATCGTCCTCCTGCATACGCTGCGGGCCTGCTATCGGCTGCTGGCCCAGGGCATATTCTTCCACAGGCATCTCGTCTTTTCGTCGGACCACGCCCGCGAGCAGCTCCTGGCGCAGCATCTGGCGATCTACGACGCGATCATGAAAGGCGACGACGCGCTTGCCAAAACGGCCGCGCAGACCCATATCGACTACATCTCCGGGGCCATCCGCGAGGCGGAACGCACCGGAGAATGGCAACGCATCTCGCAGCTTCGAATGCAGCAGCGCGGTCTTGCGGAAGGCGGGCCCGAAGAGGTGTGATATTTGCGCAGCAAACGCGCGCATTTGCAAGCAAACGAGCTTTGCGCAGGCAAGATCGCATGTAGACTGCGGTCATGGCGGCGTAGACTTGATTCGGTCTCGAAGGAGTTAGGAACACGTTGAATATTCTGAACCGCATCGCCAGCGACGTGCAGCTCATGTTCCGGCGTCCCGCCAGGACACAATATGCCGCGCTCTGCTACCGGTTCAAGAAGAAGCGCACCGAACTCGAAGTCCTCCTGATCACCAGCCGCGATACCGGCCGCTGGGTCATTCCCAAGGGGTGGCCGATGGCGGACCGCCCGCCCCACGCCGCCGCCGCCCGCGAGGCTTACGAGGAGGCCGGCGTCAAGGGCAAGGTCGGCGAAACGCCGATCGGCTCCTACGATTACCAGAAGGGCATGACCGACGGCTTCAAGGTCGGCTGCCTGGTGCAGGTTTACGCCCTCGAGGTCGACGATCTCTGCAAGAGCTACCCCGAGAAGGGCCAGCGGCGGATCGAGTGGGTCAGTTGCGAGGAAGCGGCGCGGCGCGTCAACGAACCGGGTCTGAGGGACCTGCTGGTCTCCTTCGAAAAGACGATGTTTTCGGCGGATGCCAGAGCAGCGGCAAAAAATGTCGAGCGCTGAATTTCCGTCATATTGCTCTCAATGTCATGAAGCGATAGTGCCGTTTGCGACAACGGAGCATGTTTGATGGCGAATTCGCAGGTGCGGCTGGTGAAGCCGACGCTGGACAAGGATCTGGACAAGCTGACCTTCAGCGAGCAGGCCACCCAGTTCGTGCTGCGCTCCTGGACGGGCGTGGGCATCGCGCTCGTGTTCATGATGCTCGCGATGGCGGTTGCAAGCGCCTTCGTCACCGGCACGCCCGGCAGCGCGATCGTCATCGCCGCCGCCGCGCTGGCCGGCTACATGGCGATGAACATCGGCGCCAACGACGTGACGAACAATGTCGGAGCCGCCGTCGGCGCGCGCGCGATGAGCATGACCGTCGCGCTGGTGATCGCCGCCGTCTTCGAGATCGCGGGCGCAGTCATCGCCGGCGGGCCTGTCATCCAGACCATCAATACCGGCATCGTCGATCAGTCCACTTTCGCGAACGACGAGGCCTTCGCCTGGGCGATGGTCGCAGCACTGGCCTCCGCTGCGCTCTGGATCAACATCGCGACCTTGATCAACGCCCCGATCTCGACGACCCACTCGCTCGTCGGCGGCGTGATCGGCGCCGGTGCGGCGGCGAGCGGGCTTCATAGCGTCGAGTGGAACTCCATCGCGCTCATCGTCGTCAGCTGGACCTTCTCGCCCGTTCTCGGCGGAGTGATCGCCGCACTCTTTCTCGCCTTCATCAAGGAATTCATCATCTACCGCGAAGACAAGATCGCGGCGGCATGCAAATGGGTGCCGGTGCTGATCGCCTTCATGGCCGGCGCGTTCACGGCATTCCTTGCGCACAACGCTATCAACCAGATCTACGAGATATCGCTCGGCATGGCGCTTCTGACCGGCGTCATAGTCGGGGTTGCCGCCTATTTCCTGGTAAATCCGATCGTCGCGCGGCACGCCGTCGGCCTGGACAACCGCAACCAGTCGCTTCGCACGCTGTTCCGTATCCCGCTGATCTGTTCCGCCGCCCTTCTGTCGTTCGCGCATGGTGCGAACGACGTGTCGAATGCGGTGGGGCCGCTTTTCGGCGTCGTCAGCGCGATGCAGGGTACGACCGCCTTCCAGGCGCCTTCCGGCATCCCGCTCTGGGTGCTCTTGATCGGCGCATTCGGGATATCCGTCGGCCTGCTGCTGTTCGGCCCGCGCCTGATCCGGCTCGTCGGCGAGCAGATCACCAAACTCAACCCGATGCGCGCCTTCTGCGTGGCGCTCTCGTCCGCGGTTGCGGTGCTGGCCGCCTCGGTGCTCGGCATTCCGGTTTCCACGACCCATATCGCCATCGGCGCGGTTTTCGGCGTCGGCCTGTTTCGCGAATGGTATACCCGCAATTCGAAGCGGCGCCTCGAATATATCCGCAGCAAGGGCGCGACCGTCGCTCCGGAAAGGCCGCCGGCCAACCCGGAGGAAACGCGCCGGCGCTATCTCGTCCGCCGCTCGCACTTCATGACGATCGTCGCGGCCTGGATCATCACGCTGCCGGCCTCGGCGGTCCTGTCGGCGGTGATCTTCCTGGTCCTCAACGCGCTCTTTACCTGAGAGGTATCGCGATGCGCGCGAATTACCGAATGCAACGGCTTTTCGTCGACAGTGCGCTGCGCGAAGGCGCCGTCCACGAGGCCACCAGGGAGCAGTTCAACTATCTCGCCAATGTGCTGCGCTTCCAGGAGGGCGCCTCGGTGCTCGTCTTCAACGGATACGACGGCGAATGGCGGGCAGACATCTCCTTTCCGACCCGCAAGCGGCTGGTGCTCACCGCGGTCGAGCAAACGCGCGAGCAGACGCCGCCCCCCGACCTGCAATACCTCTTTGCTCCGCTGAAGACCGGCCGCCTCGACTATCTCGTGCAGAAGGCCGTGGAGATGGGCGCGGGTATCCTGCAACCGGTGATGACCCAGCATGTGCAGGGCAGGATCACCAGCATCGAGCGGCTGGAAGCCAATGTGCTGGAGGCTGCGGAACAGTGCGGCATCCTCTCGATCCCCGCGGTCGCGCCGCCGCGCCGGCTCGACGAGCTTTTGCAGGAATGGCCGCGCGACCGGCGTATCATCTTTTGCGACGAGGGCCATGAGAGCCAGAACCCGCTGCCGGTGCTGAGTGCGATCGGCGAGCGCAAGCTGGCGCTTCTGATCGGCCCGGAAGGCGGCTTTTCCGACGAGGAGCGCAGACTGCTGCGGAGCCTCGATTTCGTCACGCCGATACCGCTCGGGCCGCGCATATTGCGGGCCGACACCGCCGCGGTCGCGGCGATGGCGATCATCCAGGCCGCCATCGGCGACTGGCGTTGAAAGCGCGGGGGACACACAAGCCCGGCGAGAGACTTTTGGTTCTATCTTTTTGATCATGCTTTGAAAGAAATTTGCTTGCACCGTATCTTAATCCGGTCCAAGCACCTCACGCCCGCTTCCGCAGGCTTATCCATTCAGAAGAAGACATCCATGGCCCGTGACACAACCGACCAGACGCCGGTTCGCTCGACAGCAGAGATGACGGACTATCTCGCTTCCGGCTGCAAGCCGAAAGAGAAGTTCCGCATCGGCACCGAGCATGAGAAATTCGTCTTCTTCACCGCCGACCACGGCCCGGTTCCGTATTTCGGCGACCGCAGCATTTCGGCGCTTCTGACGGGTATGCAGCAGAAGACCGGATGGGAGCCTATTCTGGACGGCGACAACATCATCGGCCTTGCCGAACCCACCGGCATGGGCGCCATCTCGCTGGAGCCCGGCGGCCAGTTCGAGCTCTCCGGCGCCCCGCTTGAGAACCTGCACGAGACCTGCAAGGAATCGAACCAGCACCTGGCGACGCTGCGCGAAATCGCCGAACCGCTCGGCATCCGCTTCCTCGGCATGGGCGGCAGCCCGAAATGGACCTTCGCCGAAACGCCGCACATGCCGAAATCGCGCTACGAGATCATGACCCGCTATATGCCGAAGGTCGGCAGCAAGGGTCTCGACATGATGTATCGCACCTGCACGATCCAGGTTAACCTCGATTTCTCCTCCGAAGCCGACATGCGGCGCAAGATGCAGGTGTCGCTGAAGCTGCAGCCGCTCGCCACCGCGCTCTTCGCAAGCTCGCCCTTCACCGACGGCAAGCCGAACGGGCTGCTTTCCTGGCGCGGCGACATCTGGCGCGATACCGACAACAACCGCGCCGGCATTCTGCCCTTCGCCTTCTCCCCGGATTTCGGCTTTGCGGACTATGTCGAATGGGCGCTCGACATTCCGATGTATTTCATCGTGCGCGATGGGAAATATCGCGACTGCACGAACATCACCTTCCGCCAGTTCATGGACGGCGCCCTGAAGGGCGAGATCGCCGACTGGCAGCCGAACATGGGCGACTGGACCAACCACCTGTCGACGCTGTTCCCGGACGTAAGGCTGAAGCGCTTTCTGGAGATGCGCGGCGCCGACGGCGGTCCCTGGCGGCGCATCTGTGCCCTGCCGGCCTTCTGGGTCGGCCTTCTCTACGACGATGCGGCCCTCGATGCGGCGGAAGCGCTGACGCGCGACTGGAGCTCTGAGGAGGTGCTTGCGATGCGCAACGCCGTTCCCGAAAAGGCGCTGAGTGCCGAACATCGCGGCAAGCCGCTTCTGGAGCTTGCCCGCGAGGTCGTGAATATCGCCCGCGCCGGGCTGAATGCGCGCAATCGCGTGAATGGGGAAGGCATCGGCGAAGCGCATTTCCTGGCGCCGCTCGAGGAAGTGATCGCGAAGAAATCGACACTCGCCGAAGACATGCTCTCGCTCTATCACGGCCGCTGGAACGGGACGGTCGAGCCCGTCTTTTCCGAATATCAATACTGAGGCGCCCGCTCAGAACCGCTTCTTGAGAAAATACCGCGGAACGGCATTCGGTCCGCCTTCGAGTTCCCCGAACACCTCGTAGCCGAGCTTTTCGTAGAACGGTCTCGCCTGGAATTCGAAGGTGTCCAGCCAGACGCCGAGATAGCCGCGGGCGCGGGCGATATTCTCCGCCTCAAGCATCAGACGCGAGCCGAGGCCCTGCCCGCGATAGCGATCAGGTATAGCGAGATACTTCACGAAGGCCCAGCCGTAGCCGTCGACGCCGTAGAGCCCGCCGACGATTTCCTGTGTGTCCGGCTCGCGGACGAGAACGGCGAAGTCGGGTTTGTCCTCCACCGCGCCCTTATGGGCCTCGTTATAGCTGTCGAGCGTCGCGACGATTGCCGCGCACTGATCCGGCTCGGGGTTTTCCGCGATTATTTCGATGACGAGCTTTCCCATTCGGGCCGATTCCAGGTTGAAGCGAGCTGCGAGCATAGGCAACGGCAGGCGGCTTGGGGAGCGGGCAATCGGCTTCATGCACGACAATCGTTTCGCACATCCTCTTCTCTGGAGAAGAAAAAGCGGTTTGCACCGGGTTTTTCGCCGTTATAGTGCGAGGAACGTGGTCGTTTGCCTGCGGGGGGAACCGGATATGATTCCGCTTTTTGACATGATCATGCAGGCGCAGAACGGCCATGCCATCGACGTCATGGCCAAGCAGTTCGGGCTTGCTCAGGAACAGGCCGTAAAGGCGATGGCGGCCCTGACGCCCGCATTCGCGGAGGGCTTCAAGCGCAACGCCTCGAATCCCTACGACTTCGCGGCCTTCATGACCGCGCTGACCTCCGGCAATTACGCGAAATATTTCGAGGACATGGGCAAGGCCTTCACGCCGCAGGGCATGGCTGAAGGAAACGACATCCTCGGGCAGCTTTTCGGCTCCAAGGAGGTCTCCCGGGCAATCGCGGCACAGGCCGCGCAGATCACCGGCATCGGCCAGGAGATATACAAGCAGATGCTGCCGGTGATGGCCGACACGATCATGGGCGGGCTCTTCAAGCAGGCCATGGCGCCGTTCACTGGCGGGGGAAGCGCTTCGGGCGCAGGCAATCCCATGGCTGACTTCATGCGGCAGTGGATGGAAGCGACGGGCATGGCGAAGAAGCCGGAGCCCGCGGCCAATCCTTTCGACAATCCGTTTGCGCAGGCCATGCAGGATTTTCTTGCCGCAGCCGGCAACGCGAAGGAGGGCAAGCTGGCCCCCTTCGCCGGCAATCCCTTCGCCAAGGCCTTTCAAGACATGATGGCCGGCATGGCGAACGGGGGCGGCGCGGCAAAGACCAGCGAAAAACCCGAGCTTTCAGCCAACCCGGCCGGCGATTCTTTCGGCAAGCTCTTCAACACGATGTTCGATGCCGGCGTCGAGATGCAGAAGGACTACCAGAAGAACATCGCGGCCATCCTGGCGACGATGCAAAAGCCGCCCGAAAAAAAGCCCTGACCGCCGAATCCGCGCGCAAAAAAACCCGGCGACGACTTTTCAGGGTCATGCGCCGGGCAAGCGGCAGGGCTATTGGCTCTTACCCTGCGGGGAAGTCTGACACGGACGCCTGAAGCCGATGGCAGGAAGCGTCCGTGCGGAATTCGGTCATCACGGCCGCGCTCGCATCGGGGACGCGGGCACGGCGATAAAGTCAATCGATGCGGCCGCTCCTCAGATGACGGCGGGCGCGCTCGCGCGCCGCGATCGTAAGGTGCAGGCCCGGATCGGCGAAGAACGAAGAGGCCATCGCTTCGCGAACGTCTTCCCGACGCAGCCCGATGTCAAGGAGCTGATGATCGTCGAACTCGCTGAGGCGAAGCGTCACGGACCGGTTTCGCCATGCGCGCAGGATAGTCGCCGCCGTGTTGTAGATGCGGACGACAAGGCTCGGGGCCGGCTTGCGGGCAACGGCGAGATCCAGTTCCAGTCTGCGGTCGATCATGCGCATGGCACTTCTCCTTTCCGGCACGCGTCTCCATCCTCCACGATGAGGCGGCGTGTCCATGATCGTTGTCGATATCTCGACGGAAGGTATTTTCCCGCCGGAACAAAAGCCGTTTCCGCCGGGAGGTCTTAGGCGGCGTGCGGCTTCTGCAGGGCGCGGCTCAGGCGGCTTCGTTGCCGCTCACCGTGTGTGTTTTTTTCGCAGAATCACATTGATCAGTCCAACGAATGTTTCTAATAATATTGATCAATCAATCTTATGGGTTACCGTTATGTCCGCTCCGCTCGACATCGACCAGCTCCACACCTTCGTCGCCATCGCCGATACCGGCAGCTTCACCAAGGCCGCCGACCGCGTGTTCAAGACGCAGTCGGCCGTTTCCATGCAGATGCGGCGGCTGGAGGAGCGGATCGGAAAGCAGCTTTTCATGAAAGACGGTCGCGGCAACCGGCTGACTGCGGAGGGCGACCGGCTGCTCAATTACGCCCGCCGCATGATCCGGCTCAACAACGAGGCGATCGCCGCCTTCGACGACAACCGGCTCGAAGGGACGCTCCGGATCGGCACGCCGGACGATTACGCCGACCGATACATGCCGGAAATCATCATGCGGTTTGCCAAGACGCATCCCAATGTCGAGCTCTATATCGTCTGCGAACCCTCGGTCGATCTCGGCGAACGGATGAACAAGGGCGAGCTCGATATCGCGCTGGTGACGCACAATCCGCGCCAGCGCCAGTCCGACGTGGTGCGCACCGAGCCGCTCTGCTGGGTCATGTCGGCCAACCATCCGCTGCCGGAGAATGCGCCGGTGCCACTCGCGGTCGGGCGGCGGGATTGCCAATGGCGCCAGATCGCCTGCGCCGCGCTCGATTCGGTCGGACGAGACTATCAGGTGCTCTTCACGAGCTGGTCCTCGACGGTGGTGGCGGCTGCCGTCATGGCCGGCATGGCGGTATCGGTGCTGCCGGAATCGGCACTTCGCCCCGGCATGAAGGTGCTGACGCAGGCCGACGGTTTCCCGCCGCTCGCTCCGGTGCAGATCGGCATCATGAAGCGGCCGGGGCTCTCCCCGTCCCTCATGAACGCGATCACCAGCCATATCACGGCCTGTCTCGACAACATCTCGCCGCTCGCCGTCAACGACGACCTGCCGGAGGCCGACGTCAAGGTCTTTCCACGCCTGCCGCGTCTGAGGCCGGGCCATATCCTTCCCGGCTGGTAGCCGTCAATCTGCCTGCGGGAGGCCAACATGCGGATACGAAAAGGCCGGGCGCCCGACGGAAACCCGGCCTTTCGCTTTTCATGTGCCGTCTGCCTTACTCGGCGGCGGCCGGGGAGGCGCTGATCGTGTCGACCTTGTAGCCGTGCTGCTTTTCGAGCGTGGCGCGCACACCCTTTTCGTAATCCTCGTGCACGAGCTTGTAGTGAGCGAGCTGGCGTTCGAGGATTTCGCCGGGGACACCGCCCATCGCAGCGGCGATGTTGGAGAACAGGCGCGCCTTCTGGGCGTCATCGAAAAGGTTGAAGAGCGCGCGGGGCTGCGAGTAGTCGTCGTTGCCGTCGCGGTGGTTGTAGCGGTCCATGTCGCCGGAGATCTTCAACGGCGGCTCAAGGACGACCGGCTTTTCCGCAGCCGATCCCGAAACCGAATTCGGCTCGTAATAGGCGTCGACATTGCCGGTCTTCTGGCCGATGAAGTTCATCTGGCCGTCCTTGTGGTAGTGATGGACCGGACAGCGCGGAGCGTTGACCGGCAGCGCTTCGTAATGCGTGCCGAGGCGGTAGCGGTGGGCGTCGGCATAGGAGAAGACGCGGGCCTGCAGCATCTTGTCCGGCGAATGGCCGATGCCCGGAACGATGTTCGACGGCGAGAAGGCGACCTGCTCGATCTCGGCGAAGTAGTTTTCCGGGTTGCGGTTCAATTCGAGGACGCCGATGTCGATCGGCGGATATTCGCCGTGCGGCCACACCTTGGTAAGGTCGAAGGGATTGTAGGAGGTCGTCTCGGCTTCGGCCTCTGGCATGATCTGCACCTGAACGGTCCAGCGTGGGAACTCGCCCTTCTCGATGGCGCCGAACAGGGCTTCCTGGTAGCCCTCGCGGGTCTTGCCGATGATAGCCTCGCCTTCCTCATTGGTGTAGTGCGCGTGGCCCTGCCGGGTCTTGAAGTGGAACTTCACCCAGAAGCGCTCGCCGGCGTCGTTCCAGAACGAGTAGGTATGCGAGCCGTAGCCGTTCATGTGCATCGGCGTGGTCGGCAGGCCGCGGTCGGAGAAGAGGATCGTCGTCTGATGCAGGCTTTCCGGAGACAGCGACCAAAAGTCCCACATGGCGGTCGCGGAACGCAGGTTGGTCTTCGGATGGCGCTTCTGCGTGTGGATGAAATCCGGGAACTTGTAGGGGTCGCGGACGAAGAAGACCGGCGTATTGTTGCCGACGAGATCCCAATTGCCTTCCTCGGTGTAGAACTTCAGCGCGAAACCGCGGACGTCGCGTTCATGGTCTGCGGCGCCGAGCTCGCCGGCAACGGTCGAGAAGCGGGCGATCATCGGCGTTTCGGCGCCCGGCTGCAGCGCTTTTGCGCGGGTGTATTTGGAGATGTCGCCGGTGATCTTCAGCGTGCCATAGGCACCCCAGCCCTTGGCGTGAACGACACGCTCGGGAATGCGCTCGCGGTTCTGATGGGCGAGCTTCTCGATGAGCTGGTAGTCCTGCAGCATGACGCCGCCGCGCGGGCCGGCCGTCAGCGAGTTCTGATTGTCACCGATCGGCGCGCCGGCCGTCGTGGTCATCGTGGGGCGATCAGACATGGGATCCTCCTTGTTTCGATCGTATCCAAGCCCGGGCGTGCAACGCGGGAACCGTTGGCACGCGCCGGGAATTGCGGCATTCAGGGTGCATGGCTTTGGCACGAGGATGACAAGGCCGCCTTACCCTAGAACTTTTCTAACAAGCTGTTTTCCCACCTCGCCATGATAATTTCCAATTGTATTTCCATTCAAAATCGATAACCTTTTCCTATCATGCTGACCATCCGCCAGATGCGATATTTCGATGCGCTTGCGACCACACGGCATTTCGGACGCGCGGCGGAACTGGCCCATGTGAGCCAGCCGGCGCTCTCGGCGCAGATCATGGAATTGGAGAGCCATCTCGGGGTGAAGCTGGTGGAGCGTTCACGCGCGAGCACCATCCTGACGCGCAAGGGAGAGGAGGTCCTCGTTCACGTGCGCGCGATCCTTGCGGAGATCGACCGGCTGGAGCAGACGGTGCGCAAAGGAGAAGGCATTCTGGAAGGGCTGGTGCGGATCGGCATCATCCCGACGGTCGCGCCCTATCTCGTGCCGCGGCTGGTGCCGCATCTGCGCAAGGCCTATCCCTCGATCGAGATCGAACTGAAGGAAGCGGTGACGGACCGGTTGATCGTCGATCTCGGCGACGGCAAGCTCGACGTGGTGATCGCGGCACTGCCGATCGAGAACGAGGCGATCGCCACGCGCGCGCTGTTCCGCGACCGGTTCTTCATGGCGATGGCGGAAAACGAACGCAACATACTGATGTCGCCGCTGACCGAGCAGCAGGTCGATGTCGAACGCCTGCTCCTGCTCGAGGAGGGCCATTGCCTGCGCGACCAGGCGCTCGCAGTCTGCGGCGTGGCCGGCAAGCGCAGTCTCGTCAATTTCGGCGCGACCTCGATGGCGACGCTCCTGCAGATGGTGTCGCACGACATGGGCATGACGCTGATACCCGAGATCGCCGTGCCGACCGAGACGGCAAGGAACGCCATCCGGATCGTGCGCTTCGCCGAGCCGCAGCCGTCGCGCGAGATCGGCCTTGCCTGGCGCAAGAGCAGCCCGCGGCCGGGCGACACCGAAGCGCTTGCAAGCGCGATCTCCGCATGCGTTCCGCCGCAGGGCGAAGCCGCCTGAGTCACCACCCTAAGGCTAAAGCAATTCCAGGAAAGTGCGCAGCGGTTTTCCGTCCGCAATCGCGTAAAAACAAAGAGATAGAGCGGTTCCGCGGTTCAAAGAAAACGGAAACTCTCTAGTGAATCAGCTTGCGGCGAGCCAGACGGCCAGCCACAGCCACATCACACCGAGCGTCACGAAGCCGACGATGAAGGCCGGGCGGCGGTAGCGCAGGCGGTTGCTCGTGACGTGGACATAGGCATGCGCATAACGCGAAGCCACGAAGAGCCAGCCGAGCGCGACGGTCACAGGATTGTCGGCGTCTACAAGGTAGAGAAGGATGCTGACGGCATGAAAGAGGACGGGCAGCTCGAACTGGTTTGCCAGGCAATTGCGAACCGCCAGGCTTTCGGCGGGTTCGTCACGATTGTCGCGAAACCGGTCGGCCGTCGCACTGCCGGTTTTCACCGCCTGAAACCTGCGCTTCGACAGCAGGAAATAGAGGGTATAGACCAGCGCCACATGGGCGATCATCGGCCACAGCGTGGCTTCGGTTGGCGACATGGGCTGCCTCTCCTCGACTCGTGAAGATGATCCGCGGGGATAGGCGGGACCGGCGGTCCCGCCCTGTCTGCCGGTCAGACGGCGCCCGGATAGTTCGGGCTTTCGCGGGTGATGGTGACGTCATGGGCATGGCTTTCGCGCAGGCCCGCGCCGGAAATGCGCACGAAGGTCGCGCGTTCCTGGTATTCCTTGATATCCTTGCCGCCGACATAGCCCATGGAGGCCTTGAGACCGCCGGCAAGCTGGTGCAGCACGCCGGAAACCGGCCCCTTGTAGGGCACCTGGCCTTCGATACCTTCGGGCACGAGCTTCAGCGTGTCGCGCACCTCCGCCTGGAAGTAGCGGTCGGCCGAGCCGCGCGCCATCGCGCCGACAGAGCCCATGCCGCGGTAAGCCTTGAAGGAGCGGCCCTGATAGAGGAACACTTCGCCCGGGCTTTCGTCCGTGCCGGCCAGAAGCGAACCGACCATCACGGCCGACGCCCCCGCCGCAATCGCCTTGGCAAGGTCGCCGGAGAACTTGATGCCGCCGTCGGCGATGACCGGAACGCCGGAGGCCTGCGCGGCTTCGACCGAGGACATGATCGCGGCGAGCTGCGGCACGCCGACGCCCGCGACGATGCGCGTGGTGCAGATGGAGCCGGGACCGATACCGACCTTGACGGCATCCGCGCCCGCATCGATAAGGGCCTTGGTGCCGTCGGCGGTAGCCACGTTGCCGGCCATGATGCGCACGGAATTGGAGAGCTTCTTCACGCGGACGACCGCATCCAGCACGCGCTGCGAATGGCCATGTGCGGTGTCGACGACGATCATGTCGACGCCGGCATCGATCAGCCGCTCGGCCCGTTCATAGCCGTCGTCGCCAACGGAAATCGCAGCCGCAGCCCGCAGGCGGCCCTGTGCATCCTTGGATGCATTCGGATTCAGCTGCGACTTCTCGATGTCCTTGACCGTGATGAGGCCGACGCAGCGGCCATCGCCATCGACGACCAGCAGCTTTTCGATCCGGTGCGAGTGGAGGAGGCGCTTGGCCTCCTGCTGATCGACGCTTTCCTTGACCGTGATCAGGTTTTCCCGTGTCATCAACTCGTAGATCTTCTGGTTCGGGTCGGAGGCGAAGCGGACATCTCGGTTGGTGAGGATGCCGACGAGGCGGCCCGGCTTGCCGCCGCTGCCGCCGTTTTCGACAACCGGAATGCCAGAGATGCCGTGCGCCTTCATCAGGTGCAGGGCGTCGGCAAGGGTGGCGTCGGGACCGATCGTCACGGGGTTCACCACCATGCCGCTTTCGAACTTCTTCACCTGCCGGACTTCTTCCGCCTGTTCGGCGGGCGTCAGGTTGCGGTGGATGACGCCCAGGCCGCCGGCCTGCGCCATGGCGATGGCGAGCCGGCTTTCGGTGACGGTATCCATTGCCGAGGAGAGAATGGGAAGGTTCAGGTCGAAGTCGTGGGCGATGCGGGTGGCGATATTCGTCTGTCCCGGCATGACTTCGGAGTGGCCGGGCTGCAGGAGCACGTCGTCGAAGGTGAGTGCTTCCAGTCCGGTTGCGGTTTCTATGATGCGCGCCATGGCCAATTTCCTTCGGTGTAAAGGCAGCAGTCCAAGAGGAACATTGGGAGTGCTCCGCCCGGTTGCTTGCAAGAAAGTTCTTGGAAGTTGGCGAGGGCTGGTAACACGTTCATGACGACTTGGAAATAGCAAAAAGCCCGGGATCGCTCCCGGGCTGGCCAACTTTCGGGCTTATGTCGCTCAGATGTCAAGCTGATAGCTGACCGGCACGAAGCGGTAGCCTTCGCTCGCCTTCTCGACATAACCGGCCGACGGGAAAGGCATGTGATAGCCGATAAAGGCGAGCTTGTCGGCCGCGACCATGTCGAAAACCGCCTTGCGCGCGGCCGCGGCCTGCGCCTTGTCCATATCGAAGCGCACCTCCCAATCCGGCCGCTGCAGCGACAGGACGAAGTGGTTCGCCGTATCGGCCGTCAGGATCACCGTCCTGCCTTCCGATTCGACCCGGAAGATCATATGGCCCGGCGTATGGCCGAAGGCGGCGATAGCGGTGATGCCGGGCACGACTTCCGCACCGTCGCCGATGAAGGTCATCTTCTCGGCGAGCGGTTTCACATTGGCGAGCACGCCCTGGTGGCCCTGTTCGGCAGGCGTGCCGACCCGGTTCGCGCTCGTCCAGAAATCGTATTCCGCCTGGCCGGCTACGTAGCGGGCGTTTTTGAACGTCGGAGCACCACCGGTCATCAGCCCGCCGATGTGATCGCCATGCATATGGGTGAGCACGACGATGGTGACCTGGTCCGCGCTGTAGCCGTTTGCCTCCAGCCCCTCGGTGAGACGCCCCATGCCGGCTTGCCGGCCGCCCTCGCCCAGACCGGTGTCGAACAGGACAACCTCCGAGCCGGTGTCGATCAGCGTCGGGGAAAAGCCGTTGACGAACTGGTCCGTCGGCAGGAAGTTCTCCGTGAGAAGAGCCGCGACGGTCTCCGGTGTCTGGTTGGTACCGAACGTCTCCTGGGGATTGGGTGAAACGCGGGTTCCGTCGCCGACGACGGTCACACTGAGGCTGCCCACCTTGAAGCTTCTCGTCTGTACGGGTCTTGTCTTCATGTCTTCACCTGTATCCGAGGCCGCAAGGGCGCCCGTGTGTCTCATGATCATCGGCGCGGCGAGCGCGCCGATCCCTGCCGTATAGAATAGCGTCCTGCGTGATATGTTCATGAAACCGGCCATGCCAATTCCTCCCGTATGGCGCGGCAGTCGACCTGCCGCGTTCGCTCAGATGATGGCATGGACCTCGCGGGAACCGTTGTCACGAAGAAGCAGCGGAAAATCACGGGTTTGTGATGACCGCATCGAAATCGCGGGATTTGACATGCGGCGCCGACAGGCGCACAAGACGGCGCGTTGCAACGACCACGCCGATCCGCAGCAAAAGCCCGCTTCCCGTCGCATCGGCCATCAACAGCACCAGCCGCGCAGATGAATCGCATCGTTCCCCTGATCCTCGCCGTCGCTCTCTTCATGGAGCAGATGGACTCCACCGTCATCGCGACCTCGCTGCCCGCGATCGCTCACGATATCGGCGTGGGCCCGATCACGCTGAAGCTGGCGCTGACCTCCTATATGGTGTCGCTGGCGATCTTCATTCCGCTGAGCGGCTGGATGGCCGACCGTTTCGGCGCGAAGCGCATCTTCCGGATGGCGATCCTTGTCTTCATCGTCGGCTCGATCTTCTGCGCCATCTCCAACAGCCTCGTCGCCTTCGTCGCGTCGCGCTTTCTCCAGGGCATGGGCGGAGCGATGATGACGCCGGTCGCCCGTCTCGTACTGGTGCGCAGCACGTCGCGCAGCGAGCTCGTCTCGGCGATGGCCACGCTTTCTATTCCCGCGCTGATCGGCCCACTGGCGGGCCCGCCGCTCGGCGGCTTCATCACCACCTATTTCTCCTGGCACTGGATATTCCTGATCAATGTCCCCGTCGGGATCGTCGGCTATTTCCTCTCAGGCATCTACCTGCCGGAAATCAGCAGCGAGAGACCGCCGCCGATCGACGCCAAGGGGTTCCTGCTGAGCGCGATCGCGGCCTCGGGAACGATGTTCGGGCTTTCGGTCATCAGCCTTCCGGCGCTGCCGCCGATCGTCGGGATGATCACCACGGCGATCGGCATTCTCTGCGGCTTCCTCTATGTCCGCCACGCCAGACGGCATCCCGCGCCGGTGCTCGACCTTACACTCTTCAAGGACAGCGCGTTCCGCGCGGCCTCGATCGGCGGCACGCTTTTCCGCATATCGGTCGGCGCCGTGCCCTTCCTGATGCCGCTGATGCTGCAGGTGGGCTTCGGGCTGACGCCGTTCCAGTCCGGCCTCATCACCTTCACCGGAGCGGTCGGGGCGATCACGACGAAATTCGTCGCCAAGCGCGTTCTGGTCTTCGCCGGCTTCCGCACCACGCTGATCTTTGCCGGCGGCGTCGGGGCGGCCCTGACCTTCGTCAACGGATTGTTCACGCCGGCCACGCCGTTCGTCGTGATGGCCGTGATCCTGCTGATCGCCGGGCTGGTGCGCTCCTTCTTCTTTACCAGCGTCAACGCCCTTTCCTTCGCCGACATCCCGGACAGCAAGGCCAGCAAGGCGACCTCGATGAGTGCCGTTCTGCAGCAGATGAGCCTGGCGCTCGGCGTCGCCGTTGCAGGCGCGATCCTGGAGATCGAGACGACATTGACCGGCTCGCCCCTCGAACTCGGCGATTTCCAGACAGCCTTCATGATCATCGCCGGCTTCACGCTGGCCGCCGTGATCCCATTCCTGACGATGGCGAAGAATGCCGGCGCCTCGGTATCCGGCCACAGGCTCGCAGAACCCAAAGCGGAGACGACGCTGGTCAAATAGAAGGCGTGGGCGGGGCTATTGCGAGCCGTCCGCCGTTTCGGCCTTGCGGCCCTTGAAGCCCTTCGCAAGCAGGAACATCTCCACCGATTCCGCCCGCGAGGCGCCCGGTTTCACATGGATGACCTGCCGGAAGTTCTGTTTCAGCATGGTGAGAAGGTCGCGCTCGGTTCCGCCCTGGAAGGTCTTCGCCAGGAAGTGCCCGCCTTCGGCCAGCACCTCGACGGCGAAGTGGGCCGCCACCTCGCACAGATGCATCGTGCGGATGTGATCGGTCTGGCGGTGCCCGGTGGTCGGCGCCGCCATGTCGGAGAGGACGAGATCGGGCGTTCCGCCGACGGCCTCGATCAGCTTTGCCGGCGCTTGGGGGTCGAGAAAGTCCATCTGCAGAATGCGCACGCCGGGCAGTTGGTCCATCTCCAGGAAGTCGATCGCGGCGACGCGCGGATCGGCATCCGTCGATCCCGTCACCTTGGCGGCGATCTGCGACCAGCTTCCCGGTGCGGCCCCCAGGTCGATGATGCGGCGCGCGCCCTTCAGGATATCGTGCTTCTCGTCGATCTCCAGGAGCTTGAAGGCGGCACGGGCCCGATAGCCCTCGAGGCGCGCGCGCTGCACATAGGGGTCGTTGATGTGGCGCTCGATCCAACGCCGCGACGAAGCCTTGAGCTTGCCCTTCTTGACCTTCTGGCCGAGCTTGCGGCCGATGGGCGGTTTCGTCATCGCGTTTCCCCTTCCGGCCTGCCGGGCTGGCGCATGCCTCCCCTGAAATGGCGCCGATGGCGGCCGCGCCGCCAGACACCGTCTTCGGCCATCATGTCGGTGAGCAGGCCTTCGCGCAGTCCGCGGTCGGCGACCCGCATGCGCTGCGAAGGCCATCTCTTGCGGATCGCCTCCAGAATGGCGCAGCCGGCCAGCACCAGATCCGCCCGGTCCGGCCCGATACAGGGATTGGCGGCGCGGGCAGAAAAGTCCCACGAGAGCAGGCGCGCCTGCATGGCGGAGACTTCCTCGTCGGAAAGCCACACGCCGTCCACCCGGCGCCGGTCGTAGCGCGGCAGCTCGAGATGGACGCCCGCAAGCGTCGTGACCGTGCCGGAGGTGCCGATCAGATGGAAATCCTCCGGCGCATGCCACTCCCTCTCGGACGGGCAATCGAAACCGGCAAGCATGCCCTCGACCTCCGCCACCATCGCTGCGAAGCTCTCCGGCGTCACGTCGCGCCCGCCGTGCCGCTCCGACAATGTCACGACGCCGACCGGCAGTGATGTCCAATGGGTGATGTGGTTGGCAAGGCGGCTGGAGCGGTTTTCGCCAATGCGGATGACGGCGATCTCCGAGGAGCCGCCGCCGATGTCGAAGAGGACGACCGATTTCGCCTCGCGGCCGACCAGCGACGAGCAGCCGGAAACGGCGAGGCGGGCTTCGGTCTCGCGGTTGATGATCTCGAGTTCCAGCCCCGTCTCGGTCTTCACGCGTTCGAGGAAGGTTTCGCCGTTCTGCGCCGCGCGGCAGGCCTCGGTGGCGATCAGGCGGCTGCGGCGGATGCTGCGGCTGCTCAGCTTCGCCGCGCAGACCTTCAGCGCCTCGATCGAACGATCCATGGCCTCCTCGGAAAGCCGTCCGCTCGCGGCAAGCCCCTCCCCGAGGCGCACGATGCGGGAAAAGGCATCGACCACGCGGAACTGGCCGGGGCGCGTCGGCTGCGCGACCAGAAGCCGGCAATTATTGGTGCCGAGGTCGAGCGCGGCATAGAACGGCAGATCGTTGAACTGCTCGTCTCTGTGCTGCTGGGAAGAACGTGAGGCGTAGCCCGTGTGACGCTGCTGGTCGGAAGACGGCTGGGGACGCGGCTCGTAGAGCCCTGCCTTGCCGGCAACCGCCGCCGTCTCCGCCGGCTTTTCGAACGTCGCCATCGGCCCGCCTTGCGGCCCGCGGCCGGCGCGGTGCTTGCGGCGGCCCTTCCGGCCGCCGTCGCTTTGGCTCTCGGCAATCTGTTTGGGGTCGCGCTGCCCCACGGGCGCGAGGGGACGCACCTGCGACTGTCCCGGCGCCTTGCCGCGCCGGCGTCGCTTGCGTTTGCGCACGGCATCGCCGCCATCTGCAATGAGGGGGCGCGGCTCCGCTCCGGTCTCGCCGGACTGGCTGCCCACGGGCCCGGAAACGGCGGACGGACGATGAGCGCCCTGCTGCCTTCCCTTCCGGCGGCGCGACCGCTTCGGCCTCGTCTCGCCACCCGTGCCCTGCGCCCCGGAAACGGGCGGCCTCTGGCCGCTGTCGGGGTCGTTCACGTCTCTGCCTATCGCGCCGCGCAAAGCTCAAGGCTGCAGCAGGCGCTCTCTCGATTTTTCGTTGCCGCGACATTACCAGCGCTCGGCCCGTTCAACAAATTCTTTTTGTAGGGAAGGACGAAGAAGAAGAGCGCGGCCTTGCAGCAGCCATTCCGGCACCACGCAAATTCCGGAAAGCCGCCCGCGCCGCGCGCCTTCACAACCGGAAAATTTTCGAGAAAACTATTTGCATGTTCGCGGCTTTTGGTTATAAGCCCCGCTCACAGGCAAACGGCTCGCGCCGCACCGCCGCGGTGGGGAATAGGTTAACGGTAGACCCACGGACTCTGACTCCGTTAGTCCTGGTTCGAATCCAGGTTCCCCAGCCAAATATTTTCCCTGATAAGGTTAGCGTTTCCGTCCTGGCGAATCGAATATTGGAGAACAACAGGTGTACCTGCGCCGCTCATAGTCCAGCGCAGTACCATCTGGCCTTGTTCTGGATTAAGAGTGGACGATTGATCAATCGGAAGCAGCTTGGCCTCATAGCATAAGCGGTGCCTTTGTCATGCCGCCCTCAAAATCCCCGCCTATGCGGTCAAGATCGCCAAGGAAGAAGGCTGCAACCTTCAGGGTCATTGCTCCAGATGTTCGAGGATCGGGATCATTCGCGGTCCTGGCGGCCTGGACGGCAGCCAAGAGCAAGCAAGCGCTTTGGACTCCCTTTAATTGTACGTACAATTATGAAGATCGTATGGGATGAGCCGAAGCGCCAAGCCAATATTGCCAAGCACGGCTTGGACTTTGCCGATCTCACGTTTGAATTCTTCCTGACGGCTCGTGTCGAGCGGACGAAGTAGGATCGCTTCCTTGCTGTAGGCAAATTCAATGGCGTCATGATCATCGCTGTCGTGTTTCGACCACTCCGTCTCTGAAGCGCTTTTGGTTATCTCCATCCGCCGGACAGGAACGCAGGAAAGGAGCAGGGCATATGGCGAATAAGTGGCCAGGTTTTGTGACAGAAGATCTACCCGATACCACCGAGGGCGCCGAGGAGATGCTTCGCCGGTGGAAGGTCTACGACCAGGAGATGAAGGCGATTATCGCCGCCGCCGGCGTCCATCAGGACGCCGATAGCTGGTGGGGTGGACGACGCCACCGGCGAATTGATCGGCCCCGATCCTGAAATCGAGCGTCCTTTGACCAGGGACAACTTTAAGAATGCCAAGCCGTTCCGTGAGGTCTTCTTCGATCTTGCGACCAGCATTGACCGAGAGGTTGCGAGACGGGGCAGGCCAAAAGCCGACCAGACCAAGACGCCGGTCACCATCCGTCTCGACCCTGATGTGGTCGATCATTACAAGGCGACCGGAAAAGGCTGGCAGTCTCGGCTGAATGCCGATCTACGGAAGGCTGCGGGCCTTTAGCGCGACGGCCCACCTCCTCTTCAATATATTTTGAAGAATATAGCGCTGGCCATTCTTCAAGCAGCGATATATTCAAAGGAATATTTCGCGAATTGGAGAGGGAAAATGATTGTGAAACGTCGCGCATGGTTCAAATTCGCCGCCGCTTCGGCTGCCGGCCTGTGGCTCGCATTCGCCGCGCCGGCAGTGCCGGCCGCCGCGCAGGAAAGGGTCACGGTGTTTGCGGCGGCAAGCCTCAAGAATGCGCTCGATGCGGCGAATGCCGAATGGCGGAAGGAATCCTCGCAGGAAACGACGGTATCCTACGCAGCCAGTTCGGCGCTCGCCAAGCAGATCGAGGCGGGCGCGCCGGCGGATATCTTCATTTCCGCCGATCTCGCCTGGATGGACTACGTCGCGGACAAGAAGCTGATCAAAGAGGATACCCGCTCCAATCTCCTCGGAAACCGCATCGTGCTCGTGACGTCGAAGGAGAACGCCGGCACGGTGGAAATCAAGGAAGGCTTCGATCTGGCAGGCCTCCTCGGCGATGGCCGCCTTGCGATGGGCGCGGTCGACAGCGTGCCCGCCGGCAAATACGGCAAGGCGGCGCTTGAGAAACTCGGCGTCTGGCCTTCCGTCGAAGAGAAGGTCGCCGGAGCGGAAAGCGTGCGCGCCGCGCTTGCGCTCGTTTCGCGCGGCGAGGCGCCTTACGGCATCGTCTATCAGACGGATGCCGCCGCAGACCCGGGCGTCGCGGTCGTCGGAACTTTCCCGGAGGACAGCCACCCGCCGATCATCTATCCGATCGCGGTGCTTGCCGAATCGAAAAGCGCGGATGCGGCCGCCTATCTGGATTTCCTGAAATCCGACAAGGCGGCTGCCTTCTTCGAGAAGCAGGGATTTACCATTCTGAAATAAGCTGCCGGAAATCGGAGCGATTTTCCGGCACGAACGGCGTCAAAACGAACGCAGCGCCCGTTCTGGGGCGGACGGGCGCTTGTCGATATTGCAAGCAAGGGGATCGGGTTTGGACTGGCTGGTATTGAGCGAGGAAGAGTGGACCGCAATCCGGCTCAGCCTGCGCGTTTCCCTCGTCGCCATGATCGCCAGCCTCCCCTTCGGCATTCTCGTCGCGATGGCGCTTGCCAGGGGCAGGTTCTGGGGAAAGTCGCTCCTGAACGGCGTCGTCCATCTGCCGCTGATCCTGCCGCCGGTGGTCACCGGCTTCATCCTGCTCGTCCTCTTCGGAAGGCGCGGGCCGGTCGGCGCCTTCCTCGCCGACTGGTTCGGCATCGTCCTCTCCTTCCGCTGGACGGGCGCCGCGCTCGCCTGCGCCGTCATGGGATTCCCGCTGATGGTGCGCTCGATCCGCCTTTCCATCGAGGCGGTCGATCGGAAGCTCGAGGAGGCGGCCGGAACGCTGGGGGCAAGCCCCGCCTGGGTCTTCACCACTGTGACGCTGCCGCTGATCCTGCCCGGCATCATCGCCGGCATGATCCTCGCCTTCGCCAAGGCCATGGGCGAGTTCGGCGCGACCATCACCTTCGTCTCGAATATTCCCGGCGAGACGCAGACGCTGTCGGCGGCGATCTATACCTTTACCCAGGTTCCGGGCGGCGATGCGGGGGCGATGCGCCTTACCCTCGTTGCCATCGCCATCTCGATGGCGGCGCTCCTCGCCTCAGAGTTCATGGCCTATCTCGTCGGCAGAAGGGTCAATCTCGAATGAGCCTCAATGTCGACGTCCGGCACCGGCTTGGCCAGTTCGTGCTCGATGCCAATCTTGCCTCGGATCATGGCGTGACCGCCCTTTTCGGCCGGTCGGGCTCCGGCAAGACATCGCTCGTGCGCATCATAGCGGGGCTCGTCCGTCCCGATCACGGCCGCGTCGTTCTTAACGGCGACGTGCTGGTCGATACCGCGAAGGGCCGCTTCGTGCCGACTCACCGGCGCCGCTTCGGCTACGTCTTCCAGGAGGCTAGGCTCTTTCCCCATCTGAACGTCCGGCAGAATCTGACCTATGGCCGCTGGTTTTTGGCCAGGGAAAGCCGCACGGAAAACCTCGAGCATATCGTCGATCTTCTCGGCATCGAGGCGCTGCTGGAGCGCCGGCCGGGCAATCTCTCGGGCGGCGAAAAGCAGCGGGTGGCGATCGGCCGGGCGCTTCTATCCTCGCCGCGGCTGCTGCTGATGGACGAGCCGCTCGCCGCTCTCGACGAGGCGCGCAAGGCGGAAATCCTGCCCTATCTGGAAAGGCTGCGCGACGAGATGCGCATTCCGATCGTCTATGTCAGCCATTCGGTCGCGGAGGTGGCGCGGCTAGCCGACCGGGTCGTCGTCCTCAATGGCGGCAAGGTGGAGGCCGCCGGCCCGGCGGCGGAGGTTCTGCGCGGAACGGCGCTGTCGGGCGCGATGGACCGCCGCGAGGCAGGCAGCGTTCTTGCCGGAACGGTGACGGATGTCGATCGGGAGCATCGCATCGCCACCATCCGGCTGGCAGGCGGCGGCGAGCTTCAGATCCCCAATCCGGCGCCGATCGCGGACAGAAAGGTCCGCGTCCAGATCCTTGCGCGCGACGTCATGGTCGCGACCGTGCAGCCGGAGGGGATCAGCGCGCTGAACATTCTCCCGGGCAGAATAACCGCCATCAGCGACGACATCGAGGGGATGGTGACCGTTCACCTCGATTGCGGAGGCGACATCGTGCGCGCGCGGATCACCGGTCTTTCAAGCGAACGCCTGAAACTTTCCCCCGGCAAGCCGGCATTTGCCGTCATCAAAACGGTCGCCCTCGAACACCCGTAGTCAGGATCGGGAATGATTGCGGTTCGCCTCCAGCCAGTCGAGGTCGGAGGAAAGCGCGTTCTCGATCTTCTTTTCCATCTCACGGAAACGCGTCAGCAGTTCCTCGCCGAATTCGGTCACCACCGCGCCGCCGCCCTGTTTGCCGCCGCGCTGGGATTCGACGACCGGCTTGCCGAACATCTGGTTCATCTCGTCGACGAGAAGCCATGCGCGACGGTAGGACATGTCCATCGCGCGCCCTGCCGCCGATATGGAGCCGGTTTCCCGGATATGTTCGAGCAGCCGCATCTTGCCGTGACCCAGCCGGTTCGGCGGCAAGTCGATACGGACGACGGTGCGCAGTTCGCTTGAAGAGGATGGCATCAGCAATGACCGGCCGGTGGATGAGTTTCGATCGCCCGCGATTTTATATCAGGCAGCCACAGACTGTATACTACGGTCGTGCACCGTTCACAGTATCTCCTATTCCGGGGTCCTGACCCTGGCCAGCACATCCATCACTTCCGCATCGGTCGTCTGGCGGAAATCGCGATAGTGATGTCCGACGGCCAGGAAGTCCGCAGGAACCTGCAGGCAGACGATGCGCGTTACCAGCGGACGCAATTCATCGAGGACTTCCGACGGCGCCACCGGAGCGGCAAGCGTGACGGATGCCGCGCCGATGCGTCCGAGCGCCTTGAGGCCCGCCTTTACGGTGGCACCGGTCGCGATCCCGTCGTCGACGACGATCACGTGCCGTTCCTGGAGATCGAGCGGCCTGCGGTTGCCGAGATAGATCTTCCTGCGCCGGTCGATCTCCTCGAGTTGACGGCGCGCTTCCTGGTCGACATAGGCGAGCGATGCCCCGCTCTGCGCCAGGATTTCGTCATTGACGACGATCTGTGGCTCCTTTCCGTCGACAACCGCGCCGATTGCAACCTCCTGATTGACCGGCGCGCCGATCTTGCGCACGAAGAGCAGGTCGAGCGGCGCGGCGAGAGCGCTGGCAACCTCGAAGGCGACCGGCACGCCGCCGCGCGGCAGGGCAAGCACGACGGGATCGTCGATCCGTTCGGCGGCAAGAGCTGAAGCCAGCTGCCGGCCGGCATCCATGCGATCCTCGAAATTCCAGCGGCCGATCATTGCTAGAGCCCGAAGGGATAGGTTTCCGGCACCCCCTGCGGGCGAGCGGCCGAAAGCGGAGTTATGGCATGGGTCTCCTCGAACCAGACGTAGAAATCGAATTGTTCGGGGAGGACCGCCTCGAAATAGTGGCTGTGGAATTCCGTGTGGGGACGATAGATGACACCGATCGCCCGCTCCAGCCGGCGCTGCGACAAGGCGTCGCGCGCCGATCTGTTCTTTTCGACACGAAGATCCGTCAGCGAACGCGGCAAGCCGACGTGACGGAACACTCTCTCGTAGGAATCGGGCCGCGATGGATTGACCGTTTTTATGTGCATCGGGCCGTCCCAGTCGTCGGCGGCGGCAACCGTGCCGCGGTCGGTCCCGAAGCCTACGAGAACGGCCTCGTCGCCGTAGGCGGTACGGCAGAGCTCGCCGATATTGAATTGCCCGTCCCAGCCGAGCGCCGTGGCCGCGGCATTGCCGATATGCGAATTGTGCGCCCAGACGATCGCCTTCGCGGCGTCTCCGCGCGCCGACATCACGGCCTGAAGCGTGTCGAACATGTGCCGGTCGCGCAGGTTCCAGGAATCGTTGCCGCTTCGATACATCGCGCGGTAGTAGTGCTCGGACGTCGCGACGATGCGGGCATTCTGCGCGGCGTCGAGGAAATCCTCGCCGTCCATCGCGGCATATTCGAGTTCCTTCGCGAGCAGTTCGCCGAGTTGCCTCACAACCGCGTCCTCGCATTCCTGCTGATGCGCCGTGCGGGTGCCATAGGCGTAGCGTGCCGGCTGCTCCTGCCAGGGCGTGAGGCAACTGTAGCGTTCGCGTGCGCGCTTTGCCTCTTCCGGGTCCATGCGTTCGAGATAACGCAGGACTGTATTGATGGAGCCGTGCAGGGAATACATGTCCAGTCCCCGATATTCGACGCGGTCCCGCATCGCGAGCGGCTCGTTGTGGTGGCGCAACCAGGCCACGAACTGCTCGACCTCGGCATTATGCCACATCCAGGCGGGAAAGCGGACGAAAGCCTCGGCGTCGTATTCGCGCCGGGCGCGATGGCGTATGTAACGGTCGATCCGTTCGGCGTCGGGCCAGTCCGCCTCCACGGCGACGATGTTGAAACCGTGATGCTCGACGAGGCAGCGCGTTATCGCGGCGCGCGCCTGGTAGAATTCCGCGGTGCCGTGGGACGCCTCCCCGAGAAGCACCACCCGCGCATCGCCTATCCCGTCGAAGAAGGCGCCGAACTCGATCATGTGCCTGGGGCCCGGCAAAACCCGGCAGCCATGGGCGATCGCCTGCGCTATGTCGGCGGCGTTGTTCGGCTTCAGGTCGGTCAGCGTCATTCGTGTGCCTCCCGAATCTCCGGGTAACGGTCAGTTGCCCGCACCCTTGCGATGCGCACTTTCCTGGTTCTTGCCCCGCAGCATGCTGCGATCTTCCGCCCGCTCCTCGTCATCGGCAGGCGGCTGCAGATTCTGCCCCTTCCGATAGGCGTCACGTGCAACCTCGGACCTTTGAAGCTCTTCCTTGGCGTCGAAATCCTTGTCCGCACCGGACGTTTTCTCGCGCCGTTCCAAGACGCGAAGCTGTTGTTCGTGCGTTTTCCTGCCAACCATCGTTCCGTCTCCTTTGTCCGGCGATCCTACTTGTTCGTCCTGCCGCGCTGGGAGGGATCGACACCGCCCTGGGGCGTGGTATCGTTCGCGATATCGCCTTCCACGGTATTGTCCCGCTGCAAGCTCTCATCCTCTTCCGGCTGGCTGATCCCACGGGAACGGCCGATACCGGGGTCCTGCTTCAGATCCTTGTCGCTCGGCTTCTTCGTCTTGAAATGCTGGGATGTCATCGGGCATCCTCCTCCTATGTTGCGCCGGCGCGCCCGGTGTGTTTTTCGGGCTCGGGATTTTCATCGGGGTTCGGAACGGGCACCTCGTCCGGCAATACGTCGGGTTCCGGCTCCTCGATCGGCGGCTCCGGCTCCCAAGGGGGAGGCACCGGCGGCACGGGTGTCTGATCCGGCTGTTGCGGATGTTGCATCGTCAGCTCCTTCCTTAAATGGCGGCGCGAACCCGGCGAGGCGCTTGAAGCCCGCTGCTTGCGACCTGCCCGGCTCCCGCGGCGTCAGCGTCGCATGCAGTCGCTCAAGCCCTGTCATATGGAACCGAACCCGTCGGCATGCGCTTTTGTTCCGAAGCCGGATCAGCCTTCCAGGTCGGCCGGCCTTGCCCGTTTACGGCTTGCGCGCAGCAAAAATGCAAGCATGCGGTTTTCCTCGACCCGCAGTCCGCTGACCGGTCGCCGGGCAGGAGCGATCCTGCGCTTCGGCAGCGGCTGGCCTTTGTCGGCAAGGGCGACGATGTCCGGATGGATATAGCTCGAGCGGCATATGGCGGGCGTATTGTGAAGAACCGCCGCCGCCGCTTCGCTCATCTCCTTCACGGTCGGATGCTCCCCATTCTCGACTGCGGCCCGCGCGATCGCGAACGCTGCCAGGCTGCCTGCCCAGGTGCGGAATGTCTTGGCCGATATCGCGATGCCGGAGATCTCGGCGAGATAGGCGTTGAGCCGTCCGGAATCGATCGGATGCAACGCGCCGTTCTCGCCTTTCCAGACGAAAAGCTTGCGGCCGGGCAGATCGGCTATATCCTCCAGGATGCGCTGCAGGCGCGGATTGCGCAGCGTGCGGCGTACGCGCTTGCCGCCTTTGGCTGTGAAATCAAGGTCGATGCGCCCGTCCACCAGACGCATATGGCGTTTCAGGAGGGTAGTGGCGCCATAGGTGCTGTTCTCTTCCGTATAGGCCTGATTGCCGATGCGCAGATGCGCCTGGTCGAGAAGCATCGTAAGTGCGGCAAGCGTCGTCGTCATATCCCCGGCGGGCCCTTCCAGATCCCGCAGCACGGCCCGCCGGATCCGCGGAAGGGCTTTGCCGAATGCAGCCAGTTGGTGGAACTTGTCGCCGCTCCTCAGTGCCTGCCAGTCCTTGTGGTACCGGTATTGCTTGCGGCCCCGGGCGTCATAGCCGGTCGCCTGCAGATGTCCATTTTCGAGAAGGCAGATCCAGACATCCCGGTAGGCTGGAGGAAGTCCAAGGGCGGAAATCCGCGCCTTCGTCTCCGGGTCGTCGAGAAGGGCTCCGTCGGGCAGGCGATAGCAGAAGCCCCTGCCCTTGCGGAGCCGGCGGATCCCGGGCTCCATGTCGCTGACATAGACCAGACCGACCTCCTGCAGAGACTTTTCCGGTGCGGTCATTTCGATGTCACGCTCTGCTCACTTTCGGCCCCGGAAGGAAAACCAGCGACGGCGCGGCTTGGCATCCGCCTTGCCGCCGGTGCCCGGCTTCGAATGCGGAGCAAAGGCGGCGACGCTCGCCGCATAGACCATGGCCGGCCCATCGACCTCATGCACCGCGAAGGCGTCGCCGGCGCCGGTATCGAGAACGCGCTCCCAGCGCTCGGTGCCATTGACGGCAGGAAGCGTGAACTGGCAATCGCCCCCGGCATTGAAAACGAGGAAAAGCTGATCCGTCATCTCCGTGCCGGCCTCGGCCAAACCGGCGCTCTTTGCGAGATAGACCCCGAGCACGCGCAAGTCACCGTCCTTCCAGGCCTTCTCGTCCATAAAGTTGCCGTCTGGCTTGAACCAGGCGATCTCGATGCCATTGTCGCTCGTCTCGCCGGTCAGGAAGCGCTCCTGTCGCAATACCGGGTGGAGCTTGCGGAAGGCGATTGCCTTGCGGCAGAAATCGAGGAAGGGATCGCCCAGCCCCGACCAGTCCGTCCAGCCGGTCTCATTATCCTGGCAATAGGCGTTGTTGTTGCCGTTCTGGCTGTTGCCGACCTCGTCGCCGCCGAGGATCATCGGCACCCCCTGGCTCAGCATCAGCGTCGCCATCATATTCCGGCGGCGGCGCGCGCGGGCAGCGTTGATATCGGCATTATCCGTCGCCCCTTCGGCGCCCATATTGTCGGAGTGATTGTGGGAATGGCCGTCGCGGTTGCCTTCGCCATTCGCCTCGTTGTGCTTTTCGTTGAAGGAGACGGTGTCCATCAGCGTGAAACCGTCATGGGCGCTGAGGAGATTGACGGAGGAGGTCGCGCCGCGGTCGGAGTGATTGAACTGGCGGGCGGATCCGGTGACGCGCTCGGCAAGGTTCGCGACCATGCCGCCGTCGCCCTTCCAGAAGCGCCGGACATTGTCGCGGAACTTGTCGTTCCACTCGCGGAACGGATAGGGGAACCCGCCCACCTGATATCCATCCTCGCCCACGTCCCAGGGTTCGGCGATTAGCTTGACGCCTGCGAGGATCGGATCCTGTCGGATCGCATCGAAAAAGCCGCCCTCGCGGTCGAATTCCTCGTGAGCTTCACGCCCCAGCGTGCTTGCAAGATCGAAGCGGAAACCGTCGATATGCATCACGCCGACCCAGTAACGCAGGCTGTCGAGAACCATGCGCAACACCATCGGATGCGCGACGTTCAGCGTATTGCCGGTGCCGGTCGTGTCGTAGGTATGGCGCGCGTCGTCGGGCGAAAGCCTGTAATAGCTCAAATTGTCGATGCCGCGGAAGGAGAGCGTAGGGCCGCGCTCGGATCCTTCGGCGGTGTGGTTATAGACCACGTCCATGATCACCTCGATGCCGGCGGCATGGAAGCGCTTGACCATGGTCTTGAACTCGGTGATCCGGCTTTCCGACATGAAGCGCGGCTGCGGCGCAAAGAAGCCGAGGGTCTGGTATCCCCAATAATTGCGCAAGTTGCGCTCGATCAGGTAGCGGTCGTCCAGGAAATACTGGATCGGCAGCAGTTCGATCGCCGATATGCCGAGCTTCGTCAGATGCTCGATGATCGGATCGCTGCACATGCCGCGGAACGTGCCGCGCAGCTTGTCCGGCACGCCCGGATGGGTCATCGTCATGCCGCGCACATGCGCTTCGTAGATGATCGTCTCGGTCCAGGGCCGGCGGATCGCCTCGTCGCCGTCCCAGTCGAAGGTCGGATCCTGCACCACGCCCTTGACCATGAAGGGGGCGCTGTCGCGATCGTCGAAGGACAGGTCGTCCGCCTTGGCTCCGATGGTATAGCCGAACAGCGCGTCGTCCCATGCGAGTTCGCCTACGACCTGCTTGGCATAGGGGTCGAGAAGCAGCTTGTTCGGATTGAACCGGTGGCCGTTCTTCGGATCGTAGGGTCCATGGACGCGGTAGCCGTAGACCGTACCGGGGCCAAGTCCGGCGATATAGCCGGACCAGATGTCGCCTTCGCGCTTCGGAAGGGGAAGGCGCGCTGTCTCCTCCCTGCCGTCGTCGGAAAAGATGCAGAGATCGACCTGCTCGGCATGGGCGGAGAAGAGGGCGAAATGCGTACCCTCGCCGGTATATTCGGCTCCGAGCTCGGGTTTGAGGAAATCCAATTCCGAAAAAGAAATGGTCATCGCTATCCTGCCTGGCTGGATTTGGTCAAAACGGGAGTTGCAAGATTGTTCGACGTGACCGCCCTCCACCCTTTGGCGAGCTTGCGAGCCTCGGCGCGGCGATCCGCCATCGCCTGATCGATGAGGACCACGCCGGCGTCCGTGCGCCGGAACCACACGGCATCCTCCTCCGGGTCCTCACCGACGACAAGCGGATCGGATATGACGACATCAGGAGCGACGATGACGTTCTTCAAGCTGACATTGCCGGAGATGCGCGCGCCGGGCATGAGGATGGACCGGTCGATCCTGCAGCCGGGGCCGGCGCTCGCGAGCGGTCCGATGACCGAGTGCGCCACGGAGGCGCCCTGGTGACCGGAACCCGGATAGACGAGGGAAACGGCATCTGCGCGACCGCCCAATCCCGCGCGCTCTCCGATCCACCCGACATGCAACGGCCAGTTTGCAAGATCGAGAGGCTCGTCCGCTCCGCCAACAAGAAGGTCCATGTTCGCGGCATGCAGGGCATCGAGGGTTCCGACGTCGCGCCAGTATCCGCGCCTGCTCCTGTCTCCCGGCGCGGTGAACCGGTGCACGAAGGCGTTGCCGCGTGCGATCAGCTTCGGCAGGATGTCGCTGCCGAAATCATGGCTGGAGCGCTCGTCGGCCGCATCCTCGATCAGCATCCGGCGCAGGAGCAGCCAATCGAAGACATAGATGCCCATGCTGGCGAGCGATTTTTCCGGATCGTCGGGAAGGCCCGCCGGCTCGGCGGGCTTCTCCGCGAAGCCGACGATGCGCCCGCGCGAATTGGCCGCGACCACTCCGAAGCCTTTCGCCGATCGGCGCGCGACGACATCGGTTGCGATCGTGACGTCGGCGCCTGTGGCGACATGGGTCTCCAGCATGTCCGCATAATTCATCTGGTAGATGTGATCGGCGGCGACTACGAGCACATGACGCGGCGCATGGCCGTCGATATGGGCGATGTTCTTGAGAACCGCATCGGCGGTCCCCTTGTATCCGCAAGTTTCACTCCCGCCGCCGCTGCTCAGGCATTCGATACTGCCGCCATGACGGGCGAAGCAGGCGCGCCAACGCGAACGGATGTGACTGAGGAGCCTTGCCGGCTGGTACTGGGTCGCGACCAGAGCGGTCTTGAGATCCGAATTGACGATATTGCCCAGCGAAAAATCGATGATGCGGCATGAGCCCGCAAAGGAGATTGCCGGTTTGCAATCATGTGCAGTCAATTCATGAAGCCTCGCTCCTCTTCCTCCAGCCAGAACGAAAACGACGCACGACTGCGGAAGCAGGGAAAAGCCAGGGTTCATCTGTTGTATCCGTTGCGGTGAGTTGCGGGTGCTTTGTGCAACGCGAAGCAGGATGAAATGTTCCCTTCGCAAGCAGCGAGATTCCGTGCGGGAACTTTTCATCTCTCCTCCGGTTCCTTGGCGGTGTCCAACGATCGGAGACGGAGCAAGATGGCTGGAGAAAAACCGCCCCGGCGCGGTTACCGGCAGAGCTGGGGCGCGAATTTCGTGGACGACGGCGTCGTGCGCTTCCGTCTCTGGGCACCGCGGGAAAAATCGGTCGGCCTGGTACTGAATGGGACGGAGCAGCCGATGCGAAAGGAGGATGGCGGCTGGTTCGAAACGACGGTCCGGAATGTGGCGGCCGGAACGCCCTATCTATTCCGCCTTTCCGATGGCCGCGCGATAGCCGATCCCGCCTCCTCGGCGCAGGAAGGCGACGTCCACGGCGCGTCGATCGTGGTCGATCCGACAAGCTACGTCTGGAAGAACGAGTCCTGGGAGGGGCGGCCCTGGGAAGAGGCCGTCGTCTACGAACTCCACATCGGCACCTTCACGCCGGAGGGTACCTTCCGCGCCGCTGCATCCAGGCTTTCCCATTTGAAGGCCGCGGGCATCACCTGCATCGAGATAATGCCGGTCGCGCAGTTTCCGGGAACCCGCGGCTGGGGCTATGACGGCGTCCTGCATTATGCGCCGCACAACGCCTATGGCACGCCGGACGATCTGCGCACGCTGGTGGACGAGGCGCATTCCCACGGCATCATGGTTCTCCTGGACGTCGTCTACAATCACTTCGGACCGGAAGGTAACTATCTCTCGCAATATGCTCCGGCCTTTTTCAGGAATGACCGCGAAACCCCATGGGGAGCGGCGATCTCCTTCGAGCAGGACGCGGTGCGGCGCTATTTCATCGAGAACGCCCTCTACTGGATCGGCGATTTCCGGTTCGACGGATTTCGCTTCGACGCCGCCGAGCAGATGGTCGATTCGAGCTCGCCACCCTTCCTGAGCGAAATGGCGCAGACCCTGCAGAAAACATTCCCGGGGCAGGTGCTTCATCTGGTCGTGGAAGACCAGTTGAGCCGCCGCTCGCTGCTTGCCCGCGAAGATAACGGCCGCCCCGCCCTCTATACGGCAAGCTGGAACGACGATTTCCATCATCTTCTGCACGTCATCGCGACCGGGGAAGCTGTCGGGCACTATGAGAATTACGGCGAGGACTACTGGAGAATGCTCGGCAAATCTCTCGCCGACGGCTTTGTCTTCAGCAAAGAGGACACGATAAAGGGACAGGCCCCACCGCCTCCGCAGGCCTATGTGAACTTCCTGCAGAATCACGACCAGATCGGCAACCGCGCCTTCGGGGAACGTCTTCCCGCGCTTGCCGGCGGACAGCTGATCGAGGTTCTGACGGCTCTCCTTCTGCTTGCTCCCCAAATCCCCCTGCTTTTCATGGGCGAGGAATATGGAGAAGACCGCCCTTTCTTCTTCTTCGCTGACTACGAAGGAAACATCGCGCATGCGACACGCGCCGGGCGGAAGGCGGAAGCCGACAATTTCGGCGGAATGCCGGACGGCAAGAGCCTGGAGGATCTGCCCGATCCCGTCTCGGCGGATAATTTCCGGGCCTCCAAGCTCGACTGGAGCAAGGCTGCAAGTCCGGGCGGGCGCGAGAAGATCGCATTCCTGCGGCAGTTGATCGAATTGCGCCGGAAGCATGTCGTTCCGCTGCTGGCACGCGCAGGCGCCGTCTCCTCCGAGATCCTGAAGACGGATGACGGTGTCGTCGCGGTCGATTGGAGCTTTCCTTCCGGCACGCTCAGACTGCGTGCCAACCTGACGGATCGGCCCGAACCGCTTCCGCCTGCGCTCGGCGAAACCGTCTTTGCACTCGACCACGCAGAAGATGGCTACGCGATCCTGGTCACGGTCGATGCGGCGACCGGAACGAGCCGAAGCTGAGTACTGGGAATTTCACCGCCGAACCCGAGGAACCTCCGGCGGCTGCAGCTGTTAGCCCCCTGACTCGCATATGTCGCCGGATTTTGCGAGACCACCTCAGAGGAGCGCGCATATGCCGTTAAAAGCCGTCGCCCTGAACGCAAGCCTAAAATCGTCCGAAGCCGAAGATCAATCTTCGACCCAGCGGATGCTGAAGCTGATCGAGGCGGAACTGGGCAAATTCGGCGTCACCACGCAAATCCTCCGGCTCGCTGATCTCAACGTAAAGCCTGGTGTCAAGTCAGACGAAGGAGAAGGAGACGATTGGCCCGCGATCCGCAGGAATATTCTGGAAGCCGACATCCTGATCATCGGCACGCCGGTGTGGCTGGGTCAGCCGTCGAGCATCTGCAAACGGGCGCTGGAACGGATGGACGCCTTTCTGTCGGAAAAGGATGATCAGGGCCGGATGGTCTCCTACGGACGGGTTGCGGCCGCAGCGGTCGTCGGCAATGAGGACGGCGCTCACCACGTCTCCGCCGAGGTCTATCAAGCCTTGAATGATGTCGGCTTCACGCTGCCGGCGAATGCCGTTGCCTACTGGGTCGGAGAAGCGATGGGATCGACCAATTTCGTAGACCTGCCGAGCCCGCCGGAAACCGTTACCAAGACGATCGAGATGCTTGCCCGCAATACCGCCCATCTCGCCACTCTTCTGAAGGAAAGCGGATATCCGGGCGAAACCGGATAAGGAGGCGCTCAGACGAAAACGCCATGGATCAGATCGTTGCCAAGCCCGGCCCTGCCTTTTCGCAGGAGCATGCCAATGGAAAGTCGATCGCCGACCTTCGAAGTCAGGCGGAAGGCTGTCAGAGATGCGATCTCTACAAGAATGCGACCCAGCTGGTTTTCGGCGAAGGCATTGCCCGTTCACGTGTCGTGCTTGTCGGCGAGCAGCCCGGCGATCGGGAGGATCTCGCCGGCAGGCCGTTCGTCGGACCGGCCGGCCGTGTGCTCGATGAGTGTCTGCAGGAGGCGGGCGTCGATCGCGCGCTCTGTTACGTCACCAATGCGGTGAAGCATTTCAAATTCGAGCCGCGCGGCAAGCGGCGTCTTCACTCCAAGCCCAACGCAGGCGAGATCCAGCGATGCGCCTGGTGGCTCGGAGCAGAGCTCGACATACTGCGTCCGAAGCTGACGGTCGCGCTGGGTGCCACCGCTCTTTATTCCCTGCTTGGACGCGGAGTGGGCGTCACGAAAGACCGTGGCCGTATTCTCGCAACTCCGGCCGGGATGCCCGTTCTGGTAACGATACACCCCTCCTTTCTGCTGAGGATCCGCGACAAGGCGGATGTGAAAGCGCAACGCGAGCGCTTCGTCGAGGATCTGCGCGGCATTTCGGATTATCTGGCGGAGAAGCGATAGACGCCTATGTCAAATCGAGTTCCGGATAGTGCCTAAATATCCCGGACTCGTTGAAGGAAAGACGCCTGTCGGAGGCGAGATAGCGCCGGATGTTCGGTCGCGCCTCCACCACATCGCGCAATGCGACCAGCGCCGGAATCTCCCGCTCGAAACTTTTCATCGCATTGGGAAAAGCGTAGCGCAGGCCTTCTATCACCTGAAACAGCGAGAGGTCGACATAGCTCAGCCGGTCGCCGACGATCTGGCCGGCGCCTGCAGGATTGCGGCCGAGAACGCGCTCGAAATAGGAGAGGAACTTCGGCATCCGCTCGTCCAGGAAGTTTCTCGACCGCTCCCGCGCCGCGTCCCTCTGATCCTCGTAATACAAGGAGACGCCGATCGGATGATGGGTGTCGTGGATCTCGGCGACGAAATCGGTGATCGTGAGCTGAAGGCCGTTCGCAAAATATCGCAGCCCCTCCTCGCGCGGCGCAAGACCGAGTTTGGGTCCGAGATAGAAGAGAATGTTCGCCACGTGCGAGACGACGAGGTCTCCGTCCTTCACGAAAGGCGGCGCGAAAGGAACGTAGGGATCCTGGTCCGAATTCATCCGCCGGATCAGTGCCGACGTGCCCTTTCCATCCGTCTCCGGTTCGCGTGCGATATCGACGTAGTCGGCGCCGGCCTCCTCGAGCGCGAGGCGGACGAACTCCCCTCGCCCCGGTATGCCGTCCCAGTAGTAAAGCAGATAGGTCATCGGCAGTTTCTTCCTTCTGATGCGCGCCGCCAAGGGCGCCGTTCCTCCGAAGAACATTCGAAACCCGGATTGGTTTCAGCTTTCCGGTCGCGCTGCCAATACCTGCGCCGTCGGCCAGCAATTTTGTACCGAATGGCCCCGGAACATTGGCTTTCCTGAGCTGTTATCGGCCTTGCGTGCATGTTCCATCCACGCGCCACCAAGAGGAGTTTCCCAATGGCAGAGAAGACACTCAACGACCTTTTCTACGATACGCTGAAGGATATCTATTATGCCGAACGGCAGATCCTGAAGGCGCTTCCGAAGATGGCCCGCGGCGCTACCTCGCCGCAACTGAAGGCGGCATTCGAAAAGCACAAGGAGGAGACGCAGGGGCACGTCGAGCGCCTGCAGCAGGTATTCGAGATCATCGGCAAACGGGCGCAGGGCAAGACCTGCGAAGCGATCCAAGGCATCATCGCCGAAGGCGAGGAGATCATGGAGGAATTCAAGGGTACTCCGGCGCTCGATGCCGGATTGATCTCCTCCGCTCAGGCAGTCGAGCACTACGAGATCACCCGTTACGGCACCTTGAAATCCTGGGCCGAGCAGCTCGGCCATCGCGACGCCGCCAAGCTTCTCGACGCAACGCTGAAGGAGGAGTTCAAGACCGACGAATCGCTCACCGGTCTTGCCGAAAGCGCTCTCAACGCAGCGGCAAAGAAGAAAGTGGCCTGAGGCGAAAAGTCGCTTCCCGGCGCTCAAGGCAGCGGTTGCAAAACCGCTGCTTTTTTTTGCATTCAGATGGAGTGAGCCCGAAGCCGGGAGACGACGCGGGAGCCAGCCTCCCGCAAGACTGGGAGCGGATCGTCGGGCGGCAAACAACGAGTCGCTCCAACATGTCTCATTTCAGATTCAAGATCGTCGGAGGAACCGACATGGACGGCGGCGCGGTCCGGCAGCACGCCAATCCGCGTCCAGACGACGTCCACAGGGAAGCCAGGAGGCGTCTGGCGACCATCGGCTACGAAACCGCGCGAACACGGGAACTCGCCACCGGCGTGGAGATGCCGAAGGCGATGCGTTACCTGCGCATGCAGATCGATTTCGTGGCTCAGTCGCTCGCCTCGCTTGCCACCATTCCGGACGACTTCCATTCGGACAAGTACTGGCCCGCGTGGCCGGGCCTTGGCATTACTCGGGCAGATCGATAAGCGCCAGGCCGAGATCGGCCCGCTTGCGCCGACGCAGATGCGCCGGCGTTTCGGAAAGCGTTACCTCGAGCGTCGGCCTGACCCTGCCTTCGATAAAATGGCCACCCTTCGTGCTCCCGTCCTCCAGGCCCAGGACGACATGGGCGTGCAGGCTCGGTTTTCCGTCGTCCCCAAGCGCGATGTCGCCGACGAGGCTCAGCACCTCGCTCTGGCCGGCGACCGGTATCTTCCGATAGGACTTGTCCCGATAGTCGAACCAGGCGACGACGGCACTCTCGAAGGCGCCTATGGCGACGAGCGATGCGGCCGTTATGTCGTTTTCCGCTGCAAATTTGGAAATGGCGGCGAAGGCTTCTTCGCCCGGTTCGAGCACGAGGATATATATCTGCTCAGACCTGTCGTCTGAAAGGCGTTTCGATTTCATTTCCCTATCCTGATCGGGGCAAGCACCGTCGCGAAGCGCGAGGCCGCGGTGTCAGCGTGTCCAGATGTTGATGTCGTCCGGCGTTTCGCCGTCGCCCTGCATCCGCAGGCCGAGGGTCTCCCAGGCAAATTTCTGTGCGGCAGCCTCGGCCGCTTCCTTGTTCGGGTAGCTGTCGGGCAGCACATAGTCCTTGCCGCCGCAGCAAAGGAGCGCCTTGCGACTGAGAAAGTCGAAATGCAGCTGAAAATTGCGGGTTTGCGGTGTCATGACATCCTCCTTGCCAATCATCATAGGAACTTCGGCCTATTGCATAGGTTCCAAGCCGGACGCGAAAATCTCCTCGCTCCTGTGGAGGGGCGTGGCGCAGCCAGGATTGGCGCTTTCACGGACGGTCGGAACGCGCTTAAATGCGGGCCGAGAGACCACATCTATCGCGCGAGCATGGCGGCGTGCCTCGATTTACGCCGGCTGCCGGAGGAGCAGCCTTCCGGAGGAGAAAGCAGGAATGATCACCTGTCGCAGCCCATCGGGAGGCCTTGAACGCCTGCAGCCTAGGGTCAGGCCGCCGCAAGATGGCATCCTCACCCCGCATCGTACCGCCTCACTAAACGAAAGATAGAATGATGCATGTTCTGATAATCGGCGCCGCCGGCATGGTCGGCCGCAAACTCTCCGAAGCGCTCGCAGCAAAGGGCGGCCTCGGCAAAAGCATCGACAGGATGACGCTTTTCGACATCGTCGAGCCTTCAAAGCCGGCCGGCTTTGGCGGAACGGTCGATATCCTCGCAGACGATCTTTCCCGTGCGGATGTGGCGCAAAAGCTCATCTCGCTGCGGCCGGACGTGATCTTCCACCTTGCCGCGATCGTCTCGGGAGAGGCCGAGCTCGACTTCGAGAAGGGCTATCGCATCAATCTCGACGGCACGCGCAACCTCTTCGATGCCATTCATGGGGAAGGAAAGAACGAACCTTATCGTCCCCGCGTCGTCTTCGCGTCTTCCATCGCGGTCTTCGGCGCGCCCTTCCCCGAAAAGATCGCCGACGATTTCTTCACGACGCCGCTCACCAGCTACGGTACGCAGAAGGCGATCGGCGAGTTGCTGCTATCGGACTATTCGAGGAAGGGGATATTCGACGGCATCGGCATCCGCCTGCCGACGATCTGCATCCGGCCCGGCAAGCCGAACAAGGCGGCATCAGGCTTCTTTTCCAGCATCCTGCGCGAGCCGCTGGCCGGCCAGGAGGCGGTTCTGCCGGTGGCCGAGAGCGTGCGCCACTGGCATGCCAGCCCGCGGGCGGCGATCGGCTTCCTGACCCACGCGGCAACGCTCGACCTCGAACGCATCGGCAATCGCCGCGTGCTGACCATGCCGGGGCTTTCGGCAACCGTCGGCGAACAGATCGAGGCGCTGCGCCGCGCCGCCGGCGAAAAAGCGGTGAAGCTGATCCGGCACGAGCCCGATCCGACGATCGGGAAAATCGTCGCCGGCTGGCCGCAGGATTTCATACCCCGGCGGGCGCTCGAGCTCGGTTTCGTCGCGGAAAGCTCCTTCGACGAAATCATCCGGGTCCATATCGAGGACGAGCTCGGCGGATCCTTGCCTGCCTGAGGACGGGTTCCGTGTAAGGATGGCGTATGCCGTTCGAGATATTCGGCTTGAGGAGGAAACGCATTGAACAAGATCGACCTGAACGGCCAGGTGGCCGTGGTGACGGGTGGCGCACAGGGGATCGGGTTCGCGATCGCCCGGCGCCTCATCGATTCCGGGGCGAAGGTCTGCCTGTGGGATATGAACAGGGCAGCGCTCGACCTTGCGGTCAAAGCGCTCGGACCGGCGGCATCGGCAAAGGAGGTGGATATCACCGATCTCGCCGCGCTCACGCGCGTGCATGCCGAAGTCGAAGCCGATACCGGCCCGGTCTCCATCCTGGTCAATTCCGCGGGCATTGCCGGCAGCAATGCGGCTCTCGACGAATATGATCCGGAGGAATGGCGGCGCGTCGTCGAGATCAACCTGAACGGCACGTTCTACGTCAACCGCGTCGTCGTGCCATCGATGAAGGCGCGCAACTACGGGCGCATCGTCAATATCTCCTCCGTCGCAGGCAAGGAGGGCAATCCCAATCTTTCGGCCTATTCCGCCGCGAAAGCCGGCGTGCTGGGGCTCACCAAGTCCCTCGGCAAGGAGCTCGCCAAATACGACATCGCCGTCAATGCGGTGACGCCCGCGACCGCGAAGACGCGCATCCTGGAAACGCTGACGCCGGAATTCATCGACTATATGCTGGTGCGCATCCCGCGAGGGCGGTTCCTGGAGGTCGAGGAGGCGGCATCCATGATCGCCTGGCTGGTCAGCAAGGAGAACAGCTTCACCACTGCATCCGTCTTCGACCTTTCCGGCGGGCGCACGACCTATTGATCCTCTATCTTCACCGGCGATCAACATATCTTGAAGCCTCTCCCGCCCGCCTGAAAACGGCCCTATCTCCGACAAAGCCTTTCTGGAGGATCGGGAATTGACCTTTCGCACCATCGCCTTGTCGCTTCTGGTTCTCTTGCCGATCGCCGCCTTGCCGGCGACGGCGCAAGAGCGCGCCCATCAGGCCGGAACCAGCGAAGAAAATGCCGGCAGACCGCAAACTCCCGAGGCCCCTGCCGGGATCCTCGGTCTCCTGCCCGCAGATTCGGTGACCGATCATGTCCTGAAAACGGAAAACGGCGAGCTGCCCTATACCGCGACCGCCGGTACGCTGACCCTCTACGGACAGAACGGCGCCCCATCCGCCAAGATTTTCTATACGGCCTACAAGGCGAAAGACGGACCGCGCGATCGTCCCCTCACCTTCGCTTTCAACGGAGGGCCGGGCGCAGCCTCCGCCTATCTCCACATGGGACTGGTCGGGCCGAGAATCCTCGATTTCGGCGCAAACGGCCATGACGGCACGGCGCCCGTTCTCACCGACAATCCTGAGAGCTGGCTCGCCTTCACCGATCTGGTGATGATCGATCCGGTCGGCACGGGCTGGAGCCGGGCGGCAAGCAACGACGCCGCCTCTTCCTTCTACGGAGTGCGACAGGACGCGGATAGCATCGCGAAAGCCATCACGCTCTACGTCAACCAGAACCAGCGCCTGTCCTCGCCGAAATACCTGCTCGGCGAAAGCTATGGCGGCTTCCGGGCGATGAAGGTCGCATCCGCCCTGAAGGACGACCAGGGCATCCTCGTTTCCGGGGTCATTATGGTATCGCCGCTTGTGGAGGGGCAGCTCATATTCGGCGCCAACGGTTTTGCGCTCGGTGCAGCCCTTCAGTTTCCCTCGCTCGCCGCCGCCGAGCTGGAACGCCGCAGCGCCTTCAGCATCGAAGCGCTGCAGAATGCGGAACGCTTCGCCATGACCGACTATCTCGTGGCGCTTGCCGGCCCGCCGCTGTGGGGAGAGAAGGCCGCATCTTTCTACGCCAGGGTATCGGAGCTGACGGGCATACCGCGCGACGTGGTGGAAAGGACCCGCGGGTTCGTTTCCGACGTCTATGCGAAAAACGCGGCAAAGGACAAATCGCAGGTCGTCAGCCCCTATGACGCCTCCTTCGCGGTTCCCGATCCTTATCCGGAAGCCGGGTACGACCGCAGCGACGATCCCGTTCTCGACGGCTTCACCCGTGCCTATGGTGCCGCCTTTGCAAGTTACGCACGCGACGAACTCGGCTTTCGAACGGAGATGACCTACAGCTTGCTTTCCGGCGACGTAAACCGGCGCTGGGACTGGGGCGGGAGCCCGAGGGCGCAGGCGAGCGTCACCGACGACATCCGGGACATGCTCTCGACCGTCCCGTCCTTCCGCCTGATGATCACCCATGGCTACAGCGACGCGCTCACGCCCTACGGCGTCAGCAAATATGTCGTCGAACACCTGCCGCCGGAGCTGGCCGGCAAGCGCGTCGACCTCAAGGTCTATCGCGGCGGACACATGTTCTACACCAGGGCGGACGCACGCCGCGACATGAGCGCCGATGCAAGAATCTTCATCGAAGGACGCGCTACGGATTGACGTCATGTCGCTCTGTTCAAATTGCGCTATCGGAATGTCGCTTCTCATGAAGCGGGGCGCCTCCGTCCCGAATAAAGTCCGGCTATTCCAAGGTGCCGCCTCATAGGGAAGGTGGAGAATTGGGAAGCCGGTTGAATTCCGGCGCTGCCCCCGCAACGGTGATGGAGCAAATCACGGCAAATAAGCCACTGGGCGAAAGCCCGGGAAGGCGCCGTGTCGTCCGAAAAGGACATCTCCTCAGCCCGGAAACCAGCCTTGGTCCGAGAACTATCGTAACTGGCTGCGGTGGGCGGCCGGATGCGGACCAGATGGCGCCCGCACCTCTCCGCGGGTGGCTTCCTGCCGCTTCCTTGCCCACTGTCGGCACGACCAGGACATTTGAGGAAACCGGCATGGATATCCGCAGCGACGTGCTTCGCAAGCTCAGGAATAGGCGCGAAGGCTACAGCCTAGAGCAGGCCTTTTATACAGATCCGGACCACTACAAGCTCGATCTCGAGACGATCTGGTATCGCGACTGGCTATTCATCGGGCACGACTGCGAGATCCCGCGGGCCGGCAACTACTTCACCGTTCAGGTGGGCGATTACCCTGTCGTCATCACCCGCGACCGTCAGGGCACGGTTCGCGCGCTGCACAATTCTTGCCGCCACCGCGGATCGCGCGTCTGCACGCAGCAGAAGGGCTCCTCCGCCAAGCTCGTCTGTCCCTATCACCAGTGGACATACGAACTGGATGGCTCCCTGCTCTTCGCCCGCCATATGGCCGAGGATTTCGACAAGAGCCAGCATGGGCTGAAACCGGTCCATTGCGAAACGGTCGGCGGCTACATCTTCATCTGCCTTGCCGACAACGCACCGGATTTCGCGCCCTTTCGAGCGGCGGTCGAACCTTATCTCGCCCGCCATCGCCTCGGAGAGACGAAGGTCGCTTTCGAGAGCACGATCATCGAGAAGGGCAACTGGAAGCTCGTCTGGGAGAACAACCGCGAGTGCTACCATTGTGCCGCAAACCACCCCGAGCTCTGCCGGACCTATCCGGAAGCGCCGACTGCGACCGGCGTCCAGGGCGCCAAGGACGATCCGGTGATCGCCGCGCATTGGGAAAAATGCGAGACGGCGGGGTTGCCGAGCGAATTCCGCATGTCGCCGACCGGCCAGTTCCGCGCCGCGCGCATGCCGCTGATCCAGGATGCGGAAAGCTACACCATGTCGGGAAAACGCGCCGTCAGCCGGCCGCTCTCGCCCGACGTGCTTGAAAGCCATATCGGCACGCTGCTGCTCTTCCACTATCCGACGACCTGGAACCATGTGCTTGCCGACCACGCCATCACCTTCCGCGTGCTGCCGCTCGGCCCCGAACTGACGCAGGTGACGACCAAATGGCTGGTCGCCAAGGACGCCGTCGAAGGGGTCGACTACCGGCTAGACGAACTCACCCATGTCTGGACGGAAACCAACGATCAGGACCGCCGCATCGTCGAGGAGAATGCCTTCGGCATCCGCTCGCCCGCCTATGAGCCGGGCCCCTACTCTCCCGTGGACGAGGGCGGCGTGATGCAGTTCGTCGAATGGTATTCCAATTTCATGATCGAGCGGCTGCAGGGTGACAAGCAGCCGCTGGTAAAGGTGGCCTGAGATGACGATCGCAACCGGTGACGCAAGCTTCCGGCATTTCGACGAACTCCAGCCGTGGAACGACCGACAGAACCTGCTCGAGTGCATTTCGGCGACGGTCGAGGCGCCGGACGTCATGACCTTCGCCTTCCGGTCCGACAACGCCAACTGGTTCCGGTACCTGCCGGGCCAGTTCGTGACGCTGGAACTGCCCGTGACGCCGGACGAGCCGGTGATGCGCACCTATACGCTCTCCTCCACGCCTTCGCGCCCCTTCTCGGTCGCCGTCACCGTGAAGGCGCAGGCTTCGAGCATCGGCACGCGCTGGATGTTCGACAATCTCAGGCCGGGCGTGACGCTCAGGGCTTTCGGACCACTCGGCGATTTCTCCTTCGTTAGGCATCCGGGGGAGAAATACCTCTTCATCTCGGCCGGATCCGGCATCACGCCGATGATGTCCATGACGCGCTGGATGGCGGATTGCGCGCCGCAGTCGGACGTGACCTTCATCTCCTGCGCGCGGTCTCCCTCGGATCTCCTGTTCCGCAGCGAGCTCGAATGTCTTTCGGCCCAGATGCCCAACCTGACACTCGGCTTTCTCGTCGAATCCCGCAACCAGCGCGATGGCTGGCATGGCCTGCGCGGGCGCATCGAGACGGCAAAGCTCGCGCTTCTGGCGCCCGATTTTCGCGACCGGACCGTCTTCTGCTGTGGGCCGGAGCCTTTCATGCGCGGCGTGCGCGACATGCTCGCGGTCACCGGCTTCGACATGAAGAACTATCATGAGGAAAGCTTCCAGCCAGCGGCTGCGCCGGCCGCGGAGGAACTGGCGATCCGCGCAGGCGCGGGCGAGAGCGATCCTCTCGAGGCCGCGACCGTGACTTTCACCATGGCCGGCAAAGAGGCCAAATGCCAGCCGGGACAGACGATCCTGCAGACCGCACGCGCCGCCGGCGTGCGCATCGGCGCGGCCTGCGAAGGCGGGCTTTGTGGAACCTGCCGGGTCATGAAACTCTCCGGCAGCGTCGAGATGCACCACAACGGCGGCATCCTCGACGACGAGATCGAGGAAGGCTACATCCTCGCCTGTTGCTCGCGTCCCATCGGCGACGTCCAGATCGAGGCTTGAACACGCCGCTGCCGCTGCCACTTTTGCGCATTCCGGATGCTTGCGCAGAAGCACTTCCAGCGGCTTCAAGCCAATGATTTCCGCAGATGGGCACAAGAATGCGCGCAAGGAACCGCGGTTGCTTCAGGACGTTCCCATCAGATCGGACGATATGTATTCTCCGTCCGCCCGGGAGGAACGACATGAACAAACTGTGGCATCCATTCTTTGCGGCATTTCTGCTGCTGACGGCCGGTCCGGCTTTCGCGGATGAGGCATCCTTTCTCGAATCCATCGCCGGGAACTGGAGCGGCCGCGGAACGGTCAAGCTTCGGATCGACAGATCGCCCATCAATGTGAACTGCAATCTCGGCTCGCAGGCGAACGGCCCCGCACTCTCCATGAGCGGCACATGCCGGGGACTGGTCGTGGTCTCCCGGTCGATCTCGGCCGATCTGCGGGCCCGCGGCACCCGTTACAGCGGAACTTATGTCGGCCCGCAAGGCGGGCGCTCGGCGCTCTCCGGCAGTAGGCGCGGCAACACGATCAATCTCGCCGTGCGTTGGGCGAAGGAAGTCAACGGCGACCACAGCGCCACCATGACGATCCGCAAGACCGGCGACAACCGGCTCACGCTCACCACCATCGACAAGGATCCCGCCACCGGCAGGAGCGTGGTGACCAGCGAAATCAACCTGCGGCGGCGATAAATTCGCTCCGCCGCCTTTTCCATTCACCTCTATGCGGCTATTTCCTATCGAGCTTGCGATGCCGAGCCGATCGCCGGCCGCGCGGCACAGCCGCCGTCAGAGAGGTGAACCATGTTCGATTTCGATGGGAGACGCGTGCTCGTGACCGGCGCAAGCCGGGGACTGGGGCTTGCGACCGCCAGGGCTTTCGCCGCTGCGGGCGCGCATGTGATCCTGAACGGCAGGGACGAGGCGGCCCTTTCCGCAGCGCAGGCGGATCTGGAACGCGAAGGGCTGCGCGCGGGCATCATCGCCGCCGACATCGTACAGGAGGCAGATGCGATCGCCGCCCGGTCGGCCGACCGAATGGGCGGGCTGGACGTCCTGGTTCATGCGGCAAGCATTCGCGACCGCCGAGGTGCACTGGACCTCGACGGCGACAGTTTCTCCGCGATACTCGACGTCAATCTCACCTGCGCCTACCGGCTCGCCCGCGCCGCGCTGCCGCTGCTCCGGCAATCGAAGGCCGGCCGGCTCATCTTCGTCACCTCGATCGCGGCATCCATCGCGCGCGCTCGCGATCCCGCCTATACCGCCGCCAAGGGCGGGCTCGGCGCGCTGACGCGCTCGCTCGCCGTGGAGTTCGGCGCGGACAATCTGACGGTCAACGCCATCGCTCCCGGCTGGTTCGTCACCGAGCCCAATCAAGCGCTCGCCGACGATCCCGCCATTCAGGGCTTCGTCGACGTCCGGATCCCGCTGAAGCGCTGGGGAAGGCCTGAGGAGCTCGCGCCGGCAGCACTCTTCCTCGCCTCGCCGGCCGCGAGCTTCGTCAACGGCATCACGCTGACGGTGGACGGAGGAATGTCGGCGCAGATGTAGCCTATGCCGACATCCTCACCGGGACGATAAGCGAACCGGTCATTCCGCAGCGGCGGCAAGGCAACCGTTTATGATCCTGCCTATTTCCGAACGGCAGGACCCGCAATTGGTGCCGGCCTGCAGCGTCTTGCCGACGGCTTCGACGCTGCCGCAGCCCTCGCGAATTGCTGTCACGATCTGGTTGAGGCCCACGGAGAAGCAGGAGCACACGGTCGGGCCGGGGTCCGGCTGGTCGGCGCCGGGCCGCCCGGCAATGACCGCGAAGCGCTTGCGCGGATCGTCGTGCGGCACCGTGAGGAGGGAAACCACCCAGTCGCGCGAGACGCCGACCGGCTCGCGTGCCGCAAAAAATGCCGCGGCGAGTTGGCTTCCATCGAAGACCGCCAGCCTGCGGGCACCGTTTTCGCGGTCGGCATAGCTGAGGCTGTCGGCCTCGCCGGCAAGTGCGAATGTCCGGCGGCACCAGTTTTCCCAATCGTCCGGTTCCCTGGCGAAAGCGACCTCGGTGCGCCAGCCCCCTTCCGTTCGGGCCGTCGCCCAGTAGGAGGCCCCCTGCACTTCCGGCTTTTCCCGCGAAACGGCAAAGACGTAGAAGACGGCCGGATGCGGGCGCACCTCGACCGCCACATGCTTCAGCGCGGGCTGGCCGGAATGCGGATCTGTCAGCGGCGGAACCAGGGTGTCGACGCGGGCCCTGGACGCGAACTGGTCGTTCCAGTGCATCGGCGCGAAGACGGTCCCCTTCGCCACACGCTGGGTCAGCAGCGCGCGAAGGACGACCGTGCCGTGGGGACTTTCGGCCTCGACCAGGGCGGCATCGGCGATACCGCGCGCGGCGGCATCCGACGGGTGCAGCTCGAGAAAGGGTTCGGCCATATGCGCCGACAGCCGCGCGCTGCGGCCGGTCCGCGTCATCGTGTGCCACTGGTCGCGGATGCGGCCGGTGTTCAGCGCGAGAGGATAGGTGTCGCTCCTGCGCTCCTGCCGCCGGCTTTGTACCGGGACGAAGCACGCCTTTCGCGTCGGCGTGAAGAAGCCGCCATGCGCGAAGAAACGGGTTTCGCCTTCGGGCGAACCCTTCGGCTGCGGCCATTGGAACGGCGCCATCGCATCGAAATCCGCGCTGCCGATCTCCGCGTAGGCGCCGATGTCGAAATCGCGCGTGCCGTCGTTTTCGAAGGCGGAAAGAGCGGCGTGCTCGGCAAAGATCTGCGCCGGCTGCGTATAGGAAAAGGCAGCCGAAAATCCCATGCGGCATCCGACCTCCGCCATCTGCCACCAGTCCGCCCGCGCCTGCCCCGGCTCGGGAAGGAAGCCGCGCTGGCGCGAGATCCGCCGTTCGGAATTGGTAACGGTGCCGTTCTTCTCCGCCCATGCGAGCGAAGGAAGAAGGACATCGGCGTGGCGTGTCGTGTCTGTCCTCACGACATCGGAGACGACGACGAAGGGGCAGGCCTCCAGCGCCTGCTCCACCGCGCCGGCATCCGGCATCGAGACGACCGGGTTTGTCGCCATGATCCAGAGCGCCTTGATCCGCCCCTCGGCAACGGCCTTGAACATGTCGACGGCCTTCAGCCCCGCTTTCGGCGCGATGGCCGGCGAATTCCAGAAACGCTGCACGCGCTCGCGATGCTGCGGGTTTTCGATCGCCATATGGGCTGCCAGCATGTTGGCGAGCCCGCCGACCTCCCGCCCGCCCATGGCATTGGGCTGACCGGTCAGCGAGAAGGGGCCCATTCCCGGACGGCCTATCCGCCCGGTCGCGAGGTGACAGTTGACGATGGCATTCACTTTGTCCGTGCCGATCGACGACTGGTTGACCCCCTGGCTGTAGGCGGTGACCACCCTCTCCGTCCGTTCGAAAAGCGCGAAGAACTGCCTGAGCTCGCTGGCGCCGAGACCGGTTTCGTGGATCAGCTCCGGAAAGCTCGTCTCGCTTGCCGCCGCAAAAGCTGCCGCGAAACCTTCGGTGTGGGCGGCGACGTAGTTCTCGTCGATCGCCGGGCTCTTGGCGAGGTGGGCGAGGAGACCGTTGAAGAGCGCCACATCTCCATCCGGCTTGATCGCCAGATGAAGATCGGCGATTTCCGCCGTCATGGTACGCCGGGGATCGACGAGAACGACCTTCAGCCCCGGCCGCTTCTGCCTGGCTGCGGCGATGCGCTGGAAAAGCACGGGATGGCACCAGGCGAGATTGGAGCCCGCGAGCACGATCAGATCGGCTTCTTCGAAATCCTCGTAGGTGCCGGGAACGGTATCCGAACCGAATGCCCGCCGATGCCCCGCGACAGACGACGCCATGCAGAGGCGCGAATTGGTATCGATATTGGCGGAGCCGATGAAGCCCTTCATCAGCTTGTTGGCAACGTAATAATCCTCAGTCAGCATCTGGCCGGAAACGTAGAAGGCGACGGAACCGGGACCGTGTCTCGCGATCGTCTCGGAAAAGCGCTGCGCCACCAGATCGAGCGCTTCGTCCCAGCCCGCCTGCCTGCCGCCGATTTCCGGCGAGAGAACCCGCCCTTCCAGGCCGATCGTCTCGGCGAGCGCCGATCCCTTGGAGCAGAGGCGGCCGAAATTCGCGGGGTGATCCGGATCGCCCTTGACGGCGAGCGTGCCGTCTTCCTGCCGCGTCGCGATCACCCCGCAGCCGACGCCGCAGTAGGGACAGGTGGTTTTATGCGAGGTGGCTTCGATATGGCTCATCGTCCGAACTGCCCAAGGCCTGTGAAAAGACGCATTTCCGGAGATGCCGGCGGGCCGGCACCTCGGCAGCCCCTCCCGCTCGGGAAGGACCTTCGAAAGCCTATTCCGCCGGAACGCGTGTCGCGTCGACGAACTCGCGCCTTGAAACGGCGCGCTTCGGCGCGGTGCGGCCGTGGGTCGAATAGAGGGTGAGGCCGACGAAGGTCAGACCGCCGACGAGATTGCCGATGACGGTCGGGATCTCGTTCCAGATCAGATAGTCCATGATCGAGAAATTGCCGCCGAGCATCAGACCCGAGGGGAACAGGAACATGTTCACGATCGAGTGCTCGAACCCCATGTAGAAGAACAGCATGATCGGCATCCACATTCCGATGACCTTGCCGGAAACGGAGGTCGACATCATCGCGGCGACCACGCCGGTCGAAACCATCCAGTTGCAGAGCACGCCGCGGATGAAGAGGGTCAGCATGCCGGCCGCACCATGAGCCGCATAGCCGACCGTCCTGCCTTCGCCGATATGGCCGATCCTCTGGCCTACTTCATTGGGCGCTTCCGAAAAGCCGAAAGTGAAGGTGATCGCCATCATCAGCGCGACGACGAGGGCACCGGCGAAATTGCCCGTGAAGACGAGGGTCCAATTGCGCAATACGCCGGCCGCCGTCACGCCCGCTCGCCTGTCAATCAGGGCAAGCGGCGCAAGCGTGAAGACGCCGGTGAGAAGATCGAAGCCCATGAGGTAGAGCAGGCAGAAGCCCACCGGAAAGAGGACCGCACCGAGAAGGGGGTTGCCCGTCTGGACGGTGACGGTGACGGCAAAGGCGGCGCTGAGCGCCAGGATTGCGCCGGCCATGAAGGCGCGGATCAAGGTATCCCTGGTCGACATGAAGATCTTCGCCTCGCCGGTGTCGATCATCTTGCTGACGAATTCGGTAGGCTGAACGTAAGACATTGCCTGCTTCCTGCATTGTTGTCGCGAAATCGTCCTTCCGCGGGATTTCTTCGGTGGACGGCTATTCGGCCGCCATCATGAGGCTTTCCAGTGCGATGAAGAGCTTTTCCTCCTCGATCCGCACGGGGATCGTGCGCACCTCGCCCTCGTCGGCGCCGAGCGCCTTGCCGCTTTCGAGCGAGATCACCCAGTTGTGCAGCGGGCACGTGACCGCCTTGCCGTGGACGATGCCCTGCGAAAGCGGCCCGCCCTTGTGCGGGCAGTGATCCTCGATCGCGAAGACCTCGTTTTCCGCGGTGCGGAAGACGGCGATCTTGCCCTGGGGCGTCTTCACGCAGCGTGCGCCGCGCAGCGGAATGTCAGCGAGTTGGCCGATTGCGAACCAGTTCATCGTCTTCTCCTTCACTCCGCGGCCTCGTTGAAGCCGACCGTGGCCATCGGCCGGAACTCGTGCTTGTCCTTGCCGGAGACGCGCTCCGACCAGGGATCGACCTGGGCGAATTTCTGGGAAAAGACGAAGCGGTCGTAGAAGGCCTTGCGTTTTTCCGCGTCGTCCATGATCTGGCGGCGGATCTCTTCGAGGCCGATGCGCTTGGCCCATTTGTAGATGCGCTCCAGATAGCGGGCCTGCTCGCGGTACATCTGCGTCAGCGCCACGATGTGCTCCAGCGCCTCGTCCTCGGACTTCACGAGGCCGAGCACCTCCGTGCCCTTGATGTCGAGGCCGGCGGCACCGGCAAAATGGATCTCGAAACCGGAATCCACGCAGATCACGCCGATATCCTTGCAGGTCGCCTCCGCGCAGTTTCGCGGACAGCCGGAGACAGCCATCTTCAGCTTGGCCGGCGTCCAGGAGCCCCACATGAACTTCTCGATGCGGATGCCGAGGCCGGTCGAATCCTGCGTGCCGAAGCGGCACCAGTCGGAACCGACGCAGGTCTTCACGGTGCGCAGGCCCTTGGCATAAGCCTGGCCGGAGACGAAGCCCGCCTTGCCGAGATCGGCCCAGACGGCCGGCAGATCCTCCTTCTCGATGCCGAGGAGGTCGATGCGCTGGCCGCCGGTCACTTTGACCATCGGGATTTCGAACTTGTCGACCACGTCAGCGATTGCCCGCAGTTCTTGCGAGGAGGTCACGCCGCCCCACATGCGCGGCACGACCGAATAGGTGCCATCTTTCTGAATGTTGGCGTGGACACGCTCGTTGATGAAGCGCGACTGATAATCGTCGGCATATTCATCCGGCCAGTCGCAGACAAGGTAGTAATTGAGCGCCGGGCGGCATTTGGCGCAGCCGCAGGATGTCTTCCATTCCAGCTCCTGCATGACGGCCGGAATGGTCTTCAGGCCTTTAGCCTTGATGAGACGGCGCACGTCGTCGTGGCCGAGGTCCGTGCAGTTGCACATCGGCTGGACGGCGGCCGGGTTGTAGGCGTCGCCCAGCGTGGCGCTCATCAGCTGCTCGACGAGGCCGGTGCAGGAGCCGCAGGAGGCGGATGCCTTGGTGTGGGCGCGCACGTCGTCGAGGCTCGTCAGACCCCTGCCCCTGATCGTTTCGACGATCTTGCCTTTGCAGACGCCGTTGCAGCCGCAGATCTCCGCATCATCCGGCAAGGCTGCAACGGCCGCCGTAGGGTCCAGCGGGGACCCTCCCTGATAGGCCTGGCCGAAGATCAGCGTGTCACGCATCGCCGAGATGTCGGTCTGCTTCTTCTTCAGGTCGTTGAACCAGGCACCGTCGGAGGTCTCGCCGTAGAGCACGGTTCCGATGATGCGGTTGTCCTTGATGACGAGCCGCTTGTAGACGCCTGCCGTCGCGTCGCGCAGCACGATTTCCTGCCGGTCGTCGCCGTCGGCGAAGTCGCCGAGCGAATAGAGGTCGATACCCGTGACCTTGAGCTTGGTCGGCGTGTCGGAATGCACGAATGCCGCGGAACGATCGCCGGAAAGATGAGACGCGGCGACGCGCGCCATTTCGTAAAGCGGCGCGACGAGGCCATAGACCATGCCCCCCACCTCTGCGCATTCCCCGACCGAGAAGATGTCGCCGTCCGAAGTCTGCATGCCGGCATCGACGACGATGCCGCGATTGACGGCGAGCCCCGCCTCCTTGGCGAGGCCGACATTCGGCCGGATGCCGACCGCCATCACCACCAGCGTCGCAGGAATGATGCGGCCGTCGTCGAGTTCGATGCCCTCGACCTTGCCGTCGCCGACGATCTGCTTGGTGTTCGCCTTGCAGATGACCTTGATGCCGCGCTCCTCGACCGCCTTCTGCAGGAGGTAGCCCGCCGCCGGATCGAGCTGGCGCTCCATCAGCGTCGGCATGACGTGGAGCACGGTCACGTCCATTCCGCGCTGCGCAAGACCCGCTGCAGCCTCCAGACCGAGAAGCCCGCCGCCGATGACGATCGCCTTCTCGCGCGATTGGGCGGCAAGCAGCATCGCCTGCACGTCGTCGAGGTCGCGATAGGTGATGACGCCCGGCAGATCCTTGCCCGGCACCGGGATGATGAAGGGGACCGAGCCGGTCGCGATGACGAGCTTGTCGTAGCCCTCCGTCACGCCGTGATCCGAGGTGACGGTCTTCGCCTGGCGGTCGATCGCGACGATCTTGTGCCCCTTGTAAAGGGTGATGCCGTGGTCGATGTACCAGCCGTCACCATGAATGACGATCTGCTCGTAGGTCTTTTCGCCGGAAAGCACCGGCGAGAGCATGATGCGGTCGTAGTTGACGCGCGGCTCGGCGTTGAAGATCGTGACTTCGTACTGGCCGGGCGCCTTCTCGAACAGATGTTCGAGCATGCGTCCCGGAGCCATTCCATTTCCGACGATGACGAGTTTTTCTGCCATTTTGTTTACTCCGCCGCCTCGACAAAGCGATGGCGCTCATAGAGGAATTTCAGCACCGCTTCGCGGCACTTCAGATAGGTCCGGTCCGATGCGAGCTCGATGCGGTTGCGCGGCCTTGCGAGCGGCACGTCGAGCACTTCGCCGATCTTGGCCGCCGGACCATTGGTCATCATCACGATGCGGTCGGAAAGCAGCACCGCCTCGTCCACGTCGTGCGTGATCATGATCATCGTGTTGCCGAGACGGGCGTGGATCTCCATCACCGCATCCTGCAGGTGGGCGCGCGTCAGCGCGTCGAGTGCGCCGAAGGGTTCGTCGAGCAGCAGGATCTTCGGCTCCATCGCCAGCGCGCGGGCGATGCCGACGCGCTGCTTCATACCGCCGGAGATTTCCGAAGGGCGTTTGTCCCTGGCATGCGCCATCTGCACGAGATCGAGGTTGCGCATGACCCATTCATGCTTCTCGGCCTTCGTCTTCCTGTTGCCGAAGACCTTGGCAACGGCGAGGTTGACGTTTTCGTAGACGCTGAGCCAGGGAAGCAGGCTGTGGTTCTGGAAGACCACGGCGCGCTCGGGGCCAGGCTCGTTGACCTCGCGGTTTTCGAGCAGCACGGCGCCGCTCGAGACCTTGGCGAGGCCGGCGATGAGGTTCAGCAGCGTCGATTTTCCGCAGCCGGAATGGCCGATGATCGATACGAACTCGCCTTGGGCAATCGTCAGATTGATGCCCTTCAGCACTTCCGTCCGCTGGCCGTTGCGTTCGAAGGTCTTGTCGATGTGATCGAGCTTGAGATAGGCGGTGGTCATTGTCGCATCTCCCTCAGTTCGCGGCCGTGCCGCGGGTAACGAAGGCGCCGACCGCTGCGACCAGCCGGTCGAGCGCGAAACCGGTGATACCGATATAGGCGAGCGCCACGATGATGTCGGGAAGGCGCGAGGAGTTCCACGCATCCCAGATGAAGAAGCCGATGCCGACCCCGCCGGTGAGCATCTCGGCGGCGACGATCGCCAGCCATGAGAGGCCGACGCCGATCCTCAGCCCGGTGAAGATGTAGGGGGCGGCAGCGGGGATCATGATGCGGAAGAAGAACTCCACCTGGTTCAGCCGCAGCACCTTGGCGACGTTGCGATAATCCTGCGGGATGTTGCGCACGCCGACCGCCGTGTTGATGATCACCGGCCAGATCGACGTGATGAAGATCACGAAGATCGCCGAGGGGCTGGAGTCCTGGAAGGCCGCGAGCGACAGCGGCAGCCAGGCAAGCGGCGGCACGGTGCGCAGGATCTGGAAGATCGGATCGAGGCCGCGGGTCGCCCAGACGGACTGGCCGACGACTGCGCCGAGGATCACCCCGACGACGGCGGCAAGGCCGAAGCCGATCGCCACGCGCTGGAGCGAAACCAGCACCCGCCAGGCAAGGCCGATATCCTGCGAGCCGTAATCGAAGAAGGGATAGGCGATCAGATCATATGCCTCTTCCCAGACCTGCGTCGGCGGCGGCAAGGACGAGCCCGGATGGGAACAGGCGATCTGCCAGACCGCAAGCAGGATGGCGAATACGACGAGCGGCGGAACGACCGAGCGGGCGACACCCGCAAGCCTTTCCATCCACCTCGTCCGTGCGGCCGGACGGGTGGCAAGGGCCAGAACCTGACCCTGCCTGGCCGGGGCGGCGGCGGCCGCCTTGTCCGTCTTGAGAGCTGTAACCGTCATGTTCTCTTACCTTGTTGGGAGAAAGCGCGCATTGCTGCGCGCCGTTGGTCGCGTCAGGAGGAAGCCTTGATCTGGAGGCTATCGAGATAGGTGGACGGATTTTCCGGATCGAAGACCTTGCCGTCGAAGAAGGTCTCGACGCCGCGGGACGTGGACGCCGGAATGTGGACAGCCGCAACTCCCAGGTCCTTTGCCGCGTCGCGCCAGAGGTCTTCCCGGTTCACCTGATCGACGAGGGCCTTGATGTCTGTGTCGGGCGCGAACTTGCCCCAGCGCACATTCTCCGCCAGGAACCAGGCGTCGTGGCTCTTGAAGGGATAGGAAACGCCGCCCGCCCAGAACTTCATCTCGAGGCCCGTGGCGGTTTCGACGCGGCCGTTGCCGTAGTTGATGTCGCCTTTCAGGCGCCCGATGACGTCCTTCGGCGGCACGTTGAACCACTGGCGCTTGCCGAGGATCGTCGACATCTCCTCCTTGTTCTCCATGGCCTCGCACCATTGCTGGGCTTCCATGACGGCCATGAGGATCGCCTTGGCGGCGTTGGGGTTCTTCTCCACCCAGGCGGCGCGCATGCCGAGCGCCTTTTCGGGATGCCCCTTCCAGAGCTCGCCGGTGGTCGCCGCGGTGAAGCCGATGCCTTGATTGACGAGCTGTTCGTTCCAGGGCTCGCCGACGCAGAAGACGTCCATGTTGCGGACCTTCATGTTCGCCACCATCTGCGGCGGCGGAACGACGATGGTGGAGACGTCCTTGTCGGGGTCGATGCCGCCGGCGGCGAGCCAATAGCGGATCCAGAGGTCATGCGTACCGCCGGGGAAGGTCATAGCCGCCTTCACGTCCGCGCCCTCGGCCTTTTTCTTCTCGAAGGCTGCCTTCAGCTTGGAGGAATCGAGGCCGACGCCGGTTTCGGCATATTCCTGCGCGACCGATATGCCCTGACAGTCGTAGTTCAGCCGGGCGAGAATGGTCATCGGGACGGGAACGTTGTTCTGCGTGACCTTGCCGGAATGCATCAGATAGGGCAGCGGCGAGAGGATATGAGCGCCGTCGATGCCGTTCGCCTCGCCGCCAAGCACGAGATTGTCGCGGGTGGCGCCCCAGGACGCCTGCTTGGCGACCTCGACGTCGGGCATGCCGTATTTTTCGAACAGACCCTTTTCGCTGGCGACGATCAGGGGAGCGGCATCGGTGAGCGCGATAAAGCCGAGCTTAGCGCCGGTGACTTCGGGTCCGGCCGACGCAGCGAAGGCGCCCGACGGGAAGGCCGTCTTCACCGCGCCGATAAGAGCCGCGGTGGCAGTCGTTTTCAGCAGGCTGCGGCGCGTGATGCCGCCGGTCGAAATCTTGATCATACGCAGGTTCCCTCTGCTGTTGGTTCGCCAAATTTTGCGCATAAAAAAACGCCGCTCGGAAATTGCGTCCACGGGAAGGGAGGTTTCCCGGACAGCAAGAACCTTGCGACGTCTGTGTCTTTGGTGAGCGCCTATCGCGCGCCCATTTCGCTCCGATCGCCGTTGACCGGAGCGTGTCCTATCAAGCAACCGCCGTGCCAGTTTGCGGCGCCGGCGGCAATTCTTTGAATCTTCTTCTATATTTCGTAGGAAACCGCGCTGCTTAATCTTTCGCCGCCGCAGGGAAATGCGAATCTTTTAAGCGATTGCCTCCGGATATGCGGAAGCCGCTGCGAGCAATTTGTGCAGCGAGGAAGGACGATCAAGCCTCGTCAGGCCCTGATCGGACCGGCGATCTGCTGCGTACGGCAAAGGCGGCGACATAGTATTCCAGGGCGCCTGGGTCGAAGATATGACCGTCCATGAAGCGGTCGCCGTCAGCCTCGCCCTCGATACGCAGGTCCCCGTCGGGCGGGCCGCTGCCGGGCCCGAGCGCTGCGCGATACAGATCCGGACGATAGGCCGAAGCAGCCGCCCTGACGCCTTCGGGATCGAGAGCGGCCTGGCCCCAGCGGATCATCTGGCTGTAGATCCACAAAGCCTGGCTTGGACGCGGATAGTTGGCGAAACCGGCATGGAACATGAAGTAGTTCTCAATGATGCGATGATGGCCCTTCGCATCGAGATTGAACTGGCCGGCAACGACATGGCGGATGATATCGACCGGGGCGGCAATGTACCTGGCGTCCGCCAGAACCTCGGCCAGCGCGTCGTGATTTTCCGGCCGGTCGCACCATTTCGCCGCCGCATCGAGCGCGACGATCAGCCGGGAAACGGTTTCGGGATGGCTTTCGGCCCAGTCCGGACGCATGCCGATCACCTTCTCCGGGGCGGAAGGCCAGATGTCCTGCTTCGCCGCGACAATGCGCCCGACGCCACGCTCGGATGCCACCATGTTCCACGGCGCTCCGACGCAGAAGCCGTCGATGGCGCCTGCGGCCAACGCGTCCGAGGTCATCGGCGGTGGCACGACGACGAGCTTCACGTCGCTGTCCGGATCGATGCCGCCAGCCGCCAGCCAATAGCGGAACTCGTAATTGTGCGAGGAGAAGGGATAGGTCATCCCGAATGTCGGCACATTCTCGTTGCGTTCCCTGATCAGGCGCAGAACCTTCGCCAGCGCGCGGGCATTGTCTAGGGCGCTGGCGGTTTCGGAAAGTCCAGCGGTTTCGCGCATCCTCTCGAAAAGGCGCGTGGAGAGCGTAATCGCGTTGCCGCCGCGCCCGAGCGAAAAGGGCGTGATCGTCGGCGACGGGTTCGAGCCGAGGCCGAGCATCGAGGCCACCGGCATCGGCGACAGCATATGCGCGATGTCGAACTGGCGGAAAGCCAGCCGATCGCGGACATTCGCCCAGGAAACGTCCTTGACGAGATCGAGCGTCAGACCTTCCCGCTTCGCAAAGCCGAATTCGGCCGCGGCAATCAGCACGGATGCATCGACGAGCGGAATGAACCCCGCCCGCAATGTCTTCGCACCTTCCGTCTTCACGAGGGCAGGAGCGGCTCCTCCGTCGCTTGCCCATTTTCCTGCTGTCATCATCATATCCACTCCGGGTTCCTCCGGATTTCGGCGATGCGCGGATTGCGCGGCATCACATCAAAAGTCCTGCCGCCGTCACCACGCTCTGGGCAATCTCGGACAGCTTTTTCTTTTCGTTCATCGCGGTCTGGCGGAGCAGCGCGAAAGCCTCGTCCTCGGAAAGGCCCCGCATCTTCATCAGGATGCCTTTGGCGCGCTCGACGAGCTTGCGCTCTTCCAATGCCGACTTCGCATCGGCGAGCTCGCGCTGCAGGCGGCTGAAGGCGTTGAAACGGCTGACGGTCATATCGAGGATCGGCTTGACCCGCTCCTTCTTCAAGCCGTCGACGATGTAAGCGGAGACGCCGGCTTCCACCGCAGCTTCGATCGAAGCCGTATCGGAACGGTCTACGAACATGGCGATCGGGCGGCTTACCGTTCGCGAGAGCTGGAAGAGATGCTCCATCATGTCGCGGTTCGGATTCTCGATATCGATGATGATCACGTCCGGTTGCAGCGTCTCTATGACCCTGGCGACGCCGACGACCTCATGAATGACCGTCACCTTCGTATGGCCGGCATCGCGCAGCCCCTCCTCGATGATCGAGGCGCGGATGGCATTTTCATCGATCACAAGTATCGCCAGTTCGGATTGCGTCATCGTGCCACTTTGCCGCACTGCAGCGAATTTGCAAGCTATTTGCCCAAAAATAAAGCTATTTTCTAAAATGCATAAAATATGTGCTTACAACATAATTATTATACAGCCACCGCCCAATATTTGAGCCGTGAAAATCGCGATCTTAAACCTTGGGGCGGAACAGTTTCGGACCCCTGGCGGTTGGTGAGCAAACGAGAATGGAGCAGAGATGCAAATCGAGACCGTGTTATTCGGACCCAGCGACTGGGTTCCCAACAACCGCACCCTTCCGGTGTTGCTCTACCGGGGTGCTTTGGCCGGAGAACGGAACCTCGTTAGAGCATTCGAGGACCGGTTCCATGCGAACGGCTGGGGCGGCTCGTGGGTGAACGGCGTCTTCTCCTACCATCATTTCCACACGCGCGGGCATGAAGTGCTGGGCATCGCCGCAGGGAGCGCCACACTGCTGATCGGCGGCCCGACCGGGCGATCTTTCGATGTGGGGGCCGGCGATGCGCTGGTGTTGCCCGCCGGAACCGGTCACCGGCGCATGGAGGCCGGTTCCGACTTCCTTGTCGTCGGCGCCTATCCGCCGGGGCAGTTCGCCGATATCAGAACCGAAAGAGCTACCCCCGCCGAACTTGCGGCCATAGCCGCGGTGCCACTGCCGGAAGCCGACCCGATCGGCGGCCAAAGCGGAGCACTGCGGCAGCACTGGCGTAGCGCTGGCTGACAGGCCGGAAACCCGTACCGGGCGGCGAGCCCTCAGCACTCGTATTCGATGAGGTAGACATCGACGCCGACGACGTTCCCGCCTGGTTCGCGCACGAGAGAGGGCACGTATTGGGGCTCCGGCGGAATACACATCCTGCCCGCGACGCTGGTATAATCCGTTTCCTGAAGGCCGCCCTCGCTGAACGGCTCGGAGTAGTCATCGGGATCCGGAAGCGCTGCGAAAGAGGGAAGAGTGGAAAACCCGATCAGCGCTGCCGTCAAAAAATGCAGTTTCATCATGTCGGTCACCTTCGCTGTCTCATGGCGACCAACGGACGCGCCGACGTTAGGTTCCGGCCCGAATCCGAAAAGCGCGCATCAACGGTCGCGCTCCGCTTTCGACGCCTCCGCGTTCAGTTGCGTCGCGACCAGTCCCGCAACGGACTGTGCCTGCGTTCGTATGTCGGGGACGGCGGTTATCTCCCAGAACTGGCCGGCCGTCAGCGCCCCGACGGCGAACAGCCGGGCCTGAATGTTGCCGGAGGCATCGAAAAGATGCGACTGCCGGTCGACCGAAAGGCCAAGCCCCAGTTCGTCCGGCGCGATCATCCCCCTCGCCCGCATTTCCTCAAGCAGCGGGGAATGCGCGATGCCGGCGCGCTCCATGCCCGTGCAATTGACGATCCACCGCACATCGAAGGACGCCGTCTCGTGCCTTGCGCGCCTTCTGTAGACGATCCTCGCGCTGTCCGGTCTGTCAGCGATCTCCCGCAGGTAACCGGCGTGGACAAGGACCACCCCCTCCCGGACAAGGGCATCGAAGCGCGAAAAGACCTCCGGCGCTATGCGATGACGATGGATGTTCCACCAGGCGAGCCCGTGCCGCAGGAAACGCGAACGCTCGCTTTTCGGCAGGCTTTGCCACAAACCTTGCGTCAGCGGGCGCAGCCCGTCCATCAGCGCGCGCCAGTCCGCACCGGCGCGCACCTGCCGCCGCAAGGCCCGGAGCACGTCGCTGAGCCTGTCGGGTGGATCGGGCAACACCGGCGTCACCGGAGCCGGACGGCGAAGCGCATGCGAATGGGGTATGAGGCCGCGGCGCGACAGGACATGAATCCGGCCCTCGTGGCCTTGCGCGCGAAGCGTGAGAACCTGATCCACCATGGTCAGTCCCGACCCGAGAATGCAGATCTCGTCCGCCGGACCTATCCTCGACAACCAGTCGAACTTCCAGGGGTTGCTGACGACACGCGACCGCGCATGCGGCCCCATTCGCCCCCCCGGCACGGGCAGACCCGCATTGCCCAGACCGAGGCACAGCACGACGAACTTTCCCTCGAGCTCGTCACCACTGTCGAGCCGGAACAAGGCTCCCCTTTCGTTCCGGCGAATGCAGGCGGTGGCCTTCGCCTTGACGAGATCGAGCCTTGTACGGCGGCTGCGTTCACGCAGAAGGGCCGCCAGCGTGTCGCGCAGATAAAGTCCGTAGTCTCCGCGCGCGGCAAAATCCTCCGCGCTCACCCGGCCATGGCGCCGGCGCAGCCATTCGACGAAATCATCCGGCTGATCCGGGAACAGGCTCATCCGTCCCGCGGGAACGTTCAGGCGATGAAGAAAGAATTCGCTGCGGTAGGCGGCGCCGCGCCCGAAGCCTGGATCGTCACCAACGACCGCGATGGAACAGGCGGAAGGCAGTTCCCGCAACAGATGAATCGTGACGGCTATCGCCGAGAAACCCGCCCCCACGACGACGACATCATAGGTCAATGGCAGGTCTCCCCATTTCCGCAGGCATTGCCGGTGTTTGCAAATCCAAGGCGGCAAGAAGGACGCTTCCGCCAGCCGATGAAGACGCGGGCCGCACTATGCAATGCGATTGCGCCGCCTGGCGGCGTAACAAACAGAGCGGTGCGCTGCCGCCGCTTCAGTACCAGCAAAAAGGATGCGCCCGCCAATAATAGGCCTCGCTTTCGCGAACGGAGTAGAGCCTGTCGGCGGCTTCCGGCTCCGGACGCTCCCGCTCGTCGTCATGCGGCGGATCGACATGGCGGCTTTCCCCGGCGGGGCGGGAAATCCTGATGTCATCGATGAAGGTCTTCAATGCTGCGAACATGCGAACCTCCTGTCTTCGAGACTGCAATTGTTGCACAGCAGAGATAATATTCAATATAGTCTATTAATTTTATGCTCTTTTATCCGTCACCCTTCCGCTGGTGCGGCACCGGACCGCTTCAAGCTACCGCTACGGGGTTTGGTGATACGGCTGCGCCGATGGGCTTGCCAGAGGCATGTTTTTGCCCGGCACGCGCACTGTTTGAAACAGGATTGCACTAATTTTATAGATTATATGGTAAAATCAACCGCATCAGCATCTCGTTCGCGCCATGAGAGGAAGGACATCCGATGAGCGGTCTACATCTCCTGAAGGAAACCAAGCCGGACGCAGCCGAAAGCCGGGACCGGCTGTTCGCGCGGGCGCTCGACATCTCCAAAGACCTCGCGCACAGAGCCGCGGAACTCGACGCCGGGGGAAGACCGCCGCATTCGGAGATCACCGCGCTCAAGGCATCCGGGCTTCTGAATGCGCTTCATCCGCCGGAAATCGGCGGCGGCGGTCTCGACTGGGTCGACGGCCTGCGGCTGACCCGGATCCTTGCCCGCGGTGAAAGCTCGATCGGCCAGTTGCTCGGCTATCATTATGTCAACAGCCAGTATGTCTATTGGGCAGCGGACGATCCGGATCAGGCCTGGGAGCTCGGAGCCGAGACCGTCTCGAAGAGCCTCTATTGGGGCGCGGCCGTCAATCCGCGCGATCCGGGACTGGTGCTCACCCGCGAGGGCGACCATTTTCTCCTGAACGGCCGCAAGACGTTCTCGACCGGAGCCCACGTCTCCGACCGCATCAACGCCAACGCCGCCCTCGGCGATCAGGTCGCGAATTTCGTCGTGCCGACCGACAGGCCGGGCTACAACGCAAACGACGACTGGGACAATATCGGCCAGCGCCTCTCCGACAGCGGCAGCGTCGAGTTCAGGGATTTTCCGGTTTACGGGAGCGATTTCATCCTTCCTCTGGCCGCGCCCGACACACCGCCGCCAGCGCAGGCGACATTCAATACGCCGCTGATCCAGCTCGTTTTCGTAAATTTCTATCTCGGCACCGCGGAAGGCGCGCTGGAGACGGCGCTCGACTATGTCCGCACCACGACCCGACCGTGGATAACGTCCGGCGTCTCCAGCGCCGCGGAAGACCCTTACATCCTCGAACGCATTGGCGAGTTCACTGCCGCGCTCAAGGCCTCGGTCGCGCTTGCCGACAATGCCGCACTTGCCGTGCAGTCGGCATTGGCGCGCGGGCGTTCGGCGACGGAGCGCGAACGCGGCGAGGCCGCCGCCGAAGCCTATGCCGCCAAGGTCAGCGCTACGCATGTCTCACTCGAGATTACCTCACGCATCTTCGAGCTGATGGGCGCGCGCGCAACGGCCTCCCGCCACCGCTTCGATCGCTTCTGGCGCAATGTCCGCACGCATACCCTGCACGACCCGGTCTTCTACAAGGCGCGCGAAGTCGGCGATTTCGCCCTGAACGGACACATTCCTCCGGTCAGCCTCTATAGCTAGGCTCAGATCAAAGGGCGCCGTTCTTCGGCGGTGCGACATCGTTGAGGTGGTAATTGCCGACCACGTGATATTTCCAGCGCACCGGATCGTGCAGCGTGTGGGTGCGGGCATTGCGCCAATGGCGGTCGAGACTGAGCCCGAGCTTGGTGGAGGAGGTTCCGGCGAGCTCGAAAAGCACATTCGTCACTTCGATGGCGATTTCCGTGGTCAGCGTCTTCGCGGCGGCGACCGTCAGCGTCGCGGCAACGGCGTTTTCCTCCGTGGGATGCGCCCGTGCGGCATCCACCTTGCGGCCCGCGCGCTCGACGAGCGCCTCCGCCGCTTCTATGCGGATCGCCAGATCACCGATTTTCGCAACCGTCAGCGGATCCTCGGATGCCTTTTCGACGCCGCTGTCCATCCACGGGCGCGCCTTCTCGCGCACGAACGCGACGGTCTCGCGGAACGCGGCCCGCGCGATGCCGAGATCCACGCCCGCATGGATGATCTGACCGACGGAACCGATCGTGCCGGGCCGTTCGAAGCCACGATGATGATAGACGACGGCATCGGCCGGCACATAGACATCGGTGAGCACCGTCGTGCCGCTTCCCGTCGTGCGCTGGCCGAAACCATCCCAGTCGTCGACGATCTCGACCCCTTCCGTCCCGCGCGGAACGAAGGACATCGTGAGGCGCTCCTGCGGGTCGAGAGCGAAGATCGCTATCCAGTCGGCGAAGATGACGCCGGTCGAATAGAATTTGCGGCCGTTCACGCGAAAGCCGGCTCCGTCCGGGGTGATGCGGGTATTGTAATGGCCGACCGTCTTCGTTCCCTTTTCCGAAAGCGCATTGCCGAAGCGATCGCCGGCCAGGGCCCGGTCGAAATAGAAGCGCTTCTGCTTCTCGGTCCCGTCGTGGCGCAGAGCCTCGAGGATATAGAAGTGGTTCTGCGGGATCTGCCCGATCGAGCTGTCGGCTTCCGAGAGGATCGCAGTGATCTCGGCCAGGACCGCGACCGGAACGTCTATGCCGCCATACTCCTGCGGAACGGTGATCGCCAGCAGCCCGGAACGCGATAGCCGGTCGAGCTCGGCATCCGGCAAGGTCCGTTCGAGGTCGCGGCGGATCGCCCCGGCGGCAAAGTCCGCGGCAAGGCGGCGCGCCGCATCGAGCGCCTCCTGCTCGCTCGCGAGGCGATGGGCGCCTGCCGGTTCGGAGAGTTGGGAAGCCAGGCTCATGACGATAGTCCTTCCGGGTTTGCCGCGGTCCGGGTTCATGCCCCGGCTGCGGCCTTTCTGTTTGCGAAGCTGATGGCAAGAACGGCGAAGATCAGGATGCCGGTGCCGACCTGCTGCCAATAGAAATTGAGGCCGGTGAGAAGCAGGCCGTTCGCGACGATGCCGAGAAGCAGGACACCGAGGACAGTGCCGGCTATGTTGGGTCTTCCATGGCGGTCGAGCGTCGTCCCGATGAACGTCGCCCCTATCGCATTGAGCAGGAAGGCGTTCCCCGAAAACGGTATGTAGACGGTGACTGTCGATGTGAGGATCAGCCCGGCGACCGATGCGATCAGGGCGACGAGGACATAGACCGCGGCCAGGTGAAGACGAACGCGGATACCCGAATAGCGCACGACGCCCGGATGGATGCCGATCGACAGGACGACGCGGCCGAAGCGCGCGCGGGCAAGAACGAGCGCTGCAAGAACGATGACCACAGCAGCAGCAGCGAGCGGCGCCGGAATGCCCGCGACCGTGCCGTGGCCCAGGAAACGGAATGCCTCGGGCACGCCGGCCGGCGGCAGGTAGACCGGGTTGCCGCCATTGGTCAGGAGCTGCTGCACGCTTCGCCCGACGAACAGCGTTCCAAGCGTCGCGAGAAAAGGTGAAATTCCCACGCCCGAGATCAGCAGCGCATTGAACACGCCGACGAGCCCTCCGCCGGCAAGCCCCGCAAGGCCTGCCAGCGGGATCGGTTGCCCGGCAAGAACGAGGGAAACGAAGGTGAAGCTCGCAAAATCGACGGCCGTGCCGACCGAAAGGTCGATGCCGCCGGCCGAGACAGAGAATGTCATCGCGATCGAGACGATCCCAAGCAGGGCGAAGTTGTTGACCAGGATGCTTTGCAGATTGCCCGCCGTCAGGAAGCTCGGCGCAAGGGCCGAGAAGATTGCGAAGACCCCGACGAGCGCCAGGACCAGCGCATATCTCGCAAGACCGGCCAGTATGCTTGCCGAAGGGGATGCCCCCGCATGCGAAACGGTTGCTCGCGTCATGTCACTGCATCTCCCGCCTGTTGAGCAGCGTCGTGGCCGAAACCACGAGCAGGATCAGGAGCCCCTGGACGCCGCTGACGAGCGTGCTCGATATGTTGAGAAGCTGAAAGCCGTTGATCAGAAAGCCGACGAACAGGGCGGAGAGCAGCGTTCCCGTGACGGTCGGCACCAGCCGGCGCGAGAAGACGGTTCCGAGCAGCGCGGTCACCACCACCGGCAGCAGCATCTCGCCGGCGCCCGTCGTGCTGCCGCTCAGATAGGATGCCGAGAGAATGCCCGCGACCCCGCCGCAAAATCCGCTCGCGACGAACGAGCCTGCCACGAACGGCCTGACGGAGAGCCCCGCGGCACGTGCGGCCTCGGGGAATTCCCCGACGGCATAGAGCCGAAGGCCGAAGGGCGTGTTCTGAACTATGAGGGCAACGATCGCGGTGAAGCCGACGAGCACATAAGCAAGGGCGGGTATGCCGAAGGGACCGAGCGCCGATAGGATGGAGAGGAAATCGGACGCCGCCGGAATGACGGTGTTCTGGGTCAGTACCAGCTCGAACCCGGCGACGACATTCATCACGGCGAGCGTCGCGAGCAGCGGTATGATGCCGGCAAGCACCACCGCGGCCGCATTGACGGCCCCGACCGCAAGTCCCGTCGCCAGCGCACCGGCGATCGCCGCCGCATCGCCATGCCCCGCCTGCGACAGGGTGGCGTAAACGGCAGCGCTCAGCCCCATATTGGCCGCGAGCGAGAGATCCATGCCGCCCGTGACGACATTCGAACCGCCGGCGATCATGACGATGGTCAGACCGATGACGAGCACGCCGGGGATCGCCGACTGCGCCAACACGTTGCCTATGTTGCCGGCCGTGAAAAAGAACGGTGCGGAGACGGCGAAGAAGACGAAGACCGCGATGAAAGCGAGGATCGCGCCGCCGCGCAGCAGGAACGGCGCAAGGCGGCGCAGAAGTTCGGGATCGCGCTTTGCCGCACCCTCTTGCGTGTCGGCATAGGAGGAAAGGTCTGTGTCAACCGACATGGCGAAGGGTCTCCGATGCGCCGGCGACCGCCGCCAGGATCCGATCGGCGGAAGTCTCGGACGAAACGAACTCGCGGACGATCCGGCCGCGGAACATGACCAGCGTGCGGTCCGTGATGCCGACGAGCTCGTCGAGATCGGAGGAAAGGACCAGGACACCCGCGCCGCGCGCGGCGAGCTCGCCGATCAGGGTGTAGATCTCGATCTTCGCCGCGATGTCCACGCCGACGGTCGGCTCGTCCAGGATGTAGATTTCCGAATGGCGGCTCAGCCATTTCGCAATCGCCACCTTCTGCTGGTTGCCGCCGGAAAGCGTTTTGACCAGGGCGTCGCTGCCGTTCGTCTTTATCTGGAGACGGTCGACGAGATTTTCGGCCTGCAGGATTTCCGCCGTGCGGTCGAGAAAGCCGAAGCGCGTGAAACGGCTCAGGCTTGCAAGCGTGGCATTTTCGGCGACGCTGAGATCCAGAGCGACACCGTGGCGGCGGCGGTCTTCCGGCACGAGTGCCAGCTTGTTGCGCGCGGCCGCCGCCGGACTTGCCGTCCAGACCACCTTGCCATTGACCTCGACCGTTCCTTCGCCGGACTGCTCAAGGCCGAACAGGGTACGCACCAGCTCCTTCGCGCCCGAGCCGAGCAGGCCTGTCAGTCCGAGAATCTCGCCCTTATGCAAGGAGAAGGTGACGCCTTCATACCGGCCGGGAGAAGAAAGACCCTCCACCTTGAGCACGGTGCCGCCGATCGCGACCTCGCGCTTGGGGTAGAGTTCGCTCACGTCGCGGTTGACCATGAGCGCTCCGATCTCGGCGGCGGATGTCTCGCCGATCTCGAGCGTTGCGACATCGCGGCCGTTGCGCAGCACCGTGACGGCATCGCAAAGCTCCTCGATCTCGTTCAGGTAATGCGAGATGTAGACGACCGTGATGCCCTCGTCGCGCAGACGGCGGATGAGCCGGAAAAGGATTTCAGCCTCGCGGTGCACGAGCGCGGCCGTCGGTTCGTCGAAGACGAGGACCTTCGGCTGGTTCAGCAGCGCGCGCGTGATCTGGATGATCTGCTTTTCAGCGGTCGACAGCTCGGCGATCAGCGCGGAGTTGGGCAGGCGCAGCCCGAAATAGCGGCCGAGGATTTCGGCGGCGCGGCGCTGCATCAGCCGCCGGTCGAGGAACGGCGTGCCGGGAATTCGGGGCTCGCGTCCGAGGAACAGAGCCTCGCCAACCGTAAAACTCGGCACGAGAAGACGATCCTGATGAATGAAGTGGATGCCGAGCTCCTCGACAAGATGCGGCGTCAGCCGGTCATAGGGCTTGCCTTCGATCTCGATCTCGCCGGCGTCCTGGCGGTGAAGGCCGGCAAGAAGCTTTATCAGGGTCGACTTGCCGGCGCCGTTCTGGCCGACGAGGCCATGAATCGTGCCGCGGCGCACGGAAAGCGATGCCCCCGACAGGGCTGTCGAACCGCCGAAATGCTTGACGATTCCCTCAAGGCGAATGACCTCGCCGCTCCTTACGACCGTTCCTGCGGCGTCGGACATCTGCCTTCTCCTTTCAACAACCGCAAAGCCAAGGTCCGATCCCGGACCGGACCCGTCGAAAGCGACGGATCAACCGATGCCGAGCTTCTTCGTGACCTCGCCGACGGTTTCCTTGTTGGCAAGGAGTGCCGGAACATAGGTCTCGCGCGGCAGAGTTTCGCCGGCGAGCTGGCGTGCGACGTTCCGGATCGCGGTGCGGCCGATCTCAGCCGGCTGCTGGGCGGCATTGCCGGCGGCGGGAGAATTCGGGTCCGCCAGAAGCTGCAGGACCTCCGGGCTGCCGTCGACACCGTAGGTTCTGATTTCCGTGCGGCCCGCCGCCGTCAGCGCCTGCGTTGCGCCGAGCTGCGGAATGTCCCATGCGGACCAGACGGCCTTGATCGATCCTTTTTCCGGATATTTGTTGAGGATGGCCGTGATCTGCGTGAAAGCGTCCTGCACCGTGTTCGGGATGACGTCGCGCAGTTCCGGCTGGACGATCTTCACCTTCGGGAAATATTTGATGACGTTGACAAGCTGGTCGTAGCGGATCGCGCAGGGCGTCACGCCGTAAAAGCCGTTGAAGACGACGATGTCGCCCTCGCCTCCGATATCGGCGACGAGCTGGAGCGCAAGATCCTTGCCGATGCCCCAATTGTCCGAGGTGGTGTTGTTCAGCGAATTGGTGGAGCCGACATCGATCGTCAGAACCGGGATCCCGGCATCGCGCGCCCGCTTCAGCCAGGGATCGATAACCGAGAGCGTGCCGAGCGTCTGGACGATGGCATCAGGCTTCTGCGCGACCAGCGTCTGAAGCTGGGAGACGAGCTTGCCGTCGTTGCGGCCGGCATCCACCGCAATCGGCTCGCCCCCGAGCCGCTTCACCTCCTCAATCTGGGCATTATAGGCCTGGAGGTCGAAATAGTGGTCCGTTCCGGTGGCGCTGATGCCGATCCGCCTGCCCTTCAACGACAGTTCCGCTTCGGCAAGCGCCGGGCGATGGCCGAGCAGACTGGCCCCCGCCAATGCGGCACCCGTCACCGCCGTGAGCTTCAGGATATCGCGGCGCCCGATCCCGCCTCTTGTGGATTGTCCTGTCATTTTCCGTCCCCGATCATCTACATTGATATTCTATAGAATATGTAGAAATTTAGCGGCGACGAGGAAGGAATTTCCAAAAGCGGATAAGTGTTCGACAAAATGCCTGCTAACGAACGGTAAAGGCGGAACAAAAATTATCCGCGGCCAAAGGTCGGGGAAATCAGATGAAAAAAGCCGGGTGCGCGCGCCCCCGGCTTTTTTTCTTTGGGAAACCTTCAGGGAATTCCCAATCGGTTTACGGCATCATTCAGTTGACGGAGGTCAGCGTCATCGACGTGCCGGTTGCGGCGACATTGAGGCCGAGCTGGCCCGTCACGCTGACTGTCTGAAGATGGATCGAACCCGACGTGCCGCCGACCAGAATGTTCGCGCCGACACCGGCACCCACCGTCGCTTCCGCCGTTGCGCCCTGATAGATGCCGCCGAGCGAGCCGCGATGATAACCGGCCGTCGGTGCGAACACGGCCCAGATCAACCGGCTGCGGGTGGTGAAGCCAAGATCGACGCCAAGCTTGCGGATCGCACCGCTATAATGATCCTCGAGTTCGCCGCCATTGACCGAACGGAAGACGCAATCGACCTCCTTTGCCGACCCGAGGACATAGCCGAGACCGCCGCCGATGGTGCAATCGAGATAACCGATCTTCACGCCGTTGCGCACGTCCGGCTCGCGATAGGGCTCACGCTCCTGGTAGGTCACCGCATCCGCCGCGTTTGTGGTCACTCCGCTGGCGAGAACCGGCAAGGCTGCTGCGAGCGCAATAACGATGGTCTTTTTCATTTCGTCTCTCCTTTTCAGGTCGTGACCGACGGGGCGGTTGGAACTTGCCCTGGCGATTCGAATGGGCATAACGATTGGCAATGAAAATCGATCCATTGAGACTGTTTGAGGGCAGGAATCCGTTTGTACCGGCTGTTTCACGCGGAATTCATCACGCCAACTGCGATCATGGCCAAACTGGCTTCCGCCATCCGCCGATCGCCTAAAAAAATTGCGAGCCGATGTCGGCATCGGGCAATGTCGGGCGTCCTCTGGTCGCAAGCCGAACCGGCGATAGCTATCGTCGACCGGCGCCGCTCCGATCAGTTCTAAAGCAACGGGATGTCGAACATGAGTCATTCTTATCGTTGGATCATCGTCGGCGCAGGCGCGCTGATGACCTGCGTCGCTCTCGGCGCGATGTTTTCACTGGCGATCTTCCTCGAGCCGATGACGGCCGAAACGGGCTGGTCGCGCGCCGGTATTTCCAGCGCGATGACGCTCAACTTTCTGGTCATGGGCGTCGGCGGCTTCCTATGGGGAGCGGCGACGGATCGCTTCGGGGCGCGGATCGTCGTTCTTATCGGCGCCGTACTACTGGGGCTCGCCCTCGTGCTGGCCAGCCGAACCGGTTCGCTCCTCACGTTCCAGTTGACCTACGGCGTCCTGGTGGGCCTTTCCGCCAGCGCCTTCTTCGCCCCGATGATAGCGGTCACGACGGCATGGTTCGAGAAAAACCGCAGCCTTGCCGTCTCTCTCGTTTCGGCCGGCATGGGTGTTGCCCCGATGACCGTGTCGCCGTTCGCGCGGTGGCTGATCACGGCCTATGACTGGCGCACCGCCATGCTGGCGATCGGCATCATGGCCTGGGTGCTGCTGTTGCCGGCCGCGATGCTGGTGCGCCAGCCTTCCACCGCTGCCGGAACGGCTCCCTCTTCCGAAACGGTGCCCGCCGCCGGCGCCCGGCCGCTCATGCAGGTCTTCCGTTCGCCGCAATTTCTCGTTCTCGGGCTCACGTTCTTCGCCTGCTGCGCCGCGCATTCCGGCCCGATCTTCCACATGGTGAGCTATGCCATGCTCTGCGGCGTCGGCCCGATGGCAGCCGTCAGCATCTACAGCATCGAAGGCCTGGCGGGGCTCGGCGGACGCGTGCTGTTCGGCGTGCTCGCCGACCGACTCGGCGTCAAGCCCGTTCTGATCGCGGGGCTCATGGTGCAGGCGGCCGCGATCGCGGCCTATCTCGTCGTCAGCGAGCTTGGCGAATTCTATGCGCTCGCCGTCATCTTCGGCGGCGCCTATGGCGGCGTGATGCCGCTCTATGCCGTGCTTGCCCGCGAATATTTCGGACCGCGCATCATCGGCACCGTATTCGGCGCCGCGACGATGCTCTCCAGCATCGGCATGGCTTTCGGTCCGCTGGCCGGCGGCTGGGTTTTCGATACGTTTTCCAATTACTCCTGGCTCTTCATCGGATCTGCGATGGTGGGGCTTGGCGCCGTTGCCGTGGCGCTCGCCTTTCCGCCGCTGCCGCGCACCAGACTTCAGCCGGCATAGGCGGTTGCAGCACGTCGTCCCTGTCCGTCCGGACGGGGATGACGGTCGCATTTCGAAGTTCCATCACTTTCGGAACAGGCCTCCGAGGAACTTCGTCGCTTCGGGCAATCCCGTTCGCCAGTAATCCCAGTCGTGGCCGCCCTCCCGCGCCATGAAGCGATGTTCTATCCCCATCTTCCGAAGCTTGAGGTGCAATTCGGCATTGCCGACGAAAAAGTCGTCATAGGAGCCGCAATCGATATAGAAGCCGGTCTTTTTTATCTGCTCCGGCGGCACCTTTTCGACCAGATCAAGTACGCTGTTGGCATAATAGGGTGCGTTCAGCCTGTCCTTCCCCGTCAATCCGAGGCCCCAAGCCTTGCCGTAACGGCGGTCATAGCCCGCCTGGTCGAGTTCGACGATCTGGTGATCGGTGCGGAATGCGGCGCTCAACGCTGCGGCGCCGGCGAACATGTCGGGATGCTTCAGCGAAAAGGCCATCGCCGCATAACCGCCCATGGAGAGCCCGAGGATTCCGCGGTTTTCCTTGCCGGGAACGACGTCGTAGGTCTTCTCGACATAGGGCACGAATTCCTGAACGAACATGTCCTGCCAGCGGTAGCCGCCGTCGGCATCGTTCATGTAGTAGGTATTGAACTTGTTTTCCTCGTCGCGCCGGCCCTCGGGCGTAACGGCGATGAAAGGCGGAACCTCGCCGCTTTCGATCAGGCGGTCGAAGACGAGATTGGCGCTTCCATACTGATACCAGTCCGTGTTCTTGCCGTCTCCCCCGCCGTGCATGAGATGAATGACGGGATATTTCCGCTCGCCACTGACATAGCCCGGCGGCAGATAGAGCGTATATTCGACATCCTTGCCGAGGATCTGGCTTGGCATCTTCTGCCTTTCCAGAACCTTCCCCCGGTCGGCCGCGGCCGCCGACCCCAGCGAAACGACACACAAAACAGCCAAAGCAAGAATGGTTTTGAACATCGACGTCCTCCTGTTGCCCGGTCGGCAGATAGGGGAAGGATCGCGGGTGTCAATCAGGACGGAAAAAATGGCGGCCCCGCCCGGGGACACAGGCGGGGCCTGACCAGCGGCTTTGGGGTTTTGGAGGGGACGCGTTCGCCGGCTGATCTGTCGTCCGAACAGCGCATCGGCGCAAAGGTTCCACTCTGCCTCGCGCAATCGAAGGATTGGCCGGACCGGCGCGATCGCGGCTCAGTTTATGGGAATGCGCAGCCCTCCGGAATCCGGCGGGCGGGCATAGGTCGTGTTGTTCGCGGCGGTGCTTGCGCAGCCGGAAAGGGCCAGCAACGCTATTGCGGCAGCGGTCAGCAGAGCTTTGAACGGCATTTTCTTCTCCAGATTGCCCTTGCGGCCCATCCGCCCGGTCCCAGATGTCAGATATTCAATCTGCCCTGATTCTTCCCTCAGCGGAACAAAGGAAACAGGCGACTGCCCGAAAATTCCGAAGCGTTGGACATAGCCATGAATCGTGGCAGCGCCTGTCCTGGCATTTGCGCTATGATATCAATCGACATTCAAGCCACCTTTTTGGATGCATATGCGCAAATCCGCTGTCCTCGACGAAAGGCATCCATCAGTCTCCCGTCGTCACCCCGTAGAAGACGATGAAGAGGTAAATGAGGAAGGCAGCCACGGCAACGCCTGCGATAAACCAGGCTAGTCCCTTGCCCGCAAGCAGCTTCCTTTCCTTGCGAGGGCTGCTGTCGGCGGATGGCGCCAGCGCCGGATCTTTGTCGGGGTCGCTCATCCCGATACCTCGCCGGGCGTGTTGCCGAACAGGTAGTAGGCTGCGATGGCAAGGGCGATCATCAGGATGACCAGAACGAAGACGATCATGCGGCCGCGCGCTTTTGGACCGGTGTCTCTCATGCGGCCCTCGATCATTCGGACTGATCAATGGCGCTGGGGGAAGGCTGCCCTCCTCCCGGTTCATTGGCGCCCGGCATCAGAAGCGCGAGGAGAACGATTACGATAGCGACGACAATCAGAGTGAAAATAGCGGTGCGACCTGTCATGGCATCCTTCCTTTTCCGGCCATAACAAGTCCGCGCCGCGGAAGTTCCGTATCGCAGACCTGCCATTCGGCGCGTCGCCACCGTTGGCCGACCGGAGAATTCGCGGAGCCCCCGAGCCACTCCCGGTTGCGGCGAAGATCGCCGCCTGCTATTTCAGCCGTTGAAACGTGGGATGGCTTTCGCGTCGTGGAGGACCGATCCACAAAAGCAGCAGGATCGCCGATAGCGGCACGAGAGGCACGAGCAGCAACAGAAGCGACTCCAACAACATCTTCCTGTCTCCTTTCCTCGCCATGATTTCAGAACCATCCACAAAGCCGAAAGTTTCCGCCGACGCGGTAATGAGGTCGCGTCATTTTCTGCCGATCGCCAGTACAATCAGAGCGAACAGGGTCGAGTGCTTCAAACGTAATGCGAACGGATTCGTCCGGCTGGGCGGCAAAAGAGAGCCGGACGCCTGGCCCGAGAAACCGGGTTACGGCAGGAACGGCCCGGAAAAACCATGCAGCCGCAGTTGGGCCGAGAGGCGGTTGACGGCCTCGACAAGCTTGTCGCCCTCTAAAGCAACCAGGGCCTGCCGTTCTTCGGCAGAGACCGTTTTGGCAACACGCTCCCAGAACATGGCGACAGTCGCGCTCGACGCCGCAAGCATTGCGACGGAGCGCTCGTCGGCGGCGAGCGCCGTCAGTCGCGCCGCGGTGACGCCACCGATCCCTGGCGGAACCTTCGGCCCCATATCGACATATCCCGCCGGCAACGTGCCCTTCAGATTGTAGACCCGCCGATTGACGATCGCTTCGTAGATCTGCTCGATCGCCTGCTTCGCTCCGGCAACGCGGGAAGGGTGGTCGGTGTCGGCCGCCGCATGCGGGAGCAGTTCCAGGCGGTCCGCATATCCTTCGACAAGGGACAGGTAGGGCACCATCGGTCCGGTCAACGCTCCGGTTTCCGCATCCTTGAAAAGATCGGCGTCGATCGACGCGTGGGCCACCCTGCCCGACGCCATCGCCGCCGCCAAGGCGTCCACATCGATCAGCTCGCCCCGGTCATAATTGATCACGACGGCATCCCGGTTAAGCGCATCGAGCACGCTGGCACCGATCAGTCCTGCATTGGCGTAGCGCTTTGCAGCGTCGTCGAAGCTGCCCAATCCGACATGGACGGAAAGGACATCGGCGCCGCGCGCCGCATCGAGCGGAGTTTGCGCATATGCGAAACCTTCCGCCTCGATCCATCTGCGATGACGCGGCCTCGCATGGACCACCACGTGCATGCCGAACGCCTGCGCCAGCTTCGCCACCTCCCGCCCGATATTGCCATAGCCGATGACGGCCATGCGCTTGCCTTCGAGCTTTGCCGTCGGGAAATCGCGCAATCGTTTGCCGGTATCGAAATCGCCGGCCGAGACGAGGGCGTCGAGCGTTTCGACCGGCAGGTCGGGCCGAACCCTGAGGAGAGCCTTCATGACCATCTGCGCCGTGGCGCGGCTGTTGATGCCCGGCGTGTTCATCAGCGGCGCCTCGCCGCCGTTGCCGCTTCCGCCGCCCCATGAGGCCGATCCCATATTGCCGGTGCCGGCACCGATCCGCACGCCGCCCCATCGGAACTTCGCTTCGGCCGGGATGAAGGTGGCGGCGGCGATGACGGCATCGTACCGGCCCTCGCCGGCGGCCGCGAGCAGTTCCTCCCGCGTGCTGAGATCTGGCTGGTAGAAGAAGTTCAACTTGCCGGGGGCAATCGCGCCCACCGTTTCGATGCCCCCCTCGTGGAACACGCCGTCCTTGGCCTCTATGAAGGCCTTTGCCTCGCTGAAATCCGGGTTGCCCTTTGCGTCGAATTGCAGTCCGACGAGGTCGCAGATCAGAATATTGGCAGAAGTCATGGCATATCCGCGTTTGCTTGCAGACGGCCGAAGCCGCGCTCTAGAAGAGGAGGATTAATCCGGTTGGCGTCGCGGGTCAAAACCTGCCCGCCCTGAAAGGCGCGATATCGATCGTGGTCGGGTGACCCGCAGCCATCTCGGCGACGATCTTTCCGGTGAGATCAACGGATGCGCGATCCGTTCGGATGGAAGTAACGACGTTTCTCGGATGAGAAGCAAAGATGGACCGTCGAACCGTCCGGAATATCCTCTTCACCGCGATGCTCGACGATTACCCCCTGGCCGTCGGCCAGCCTGCAATAGATATAGAGCGTACCGCCCAGATATTCGGTGAACTCGACTGTCGCCGGATTCACGCCAGCCCCATCCGCCGCAAGGCGGATATGTTCCGGCCGGATTCCGAAAGTCACGGGCTCGTCGGCGGAGAGCCCGGCTTGCCTCAGCGGTGCGTCCAGAACGGTATCGGCGATCCGCAGCCTGCCGTCGCCGAGCCATCGCGCTTCGAGAAGGTTCATCCGCGGCGATCCGATGAAGCCGGCGACGAAGATGTTTGCAGGATCCTCGTAGACCTCGCGCGGCGTGCCGACCTGTTCGATACGGCCGTCACGCAGGATGACGATCCGGTCGGCGAGCGTCATCGCCTCCGTCTGATCGTGAGTGACGTAGATCATCGTGTTGCCGAGATCGCGATGAAGCCGCGCGATCTCGATGCGCATCGACACCCGCAATTCGGCATCGAGGTTCGACAGCGGTTCGTCGAACAGGAAGACATCCGGCTTGCGCACGATCGCCCGGCCGATCGCCACGCGCTGGCGCTGCCCGCCCGAAAGCTGCCCCGGCCTTCGGTCGAGCAGATGGTCGATCTTGAGGATGGCCGATGCCTGCGCCACGCGCCGCTCGATCTCTGCGGTCCCCGTGCGCGCCATCTTAAGCCCGAAGGCGAGATTGTCGCGCACGCTCATATGCGGATAGAGCGCATAAGACTGGAAGACCATGGCGATGCCGCGGTCGGACGGATCGAGATCGGTGACGTCCCTGCACTTGATCGCGATCTCGCCTTCCGTCACCTCCTCCAGCCCGGCTATCATGCGAAGCAGCGTGGACTTGCCGCAGCCGGAGGGGCCGACGAAGACGACGAATTCGCCCTCTGCGACAGCAAGATCGATGCCGTGGATGACTTCCAGGCCGCCATAGCTCTTGCGTACCTCCCGGAGCGCGACGCTTGCCGTGGTCGTTCCGTTCATCATCGCCCGGCCCTATCTGCCGGCCTGCAGCCAGACGAGCATTTCGCCCGGCGCTCGATTGTCCCAAAGGTGATAGGGCACGAGACGTGCCGTGGCCGGTTTTCTCTCCGCCGGCTTATCGCGATAGAGCGCCCCTTCCCAGCCGGACGCATCTTCACGCAGAACCGGCAGATCGATCGCAATCGCGCCGTTCAGGTCCGCCAGAACCGCCGTTTCGGCTTGCGGCAGGTCGGCCGGCACCACGATCGCGTTCAGATCGCCGCCATTGTCCGTTTCCTCGACGCAATAGACCAGCGGCCCCCGCATCAGCGCAACGCGGCCGACGTCCTGTCGCACCTTGGGGCTCGCATATTGCGGGCGCAGCGCGAGCGGCAGGTAGAGAGCCATCCGGTCGCCGTCCTTCCATTCCCGATCGATGCGGGCATAGCCGTCAGTCGTCACCGTGGAAAGATCAAGCATTTCGCCGTTTACGCTCAGCGTCGCACCGTCCGCCCAGGCGGGAATCCGCAGCGAAAGCGCGAAGCGGGCCGGCTTGGCGAGCCCGGCGGTGAAGGTGATCGCACCCTCCCAGGGATAGTTGGTCGCCTGCTTCAACATCACGGTGGGCCCGCCGGCGAGCTCGGCCTTGAGCTTGCTCTCGCCGTAGAGGTGAACCGCGATCTCGTCATCGGCCACGGCATACATATAGGAGCCGATCGAGGTGACGAGCCTTGCGATATTCGGCGGGCAGCAGGGGCAGTGGTGCCATTTCCAGCGGTGATGCTTTCCAGTGCTTTCCAGCGGATTGTCGTAGAAGAACGTCTTCCCGTCCATCGACAATCCCGGCAGCGCGCCGTTGTATAGAGCCTGCTCCATGATGTCCGCATAACGTCGGTCGGGGCCGCGGCCGAGCATGCGGTTTGCCCAGAAGACGAGGCCGACGGATGCACAGGTCTCCGCATAGGCAGTGTCGTTCGGCAGATCGTAATAGTCGGTGAAGCCCTCGTTCGATGCCGCCGGGCCGATACCGCCGGTGATGTACATCTGCTTGGTGACGAGATCGTCCCAGAGAATATCGAGGGCGTCCGTCAGGCTGTCGTCCTTGTACTCCGTCGCGATGTCGGCCATGCCCGAATAGAGATACATGGCGCGGACGGCGTGGCCGACGACCTTCTTCTGCTCGCGCACCGGCAGATGCGCCTGGCCGTATTCATAGGTCTTCTGGATGAAGCTCTCCGGGTCGCGCCCGTCGCGTTTGGCCTCTTCCGTAAAGAAATGCGGCTCGGTGCCGCGCTCGTCGATGAAGAATTTCGAGAGGTCGAGATATTTCTTCTCGCCGGTGACGCGGGCGAGTTTGACCAGCGCGAGCTCGATCTCCTCATGGCCGCAATAACCGGGCATCTCGCTCTCGCCACGGCCGAAGATCTTGATCATATAGTCGGCGTAGCGGCACATGATGTCGAGCAGCTTGCGTTTTCCGGTCGCCTGGTAATAGGCGACCGCCGCCTCCATCAGGTGGCCGGCGCAGTAGAGCTCGTGATGATCGCGCAGGTTGGTCCAGCGCCGGTCGGGCTGCACGCGCTGGAACCAGGCATTCAGATAGCCGTCCTCGTCCTGGAGCTTCTCATACATGTCGATGATCGCATCGGCGCGCCCTTCCAGCTCGGGATTGGCGCGGCGATAGAGCGAGTAGGCGATGGTCTCGATCGATTTGCCGAGGTCCGAATCCCAGAACATCTGCGTCGTGCCGCCCCAGGGCTGGATCGGGATGACAACGCCGGGGCTCGGCTGGCTGACGTCGATCGCCTGCACCATGCCCGCCTCCACGCATCGATCAAGCAGGGTCTCGGCGGTGGAGTCGCAAACCGCATCCTGCCATTTTCCCCAGAAGCCTCCGAGATCGACATCCGGAACGGCGACGGGGCGGAATTGACGGTCTTTTCTCTTGCTGGCCATGGAATCTCGCTTTCTGATCTGTCATTTCACCGCGCCGGCCATCAGCCCGCGCATGTAATAGCGTTGAAGGAGAAGGAAGACGAAGAGGCAGGGGACGACCATGACGGTTACCCCCGCCTGGACCGCGCCCCAGTCGATCGCGCCGAGCCGGCCTGCGCGCACCGCAGTCATCAGCACCGGCAGCGTGTAGTTCTCGTTGCTGGAGAGCAGTACCAGCGCGGCGAGGAACTCGTTCCAGGCGTTGAGGAAGGCGAAGATCGAGACGGTCGCCACCCCCGGCATGACGAGCGGCAGCAGCACCCGCACGAGGAGCTTCAGGTCTCGCGCGCCGTCGATGCGAGCCGCCTCCTCGATCTCCTTCGGCACCGCGTCGAAGGCGTTGCGCATCATGAAGACCGAAAAGGGAAGCTGGAGGGTGACGTAGATGAGCACCAGGCCGAAGAGCGAATTATTGAGCCCGAGTCTAGCAAGGATGATGAAGAGCGGCGTCAGGATCGACTGGAAGGGGATCATCAGCGTCGCGATGATCAGCACGAAGAGCACGTTCTTCAGGGGAAAGCGGTAGCGCGAGAAGCCGTAACCCGCCAGCACGCTGACGACCACCGTCAACACGACCGTTCCGGCCGACACGATCAGCGAATTGACCGTGTGCTGCCAGATGCCGGAACCGAAGCCGTCCAGCGTGCGGTAGGCGTCGAAGCTGAAGCCGGAGACTGGCCAGGGCGGCAGAGGCGGCTGCCCGCTTTCGGCACTCGGCCGGAACGAGGCGAGAAAGCCGACGAGGAACGGCGCCAGGAAGAAGAAGGCCGTGCCGATGCCCACCCCATGATAGGCGATCCTGTTCCAGAGCGCCTTGCGGGCGCGGATTTCCCGGCGCGTCCTCATGGCCGTTCGTCTCCTACCTTGAGCAGCCAGAGCTGTATGACGCTGATAGCGACCAAGATGCAGAGAAGGGCGATGGAGAGCGCCGCGCCGTAGCCCAGATTGAAGGACACGAAGGACTGGTTGAAGATGTAGTAAACGACCGAGATCATCCGGTTCTGCGGGCCGCCGCTCGTCATGATGTAGAACTGGTCGAAGGCGAGGATCGAACCGGTCACGGACAGGATCAGCGCCAGGGCCAGCGTCCGGCGCATCAGCGGAAGGGTCAGGTGGCGGAAGCGCTGCCAGCGCCGCGCGCCGTCGATGCGTGCGGCCTCCGTCAGTTCCGCCGGGATGGACTGAAGCCCCGTCAGCAGGATGATCATGGTGAAGCCCGCGATCTTCCAGATCACCATCACGACGATCGTGAGGAAGGCGGCGTCGAAGGACGCCAGCAGATTGATCCTGCCGCTGGTGAGCCCGAGCATATCGAAGAGCGGCGAGAATAGGCCGCTGTCGACATTGGCGAGCCACACCCACAGGAGCGAGGCGGAGGCGAGACCCACCACGACCGGCAGGAAGATGATGGTACGGTAGGTCGAGACCAGCGGCCGCTGCCTCTCGACGAAGAGCGCCAGCGGAAAGGCGACGGCAAAGATCGCGACGGTCACCACGACCGTGTAGTGCGCGGTGAAGCCGAGCGCGGTCATGAAGCGGGCATCGTTGAACATGCGGACATAGTTGCCGAACCCGATCCAGCTCGGGGTGCCGAGCAGCGGCCACCGATGCAGGCTCATCCAGAGCGTGAACAGAACCGGCAGCACGAAGAACACCGTCACGAGCGCCATCGCCGGCGCGATGTAGATGAGGCCGTACCAGCCGGTCTTGCGTCTTGACCGGCGGCGCGGCTGTGCAAGCGCGATGTCGGGCATCGTCATGGTGAGCTCTTTCTTTGCTGATGGATGGTGGAGGAGCGACGCAAGGACACCCCTCCCCTCTCGATCATTGCGCGGCGTCGATGATCGACTGCATCTCCGACTGCGCGTTGGCAAAGGCGCCCTCCACGTCGTCGCCGTAAATGGCGGCGTTGATGAAGGTCGCCCACGGCCCGTTCGAGCTGTTGATCAGATCGTTGAACTGCAGCGTATAGGGCGTCTTGGCCACCGCAATCGCTTCGATGCCGACCTTCAGCCGCGGATCGAGTCCTTCCAGAACCTGCTCCGCTATGTCGCCGCGGGTCGGCAGGCTGCCGAACTTGGCCATGATTTTCTGGCCTTCCATCGAATAGGTATATTCGAGGAATTTCTTGACGGCATCGAGCTTCGGGGTGCCCTTGGTCACGACGAAGTTGTCGCCGCCGGCGAAGGAGGAGGGCTTGCCGTCCACGCCGGGAATGAGGGTGACGCCGAAATCGATCTCGGGATGCTGCGTGACGAGCGTGCCGATCGCGAAGGCGCCGAGGCTCTGCTGGCCGATCCTGCCGTTGGTGAAGCTCAGGAAATTGACGCCGTTGTCACTCGCCGAGCCCGCCGGGACCGTGTCCTTGGCGACAAGATTGCGATAGATATCGACGGCCTTGCGCATTTCGGGCGTATCGAGCGTGGCGGTCTTCCCGTTCTCGGAGAGGATGTCGGCGCCAGCACCCCACACCAGCGGCGTGAAGGTGAAGATCATGCAGCCGCCGCAGCCGCCGCCGGAAAAATAGAAGCCGTAGGTATCGCCCCCAAGTGCGCGGATCTTCTCGGCATTGGCGGTGATCTCCTCCCATGTCGCCGGCGCCTTTTCGGGATCGAGGCCGGCCTTTTTGTAGAGATCCTTGTTCCAGGCGAAGATGGACGTCTCCACCAGGAGCGGCAGACCGTAGATCCGGTCCTCATAGGTTCCGAGCCGTACATGGGACGGCGAAAGCGAATTGAAATAGGGCAAGGCTTTCGCCCAATCGGTCATATCCTCCAACTGACCGGCCGCGGCGAATGCTGGCGTGTAGATCAGATCAAGCGACAGCGCGTCCGGCGCCTGGCCGCCAGCGATCGCGGTCGCGTATTTCTGAACCAGTTCGGCAAAGGGAACTTCCGTCAGCTCCACCTTGTCCTCTTGGGCCGCGTTGTAGGACTTGACGACCTCCTTGAAGGCGTCGCCGATACCCGAGCGCACCCACATATTGATGGTTTCGGCCGACGCCGTGGACATACCAAGTCCACAGACGAGCGCCATCGTAGCAAACAGTTTCTTCAACACCGACATTCCTCCTTCTGTCCGGGCCGCACATGCGGCCTCCTCCTCTTCGTTATTCTTCGTTCGGGCGGCCTCCGCAGGACTGCCGGACCACCAGTCTGCATGGCAGCTTCCGCAGGCCCGGCTCGACGGTCTCGCCGCGTCCCAGCGCGAGCACCATCAGGCCCGCCTGCCGGCCGAGCTCCTTGAGATTCATGTCCACGGTGGTCAGCGGCGGACGGGTCTGCTCCGCCATGATCTCCCAATTGTCGAATCCGACGACGGAGACGTCGCCCGGTACGCGGACGCCGCGCGCGCGCAACGCATCGATCACGCCGCGCGCAATCTGGTCGTTGCCGCAAAAGATGCCGTCGGGGCGTTCCCCGCCTGCCTTCCAAAGTCTTGCGACAGCCTCATGGCCCCAGCTCTCCGACCATATCCCATGGAACACCGGCGCATCGCTTCCGGCCACGTCGCGAAAAGCCGACGCGCGCTCGCGCACCGAGACGAAACTCTCCGGCCCCGTGACATGCACCAGCCGGCGGCGCCCGATCTCCTTCAGCCATGTCGTCGCAAGGCTTGCGCCGTGTCCGTCATCGGCGGTGAGCGTCACGCTGCCCGGCGTACCGGCGGTGAAGGCGTAAACCACCGGCACCGGCAGGCCAGCGAGATCGACCGGGAGAGACCTGTCGGTTCGCTTGCCTGTCGCGATGATGCCATCCACCTGCTTGTCCAGCATGGCGTCGACATGGATTTTGCCGAGCGCGGGATCGTCCTCGATCGCACAGAGGAAGACGGATACACCGTGATCGACAAGCGCTTCCGATACGCCGGCCATGACCGGCAGGGTGAAACGGCCGTAGGTGTCGTTGGTCAGAAGGCCGATGGTGAAGGACCGGCTGGACAAGAGCCCGCGCGCCAGCGCATTCGGCCGGAAACCTATTTCGGCCGCGATCCGCTTGATGCGCGCCCGTGTTTCCGCCGCCATCCGGCCGTTGTCGTTCAACGCCTTCGACACCGTCGAAACGCTGACGCCAGCCGCGCGCGCGAGATCGTGGATCGTCACGCGCCCTATCCTGTTGCGCTGCGTGGTCAGCTTCGGCCTCCTCCCAGGTTCGACAATGAGAAAACCTTTTCTCACCTCGATTGTCAACAAGAGAAAACGTTTTCTCTAACCGAAAGCGTGTGAGAGCCTTGGAGGCGCAATTCAGGTCGGCGGAGTTTCGTTGCCTGACGCAGAGGGGTGTCTCGATCGAATGTGGCGTGCGCGTTCAAGCCGTTCCCGTTTCGAACACAGGCCGGGAGCGCCGCGCGTTCATTCGAACGCGCAAAGACGCTTTAGCTGGAATCTATCCTTTGACGCCGGAGGAGATCATCACGGCTTCCGTCACCTTTTTCTGGAAGATCAGATAGGCGATCGCGACGGGCATGGCGCCGAGAAGGGCAACCGACATGAGGCGCGCATAATAGACGCCGAAGGCATCGTTCACCTGGGTGATGCCGACGGGGATCGTCATTCTGTCCTCGGTTGTGACCACCAGGAAAGGCCAGAGAAACTGATTCCAGGCCATGATGAAGGTGATGATGGCGAGCGCGGTGGTGATGCCCCAGTTCAGCGGCAGATAGATCTTGAAGAGCAGCGTGTAGTCCCCGCCGCCATCCAGGACCACGGCCTCCCTCATTTCCTTCGGAACCGCATCGAAGAACTGCTTGTAGACGATGATCACCACGGGAACGATGAGCTGCGGAAGGATGATCCCAGCCCAGGTGTTGATGAGGCCGAGATCGTTCATGAGAATGAACTGGGTGACGACGAGCGCCTGCGACGGCACCATGAAACTCGCCAGGACGATGCCGTAGAGAAGCCGCCTTCCCGGGAACCGCATCTGGGAAATGGCATAGGCGCACATCATGCCCGACACGATCACCACGAGCGTGATGATCACCGCCGTGCCGATCGAATTGAAATACCAGTTCAGGAGCCTGGTGTTCCAGATCACCTCGAAATAGGAAATGGGGTTGAACTCGTCGGGCACGATGCCGGCGGCGTCGCTGACGACACGCTCCTCCGAGCGGATGGAGGTGATGAACGCCCAATAGAGCGGGAATATCCAGAGCGCTGCGGCAAACAGCGTGCCGACGGTCAGCACCCAGTTTTCGATGGTTCGGAATTTTTTCATCGACGCCTTCCCATGCGCAGAAGCTGAAACTGGAGGACCGACAGGATGACGATGACCACGAAAAGGATCAGCGCGATGGCCGAGGCGTATCCGCCATGGTTCAGCTGAAAGGCCTCGCGATAGACCATCAGCAAGAGAACGTAGGACGAGTTGAACGGCCCGCCGCTGCTGAGAAGATAGATCTGGTCGAAGATCTTCAACTGCAGGATCAACTGCAATGTCAGGATCAGCGCGGTCACGGGCCAGAGCAGCGGCCAGGTCACCCGCGTGAACTGCTGCTTCTTCGTGGCGCCGTCGAGAGCGGCGGCCTCGTAATAATCCCGCGGGATGTTCCGCAGCCCCGCAATGAACAGCAGAACGTTGAAGCCGTTGGTCCACCATATCGTCACGGCGGCGACCGTCGGCATGACCCAATAGGGATTCTTGAACACCGGCACCGGCTTGCCGGTGAACATGGTGAAGACGGACTGCAGCACGCCGAACTGGAAGTCCAGCATCCACAGCCAGATCTGGGTAACGACGGAAACCGGCAGGATATAGGGCAGGAAGAAGATGGACAGCGCGAAGGCCTGCAACGGACCTTTGAGCCGCGTAATCAAAAGTGCGATGCAAAGGGCGAGCACCGTGGTCGGCACCACCGTCAGAAGGACGAAGTAACCGTTGTTCTTCAGCGAGGTATAGAAGAGATTGTCGGTCAGCAGGCGCCTGAAATTGTCCAGCCCGACCCATTCGCCCGGTCCGATCAGGGGCGAGTTGGTAAAACTCAGCTCGACCATGCGGATCGTCGGATAGAGGAACACCAGCGCGAAAGTCAGAACGAAGGGCGCCACGAGCGTCATGGCGACAGCCACTTCCTTGCGCCGATTGGTCAACATTGCCACGGTATCGCATCCTTCCAGCAGAAAGAACCGCCGCGCCGATCCGGCGCGGCGGTTTATCGACGTCGTCAGTGCAGGCGCGACTGCAGCTCGCTCTTGACCTGCTCGGCTGCCTGCATCGGGTCCATATAGCCGTGGATGGCCGGGGAGATGATGTTGATCGAAGCGTCGTAGACGGGGGAAGCGACGCCCGCGATCGGCGAGCGCGGATCGTAGGCCGCCGAATCCGCCAGCGAGGAATAGGTGGCGTTCGGCTCCATCTTCTTGAATTCCTCGCTTTCGGCCACAGGCTTGTAGGCCGGGATATGGCCTGCATCCGCCCATGAAAGCGCGTTCTTCTCCATCCAGCCGATCACGGTCATGACCGCCGCGCGCTTTTCCGGCGACATGGTGGTGCCTTTGGGAATGGCGAAAGAATGGGAATCGGCCCAGGTCGCTTCGGTGCCGAGCAGGTTCGGCACCTGCACCGCACCCCATTCGAAGCCGAGCGCTCCCTTTTTCTCCGTGTCCACCATGGTCGGCACTTCCCAGACGCCGTTCAGATGGAAAGCAGCCTTGCCCGACGTGAACAGTGCGACCGAGGCCTCGTATTCCGTCTGCTCCGGCTGCCAGCCGTTCTCGGACCATTTCGTCATGATCTCGATCGCCTTGGCCGCCTTCTGCAGGTTGTCGCCGGCCAGAACCTCTTCGCCGGTTATCAGCTCGCCGCCCTGTTGCGCCAGCAGGGTGTAGAAGACCCGGTAGATCCCGCCGTCATCGGCGGTCGAATAGGAAACCGGCGCGGTCGAGCCTTTCTCCTTGGCCAGTGCCAGCGCCTCTTCGAAATCGGCGAGATTGTTGATGCCCGTCAGTTTTCCGTCGCCGTCAAGGAAGCGGGATCCTTCGAGATAGCTCTTGTTGTAGTAGAGCACGATGGAATGGATATCGAAGGGCACGGCATAGAGCTTGCCGTCGTCGCCGCTGGCCGCAGCCGCCGCGGCCGGAAAGAAATCGTCCTTCGAAAGGCCCGCCTGGTCGAGATCCGCCTGCGTGATCTCATCCAGCACGCCCTCCTTGAGGCCCAGCGGCATGCGCGAGAGATGATAGGTCATGACATCCGGCCCCTGCCCTACCGCCACGGAGGTTCGAACCTTCGTATAGAAGGGCACTCCCCATTCGAGCGTGGTCGCGTTTACCTTGATATCCGGGTGCTCCTGATTGAAGCGGCCGATCAGCGCCTTCATGCGCACGCCGTCGCCGCCGCTGAGGAAATCCCACCAGGTGATGTTCTGCTGTGCGAATGCCGGCAGACCGGCCAAACTGATCAGGCCTGCCGCCAAGAAGGTCTTAAAATATGTCATCGTCTCCTCCGTTCAGTTGAAACCGCCATTACTCCCTTGGGCAGTTCAGAAGTTTTCTTCCTAACGCAATCGGCCTCCGTCCTGCGTGAAGACCAGCACGTCGCTCGGGGTGGCGTTGAAGCCGATCATCCTGCCGTTCAGGCTCTCGCTCCTGCCGCGCCTTTCGACCACCACTTCCCGGCCATCCGGAAGGCGGGTATGCAGATAGGAGACCCCGCCCAGGTCCTCGGACATTTCCACCGTCGCCTTGAAGCCATCCTCGGCCGGATGGATATGTTCCGGGCGCAGACCGACGGTCACCCTGGTGCCTGCCGCCACGTCGGACGAGGCTGCAGCCATGAGCGTGGCATGCGCGCCATCGAGATCGATGCACAGGCGGTCTCCCTCCCGCGCGCGAACGGTGCCGGGAAGAAAATTCATCGCCGGGGAGCCGATGAACCCGCCCACGAACTGGTTGTCGGGATCGTCATAGAGCTTGAGCGGATTGCCCGCCTGCTGGACCACGCCTTTCTTCAGAACGAAGATCCGGTCGGCAAGCGTCATCGCCTCCACCTGATCATGGGTGACATAGATCATCGTCGCGCCGATCTGCTTGTGCAGCCTTGCAAGCTCCAGGCGCATCTGCACCCGCAATTCGGCATCGAGATTCGACAAGGGTTCATCGAACAGGAACACCTTCGGCTGGCGGACGATCGCCCGGCCGATCGCAACGCGCTGACGCTGACCGCCGGAAAGCTCCGACGGCCGTTTCTCAAGATGCTCCTCGAGGCGCAGGATGCGGGCGGCCTCGTGCACCATCCCCTGCACCTCGGCCTTGGGCGCACGTCTCAGCCTCAGGGAGAATGCCATGTTCTCGAAGACCGAAAGATGCGGATAGAGCGCATAGGACTGAAACACCATGGCGACCTCGCGCTTGGCGGGCTCCACATCCGTCACATCTCGGCCTTCGATGGATATCGTCCCGCCGGTTGTGTCCTCCAGTCCGGCGATCATGCGCAGGAGCGTCGACTTGCCACAACCGGAAGGGCCTACGAACACCGCGAAATCGCCGGTCGGGATATCCATGCTGACGTCGTGGATTACTTCCACGGCGCCGAAGCTCTTGCGGACATTGCGCAGTTGCACCCCCATCCCCGCGCCCCTCACCCGACGTTCAGGCGAAGGACATGATAGGACAGCGGCGCGAGGGAGCCCTTGAGCTTTCCGTCCTCGACGCCGACGCCCGTACCGCGGCCGGGCACGACATGATCCGGCCGATCGGGTCCGTTCGTTTCCTCGAGCCTGTATCCCTCCATGGCATGGTGCTCGACGAGAAACGCATCGGCAAAGCCGGTCAGCGTGACGTCGAGCTCGGCCTTTTCGTTCAGATGGCGGTTGACGATGAAAAGCGTCAGCATGCCGCCGTCGCGATCGTAGACCGCCGCCACATCGAGATAGGAAACGTCGTCGGCGACATGGCAGTCATAGGTCGGCGCGTCCACGGCCACCCTCAACGCTTCGCCCCGGCCATAGAGAGAAGCGAGGCGATAGGGATGATAGATGGTCTGGCGCCATGCGGGACCGCTCTTCTCCGCCCGGATCGGAGCGATCACATTGACCAGTTGGGCGATGCAGGCGATGCGCACGCGGTCCGACCTGCGGATGAACTCGTTCAGGAGACCCGCGACGAAAAGCGCATCCTCGAAATTGTACGATTCCTCCAGCAAGGCCGGCGCCTCGGGCCAGTCCCATTCCTTGACCCGGCGGCCATCCTCCTCGCGGATATGGTACCAGACATTCCATTCGTCGAAGCAGATGTGAACGTCGTTCTTCGCCCGCTTCTTCGTTTTGACATAGTCGATGGCGCCGGCGATGGTCTGGATGTAGCGTCCGGTTTCCTCGATCTTGCCGAAGTAGTTGAGCGTGTCCTTGCTGTTGTTTCCGAAATATTTGTGCAGCGAGATATAGTCGACATTCTCGTAGCATTCCTCGAGAACCTGGCGCTCCCATTCCGGATAGGTCGGCATCTGATCGTTCGAACTGCCGCAAACGATCGCCTCGATGCTCCGGTCGAAGCCCTTGAAGGCCTTGGCGGTTTCGTTGGCCAGCCTGCCGTATTCGGTGGCTACCTTGTGGCCGATCTGCCAAGGGCCATCCATTTCGTTGCCGAGGCACCACATCTTGACGCGGTAAGGATCGTTCCGCCCGTGCTCCCGGCGCATGTCGCTCCAGGTGGTGCCTCCGGGAAAGTTGACATATTCGAGGAAGTTGCGCGCATCCTCCAGCCCGCGCGAGCCGAGATTGACCGCCAGCATCATCTCGATGCCGGCCATGTCGGCCCATTGGGCAAACTCGTTGATGCCGACCTGATTGGTTTCCTTCGAGCGCCATGCGAGATCGAGCCGAACGGGGCGGCTGTCCTTCGGGCCGATACCGTCCTCCCATTTGTAGGCGGATACGAAATTGCCGCCGGGATAGCGGATCGCCGGTATTTTCAGATCCCGCACGAATTTCAGCACATCCCTGCGGAAGCCGTTCTCATCGGCTTCGGGATGACCCGGCTCATAAATGCCGCCATAGATGGCGCGGCCCATATGCTCAATGAATGCCGAATAAAGACGTTCGTCGATCTTGCTGATCCGGAAATCCCGGTGAACAGCCAAGCGCGCTTTCATATATTCCTCCCAGGCAATAAATATCCGCTTTTCAGATTTACATCCGATTTGCCGATAAACTTGCCGTGGGTTGTCCGTTTGTCAACGGGCAGATTGTGCTGCACTGCACGCAAGCGGGAGGCTTTTGGCCCGCAGCGGAGATCAAGACCTTGTATTCAAACGAAGAATTATATCCTGATCATAGTTTCCGAAACCGCGTCCGAAGATGTTGATCCCTCCGGGATTGCGGCTTTCGGCCCTGACCTCGATCTTCAGGCGAACGGAACGGTGACTGTCGAGCTCCAGCTCGGAGGCCACCACATCGGAAATCTTATGGCCGTCGACAAAGGTGCCGGCCGGACCGATCGTCCAGCTCTTCAGCATGCCGTATTGCGAGCCCTTGAGCTTCCACCAGCCGGGTGTATAAAGGCCGCGCCGGTCCCCGAAATCGCCGGGAGACGTCCACACTCCGACCTCCTTTCCGTTCACGGAAAGCAGGATGTCGGAAGGCCAGTTGCTCAGCGTTCCAGGCACCTCTGAACTTACCTCCATAACGATTTCAATGCTTTCCACCTGCTGGCCCTTGAGTTTGGCATTGTTGGGAAACTGATATTCGACAAACCCGCTGGTGAACCAGAGGAGGCTTGCCTTCATCCGCTCCGGATCCATGAAGGTTTCAGGCACATCCAGCAGCCCGATGATGCCTTCCGTCGAACAGATGCCGCAAGGACCGGTGACTGCGCTCTGCGTATAGAGCCCGAGGGGCATCGAGACCTCGATCTGGTTGTTGGATATCTTCTCAGGCGCCGGATGAAAGGTCACGACCAGCTCGTCGTAGACCGCAAAGCAAACCTTCTGGTTTCCCTTTCTCGCCTTGAGCACTTCGGTGCGCACCAATCCCGCCTTTTCGAGAACCTGCAGGTGAGTCGAAACGGAGGATTGCGGCAAGCCCGTCACCGCAGCCAGTGCATTGATGTTTATGCCCGGCTGCTTTGCCAATTCTTTCAACAGCTTGAGACGCGGAATGGATGAAACGCCCTTCAGAGCAGCAAGATCTTTCTCCGGATCGATGACGAGGAAATTCCGACTCATTCTTGATTCCTGCTCCAGCCACATCCGCCTTTCATATCGTTTTTTCGGATAATGACAAACGGGAAGCACTGCCCAACAGTGCAGCGGCACATCGCTCGAGGGCTCCTGAGCGTGATATCGGGGCAGGTTGAAGCGGGCGCGGCGAGAGTCCGTTTGAGCCATCTCAGCCGCCTTGAATGAAGCCCTGCCTTTCGTTGACCGATCGGCAGAGCGGCTGGTCCCGGGAAACTCTCGGACGGCAATGGGAATATTCTTGCGCTGCGCCTGCAGCGCTCTATCTCGCGATGCGGCCAGCGTATTCATGACAGTCGGGCGGGGGGGACGCAAGCAGCTAACCGACCCCCGTCGCCCCGAGCCGGTCAATTCTGCAAGCGAGAGGCGCTCCATTCGCCGGCACCCTCGGCGGTGCCGGTCATCGTGGCGCCGTTGACCTGGCCTATATAGCGTGTGCCGTCTGCCGTGAAGGTGATGGCCGTGCCGTCCATTCTGGCGTCGCTGATCTGCGTCGTCTCTCCATTCTGCGTGAACGTGCCGGAGAGCATCTGGTAGGTTTGCGTCAGCTCCAGCTCACCTTCACCGACACGCCAGGTCCCTTCGACCTTGGCGGGAATGACCCATTTGTAGGCAGTGCACCAGCTGGTGCAGTCTCCGCCGGCATCGATGGTGTCGTCCGGCTGCCAGTCGCCCATGTCGAAGGAATTGGAGACGACCCGTGTGCCGGGCTTCATGTCGAGAAGCGTCGGGCGCAGCTTGACATTGAGATCGGGCAGCAGGAACAGCGTGATCACCGAAGCCTTGGAGAAGTCGGACTCGAAGATGTCCGCCTGCTCGAAAGTGGCGCGGTCGGTGACCCCGGCCGCTTCCGCATTGCGCTTCGAAAGCGCGACCATATCGGGGTTGTACTCTATCCCATGGGCCCGAGCACCTAATCTTGCCACGGAGATGACGGTGCGGCCGTCGCCGGAGCCGAGATCGATGACGTAATCGTCGCTGGTGACATCCGCCATCTCGAGCATGCGGTCGACCAGCGCCTGCGGGGTCGGCACCCAGACGACATCCTTGCCGGCCTGGCCCACCGACGGCGTGTAGGTGTCCGAGCCGCTCTGCGCGGGCTGCTGTGCCAGTGCCAGTGCAGGCGCATTGCCCAAAGCCAGCGCCGATACGGCGCAAATGAAGGTGAATTTGCGAAGCATCAACATATCGAGGTCTCCTTGGTTCAAAGCTTGGCTTGGCTATTCCGAGAGAGAAGCGGACGAAGGCAGACGGGAGCCTTCCATGCCCTCTTCGTCGCGCTGAAAAAGCAGCAACGGCGTGCCTGCCGCGAGCACGGCAAGCCCGACAAGCGCGGCGATGCCGGTATAGGCGATGCTCCCGTGCAGCATGTAGGCGCACATCACGCAGAACACTATCGGCGTCAGCGGATAGAGGGGCACCTTGTACGGCAGCACCCGATCCGGCTCGCGCCAGCGCAGGACGAAGACCGAGAGGCCTATCAACAAAAGGAAACCCCAGAACACCGGCGCCGTGTAGTCCACCATCGCCTGGAAGCCATTGCGCGTTGCGGCACCTATCGCGACCAGGGCAAGCGCCACGATACCCTGAAGGATCAGGCCGTTGGCCGGTGTCTTGCCGCGTTCGTCCCATTCCCCCACGCGCGGCAGCAGAGTCAGATCGCGCGCCATGGCATAATAGACGCGCCCGCCGGTGAAAATGGTGGCATTCAGGGTGGAGAATGCCGCAACGATGATGGCGAGACTGACGATAAGCGCACCCGACGGCCCGACGGCCAAGCGCATCATATCCGCAGCCACGGCGTCCGACGTCTGCAGCCCTTCGAGCCCCAGGATCGAGAGCAGCGCGATATTCGCCAGGACGTAGAGGGTCGCGATCGTAGCGGTGCCAAGCACCAGCACCTTGGCGATGTTGCGCGGCGCGTCCTTTATCTCGCCGGTCAGATAGGCGACCTCGTTCCAGCCTCCATAGGTCAGAAGAACGAAGATCATCGCCATGCCGAGCGCCGCGGTCTCGGGTGCCGGGGACTGCACGACGGGCGGCCGATCGCCGGACAGGAGGAAACCGAAGGCGATGATGGCGACAATTGCGCCGATCTCCACGAAGGTTATGGCGATCTGAAGTTTCTTGCTCTGCAAGGTGCCGATGACGTTCACGCCGGTGAAGAAGGCGATCGACAGCGCGGCATAGATCGCCGGTCCGTATGGGCCGAGCGGGACGAGCTGGGCCATATAGTCGCCGAGCACGAAGGCGACCCCGGCGATCGCGCCGGTCTGCATCACCGATCCTCGAGCCCAGCCGAACAGGACGGCGGTCGATTTTCCATAGGCTCGCGAAAGAAAATGATACTCCCCGCCGGCGTGCGGATGGGCGGCGGAAAGCTCGGCATAGCAGAGCGCGCCGATCAACGTGACGAAGGCACCGGCCACCCACACGGCGATGAACGCGAACTCGCTATCCACATTGGCCGCGACGAGGGACGGCGTCCTGAAAATCCCGATGCCGACGACCAATCCGACCATGATCGTTACCGCATCGAAGACGGAAAGGGATGCCTGGGGAATTGAAGAGCGTTCGGCCGACATCAGCGCCTCACACCCTTCAGTCGAGCACACTCCTCGACGGTAACCAGTTGAGGAGCGATGACCATCGAGAGGTCAATCCGAGTCGCCGGATACAACAATGTAACTACCTTTGCACTTAAAACATGAAAATCTACAGTATCTCTGCGGATTTTCTGCTTCAATAGAAAGGTATTTCTGAAATAATTAGAACCGCTCAATAGTAATATTGTGATAACAAAAGAGTGTATCCTCTTTAAAATCACAAGTTTCCATATGGATTATTGATTTGACGGCAAAATTTTTGCAACATGATCCGATCACATATTTTTTATGCCGAACATAACGGGCAAATTTCTCCACAATCAGGCACTTCGCCTCAAATTCATCTCACGTCATAGTGATTTCCGTGCGGGAAAAAGCCTTTCGCGGCTTCTCTCAAATGAAGGATCTGCCCGTCGTCGGGAACGAGGCCGCAATCGTCACCAGGAGAAAAATGGAAACGTTCTAGCCCAGCATCCGCGTCACGAGCCGCGCCATGAAGGCATCGCACTCGAGCAATTGATCGGCCTCGATGAACTCGTCGGGCTTATGCCCCTGCGCCATCGAGCCGGGCCCGAGAACCAGTGTCGGGATGTTCAACCGTTCCATGAAGAGGCCGGCCTCGGTGCCGAAGGATACCTTCGATCGGCTCGGTCGGTCCACGAGAGCGGAAAGAAAAGCCACCGCGGAGCCATCGGCAGCGATCTCCAGACCGGGATAGGCATTCATGACGGTGATTTCGACGTCAGCTTGCGGAAACTCCGGCCGAAGCGGCGCGATCAGCTCGTCGGCCTGCCGGCGCATATGGTCCAGCACGGCTTGCGGGTCGTCGGCTGCGAGGTGGCGAACTTCGAAATCGACATAAGCTTCCGACGCGACGATATTGAGCGCGACCCCGCCCGATATTCGCCCGGCATGAACCGTGCTGTAAGGCACTGCATAGGCGTCGTCGCGCGCGCCCGTCGCTGCGAGCTTTGTCTGGCATTGCCGCAGGAGCGCGACGAAGTCGGACGCCAGATGGATGGCGTTGAGATGCAGCGGGGCAAGCGCGGAATGCCCTCCGACGCCCCGGCAGATAGCGCGGGCCGCGAGCTTTCCCTTGTGACCGGTAACGATTTCCATCGATGTCGGTTCGCCGACGATGCAGAGCGCGGCCTTGAATTGCCGATCGGCGAGATCGTCGATCATGCTGCGAACACCGACACAGCCGATTTCCTCGTCATGGGAGAAGGCGAGATGAAGCGGCCGGCGGAGCGCATGCCGGGAGGCGAGGTCCGCCGCCTGGAGTGCGCAGGCCAGAAAACCCTTCATGTCGGCCGTTCCGCGTCCGAAGAGCCTTCCATCGCGCTCGACCAGCCGGAACGGGTCGGAGCTCCAAGATTGACCGGAGACCGGCACGACGTCGGTGTGGCCGGACAGTATTATCCCGTTCGGTTCGTCGGGCCCTATGCTGGCGAAGAGATTGGCTTTCTTTCCGGTTTCGTCCGGGATCAAACGACAGGAGAAGCCGCGCTCCGCCAGAAAGCCGCGGACGAAATCGATCAGCGGGAGATTGCTGTCGGCGCTGACAGTGGGGAAGGAGACCAACCGGTCAAGAAGCTGAAATGTGTTCATGGAACGCTTTCGAATATATGAGACGGTCCTCGCGAAGCGATATTCTTCCCTGGATCGCCAGTGTGCCTGTTCCACACTCGAAATGCATCAGCCGCACCGAGGCTTACAGCCGACGCTCGGTTGTCGCCGAGAAGAAGGAGGCCTTGGCCATGTCGAAACGAAGGCCGACCTTCCTTTCCATCGATCGCGCGGCCTCGACCGTCAGCCGCACGCTGAAGCGTCTGCCCAGGCAGTCGAACCAGCCCAGCGCATCCGCGCCCAGAAGCTCGACGAAGGCAAGCGTGCCGGGGATGCTTTCGGGCGTTTCGCACCCGACGACCTCGACATCCTCGCAACGTATGCCAAGCACCGCCTCACCCGGCGCCGGTGGCGCTTCGAATGCATAGGCCGATGTATCGATGGCGATATCCCCGACTTGAAAGCGGCCTGCCTCGTCCAGCCGCCCGTCGACGAAATTCATGGCCGGCGAGCCCACGAAACCGGCAACGAACAGGCTTGCCGGTTTTTCGTAGATGAACTGCGGAGGGGCGAACTGCTCGACCCTGCCCTTGTGCATGACCGCGACGCGGTCGGCCATGGTCATGGCCTCGATCTGGTCGTGCGTGACGTAGATCATGGTCGATCTCAGCGTCTCGTGCAGTTGCTTCAGCTCGACGCGCGTCTCGGCGCGCAGCTTCGCATCGAGATTGGACAGCGGCTCGTCGAACAGGCAGATGCTTGACGAGCGCACCAACGCCCTGCCGATCGCCACGCGCTGGCGTTGGCCGCCCGAAAGCTGACCGGGCTTGCGCTCGAGCAGGGCCTCGATCTGGAGAAGCTTCGCGACCCAGGCGACCTTTGCCTCGATCTCCGCCTTGGACGCACCGGCGATCTGCATGCCGAAAGAGAGATTGCGCCGCACGGTCATCGCAGGAAAGAGCGCATAGGACTGGAATACCATGGCAAGGCCGCGCTGGCTCGGCTCGCGCCCGCTGACATCGACACCGTCGATGACGATCTGCCCGGATTCGCTCTCTTCGAGACCCGCAACGACGCCGAGCAGAGTGGATTTCCCGCAGCCCGAGGGGCCTAGAATGACCACGAACTCACCGGATTCGATCTCCATGTCGACGGAATCCAACACGGTGAGGCCGGCAAAGGATTTTCTGATTTTTCGGATGGATATGCTGGACATTCTTTAACCCTTGACCGCGCCGGCGGCGATGCCGCGCACAAAATAGCGGCCGGAGAGAAAATAGACGATGAGCGGCGGGATGGCGGTGATGAGCGCGGCCGCCATGTTGACGTTCGGCGATGCCGAGCCTCTCGCATTGTTGACGATGTTCGTCAGTTGCACCGTCATCGGCAGATTGTCGTTGCCGGCGAAGATCAACCCCAGCAGATAGTCGTTCCAAATGCCGGTGAACTGCAGGATGGCGACGACGACGAGAATATTCGTCGATATCGGCAGGATGACCGACCAGAAGGTCCTGAGGAAGCTCGCGCCCTCCATGCGCGCCGCGCAGCTTATCTCGTCCGGTACGCCGATATAGAAATTGCGGAACAGGAGCGTCGTATAAGGCAGGCCGTAGATGACATGCACGAAGACGATGCCGGCATAGGTGCGGAACAATCCCATGCTGCTCAGGATCTTCACGGTCGGATAGAGCATCGCCTGATAGGGAATGAAGAGACCGATCGTGACCAGCAGCATGATCAGGTTGGCGCGTGGCGACTTCCACTGCGCCAGAGCGTAGCCGTTGAGCGCGCCGGCAAGCGTGGAGATCGCCACGCTCGGCACGGCGATCTTGATCGAATTCCACAGGCCCGGGCGCACGCCGCCGCATTCGAGCCCGGTACAGGCGCTTTTCCATGCCGTGACCCAGGCATCGAATGTCGGCGCGAGCGGCAGAGCGAGAAGATTGCCCTGCCGGATCTCCTCCATGGATTTGAGCGAATTGCCGATGATCAACAGCAAGGGCAGTAGGAAGAAGATCGCAGAAACGATGAGGAAGGCGTAGAGGCCGAAACGCCCTGCCCGTTTTCCGAATGCGGCCTTGCCGCCCGCAAGGGTCCGGCTCACATCCGCCTCCTGAATTCGCTGTAGAAATAGGGGGCCAGAAGCAGCAGCGAGAGCACCAGCATCGCGATGGACGCGGCCGATGCGAGGCCGAGATTGACGCGCGCGAAGTAGAAATCGACCGCGAATTTCGCCGGCATTTCGGTGGAGATCCCCGGTCCGCCCTTGGTCATGGCGATGACCAGATCATAGCCCCGGATGACTTCCGACATCAGAAGCACGACGCAGGAGGCGACGACCGGCCGCATGCCCGGAAAGATGACCTGAAGATAGGCCCGCCAGAGCGGAACGCCCTCCAGGCGGATCGCCTTCCAGAGATCCTCGTCAACGCTTCTGAGACCGGCGAGCACGATCACCATGACCAGCCCCGACGAATGCCAGATGCTGGCGATGACGAGCGTGTAGATCGCCCGATCGGGATTGGTGAGCCAGTCGAAGGTGAAGGTCTCCCAGCCAGCGTTGCGCACCAGTGCCGGCACACCGTTGACCGGATCGAGTACCCAGCGCCAGGAAAGCCCCGTGACGATCAGCGACACCGCCAGAGGATAGAGAAAGATGGTCCGGAATAGCGACTCCGCCTTGATCCGGCGGTCCGCCAGGACGGCAAGCAGCATCCCGAAAGCCAGCGCGCCGAGAATATAGAGCACGCCGAAGATCACCATGTTCAGGCAGGAGACCAGCCAGCGATGATCGGTGAAAAGCCTGACATACTGGCCGAAACCCGCGAATGTGTAGTTCGGCATCAGGGTCGAGCGCGTCAACGACATATAGCCGGTCCACAGGATCGACCCGTAGAAGAAGATGGCGACCAGACCGAAAAAGACCGCGACCGCAACATCCGGTCTGAAGGCCTGCCGTTGCAGCCAGATCTTCATTTCGCCTCCGACCCGATCGATGACAATGGGAATCTCATAAAAAGGCCCCGATCCTTCCCTCTGGGCTTCGAGCCCCTTGTCGAACGCTCCGCGAAAGCTTCGCTCACAGTGCAGCGGCAACGAAATCGGGCAGCAAGGCCGCCGCCCGACCGATCGTCTCACTGGCTTTGAAGAATGCCCGAAAATCTTTCGACTGCAGCATCCGTGGTCATGGATTTGTCGGTCCAGAACTGCGCGACGAGATCCGTCACCTGACCGCTGAGGTCACCCGGAAGAGCGTCGAAGGCGGACGAGACGGCCGCACCGGGCGTCGCCAGCGTCTTGCTCCCGAGTTGTGCGCAACTGTCGAGCTTTGACGTATCGATGTCCGTGCGCGCCGGGACATTGCCCTTCACTTCGGCTATCTCTTCCTCGACCGAACGGTCCATGACGGTTTCGGCAAGCAGGGTCTGTCCCTTGATCCTGTCTTCGTCCGCGTTCACCGGAAAGGCGAAGATATCGACCAGGATCGAATAGCCCGGCTTCTCGCCCGGCACCAGGAAGCAGCCGAAATCCTTGCCCACTTGCTTACCCGCGGAAAGGAACTCGCCGCGCGCCCAGTCTCCCATGAACAGGAAGCCCGCCTTGTCCGTGATCACGAGATTGGTCGTGTCGCTCCAGGAGCGTCCGGGACTGGCAGGATCCGCATAGGTCGAGGCCTTGCGAAAGATATCGAAAGCCTTGGCCAGAACCCGCGACTTGACCGCTTCGGCATCGCGCTTGACGAACAGCTCGTTCCAGTATTCAGGACCGCCGGCGGCCAGGATGGCTCCATAGAGGAAATAGGCCTGCTGCCACGGCTCGCCGCCGATGGCGATGCCGATACGGCCGGATTGCTGGATCTTGTCGGCCGCTGCGAAGAGCTCGTCGAATGTCCTCGGTTCGCCGATCCCCAGCTCGTCGAGCACGGGCTTGGAATACCAGACCCAGTTTTCCGCATGAACACCGATCGGCACGCCGACCAGTTGATCGTCGACTCTCAGCTTGTCCCATATGACCGGCGGCAGCGCCTTCTGCCAGCCTTGTTGCGTGGCCAGATCGTCGAAGTTGCGCAGCTGACCTGCCGCGGCGAGATCGCGCATGGCCGCATTCGGCGTCATCAACACCGCGGAGGGCGGCTCGCCGCCGGCGATGCGGCTGGTCGCCGCCGCAAGCGCCGAGTCGAAATCCGCTGACGGGCTATCGATCCACGTACCGCCGCGGGCCTTGAAGGCATCGGCGATGGTGTTCATGGCCTTGGACTCGCTGGCGCTGGTCCAATACTGCTGCACATCGGCGGTCTGTCCGAAGGCAGCGGTGGCAGCCGCAAACGAGCCGAAAGCGGTCATCGTATAGAGAAGTGATCGGAATTTCATGTTGGTTCCCCTGGTTTTTACCGTAGATCACAAGTCTCGAAATTTTCCGGGACGTCCGCCCGACATGCTCGATGCCACCGTGGAGTGGCACCGTTATCCCTTTACGCGGCCTCGCCGACCGCCATTGCCATCTCCTTGTTGAGACTGTCGAGGAAAGCGGCCATCGCGGCTTTGGAGATCTTTTCGCCCGCGACCCAGGCGACGGTCTTATAGATTCCGAGGAAGGAGCCGGCGCAGTATTCAACCATCCTTCCGGCTTCCTCATCGTCGAGATCGAGTTCCTCCTTGAGGAAATCGTGGAAGCGGCGGCGGGCGAATTCCCGCTCGATAACGAGAAACGGCTGGCTCTCCACATCGAGGATGGTCGAAGGCAGCGCCGGTGCGTCGACCTCGACGGTCGCCTCCAGGCGAATGTCGCGCGAAGAGGCACCGACTTCGAAGGTCAGCCTGCCTGCATCGAGCAGCCACTGTTGGTGTGCCGGATCGAAATAGCAAAGGTCCCGGCCCTCCATCGTCACTTCGACGCGCCTGGTTTCTCCGGGCTGCAGCTCGACCTTCACGAAGCCCTTGAGCTCGCGGGGCGGCCGTATCAAGCGGGCATCGTGCGGGCGGGCATAGACCTGGGCGATCTCCTTACCCGCTGTCTTGCCGGTGTTCGTGATGTCGAAAGCTATCGTGACCGTGCTCGAGGCGCCGACGCGGCCGGCGTCAACGGCAATGTTCGAATATTCGAAGGTCGTGTAGCTGAGCCCGAAGCCGAAGGGAAACAGCGGCGCGAGCTTCCGCTTGTCGAAAAACCGGTAGCCGACGTGAATGCCCTCGCTATAGATATGGCGGTTGTTCTCGCCGGGATAAGTGAAATAACCCGGTATGTCCTCTATCTGGACCGGGAAAGTCACCGTCAGCTTGCCGCTGGGATTGCGCTTGCCGAAGAGGACATCGGCAACGGCGCCTCCGGCACCCTGCCCTCCAAAGAACGCCGCAAGCACCGCCTGGGCATAACCGATCCACGGCATGACGACGGCATCGGGAGTGGCGAGGATGACCACCATCCTGCCGGTGTGCTTTCCAAGACGCTCGATCAGAGCGTCCTGGCCATCCTGGAGATTGAGATGGGTGCGATCGGACCCCTCACCATCGTAGCCGACCTCCGTATTGCCGAAGAAGAGCACCACATCGGCAGCGCCGACGTCCGCGAGTGCCGCTTGCTCGGATGCTTTTCCCGGTTCGAAATCCGTGACCGCATGGAAATCGACGCGAACGCCCGAAGCAAACTTGCGGATCTCATCAAGCGGAATATCCACCTCCGTCGGCCGCGTCGTCGCGCAGCCGGAGCCCTGAATGATCGGCTCCATGGCGGCGGCACCGACCACCGCTATCCGTTTGATCGTCGACGGATCAAGGGGCAGGATCGCGCCGTCGTTCTTGAGAAGCACGATCGATTCTCCCGCCATGCGCCTGGAGAGCTCGTGATGCTTTCTGAAGTCCGCCGTCGCGTTCGGCTTGATGCTGTTGCGACCGGTGCGGATGAGCTTGAGAATGCGCAGGCATGAGCGGTCGAGAACCTCCATGGCCACACGCCCTTCTTCCACCGCAGCGACCAGTTCCTGCTTGCGGGCGCCGCTTTCCGGCATGTCGAGATCGTTGCCGGCATTCATCGAGGCGGGGCGGTCCTTGATACCGTGCCAATCGGAAACGACGACACCCTCATAGCCCCATTCCTCACGCAGCACCTTCGTCAGCAGCCAGTGATTTTCGGCGGCCTGGATATCGTTGAGACGGTTATAGGAACTCATTACGGCCCATGGATTGCTCTTGCGGATCGCGCGTTCGAAGCCGGCGAGATAGATCTCGCGCAACGCCCGCTCGTCGACTACGGAGCTCATGGTCGTGCGCTGGACCTCTGAATTGTTGCAGGCGAAATGCTTCAGCGAAGCGCCGACACCATTTTCCTGCAGGCCATTGATGACGGCCGCAGCGATCTCACCGGTCAGAACCGGATCCTCCGAATAATATTCGTAGCTGCGCCCGGCGAGCGGCGTGCGGCGGATGTTGATGCCGGGGCCGAGCAGGATATTGACGCCGAAGGCCTGGCATTCGGCGGCAAGCGCCTCGCCGAGCTCATGCGCCAAGCCGACATCCCAGGAGCAGGCGAAGGACGAGCCGTTCGGGAAGCAGGTCGCAGGGCGGGTGGAACCGAAGGCGCTTTCGACCCCCGTCGAAAGATCCGTGTTGACCACGCTCAGGAAAGCCGCCAGCTGGCTGTCGCCGTCCTGCGCTCCGTCGATCTGCTCGATCGAGTAGCGGACGCCGTAGGTGCCGTCCGTCATCAGCAGTTCCGGAATGTTGAGGCGGTAGTTGGCCGTCGTGCGCCAGAGGCCGTGGCCGCTCACCAGCGCGACCTTCTCCTCCAGCGTCATCTCGTCCACGAGCACGGCCAAATCTCTATCGGAAACATTCCACGTCATCGGTATCCATCCATCATGCCGGGCGCCTGCCGTCGATATACGAGGGCCCGTTCGCCCGCGCGGGCCGCGCCCGCGATATCCAAGAATGACGAATTGATGACATAGGAGGAACGACGCATCTAGCCGCGAAAATTGCACTGGCGGTACGACAGTTTTTGATATTAAGTTCCTCCCGGCACCAGAGAAAAACGAAATGAACATTGCTTATCTGCGATCCGCACCGGCACCCAACCAGCAGGACTGCGGCTTTGAGAATTTCGGCCCTGCGGAAGCTCAGCACTTCCGGGCATTCGTGCATGGCTATGCGGATGTGCCCTATCATTGGCACCGGGAGATGGAGATACTTTTTGTGCTGCGCGGCAGCTTCCGATTGGTGGTCGACGGCCAGATCTGCGAGATGGATCAGGACGATGTGATCATCATAAACTCCGACATACCGCACAACTCGACGTCGATATCGCCCGACGCGCTGATCTGCGGCGTCCATCTCGATACCGGATATTTCGAGCGCCTGGGCCTGCCCGGTTTCGCATCCCGGCAGTACCTCTGCCGCACCTTCCTCCACACCCGCTCTTTCATGAACAGGATCGCGCCGATGAAGGCCTTCATGGCCCGCCTGATCCTCGACCAGACGAAGCATCCCGAAGAGGTCATGATACGGCAGACCGTCGCCAATCTGCTCGCCAGTTTCATCTACCGCGCGATCCCGCACGAGGCGGCCGACAGCGATGCATCGCAGCTGCGTTCCGACAGCCGCAACCGTATCCTGAGGATCATGGATACCGTCGGCGACCAGGACGACAATCAGCGGCTGAGCGCGATCGCCAAAGCCGAGGGACTGACCGTCAGCCATCTTTCGCGCCTCTTCAAACGCCACCTGGGCGTAGGTTACCGCGATTATTGCCAAAACCTGCGGCTGGACTCTGCAGCGGATGAACTACGCATGACGGACTACACCATTGCGGTGATCATGGAGCGAAACGCCTTCGGTAATCCGGCCGTCTTCTACAACAAGTTCAGGGCGCGGTTCGGATGCAGCCCCGCGGAGTTCCGGCGCGGATGCCGGCCGCGGGGACCGCAAAGCACGCTGACGGACGAGGATGCCGCAGAGGCGCAACGGATCCTCACCCTCCATGCCGCCGATCTCGGCAAGGCCGCAGAGATCGCCATCGGCATCAATGTGACGGGACGCAAACACATCACCCTCCGTGCACCGCACAACGCCAACCTCGGCTGAGTTACGACAGGATCATCGTCGCTGCCTTGTCGCCGATCATCATCGAAGGCGCATTGGTGTTGCCGCCGATCAGCGTCGGCATAACGGAGGCATCGGCGACACGCAGGTTTTCGAAACCGCGCACTTTGAGGCTTGCCGGATCGACGACCGCCATAGCATCGGTACCCATCTTGACCGTGCCTACCGGGTGATAGACGGTCAGCGCCTCGGCACGCAGATAGGCAAGGAGCTCGTCGTCGGTCCTGACGTCCGGACCAGGCAGGATTTCCGGACCACGAATTCCTCCGAAGACCGGCGAGGCGAGGATCGAGCGCGCGATCTTGATGCCTTCGACCAGCGTCAGCGCATCCTGCTCGTCGCTGAAGAAGCGGTGATCGATCAGCACGTTGCGCCGCGTGCCGTCCCGCTCGATGACGAGCTCACCCACGCTCCTGGGCCGCAGGACGCAGGTATGGACGGCATACCCATGACCGTATTCGACCAGCCGGCCACGATGGCTGCGATAACCTGGCACAAAATGGAACTGGATGTCCGGCAACTCGCCGGCATATCTGGTTCTCGCAAAACCGCCCGCCTCGACATAGTTCGTGGTCAGCATGCCCTTCCGGCGCACGAAATACCGGAATGGGGCGGCCAGCATCGCCGGCAGGTTGGAGACCGACAGGCCGAGCGTCTTGGCGCTGTTCGAGCGCACCGTGATCATGCCGTCGATATGATCGCGAAGGTTCTTGCCGACGCCGGGCACATCGGCAACGGGCTCGATGCCCGCCGCCTTCAATTCCGCAGCCGGGCCGATGCCGGAAGCAAGCAGGATGCGCGGCGAGCCGATCGCGCCGGCGCTGAGAACCAGCTCCGAGCGGCAGGAAAGCCGCCTGGCCTCACCGCCCGTGATCACGTTGACGCCGACGACCCGGCCGCCTTCGACGGCGAGATCGAGCACTTCGGTGCCTTGGAGGACGGTCAGATTCGGGCGGCTCAGCACCGGCCGCACGAAGGCGGTATAGGCGGAAAAGCGTTCGCCCTTCTTCTGCGTGACATTGTAGATGCCGAGGCCGAACTGGCTCTTCGCGTTGAAATCCCGGTTTTCCGGCAGGCCGACACCCTTGCCGGCCTCCACCCACATTTTCGAAACCGCATTCGGGTCGCGCGGATCGTCGACCAGAAGCTCGCCGTCGAAGCCGTGATAGACTGGATCCTGAGAAAGCAGATTGCGCTCGAGTTTTTTGAAGACCGGCAGCACGTCGTCATAGGACCAGCCCCGGCAGCCGAGCGAGGCCCATTCGTCGTAGTCCGCCGCAGCGCCCCGGATATAGATCATCGAGTTGATGGAGCTCGAGCCGCCGAGCGCCTTGCCGCGATTGACGGGAAGACGCCGGTTGTTGAGATACGGCTGCGGCACGCCCATATAGCCGTAGTCGAAATTCGGGTTGCCATAGAGCGAGAGAATGCCGGCCGGGACGCGCACCCGGATGCTGTCGTCGCTGCCGCCTGCCTCGATCAGGCAGACGCTCATGCCCGGATCGGCGCTCAGCCGGTTGGCCAGCACGCATCCGGCCGAACCGGCACCGATGACGATGTAATCGAACTCGCTGTTTTCCACTTTCATTTTCCTTGCCGTTGCCATGGCTGTGTATTCGATCCGGGTGCCCGATGTTCTATCGATCGTCATCCTCGCCGTTCTTCAGCAGTTCCATGATCTCCCGCTTCACGGCGATGAAGCCCGGCTCCATGACGAGATCCATGCTGCGTGGCCGCGCGATGTCGATCCGGATCTCCTTTTTGATCTGACCGGGGCGGCCGGACATGACGAGCACCCGGTCGGCGAGCAGGATCGCTTCGTCGATGTCGTGGGTGACGAACAGCACCGTCTTCTTCGAGTGATCCCAGACCTTCAGCAGCAGCTTCTGCATGCTGTGGCGGGTCTGGCTGTCGAGCGCGCCGAAGGGCTCGTCCATGAGCAGCACGTCGGGATCATTGGCGAGCGCCCGCGCGATCGCAACACGCTGCTTCATGCCGCCGGAGAGCTGGGAAGGATAGTGGTTGGCAAAGCCGGCGAGGCCCACTTCGGCGAGGAAATGGCCGACCATATCCTTGCGCTCGGCCTGCGGAATGCCCTTGCGCTTCGGCCCGTATTCCACGTTCTGCGCGACCGTGAGCCAGGGAAACAGCGTATAGGCCTGGAACACCATGCCGCGATCCGCACCCGGCTCGTTCACCGGCTTGCCGCCGACCGCGATCGTGCCGCCGGAGCGCTCCTCAAGTCCGGCAATCAGATAGAGCAGGCTCGATTTGCCGCATCCGGACGGGCCGACGATGACGCAGAACTCGTTGCGTTCGACGTGGAAGGAGACGCCGTTCAGCGCCAGGACGGCGTTCTCGCCGTTGCCGTAACGCAGCACGATCTTGTCAATGTCGATGTCGGAACTTCTGGGGCTGGCCGATAGCTTCAATGCGGACATGAATTGCGGGTTCCTCAATTGGCCCAGGGGGCGGCAATGCGGCGGGCGAGCCGGAACAGCTGGTCGGTGACGAGGCCGAGTATTCCGATCAACGCGATGGCCATGAAAATCACGTCGACCTGGAAGCCGCGCATGGCTTTCAGCGAGATGTAGCCGAGGCCGCTGCGGGCGGCGACGAGCTCGGCGACCACCAGATAGGTCCACGCCCAGCCCATGGTGACACGCAGCACGTCGAGAACGTTCGGCAGCGTGGCCGGAAAGACGATGTGGAACACCGTGTCGATCCGCCGGGTGCCCAGCGTGTAGGCGGCGTTGACGAGATCACGCGGCACGCCGCGGGCACTGTCGGCGATCATCACCAGTTGCTGGAAGAAGATGCCGAAGACGATGACGGCGACGCGCTGCTCTATGCCGATGCCGATCCACAGGATGAACAGCGGTACGAAAGACGTCACCGGAAGGTACCGGATGAAATTGACGAGCGGATCGAGGAAGGCCTGGACGATACGGTAGGTGCCCATCGTCAGCCCGAGCGGAACGGACACGACGCTCGACACGGCGAAGCCGATCAGAACCACCTGCACGCTGGCGAGCACATGCTCCCAGAGCGAACCGTCGAGCGCCATATCGACGGTGGTCGCCAGCACGGCGTCCGGCCGCGGCAGGAACATTTCCTTGACCGCCCCGGAATAGGTCAGCGCGAACCATCCGGTGATGACGACGACCCAGACGGCGAGGCTGAGCGTCACGGCAAGGCTACGCGGTATGGGACGGAAAGGCGTCCGAATGGATTTGACGAGAGATCGATCGCTCACGGGGTTCTCCGCTCCTTCGATCATGCGGCCCCATGGCCGGAGAAAGGTCTTGTCCGATATCATTGCGGGCCGGAAAAACCGGCCCGTCTCGCAAGTTCCGCAGGTGCCGCGGCACCCCGGCTGTGCTCTCACTTTTCGAGGAAGGAGGTGTCGACCAGGTCGGCGTATTTGATGTCCATCTTGAGCTTGCCGAAGCCGCCCCAGATCTCGCCGCCAAGCTTGATCAGCTTGCCGGCCTCGCCATCGTCTCCACCAGCGAAGAACTCGGCGTTGCGTTCCTTGCCGTAAAAGTTGACGCCGGCTGCGGAGGCGGCGAATTCCTTGGGATCCTTGAGCCAGCCGCCGACGCCCTTCGCCATCACCTCATAGGCCTTTTCCTGGTTTTCCTTGATGAAGACGTTGGCCTTGTAGAGACCCTTCACCAGGGCTTCTACATCCTTCGGATTTTTTTCGATGTAGTCGCAGCTGAGCGCGACGACATCGACGATCGCGCCCGGCGTCTTCGATGAATCCGTCAGGACCTGGCCCTTGTCGGCCTGCTTGGCGAGCGTCAGGTGCGGCTCCCAGGTGACGGCGACGGGAATCCGGTCCGCCATGAAGGCTGCGGCGGCATCGTCCGCCGTCATGTTGGTGATCTTGACGTCCGCCTCGGTGAGGCCGGCCTGCTTCAGGAGGATGTTGAACCAGAACTGCGAGACCGAACCCTCGTTCATCGCGACTTCCATGCCCTTGATGTCGGCAAGGCTTTTGACTTCCTTCGGGGCCAGCACGCCATCGCCGCCATGGCTGTCGTCAAGCGCATAGACGGATTTGAAGCAGACGTCGGACGAGCGGTATTTCATGATCTCGTCGATCGTCGATGCGTTGCCGTCAAGCTCGCCGGCGGCGACGGCCGCCATGTAGAGGGACGATTCCTCGATGATCTCAAGCGTCACGTCGAGGCCGCCTTCCTTGAAATAACCCATGTCGCGGGCAAGGAAGAGCGGACCGTAGCCGACCCAGGTCGTCATGCCGAGCCTCATGTCGCCGGCCTGCGCACCGGTTCCGGCCGAAAGCGCAAGCATAGCGGCACCCGCGACCAGGGCGGCCTTTCGAAGCTTCGAAAATGTCTTTGTCATTGCGTTCCCCTGTCTTTCATTGAGGCGGCGTCAACCGCGCGCCCAGCCGAGGCCACGGTGGCCAGCATCGCCGGAGCGGCATTGCCGGCCTTTCCGTCCGCCCGATCCTTCGGGTGGCGACAAAACCAAAGCATGCTTCATTCGTAGGAAAAATAATCATTTTCGGTGAATGTGCTTAGGCAAAACCTAAGCAGAACCAGCGGCTCGAAACCAGCGCCTACCGGCGCTTGCGGTTCATGTTCGGAGCGACCATCCCGGGGATGTAGGCGTCGGAAATGAACGCTCGCGCGTGGTTGGCAAAAGCGGTGAGCAGCCTCGATTTGCGAAGCGATTTCAGCGTGGCGAAACCGATCGTCATCGGCCGGTGCTCGCCGGAAAGCCGCACGCGAACCACCTTGCGGCCGTCGAGCGCCATATCTGAGCGCGGCGTGACGTTTGCCAGCGTATAGCCATAGCCGTTGGCAACCATCGTGCGGATGACATCCGGATGCGACAGGCGGAAGGCGATGTTCGGCTGAAGCCCCTCCTTCATGAACAGGGCAAGGAAATATTCGCTCGACAAGGGCAGGTCGAGAAAGATCATGGGCTCCTCGACCAACTCCTGCAGCGTGACGGCGGAATGGCGTGCCATCGGATGCCCCTCGCCTACAACGGCATGCACCGGCAGGTCCACGAGCGGGGTGAACTCCACGTCATCGGAGATTTGCAGATCATAGGTGATGGCCACATCGATCATCGCCCGCCGCAGGCCGTGCAGCAGCGTTTCCTGGTGATCGGCATAGGGTCGGATGCTGGCTTTCGGAAAACCGGCGGTAAAGGAAAACGCAAGTTCCGGAAGGATCATCGGCGCCAATGTCGTCAGGCAGCCGATATTGAGCTGGCCGCGAATCTCCTCGCTCGCTTCCGAAGCGACGCCGTAGAGCGCTTCCGCCTGCTCGATCAGCCGCTTGGCTTCCAGCAGCATGCTGCGACCGGCAGGCGTGAGCGAAAGGCCCTGCGCGTGATGACGTACGAAAAGCTGTACGTCGAGCTCCTGCTCGAGCTGCGAGATCGCCGTCGAGATGGACGGCTGCGAGATGTGGAGACGTTCCGAGGCCTGGGTGATGCTGCCGGTTTCGCCGGCGGCGATGAAGTATTCGAGTTGTCTCAGCGTGAAGCGCATACACCGGATTCCATATTTCGGAATCTAGGCTCAGGACCTATCATTCTGTCAGCCTCCACGGGATTGGATGGAAGCAAACAAGCGCGAGGCAAGACCTGAAGTCTTGTCGAGCATAGTTTGCGATCAGACGGCTCATGGAGGCTGACCCGAAGGGCACGGTGGATTTCGCGCCTGGACTGTGTCGGAAGGATTTGAAAATATTTGGTATTTCCTGCATCTTCCCTCCTAGCCAGGCACGAGTCCGCCGCGCAGAATGCATGAAATTAATGGATCCCGAGCCTAGTATTTGATCCAGGTCGTTTTTAGTCCACTGAATTTATCGAAGGCATGCAGCGAGAGATCGCGGCCGATGCCGGACTGCTTGAAGCCGCCGAACGGCGTCATCGGCGAGAGCGCGTCGACCGTGTTCACCGAGACGGTTCCGGCGCGTAGCCTCTCCGATACGCGGTGTGCGCGGGAGAGATTGGAGGTCCAGAGCGAGGCGGCGAGCCCGTAGACCGTGTCGTTGGCGCGGGAGATCGCCTCCTCCTCGCTGTCGAAAGTGGAAACCGCAAGCACCGGCCCGAAGATTTCCTCGCGCGAGAGCCTGTCGGCGGCATCGACATCGGCGAAGATCGTCGGCTGGACGAAGCAGCCCTTGCCGTCGACCGTCACGCGTTCGCCGCCGCAGACCAGCCGGCTCGTCCTGCGGCCTTCGTCGATGAACGACATGATCCGCCTGGTCTGCGCCTCGTCCACGATGGCGCCCATGGTGGACTTCGTATCGAGTGGGTCGCCGGGCGCATAGCGTGCCGCCCGCTCAGCCAGCTTCCCGATGAAGGTTTCGGCGATGGAACGCTCGACAAGCAGCCGCGAGTTGGCCGAGCAGATTTCGCCTTGGTTGAAGAAGATGCCGAAGGCGGCCATATCGGCGGCGGCATCCAGATCCTCGCAATCGGCAAAAACCAGGTTGGGGCTCTTGCCCCCGCATTCGAGCCACACCTGCTTCATGTTCGACTGGGCCGAATAGCCGAGGAAGAACTTGCCGACCTGGGTGGAGCCGGTGAAGGAGATGCAATCGACATCGGGATGCAGGCCGAGCGCCTTGCCGGCGGCCTCGCCGAAGCCCGGGACCACGTTCAGCACCCCCTCCGGCAACCCCGCTTCGATCGCCAGTTCGGCAAGCCTCAACGCCGAAAGCGGCGATTGCTCCGCCGGCTTCAGCACCACGGAATTGCCCATGGCGATCGCCGGCGCGCATTTCCAGGTAGCCATGTCGAGCGGAAAATTCCACGGCACGACCGCACCGACCACGCCGAGCGGCTCGCGGCGCACGAGCGCCAGATTGCCCGGACCGGCGGGGGCGACCTCGTCATAGAGCTTGTCGATCGCCTCCGCATACCATTGGAAGATCGCGGCGGAGCCGGGCACGTCGATGGTGGCGGCGTCCATTACCAGCTTGCCCATGTCGAGGCTGTCGAGAAGCGCGAGCTCGATGCCGTTGGCACGGATGAGATCGGCGAGCTTCAGCAGAACCGCCTTGCGTTCGGCCGGCGGCCTGCCGGACCAGCGGCCGTCCTCGAAGGCGGCGCGGGCCGAGCGGACGGCGCGATCGACATCGGCCTCGCCGCAGGCGGCCACGCGCGCAAGCAGCGCGCCGGTCGCCGGGTTGATGCAATCGAACGTCTCGCCCGACAGCGCCTCCATCGGCTTGCCGTCGATGAACGCCTTGTCGCGAAGGCGGACTGTCGCGGCGTCCCTCGCCCAGTCGCGGTTTGCCAGCTCTACCATGATCAATCTTCCTTCCAGAATGTCAGAGATCGCCCGGCACGCCGTAGCTCGGCGCTTCGGTCGGATCGAGCGCCCGCGTCACATAGGCGTCGAGCTGCGGCTTGTAGATGGCCCAGAGCTCCTGAAGTGCTGCGATGGGATCGGCCTCGTGCCAGTCGACGCGCAGGTCGGCCACGGGCCAGCTCACCTTGTCCACGATCAGCATGCCGGCGGAATGTACCGGCCCCGCCTCGCCGCCGGCCGCAAGGGCGGCATTCATTGCTGTCAGCAGCCGGTCGCCAAGATGGCCGGTTGCAGCCTCGAAGGCACGCACCATCTCTCGCGGCACGTCCGGCGTCGCCAGCAGATTGCCGGCGGCCACGCAATTCTTGCCTTCATGGGTGCTGAAAACGCCAAGGGCGTTTGTCCCCGAATAGGCCGCCGTGCCGCCCCGGCGATCGATGATCGCGAGCTGCCGGAAATCCGCGAAGGCATAGCCGTCGAGCAGCTCGGTCAGGGTTTCCTCGGCCGACAGTCCTTCGCCGAGCAGCACGAGCCCTCTTTGCCCGAGCACCGGATCGGTGATGTTCTGGCTCGCCACCACGCCCACGCCAGCCTTGGCATGCGCGCAGCGTGCCGCCACGGCAGGGGAGGACGAACTGATGGCGATGCCGAACATGCCGGTCTCGGCGCAGCGGGCGGAGATGGAAAAGGTCATGACGCCCTCCGCGGCATATCACCGCCGAGTTTGGCGCACTCCTCTGGCCTGCCGGACATCATCACCATCTCAAGCATCCGGAATGACCGCAGTGACATCGACTTCGACCAGCCATTCCGGTCGCGCCAACGCCGAAACCACCACGCCGGTGGAGACCGGGAAAACGCCCTTCAACCATTTGCCGACGACGCGATAGACGGTCTCGCGGTAACGCGGATCGACCAGATAAATGGTGATCTTGCAGATATGGGCGAGCTCGGACCCCGCCTCCTCCAGGAGCATCTTGATATTGGCCATCGCCTGCTCCGTCTGCGCCGCGACATCCCCGACCCCGACATTCTCCGAGGTATCCAGATCCTGGCCGATCTGGCCGCGGACGAACACCATAGCGCCCCTGGCGACCACGACCTGGCAGAGATCGTTGTCGAGCTTCTGTTCGGGATAGGTGTCGCTGGTGTTGAACTGGCGAATGCGGGTATGGACGGGCATGGACATGAATCCGTTCAAGGGTTGCAGGAAAGATTTCCCGCCGGGGATGGCGGAAGCGGCGACGGGCGGCCATAGCCGCGGCTGGAATAAAGCAGGGGCGTGCCGTTTCCGGCGGCATGAATATCCTCGACGGCGCCGATAAAGACGTGGTGGGTGCCGACCTTATGGACGCTCGATACCCGGCAATCGAAGGCAACCAGACTTTCTTCCGCATAAGGCGCGCCCGTCGCCCCGGACCTCCAGCGGGTGCAACGGAACTTGTCGCCATCCGCCCGCTTGATCCGCCCGGCGAACGTATCGGAAATCTCCGTCTGGCTGTCGCGCAGGACGTTCACCGCGAACACGCCGTTCTCGATGATCGCCTGCGCCGCGGGGCTCAGGTGATGCACGCAGACGAGCAGCGTCGGCCGTTCTCCGTCGGCGGACACCGACGACATGGCCGAGACGGTTACGCCGAAGCGGCCGGCCGGTCCGTCGGTGGTGACGATGTTGACGGTGCAGGCAGCCAGACTCATGCCGCCGAGGAACTTCTGTTTCCGGGCAGCGGCCTCGCCGGCAAAGGAGATTTCATCGGTCATGAGGAGCCTCCCCTTGCGGATGCCTATTCGGCTGCCGGCCTGGCCGGAGCGTTGGTGTTGAACCACTGGCTTACGGCGCCGTCTCCGGGCGTGCGGGTGACCTGTCCGAGGACCTGGTCCGAAAGCCCGGCGGCCTTCTGGGCGAATTCGAGCGGGCCGCCCCAGTCGAAGTTGCGATAGACGGCCGCAAGATGTGCGAAGGGCGGCGACTGGGCGAAAAGCTGGAAGGTCAGGCGGTGGCCTGCATAGTCGGAATTCAGGAGATCGCGCGCGAAAGCAAGCAGCTTGCGCCGGTCTTCGGCGACCCAGTCCTCGTTTACCGTGTAGAACTTGTCGAGCCAGGGCTTCGTCTCCGGCGCATCGAACGCCGCCTTGTCCGGCGTGACGCATATCTGGCCGCCGCAGAGCTCGCGCGCGATGTGCATCATTTCGTGGAGCTGAGAGCAGGCGAGCACGCGGCCGGTGTAGAGCAGCGACTGGTTCGGCATCAGGAGGCCGCCCGGCGAACGCTCGGCAAGCGCGATGGAAGCCGTGAGATGGGCGTTTATGCCCTCGCGATAGACGGCAAGCTGCGCCAGCTTCTCCTGAACGGCCTGCTGCTTGTCGAGGCCGGTCTGCCGCGCGTTGAAGAGTGCCGCACCGATCATCAGGTCGGCGAGCTTCAGGTTGCGCTGCACGAAGGCGAAGGCGGAATAGCGGTGCAGCGTGGCGCGGATGAACATCGCCGCCTTGGTATGGCGGTAGAACAGCACGTTCTCCCACGGGATCAGCACATTGTCGAAGATGACCAGCGTGTCGACCTCGTCGAAGCGATTGGCGAGCGGATAGTCTTCTGCCGGCGCGCGCCCGGCAAAACCGGTGCGGCAGATGAATTTCAGCCCCGGCGAACCGAGATCACAGATGAAGCCGACGGCGTAGTCGGAATAGGCGGCGTTGCCCCAGTTGGCGATCGTGGGTTTGGTGAAGGCCTGGTTGGCATAGGCCGCGGCCGTCTCGTACTTCGCGCCGCGGACGATGATCCCGGCATCCGTTTCCTTGACGACATGCAGCAGCATGTCGGGATCCTGCTCCTGCGGCGGTTTTGAGCGGTCGCCCTTCGGGTCCGTGTTGGCCGATACGTGGAAGGGATCGGCCTTCAGCACCTTGGAAATATGGTTCCGGATATTGGCGGAGAACTGCGGATCGACCTCGTTCAGCACGTCCTGCCCGTCGAACAGCGACCACATCTCGCCGACGGTCTCGTCGCCAACGCGGGTAACGATACCGCCGACGCCCTCGAGAAGCGTATCGGTGGCGCGGCGCTTGTCCCACCAGTCGGCCTGGGTGTGCGGCAGCTTGTTGCCGACGGCGTTCCATTCACCATCTTCCTCATAGGCCATGATGTGCCGGGTCTTCGCATCATGCTGCATGTCGTAGATCTGCGCACGGATATCCACGAGCGGCTTGAACATCGGATGCGCCGGAACATCCCTCACCCGCTCGCCGGCGATATAAACCTCGCGGCCGTCGCGAATGGACTCCTTATATTCAGCGCCGGTGCGGATCATCTTCAATGTCTCCCATCGTATCGGAGCCGTCGCGGTTCCGTGGACTTGTCTGGGTTTCATTGTTGGCAGCGCGTGCGACTTTAAGAAATTATTTCTTTTGGAAAATCTGGTTCTGTTTTTCCTAAGCTACGTACCGCCTAAGTACGCGCTCGCCTCTGCGGTGCCCGCCGGGCATTCTTCAGCGACAAGGTCCGGCATGCCTTTGCCGGCTCCAGGCCGGCCACGACTTCCGATTCGGAAATTGCGCTCGTGGTCAACGGCATTGCGAACTGGGTTCCTTGCCAATACGGGTCACTTGTTCGAAATGGCAGCGCAAACACGCCTCCTATTTCAAGGCTGTTAACCGAATTCAACCTTTCTTCTGGTTCCGCGGTTTCGAGCAGGATGATCCTTGTATCCGACAGGCGTCGTGTATGACAAAGCTGCGGACATGTTGCAGCTGCTCAGTCCGGAATTCGCCTTTCGCGCGACCGTCCGTTCGGCTCGCTGGCAAGTTCAGGGATATTCGATGACCAGCAAGGCAAGCACGGCGGCGATGCGGGTATCCATCACGGGTCTCAAGCGCAAGATCGTATTTGCCCGGATCGGCGACGAGGTGCGGACCGTTGGACTGTACTTCAATCTCGAACACTATGTTCCGAGACGGACGCTGTACCTCGGATCGACGAAGCGACATATGAATGTGGCTGACCGGCACTTGCCGAGGAGACCTCCATAAACCGAACCCATAAGCGGATTCTGTAGAAAGCTCGGAAACTCGCGCTTGGCGGGAGTCCCGAGAGCAGGACACTCACCGCCGCCGTACCGGTGTACGGTCGGCTTTGCGGTGCAAATGGGACCCGTTTTTGCATGAAGCAAGGTACTGAAGGCCCTGAACCGTTCGTACACGAACGGCGGCCGGGCGAACCGAATCCCGAAGTTCTCGACATAATCCCCGAAGCGACCGGCCCACGCCTGAAAACGTCGATGGGCGGGGCAGTTCACTCTATTCGCCCGCCTGTATCCCAGACCCTGCAGGCGGCTGCGCACTTCGCGGCGGTCATGCTCGCCCCGGCGTGGGGAGACAGGTCCGCGTTGGAACGTGACAGGCTGATCGAGTATGATGCTCCCGTCGGAGCGCTGGTCGTCCATCCCGCGAATGTGGAAGGGCGCGCGATCTGGTCATATCCCCGTGAAAGCCTGATCGTCGCCATCAGGCCGGAAAGCCTGCTCGACCTGGCGACCAGCGAGCTCGGTGCCGACACCGTGTCGCTCCAGCCGCCGCCCTTCGGAACCGTCGACCTCGAGGCTCTGCGCATAGCGGAATTGCTGAGGACGGAACTGACGCGGCCTTATCCGGCAACGGAGCTCTATGTCGACAGCCTTGTCACGATCTTCGCCCTGCATCTTCTTCGCAATTATTCGGGGGCGAAGAAGCCTGCTCCGGATTACAGGCACGGCCTCTCCACCCACAATGCGAAAAGAATGCGGGCGTTTCTCGAAGAGAATTTCCTGCGCAAGCTTTCCATTGCCGAGCTTGCCGCCGTCGCCGATTATTCCCCGTTCCACTTCATTCGAGCCTTCAGCAAGACATTCGGGCAGTCGCCGCATCAATATGTCCTGAACCTGCGCCTGGCTTTTGCCGAGAGATTGCTGATGGAGGGAAATCTGCCCGTTGCAGAGATCGCCCATCTGAGCGGTTTTTCCAGTCAAAGCCATCTGACGGCGATGATGAGGAAGTATCGGCATACGACACCGGCAAAGATACGGAGCAGACGGTAGAAATAGCCCCTGCCGCGCGGAATTGCCGAAACGGAATTGACCGATCGGGGCGAAGCCCGCGACTACGGAAATGTGTCAGCTGCGAGGCGGCCTCGTCTTTTTCGGCAATCTTACGACAAATATCGCAATATCCTGAAATACATTGCCCACGAACAATGTTGGGTTTGCAGCTGGAATTATCCGGTGCCGGCAGGGTCCCGAGCTTCGATGCGGCGTTGGTGCAACCGACGTGATGCTCGGGTCCTCGCAGGTAGGCCGACGCAACCAAGCGCCGCCATCGGATAGCGCCATGTTCGAGGGGGCTTTGCATGCGGCTGGCGATCACCGGCGTAAACTACAGCAGTCCGGCCAACCTGCAGATGCGCAGGCTGTTGGTCTCGTTCCGCGGTGCCGTCCAGGCAGGCCGAAAGGCAAGCGGCGTTGCCTATGAGATTGCAAACACGGGACTTTTGCGGCGCCGCGCGCCTTCTCCCCGCGCGTTCGTCAAAGTTCGCGAGATGTCCGAACGATCGGCGAACGAACTGCAAGAAGGCTTGGCTCCACTGTCCGGATCATCCATGAAAGATATCACTTCATCGCGCCTGCCCCTGCAGGTCGACGTCTTTGCTCCCAAAACTGAAGCGGCATGGACGGCACTGCAACAGCAATATGCAAGCCTGATCACCGCCGCGGAGGTCGATCATCTGCTGGCCTGCTTCGTATTCGGGCTGACGTCACCAGCCTTTGCCGACGGGGAAGCGAACCTGCATTTCGATGCCTGCCGCGCACTGATGGCGATCAAGCTGCCGCCGGAGCGGATAGAGGCTGCGCTTCGTTCAGTTCCCGCGACGACCCAGCCATGGGTCGAAAGCGCCCGTCGGCTCATCGAGAGCAAAGGCGTGAAAATGGGAAGCGCGCTGCGACAGGATGCGCGCAACATTGAGGAAATCACAGGCGTAGATGCGAACTCCAAACCCACGGAGCGCCTGGGCAACAACGAGGAAATGTACAATGACTGAATGCATTCAATGGCATACTCAGCGCATGTTCCGTTTCGGTGTCCCCAACAAGCGGATCGCAGGTGAAAGCGACAACCGGTCGCTTCGCCGGCGGCTGATGGCGGCCCTCCGCCTGGCCCATCGCGTTCTTGGTTTTCGTCGCAAGGGTCTGGGTCTCGGAACGCTGGGCGTCGGCGGCAACCTTGGTTCGGTCCTGACGGGCGGCCTGGGAGCCCTCGTGATCGGCCTCGCGACGCCCGCCCACGCGCAATATGCTGCCGGCGGCGGTACGGCGGTTGGCGGCAACTCCGTCGCCATCGGTGCCGGTACCCAAGCGAATGGCGCGACCAGCGTGGCGTTGGGTACCAATAACAGTGCAACGGGCAACGCTTCGATCGCCATCGGCGATTCGATGAGTGCAAATGGCCTCAATGCGATCGCTATCGGTGTCATTTCGGGCGCGACCGGTACCAACGCACTCGCCATAGGCGGGAACGCCCGAGCCACCGGGGAGGGATCAAGCTCCATTGGCGTCAACTCGGTTGCAACCGCAGGGGCGGCCGCCTTTGGCCTGAACGCGCGTGCCGACGGAACGAACTCGTTGGCGCTCGGCTATGTTTCCAGGGCGGGCGGGCTGCGCGCCACCGCGCTCGGGTTTGGCGCGAACGCGGGCGGGCTGGATGCCATTGCCCAAGGTAATAGCGCCACCGCAAGCCAGCAGAATTCCATCGCCATCGGCTTCCAGGCGACCTCGACCGCGATCAACGCCATCAATCTTGGCAACCGAACGGCTGCAGGAAAGGGCGCCCTTCAAGAGAGCGCCATCGCCCTCGGCACGGACGTGCTGGCGTCTCAGGTCGACTCCATCGCGATCGGGCGCCAAAGCCAGTCGACGGGCACGAGCGCCATGGCGATGGGCAGGAACGCCGGCGCCTGGGGCAACCAGTCCATCGCACTCGGCCTCGGCGCTATCGCAGGCGTCCAGGCCGACACGGCCATACCCAACAGCATCGCGATCGGCACCAATTCGCGTGCGAATAGTAACAATGCGATGGCATTCGGTACGTTTGCCAATGCCACGGCGGATGGTGCCATCGCCATGGGCTCATCGACTAACGCGACGGCAACGCAGGCCGTGGCGCTCGGCGTCTCCGTCAACGCCACTGGCGCCGGTGCTACCGCGTTAGGTAGCGCAGGTTCCTCTGCGTCCGGCGACTACTCCATTGTGATTGGCGCCATCAGCACCGCGAACGCAACCAGGTCCATCGCCATCGGCACAACGGCTGCTGCGAGCGCCGAAAGTGCGATCGCCATGGGGATGGGCACGAACGCTTCTGCCATCAACGCCACGGCGATCGGTATCCAGGCGACCGCGACCGGGGTGAACTCCGTCTATCTTGGCTCGCGCAATGTTGCGGGAACGGGCGCCCTCGAACTGAATACCATCGCCATCGGCACAGATGTGACGGCATCTGGGGTCGACGCCACTGCGGTGGGACGCGCAAGCCGGGCGACTGCAACCAACGCCATTGCGGTCGGTCTCCAGTCCACTGCGAGCTCCGCCGACGCCGTCGCCATCGGCACCGAGGCGACCGCAGGGGGCGGCAAAGCTGTCGCCATCGGTGCGGGCAACACCGCCTATGGCGACGGCGCGGTCGCTATCGGCGATCCGAGCTATGCGAGCGGCACCGGCGCCTTCACGGGCGGCGCGAACAACATCGCCAATGCCGACGGCACGGCGACCGCCACTGCTGCCAATGCCGCCAACGGCGCGGTTGCGATCGGTAACGCCAATGTCGCCATCGGCCAGGGTTCGGTGGCGATCGGCAATACGAGCCGTGCGGGTGCTGCGGGCGCCCTCGCCTTCGGTGACACGGCGGTCGCCAACACCGACCAGAGCATCGCGATCGGCTCCGGTTCGAGCGCGACGGGTGGAAGCGCCATCGCTATCGGGCGGATCAGCGTCGCAAACGGTACGAATGCGCTGGCAATGGGCGCCGCCGCCGCCGCGAACGCCGGCAGCACGGTGGCGCTCGGAAACTCGGCTACCGCCAACAACTTCGGCGACGTGGCACTGGGCAACGGCTCGACCACCGCAGCCGCGGTGGGCACCGCCAGCACCGTGATCGGCGGGACGACCTATAATTTCGCCGGCACTAATCCGACAAGCACCGTCAGCGTCGGCAGCGCCACCAATCAGCGAACCATCACCAATGTCGCGGCGGGCCGGATCGACGGCTCCTCGACCGATGCGGTCAACGGCTCGCAGCTCTTCGCGACGAACCAGCAGGTCACGCAGAACACTACCGACATCACCAATCTCGGCGACAGCATCGGCGACATCGGCGATACGATCAACAACATCGCCGGCGACACGTCGACGACCTTCACCGATGCCAATGGTGATGGCATCCGCTATGTGCGCACCAATGACAGGACGCTTCCCGTCAGCGATTCCTCCGCTCAAGGCATAGGCTCCACCGCGGTCGGATACGATGCCACCGCTGTAGCGGATAATTCGCTGGCACTCGGCCGGGCCAGCCAGGCGACGATCGATGGCGGGGTAGCGCTTGGCTCCGGATCGATTTCCGATCGGGCGCTCGCGCCTGCCACCGGCCAGATCGCTGCCGGCCCGACGAATTTCATCGAATTCAACACGACCGACAAGACGCTTCTGGGCGCCGTCTCGGTCGGTTCGGACACGGCCTATCGGCAGATCACCAATCTCGCGGATGGCACGGACGCCCACGATGCGGTGACGATAAGGCAGCTCCAAGGGGCCATCGCATCCGTGGCCGCGACCCCCAGCATGTACTTCCACGCCAATTCCACCGCCGGAGATTCGCTGGCCGTCGGGGCTGAATCGATTGCCGTCGGCCCGACGACGGTCGTCAACGGCGACAACGGCATCGGCATCGGCAACGGCGCGATCGTCGATCAGGTGGCACCCGGCGGCACGGCGATCGGCCAGAACGCGCATGTCATGTTGGCCGACGGCATCGCGCTCGGCACGAATTCGATCGCGGCGGGGGTCCAGTCCGTGGCGCTCGGCGCGGGTGCGGAGAGCAACCACATCAACAGCGTGGCTCTCGGCGCACAATCCATCACGACGGTGGGCGCGCAAACCGGATACACAGCCTTCGCGCTTGCCTCGCCACAGTCCTCGTTTGGCGAGATATCGTTCGGCTCGGCCGGCTCCGAGCGCAAGCTGACGAACCTTGCAGCCGGTTCGGCCGACACGGATGGCGTGAATGTCAGCCAGTTGAGAGGCCTCAGCACCCAGATCACGAACCAGTTGGGAGGCGGTTCCGTGATCAATCCGAACGGCACGATCACCGGCCCGACCTATAACATCCAGGGCGGCAGCTATACGACCGTCTACGACGGGTTCACGGCCGTCGACAATGCTCTGACCAACATCACCAATGGCGGCGGCATCAAATACTTCCATGCCAATTCGACGCTGGCCGACTCCATCGCCTCAGGCACCGACAGCGTCGCGATCGGCCCCGAGAGCGTGGCAAGCGGGACCGACAGCGTGGCCGCCGGACACGGATCCACGGCAACCGGTACGGGCGCGGTTGCGCTCGGCCAGGGCGCACAGGCGAACAACGCCAATGACGTCGCTCTCGGTTCGGGTTCCGTGACGGAGGAGGCCGTCGGTACGTCGGGGACCACAATTCGAGGCACCCGGTACGACTTTGCGGGAACCGCGCCGGTCGGGACCGTCAGCGTCGGCGCCGATGGCGCGGAAAGGACCGTCACAAACGTCGCGGCCGGGCGCATTTCCGCCGACAGCACCGACGCCATCAACGGTTCCCAGCTTCATGCGACCAATACGGCGATCGAGGATCTGCAGGGCGGCATTGGAAATATCAACGACAGCGCGGTCTTCTATGACCTCAATCCGGACGGCAGCAAGAAGAACAGCATCACCCTGCAGGGCGGCGACGTAAATGCACCGGTCGTCATCTCGAATGTCGGCAGGGGCGTTGCCAACACGGATGCGGTCAATGTCGCTCAATTGAACCAGAGCTTCACCGAGGCCAAGTCCTACACGGACAACCGCACGAGCTATGCCATCGAGACCGCCAACAACTATACGGACCAGAGGTTCAGCCAGCTGAACCAGGAGCTTGGGGGCATCCGTTCGGAGGCCCGGCAGGCTGCCGCGATCGGGCTTGCCGCAGCATCGCTGCGTTATGACGACCGTCCCGGCAAGTTGAGCGTTGCCGCGGGCGGCGGTTTCTGGCGCGGCGAAGGCGCACTTGCCTTCGGCGCCGGCTATACCAGCGAAGACGGGCGCGTTCGTGCAAATCTGTCAGGCACGACGACCGACGGGCACTGGGGCGCCGGAGCAGGTCTCAGCTTCACTCTGAACTGAGGCCGGCATGTTCAGGAGAGCAGGTTCCGGCTCCTCGGTTTTCATCGCATGCCTTTTCCTGTCCGGCCCGCAGGCGGCCGGACAGGAGGCGCCCCCCTCCGGTTACCGCATCAGGCCGCCCGAGGTGGTGGTCCCCGATAGCGCAACTCTGGGCCAGTATCAGCGAATGATCAGGCCGTTCGAGAATTGGACGCTGATTTGCGACGAAAATCTGAAAGCCCGCAAAAGGGTCTGCAACGTCACCCAGACGATCGAAAACCGGGCGGGACAGCTGGCATTCAGCTGGTCGCTTGCCGCCACGCCCGAGGGCAAGCCCTACATGATCCTGCGGACCGCACCGATCGCCAGGAGAGACGGCTTCGTCTCGCTGAAATTCGAGGGCCGGAAAGAGCCGGTCAAAGTCCAGCTCGACGGATGCAATCAGGCGGTCTGCATCGCAATGCTGCCGGTCGGCCCCATCATGCGCGAACAGATCTCGAAGAGCTCGGCACCGACGGTGTCCTATTCGATCAGAGACGGAAGAACCGTCAGCGTGACCGCAACCCTCAAGGGCCTTTCCAAAGCCGTTGAGGCGATCAATTAACGGAGGCATTTCACGATGGACCAGCAATCGATTCATGACCGGATAATGTCCCGCAAGAGCAGCGACGTCGTTCCCGACCAGGCCGATGATCGAAATGAACCGGGACGGAACTGGCTGAAAACGACCGCCTTTTCGTTGCTCGGTATCGTTGTCGTCGCCGCTGCCGGTTATGTTGCAATGCGTTATGACGGAATCGGGAATTTCCTGTCGCAGCCGGCAGTCGCAGAAACGAACGGCGCCGCTCCGGCACCGGCCGATACACCATTTCTCCAGCACGCCAAGCAGGCAGGTCTGCAAGCTTGCGCCAACGTCTTTCCGGGCCTGGGAGCCCTGCTGACGAACGGCTCGCAATACGGCGTCCAGTCGACCTGGAACCCCGAAACGCCGGACAAGCACGCGGTGCAGGCCCTTGTCGGCATGAACTACGCCACGGAAGGCTATAGCGGTGCGGCTGCGGGCGTCGTGATTGCGGCGCCGACCGGCTCCCTTTGTGAAGGGGCGATGGTCCGGGTGGCCCCCTTCCCAGCTCCGTGCTCCGATATGCCGACCATGCTTCCGAAAGGAAGCAAGCTCACCAACAATCTCGCACAGATCAGCGTCTACGAACTTCCCGACAATGGTGGCAACGCAATGCTCCTGCCGACCGGCGACGGCTGTGCCGTCATTTCCGTGGCTTCGGCAACAGGAACGCAAGGAGGTGGGAAATGAGATTGGGTTTTACACTTGGTGCGATCTGCGTGGTGCTGGCTTCGACAGCGCGTCTGGGGGCGGCCGATCTCCCCGCAACCGCGGATGTACCGGTTCCGCCACCACAAGAGGAGCGCGGCATCTGGGGGGCGATCGCCTATTCGGAAACCGACGAGAAGCACGGTTTCTTCTGGGGAGCCGACAAGCGGCAGGAGGCGATGGATATCGCGCTCGAGCATTGCGAGAATGCCGACGGAAAGGCATGCGTCGTCGTCGAGGTGTTTCGCAACCACCGGCATTGGGACGACGATGACGATACCGGTTTTCCCTATCACCATTGCGGCGTGCTCGCGATCGGCGAGGAAAAGGAAAGCCGCATCACGCCCTGGAGCGCAAAATCGGCCCCTACCCGTGACGAAGCGGAGGACATGGCCATCCAAGCCTGCGAGGCCTCGGGAACGCAATGCAAGGTCCGCGAATGGGTATGCACATGATTTTACAAGCATAACAGGCGGAACCTGGGCACCGGTCCATAGCGCGGCCCGCCGACGAATATTGAAGAAAAGCAGCATCGTATTAACGCGATGCGACCGATCTCGAACAGAAAGATTGCACCCTTGCCAATCGCGATATCCAATCTAGTGAAGGTCGAGCAGCCGAACACTCCGCAGCGCAGGAACCGCCGCGCCGCCGGATCGGGGCCGCTGCAAAGCGTCCCGGTGAAACTCCGCTTGCCGACCGCCCTTCTTTGTGCGGCCATTGCGGCCTCACTCATGTCGCCAGCCTTGGCCCAACAGCAGGCCGCCCTCCCGAACGGCGCCTCCTCCCTGCAGGAAATCTATCAGGATTGGCAGTTGTCCTGCACGGTTCGCGACAGCGCGCGGGCATGCGTCATCCTGCAGGACCAGTCGCAACAAAACGGCCAAAGACTTCTCGCCGTCGAACTGGCTATGCGTGCCGACGGTATGGTGGCGACGTTGCTTCTTCCGTTCGGCATTCTTCTCGACCCCGGAATCGCACCGCAGATCGACGACCAGCCGCCCTTGCCGGCTCTGCACTTCCGGACATGCCTGCCGACGGGATGCGTCGCCGTGTTTGCGGTCGACGCGGAAACGCTGCGAAAGCTGCGCGCAGGCTCGGTGCTGAAACTCAAGGTCACGACCGCGGCGCAAACCGCGCTGACCTTTCCGGTCTCGCTTAAGGGCCTGACCGTGGCGATCGATCGCCTCGGGGCTCTGAACGGCGGTTAAGGCCGGAAAGGAGATGAATCGGGCGGCTCGCCAGATGTAGGCGCTTCATGCGGCCTTCCGGCGTGTTGGCCGGATTCGGCCAGCGATCGATAGCCAAAGGCGGAGTGCAGCCGCTTGGCATGGACATCTTCGATACACCTGGGCAACCGCTCGGCCACATCCGCGAAGGTCTCGTAGCCAGCGGGATATAACGTCTTCATGAAGCTCTCGGCCTGAGCATTGTGACAAGGGTTGCCGATGGCGCTCACGATCTCTCCAGAGATACACCGCAATGCCGCTACCCGGGGCGGGAGTTTTGATCACAAGGCAAGCACGGCACAGTGGCATGCCGATCGCGCAGCGCCGCAACCGCGTCCTTCAACCCGACACCGGAAAGGCCGGTGCGGCGCATGTCGCTGACAAGACCGACGATCGCCTCAGCGGCGACCTCGATCGCAAGGCCGCCGTCGCGGATGTTGGAGACGCAGTTGCGCCGAGAATCCGGCGTGCCGGGCTTGGGCGCGAAGGTAACGTAGGCGCCGAGGCTGTCGGCGGCTGAGAGCCCCGGCCTCTCGCCGATCAGCATGATGGTGACTGCCGCCCGCAGCGCCGAGCCTATCGGGTCGGCCAACGCCACCCGCGCCTGTGCAGCGACGACTATGGGGCAGAGACGGAACGCCTGCGTACGCAGGCGCCGGGCAAGCGCCCCGACCAGCGGGATCGCATTGATGTCGACGGCGCTCGACGACAGGCCGTCTGCCACGACGATGGCGACGTCGCAACCGTCCGTGCCCGTTTCCGGATCCGTGCCGATGCCCTTGCCTTCTCCCGCCACCGCCAGCAGCCGCGCATGCGAGGCTTCCGACAGCTGACGGCCGAGATCGGGGCGGCGGACATAGGTGCTGCGCTCGATGGCGAGGCTTTCGACGGCGACGACGTCGAGACCGAGCCCGGCGAGCCCTCGCTCCAACCCGGCGCGGTCCATCGCCGTCCACACGGCCTCGCGCGCTCGTGCGTGGTCGAGAAGAAAGGCCTGGGCCGCCCTGGTCGGCAGACCCGAGCCGAAGCGCCCAAGTGCCACTCGCGCATCGGTCATCGCTTTCAGGTCGAGGGCGCCCACGGCCGCCGGCCGGCTTGCTGGCTTGGTCATATCAAGCTCCGGGAAGATTGGTGCTTGCAAGGTAATCGGTCAACATCGCCGGCGCCCCGACGAGCGCACCCTTACCGTTCGTCAGCCCGATCTCTCGCAGCCAGCGCTCGAATTCGGGTGCAGGCGGCCGCTGCAGCGTTTCGCGGCAAAAGACCGCGTCGTGATGGGCGAGCGACTGATAGTTGAGCATCACGTCGTCGGCGCCGGGCACGGTGATGACGAAGTTGACGTTGGCGGCGCAAAGCAGCGTCAGGAGCGTGTCCATGTCCTCCTGGTCGGCATCGGCGTGATTGGTGTAACAGACGTCAACGCCCATCGGCAGGCCGAGCAGCTTCCCACCGAAATGGTCCTCAAGCCCTGCGCGGATGATCTGCTTGCCATTGAAGAGATATTCCGGCCCGATGAAGCCGACCACCGTGTTGACGAGCAGCGGATCGAACTGACGGGCGACTGCATAGGCCCGCACTTCCATGGTCTGCTGATCGACCCCGAAATGCGCGTTTGCCGACAGCGCCGCCCCCTGTCCGGTCTCGAAATACATCAGGTTCGCATCCGCGTCGCCGCGTTTCAGGGAGCGGACCGCGTCATGCGCCTCGGAAAGCAAGGACAGGCTGACGCCGAAACCATCATTGGCCTTCTGAGAGCCGGCGATCGACTGGAAAACCAGATCCACCGGAGCGGCCCTCTCCATCGCCCGGATCGCCGTCGTCACATGGCCGAGGCAACATGTCTGGGTCGGGATCGACAGCCGCGTCCGCAATTCGTCTAGCAGCGAGACGATGCGGACATAGTCCGCCGTGCTATCGGTCGCCGGGTTGACGCCGATCACCGCGTCGCCGGAGCCGAGCAGCAGCCCGTCGATCGCCGAGGCGGCGATACCGTAGCTGTCGTCGGTCGGGTGGTTCGGCTGGTTGCGCGTCGACAACCGGCCCGAAAGCCCGATCGTCGAGCGGAAGCGGGTGACGACCTCGCGCTTGGCGGCGACCGCGATCAGGTCCTGCAGCCGCATGATCTTCGACACCGCCGCGACCATCTCCGGCGTCAAGCCGAAGGTGACCGCCTCCAACTGCCGCTGCCGGGTCTCAGGCGCGAGCAGCCATTCGCGCAACTCGCCGACGGTCAGCGAGGCGATCGGCGCGAAGGCGGCCGGGTCGTGCTGGTCGGCGATCAACTGCGAGACCTCGTCGACCTCGGAAGGGATCAGTTCCTCGGCGAGGAACGCCTTGAGCGGAAGGTCGGCCAGCGCCATCTGCGCGGCGAGGCGCTCGACCGGACCGGCCGCGGCAATTCCCGCCAGCTGGTCGCCGGACCGCTCCGGCGTCGCCTTGGCCAGCAGGTCCTTGAGGTCGGCAAAGCGGAAGACCGTCCGCTCGATCGTCGTGACATAAGGCATTTCTGGAACTACCGGTTGAGAAGAGAGAGCGCTTCGTCATGAAGCTTCGGCGTCGCGGATGCCAAGACCTTGCCATCCGAGTGGATCGATAGCGCCTTGCCCTGCCAATCGGTAATGCGGCCTCCCGCCCCCTCTATTACCGGCACCAGCGCCATGTAGTCGTAGGGTTGGAGGCCCGTCTCCAGCGCGACGTCGCAATGTCCCGAGGCAAGCAACCCGTAGATATAGCAATCGCCGCCGAACCGTCTTAGCCGCGTCGCCCCGGACAGCGTCTCGAAACATTCGATCTCATCGCCGGAAAACATGTCCGGGGAGGTCGTATAGAACCGCGCCTCAGAAAGGCTGCCGCAATCGCTTGTACGCGCCGGTTTACCGGCGAAGGTAGTGCTTCCGGGCCTGCCCAGCCAGCGCTCGCCTGTTGCCGGAACGTCGATCAGGCCACAGAACGGCGTTTTTTCGTAGGTCAGCGAAATGAGGGTGCCGAACAGCGGAAAGCCGGTGATGAAGCTCTTGGTTCCGTCGATCGGATCGAGAACCCAGGTGAAGGCGCCGCCCTCCTTGATGCCCATCTCCTCGCCGAAAATGCCGTGATCGGGGAAACGGTCCTCGATCAGGTGACGGAGATGCTTCTCGATCATGCGGTCGGCGATGGTCACGGGGCTTTCGTCGAACTTGGCGATGACGTCGAGCGGCGTACGGAAATGGGAGAGCGCCAGCGGCCTTGCCGCATCGGCAAGCGTGACGGCAAATGCGACGTAGGTCTCTACCTCATTAGCGGGGATATCGGAGATGGGCATCAAAGAGCTTTCAGAAAAAGCGGCCAGCGGGGATCGTGGATGATCGAGCGAGCCCGCATGTGTTTCCAGATTCCGTATTTGTAAAAGTCGAAATCCAAAGTCGAAATCCGGTTCTGCACCATCGCCCAGGTGCTCCACTTGATGTCGGCGAGCGCCTTGTGGACGACGAAGCGGGCGTGCCGGGCTTTGTCGTAACGGCCGAAATACGCCTCGATGATCTCGCGGTCGGTATCCTCCGAGAAGAACATCTCGCCGCTCCAGATCGCGAGATCGTACAGCCGCTCGTTGTTCGAGGCGTATTCGAAGTCGATCAGCTTGATCGACTTGTCGTCGCCGATCAGGAAGTTGCCGGGCATCGGGTCGTTAAAGCATGGTACGAGATCGAGGCCCGAGGCCTCGAGCGCCTCACGCGCCTGCCGGTAGGAGCGGTAGAGCCAATCGTGATCGAGCGGCCAATGGCCGCCAAGATCGCGAACCTGCTGGTAATGCTCCTCGATCATGTCGAAGACGGTCTTGGTCAGCGGCAGGGCCGGTGCTTCATGGAACTGGCGATAGATGCGGACCGCCTCCATACGGATAACCGGATCAGCGAAGTCGCGGTGCGTCGAGGGGCGCCGGCCTTCGATGAATTCGGCAACCTCAATGTCGGCGTGGTCGAGATAATCGAAAGTCCTCGGCCCGACGCCGATCGTCTCCGCCTGCTTGCTCGCGGCAGCGGCAGCCTTGCGGTCGATGAACATTTCGGTGCCGCGGCCGGGTATCTTCAGGAAATAGCCGTGCGGGTCGCCTTCGACCTCGATGCGGAAGTTCGTGTTGCTGATGCCGCCCGAGACCGGACGGTATTTCAAGCGGCGCCCCTTCCAGGCCGCCACCTGGACGACGGCCGCCTCTACCGCCCGTTCGGCGTCGGATCGTGCCATTCCCAGTTCGTTCATGTCGTTCGTTCCCGTTTATTCTTTTCTCTGCCTCAGAGTGCCCGGAGCCGGCTTTCGAAATCCGGATGCCCTAGCAGCATCCGGCATCGCAGGAAGCGCCAGCCGGCATATTTCAGGAACTCGATGCCGCGCGGCGGCGAGCGCAGTTCGAGCACCAGGCCGCGCAGCCCCCAGTAGAGGTCGTCTGCCGCAGCGTAGGCCCGGCAGCGATTGAAGGCCTGGTCGCTGACGCTGCCGTCCAGCATTTCGAGCAAGGGCTTCATCTGGCTCTCGAACTGGTAGAGTTCGTTCATCTGCACGCCGAGCTGGTAGTAGGGATCCATGTCGCCGGCCATGTCGAAATCGACCAGTTGCATGGCACCGTCCGGCGCGAGCATCACGTTGGAGGAATGGGGATCGCCATGAGCCGGCTTCAGGTCGACGCCCGACGCCTCGATCGCCGCGCGGATTGGCTGCATGGAGGACAGCATCCACTCGATATCCTCCGGCAGCGCGACCTCGCCTGCCGCGACGATCCGCCAGAGCTGCCCGATGCCGTCGAAGACCGACCAGGTTCGGCCGAGGGGCGGACCTGCGGCGATCACCTTCTGCATGTGGATCAGCCGTGCGACCGGCTCCTCATGCATCAGGTCGTCGATCTTCGCCGCGCGCCATCCTTGGCCGAGCCGGGCAAAAAGACTGCTGCGGGTCTCGGCGTCGCACGCAAGCGGTTCCGGGGAGAAACCCAGGTGATGAAGGCGCCTCGCAGCGGCGAAGGCAGCCTCGCCGTCCACCAGATCGGCGACCTCGTCGAGACCGAGCCTCAGAAAACGCGTTGGCTCGCCTCCACCCGGAGCGACGTCGAAGGTGCGGGATTCAACAGCGTGATAGGACGGCGAAGCGACGGCCTGCGCCGCCGGCGTGTAAACTGCCCGCTCTGGATCCACGACGGAAAAGGCGGCGAGCGCCTTCTCCACGCGGCTTTCCAGCGGATTCTCCGGAGTCCCCAGTCTCTTCATTCGGCGGCCTCGTTCCACTCCGCGGCCTGAAGCCCTTCACAGGCGATCCGGTAGAGCATGTCCGCCAGGATCTGCGTTCCGAGCGCCTGATCCTCGGGTGAGGTGAACTCGGTCGGATGATGGATGACGCCGTCCTTACTCTGAACGGCAAGGACCACCGACGGGCAGGCAGCCGAAAGCGCCACCGCGTCGTGGCCGCCGATCGTGTCTAGATGGCGGGCGGTTTCGCCATGGCTTGCCGCGACGCTCTCGGCAAGGGCGATGAGACCGGGGGCGAAGCGCCCCGCCTGACGGCGGTCGATGGAACGCACCTCGTAGCCGACGCCCGCCTTCAACGCGGCCTCGTCGATCCTGACCTTCATCTTGCGCTCGGCTTCGGCGAGTATCTCCGGCGAGCCCGAGCGCAGCTCGATGAACAGCACGGCCTCCGACGGCACGGTGTTCGGCGAGTTCGGGAACACTTCGAGGCGGCCGACGGAGGTGTGCAGGTCAAGGCCGTGTTCGCCTGCAATCTGCTTCAGGTCCCCGATCAGATAGGCAGCGGCGAGCAGGGCATCCTTGCGCTGCGCCATCGGCGTCGGGCCGGTATGGGCCTGGCGTCCGAGGAAGGCCAGCCGGTACTTGGTGGCCCCCCAGAAGCGCGTGAAGATGCCGAAGCGTTCGCCCGCATTGAAAAGCGTGCTGTCGCCTTCGATGTGCAGTTCCACCAGCGCATCGGGAATTTCGACCTTGTCCCTCCCGGCATATCCGATGGCATCGAGCGACTGGCGCACGGTGACGCCGTCGCCGTCGGCACGCTCGAGCGCCCAGTCCAGGTCCGCCGCGCCGGTGAAGACGCTGCTGCCAAGCAGGCTCGGCTGGAAGCGCGCGCCCTCTTCGTTGGTCCAGTTGACGATCTGGAAGTTGCAGGCCGAGAGCCGGTTCTCCGCCTTCAGCCGCTCGCAGACGGCGAGAACGGCCTCGCAGGCCGCGATCACGCCAAAGGCGCCGTCGAAGCGGCCGCCGTTCGGCTGGCTGTCGATATGCGAGCCGACCATGACAACCGGCGCATTCGATCCGGCAAGCATCCTCTTGCCGAACTGGTTGCCGATCGCGTCGACCGCCTGTTCGAAACCGTTCTGCGAAAACCACTGGCCCAGCCAGTCACGCGCCATGCCGTCTTCCTTCGAAAGGGTTAGGCGCGTCATGGAGCCGTCGGGACCGCCGCCGAAGATGGAAACCGCGTCCATCATCGCCTGAAGGCGTTCGACATTGATCGGGGCTTGGGCAGGAGAGCAGACGTCAGGCATGTATGATTTCCACGTTGGATTGAATGAACTGGTCGGAAAATTCGCTGGCGATCACGCCGCTTGTCACGACGGCATCGATCTCATCGAGGCGGAGGGTATGGATGGAGCCGAGACGGCCGAATTTCGAGCTGTCCGCGACGATGATGGAACGTTTCGCCTGCGCTCTCGCGATACGGCGCAGGATCGCCTCGTCCTCGCCGAAGTCCATGAAGCCGCGCTCGATATGAATGGCGCTGATCGCGATGATTGCGAGATCGAAAAAGTGCTCCTTGAGGGCTGCGACCGTCTCATGGCCGTAGGTCGCCTGATATTCGGGGCGCATGCGTCCGCCGAGCACCCGCACGCTCGCTTCCGGCAGGTGGAAGAAATGAGCCGCCACCGCCAGCGAATTGCTGACGACGGTGATGTCCTTGCGTGCCTCCAGGTGCTTCAGGCACGCGATCGTTGTCGTGCCGGTATCGATGAACACCTTCATACCGTCCTCGACGAGCGCCGCGGCGGCCTCGCCGATCCGCGCTTTTTCGCGAGCGCTGACCCTGAGGCGATCTGAGAACGGCTGGTCGCTCTCGCGCCGGTCGATAACCGCGCCTCCATAGACGCGGCGGGCATAGCCGCGCGTCTCTAGCTCCCTCAGGTCGCGCCGGATCGATTCCTGGCTGACATGAAGCTGGTCAGCGAGCTCCTTCACATTGACCCGCTGGTGCTGCTTCAGCATGTCGAGAATGAGCTTGAGGCGATGTTCCGTGAAACTCATGGATATCCCTTGGGTTACGACGATCGTTCCGGCCTGCGACGGCAGCGGGCCGGAACGGTTCTTAGGCCGAGATGCGACGACGGGCGACCGTGTCTTCGACGACCGGCACCTCGACGAGGTGGCAGGCGGCGAAATCCTGGCTGCCACGCACCGTCAAGCTCGGATGCAGGCTGCCGCACTTCTCCATCGCACGCGGACAGCGGGACTTGAAGCTGCAACCCGAGGGAATGTCGATCGGGCTCGGCGGTTCGCCTTCCAGCAGGCAGTCCTCCGGCTGATAGCGGCGATCCTCAAGCGTCGGCATGGCGCTTAAGAGGGCCATCGTATAGGGGTGCCCCGGATCGAAGAAGAGCCGCTCGTTGTCGGCGAGCTCGAACACCTCGCCGAGGTACATCACCGCGACCCGGTTGCAGACCTTCCGCACCATCGCCAGGTCATGGGAAATGAAGATATAGGTGAGGTCGTATTCCTTCTGCAGCTTCTGGAACAGGTCCAGAAGCTTGAACTGCTCGGTCTGGTCGAGTGCCGACAGCGTCTCGTCCATGATGAGGATGTCGGGTTCGAGGACCAGGGCGCGGGCGACGTTGATACGCTGCCGCTGGCCGGCGCTGAGGCCGAGCGGCAGTTCCTCGTAGAGTTCGGCGGGAAGGCCGACCTCCCCCATGACCTTCAGCGCACGCTCGCGGATCTTCCCGTTGTCCTTCCAGCCGTGGGTGCGTAGCGGCCCTTCCAGCATCCGGCCGATCGAGGTGCGCGGCGGCAGCGAGCCGAAGGGATCCTGCAGCACCATCTGCAGTTTCCTGCGGAAGTCGAGCAGCGATTTGCCGGAGAGACCGGCGATATCGGCGCCGCCGCACAGCACCTGGCCCGAACTCGGCAGTTCGAGACGGCTGAGCAGCCGCATGAGGGTGGACTTGCCGCAGCCGGACTCGCCCACGATCGCGAAGCTGTCACCGCGGCGAACGTCGAAGGTGACGTTGCGCACCGCGCGCACCTGAGTGAAACCGCCGAAGCCGGTCTTCTTCTTGACCTTGTAGATCTGCGAAGCGTCGCGCAGGCTCAGCACCACGTCGCGCTTCTCGTTGAGGCGCGGCATCTCGGTCTTTTCGATCCAGATCTTCGGCGTTTGCGCGACGAGATCGCGCGTGTAGGGATAGGCTGGGGCGGCGATCAGTCGTTCCGTCTCCTGCTCTTCGACAATGCGGCCTTCCTCCATCACCAGGATGCGGCTGCAGGCCTCGCGCGCCACCGGAAGCGAGGAGGAGACGAACAGCACGGCGGTGTTGAAGGTATCGGTCAGTTCCTTCATCAGGCGGATGACCTGCGCGGCGACGGTCACGTCCAGAGGCTGGGTGACGTTGTCGGCAACCAGCAGCGCCGGATTGGTGACCAGCGCATCGACGATCAGAGCTCGCTGCATCATGCCGCCGGAGAACTGCGAGGGGTAGTCGTGGAAGCGGCTGCGGGCGGAGGGAATGCGGACGGCTTCCAGCAGTTCGACCGCGCGATTTTCCGCCTCCTTCCGCGAGGTGCCGGGTACGACCGCGCGCAGCTTCTCGACGATCTGCGCCCCGACCGGCAGGGTCGGATCGAGCGCGCCCATCGGGTTAGCCCCCACATAGGCGACGCGGCGACGCAGCGTGCGCATCTCGCCCTCGCCGAGCTTGTAGATGTCCTTACCTTCGAAGAGAACCGCACCGGAGCGCAACGCGAGCGGCGCCTCCAGCCAGTTCACCACGGCTTTCGACAGCACCGTTTTTCCTGCGCCGCTGGCGCCAACGACACCGACGATTTCCTTGGGTGCGAGCGAGAAGGAGATGTCGTCGAGAATGACCTTCGCCCTGTCGCCGCGGCCGGCGACGACGGTCAGGTTCTTCAGTTCGAGAAGCGGCTGGTTCATCACTCGGCACCCCCGTGGATCGTGTTGCGGGCCCGCTCGAGCGATGCGCCGATGAGATTGATGCTGGTGAGCGTCAGGCCGAGGAAAAGGCCGGGCATGGTGGCGACCCACCAGGCATTCAGCAGGTACTTGCGACCGTCGGCGATGATGTTGCCGAAGGTCGGCGTCGGCGGCTGGACGCCAAGGCCGAGGAAGCCGAGGATGGATTCGAAGATCATCATGCGGGCAACGTCGAGCACGGAGGTGAAGATCACCGGCGGCAGGAGCAGCGGGATCAGCAGCGTCAGGATGATGCGGGCATCCGTCGAACCGCCGAGCTTGGCCGCGCGCACATATTCCCGCTGCCGCTCCGTCATGACGATGCTGCGCATGATGCGGGCGTAGACCGGCCAGTTCGATAGCCCGAGCACCAGCACGATCGCGGGGATGGTCGGCCGCGACACGCCGAGCACGGCAATGGCGAGGATGATCATCGGGATCGACAGCTGCGCATCGGTCAGGCGCATGATCAGCGTGTCCGTGCGGCCGCCGAAGTAACCGGCAATAGTGCCGAGCGCGCACCCGATGATCAGCATGACAGCGACGGAGGCGATGCCTATCAGGAAGGAATAGCGCAGGCCGACGAGCGAGCGGACAAGCATGTCGCGTCCGATCTGGTCGGTGCCGAGCGGATGCGCCCAGCTCCAGTTGTCGCCGATGAAGAGCGGCGGCAACAGGCGGGCGCGAACGTTCATCTTCGTCGGATCGATGCCGCTCAGTTCCGGATAGAAGGCGGCCGCCAGCACGAGAATGACGAAGATCGCAAGGCCGATGCGGAAGCCGGGCGTGGCGACGGCCCGGTCGAAGATGCGTCGAGGGATGGAGCGTACAGCCGCGCTGGCCGAGACGGGGGCGTCAAAAGCGGAGGAGATGGCCATCAGTATTCGAGCCTCGGATCGATGGTGGTTGCGGCGAGATCGACGACGATGTTGATCAGCACGAAGATCGCGCTGGTGACGATCGCGATGCCCTGGATCAGCGGGAAATCGCGCTGCAGGACGGCGTTGATGGTCAGGAGACCGAGGCCGGGATAGTCGAAAATGTACTCGACGATGATGACGCCCCCGAGCAGGCTGGAGAACTGTACGCCGAGAAGGTTGAGCAGCGGCACGGACGCATTGCGCAGGGCATGACCGGCGATGATGCGCGGCCGGCTTAGTCCCCGGACGCGGCCGACCGACACGTAGGATTCCATCATCTGGGTCGAGACCGAGCTGACCAGCGTGCGGATGAGGACGGGCGAGAGCTCGACGGCGAGGACGATGGCCGGCAGGATCGTGTAGGCGAAACCCTGATAGCCGATGGCCGGCAGCCAGCCGAGCTTCACGGAAAACAGCAGCGCCAGCACGATTCCGAGCCAGAAGTTCGGCAGCGAGATGAAGATCGAGGAGATGTAGAACGCCACCTTGTCCGGCCACCTGCCGATTGCAAGTCCGCCGGCGATGCCGACGATAGCGGAGAAGACGAGCGCGATCACCAGCGTTACCGCCGCCAGCTGGAGGGTCATCGGCAGCGCCTCGAAGATGAGATCGAAGACTTCGGCGCGTTCGCCGCGCGTCGTGTCGTTGAAGGTCGCGCCGCCGGTCGCCGCACCATTGGCGGGCCGGACGAATGACTGCCCGAGATCGCCCTGCACCACGCCGCCCATGTAACGGCCGAATTGGACGAGGATGGGATCGCGCAGTCCCATGTCGGTCGCGATCTTCTCGATTAGCGCCTCCGGCGCCATGCCGCCAGCCATCAGGCGCACGGGGTCTCCCGGCACGATGCGCAGCAGTGCGAAGATCAGCAACGACACGAGGAAGATGATGATGACGCCTTGGAGAAAGCGCCGCATCAGGAAATTGACGGCGAACATTCCGTGCACTCCGCTTTTTTAAACTTACCAGAAGGCCGCGCGCCGCCAGAGGGGGAACGGCGCGCGGGAGATCACGCTCAGGCGGCGGGCCTGGAGGCGTCCATCGATCCGTCCGGATAGATGTACATGCCTTCAAGATCCTTCTGCATGGCGTGGATCATCACCGAGGTGAACAAGGAAAGCGCCGGCATCTTGGAGGCGATGAGCGGCATGGTTTCGGTCTGCAGGATCTTCTGGCGCTCCTCGAGCGTCGGGGCATTGCGCTCCTTGTCGAGGCTCGCATCGATCTCAGCGTCCTCGATGCCGCAGATGCGGTGTGAGGAGGAATGGAAGTGGGTGCGCAGGACGAGGTCCGGCTCGGGCGATGCCGTCGACCAGCCGCAATCGACCATGTGCCCGGGACCGCCGCCCGGACGATGGTAGAGCCGTTCGTTCCAGGCTGCCGGTTCGAGCACCGTCAGGCTGACGTTGAAACCCTGCTCGTTCAGCATGGCGGTGATGATCTCGCCGTATTCCTTCGTCTTCGGGTAGAAGCCGACCGACGTGATATATTCGAGCGCCGGCAGGCCCTCGCCGTTCGGAAAACCTGCCTCGGCCAGCAGCGCCTGGCATTTTTCCGGATCATATTTCGGATAGCTTTCGAGATCGATGTAGCCGAACTTGACCGGGGAGACGAAGTTGGACGAGGCATGCCCGGCCGAGCCCAGCACTTCAAGGATCATGTCGCGGTCGATCGCGTGGCAGGCGGCCATGCGGATGCGCGGGTCGTTGAAGGGTTCCTTCGAGCAGCGGAACCACAGGTACTTGTTCTCGACCGAGACCACTTCATTGATGAAGATCGCAGGATTGCTCTTCAGCGAATCCACCTGCTCCGGTTCGAGACGCTCGACGATCGAGGCCTGGCCGTTCATCAGCGACAGCATGCGGGTCGTGGAGTCGCCGGTGAAGGTGAAGTTGATGCCCGGGATCGCCGGCTTGCCCTTGAAGTAGCCGTCGAACGCCTCCAACACGGTATCGTTGCCGCGCTGCTCGACGAATTTGAACGGGCCGGTGCCGTTGAGGCGCTGGGAGAGCACGCCGCCGGGGCCGCCGGCAATGTCCTTCGCCGACATGATCGGCAGGAAGGAGGCGAGGAAGATGAAGAGGTGCGCCGGGTAGCCGCCCTTGGACGTGTCGACGATGACAGTGTAGTCGTCCGGCGTTTCGATGGTCAGGGTTTCGGTCGGACCCGGATACCACTGCGCCGGCCGGTCGGGCAGAGCGCCGTATTCGAAGGTCGCTTTGACATCTTCCGCCTTGAACGGCTTGCCGTCGTGAAAGACGATGCCTTCGCGCAATTTGATCTGCAGGCGATGCGGATCGAGGAGCTGGATGTCCGTTGCGAGTTCGTAGACGACCTCGCCCGGGTTATCGAGCTTCATCGGCGTGCGGGTCAAAAAGCCCATGACGAAGCCTTCGATGTTCTTCTGCGACAGCGTCGTATGCGCGGTCGGGTCCCAGTTCCCCGTGATATTCTCAGCCGAGAGGAAGGCCATGACCTTTCCGCCCTGCGCAAAGGCAGACGATATGAAAAAATCTGGATTGACCTGCAGATAGCCGGCGACGGCTGCACCGGCAGCACTCTGCAGGAATCGGCGACGATTGAATTCTGAACCCATCGAGTTCCCCTTTTTAGATTTAGAACCGTCAAATCAGTCAAAACGGTCAAATCACACAAAAGCAAAATGCATGCCAAGTCCGGTCTTGCTGTGAATGCAGGGATATCCGTTGCGCTTAAATGTGGTTTCTGACCACTTTCTGATCCGATGATCAGATTTTGTGCGGATGCCGAGAGCAGCAGTGCGCGCCGTTGTTGATTGCGGGATGGCCCGCCCTTTCGAGGAAATCGAGCATGATGTGCCCCATTGAAGGAGCCGATCCATGACGATATCGATATTGGGCATCGGCATAGGGAAGAATAGCTGCAGCGTTGTCGGCCGTCTGGACGGCACTGTCGGACATCGGCATCGGCGCGATGCCTGCGGGAGCGCGGCGGCGGCCCGGCGTCACGCGATATCTCGGAAGTAACACGGTTGCGTGAGGCGGCGGCGCGACCGATTGCACGCCCCTCGAGGTATCATCAGATATCGCCTAACGCGGCACCCGTTTTTTTTGCAGCGGGCTCTGACCCTCCGTGCGACCCAGAAGAGAGCTGCCTCCGCAACGAGCAGGCAGCCGAGGGCAGTCAAAGCGAGGACCGTCGTGTTTGCCGTTTCGACCGAACCGGAGGCTGCATATCCGACGCCGATGAACAGGCCGTTCCAGATCGCGATGCCGGCCCCCGAGGCCGCCAGGAAGCTGCGCGCGTTCCCGCGAAGAATGGCCGCGAAGGCCGGGGCGAACAGCCTGACGGTCGGCAGGAGCTGGAGCGAGAAGGCCAGTGCGGCCTGGTTTCGACGGAACGAGACGATCCAGCGCTCGATGCCATCGGTGGACAACCCGAAGAGCCGGCCGGCCCTGTTGAGGAGACGCGTGGAACGCACGTCACCCAGCCCCCTGACCGCGTAGAACCAGGCGGCGCAGCCGAACAAGCTGCCCGTGACGGTCGCGATGAAAGCCGCCGGCAGCGACCATGCTCCCTCCGCCGCGCCGATGCCGACCGCCAGCAGCAGTCCATAGGAAGGAATCACCGGCACGAAGCGCTCCGCCAGCGCGACGGCGAAGAGACCTATGAGGCCGTAGGCACCGATCCACGCCATGACTGTGCCCACCGGGTCGAAATCCATAATCCGCTCCTCTTCAGTCGGTGTTGCGGCAACGGGAAGGGGCGGCCACCGAAGGCGCCGATTTGTCAGGGTTCTCCTTCGGTGGCCCTGGAGGTCGCCAGTGGATTGGGGGTGTGGCGACCCCATTCGGATCAGAAGGAACGGGGGCGCTCCCCTGATCCGATTTCAAGTCTGCGGTGGCCGAAGCTGCGCTCGGCAACGGCATGGACAGCACTTCACGGGTGTGCCGCATCCATACCGGATAGTTCGGAACGAAAACGCTGAACGCGTTCAGCACAGTGATCCCGCCCAGTGGAAACACCGGCGTTCTACGTTGCGGCGGAAGGCAAGACGGTCCGCATGCGTCGTTCACCGATGGTTTCGGCGATGGCCAGCGGCAACGAGCGTATCCGTCGGCCTGTGGCGGCATGGATGGCATTGGCGATAGCGCCTGCGACGGGCACGATACCCGGCTCGCCTGCACCGCCCGGCGGCAGGCCGCTGTCGACGATGGCGACCTCGACCGCCGGTGCATTGGCTAGGCGTTGCATCGGAAAGTCATGGAAGTTCGATTCCATCACCGCGCCGCCATCGAGCGTGATCGCGCTCATCAGCGCGGTCGTCACTCCGAAGATGATGCCGCCCTCCATCTGGGCGATGACGGCGTCGGGGTTGATCACCATCCCCACGTCGATCGCGCAGAAGACGCGGTCGACGGTAATCTCGCCGTCTTCCGCCACGGTGACCTCGGCCACCTGCGCCACCACGCTTCGATAGCATTCCTCGATGGCGATGCCGCGCCCTCGCCCCGGCGTCATGGGCGTGCCCCACCCGGCCAGCTCTGCCACCCGGTTCAGCACGGCGAGATGACGGGGGCTGTCGCGCAGAAGCGCCCGACGATAGTCCAGCGGATCCGCTTCGGCAGCCAGTGCGCATTCGTCGATGAAGCTCTCGGTGAAGAAGGTATTGAACGAAAAGCCGTTCGACCGCCAAAACCCTATCGGCATATGGCTGGGTACATGCTGGCTGCGCACACGCCGGTTGGGGATCGCGTAATGGAGTTTGTCCAACCCTTCGACCGTAAGACGGTCCCCGTCGGGACCGGGGTTGAAGGGAAGGTTGCGGCCGGCGACGGATTCGATGATCGACTGTGCCGCGACCAACGCATCATAGGCGACAGGCAGGCCGTCCGGTCCCAATGCTGCGCGCAGCCGTGCAGCCGCGTGGCTGCGGTAGAGACCACGACCGATATCCTCCTCTCGCGACCAGATCAGTTTTATCGGCCGCCCCCGATGCCGGGTGGCAAGAAAGGCCGCCTGCGCCGTGACGTCCAGATCGCTGCGGCGGCCGAAAGCGCCGCCGTTCATCGTGATGTTGCATCCGATCGAGGCTGGTTCCACACCCGCCCATTCCGTCCCTCTGTTAACACCGGTGCGTACCCCCAAAGGCGACTGGGACGGCACCCAGGCTTCCACAGAACCATCCTGTCGGACAAGCACCGTCGCATTGATCGGCTCCATGCAGGCGTGCGCCAGAAAGGGCGCGTCATAACTGGCCTCGATCACCGGGGCCGTGCCGTCAGCGATAGCCGCTTGCGCATCGCCTTCATCGATATTCTCGTATGGCGCTTCAGCGTCGAGCGCAGCCTGAAGCCGTGCGGACATCTCGGCGCTTGTGACCCCATCCGCCTCGGTTTCCGTCCATGCGATATCCAGCAGCCAGGCGGCCTGTTCGGCCCGCCACCAGGAATCGGCCACGACCGCAACCTGACGCCCGTTGACGATCGCAACATCCCTGACGCCGGGTTGCCCCCGTATCTCGGCCTCGTTCGCGATGCCCGCCACCGTCGCTCCGAAGACCGGCGCATGGCGGATCGTTGCATGGAGCATGTCGGACAGAACGACATCCATCCCGAAAACCGGCTCACCCCGAACCTTCGCGGGCAGATCGACGCGAGCCTGCCGCGTGCCGATCACCCGCCATTCGGAGGCAGGTTTCAACATGGGTTCGTCCGGCGGCGGCAGAACGGCGGCCTCACGGGCAAGCTCACCATAGGACAGGTTTCGGCCTGACGCCTCGTGCCGGACGAACCCGCCGCTGGTCGTCAGTTGCGAAACGGGTACACCGAGACGCGTCGCCCCGGCGGCGAGCAGCATCTGTCGGGCCGAAGCACCGGCCACACGCATGGGATGCCAGAGCGCCATCGTGGAGGCCGAGGCACCAGTCGCAATGAAACCGAGCAGGCCGAGCACGCGCCGCCCGACCCAGACCGCAGGCCCGCTTGCCTCTTCCGGGCGCTGTTGAAGCACATTGAACCAGTTGGCGTAGGCCGGCAGAGGTTCGACCGGGAAGACCACGCTGATGCGGTCGTCAAAGGGAACGTCCAGTTCCTCGGCTACGACCATGGCAAGGCCGGTATGGATGCCCTGCCCCATCTCGGTGCGCGGCACGCTGACGACCACCCGGCCGTCGTCATGAATAGTGAGGAAGGCGTTGAGAACGGCACGGTCGTCATCGACGAAACCGTCAAGCCCGTCCACATCGACGGTGGCGAGATAACCGATACCGCCGACGGCGGCGACAAGCGCGGTGCCGCCGATAGCCGCGCCGGTCAGGAGAAACGTGCGTCGGGATAGAAGGCGTGCCATCGCGAGCTCCTCAGCCTTGTGCCTGAACCTGCGCCGCCGCGGCGCGATGGATGGCGCGGCGAATGCGCGGATAGGTGCCGCAGCGACAGATATTGGTGATCGCCTCGTCGATCTCGGCGTCGGTCGGCTGCGGGTTCTGAGCAAGCAGCGCCGTGACGGCGATGAGGAACCCCGGCTGGCAGAAGCCGCATTGCGGCACCTGCTCGTCGAGCCAGGATTGTTGCACGACGGATAAGGTGCCGTCCGACCGGGCGAGACCTTCAACGGTCACCACCGAAGCGCCGGCAACGTCTCCGAGAGCGGTCACGCAAGACGGCGTCGACTCGCCGTCGATGAGGACGCGACAGGCGCCGCATTGGGCAATGCCGCAGCCATATTTTGGGCCAAGCAGGCCCAGATCTTCGCGCAGTGCCCACAGAAGAGGCTTGTCGTCCTCTGCAGCGATATTCACAAGGGAGCCGTTAACCGTGAGCGATATCATGTCGACCTCATTGTTGATGCTTGTCCAAATCCACAAGTGTATAATGCAGCCGCGCCTCAAGGCGCCCACGCGGCCTCGAGGGCGGTTGCCCAACTGAGACCGGTCGGGGAAATGCGGCGGGCACAGCCGCAACGGCCTTTTGGGCGGCGAGAACATCGCGCGCCTGCGTCATGCATTTGGCCTCGGCGGCGATCGGCGCGGAGCGTGACTGCGGCCGTTGAAAACGCATTCGGTAAGGACGCAGCGAACGCTCTATCTTTGCCCGGTGCGCCAGGATGTATGTGGCGACTCGCCTTGGAATGCGGCTATTGACGGCTCGGTTGTTTCTGTCATCGTAAGCATCAAGCATTCACCTCGCTTTGATCGGCACCATCAAACTAGAGGGAGTGTCCGATGAGCAGAATGCCCGAAACCTCAATAAACTTGCCTATTTCTACAAGCGACAATACCTTGTCTGAAGCAGGTCGCGTGATACGCTGGCTGTCAAACAGATCGGGGGGCCACGTGTCGTCATCGCTTCTTGGCGAAGCCACAGGTTACATCGAGAGCCAGGGCGGCGGTGAGGGCCTGTTCCCGACACGGCTCAGCGGCGTGCACATACTCCGCTCCTTTCAGGAGAGGATGCCGATGCGGCAGATCTACCGGCCGTCGCTCTGCGTGGTGTTGAAGGGAGCGAAAGAAATTCTCTTCGGTGAAGACAGGCTTCACTACGGCGCGATGGAATGCCTGGTCGTCAGCATGGAAATGCCGGCCAGCGGGCGGATCGTCGAGGCCAGTCCGCAGGCACCATATCTCGGCATTACAATAGACCTCGATGTGGCGATGCTGCGTGAAGTGCTGGAGCAGTTGGATACGCCGCCGGTTCCGCCTGCCGACTGCGGTTCGTGCGCGTTCGTAGGGCAGGTCGACGAGCCGCTGGCGGAATGCGTCCATCATCGTTCCATCAACACGTCAAGGTGCTCACCTCGGTAACTCCGCTCCAGTTCCAGAAGCAGCTGCGCCTTCTTGAGGCGCGACGGCTAATGGTGGGAGACGTTGCAAACGTGGCGGAGGCTGCTTACCAGGTTGGCTACGAAAGCGCTTCGCAGTTCAGCCGCGAATACTCCGGGATGTTCGGAGTTGCTCCGAACCGTGACGTGACGAACCAGCAGCGTCTATATCGCCAATACGCCAGCCGTGAACCGCGCACGGTATAGATCGTTTATCAAAGAGGCCACTTTCTGCAGTTTCTGTTGGGAGTAGCACTCTCTATATGGGCAAGGAAACGCCATTGCAGATAATTGTGAGGGGCTGGAACTGCTTCAGGCATTCAGCCGCTTCCGGGTGCATATTGCACCGCTGGATTCACAAACTCAATCCACTGTATAGCCGTCGGCCTCAGCAGGCGCTATGTCCGCCGCTCAACTCCAGCCGTTCGTATGCCATATGACCTTGTCCGTATTCCAACATTTGGATCACGGTGATACCTCCCGCACTGGCGCTCTGACCGCTTGGGTCGGGTCTTTCGCACAGCGTGATGCCGTCGCGTGCACCGTGCACTGGACGGGGCGGTCGTGGATACCGTCGGAGTCTGCAGGTGTGACGGTTACCGGCGACCGCACCACGCGGCGCGCGTGCGCGCGGCCCAGCCAGATGCCGAGCGCGGCCCAGATCAGTGCCAGCGGTAGAGCCGCGCCGGTCAGTGCCACCAGGCCCATGCCGAGGCGGCCAAGCAAGCCCTCGATCTGCGCGCCGCCGCTACCGCCGCCGCTATATACGAAGGTGTCGATGAAGGCCTTGGCCTTGTATTTATCCTCGCGGCTGACCACCGTGAATAGCGCTTCCCGCGCCGGCCGGGTGATGCCGCGCTGCACGGCGCTGTTGGTTGCCTCGAGCAGGATCAGCACTACGAACGATCCATAGATCGCCAGCCCGATGAAGCCAATGGCGGTGGCCGCAGGCAGGATTGCCAGCGCAATGCCGAGGCCGAAGCGCTTGATGATCTGTCCGGTCAGGGTGAGTTGCAGCGCCAGCACCGCGATCTGGGTCCACATGTCGACGTTGCCGAGGATCGCCGCGCGCATATCCGTGTCGTCGGCCACCGCCGCAACCATCTGTAGGCGGGTGAAGTAGATGAAGGTTGCCACCACGGCCATCAGCAGCACGTAGATGGCGATGCCGCCGAGGTAAGGCGAGCGAAACACGGCACCGATGCCGGCCCAGGCGCTGCCGCCGATGCGCTCGGCCTCGCTCGGGAACCCGGCCGTGGTGGCAGAGGTACCGGCGTCGGCCCGGTCCGGCGCCACACGCGCGAGCAGCCAGGCCGCGGCCAGGGCCAGCAGCAGAAATCCGCCCGCAACCAGGAGCAGGTTAGGCGTACCCAGCGGCGCGGCCAGCTGCGATGTGAGCCAGGGTCCGAAGATCGCGCCGAGCGTTCCGCCCATCGAGATCAGGGCGAAGAAGCGCTTGCCCTGGTCGCTGGTGAAGCGATCGGCCAGCAGCGCCCAGAACACCATGGTGACGAACAGGTTGAAGACGCTGTACCAGACATAGAACACTTGGCCGATGGCATCGCCGACGCTCTCCCGTGCAAACATCAACAGCCCCCAAAACGTGATCAGGCTCAGGACAAAGCCGCCGTATGTGGTGCCGATGAGCTGCAGGCGGCGCAGGTGGCTGACCAGCAAGCCGAAGAGGGGGGTGGCTGCAAAGGTGACCATGGCAGTACCGATGAACAGCCAGCGGAGGCTATCGAGGCCGGCCTGCATGCCCAAGGCGTCACGAGCAGGGCGGAGCACCATCAGCGCACTCAGCACGCAGAAGAAGAAGAACGCCACGATCAGCACCGGCCCGATCTCCTGGCGGTGGAGATTGAACAGGGCCTGCAGCATGCGCGGGCGAGGCGGTGCGGACATTCTGGTTCGACTCATGAAGATCTCCTGGGCGCACCGGCGCCCAGGAAGCGGACGGTGGTCGGCTCGGTGGCATGCTGCGGCAGCGTCCGATGCTCACAGCCGAGGCAGACACGGCAGCGCATGGTGCCCGCACAGAGATGCAACGACATGCCACGTGGCTGTCGCCGCTTTCCTGCGCTGGGCTTTCCGAACGCTTGGTTCCGGGTGAGCAAACCAGACCTCGCTGACGTTCGGCGAGGTCCGGAGCGATCAGTGGAGAGGCTACGGGAACCGCGTGCCGGTGATTTCTTCGCTGATCGTCCACAGACGGGCAGCGGCCTCAGCGTCGTTGGCTGCATCGGGAATGGTCGCCAGGCCAAGCGGGCCACGGATTTCGTTCTCGCCGGTCGGGCCGTAGTAGGCTCCGCCTTGCGCCTCCGTTGCCGTGGCGGCATAGAGCGTGGGCACTGCTCCCTGGGCCGCGGTCTGGAGGTGTTCGCGCATGGCCGACCACTGGCGTCCCTGTTCGCTGTCAAGGCCCGGTCCGCGTGCGACCAGCTCGGTGACCGCGATTCCGGGATGGGCGGCCATGCTCTGGATACCCCAGCCCGCGGCCTCGCTGCGCCTCTGAAGTTCGAGTGCAAACATCAGGCACGCGATCTTGGATTGGGCATAGGCCACATAGGGCTCGTAAGCCTGCGTGGATTGGAGGTCGTCGAAATTGATACTGCCCCGGTGAACTGCGACACTGGACAACGTGACGACGCGGGGTGAATCACTCTTGCGCAACAGGGGCAACAGCTCGGCAGTCAGAACGAAGTGCCCCGCGTAGTTGGTGGCGAACTGCATCTCGAGGCCGTCGGCGGACGTGCCACGGTCGGGGGGCGCCATGATGGCCGCGTTGTTGATCAGGCCATCAAGGTGAGGAAGCGTCGCATTGAGGCGTTCGCCCAGCGCGCGGACCGAAGCGAGATCGGCCAGGTCGAACGCTTCGAACTGCACCTGGGCGTCCGGTACCTCCTGTTTGATGCTGTCGATCGCTTCCTGCCCCCGCTGGGGGTTGCGCGCCGCGATCACCACCCTGGCGCCTGCAGCGGCCAGGGCTTTGGCATCCTCAAATCCCATGCCGCTTGTCCCGCCGGTGACAACGAAGATGCGCCCTTCCTGGGAGGGCATGTCCGCCAGACTCCAATCCGGCTTGTTGGGCTGGCTTTGCGCCTGCGCGTTGTCCATTTCAAATGCGGAGATCAGCAGCACGCCGAGGGCGGCGAGCCAATTTCTCCATCCTGTAGGGATAGCAGGCATGTTTTCCATTCGCATTGTGTTCCTCATTTTCCGTCCTTGCTGTTGGTTGGAGATGTGCGGCGGTAGCGCCGCGGTGTCGGGAGAACTGCGTCATGCGATCAGTGGATGGGTGACGGGAACCGCGTGCCACTCAGCTCTTCACTGACCGTCCACAGGCGGGCCGCGGTTTGGTCATCCGTTGCGGTGGGCGGCACCTTGGCCAGGTCAGGAGCGCCGCGCAGCTCCATCATTCCGGCCGGTCCATAGTATGTACCGCCTTGCGCTTCCGGCGCGGTGGCGGCATACAGTGTCGGTAGCGCACCGCGCGCGGCCGGCTGCAACACGAATCTCATCAGGTTACGGCGAAAAAATCCGTTATTGACCTGCAGGTTTGTACGCGAAACCCCCGGATGGGATGCGATGCTCCGGATGCCCCAGCCAGCGGCATCGCTGCGGCGTTGCAGTTCGAGGGCGAACGTCAGGCAGGCCAGCTTCGATTGGCCGTATGCGGCCCACGCATCGTAGTCTTGCTCGAACTGCAGGTCCTGGAAGTGGATGGCAGCACCGCGGGCAGCGAGGCTGGACAACGTTACGACCCGGGGGGAGCCTGCCTTCCGCAGCAGCGGCAACATCTCCGCCGTCAGCGCGAAGTGGCCGAGATAGTTCGTGGCAAACTGCATTTCGAACCCATCCTTGGATACGCCGCGTTCGGGGGGCTCCATGATCCCGGCATTGTTGATCAGGCCGTCGAGACGGGGCAGCGTCGCATTGAGGCGCCCGCTCAGTGCGCGGACCGAGGCGAGATCGGAAAGGTCGAGCGCTTCGAATTGCACCCGAGCGTTAGGCGTTTCCTGCCGAATGCTCGCGATCGCCTCCTGCCCCCGCTCCGCGTTGCGCGCCGCGATCACGACCTGGGCGCCTGCGGCCGCCAGCGCCTTGGCGCTTTCGTAACCAATGCCGCTGGTTCCGCCCGTCACCAGGAAGATGCGTCCTTCCTGCGACGGCATGTCTGCCAGGCTCCAATCAGCTTTGGGCTTGCTCTGCGCGAGCACGTCGCCCGCGGCAAATGCGCTGCTCAATAGCAAAATAAAGGCGGCGACATGGCCTGCCAATCCGGGCCGGATCGAGCGTATGTTCTCGGTTTGCAGTACGTTGATCATCTTTCTGTACTCGCTGTTGGTTGGAAATCTTCATCGAGGGATCAAAAAGGATTTTGCTTCATTCCGGCCCCCAATACTTGCGGTTGGACTGCCTACCCTTCAGTTTCGGAAGACACGGATCGCATTTGGCGCGCGGAGGAGGTGGCGACGAGCGTTAAGCGTGCGGCGCTTGCCAATGGCTGCTCCACCCGCCGTGCCTGACCGCGACCGAGCCAGAGGCCCAGCATGGCCCAGACCAGAGCCAGCGGCAGGACCACGCTGACCAGTCCGCCCATGGCCAACCCCAATCGACCCAGCATACCTTCGGTCTGCGCACCGACGACATCGCCAGCGCGGTAGATGAAGGTGTCTACGAAGGCCTTGGCCTTGTACTTGTCCTCACGGCTGACCACGATGAACAGCGCTTCCCGCGCCGGCCGGGTGATGCCGCGCTGCACGGCACGATTGGCCGCTTCGAGCAGGATCAGCACCACGAACGATCCGTAGATCGCCAGCCCGATGAAGCCGATGGCGGTGGCGGCAGGCAGGATCGCTAGCGTCACGCCGAGGCCCAGGCGCTTGATGATCTTTCCGGTCAGGGTGAGTTGCAGGATCAGCACCGCGACCTGCGTCCACATGTCGATGTTGCCGAGGATCGCCGCGCGCGCATCCGTGTCATCGGCCACCGCTGCAACCATCTGCAGGCGGGTGAAGTATATGAAGGTCGCCAGCACCGTCATCAGCAGGACGTAGCCGGCGATACCCATCAGATAGGGCGAGCGGAACACCGCGCGCAGGCCCGCCCAGGCGCTGCCGCCGATGTGCTCAGCCTCACTGGCCAATCCGGTCATTTCGGCGTGTGCCTGATCTGGAGCCACACGAACCAAAAGCCAGGCCGTGGCAACGGCCAGCAGCAGGAATCCGCCCGCAACCAGAAGCAGGTTGGGCGTGCCCAGCGGTTCGGCGAGCTGCGATGTGAGCCAGGGTCCGAAGATCGCACCGAGCGTGCCGCCAACCGAGATCAAGGCGAAAAGTCGCTTGCCCTGGTCGCTGGTGAAGCGGTCGGCAAGCAATGCCCAGAACACCATGGTGACGAACAGGTTGAATACGCTGAACCAGACGTAGAACACTTGGCCGCTGGCCCGGCCAATTGCCCCGGGCGCGAATATCAGCAGGCCCCAGAAGCCGACAAGGCTCAGCACGAAGAAGCCGTAGGTCGCGCCGATGAACTGCAGCCGACGGAAGCGGCTGACCAGCCAGCCGAACAGCGGGTTCACCGCCAGCGTCACCACCGCGGTGCCGATGAACAGCCATCGGATGCTCTCGATGCCGCGTTCCATGCCCAGCGCGTCGCGCGCCGGCCGCAGCAGCATCAGCGCGGTCAGTACGCAGAAGAAGAATAGCGCTGCGATCAGCACCGGCCCGACTTCCCCGCGGCGGAGATTGAACAGGATCTCCAGCAGGCGCGGGCGGCCCGGCGAAGGTGTAGTAGTTCGGGTCATGGGGAGGGCTTCCTTATTCGGAGCATGCTGGCGCCGCAGGCGAGATTGGTGGTCGGCCGGTCACAGGTCGGAGCGGCGTGCGGCAAACCGCGAAGGCAACCAAGATGGGCAAGCCCATTTGTGTGTTGCTTAACAAGGGATCTGCTTCGATCGATTCCGTAAGAACGAGCGGAAGTATTCTATCAGCCTGCGAAGATGAACTTATAAGGATAAGTGCGACTAATATTGCGCCGATGCACCATTGGTGTGCACACTCACTGCCGGATTCCTTGTATAGGGCCGATTGACCCCTCTGAATATCTGTTGACTTCGCGGCAGCTCCTGTCATTTTAAGCCTACTCCTCGCTCTGGTTGGCGCCCACAAGCTAGAAGGAGTGTCCGATGATCAGAATGCCCGAAACCGCAATAAACTTGCCCAATCCTGCAAGCGGCGATACGATGTCAGCTGGAGGCTGCGTGCCGTGCCGTCCTCGCAACCAGCCGGAGGTTTGCATGTGATCATAACTGCTTGCTACGATCACCGCCGATATCGAGGCGTCCGATACAAGGGCATGCAGTCGACGTCGATGCCCATACCCTCTTCCGACGGGAAGCCCTCGATCAAGCGGCGATCGACGTGAGAGTATCGGCTCGGGTCATCGTGCGTCTTCCCGCGCCCTCAGCAGATCGCCTCGAAAATCCGCGTCAATCTCGCCCTCGAAGATCACGAGCGCGAGGCAGTGTTCGGTGATGCAGTGGTCGGCGTGGAGTTCGCCGCCGGGCTGGCGCCAGTAGGATCCGGGACGCAGTACCACTGCGGTCTCTTCGATCCCGTTGGCATCCCAATGCTTCATCTCGCCTTCGATCAGGATGCTTCGATAGGTGTGGGTGTGGGTATGCAGTCGTCGGCTGCCCTCGTAGTTGTTGCTATAGCGGAACAACGTGATCGAAGGCCCGCTCATCGGATCCCCTTCGATTCCGCTAATGTTGGGGCCTTCGGCATGGCCAGGGACGAGCGGACGGAATTCACCCAGCGTCTCTGCCGGAGCGACGATCATCCCTTCGGCTGTTACCGGTAGCATTGTAGTGCTGCTCATGGCTCAGATCACGAAGTCGAAGCGCGCGAACCGACCGTCGCCCCGCGGGACCTCCGTTACTCACCGGATTAGAACTGCCAATTGACCGGGACCCAGGCATAGCCAGCGTCGGTCTTGAGCATTCGGCCAAGGCCCGGGAACGGGTAGTGGAAGCCGAGAACGAGGAGCCGGTCTGCCGCCGCCATGTCGAAGATGCGGCGGCGGGAGGCGAGGGCGGTGTCCCTGTCGCGATCCGGTCCAGGCAGCCACGGCCGGTCGACATTGACGATCGGGTGGCAGGCGAGATCGGCCGTCAGCAGGAGCTGATCGTTCCCGGATTGAACAAGGAAGTTCGCCATGCCGGGTGTGTGGAGGGTGGTTAGCCCAGGGACGATCTCCGCGCCGGCTTCGTACAACTCGATCCCGCTGGGACGGGTTCGACGCTCCGCTTGATGGCGGCTGCGAAATTACGTCGGAATTCTTCGGGCACCGGCATGTAGGAAAGGTCCGGGTCGTTGCGGACGAAGAAGTCCCAATCGGCACGGGGCGCAAAGATGGCCGCCCGCGGAAAAGCCTTGCCGCCGTCCGCGGTTCGAAGGTTGCCGACATGGTCCGGATGCGTGTGCGAGATCAACACAATGTCGATGTCCTCGGGCGTCAAACCGATGGCGGCGAGCTGCGCCGGCTTCGAGAAGGATCCGTCTGCCATTCGTTTCGACAAGAAACGTGTAGAGATTGAGCGTCAGGCGGTCGTCGGCAGGAAGGCACGCCTCAGGATCTCCTGCAGTTCCGCCTCCGACGCATCGCTTGCATAGACCCGTGGAGGGCCGCCGATCAGCCCGTCGCTCAACACGGTCGCCGCGATGTCGCCGACGCGAAAGCGGTAATGGCCGGCATTTCCAGCCGGAGCCGGGGGCGATGCGGCGGGAGCAGCCTGCGCGAGGGCCGTGCGATGCTGAAGGAGCACGGTCTGCTCTTCGAACGCGCCATCGGATCTATGTTCCGGCGGAAGGTCACGGACTTTGTCGATAGTGGACACGTTTCCTGGAGTGTGATCCATCCGCTGCTATCGATTCACGAGTATGTTTGCACGGAACAGGAGAAGCTCAACAAGCGGATCTCAGTCCTTGCTCGCTCCGATGAAACAACTCGCCGCCTGATGACCGTGCCGGGCATCGGTGTCGTCACTGCCCTGACGTTCAGGCACACCATTGATGACCCGGCCGTTTCTGGTCGGCTACCACCGTTGGCGCCTATCTCGGTTTGACACCAAGGCGAAAACAATCCGGAGAGACGGACACGATTGGAAGAACGTCGAAGTGGAGCGACCGGCTTTTGCGCAGTTATCTGTTTGAAGCCGCAACCGTGCTCCTGCATCGGACGAAGAAAAGGTGCTCGTTGAAGGCGTGGGGCTTGCGTCTCGCGAAACCCATCGGGATGAAAAAAGGCGCAGGTCGCCGTTGCTCGCAAACTCGCGGTCATCTCCATTGCATCTGGTTGACGGGACCACGTTCGAATGGAGCGCCGGGAAGGAAGCTTGAGAGAATCATCATCCTTGTAGGTCTGGGAGCAGGCCTGCGATGTCCCCGCCGGGACGGTGGTTGCGGTGACTTCGGTCAATCGGCTGGCGACAAATGCAGTACCCGGTCCACACGTTGAAGCTCCCGACCCGAACATCAACATGAGGTAAAGACCTCGAAAAGGACCATGACCCGGCAAGGGTGTTACGTGCTTGACAACCAATTGCGATTAAAGGGCCCGATTGACATTGTAGCAGTCCAAATGCCAATCCGGCCTCGCTGGAGCTGAAGCCGCGGGTGCGGATCAGGAAGGGAACGGCGAACACGTAGCACGGCGCTGCGGCGAAACCCAGTGAGACCGAACCGATGAACAGCCAACGGAATGCCAGGGACGAAAGCAACCGCAGGCTCGCCTTCAAGAATGACTCGCTATCGGCGACTGTCTGATTGAGCGGTGGGGCCGGACCGACAACGACCGCCAGCAGTCCGATCAGCACGTCCATAGTCCTGCGCCTACCAGGGCTGTACGCCAGCCGAGCGTATCACCGATCGCGCCGCCAACGGCGAAACCCGCCATGGTGCCGAGCGAGAAAACGCCGAGCGCCAGCCCCCGACGCTCGGGCGGGATTTTGCGGGCAATGATCGCTTGGCCGGTGGGCGTCCCGCCGGCCTCACCGAACGCGACTCCGACGCGGGTGAAGGCGAGGAACAGAAAACTCATGGCGAGATCACCGAGCAATGTCATCGCGCTCCAGATCAGGATGCACAAAATGAGGACAACCGGGGCGGCCCTCGATCAGCGGTGCGGGCGAGCGGCATCGACAGCAGCGCGTAGCAGATCGCAAAGGCGATGCCGGTGAGCAAACCCATTTCGGTATCGCTCAGATCGAGCTCCTCCTTTATCGACTCGGCGAGAACGAAGGGAAGTATCCTCAACGTATTCATCGTCGCTCGCATTAGATATGGTGGGCAGATCAGCTTGCTTATCTATTGACGAAGTGGCGATTTCTGTCATGTTTGGAGCTTCCCCTGGCTGTGAGTGACGTCATCAAGCTAGAGGAGGTCTCCCATGACCAGAATGCCGAATACCTCAAGAAACCTGCCTATTCCTACAGGCGGCGATAGGCTGCCGACTGTAGGGCGAGTGCTGCGCTGGCCTCGAAACCAACTGGAGGCGCGCGTGTTGTCATCGCTGCTTGGCGAGATCATCGCATACATCGAAAGTCAGGGCGGTGGTGAGGGCCTGTTTCCGACGCAGATCGAGAGCGTCAACATCATCCGTTCCTATCAGCAGCGGATGCCTATGCGGCAGATCTATCGTCCGTCGCTCTGCGTGGTGGCTCAGGGTGCAAAGGAAATTCTCTTCGGCGAAGAGACGCTTCGCTACGGCGCCATGGAATGCCTGGTCGTCAGCATGGAAATGCCTGCTAGCGGGCGGGTTGTGGACGCGAGTGAGCAGGCACCCTATATCGGCGTCACCATCGATCTCGACGTGATGATGCTGCGCGAGGTGCTGGAGCAGTTGGAGACGCCACCCGTTTCGCCTGCCACCTCCGGGCCATGCGTGTTCGTCGGAAAAGTCGACGAACCTTTGGCGGAATGCGTGCTGCGCCTGATCCGCATGTCCCAGACGCCGAAGGCAATCCCGATCCTCTACCCATCCGTCATGCGCGAAATTTGCTATTGGCTTCTTACCGGCCCGCATGGCGCCGACCTCTGCAGTCTGGCCGTGCCGGAATCGAATTTCATGCGGGTGGCCAAGGCGATCTATTTTCTGCGCGCCAATTTCGCCCAGACGCTGCGTGTGGAGCAAATGGCCGACGTGGCGCGCATGAGCCTGTCATCGTTTCATCAACACTTCAAGCAGCTCACTTCGGTGACGCCGCTTCAGTTCCAGAAGCAGCTGCGCCTCCTAGAGTCGCGGCGCATGATGGTTGCGGATGCGGCAAGCGTTGAGGAGGCCGCCTACAAGGTTGGTTACGAAAGTTCCTCGCAGTTCAGCCGCGAATATTCCCGGATGTTCGGCGTAGCTCCGAAGCAAGACGCACTGAATCACCAGCGGATGTACAGCCAGTACGCCAGTCGCAAGGCACGCCACGCCTAGGTGCGGGTGCAAGATGTCGTTCCGTGCCGCCGTGGCTCGGAGCGGCCTTCCTGATATGCCGCGAGGAAATGTGTTGAGGGGGGCGTGGATGCGCCTTCGGCCATCAGCTTTCGACCGGGCGCGCGCAATTACATCAGGTTTTCCTGCGCAGCCTGATAAACGGTCCTCACGATCGGCTGAAAACCAAGACTGCGCGCGAGCGAGACATCCATGTGGAGGCGCCAGGGATTGGCGAGCGGCTCCGAAGACGATTCCATTGTTCCGCCGACCAGCGCGACAAGCTCGTAGATCGAGGTCGGCGCCTCATCGGCGATGTTGACGATGCGCCCATCCATAGCGCCGGTCAGAGCGAGGATCATGGCGGTCGCGATATCGCGATGATGAACCATGCTCATCCGTTGGGCCGGATGCATTTTGAGATTGGCAACAAGCCGGGGCAGTTCCTCCAGGTGTCCGTCCTTGTCGCCGTAGACGAAGCCGAACCGTTGGATCGACCAGTTCAGCCCGCTTTCGCGTAGCGCGTTCTCGGCGGCGAGCTTGCTGGCCGGATAGGCTTGTTGTGGGTTGGCTGCATCGTCCTCGCGGCCAGGGCGCCGGCTGTCCGCGTCATAAACATTGGACGTGCTCGCCATGATGAAACGCGCCTCGGTCGCACGCGCCTTTGCCGCGGCGATGAGGTTGCATGTGCCTTCGAGGTTGCTCTTCCAGATCAGGTCGGAGTCGGGCGTTCGAAAAACCGCGGCGAGATGGATGATCGCTGATACGCCCTCCACCGCCCGCATGAGAGAAGCAGGATCGAGTAGGTCTGCTACTGCCGCGCTGACGCCGGGGGGCGCCTGTTTCCCGCCGCGCATCAGGGCACGGCAATTCACCCCCGCTTCGACAAGGCGTGGAAGAAGGCGAGCTCCGACGAGCCCCGTTGCACCACTCACCAAGACTATCATGACGCTGTTCCTTTCTGCAGCAGGTTTTCGAGGCGCTCTGTTGCGGTCTGAAGAACTCGGACCGCAACCGCGATGTCGGCGTCGTCGATGCCGCCGAACGCGACCGAGCGGATGAAAGAGAGATCGGGCAGCTCTCCCCACAACTTCGCGCCGGTGGCGGTGATGCGTAGAAGCTTCTGGCGATGATCAACCCCGTCGGGCTCTTGCTCGACCATACCCTTGCGCACGAGCGTTGCGACGATGCCGGTCATTGTCGCGCGTTCGATCGTAAGCAAGCGCGCGAGATCACGCTGCATGGTCGGCCCGGCAGTGGCAAGCTGGTAGAGTACGTACCACTGTACGGACCCGAGATCGTAAGGACGCAGGACGGAATCCATGACAGCCCGGCCCGCAAAGTAGCACCGCTTTGTCCAGGCTCCGACGAGGTCGTTATCGGAGCCGTTCCGCTTTTCAACCATCGACACGCGCCTCCAATCTCGCTAGCTACCTAGCAAATATGTAAGGCACCAAACGAATTTCAAGAGGGGTCCGCTTCACTTTGATCGGGCTCAAGTGAGAGGAGGCAGCATTCTGCCTTGGCCCTTTCAAGGGATCCTCTAGCCAGCCGCTTGACGGGTTCAACTCCACTGGCATACTCGTCGTCGTGATACAGAAGCTGGACGTGCTACATGATCGAAGACGACGAACCCAATCTGGTGACCTCTGGCAAAAGCAAGAGGATCGTCGTTGATGGCTATCCCTTCTCCATCGACATCTTCCGGCTGGAATCCGATACGGCATGGACGCTTGAAGTGGTCGATCACCAAAACACCAGTCACGTCTGGGACGAGCAATTCGAATCCGACGCAGAGACTCGGGACGTCGCGGTGAAAACCATCGAGGCAGAGGGTGCCCACGCGTTCATGCGCGGCAACAACGTCATTCCATTCCGTCAAGTGTAAACCGACGTGCCCTCAAAACGGTGCTTGCGGAACACGAAGACCGTTCCAGTGAACGGATTTGTGCAGTTCGTTCTTCACCAGCGCTGCCACCATCATGGTGAACCGCCCCGGCTTTACCGAAGACCGTTTGGTTTAAGTTATGCGGCCATAGCTGGTGCGTCCAGCATGGCGTAGTATCGTTCTTCTGCCTCTGCAGGCGGGATATTCTCGATGGTTCCAGAAGACGGCGGTAGTTGAACCAGTCGACCCATTCGAGCGTGGCGAACTCCACGGCTTCGAAGTTGCGCCATGGTGCTCGCCGATGGATGACCTCGGCCTTGTAAAGACCGTTGATCGTTTCGGCGAGAGCATTGTCGTAACTGTCGCCAACGCTTCCGACAGACGGCTCGATGCCCGCCTCCGCCAGCCGTTCGGAATAGCGAATGGACACATATTGCGAGCCGCGGTCGGAATGATGAACCAGCCCGCCACGTTTGACGGGCCGCCGATCATGAAGCGCCTGGTCGAGGGCATCGAGCACAAAGCTCGCATGGGCCGTTCGGCTTGCCCGCCAACCGACGATACGGCGGGCGAAGGCATCAATGACGAAGGCCACGTAAACGAAGCCCTGCCAGGTCGCGACATAGGTGAAATCGGATGTACGCTTGGCGATAACCTCATAATAGGTGGACGGGGCAATCGGCAGCAGTCTGCAGATCGGCTCGACTCCGAGCACCGCGCGGTGTTCGTCGATGAAGGAAATCATCGCTTCAGTGGGCGGTCGAGCTCCGCCTGGGCAAAATACGCCGAGGCTTTGCGTAAAATCTCATTCGCCTGACGAAGCTCGCGGTTCTCCCGCTCCAGAGCCTTCATCTTCTCCGCCACATCACTCGGCAACCTGCACGCTTGCCGCTGTCGACCTCGGCCTTCTTAACCCATTCATGGAGGGTATGCGCCGAGCAGCCGATCTTGGCCGCTATCGATGATACCGTCGCCCAGCGCGATGAGTGTTCGGCTTCATGTCCGTCACCATCCGAACAGCGCGGGCGCGGACTTCAGGAGAAAATTTGTTCGTCGTTTTGCTTGTCATAGACCCTACTTCTCACAAGTTGGGGTCTCCGGCAAAGCCGGGGCGGTTCAGTCAAAGCTCGCTCGACCTTCCGGAGTTGCGAAAATCCAATAGACATTTGTATTTCTCGCAGTGTTTCACTGAAACAATATTGCCTGCCTGTTGTCACTTGGATCTACCAGAGATGTAACGGGTGGTGCCAAGCACTATCGTGACTGCAGATTTCCGCGTCGGCGAACGTTGCTGTGTCGAAGCGGAGTTTGCGGTGTCCTTCCTGGCTCACATGAGCGGATGGCCACAACAACCAGCGGCACTGTTGGAGGATCTACAGCGCCAGATTGATGCTGCACCGTGTTGGTGGCTGGCAAGCCCGCTCACGGGTATGGGATACGCGGGGCAATTGAGAAGAAGGAGCGTGGAGTTCACACACTCTTCAATTTGATCAGGATTGGCGAGTGTCGCTTTCATCAGAAACCTTCTGCCGCAGTGTGGACAAAACGCCAGGTGGCCCGAGCCTGGCCTGCGGTGCCGTCATCCACAGCGGGGGAGTATTGCGCTTGGTCAAGCAGCTTCAAACGTTGGGAATACCGTCGACTGAAGATGATCATGACCTGCAGGCAGGGCGGCGCAGAGATTGAAAAGGGCCGCCCATAACCGCGATGCAGTGCGGCTATGGGAGGAGATAGGCTGACTCACCCCGTGGCCTGAGAAAGGTCAGGCTTTCAGTGCCGCCTTCACTCGCTCTGGGATGAACGGATAGTGCCGAAGCCGCACGCCCCCTGTAAGCCGGGCGACGGCATTGGCGATCGCCGGGCCGGTAGGCGGCAGCCCCGCCTGTCCGATGCCGCCGAACGGACTGCCTGGCGTAGGTACCACGGAGACCTCGATCTCTGGCGCCTCGGACATGCGGATGACCCGGTAGGTGTCGAAATTCGACTCCTGCACCTCGCCATCGACAACGTTGATCTGTTCGAACAGTGCATGGCCAGTACCATTGGTAATCCCTGTAATCATCATGGCCTCGATATGGAGCGGCTGGATCGCCACCCCTGGATCGATGGCGCACCAGACCTTATGCACCCGGATCTCGCCGGTGTCCCGGTTAAGCGAGATCTCAGCGACCTGTGCGCAATGCGAGCCAAACGCGTCGGAGTAAGCAATGCCAAGCCCGCGGCCGTTGCGTGCCCGATCCCATTCGGCCATACGGGCAGCAGTCTCAATCACGTTTTGCGCACGAGGCTGATCCTTCAGAAGCTCCAGCCGCAACGCGACGGGATCGATGCCTCTGGCGGCGGCGATCTCGTCGATAACGCATTCGATTGCGAACCTTGTATAGCCGACCCCCACTGCGAACCAAAACCCGATGGCAAGCCCGTTATCCTGGCGCAGATATTCAATTTGATGGGAGGGGATGGCGTAGTTGAACTTGGCACCCTCGGTCACCACGTCGTCGTGCCCGCCCGCCTCCGCGAACACCGGCGGCAATGTTCGTGCAAAAATGGAGTCCGCCACGATCCTGTGCCGCCAGCCGACAATGTTCCCCTCAGCATCAAGCCCGACCTTGACGTGCTGCGCCTCGAGCGGTCGGAACTTGTCGTGCCGGACGTCATCCTCGCGGCTCCAGATGACCTTGACTGGCCGCCCCTCCGCCGCCTTGGCCAGCGACACGGCATCGATGATGAAGTCGGCCTCTGCCTTGCGTCCGAAACCGCCGCCAAGCAGTGTCGTGTTGACCTTCACCTTGTCGGGCGTTGTGCCAACGACCTCCGCGGCGAAACCCTGCGTGCCCGTCGGCCCCTGGGTCGGCGCCCAGATCTCGACTCTGTCACCGGTCACGAGCGCGGTGGCGTTCATCGGCTCCATGGTGGCATGGGCGACGTGATCGCTCATATAGTCGACTTCTATCACCGTCGCGGCACCGGCGATCGCGGCCTCAGCGTCACCATTGGTGTGCGCGGCAACGCCTTGCCGGCCGAAGTCGCGGCCGACGGCGCGGTATTCGTCGAGCAGCCGCTGACTCGTGTAGTTGCGGACCCGCGATGTCGTGCTCCAGGTGACGTTGAGCAGGTCTTTCGCACGCCTGGTCGCTTCAACCGTCTCACCGATGATGCCGACGCCGTAGGGCAGTGGGACGATATGGGTGATGCCCGGCACGCCCCGCGCTTCGGTGTCGTCGATGGCTTCCGGCCGCTCGTCTTGGACCGGCGCCCGCAGAACCGCCCCGTAAAGCATGTCTGGAAGCTGAACGTCGATACCGTAGACTGCGGCTCCGTTGATTTTCGAGGGGACGTCGATCCGCGGGATTGATCGGCTCCCGATATAGCGCCACCTGTCGCTTGGCTTTAGATCAGCCTCTGTTGCCTGCGGCAGCGGATCCGGAAGCACCACCCTGGCGGCGATCTCACCGTAGTCAAGCGCCCGGCCCGAGGATGAGTGCACCACTCTGTTGGGCTCGGTCGTGAGTTCCCTCACTGGCACGTTCAGCATGTCGGCCGCGGTCGCCATAAGGATCAGGCGGGTCTGGGCACCGGTCAGGCGAAGCAGCGCATTATAGCCGCGTGTCGACTCGCTGCCACCGGTGAGCTGAATCCCGTAGAAGCCGGGATTGCCGTAGGTCTCCGCATCGGAGGGGGCCTGCACCACCCGCACACGGTTCCAATCGGCATCTAGCTCCTCGGCGACGAGCAGCGGCAGCGTCGTCGTGATGCCCTGACCCATTTCGACGGCGGGCGCAATAATGCTGACCGCGCCGTCCGTCGCGATCGTGACCCAGGCGTTGGGACGGAAATCACCCTCGGCGACGGGGGCGGTAGCCGCGCCATGGACAAGGTCGGGCAGGCCCGCGAACGCGACAGCGATGCCGAGGCTGCCGGCCGCGACGAGAAAACTACGCCGCGAAAGTGCGCGACTTTGAGGTTCTAAGGTCAGGTTCATGGCTCAGCCCTCCTGTGCTGCGCGCTGGATCGCGCTGATGATGCGAATATAGGTCCCGCAGCGACAGATATTGCCGTCCATATGCGCGATGATCTCGTCGCGGGTGGGATTCGGTGTGGTTCTGAGGAGGGAGGCCGCCTGCATGATCTGCCCGGACTGGCAGTAGCCGCATTGCGGCACCTGCTCGGCGATCCACGCCTTCTGCAGCGGATGGCTGGTGTCCGGTGACAGGCCCTCGATCGTCGTGATCTCCTTGCCGGCGACATCCTCAAGGAAGGTCTGACAGGAGCGTGTCGGCTCGCTATCGACGTGGACGGTGCAGGCTCCGCATTGCGCGATTCCGCAGCCGAACTTCGTGCCGGTGAGCTTTAGATGTTCCCGGATTACCCAAAGAAGCGGTGTATCGGGTTCGGCGGCGACATTGATCGCGCGCCCGTTAATGGTGAAGGCTGTCATGAGTGCTGCTCCTTGATCTTTAATCGGCCGATTGGCCTTCGAGGTACTGGATGATCGCCGCTCGCTGGGTTGCATTGGGGATCGCGACAGTCATTCGCGTGCCGCGAAGCATGCGAGCCGGCGCCGCGAGAAAGGTGTCGAGGGTTCGGCTATCCCAGGTGATGCCGGAAGACCGCATTGCGTCTGAGTAGGTGGCGCCTTCGACGGTTCCGGCAGCCCGGCCGATCAGGCCTGAAAGGTGCGGACCCGCCTTGTTCTGACCGGCCTCCACGCTGTGGCAGGTGGCGCAGCGTTGCTGAAACAGGCGCGTTCCGTCCGCATTCTGGGCGGTGGTCGAAAACGGAAAGAACAGTCCGACAATAGGCAAAAGGATCGTTAGCAGAGCGCCGACCTGTCCTTTGATGCGATTAGATGCAGGTGCAGCTGTGGCATAAATCGTGGTGCAGATCACTGTATCGCCTCCGTAGTCAGGCAATACGATAGATATACCGGTGAAGACGATCTATGCTTGGAAATCCGCGATATCTTTTCGATCGTCCGGAAACGACACTTGAGATCTCTGATAGATGTGCTCGCTGCGACGGCTGCGTAAGGCGAACGGGCGCCCGCCCCTCCTACCGCTTTATTATCTTCACACCGAGCGGCTGGCGCGATGTCTGGGGCATCCCCGTCCTTGCGTATCGGCGAATTCTCGGACGCGGCCGACGTAATGCCATGTTCTGCAAGGGCGTGACGCCGGCGCGTGGCATCCGCTTTACGGCGACGACGCCGGGCACTGAGGAATGTATAACTCCGTTAATTTTCTACTAGGCCCGAAAGCAGAGCTGTCGTCTCGTTCCGCTCACGATCTCCAATACGACCTCGACCAACTGCGCGCCTTGCTGCCGCTCTTCCAGGGCGTCAGGAGATATTCGACCGCGACCACCAGCAGGAATGCGGCGATACCGAGGGCGGCAAGGAAGACGATCGCTGCGAAGGTGCCGGCTGTGTTGAGACGCGAATTCGCCTGCAGCAGGTAGGCGCCGATGCCGCCGCTGGTGGATGCCGTCCATTCGGCGATCACAGCGCCGGTGACGCTGAAGGTGGCGGACAGCTTCAGGGCGGAAAACAGCGGCGAATAGGTTGCCGGGAGCTTCACATGGCGGAAGGTGCTGAATTTCGAGGCGCCCATGGAGCGCACGAGGTTCAGCACGTCCCCGTCGACCGAGGCCAGCCCGTCGAGCACATTGACGACGACCGGGAAGAAGACGACGAGCGCGACGATGACGAGCTTCGGCGCCAGTCCGAAACCGAGCCAGATGGTCAGCGCAGCCGAGATCGCGATGATCGGGATCGCCTGGCTGAGGATGAGAATCGGATAGAGGATGCCGCGCACGGTGCGCGACATGTCCATCAGCACGGCGAAGACGAAGCCGGTTCCCGCGCCGAGCGTGAAGCCGAGCAGGAACTCGAGGAATGTGACGCCGAAGCCTTTGACGAGCGTCTGCCAGTCCTCGGAGATATGGTTCGTCACATCGAAGGGCGAGGGCATGACATAGCGTGGCACTTCGTAGAACCAGACGAGGGAGGCCCAGGCTGTGACGACCAGAAGCAGTGCCGCAAGCGGATAAAAGACTTTGAGGAGCGGGCTTCTGTTGACCGATGTGTCAGGCACGGGCAGCCTCCTCGTTTGTAGGTGATGCGTTCTGGTAGATGGTGGAGAGGATAAGCTGCTTTAGTTCCACGAACTCCGGGCGCGTGAGGCTGGAGACGGGACGCGGACGCTCGATCGGCACGTCGATGATCTCGTGAATGCGCCCGGGTCGAGGCGTCATCACCACCACGCGGTCGGCGAGGAAGATCGCCTCGTCGATATCGTGGGTCACGAAGACGATAGTGCGCTTCTCCTTCTCCCAGACACTGAGCAGCCATTGCTGCATGGAAAGGCGAGTCTGGCTGTCGAGCGCGCCGAAGGGCTCGTCGAGCAGCATCACGTCGTGATGCATGGCAAGCGTGCGCATCAGCGCCACGCGCTGGCGCATGCCGCCAGAAAGAGCGGCCGGATAGTGATTGATGAAGTCGCCGAGCCCGTAGCGTCGGGCGAGCGCCACGCCCTCTTCGCACTGGGCGCGCGACGCGCCGCCCTTCAGCACGGCGCCAAGCATGATATTGTCGAGCACCGTGCGCCAAGGCAGCAGCAGGTCCTTCTGCAGCATGTATCCGACATGGCCGGACTTGTTGGTCACGTCCTTTCCATCGATCAGCACGTGCCCGCTGCTCGGCTCAAGCACACCGGCGATGATGTTGAACATCGTGCTCTTGCCGCAGCCGGAAGGGCCGACAACGGAGATGAATTCACCGGTCTTGACCGAGAGATCGGTCGGGGCCAGTGCGGTCACGTCCCCGAAGGTCCGGAACACGGATTTCAGGGCGAGCTTTTCGGTAGGTTCCATGTCTTGCGAAATCCGGGTTCGTCAGAGCGTCATGCAGCGTTCGCGGCCGAACCAGACGAGATCCTCGACCTTGACGGCGATGCCGTCGCGCGCGGCGAAGGGTTCGATCGCCCACGCGCCCCACATGGGCGTCCCGTTGCCGGCGTCGATGAACTGGTGGAGATAGGCTGCGCCCGCAGTCAGGGAATGGCCGATATTGCCGAGCTGGTCGAGCAGGACATATCCCTCGGCGACAAGCCGTTCGTGGCTCATCCCGAAAAGCTCGCTGGCGGGCATGCCCGGCCGGCATTTTTCCAGCGTCTCATAGTGGATGGCCTCAAGATCCGAAAGCGCCTTTCGGGCCTCCGGCCAATAGCCTATGACAGCGCAGCGGGTGCAATCCCCCCAGGAGCCGTCGCCCGTGATCGGGTGTACATCGACCATCAGCACGTCGCGCTCGGTGGCTCGCAATGTCGTCGGCGGATTCGTCGGGAAGCAGACGAGCGTGTTCTCGCCGAGCCCGACATTGGTGATTGTCCAGACATGCTCGACGCCCTGTGCGACCAAGTAATCGCTGACGGCAAGCTCGACCTCCTGCTCGCTGACGCCGGCGGCGGCAACGGCGAGGCCTGTCGCCGCCGCGCCCTTCGCGATCCTTTGGGCTGCCACCAGTCCGGGTGGCGGCGTGTCCGAGACGTCCGGGCCGGGTCGATAGGTCCAGGCGGGAACGACGCGGCGAAAAGGGGTGGTGGCGGTCATGTCGGGCTCCGGTCGATTACTGGGCGAAATACTCGTTGGTGAAGTAAGCCGAGGGGGCCTCGAGATTCTTCACCACGTCGAACTTCTTGAGTGCTTCGAGAAGCGCCGCCCAATCGCCTTCGTCATTCACCATTAGGCTGTCGTCCATTTCGCCGAACAGCGGGATCGTGTCCTTCCACTGCTGGTCGATGAATTTGCCTTCATAGGCCTTCGCGTAAACATTGGCAAAGGCGGCGATGCCTTCTTCCGGATTGGCGGCCGCATATTCGATGCTCTTTCTCGTCGCGCGCAGGAAGGCCTTGGCCTTTTCAGGATTATCCTTCAGCCAAGCCTCGTTTGCCGCAAGCATGAAGATTGGCGTGTTGGGAACCCCGTGTGCTATCGCCGGCAGGAATTCCGCCTTCTGCTCGCCGGTGGTCTGTATGCCGGTGCCCTCTGCATTGGTGATGCCGGTGATGGCATCGACCCGGTTCTGCAGCAGCAGCGGCACGGTGTCGTCGGAGGCCGCGGCGGTCTTCACGTCGTCGATCGTCATGCCGCCGTCGGCAAGCATCATGGAAAGCTGCGCGAGCGTCCAGGCGTCGTTGTAGATGCCGATCGTCTTGCCCTTGAGCTCGGAGATCGTCAGCGGCTTGCCCTCGGGGCTAAGAATGCCCCAGTTGTTGCTGCGGCCATAGCGGCCGATGGCGATCACGGGTGCTTGCTGTTCCTTGGCGAAGATGACGTCCATGACGGTGGTAAAGGCGACCTGCGCCTGTCCGGTGCCGAGGAACTTCATCGTATCGGCGACGGTCGGCGGGGTCACGATCTCGATCACGAGGCCTTCCTCCGCATAGAAGCCCTTCCTGGAACCGAGGATCCACGGGATCCAGAAACCGTCCGGAACCGGCCATTCCTGGATGAAAGTCAGCTTTGTCAGATCCTGCGCGACCATCTGTTGCGGCGCGGCGACCATCGTCGCCAGTGCGAGTGTGGCTGCGGCAAAGCCGCGGCGTGTCAGTTTCATGCTCATGTTCCCACTCCTTTATGGTTGCTGCGGATTGCTGTTGGCTTTCCGTCCAGTTCTGCCTTGGCCATGGGAACTTCCATGGCGCGAAGGGTCGAATGAAGAAGAATGTCCGCGCCCGTGACACAGAGGTTGGGCTCGACGAATTCGCGCGCATTGTGGCTGACGCCATCCCGGCACGGGACGAAGATCATGGCGGTCGGCGCGATGCGGCTTATGAAGAGCGCATCGTGGAACGCACCGGAAACGATGCGCCTGCTGGCCGTGTTGCGGGCCTCAGCAGAGGCCTCGATGCAGCGAAGCAGCGTTTCGTCGAAACGCGCGGGTTCCATGTCGAAGATGCGGTCGATGGCGACCGTGCACCCGGCTTCTCCGGCAGCCCGGCGAAGCGTGGCCGCAATCCAGGTCTCGATTGCGTCGAGCTCCCGAAGCTCCGGATGTCGGATATCGATGTAGAAGACGACTGCGGAAGGAATGGCGTTGACGCTGCCAGGTTCTACGGCGATGCGGCCAACCGTGAAGCGTGCGTCCGCGTCGCCCGGCATGATCGTATCATAGAGCCGCGAAAGGGCGGCTACGGCAGCGCGCATCGGATCACGGCGGGCGGAAAGCGGCGTCGTGCCCGCATGTCCCGCATCCCCGGAAACGCGCACTTGAAGCCAGCGGGCACCCTGAACGCCGGTTACCACGCCGATCGGAATGCCCTCCTGTTCGAGGTGAGGAGCCTGCTCGATATGCAGTTCGATGTATCCGGCGATCGACTGGCCGAGCGGACGCATGCGGGCCCGAGGAAGGCTGGCGAGCGTGGCGGCGAGTTCAGCCGACAAAAGAGCACCGTCTGTGGCGCGGCTTGCAAGCAGCGCGTCGGATAGGGTGCGGTTGACAAAAGCCTGCGCGCCCATGCTGCCCGGCGCGAAGCGGCAACCTTCTTCGTTGGTCCAGACGGCCAATTCGACGGGCGCGTCAGTTTCGATCCCCATGTCTTCCAGGCTTTCAAGCACTTCGAGCGCTGTGAGAACGCCGAGAGCGCCGTCGAAGCGGCCACCCGTCGGCTGGGTGTCGAGATGGCTTCCGATCAGGAATGGCGGATTGCCCGGAGAACGGCCGGCACGGCGCACGAAGAGGTTTGCCGCAGCATCCTGGAAGACCTCGAAGCCACGGGCAAGTGCGATCTCCGCGATCGCCGCGCGCGCCTGCCGGTCGCCTTGGGTCAGAGCCTGACGATCCACACCACCTTCCGACGTCGCGCCTATCGCGGCGAAGGCGTCGAGCCTGCAGGCCAGGCGAGTACCGTTGATCGATGGCATGAAGGTCATTGCGCGTCCGGCTCGTGTGGCGGCGGTCAATTCAATTTTCCTTCTCAATATTCAAGAGGCTTGAATTAATGTCAATACGTTTGAATTGCATTCCTCGCGGTTTTCAGGAATATGGATTCGGTGCGACTTTTCGCCTTGCACGCTTCAGCGGCGCAAACACGAGGACATGATGAAACGCAATGAAGTAAACGACGTCGACGGCGCGACCCTTTCTACCAGTGCGGCCCGGCTCGGCACGCGCCTCAGACTTGCGCGCCAGACACGCGGGCTGACGCTGAAGGCGTTGGCTGAGGAGGCTAACTGCTCCGAAAGCCTGCTGTCGAAGATCGAGAACGGAAGGGCCTCTCCGTCGCTTCCCATGCTGCACCGGCTGGTCAAGGTGCTTGGCACGAATATCGGCTGGATGTTCGAGGAAGCGGACGGCGAGGAGGGGATCGTCTTTCGCGCCGGCACGAGACCGCTGATCTCGCTCGATCCGCTGCGCCGGGGCGAGGGCATCTCGCTGGAGCGCGTTATCCCCTATTCCCCCGGTCATTTGCTCCAGTGCAACATCCACCATGTCGAAGAAGAAGGAGAAAGCGCCGGTCCCATCGAGCATGCCGGTGAGGAGGTTGGTTACGTCATCAGCGGCGAGGTGGAGTTGATCGTTGGCGACCAAGTCTTTCAGCTCAAACCTGGCGACGCCTTTGTCTTCAAGTCCGAAATACCGCATCACTACCGCAATGTCGGTCAGGGCCGCGCCAGCATCTTCTGGGTCAACACGCCGCCGACATTTTGATATTTAATTCAAGTCTCTTGACAATGGTTCAAGCCTCTTGCTTGAATGGGACATCGTCTGGTGTCCGCGAGCGCCATCCATCTGAATTCGGGGAATGCCATGTCCGCCTACAAAGTCCTGCTCGCCGGGGAATCCTGGGTCTCGACCTCCACCCATATCAAGGGCTTCGACCAGTTCCCGACCGCGACCTACCACACCGGGGCGGATGAGCTTCTTGCCGCTCTAAAGGGCGGTCCGCTCGACGTGCGCTTCATGCCCTCGCACGAGGCGCAGGCGGCATTCCCGCAATCGCTCGAGGCAATGCAGGAATATGATGCGATCGTCCTGTCCGATATCGGCGCCAACACGCTGCTTCTGCACCCTGATACCTGGATCAAGTCGAAGCCGGCGCCGAACCGCCTGCGCCTGCTGCGCGATTATGTCCGCGAGGGCGGCGCGCTGCTGATGTACGGCGGCTATTACAGTTTCCAGGGCATCAATGGCGGTGCGCGCTACCACAAGACGCCGATCGAGGAGATACTGCCTGTCTCCTGCCTGCCGGTAGACGACCGCGTCGAGGTGCCGGAAAGCTTTCTTCCTGTCGTGACCGGCCCGTCAAATCATCCGATTCTTGCAGGTCTCGGCACGGACTGGCCGATGCTCCTCGGCTTCAACGAGGTCGTCCTCAAGAAGGGTGCGGAAGTCCTCGCCACCGTTTCCACAAATTACGGTTCGCTGCCGCTGCTCGTCTCCGGCACCTACGGCAAGGGGCGCACCGTGGTCTGGACCTCGGATGTCGGCCCACACTGGCTGCCGCCGGAATTTATCGCCTGGGACGGCTACAAGAAGCTCTTCGAGCAGCAGATCGTCTGGGCGATTGGCCGCGACTGAACTCCAACCTGACCGGCAGGTGCACAATGGCCAAGCGCGTGAAGGAAGCCGCCCTCAAGGTGGCCAGCATCCAGATGGAGCCGGTCTTCGGCAGGACGGCCGAGAACGTTGCCCGCTCTCTCGCTCTCCTCGAAGAGGCGGCGGAAAAGGGCGCGAGGCTCGCGGTCCTGCCGGAGCTTTGCAACACCGGCTACGTCTTCGAGAGCCGCGAGGAATTGCGCTCGCTCGCCGAGGAGATTCCCGTCGGCCCGTCAACCGAGGCGTGGATCGAGGCGGCGTGCCGCCTCGACATGCACATCGTAGCCGGCATCACCGAGCGCGACGGCGAAGTCTTCTACAACTCCGCCGTCATCGTCGGACCTTCCGGTTATATCGGGCGCTACCGCAAGGTGCATCTCTGGGGCGAGGAAGCGCTCTATTTTACGCCCGGAGACCTCGGCTTTCCCGTCTTCGACACACCGGTCGGAAAGATCGGCTGTCAAATCTGCTACGACTGCTGGTTCCCGGAAAGTTTCCGTCTGGCGGCGCTGCAGGGCGCCGAGCTGATGTGCGTGCCGACCAACTGGGTGCCGATCCCGGGGCAGGATCCCAAGCGCGAGGCCATGGCCAACATCCTCGTCATGGCCGCCGCCCATAGTAATTCGCTCTTCATCGTCGCGGCCGACCGTGTCGGCGTCGAGCGCGATCAACCGTTCATCGGCCAGAGCCTGATCGTCAGTCACACCGGTTGGCCGGCAGCCGGTCCCGCGAGCTACGACAAGGAAGAAGTCCTCGTCGCTGAGGTGAATCTCGCCGACGCGCGCCGCAAACGCAATTGGAACGACTTCAACCAGGTCCTGCGCGACCGCCGCACGGATGTCTACGATCGCATGCTTGGCACGGGCTATAAGCCGGGATGGTATTGAGCGCGATCGCATGAAGCGGACGCGCCCGTCGTTCAACTCTGTTTGCCGAACAGGGAGAGTGCTTGCTGCAGATCTGGACGTTCGCGCGTAGTCGGCTGCTGCCCAGCATTGCCGCGGCCTAGGCTTCGAGTAGGCTGTTGACGCTAGCGCGCGCTCCGTCAGGATGCATCGGCCGGGGGCGAGAAGACTGCCGGGGAGCGCCCGAGACAGAAGCTCGCCATGATATCGATTGACGCCAGGGATGCGGACACGACCGGCGGTGAACCGCTCTTCCTCAGCGACGGCACACCGATCGGCCAGGTCTCGTTCGGCGCCTATGGCTACACCGTCGGCAGTCCATCAGGGCTAAATCAAACTAGCCGACTGTCCGGTGAAATGGGAAGCATGTATGGACGGCCTCCGCTTGGCAAGGAGTTTTGGTGTGGCAGCGACTTGGTCGGGTGCAGGCATGTATACGGCCTTTTGAATGCGGCCGTTAGATGCCGCTGGCCCTGATGAATTCCGCAGATCTGGTCCCATACACTCCAACGAGCTATTGAGCACATCCCCAATGTCGGGCTTCCAGACCTCGGTTCGACCGTTCGCATCACACCATTTGCACCTCACCAATCTTCAAAGGTTCAAGCTTCCTGTTCAGGCCGGAATCGATCGATACCGCTCTCCTGAACCCATCATTGCCCAAGCGATCCTGGCCATCTTATTACCTAACGCGACGGCAACGACGTTATGCGGCTTGCGAGCCAGCAAATCGGTGGCCCACTTCTTCGGCCCGCTTGCTTCATTCCGGCTGAAGCGCAACGCCGCATGAGCGCCGACAACGAGAAGTTTGCGGACGTACGGATCACCCTGTTTGCTGATCCGTCCCAACCTCTCCCTGCCGCCACTCGAATTCTGCCGTGGGACAAGACCAAGCCATGCCGCCATTTGCCGACCCGATTTGAAGAGGGAGGCATCGGTGATCGTGGCCGAGAGCGCGCTCGCGGTGACCGGCCCTACACCCGGAATAGTCTTCAACATTCCGCACCGAAACGACTTGGTCGCGCCTTGAAGGGAATCGAACCGCTGCCACATTTTTCGGTTGGAGCAACCCGATGTTTAGGTTGCGTTTGTGTGGGGTAAAGCTCTATTTCGGAGCCACACTTGCGACGTTCCTCTCTCTCTCTCGTCTTGCCGTTGACTTGGACCAAATAATGGGCCATTTCTTAGGCTGAGACGTAAGACTCCAAGGGACCCGTGCGATGCGCGTATCTGTCAGTGATGCCAAAGGACAACTCACCGAGTTGGTGAAGCGAGCCGAAGCCGGAGATGAGGTCATCCTGACCCGTCGCGGCCATGAGATCGTGCGTCTCGTTGCCATCACCACAACGCCCGGCCCGAAGGGGCGGCGCGCCTTGATGGAGAAAGTTCGCGCGGCAGCGGCAGCCAAGGCGCTGCCGGGATCGGACGCCGTGCGCAGCCAAGACTTTCTTTATGGCGATGACGGGATACCGGCGTGATCGTTGTCGATACGTCTGCTCTGATGGCGATTGTGCTGGGTGAGCCGCAGGGTGAAGCCTGTATGAGCGCGATAGAAGAGGCCGAACAACTGCTGATCTCGGCAGGGACGGTTGCAGAAGCGCTGATTGTTGCCGGGCAACGCAACGTCGGCGAGGAAACCAGCGCGTTGATTTCGGGGCTGGGCTTCGAGATCATCTCGGTGACGGCTGCGGCGGCCCGCCGCATAGCCGATGCCTATAGCCGTTGGGGCAGGGGTATCCACCCAGCATCGCTAAACTATGGCGATTGCTTCGCCTATGACGTTGCCATCGAATACGATTGCCCGCTGCTCTACGTCGGCGAGGATTTCGTGCAGACGGACGTACGCTCGGCCTTGCCGAGGTGAAGTCAGCCGAGGCGGTGTTCGCTTAGGCGAAGGCGTTCATCCTAAAGCAGGGTGATGAAGGTGTGCCGGTTGCTGAGATCTGCCGGAAGGCAGGGATCAGCCAGGCGACCTATTTCAACTGGAAGAAAAAGTATGCCGGCATGTTGCCGCCGGAGATGAAGAAGCTGAAGCAGCTCGAGAACGAGAATGCGCGAATGAAGAAGATCGTCGCGGATCTGACGTTGGATCGCGAGCTGTTGCAGGACGTCATTCGACGAAAGCTTTAAGGCCTGCTCGCAAGCGGGAGATGGTGAAGGGCATGTGCCAGGACTGGGCGATCTCGATCCGGCGTGCCTGTGGGGCGCTGAACTTTGATCGGTCAACCTACCATTACACCTCTCGCCGCGCCGATCAGGCCGGTCTTGAACGTCGTATTTCGTGAGATCTGCGAGACCCGTGTCCGTTACGCTATCGCCGCGTGCATGTGCTGCTGGAGCGCGAGGGCTGGGGCAATAAGCCCCCGACCTTCGCCCCGGTCTCTGCACCTCTTCTATGATAGTCGCCAGTTCTGACGACTATACGGTTCTTCCGAAGCTCCATCGCACTCCCGCAGTTGAAGCGCAACGCTGCATTTTGCATGGATGACGACGAAAATTGCAGCGCTTGACGTCGTCGTCCGACCTGGCGGACCTTGTCGACGGCCATAACCTCCGCGGTTTTTCACCCGCCAAGAAATCTAGAAAATCGCTGGCGAGGAAGTCAGCGACGACACGCTTGCGTCTCGGAGCTGGTTGCGTTTTTTCGAAGGGAGGGCGGCCTATTAGACATTGAGAGATTGGGAAACCTACGGTGTGCTCCGGCTATTGCTATCCTGGAGATAACAGAGTGCGGTCGGTCTTCAGCGGTGCACATGACGGCCGGAGGGAGTTCAAAACCGATTGCCAACGCGTCCCGCTCAAACTCTGGGCAGTCCTCGGTGCTCGACCAGCAGCTTGCTTTTCAACAGGTGCTCCAGCCAATCAGCAAACACCTGGAGCCTGCGGGACAGGTACTGCCGGTGCGGGTAGAGCAAGGTCATGGACATGGGTTCCGCGCGGTGATGCGGCATGACCTCGACCAATTCCCCTGCTTCCAGGTGCAGTTTAACATCGTATGCGGGAATCTGGATCAGGCCGAGGCCCGCCAGGCAACAGGCGATATAGGCTTCGGCGCTGTTGACGGTGACGCGGCCACGCGTCGGAACAGTGCGCGGCGCATCATGCTCCACCCATTCCCAGTCTTCGATCCTGCCGCTGGAGGGCGAAGCATAGTTGACCGCCCAATGGGCGCCGAGATCGTCAGGGCTTTCAGGAACGCCATGGCGCTTCAGATAGGCGGGACTGGCAACATTGATCAACACCAGCTCGCCGATCGGCCGCGCGATTAAACCGGAATCACTGAGCGGACCGACGCGCAGCACGCAATCGACGCTGTCCTCCACCAGATTGACAGCGCGGTCGGTGACGCCAAGGTCGATATCGATCTGCGGATAGAGATCCAAAAATTCAGGAAGCGCCGGCGCGATGATGAGCCGTCCAATGCGGCCCGGGACATCGATCCGCAGTCTGCCTGAAGGTTGCGCCGCCGTCTGTCGGAAGAGGTTTTCCGTATCCTCGACATCGGCGATGACCCGCAGGCAGCGCTCGTAGAAGGCAGTGCCGTCCTGGGTCGGCGAGACCTTGCGCGTGGTGCGATGGAGCAGCCGTGCGCCGACACGGCCTTCCAGCTCCTGCACGGCCGCCGACACCGATGAGCGTGGGACACCGAGTGTGTCGGCGGCGCGGGTGAAACTCGAACATTCGACGACACGGGTGAAGACGCGGAACAGGTCGATACGATCCAATGTGAAGGCGCTCCTCTATTGTGCTGATATTCTGACAAGTGATGTCAGAACGATCGACTTTATCATCCAATCCTAGACGATATGCTTCCCTAACGAAAGCGGCCGCCGATGTGGTCGCCGTATTAGCAAAAAGGCCATTCCATGACCGACCACAGCATCAAGGGCAAAACCGTCATCATCGCCGGCGGGGCCAAGAATCTCGGCGGACTGATCGCGCGCGATCTCGCCGCCCATGGCGCCAAGGCGATCGCCATCCATTACAACAGCGCCTCAACCAGGGCGGATGCGGACGCAACCGTCGCCTCCGTCAAGGCCACCGGCGTCGGGGCCGTCGCCTTTCAGGCTGACCTCACCACGGCGAGCGCGATGGAGAAGCTGTTTGCCGATGCGGTCGCCGTTATCGGCAAACCGGACATCGCCATCAACACCGTTGGCAAGGTGTTGAAGAAGCCGATCGTCGAGATATCGGAAGCGGAATACGACGAGATGACAGCGGTCAATTCCAAGACCGCTTTCTTCTTCCTCAAGGAGGCCGGCAAGCATCTCAACGACAACGGCAAGATCTGCACGCTGGTCACGTCGCTGCTCGGCGCCTTTACGCCCTTCTACGCCGCCTATGCCGGCACCAAGGCCCCGGTCGAGCATTTCACGCGGGCAGCGTCCAAGGAGTTCGGCCAGCGCGGCATCTCGGTGACGGCAATAGGTCCCGGCCCGATGGACACGCCGTTCTTCTATCCGGCCGAGGGCGAGGATGCGGTCGCCTACCATAAGACCGCCGCAGCACTGTCCAACTTCTCCAAGACCGGGCTGACCGACATCGAGGACATCGTGCCCTATATCCGCTTCATGGTCTCGGAAGGCTGGTGGATGACCGGCCAGACCATTCTCGTCAATGGCGGCTATACCACCAAGTAGATTTCGGTCAGTTAAGTTCGGGGCGGCCTGTCCACAGAGCCGGGCCGCTCTTTTGCCATCAGCATCGCGCGCGGAGTTGCAGATGAGCTCCGTGGATGTCGGGCTACGATACAACCAGGATGGATGGACTGATGGCGAGGTGCACTACCTCTTCAACGACCGGCTCTTCCCCGTCTGCAGCCCGACTATCTGCGCAGGTGCGGTGGCGAAATCCGGCTTGAGGCTCTCTGGCGTCACAAGATCATCGACTGCGACAATCATGGTGAATGGCCGGACTGGCCGCAGTTCATGGCCGATCACGATGTCCATGGCGAGCGACTGAGCATCGCGCATCATTATACCTATTACACCGACGCGCTGGTTGCCGCGATCGCCGGCCATGGCATTCTAATGGGTTGGCAGTCGCATGTCGGCGACAAGATTGCCGCGGGACAGTTGATCCGGTCCAAGTAAGGACGGCCATTACTTGGTCGTGAAGAATGAGCGGAAGAATCTGCCCGTCATCAAATCGCAGATCGAATGGCTTCAGGAGGAAAGCCGGCCCTACACGCAGAGAGACGGCGTTAGTTTGATCGTCCATGCCATTTCCCGCTTTGTTATGAACATGGGCCGCTCTGGCGCTCGACCGACTGTGCGGTCTAAAAGTTACGCAATTACTCGAGCGAGTGTTCGATTAAGCCGTCAAACGAAGTGGACAAGCAGCGGGAAGATAAGAAGGAAAGCGATAATCACGCAGGCGATATTCGCTGCCCAAACGGCAATACATTCCGCTTTCAGGTCCGATGCTTCCATAGGGTTTCTCCTTACTTCAACTCATCGCAAGCCCTTCATTCTCTCGGCAAATGAAAGACATCGTCATGACTGTCTTCCGGTTCAATATGGGCCGGTCCGTAAGGGTAAGATAAGAAGAACCTGAGCCGGTCTGGGCCAGGTTCAATTTTCGCCACAAATTTGCCACGATCTAAAATTCGTGAAATGATGCGATATCAAACATCCCTTGTTGGAGGAAAATGCGTCCGGATCGGCCTCCGGGCTCAAATTGAAAGGACTTTTCGTGACTATTGAGAGCGAAACCAACTACGAAGTCGGCCAGGACAACGTCAATATTATGGGACTGGACATCCATAATCCGGTCTTCTTTGTATCCGGCGGCGTCATTGTTCTTTTCGTCTTCTTCGCCGCCGTGTTCCAGGCGCCGATGAGCGATTTCTTCGGTTGGCTTCGTCCCGCCGTCACCGATTCCTTAGACTGGTTTCTGGCGAGTGCCGCCAATATCTTCGTCCTTTTCTGCCTCGTCCTCATCTTCAGTCCCTTCGGAAGCATCCGGCTGGGCGGCAAGGACGCCGTGCCGGATTTCTCCTATAGCGGCTGGTTTGCCATGCTTTTTGCCGCCGGCATGGGCATCGGCCTGATGTTCTACGGCGTCTCCGAGCCTGTCTCGCATTTCAGTGCCTCCTTCGCATCGGATGCGGGAACGGTCGAAAGCTGGGCTCCGCTTTCCGGCGCCGCGGGCGATGCCGAGGCCGCGCGGCGTCTTGGCATGGCGGCGACGATTTTCCATTGGGGTCTGCATCCTTGGGCGATCTATGCCGTCGTCGGCCTGGCGCTTGCCTTCTTCGCCTATAATCGCGGGCTGCCGCTGACCATCCGCTCCGCCTTTTATCCGCTGCTCGGAGAACGGGTCTGGGGATGGCCGGGTCATATCATTGATGTGCTGGCGGTCTTCGCGACACTGTTCGGTCTCGCGACCTCGCTCGGCATCGGCGCGGAACAGGCCAATGCCGGCCTCAACCATCTTTTCGGCCTTCCCGTCTCCGAGACCTCCAAGATCATGCTGATCATCGGCATTACCGGGATCGCGCTCTTTTCCGTGGTCGCGGGGCTCGACGCCGGCGTGAAGCGTCTCAGCGAAATCAACATGGCGCTGGCGGCCTTGCTGCTGCTCTTTGTCATTCTCGTGGGACCGACGCTCGCCATTCTCATCGGCTTCTTTGAGTATCTGGGCGCCTACGTCGCGAACCTGCCGGCGCTCGCCAACCCGTTCCGCCGTACGGACCAGCATTTCTTCGACGGTTGGACGGCGTTCTACTGGGCATGGTGGATTTCCTGGTCGCCCTTCGTCGGCATGTTCATCGCCCGCGTGTCTCGCGGCCGGACGGTGAGGGAATTCCTGATCTGCGTCCTCCTCATCCCCTCGCTCGTCTGCGTCCTGTGGATGACCGCCTTCGGCAGCGCGGCCCTTCACCAAATCGTCGAGCAGGGGTCGAATGCGGTTGCTGAAGCCGCGCTTGAGCTCCAGCTCTTCGTAATGCTCGAGGCGATGCCTTTTGCCGCCCTTACCTCCTTCCTTGGCATCGTGCTGGTCGTCGTGTTCTTCGTGACGTCTTCCGATTCTGGCTCATTGGTGATCGACACGATCACGGCTGGCGGCAAAGTCGACGCACCTGTCCCGCAGCGCGTGTTCTGGGCGATCTTCGAGGGCCTGGTCGCTGTCGTCCTTCTGCTCGCGGGCGGCCTTTCCGCCCTTCAAGCGGCGGCCATTACCACCGGCATTCCCTTCGCGCTCGTTCTGCTCGGCATGTGCGTCGCCATCTGGAAAGGCCTCGCGTCGGAACGAGCGAGGCTGCAAGCCGCCTGATTCAGCAACACGATTCGAACGGATCGCTACGCCCCATCGTGGCGACCCTGCCTCATTGTCTTTTCGAAATTCAAGAAATGGAGACTGAAGAATGTTCAGCAAAAACCTCGCCTCGCATGGCGACGACACGCTCGGAGGTCGCATATCGTTTGCGCGCGAGGCCAGTGGCCTTTCCGTTGACGAAGCCGCAGAGCGCCTCGGCGTCCTCCCCTCGAGCCGGAATGCACGGGAATGCGAACGGGACGTTCCACGCGCCAATCGGCTGACGATGATGGCGGGCATCCTCGGCGTCAGCCCCTCGTGGCTTCTGACCGGGCGGGGTCATGGCCCGATGGAAGGCAATCCCGAACCCGAACGGGCAGCCCTGCGGCAGGAGCTTCGTCAGGCATCCGTGGATGTCGAGGCGCTAAATCGCCGCCTGCGGATGATCGCATCGCGTCTCGATAACGAGAATGGCGGTTAGGGGTAGATCTTTCGCGGCGCTTATGCGTGGCGCGCATTAGCTCAAGGCATGAAACCTCCAGGATACGATCATGATCGCCAATTTTCCCGACGTGCATCCGGTGCTCACCACCGGGATCGCTCTTGTTGTCCTCGCGCTCGCCGCGTTGTTCGCCAACTACGTCATCAAGGCGCTGCTGGTGCGTGTGCTCAACCGTATCTTGAGTCTCACCGCCTACGGCCGCGATCCGGAGTTGCGCAGGCATGGCCTCATCGAGAGGCTTGCGAACGTCATGCCGGCGCTGGTCATATCAACCGGCATCGCGCTCGTGCCGAACCTGCCGGCCTTCGTCGTCATCGTGGTCCGCAATGTCTCCAGCGCCTTCATGATCCTGACGGTCGCGATGGCCATGGGCGCGGCCCTAAACATCGTCGACACCGTCTATCATCGCCGTCCCGACGCGCGGCTCAAGCCGATCAAGGGCTATATTCAGGTCGTGAAGATCGCGATCTACGTCATCGCGGCACTCCTCATGATCGCTACGTTGATCGACCGCTCGCCGCTGATCCTGCTGTCGGGTCTCGGCGCCATGGCCGCCGTCCTCATCCTGGTCTTCCAGGACACGTTGCTGTCGCTGGTGGCCGGTATCCAAATCTCCTCCACCGACATGGTGCGCGTCGGCGACTGGATCGAGATGCCGGGTCAGAACGCCGACGGAGACGTCATCGAGATCGCGCTTCACACCGTCAAGGTGCAGAACTTCGACAAGACGATCACAACGATCCCGATCCGCAAGCTCGTGACCGATCCCGTCAAGAACTGGCGTGGCATGCAGGAATCGGGCGGCCGGCGGATCAAGCGCGCGATTCATCTCGACCAGACCAGCATCCGTTTCCTTACCCCGGAGGACCAGGAGAAGCTTGCACAGTTCGGCCATCTGGAGACTTATCTGAGACACAAGCAGGCCGAGCTTGCCGAATGGAACGGCAAACTCGGCGCGCGTGCAAAAATCCTCGCCAATACGCGGCGCTCGACGAATATCGGCACGTTCCGCGCCTATGTGGAGAATTATCTGCGCAACCATCCCGGCGTTCATCAGAATTTTACGATCATGGTGCGGCAGCTCCCGCCGCAGCCGGAAGGTCTGCCGTTGGAAATTTACTGCTTTACCAATACGACCGCCTGGGCGGCATACGAAGGTATTCAGTCAGACATCTTCGACCATCTTCTGGCGATCCTGCCGGAGTTTGGCCTGCGTGTGTTCCAGAACCCGGCCGGCAGCGATTTTCAGATTTATCGTCCCGGAAAGACACTTTCCCATGCGAATGGAACCGTAGCGGCAATCCCCACCAAGAGAGATATCGACCTCTGAACGCCGGCAGCGTACTACGTCATCTCACGATTTCTAGGGCACTGATGTGCCACGAGCGGTTGCGACCTCTTCGTCACCAGGGGCGACGCGCAGGACACCATGCTCGCTGTGCGAAATCCCTGAAGCGGGAGTGTCAGGCGGCGGACGATGAAGGGGGCGGGTCGTCCACCGCCTGACACGTTGATCGTTGGCTCGATCAGCGCGGGGGCTCAGCCGAAGCGAGCTTTGGCGAGTTCGACAGCGTCCTCACCGGCGGGGAAATGTAGTCGGTCGGACGTGTCGTGAACCGCGGCCCAAACGGCCTCGGCAACGTCCATCTCCTTTGTCGTGGCTTGCGGGTTCATGAACGATTGGAAGATCGGGGCGGCGAAGGCCTGGTATTCCTCCGGGATCAGATCTTCGACTTTTACGTCAGTGTTCTGAGCAAAGCGCGTGGTCGGGCCGTATCCAGGTTCCACCAACTTGGAACGGATGCCGAAATGGGCGAGCTCGTGCGCCAGGGATCCGGTGAACCCCTCAATTGCCTGCTTGCTGGCGGTGTAGGCTGCGGCGAGCGGGAATGCCGTGAGAGTCACGGCGGAAGTAACGTTCACAATCACCCCTGAATGGCGTGCGCGCATCTGCGGTATGACAGCTTGCGTCATCGCCATAACGCCGAAGGTGTTTGTGTTGAAGACCTTGCGGACATGGGACATCGGAGTTGCCTCGAAGGCTCCAACTACCCCAATGCCCGCGTTGTTGACGAGAACGTCGATGGGGCCGGCCGCGTCGATTGCCGCAGCGATGCTGTCGTCGTCTGTTACGTCGAGCGGCAGGATCTTCAACTGCTCCGAGCGAGGCAGGACCTCGGTATTCGGTGTTCGCATTGTGGCGATGACGTTCCAGCCATTCGCCAGGAAGTGCCGAGCCGTCTCGAGGCCGTAACCAGACGAGCTACCGGTGATAAGAATCGTTTGCATAAGGAACCTCTGTGTTTTTCAGATGGTCCTCTATTACGCCGGACAGCTTGGACGGTCTATAATAGGTAGTCTTAAATTAATATCCGACCGTCCATTTTAGCCAACCGACGCAGCCTCACGTGCGAACCTCCCCGGAGAACAGCCGAGCCGCTTGCGGAAGGCGGTGCTGAAAGCACTCGCGGACTCGTAGCCAATCTCGTCGGCGATCCTGTCCAAGGTTTTTGCGCCCCGGAGAAGGGCGTCCTTTGCCAGCGCCATCCTCCACCGAGCGAGATATTCGATGGGCCCGCACCCAAGCACCTCACCGAAACGGGCAGCGAACGCTGAACGGGACAAGCCTGCAACCTTGGCCAGCCCAGCGACGGTCCAGTTTGCTCGAACATCTGCGTGCATGGCGCGAAGCACTCGTGCGAGGATTGGATCGCGCATGCCACGCAGCAGACCGGCTCGATCCGCATCGTTGTTGATTCCACGCCAACGAAGCGCCTCGATTAGCAGTACTTCGAGCAGGCGCTGGAGTAGCATTTCCTTTCCGGGCTCATCGCTTCCGCATTCTTCTGTGATGAGTTCAATCACGCGACTAAGCCGTCCTGTCCGTCCCTCGGAGGCTGGGATGTGGATGACAGAAGGCAGAAGTGCCAGGAGCAGCGGAGCGTTGATCTGCTCGATGCGGAATGTACCACCCAACGCGATGAAGTCCGCCTCTCCATCTTGCTCACCGTGTCGGACAGGCACGTCGAGTGGGTCGCGAAACACGCACTCCACGCCGACGTGGCTGCTCATCGTGAAGGGAGGAGTGGTCGGAAGAAGGAGGAAATCGCCCTTCCTTATCGGAACCGGTTCGCCACCATCGAGTGACAACCACGATTCTCCCCTGAGGATGATCGCGAACCCGGGTGCATTGTTGGAGGCATAGCGAATACCCCACCTGCCGCGCCCGCTTATCGGCTTGGCCACGGCTGTGCTCGGCCGCAGCAGAGCAATGATATCACTGAGTGGATCCACCGGACGATCCGTAATTTGAAAGGACAGAGAATTATAGGAAGTCCATACTGCGCTGTCTAGGCTCCCTTGTCGCTAAGGAGGAACTGAGCCATTTGCCTGATATCGCGCTGGACCTACGCTTCTTACGCTATGCCATGCCTTGCAACCAGAATAGGTCCTCTGCGGCTTGGTCGTCCCAGAAGACTCAGACTTCTTCGATTCTCCCGTCCTGGATGCGTAAAAGGTCGATGCCCCTCCATCGACTCGATCGATCTCCGGCCTGGGCCGAAAAATGCAAGCTCACCGCCACGAAATCGCTGTTCGCCAACAACTTTCCTAAGCGGTCGAACTTGAAGGTTCCGCGGCTGCGTTCCATGAACTTGCCAATGAGCTCATAGACAGCGGGTTTTCCGCGGTACTCGCTTGAGAGATCACTCGCGCCAGGCTGATGCCACGTCAAGGTATCGCTCAAGAGAATATCGAGCTTCTCGATCTCACCCTACGACACCGCATCAAAATAGCTTTTCACGATATGAATGTTGTTGTCACTCATTCTGCAACCTCCATTGCATAATTCTCCCTCAATTAGTCTGATGTTGAATTTCACGCGACGCGCTGTCTCGTCTCACAAACGGTTCGTCGCACGTATCGCGGGAGTCGTCGGTTGCGAAACTCAAGTTATCAGCACCGCGGACGCCAGGGCCGGAAGCCGTTGTCATTGCAACGGCGGAAGATGCCCTATCAATTTCTCCGGTGTCACGGGATAGCTCCTCACCCGAACGCCGGTTGCGTTGTAGACCGCGTTCGCAATGGCTGCGGCCGCGCCCGCGATGCCCAGTTCACCGATGCCTTTGGCCTTAAGTGGTCCCGTCATGGGGTCCACCTCGTCGAGGAAGACAACGGATTGCTCCGGTACGTCGGCGTGTACGGGGACCTCGTATCCTGCGAGATCGTGGTTCACGAAGAAGCCGCGATGTTTGTCGACCACCAGCTCCTCCATGAGGGCTGCGCCGATACCCATTGTCATGCCGCCGATTATCTGGCTGCGCGCCGTCTTCGGATTCAGGATGCGGCCAGCGGCACATACCGCCAGCATGCGCCTGACGCGAACCTCGCCAGTCACTGAACTGACCGCGACCTCGACAAAATGTGCGCCGAACGTCTGCTGATCGTATCGCTGAAAGAGGTCGCCATACTCAGCGATGTCCTCACCGACCAACTCACCACTCGCGGCTGCATCAGCGAGCCGCACTCTGCGACCCGCCGAGCGTACGTGCCCATCGATGAATTCGACATCAGCGCTGGTAAGGTTCAACTGCCGAGCAACGGCTTCGCGGAGCTCGATGCAAGCGGCGTAGACGGCGGCGGTCACAGAGGCTGCGCCAAACTGCCCTCCCGAGCCAGCAGTGGGGGGCAGTATGGAATCGCCCATCCGAACAGCAACCTTGTCGATATCGACCCCCATCATCTCGGCTGCGGTTTGAGCAACGATGGTGTAGCTGCCCGTTCCGATGTCGGTCATATCCGTCTCGACCGTCACGATGCCGTCTCGACCCAGACGAACCCGAGCGGCCGATGGCATTGCCAGCGCTCCGCGAATGGCAGCGGCAGTACCCATGCCGATAAGCCATTGTCCATCTCGGGTCTGTCCTGGGACGGGGTTGCGTCTGCTCCAGCCGAAGCGTTCGGCGCCGGTTCGGAAGCACTCGACAAATTGCCGCAGCGAGAAGGCGCGCTCCGGCCGTTCGGGACTCGTCTTCGCATCGTTGATGATGCGGAACTCTACGGGATCGATGCCGAGCTTCTCGGCCATCTCATCCATCGCGACCTCTATCGCCATCATCCCGGAGGCCTCTCCGGGCGCGCGCATCACACTGCCTTCGGGCAGATCAAGCGTCGCCATCCGCAGCGTGCTCAGCCGGTTTGCGGCGGCATACAGATGGCGCGTTGGGACGATCCCGCTCTCCTGCCAACCGCCTGGTACGTTGCCGAACAGGCATTCGTGGCCAAACGCGGTAATAGTGCCGTTCTTCTCGGCCCCTATTCTGAGCCGCTGGATCGTAGCTGGCCGGTGGGTTGTGTTGTTGAAACTGAGGGAGCGCTGCATTGCCACTTTGACTGGCCGGCGCGCGAGACGCGCTCCCAATGCCGCTAGCACAATGTCGGACTGTATAAAGCTCTTGGAGCCGAACCCACCACCGACAAAGCGCGTCACGATTCGAAGGTTTTCCTTTGCTATTCCGAGTACGCTAGCCAGGTCGGCGACCGCGACTGCTACGGTCTGATGGGATGTCCAGCAGGTGAGCTTATCGCCCTCCCACATCGCGACCGTCGCCTGAGGCTCCATCATCGCGTGGCTTTGATCGGGCGTCGCATACGTCGCGTCGAGCTGAACCGGCGCAGAGGCATAGGCGGAATCGAAATCGCCGATACGGTTCTCCGACGGCCCTAAGAAGTATTCCGGTGCGAGAGGAGCGCTCGCTTGCTGAGCGGCAAGGTCAAACTTCCCTTCGGCGCGGGCATATCGCAAGCGGATCAGGGCACCGGCGTCTCTGGCTTGTTCGAAAGTTTCGGCGACGACGAGTGCGATCGCTTGGTGATAGTGCTCGATTTGCGGCCCAGCCAACAGCTTGGACTTCAAAAGCGAAGTTGGTCCGAGCGCGCCGGCATTTTCGTATGTGACGACGGCGATCACGCCAGGAGCTCGTCGCGCTTCGGCCGTGTCGATGCTCTCTATCCGGCCCCGGGCGATAGCGGCGCCCACGATGTGACCGTAGGCCGCGCCAGGTACTGCAAGGTTATATTCATATGCATACGTCGCTGTGCCAGCAACTTTCAGAGGGCCTTCGATCCGGTCGATCGGCTTGCCAATGACCTCGAGTTTATCGATCGGATTAGCGCCTGCGGGTGTGTCAAATTTCATGGGTCACTCCTTGGCATTCGCCAAGATTCCGCCAAGCGTGCGCTCGGCGAGTTGAAGCTTGAAGGCGTTCTCGTGCGTCGGCTTCGCATCGGCGAGGATCGCCGACATCGCAGCTTTGGCGCTCCGGGGGAGTTCTGATTCAGCCGGTTCTATGCGCCATGGCTTTGGGGCCACGCCGCCGAGAGCGACCCGTCCACTCTTGTCTGGCCAAATGATTACCGCCACCGAGACCAGCGCGAATGCATAAGACGCACGGTCACGTACCTTGTGATAGACTTGCTTTCCCCCGACCGGCCTAGGCAGAACCACGGCAGTAATGAGTTCTCCTGGTGCCAAGTCGGTCTCGATCTCCGGCGTATCGCCCGGGACTCGATGGAAATCTGCAATACTTGTTTGCCGCGTCGTGCCATCGGGCTTTACGGTCTCGATCGTGGCGTCGAGAGCGCGCATGGCTACGGCCATATCGCTCGGGTGCGTGGCGATACAAGCCTCGCTCCCGCCGATAACAGCATGGCTGCGACTGAAGCCGCCTATAGCGGAGCAGCCGGTTCCAGGCTGTCTCTTGTTGCAGGGCTGATCTGGGTCGTAGAAGTACGGACAGCGGGTGCGCTGCAGCAGGTTTCCCGCGGTCGTCGCCTTGTTGCGGAGTTGCCCGGACGCTCCCGCGAGCAGGGCGCGGCTCAGCAGCGGATAGTGTTGGCGCACGCGGCTGTCTGCCGCAAGGTCAGTGTTTTTCACGAGAGCGCCGATTCGGATCCCGCCCTCGGAAGTGTCCGAAATCGTGTTGAGGCCGATGTGGTTTATGTCGACCAGATGCGATGGGCGCTCAATCTGAAGCTTCATCAGATCCAGAAGATTGGTTCCGCCTGCGACGAAACGGGCGCCAGGCGTCGTTGCGACCATTTCCGCAGCCTCGGCTGGTGAAGTAGCTCGGTGATAACTGAACGGTCTCACAGTGCGGTTCCTCCAACCTCGGCAATCGCGGCAACGATGTTGGGATAAGCACCGCAACGACAGATATTGCCGCTCATGCGCTCCCGGATTTCGCCATCAGAAAGCGTCGGCCGGGCCGCGACATCGGTCGCTGCGTGACTCGGTATGCCGGCTTTGATTTCTTCGATCATCGCCACCGCTGAGCAAATCTGGCCCGGAGTGCAGTATCCGCACTGATAGCCATCGCGCCTGACAAAGGCTGCTTGCATGGGATGCAAGCTCTCGGGTGTCCCGAGGCCTTCGATCGTTGTGACGCTCTCGCCCTGGTGCATGACGGCAAGCGTCAGGCAGGCGTTGATACGGCGGCCGTCGACCAGCACGGTGCAGGCACCACATTGGCCATGGTCGCAGCCCTTTTTCGTACCGGTTAGATTGAGATGCTCGCGGAGAGCGTCCAGTAATGTGGTCCGCGGATCCAGGTTGAGTTCACGCGAGACGCCGTTCACCTCGAAGGCAACCGGCAAGGTATGTTGTGAAGCATTAGCAGCTAGCTTGTCTGAGCCTTGGGCAAAGGCTTCTTCTTCAAGGGTCTTGGAGACCACTAAGGCGGCGGCGCTGCTACGGAGCAGATCGCGCCTCGAAATTGTGAACCTTCCACAGGTCAATTTCCGCACCTCCAGATGCTCGAGAATTCTTTCTCACGAACGGAGGCTATCGCGGCTTTGTCGGAGGATCTATAATTTGCAGTCCTATTTAATTTATCAACGGTCCAAAACTCTTGTACGCATTCGGTCAGACCGCATGCGCTGGCTGAAGCGGCGGCGCCGTTGGGGCAGAAGTTATTCTTGAAAATTGAGCTATAGAGTGGTACAAACGCTCTGAATTGAAGATCAGGAATGATCGTTGGCTTTCGGGATGACTGGTTGCGGGCCTTCTTCGTGGACGATGCCCATTCCCGCAACATCCCGCCCGATCTTGAAGCCCGGCTGTTCCGCAAGCTCCAGATGATTGACGACGCCGTGGCCGATCACGACTTGCGTGTGCCGCCCAGCAATCACTTCGAGAAGCTGCGCGGCAATCTGGCGGGTTTCCATTCGATCCGCGTCAACCAGCAATGGCGGTTGATCTTCCGCTGGGATGGCGAGCGCGGCGAGGCGGACGGGATTTATCTGGACGATCACAGCTACCGATGAGAGCGAGGCAAACATGCTGACCACCAAGCGCAAGCCGGCGACTGTCGGCAAGATACTGACCGAAGAGTTCATGCAACCGATGGGGCTGACGCAAGGCGCGCTGGCCGAGGCGATGGGCGTGCAGCGCAAGCACGTCAATGAATTATGCGGGAATCGCAGGAAAGTGACGGCGGCGACGGCGCTCATCCTTGCGCGCGTCTTCGGCAACAGCCCGGACTTCTGGCTTAACGTGCAGCGGCGCAATGATCTCTGGGAGGTGATGAATACGCCGAAAGAACGCGAGCGTATCGAACGCGCGCGTCCGTTGAAGCACGCGGCATAATTGACGTCATGCAGGCCGAGTTAGGCGGCCATCATCTATCCTATACCGTCATGCGTTAGCTGAGTCGCGAGAGCCTCCTGGCCGAGGTCGCAAGCGGGCAGGGGGCAACCTGCAATGTGAGGGCGTGCAGCCTGCGCCGGGGCAGGATGTTGTCTTGCTGTCCGTGCATGATGGCAATGGTAGCATCGGCCTTGTTCACATCGCCTGCTGGCGGCCGGATAATTCCAACCCGGCCCCAAAAAAGCTTGTTTCAGATCCTGCGCTGCATCGATTGAAGCCAGCTGAACAGGTCTGGGTTTGGCTGCTCCCACCGTCACGACAGTGCAAGTATTTTTACGACAGCCAACCTTGCTAAGCTAGCAGAAGTAGGAACACTCTTCATGAGGTGTTGAGCTCGGCGCTTCACATCGTTGACGAACCCTGTCGGACGGCGCCGTCAGAATGCTTGCGGTTTTTAACCGAGCTGCTCGGACACGACGACGCCTTCGCTACGAAGGCGGCGAGTACGACCGCCCGGAACCTATCGAACAGGAATGCGTCCAAGGATTGGGATTCGATCGGATTGGACGACAACATAGGTTCTTCTTTTGCTTGATGGTTGACTGTCTTTGCGGAGGTATGACGCAAGGCGGCGCCGTTGCCCATCGGCGCGCAATCTGTCAAAAGGTCGAAGCAACTTCAACAAATGAGCGAAGATATTCTCAAATGCCTCGACGTCCCCTACAGAAACTGCAGGCCTCACTCGTCGCGCGTCGCTTCTACATCGAGCAAAAGACAAAGTCCCAGATTGCCGACGAACTTGGTATCTCGAGGTTCAAGGTAGCGCGGCTTCTGGAAACCGCTCTCGCCGACGGCATCGTCAAGATCGAAATCAACGATCAGAGCGACATGAATACCGAGCTGGCCGAGAAACTTCGTCAAAAGTACAGCCTGAAGGCGGCCTTGGTATTGGACGGGCCCGACCTTCATTCGAGCGAACTTTTCGAGCCACTTGGGCTGCTCGCCGCTGACTATCTTGAGGAGTCGCTCTCAGACGGCCAGTTGTTCGGCCTATCCTGGGGGCGTACCCTTTCCGCCACTGGCAAAGCACTCGGGCGGCTGCCGCGGGTCGATGTCGTTCAGGCCGGTGGAAGCCCTGCGGGCCTCGACCTTTCCCAAAACCCGACCGAGCTTGTTCATCGCGTTGCGCGAGCGAGTGGCGGTGCGGCCTACCCGCTATTCGGGCCTATGTGGGTGGACGACCCAGAACTTATCGCAAGGCTTCGAAACGAGACTTCGATCGCCAACGCCATGTCACGATACGATAAGATCGACGTGCTCGCCGTTGGCATCGGTTCATGGCGGCCCGCGGAATCCTGCCTATGCTCAGGATTTCCCGAAGATTGGCGGCGCGACGCCTTGAAGAAGAACGTGTGCGCCGACGTATGTGCCACACTCATCAATGAGGACGGAGAGGCCGTGGCAAGCCCCCTCGATCAGACCGGATTGTGCCTCAGCACTGAGCAGCTTCGTCGCATTCCGGAACGTATCGGCATCGGCGGCGGCATCGAGAAGGCAGACGCCATCAGAGCGACGTTGAAAGGAAAGTGGATTACGACGCTCATCACAGATGCCGGGGTCGCACGCAGGTTAATATCTTGAACTTTAATTCCGCTCAAATGAGCGATAATATACTCACTTGACGAGTTTTCTCATCTCCCTTATGAATTCCGTCATAAGGGAGACTTCTTATGCAGTCAGAACACGAGTGGGTCGGCCGCGCTAGGCAGGTAATCCGTGCGGATGCCGCGGCTGTTCTTGGGACGCTTGACGGGGTCGACGAGACCTTCCTTGCGGTCGCCAAGAAATTTATCGAGTGCAAGGGCAAGATCCTGGTCACCGGAAGCGGGACCTCCGGCGCAGTCGCCAGCCGGGCCGCACATCTTCTTTCCGTCGGCGGCACGCCAGCCTTTTATCTGCCGCCAGCCGACGGCCTGCACGGCGGCCTTGGCGTCCTGCAGCCAGCCGATCTCGTTCTCGCCCTGTCCAAGGGTGGGAGCTCAGACGAGCTCAACGATTTCTGTGGCCGCGCCAAGACGCTCTGCGCCGGATTGATCTCCATCACTGCAGATCCAAAGTCGCCGCTGGCGCAAATGTCCGACAACGTGATCCAGTTGACATTGCCTCTGGACAGCGATCTGGGTGCCGTGGTCGCCACCGGCAGTTCACTTGCGGCCGCGGCAGTGACGGACGCACTCGTGGAAGTCTGCCGCATTGCCCGCGGCTATGGTTGGGATAAGCTTCTGTTCACCCATCCAGCCGGGGCAGTCGGCCGCGATGCGGAAGAAAGCCTGACGCGACTTCAGAACGCAGAAGGCTGATCACATGCAGCGCGATCTCGTCGCCGGCGTTGATTCCTCCACCCAGTCCTGCACGGTCGTGCTGCGGCGCCTGGAAGACGGAGCAGTCGTCGCCGAAGCGCGTAAACCGCACCCACCAACAACGCCCCCGCGCAGCGAACAGTCGCCGGAGGCATGGTGGCAGGCGTTGGTTTCGGCTTTTGGCGACCTGACGACCTATCTCCCCCGCATCGCAGGCATTTCGGTCGGCGGACAGGGCCATGGCCTCGTCATGCTCGGTGCCGACGGCCTTCCGCTTCGTGACGCCAAGCTCTGGAACGACACGGAATCCGCTCCAGATGCGGCGAAACTCCGCGAAAAGCTTTCCCCCAAAGATTGGGCACAGCGGACCGGATCCGTTCCAGCCGCGGCCCTCACGGTAAGCAAGCTCGCCTGGACCGAACGCGTACATCCCGGTCTTGTCGCCAAGGCCCGCCGGATCATGCTTCCGTCCGACTACCTGCTCTACCGGCTGAGTGGCCGAGCGGCGACCGAGCGCGGCGTCTCCTCAGGGACGGGCTACTTCAATCCGTTCACCAACGAGTGGGACTACGTACTCGCCGAGCTGGCTGCGCCGGGCATCGACTGGGACCGCGTCCTTCCCGACATCATCGGATCGAGCGATGCATCGAGGCCAGTCCAACGGATCGAAGGTATCGAGGCGCTTCAAGACGCGGTCGTCGGCGCCGGCTCGGGCGACAATATGACGGCTGCACTAGGCATGGGCGTCCGTGAAGGCGATGTCATCATATCTTTCGGAACCAGCGGGACGCTCTATAGCCGGACGCCAATCGGCATCAAGGACGAGACCGGCTCGATCAACGGCTACGCTGACGCGGCCGACGCATTCCTACCGATGATTACCACCCTCAACGCCGCAAAGGTCACCGACGCGTTTCGTCGGATCCTTCGGGCCACCACTGAGGAATTCGACACACTCGCCCTCGCGACCGAACCTGGAGCGCGTGGTCTCGTGTTGGTTCCCTATCTCGACGGCGAACGAACCCCCGATCTACCAAACGCAACCGGCGTGCTCGCTGGAATTCGAAGCGACGTAGATCCGGGGCAGATTGCCAGAGCTGCCGTTGAAGGGGTGATCTGCGGCCTGCTTGAGGGTGGCGACTACCTCTCAGCACTCGGGCTGGAGCGAAACGGCCGACTGATCGTCACGGGTGGCGCTTCTCGGTCAAAGGCATACCGCCAGATCCTCGCCGATCTCACGGGCAAGCAGGTCTGGACCTGCGACCTGCCCGAGGCGGCGGCGGCAGGCGCTGCGGTACAGGCTGCGGCCGCCGTTAGCGGACGTCATACATCGCAAGTCGCCGAACAATGGGAGCCTCGATACGAAGTCGTGGCGGAGCCGCGTGAGCGAGACGCCACGCGGATGGAAGAAGTGCGGGGAGCCTACAGAGCGGCCCTACCCCTCGCAAAGGGGAGGAAGGAATGACAGATATGACACAGATCCAACCGCATGAAGCCAAGGGAATACGAGTTCCGGCCGAAGCAGGCATCGCATTCGTTCTTCTCGCCGTGATGATCGCCGGTGCTATCGCGTCTCCGAACTTCCTCACGCTTTCGAACATGTTCGTGCTGCTCCTCAACGGTGCGGTCATCGGTTTCCTCTGCCTTGGGCAATCCTTCGTTCTTTTCACCGGCGGCATCGACCTATCCTGCGGGTCGATCGTGGCGATGACCTGCGTTCTTGCTGCGGTCTTCATGGAATATGTCGGCCTGCCTTGGCCCGTCGCCGCAGTGCTGGTGCTGGCCGCCGGAGCGCTCGCGGGCGCACTCAATGGGATTATCATCGACAAGACCGGCGTGCCGCCGTTCATCGTGACCTTCGCCATGATGGGCGTCGCCGCTTCCATCCCGCAGATCATCACAGGTGCGGAATCCATCCGCGTCATGGACTTCGGCTACCGCTTCATCGGCCAGTTCAAGCTTTTCGGCATTCCGTTCCCGGTGATCGCGCTGGTGGTCGCCGTCGTCGTGGCGGCGCTGTTCATCAAGCGGACCGTCACCGGCACCCATATCTTTGCAGTTGGCGGCAACGTCGAGGCCGCGCGGCTCGCAGGCGTCAATACTTCCCGGATCACTGTCCTCGTCTATGCGATCTCCGGCTTCTGCGGTGCGTGCGGCGGACTGATCTATGGCTCACGTTTGATGACTGGCTATCCAACCGCCGGTCGCGGCGACGAGCTGTTCTTTTCGATCGCGGGCGCCGTGGTCGGTGGCGTCAGCCTCTTCGGTGGCATCGGATCGATCTGGGGCGCGATGATCGGCGCGACGTTGATCGCAACCATCTCCAACCTCATGAACGTGCTGAACGTCAGCGCTTACTGGCAGCCGCTCGTCATCGGCGTGATCATCCTCGTCGGCGTAACCTTTGATACCATGCGTTCATCCAGCCGGCTTTCTCTTCCTTGGGTAGCCCTGCTGAAGAAAAAGTTTTCGGCCAGCGCCTGAGGCGCGAACCAAAGACGGCGCCGGCCGATCCGGTATTTAATTCATCATCCAAGCAGGAGGAGAACGATGAAGAAACTCGTGAAAAATTCGGTATTGGCAGCCTTTGGCATGTCCCTCGCCTTGTCGGCCGCAGCTGTCCATGCGCAGGACAAGAAGGTACTGGGCGTCGCCCTTCCAAACCTGACGAATCCCTACTATGTCGCGATGAAGAAAAGCTTCGAAGAAAACGGGGCGAAGCAGGGCTTCGAAGTCCGTGTGCTCATCGCTGACAACGACGACGCCAAGCAGCTTTCGCAGGTTCAGACAATGATCCAGCAGGGCGTCAATGCGGTTGCGCTGAACTGCGTTTCGTCCGGTCCGTGTGTAGCCTCCGTTTCCGAACTCAACCAAGCGAAGATCCCAGTCTTCACGATCAACCTTCTGCCGGATCCAGAGGGCCTCAAGGCCGAGAACCTGAAGGTCGAACAGGCTGTCCAGACCGACCAGAAGGCCGGTGGGATCTTCATCGGCCAGCAGCTTCTGAAGGACATCGGAGCAGATGGTAAGGCGGTGATCGGCATCGTTGGTGAGCCGACCTCCGTTTCGGCCAACACCCGTGATGAGGGCTTTAAGGAAGCTCTGGCATCGAACCCGAACGTTAAGTTCGTCGCACTGGTGAACGGCAAGGTCGAGGAGACCACATCGCTTAAAGTCACCACCGAAATGCTTCAAGGCAATCCTGATATCACCGTCGTCTATTCGGACACCGAGCCGTCCGCTTTGGGGGCGATCGCAGCCATCGAGCAGCTCGGCCGCAGCGACGTAAAGCTCTACGCCTTCGTCGACAAGCTCGGCGTCAAGCACATCGAGGACAATTCGATCTTGAAGGCTGGCGCAATCCAGGAACCCGCCAAGCTTGCGCAGATTCAGGTCGAGAACATCAAGAAGTTCCTCAACGGCGAGAAGATCGAGCCTGTGATCGATAGCCCGCCGCTTCTCGTCAATAAAGACAACGCCGGCGAGACAGTCGACAAGGCTTACTAAGACGTGCCGGGCGCGCGGACACTCTTCGCGCGCCCGCATTCCGGTGTGTAGATTTGAGGTTACGCGATATGTCGAGCTACAAGGCGGCAGGCATCACCAAGTCCTTCGCGGGCGTCGGAGTGCTCCATGGTATCGACTTCGAAGTGAAGCCTGGGAAGATCCATGGTCTCTTCGGCCACAACGGCGCCGGCAAATCGACGCTGCTCAAGATCCTGGCCGGGGCTCAGCCGCAAGACGATGGTGAGCTAACCATAGACGGTGAGGCCGTCACCCTCGCCTCGCCTAAAGAGGCGCTCACCAAAGGCATCGGCTGCGTCTACCAGGAACTTCGTCTGATTCCTAACCTCACTGTCGCGGAAAATCTTTTCCTCGGGCGGGAAGTCACGCTACATGGCATCAAACGCACCGCCGAGATGAACAGCTACAGCAAGACGCTGCTCGCAAGCTACGGGCTCAACATCGACGTCACGCGGACTGTGAAGGGCCTCTCGCATCCAGAAAAACAGCTCCTCGAGGTGATCGCGAATCTCGAAGGCAAGGCGTGCTACCTGTTTCTTGACGAGCCGACCACAGCTCTCGACGGCAATCAGTCGACAGAGCTTCTCGCCCACGTCCGCCGGATTGCGCTCGAACGCAACATCGGCATCGTGCTGGTCTCTCACAAGCTCGACGAAGTGCTCACCGTCTGCGACGAAGCCACCGTCCTGTCGAGCGGACGTGTCGTCTATCACGCTGCCGGTCACGATGTGAGCAAGCAGGCGATTGTCGCCGCTATTGTCGGCGACGCCCATGGTAAGCATGTCGCCGGCCGGCGCAAGGCGCGCTCATCGGGCGAGATATTCCTCAAGGTCCAAGGATTGGCGGGCAAGAGACTGAAGGGCGCCGACGTTGAAGCACGGCGCGGCGAGGTCCTCGGACTCTACGGCCTAGTCGGCTCCGGACGGACGCGTTTTCTCAGGACACTGTACGGCATGGAGCAGGTCTCGTCCGGAACAGTCGAAATCTCCGGCAAACAATACACCCCATCGACTCCGAAAAAGGCTATCGAGAGCGGGATCGCGTTTCTGACGGAGGAGCGAAAGGTCGACGGCTTCATCCCTCTCATGTCTTCATTCCAGAACGTCGTGCTTTCCACGTTGACCAGGTACCGCAGCAAAGGTTTCGTCGACCTTAACGAAGCACGAATGTCGGCGCGGAAAACGTTGGCCTTGATCGGAACGCGCGGGCGCCTCGATGCGCCGACGAAGTCTTTGTCCGGCGGCAATCAGCAGAAGGTTCTGCTCGGTCGCATCATCGAACAGAACGCAGACCTTATCCTCCTCGACGAGCCGACCAAAGGCGTCGATATCGGTGCGAAGTCCGACATCTATGACATCATTCGACGTCTCGCCGACGAAGGCAGATGCATTGTGGTAGTCTCCTCGGAAGAGGAAGAACTGGTCGAAATCTGCGATCGCATCGCGATCTTCCAGCACGGTTACTGCAAGACCGCCCCGAAGTCTGTCGACGAATGGTCGCTGGGCAAGCTTCGTGAAGCAGCTTGGGCGCCTGCCACATGACGGCACTTTCCGCTTCCGTATATGCAGCGAACCCGTTCCGTCTCGCGGAGGAGATAGAGGCCGTGCTGGCTAACGTCGAATCCTTGCATTTGGATGTGATGGACGGAGTCTTCGCCCCTGAGTACGGCCTGACCGCAAGGGTGATTCGAGATTTGAGAGAATTCTCATCCGCGCCCCTCGACGTTCACTTGATGGTCGCGAAGCCAAAGCAATCGGTGATCCGCTTCGCCGAGATGGGTGTTCGGTCGGTGGCGATCCACCTGGAAGCCAAGGAAGATTTCAGTGAGCTTTCCGGGATCGCCCGCAGCAACGGCGTGAAGGTCTATGCCGCTCTGCGTCATACAACGCCCGTGTCAGCGCTGGACGAAGTTGCAGATCATTCGGATGGCTGCCTCCTCCTTACCGCCCCCGCAGGCGGCGGCGGATCTTTCGATCAGCACGCGTTCACGCGGCTCGCGCAGCGTCCGGTAAGCCTCTATACTGTGGCGGACGGCAAGATTGGCCCGGATCACTTCAGACGGCTGGACGAGCTTGGAGTCGACCTCGCAGTCGTCGGAGCAGCCCTGTTCATCGACGGCGAGCCTGAAAAAAGGGCGAGAGCATTCTCCAAAATGCTGCAGGGGCACCTCGTCGCATGAACGCTGAAAATCAGTCTCGCAGCACTGTCATCCCAGCGTCTACGCCCCGGCAGGAATAGACGAACCCCCCGAAGTCAGAGCCGTCTCCAACTCCCGGTGATAAGATGTCGATGCCGGCGAAACATGCTATCGTCTGTGTCATCTTTTCCTGTTCTCAGCTTGCCATCGGGCCTGTGAAAACCTTGGTATCCGTTCAGGCTACATGGAAAAGAAAGGGACGATCACACTGCACATGGTCCCGTTCAGCCAGCGGTTTTCCGACGCATTTTCTTTCATCGTCGGCGGGTTCGAGCCGCCGACGATGAAATCACTCTGACTGAAGACAAAGACTTGAAGCGCAAGAAGCGTAGGACCCTATCACCACAAGAGAATCTGAAAACCAGCTTGCAAGTTTCAAAAACTGTTGTAAAACGTTTTTCGTAAATCGTTTTACGTGGCTGCGCTTTGGGAGGAGCAATCAGCATGGTTGTATCTATCAAAGACGTAGCGGAACGCGCGGGAGTATCTCCGGGGACTGTTTCCAATGTTTTTAGCGGCAACCGCGCTGTAAAAGCTCATCTTATCGAACGAGTGCGCCGCGCCGCTGCTGACCTTGGTTATTATCCTGATCGTGCAGCCTCGCAGCTTCGAGCGGGGAAGGCCAAAATTGTTGCCGCGGTGGTTCCAGACTTAAACAACCCGTTCTTTACAAGCCTGATCGCATCGATTGAAGCGAGCGTTCGCGGCGAGGGATTCGATATAATCGTCGCGAGCTCTCACGGAGATGCTGAAGAGGAGGCTCGCCGGTTATCTGCGCTCCTTGGTTGGCGCCCGGCTGGCCTGGTTGTCATTCCATGTAATGACGAATTCTCGAGCCACGAGCTTCTCAACGGCAGCGGCATTCCGTTCGTTGTGGCTGACCGTGTTCCTTCGCATTTTGAAGGAGATGCGGTGACTGTTGACAATGTGGATGCTGGAAGAAAGGCCGCGGAGCACTTGGTCGCACTCGGTCACCGTCGTTTCGTTGTTGCGGCCTCTTCAATGGAGTTGCAGAACATCCGCGAGCGCTGTGAGGGGATAGAGGCAGTGCTCTCGAAAGAAGGGCTTGCAGCGCCAACGCTGATCGAAGTTGGCCTTGATTTCGATACCGCTGAGGAACGGCTTGGCACGTTCATGAAAGGTGAGCGGCTGGCGACTGCGTTCATCGCCCTGACGAATTTTGCGACCTTGGCAATATTAGCGTCAGTGAACCAGACTGGGTTGTTGGTTCCCAAAGATATCTCTGTCTTGGGCTTCGACGACTATTCATGGATGCACGCAGTGAACCCACCACTCACTGCAATCCGACAACCAGTAGAAGAGATCGGTCGTACGATTTGGAGCCGTTTGCGAGGACACATCGATAACGAAAATCAGCCGACAGCTCGCGAAAGACTTTCGTGTGAATTGGTAGTTCGGGCGTCCACAGGCACGCCGACTGCCGCTGGAGGAACGCTCCGCCTGGTCTAGCAAGGCACGCGGAGAAAGAGCCACGATTGAGAAGAACCAATGCGACGGAGCGATCCGCCGCACAGGAGGAGCTTTGCCGACGCGCGGGCGCCGTCGGAGGCTGTAGGGAGAATGCGCCTGTAACTTGGAGGATTAACACATGCTGCATACAAAATTGATCGGGTCGATTTCTGTCGTTGCGATGCTCGGTGCTTCGGCTGCCCTGGCTCAGGATATCGACTGGAAGACTCAACTCGGCGACCACTCGGGCAAGACCCTACGGGTGATGACAATCACGGATCCCTTCATCGATTCAATCAAGGCTGTGAAAGACGGCTTTACGAAGGTGACCGGTGCGAATGTTGAAATCGATGGTTATGGCTACGATGCGCTGCACGAAAAGGAATTGCTGGCGTGCTCTCAGAACGACGGCAGCTACGACGTCATGCTGATCGATGGCATCTGGATCGGCGAATTCGCCGAGGCCGGTTGCCTAGATCCGGTCGAGGAAAAGATCACCGAAAATCCTGATCTCTACGCCTGGGACGACTTCACTCCGGCAGCCGCCGGCCAGGCGAGCTGGGAAGGGCAGCGCGTTTGCCTCCCGGTCGGCATCTATTACGAGTTGATGTATTACCGCACGGATCTCTTCGAGCAGGCTGGACGGAAGGTGCCCGAAACCTTCGAGGAGTTGAAGGAAGCGGCCGCCTTCTTCACCAACAACAAGGACTATCCAGGCGTCTACGGCTACGCCATGAACAACAAGCGTGGAGCCGCGGCCGGCCAGCAGTGGTTTGAGTGGATCTATAGCGCAGGCGGCAAGCCCTGGGCATCCAACGATATCGGCTCCGCTGAGCCTTACAAGGATCAGACGCCGCTGTTCAACTCACAGGAATCGGTCGATCTGGTCCAGTTCTTCCGCGACATGGTTGCCTACGGGCCTCCGGGCGTGGAATCCTTCGCATGGGACGAGCGAGCCAATGCGTTCGCGGCAGGCAAGCTGGCGATGATCAACGATTGGTCCGTCCGCGCCCAGATCGCAAACGATCCGAAGCAGAGCCAGATTGCCGGCAAGTTCAAGGCTGCGCTGATGCCGCATAAGGACGGGGGCAAGACGATCACGCCGGTCGGCGGCTGGGTTGCCTGCGTAAATACGCACGGCACTCAGAAGGACGCGGCCTGGGATTACCTGAAATGGTTCGCCAGCAAGTCGGTGCATCGCGACTTCGTCCTGGCCGGCGGACCGCCCAGCCGTCTCTCCGCGATGGAGGACAAGGATATTCAGGCGAAGTTCCCTTGGACCTCCGTTCTGCTCGAAGGCCAGAAGGATTCCTGGGCTGAAGTTCGCCCGCGTCACTCCGTCGCATTCCAACTGATCGACACGGTCGGAGCCCATGTCAACAAGGCAATCATCGGCGAGCAGAGCCCTAAGGACGCCATGGATGCCGCGAACGCGGACGTGACGAAGCTTCTCCAGGACAACGGGCAGCTCTAACGAACACTCGCCGGGGGCGGGCGAGCCCGTTCGCCCTCGGCTTTCATGTCTACCGGAGGATTCACGATGGCCAATGCCGTAATACGGGCGGGAGCGCCTCAGGAAGCGCCACGGCGCGCTTTCATTCACAGCGACCGATTCCAGATGACCGCGTTCATCGCGCCGACGTGCATTTTCCTCGCCCTGCTGACCATCTGGCCATTCATCTACTCGGTCTATCTCAGTCTGCACGCAGTCAAGCTCACGGCCATGAAGCGCGCTGTTTTCGTTGGCGCGAACAATTACATAAACTTGCTCACCGATCCGCTGTTTCTCCGGGCCATGCTGAATACCGGCATGCTTGCGGTGACCTCGATAACCTGCGAAATCGTGATCGCCTTCGTGATTGCGAAAGCCTTCGTCAGCCTGAGCCATCTCAAATGGGTAAATGGCCTGCGTTCCTTGTTTATGCTGCCGATGATGGTCACGCCGCTGATCGTTGGCATGATCTTTTCCTACGTCTTCAATCCTGTCCTCGGTATCGCAAACTACCTTTTGGGCGGTGTTGGTCTCGGTCCGGTTCCGTGGTTCGGAGATTCGACGGTAGCGATGGTCTCGATCCTGCTGATCAACATTTGGCAGTGGACCCCGTTCATGATGCTGCTGATTATGGCCGGCCTGCTGTCGATCCGCTCCGATCTTTACGAGGCCGCGCGCGTCGACGGCGCGAAGTGGCACCACGTCCTGACTTTGCTGGAGATACCCTCAATCAAGGGCATCGTCCTGCTCGGCATCATCCTGCGTATCATCGACACGCTGCGGTTCTTCGACGTGGTCTATGTGACCACGCGCGGCGGCCCGGGAGATTCCACGATGGTTCTGACGCTCTACGCCTATCAGCAAAATTTTCAGTTCTTTCAAGCGGGCGTCGGCTCGGCTGCCGCAGTCATCATCCTGATCATCTCGATGGTTATCACAACCTTTGCCGTGCGTCTTCTTAGGAGGATCGAAAATGAATAGCGCCAGGTTTCGGCTGCGCGATCTTGGGCCGATGGTCCTGGTCCTGACGTTCGTTTTCGTGTCCATAGCCCCGCTGCTCTGGCTGGCGCTTGCCGCGTTCAAGCCGACGGCCGACATCATTGCGATCCCGCCCGTTTGGATTCCTGACTTCACCTATCTGCAGAATTTCCGTGACGTGCTGACTCAGTTCTGGCCGTTCATCGTCAATTCTCTGATCGCGACTGTCGGCGCGACGATCCTTGCGCTCATCCTGGCGGTTCCGACGGCTTTTGCGCTGGTCAATCACCGCTTTCACGGCCGCGAAGCGCTCGCGGACTGGATTCTTTCTACGCGCATGATGCCGCCGATCGCGGCGGCCGTGCCGCTCTTCGTGATCTTCCGCGGGGCCGGCCTACTCGACTCGCTTCCGGGATTGATCATTGCTTATGCCGGGTTCAATCTTCCCTTTGCCGTCTGGATGACGATGTCCTTCATCCGCCGCGTCCCGAAAGAGCTCATCGAGGCCGCCCGATTGGAGGGCTGCACCTGGTGGCAGGTGCTGAAGGATGTCGTCCTTCCGTTCAGTAAGAGCGGCCTTGCGGCGGTGGCGACCTTCGTTTTCATCTTCGCGTGGAATGAGTTCATGCTCGCGCTGTTTCTGACGACCCGCGAAGCCAAGACATTCCCGGTGGTCATTTCGTCCTTCGTCGGAACGGGGCGAGTGTACTGGGAGTACATCGCGGCAGCGTCCGTCATCCAGTGCCTGCCGCCCGTCCTCTTCACCTTCTTCATGCAGAAACACATCGTCTCCGGCGTCACTATGGGCGCCGTGAAGGACTGATTTTTCCACGAATCCAACTACGGAGAATTCCATGTTTTCTCAACGCGGAGCGAACAAGACGGCACTGGTGACCGGTGCGTCACGAGGCATAGGGCGGGCGATCGCCGAACGGCTGGCGGCGGAGGGCTACCGGGTGTTCGCAAACGACCTGCCGGCTCGCAAAGCCGAACTCGCCGATGTGATGGCAACCATTGAGGCTAATGGCGGCCAGTGCGAGATCATCTATTGCGACGTGAGTGACGCGATATCCGTCGGTGCCATGGCGCGAGACCTGCTGGCCAAGGCCGGTCGTCTGGATGTGCTTGTCAACAATGCCGGAGTGAGGTCCGTCCATCTGGCCGAGGATATCCAGCCTGACGAGTGGGACCGTATGTTTGCGGTCAACACAAAGGGCACATTCCTCGTCACCAGGGTATTTCTGTCGCACTTCCGTTCCAACGGTCGCGGCCGGGTTATTAATATCGCCTCGATCGGAGGCAAGCTCGGCGGTCCGACCGAGACGCATTACTGCGCCTCCAAGGGAGCAGTAATCAATTTCACCCAAGGCCTGGCAAGAGAAGTCGCGAAGGACGGGATAACTGTCAACGCCGTCTGCCCCGGCGTGATCGATACCGACATGGGCCGATCCCACCTCGAGGATCCGGAAACCCTGCGGAAGGTTCTCGAAAAGACATCGATCGGCCGCGTCGGAAATCCGGAAGACGTGGTCGGCGCGGTCGCGTTCTTCGCTTCGGACGACGCCTCTTTCATCACCGGGCAATCACTGAACGTCGATGGCGGGATCGTCTTCCATTGAAGCAATCCACCGGTTGACCGTGGCGGCGCCCGACGCCGCGCATTAGAGGAGGAATAATCATGGGCCAACTAACGCTCGAGAATGTCGTCAAGAGTTTCGGCGAGTTTGAGGTCATTCGCGATGTCAGTCTGACGATCAACGACGGCGAGTACGTGGTCTTCGTCGGGCCATCAGGCTGCGGCAAATCTTCGCTGCTTAGGCTGATAACCGGCCTCGAAGAGGTATCGAGCGGGCGCGTGGTGATCGACGGCAGGGACGTGACCAATGTCGCGCCCTCGGAGCGGCAGCTCGCCATGGTTTTCCAGTCCTACGCATTGTTCCCGCATCTGACGGTCGCCGACAATATCGGCTTCGGTCTGCGTGTCTCGGGCCGGCCGAAGGCAGAGATCCGGGAGCGCGTGCTGACGACTGCGCGCGCTCTAGCTTTGGAGCCTTATCTCGACCGCTATCCGCGGCAGCTCTCGGGAGGTCAACGGCAGCGTGTCGCCATCGGCCGCGCGATCGTTAGGGCTCCGACGGCTTTCCTGTTCGACGAGCCGCTTTCGAACCTGGATGCCGCGCTGCGCGTCCAGATGCGGCTCGAACTGATCCGCCTCCACGATGAGCTGAAGACCACGATGATCTACGTGACGCATGATCAGGTGGAGGCCATGACGATGGCTGACCGGATCGTGGTCCTCAATGCCGGCAAAGTGGAGCAGTTCGACACGCCGATCGCGCTCTACGATGCTCCCGCGAACCGGTTCGTCGCAGGCTTCATAGGCTCTCCCAAAATGAACTTCATCGAGGCGACGACGGAGGGAGGCAGCCGCATCCTGACGTCCGCGAGCGCTGTCGAGATCTCCAACCTGAAGGCGCCGCTTTCGCCTGGAAAGGTGACCTTCGGCATCCGTCCTGAACATCTTGGCTATGATCGCGACGCCGGTCTGTGGAAGGGGACGATTCTCGTCGAGGAACAGCTTGGAAGCGACGCATACTTCACCGTCAATGTGAAAGCCTTGGGCACGCTTACTGTTCGCGCGGTTGGCGAGCGCGGATATCGCCGCGGCGATACCATTTTCCTCACACCGGATCCGGCGCGTTCGCACGTCTTCGACGAAGACGGCCGCGCGCTGACCGCTCCAGCAAACATGTCGTCGAAGGCGCAGCAACCGGCCGAAGCCGGTTCTGTCTGAGCCCATCGTTTTTTCTGAAAGGCACTCTCTATGTACATGGAAAAGCTCCGACTGGATGGCAGGTTGGCCGTCGTCACGGGTGGCAGCCGCGGTATCGGATTAGCGATCGCCGAGGCGCTTGCCGAAGCGGGCGCGAAGATGATCCTGCTGGATCGTGATACGGAGGCGCTCGAGCGGGGAAAGGCGGCGCTGGCTGCCGAGGGGTATGCCGCTCTTTCCTACGTGGTGGACGTCACCGACTCGTCCGCCGTGCAACGCGTCGCCGACGCCATTGCAACCGAGCACGGCGCGGCGGATATTCTCGTTGCAAATGCCGGGATCGGTCGACCGCCTGTCGCGGCGGAAGACGTAGAAGATGCGGACTGGCTCGCAGTCAACGACGTCAACCTAAACGGCGTCTTCTGGTGCGACCGGGCTTTCGGCCGCCACATGCTGGCCAAAGGATCCGGATCGATCGTCAATATCGGATCCATGTCCGGCCTGATCGTCAACCGCCCCCAGGGGCAATCGCATTACAACGCGTCCAAGGCCGCGGTTCACCACCTTACCCATTCGCTGGCAGTCGAATGGGCCGGTCGAGGCGTGCGCGTCAATTCGGTCGCTCCGACTTACATCGAGACGCTGCTGATCAGCCACGCCGAAGCCAGTGGGCTTGCGGCGCAATGGCGCCGGGACACGCCGATGGGCCGCTTCGGGCAGGCACACGAAGTTGCGAGCGTGGTGCATTTCCTTGTCTCGGACGGCGCCAGCCTTATGACCGGCGCAGTCGTTCCTGTCGATGGAGGGTTCACTTGCTGGTGAGTGTCACGTTCCGCATCTGCGTGATGACTGTGCTCGCCCGTTCAGCAAAGAGAGGGGCTTGTGAAGGCCGGAGCGCCTGATCCGCCTGCCTGTAACTTCGGGCCTGCCGCCGGCAGCTTAAAGCGAAGAGCATTTCGATGAACGGTTCACTTGGCGTCGAGCCGACGCCGATGGCCTTCGCCTGGCCGCGGGGTCGCGAGGCTGATTTCTATTGGAGGGAAGATGAGTAGCTTGGAAGTGAATGCTCGCCGCATCGTGGACCTTGCCTTGAAGCGGTTTTCCGATGGCGAGAAGCGGCGTGTCCTGATCGCGATCGCGGGCGCGCCGGGATCTGGAAAATCAAGCTTGGCCGAGCGCGCCGTCGATCTCATCAACGGCGGACGAGCCGCCAGCGCTGCGCTCTTTCCGATGGATGGCTATCACTATGACGATGCGGTGTTGGAGAACATGGGGCGCCTCGCGTTCAAGGGAGCGATCGATACGTTCGATGCCCATGGCTTCAGGCACATGCTGCGGCGGCTTAAAGCCAATGAGGACGACATCATCGCCATCCCGGTCTTCGATCGTTCGATCGAGATAGCGCGCGCAGGCGGGCGGCTTATTCCGCAATCCACGGATATCATCATTTGCGAAGGGAACTATCTTCTCGTCGATCAGGCGCCTTGGGACCTGCTCAAGCCGATCTTCGATTTCACCGTTTTCGTCGAGGTTGACGAGGAAGAGCTTCGGCGCCGGCTTCAGGAGCGGTGGCGTCGTTTCGGACTGGATGAAGCGGAGATCACACGCAAGGTCGAAAACAATGATCTCCCGAACGGCTTGGCCATCATGGCCGCCTCGGCCGAACCCGATCTGCGCCTGACGAACCCCTGAAGGAAACCATCTCAACCGGTGTGTCCGTCACGCGCCGGCCCCGATCCCATACCCAACCACCAACCTGTCGACCAGAAAGCCCAATCGAAAATCAAGGAGACCCTTATGAAGCATGGAATCTATTATTCTTACTGGGAGCACGAGTGGAGTGCCAAATTCGGTCCCTACATCGAGAAGGTGGCAAAGCTCGGCTTCGATGTCATCGAAGTCGCGGCGCATCACATCAACGAGTACAGCGATGCCGACCTTGCGTTCATCAAGCAGAGCGCAAAGGATAACAACATCATCCTGACGGCCGGTATCGGTCCCTCCAAGACCAAGAACCTGTCATCGCCTGACGCAGCCGTTCGTGAAGCGGGAAAGGTCTTCTTTCAGCAGACCCTGAGGAATGTCGCCAAACTTGACATCAAGTCGATCGGGGGCGCGCTGCATTCATATTGGCCGGTGGATTACTCGAAGCCGGTCGATAAAGAGGGAGACCGGGCGCGTGGCGTCGAGGGTATTCACGGCATCGCTGACTTTGCCAACGACCTGGGCATCAATCTCTGCATCGAGGTGCTCAATCGCTTCGAGAACCACGTTCTGAACACCGCTGCCGAAGGTGTGGCCTTCGTCAAGGATGTCGGAAAGCCGAATGTCAAAGTGATGCTCGACACGTTCCATATGAATATCGAGGAGGACAGCTTCGGTGACGCCATCCGCACGGCTGGCCCTTTGCTTGGGCATTTTCATACAGGCGAGAGCAATCGCCGCGTACCAGGTAAGGGCAGAATTCCTTGGCACGAGATTGGCCTCGCGCTTCGCGAGATCAATTACTCCGGCGCCGTCGTCATGGAGCCGTTCGTGAAAACGGGTGGAACCATCGGTGCCGATATCCGCGTTTGGCGCGATCTCAGCCATGGCGCAAACGAGGCAAAAATGGACGAAGATGCTCGCAATGCACTTGCATTTTCCCGGTTCGTCCTTGGCGGCTGAGACACCCGCTTGATACATGGCATAGCATCATCGTGGGTTAACAATTGTTGATCTGATGCCGCAGTTGGGGTCGGATCTCTCGATAAGAGTTACCGACCGCGACTGTGAAAGATCGCGGGTAACCTGATACATCAATCGACCGAGGGAAGGGTGGCTACTTTTTACAAAGTGTCTGCGCATTCACTCAACTGTCTGGAAGGTAAATAAGCAGGAAAAATCAGTGAATGATTTAAGCCGGAGGTGTTACTTTTGGTTTGAATCCCGTTCTAGATCAAACCTATTTCCATTGTTCGTTGGTGGTGCTGTAGACTCCCGCACGATAAGTGCATAGTCCACTTCGTAATGGGTGGGGACCTTGTGGCCGTCGAGACGGGCGAGAATGTACTCGCCGGCGCCCCTCCAGGTCAGGTCCGTCGGAATATGGAGCGTCGTCAATGCAGGACGCAGGTGGCGGCTCCATTCCAGGTCGTCGAAGCCGACGACGGAGAGATCGAAGGGGATATTCAGGCCGCGCCGCTCCGCTTCCAGCATGACGCCATAAGCGAGGACATCATTGCCGCACGCGATGGCCGTCGGCATGCTTTGGCCCATGAAGATCTGCCGCGCGGCCTCCCGCGCATCGTCCAGCGTGTAGCGTACTTCGACGTGCCATTCCTCCGGTAGGCTCAGCCCTTGTTCGGCGAGCGCGCGACGGAACCCCCTAATTCGCGCGCTGGCGCGGTCGTTGTTGCGCTGAAGGGCGCTGACCACGCCGATGCGGCGGTGGCCGATCTCGATGAGATGCGTCATGGCGCGATGGGCGGCCGCTTCATTGTCGACGCCGATGCTCGGGTAAGGCTGGCTGGGATTATAGATGCCGACATTGATGAATGGCACGTCGCGGGTCGCCAGCAGGTCACGGAGCGCCTGATGATGGCAGTCGCCGCGCAGGATCAGCCCATCGACGCCGCGGCTGATCAGGTTGCGTGCCTGCTCCAGCTCCACGTCGATGTCGTATCCGTTCGTCGAGAGGATGAGCATGTAGCCGCGCGAGGAGAGGAACTTTTGCAGCGATTCGATCCCGCGGGCGAACATGGCGTTGTCGATGGTGGGAATGATAGCGCCGATCGTGCGGGTCCTGTTGCTGGACAGCGCCCGCGCCATGCCGTGCGGCACGTAGCCGGTCTCGTCTATCACCCGCTGGATGCGGGCGCGCAGATCCTCGCTTACGCTTTGCGGATTATTGAGGGCGCGCGAGACCGTCGCTGTCGAGACGCCCGAAAGCTTTGCGACCGCCCTGATGCCGGTCTTCTCCTTTTCATCGGCCATGCGATCGCCCGAAATATGTAACGTTACATATGTTGTGGGCAATCAATGCATGGCTGTCAAACGGAAATTTCCCCGAAGAACAGCATTAATATTTAACCTTCCTAGGTGTTGACAGAAGTGTCTGCAGCATAATATGTAACCGGTTACATTGAGATTGTGCTCGGGAGAAGCGCTAGATCAGCCGCTGGAGTGCGGCTTTGTGGAGGAAGATATGCTGAAAAATCGTTCTGCCCATGCCGTGGTCCTGTCAATGCTTTTCGCCGGAACGGCAACCTCTGCCTTCGCCTTCGACTGGAAGGCCCATGATGGGGAAACGGTTTCATTCCTGGCCAACAACAATCCCTGGTCCCAGGCGGTGTTGTCCTACAAAGATGAATTTACCGCTCTGACCGGTATCAACCTGAAGGTCGATTCCTACCAGGAGCAGCAGATGCGTCAGCGTCTCGTCACCGTGCTCAATTCCGGCAGCGACGAGATCGATGTGTTCATGACCCTTGCCTCGCGCGAAGGGCAGCAGTTCGCAGCCTCCGGCTGGTACGCCGATCTGTCGACTTACACGCAGGACGCGATGGCGCCGGAATACGATTTTGCCGGTATAAGTCCCGCTCTCGTGAAGGCGGCGACGTTCGATGGCAAGCTGACCAGCATCCCGCTCAACCTTGAAGGCCCGCTGCTCTATTACCGGACGGATATCTTCGAGCAATGCGGCCTTGCCAAGCCGGCTTCCCTGGATGACGTGCGCGCCGCCGCCGAGAAGATCAAGGAATGCGGCGCCGGCGTCACGCCTTTCGCCTCGCGCGGCCTGAAGCCGGCAATCGCCTATACGTTCAGCAATGTGCTGCACAACATGGGCGGCACCTACATCGTGGACGGCAAGTCGGCACTGTGCTCGCCGGCGGGCCAGAAGGCGATCGCCTATTACGGCGATCTGATGCGCGAATACGGGCCTCCGGGCGCGGCGAACTACAGCTTCTACCAGATCTCGGCGCTCTATCGCAGCGGCCGCGCGGCCATGGCTTTCGAATCCTCCAACGAGCTGCGCACCATCATGGAAGGTGGCGAGCGCCTGAACGATACGGATGTGGTGCCGCTGCCGGCCGGCGAGGCGGGAACCGTCCCGACGGCGATCGGCTGGGGCCTTGCGATTTCCAGCAGCAGCGCCAAGAAGGATGCGGCCTGGTATTTCGTGCAGTGGGCTTCGAGCCCGGAAATGCAGAAGCGCCTGGCGCTTCAGGGCGTTGCCTCGCCGCGCGCCTCCGTCGCCTCCGATGAGGCATACAAGGCCTGGATCGCCGAGGCGCCCGTGCGCGCAAGCTGGCAAGCGGCGCTCGGCGTCCTGGCATCCGACGGGTCTTCCGAAGTCGGCTACCCCATCATCGCCAATCCGGAATCGCGGGACTACATCGGCCAGGCCGTGCAGGACGTGCTTCTCGGGCTGCGCTCGGTCGAGGAGGCATGCGCCGCCGCCGACAGCGCGCTGGATGGCCTAATCGCCCGCAAGTAATGCCTCTGCCGGGCTATGCTTCAGCAGGACCCGGCATTCGGTGCAATCGCCTACTGGAAAGACCGGATAAATGACTCCAGGCTCGACCAATAGCCAGGGACGGCAGCTTGCTGCCCTGTCCGCACCGGCGGTCATCTTCACCGTCGCGATGATCGCCTTCCCGGTGGTCTACACGATCTGGCTCGGCTTTCACTCGTTCTCGTCGACGGGCGAAGCAAGCTTCGCAGCGGGAGCCAACTACGCCGCGCTTGTTGCCGACGGCGAGTTCTGGAACGGCCTCTACGTCACCTTCGCGCTCTACTTCCTGTCGATGGTCCTGCAGCTCGTCGCCGGCATCTATCTCGCCATGCTGCTGTTTCATTCCAAGCGGCTGTCCGGCCTGCTACGCTCGCTGCTGATCTCGCCCTTCATGATGCCGCCGGTCGTGGCCGGCATGATGTGGCTCGTCATCCTCGACCCGTCGCTCGGCGCGGCCAACTATATCCTCGAGGCACTCGGCTTCCCCGCTTCCGAGTGGCTGGCCTCGCCGACCTGGGTGATCCCGACCATTGCATTGATCGACACCTGGCAGTGGGCGCCCTATGTCGCGCTGATCGTGCTCGGTGGGCTGCAATCCCTGCCGCCCAGCGTCTACGAGGCCGCACAGATCGACGGCGCTTCTTCGTTCCGCATCTTCCGCCGCATCACCTTGCCGCTGCTGCTGCCGACCATCGTTACGGCCGCCGTGCTGCGGAGCGTCGATCTGCTGCGCTTCTTCGACATCATCTACATCACCACCCAGGGCGGCCCGGGCAATGCCTCGAACACACTCAACATCTACGGTTTCCGCGTGGGCTTTGAGTTCTTCAATATCGGCTATGCCAGTGCGCTCATGATCACGCTTTCGGCCATCGTACTGGCCGCCGTCCTCGTACTCAACCGCCTGCGCAATGCGGTCGCCTGGTAAGGAGACGACGATGAACGATCATTCAAATCCGGGCCGCTGGCTCCACTGGCTGAACACGGTCCAACTGACGATCGCGGGCATCCTCATCCTGGCGCCGACCGTCTGGATGGTGCTCTCGTCCTTCAAGCCGTCCTTCGAGGTGACAGCCTATCCGCCGACGCTGTTCTTCCAGCCGACATTCGAGAACTACGTCATGCTGTGGGAGACGACGCCGTTCCTGTCCTATGCGGTCAACAGCTTCGTCGTGACCATCGGCTCGACACTGCTCGGACTGGCCTTCGGCATCCCGGCTGCCTTCGCCGTCTCCTGGTCGCGCGTCACCTGGCCGGCCATTCTGACGCTCGCCGCCCGCATGGCGCCCGGCACGCTTTTCCTGCTGCCCTGGTACATCATGTTCCGCGAGGTCGGGTTGATCGGTTCGTACACGGCGTTGATCCTCAGCCACGCGGTCATCACCATGCCGATCGTCATCTGGGTGCTGCTTCCCTTCTTCGACAACATCCCGCGCAGCGTCTTCGAGGCGGCGCAGATGGATGGCTGCTCGGTAACGCGCGTTCTCTGGCGGATCGCCATGCCGCTCGTCGGCTCCGGCATCGCCGTCGCGTCGATCCTCGCCTTCGTCTTCTCGTGGAACTTCTTCCTCTTCTCGCTGATCCTGTCGAACTCCGACACGAAGACGCTGATTGCCGCCGCCTTCAACTTCGTTGGTGAAGGTTCGACCCAGTGGGGCTCGCTGATGGCGGCCGCCACGCTCATCGCGCTGCCGCCGCTCGTGCTCGCGATCCTCGTCCAGCGTTGGCTCGTCGCGGGGCTGACACTCGGCGCCGTCAAGGGATGACCAGGATGACAGACAGACAAAATGCCCGCATGCGCGCTTCCGTCTTTCACGGCGAACGCAGGATCACCATCGAAACACAGGACCTGCCGTCCGTCGGACAGGACGAAGTGCTGGTCAAGGTGCTGCGCACCGCGCTCTGCGGCTCGGATTTCAAGCTCTGGTACAAGGGGGCGGAATTCACCGCAGGCCATGAGATCTTCGGGGTCGTCGAGCAGCCGGGCCATCCCCGTCACGGGCAGCGCTGCGCGGTCTATATCCCGGAGCACTGCGGCCATTGCGATGCCTGCGCCGCGGGTGACACGCAGATGTGCCTGGAGGTCTCCAGCCTTATCGGTTGGAATCGGCCGGGCGGCTATGCCGAATATGTATCCGTGCCGGAAAATTGCCTATTGCCGGTGCCGGACGATATCGAGGACGACCTCGCGCCGCTGCTTCTCGACACAATCGGGACTTCGGCCCACGCCGTTCGCTCTGCCATGTCTTTGGCTCCTCCCGAAGGGTCTGTGCCGGTCCTCGTGACCGGTGCAGGCCCGGTGGGGTTAGGCGTGGTGCTCGCGCTCTCCAGCCTTGGATATGAGGACATCCATGTCAGCGATCCGAACGAGGAGCGGCTCGCGATTGCCGTGTCCTTCGGTGCGAAGGACCATCCTGTCGGCGTGCGCGACAAGCGCTTCAAGCTGATTTTCGAATGCTCCGGCGCCCATGCGGCCCGCAATCTCGGTATCGAGCTGGTACTGCCGCGCGGAGCCCTGATGCTGGTCGGGGAGAATGCTGCGCCCTGGACCATCGAGGAAGGCAAGATCTTCCGTCGCAAGGACTTCTATATGATCCGCACCTTCTATTTTCCGGTCGGCGACTTCGCGCCGAATGTCGAGTTGCTGCGCGCCAACAAGGAGCGCTATCGCCGGCTCGTCGACGCCGCTTTCGGTCTCGACGAGTTGCCGGAAAACTTCGCCCGCTTCGCCGAAGGCAAGCTCATCAAGCCCGTCCTCTCCTTTGGGTGATACCATGGCCTCGATCACCATCAAGAATATCGCCAAGAAGTTCGGCGAATTCACCATCATCCCCGGGCTCGATCTGGAGATCGCCGACGAGGAGTTCGTTGTCTTCGTCGGACCGTCCGGCTGCGGGAAATCCACGCTTCTGCGCATCATCGCCGGTCTTGAACCGTGCTCTTCGGGCGAGCTTTTCATCGGCGAGACGAAGGTCAACGACGTGCCGGCCTCGAAGCGGGACATTGCCATGGTCTTTCAGGACTATGCGCTCTATCCGCACATGACCGTCTACGACAACATGGCTTTCGCGCTCGAACTGCGCGGTATGACGAAGGCTGAGATCGATCAGCGCGTGCGGCGTGCGGCCGGCCTCTTGCATATCGAGCCCTTCCTGGAGCGCAAGCCTAAGGCGCTTTCCGGCGGTCAGCGCCAGCGTGTCGCCATGGGCCGCGCGATCGTTCGTGACCCAAAGGTGTTCCTGTTCGACGAGCCGCTCTCCAACCTCGACGCCAAGCTGCGCGGCCAGGTACGCACCGAGATCAAGGCTTTGTCGCAGGAACTGAAGACGACCATGGTCTTCGTCACCCACGACCAGGTGGAGGCAATGACCATGGCCGACCGCATCGTCGTCCTGAAGGGCGGCGAGATCCAGCAGTTCGGCCGGCCGGAAGAGGTCTACGAGACGCCCGCGAACCAGTTCGTCGCCGGCTTCATCGGCTCTCCAGCGATGAATTTCTTCAATATCCGACGCGCGGGGGAAGGCTTTGTCTTTGAAGGCGCGCCGCATCTCGCAGCACCCGTGCCGAACGCGCTGAAAGCGGCACTTGGCGAAAGGAGCGAGGTGGTACTCGGCATCCGTCCCGAGCATTTCCTTCCCGTGGAGGAGGCTGGCGCGCTGTCCGTCACCATCGATCTGGTCGAGCCGCTCGGCTCCGACACGCTCGCGCATTTCGACCTTGCGGGCGTGCGGACCGTCGCCCGCGTCAATCCCGAGCTTCGACCGAGGATCGGAGACAGGTTGGGCCTCATCGCGCAGGTCGGCAAGGTGCATCTCTTCGACAGCGCGGATGGAAAGGCCATCCGATGATCCGCCCGCCGAACATACCCGAAGGCGTTGCGCCGTCGGTCATTTGCCTCGGGCTGTCCGCGCTCGATCGCATTTGGCGGGTGGAGATACCGTTTTCCGGCGGCAGCGAGAAAATCCGCGCCGGCCAGCACCTGACCGAACCCGGCGGTATGGCGGCAAATGCCGCGGTGACGGTCGCCCGGCTTGGCGGTGTGGCGTCCTTCTGGGGCAGGGCCGGCGACGATGAGGCGGGGCGCCTCATGGTGGAGGATTTTGCCGCCGAAGGCGTCGATACCAGCCAGTTTCGCCTCTTCGAGGGTGGGGCCTCCTCCGTTTCGGGCGTCATCGTCGATGCACGCGGCGAGCGCCAGATCGTCAATTTCCGCGGCCACTATCCGACAGATCCCACCTGGTTGCCGCTCGCCGGCCTTTCTGTCGACTGCGTTCTGGCGGATCCGCGCTGGCCGGAGGGTGCGCAGGCGCTTTTCAGCGCAGCGCGGCGCCAGGGCATTCCGACGGTTCTCGATGGCGATGTTGCCGACACCAATATCTTCGAGCGCCTGCTTCCGTTGACCGACCACGCCATCTTCTCCGAGCCCGGCCTTCACAGCTTTGGCGGAGAAGACGTGGACGCGGCGCTGGCGCGGGCGGCGGGCTTCGGCTGCCGGATGGTCGCTGTCACCCGCGGTGGCGATGGCCTCCTCTGGCTGGACCGTTCCGGCAAGCACCATATGCCGGCCCCGGCCGTCCAAGCCGTCGATACGACCGCCGCGGGCGACGTCTTCCACGGCGCCTATGCCTTCGCGATCGGCGCGAGCCTCGGCATTGCCGATGCGCTCGGCTTCGCCAGCTCCGTCGCCGCTTTGAAATGCACACGGCCAGGCGGCCGCGCCGCTATCCCCTCCCTCGACGATCTGAAGTCATCCTGAAAGGAAACGTCATGCTCACCCTTGGTAAAACCCGCGGTCTCGCCCGTCTCGCAAACAAGGACGGCCACTTCTGCATGGTGGCGCTCGACCAGCGCCCGCCGCTTTTCGAAGCCATCGCCGCAGCGCGCGGTATCGACAAGTCGAGCGTCTCCTTCTCCGACGTGATCACCGCAAAGCGGCTTCTGGTCGAGAACCTCGCCCCGCATTGCAGTTCCATGCTGTTCGATCCCAACTATGCCATTCCTGCCGCCATCGACGTGCTGCCGCCGGAATGCGGACTGATCGTCACGCTGGAAGATCACCGTACGGAGGAAACCGAGGGTGGACGCAAGTCCAAAGTCATCGCCGACTGGAGCGTGGAGAAGATCCGCCGCCTCGGCGGCGATGCGGTCAAGGTGCTTGCATGGTATCGGCCGGACGCTTCGGCCGACGTGCTCGAGCACCAGAAGGCGTTCGTGCGTAAGATCGGCGAGGATTGCCGCCGCCATGACATCGCCTATGTGCTTGAGCTGCTCGTATTTCCGTTCCTCGGCAGCGCGGGCCACACGGCCGACTATGTCGAGTCGCCGACCAAGTTGCCGGAACTCGTGATCGAGAGCGTGCGCGAATTTGCAAAACCCGAATACGGCGTCGACCTCCTGAAGCTCGAAAGCCCGCTTGCCGCAAACAGCCTGCCGGCGCGCGACGGCAGCGAAGCCGCCCTTGCCGCCCAGCGGGAGTTCGATGCGATCGGCAGGATCTGCGCCGATGCGGGCATTCCGTGGGTACTGCTTTCGGGCGGCGCTGCGACGGAGAAGTTCGAGCGCGTGCTCGACTACGCCTATGCCGCAGGCGCCGGCGGCTTCCTGGCCGGCCGCACGATCTGGCTCAATGCGATCCGTTCGCATTTCCCCGATACCGATGCCGTCGGCAAGGCTTTGGCGGATGAAGGCGTCGCTGTGGTGGAGCGCCTGAGTGCGCTCACCGCCGCCAAGGCCCCGCGATGGATCCCGCCTGCTCCGGCCTTCCAGGAAATCCGCAACGAAGGCGACTTCGCCAGCAGCTATGCCGCTGCCTGAGTAAACCACTGACGGAAGGAATGATCATGGACGATCGATCGATGCGGCCGATTGCTGCCCTGAAGGACCGATCCCTGCTGACCGACAAGGCCTATGTGGGCGGACGCTGGCTGGATGCGGACGGCGGCAGGACCATCACGGTCACGGATCCGTTCGACGGATCGGTCATCGCGCGTGTGCCGGATCTCGGCGTGGATGTAGTTCGCCAGGCGATCGACGCGGCGGCCGTCGCGCAGGTCGAATGGGCGCGGCGGCCCGCCAAGGAACGGGCCGCCGTTCTCAGGCGCTGGTACGAACTCATCATCGAGAATGCCGACGATCTAGCGCAGATACTGACCGCTGAGCAGGGCAAACCCCTCGGCGAAGCGCGGGGCGAGATCATTTCCAATGCCGCCTATCTCGAATGGTTCGGGGAGGAGGCGAAGCGCATCGACGGCGACATTCTTCCCGGCCCGAACCGGAACCAGCGCATCATGGTGCTCAAGCAGCCCGTCGGCGTCTGCGCGGCCATCACGCCCTGGAACTTCCCGAACGGGATGATCACGCGAAAGGCCGGCCCGGCGCTTGCGGCCGGATGCACGATGGTGCTGAAGCCTGCGGCCCAGACGCCGCTTTCGGCCTTTGCGCTCGCCGTCCTGGCGGAGCGTGCTGGCGTGCCGGCGGGCGTCTTCTCGGTTGTTACCGGCGAGGCGCGCCCGATCGGCATGGAATTCTGCCACAACCCGAAGATCGCGAAGATCACCTTCACCGGCTCGACCAGTGTGGGGCGCTGGCTGATGAAGGAGGCGGCAGACGGCATCAAACGCCTCTCGCTCGAACTTGGCGGCAACGCGCCCTTTATCGTTTTCGACGACGCCGACATCGATGCGGCGGTCGAGGGCGCGATGATCTCCAAGTTCCGCAATGCCGGCCAGACCTGCGTGTGCGCAAACCGCATCTATGTCCAGGAGAGCGTTGCGGATGCCTTTACGGCGAAGCTTATAGAGAAGGTCTCGGCGATCACGCTCGGCCGCGGCACGGAAGCGGGGGTCAGCCAGGGGCCGCTGATCGACGACAAGGCCGTAGCCAAGATGGAGGAGCACATCAGCGATGCGCTCGCCAAGGGCGGCAGGATTCTTGCCGGCGGCAAGCGCAGCGCGCTGGGCGGCACCTTCTTCGAGCCGACCGTCATGAGCGGCATCACGCAGGATATGAAAGTCGCGAAGGAGGAGACCTTCGCACCGCTCGCTCCGGTTATCACCTTCCGCGACGAAGACGAGGTCATCGCCATGGCCAACGACAGTGAATTCGGGCTCGCCTCCTATTTCTATGCGCGCGATCTCGGCCGCGTCTGGCGGGTCGCCGAGGCGCTGGAGGCGGGCATGGTCGGTGTCAACACGGGCATGCTTGCCAACGAGATGGCGCCTTTCGGCGGCGTCAAGCAATCGGGCATGGGGCGTGAAGGCTCCTCCTACGGTATCGAGGGCTTCCTCGAACTGAAATATGTCGCCGTGGCAGGCATTTGAGGAGCGAGATGGAAGATCCTTTTGCCTTTCCGCCCGGTTTCCGCGTCGTTGTCGTCGGCGGCGCGGGAGATATCGGCTCTGCGATTGCCGCGCTGTTTCACGCGCACGGCGCAAAGGTCACGGCCACCGGCCACGACCGCTCCGCGCTTGCCCGCTCGCCTCTGTCGAGCCTTCCGGCGGTCGACCTCGACATCCTGGATGTCACCTCCGACGCAGCGGTGGAGGCATTCGCTGCACGCTTCGAGCAGGTGGATGCACTCGTCAACTGCGCGGGCATTCTCGTCCGTGACGAGGAATTCCGGATAGAGACCTTTCAGCGCGTGCTTGACGTCAACCTGACGGGTACCTTCCGGACCTCCATGGCCTTTCGCGCACATCTTGCCGCAAGCGGCGGCTCGATCGTCAACATCGCCTCCATGAACGCCTTTGCCGCATTGCCCCGGCTTCCCACCTATTGCGCCAGCAAGGGCGGCGTCGTCATGCTGACGAAGGCGCTGGCACTCGCCTGGGCCGAAGAGGGGATCCGCGTCAACGCGGTTGCGCCTGGCTACATCGAGACGGCGATCAACACCGAAGGACGTAAGGACATCGCGCACCGCGACCGGATCACCGCGCGCACCGCACTGAAACGCTGGGGCCAGCCGGACGAAGTGGCGGGCGCCGTCGTCTTTCTCACCATGCCGGCCGCGCGCTATGCCACCGGCACGGTCTATGCCGTCGATGGCGGCTTCCTCGCGGGGTGAGAGCGCAATGAGCAAGGCCTCCAGTTCCTGTGTGATCAGGTCCGTCCAGGCACATGTTTTCCGCGTGCCGCTGGAAAAGCCCGTTTCGACGTCCTTCGGCACGATGAGAGACCGGCCGGCCGTGCTGGTGCGGCTGGAGGACGACGTGGGGCTGGTCGGCTGGGGGGAGATCTGGTGCAACTGGCCGGGATGCGGCGCGGAGCACCGCGCCCGCCTGCTCGTCTCGGACATCGCGCCGCGCATTCTCGGCAGGCCGTTGCCGGATTCGGCGGAGCTTTGGAAAGAACTGACTGCGGCAACGCATGTACTCGTGCTGCAGACCGGGGAGATCGGCCCCTATGCCCAGGTCATCGCCGGTTTCGACATGGCCTATTGGGATCTCTTTTCCCGCCGCCGCGGCGTCCAGCTTGCCGCGGCGCTATTGCCGGATGCGGCAGGGGCGGTCCGCGCCTATGCTAGCGGCATCCATATTCGCGATGCCGAAGCGATGGTGGCGCAGTCGCGCGCGGCTGGTTACCGCGATTTCAAGGTAAAGGTCGGTTTCGACCTCGATCGTGATCTGGCGCTGATCCGCGCGCTGTTCGAAAACTTGCAGCCGGGCGAGACGCTTTACGCCGACGCCAACCAGGCATTTGCCCCCGATGCAGCGCGCGCCTTCCTGCTGGCAACTGCCGATCTCGGGCTTGGCTGGATAGAGGAGCCGGTGCGCGTCGATGCCGGCCCTGCCGTTTGGGGCGAGCTTGCGCGGCTAACCGCTACGCCGCTGGCCGGCGGGGAAAACCTTGTCGGCCTGCGTGCCTTCCGGTCCGCGATCGGTGCCGGCCATCATTCCGTCATCCAGCCGGATGCGGCAAAATGGGGTGGACCGACGGGATGTCGCGCGGTAGCCCGAGCAGCGATCGCCGCCGGCCGACGCTATTGCCCGCATTTCCTTGGCGCGGGAATCGGCCTTGCGGCCTCGGCCCATATCCTGGCGGCTGCTGGCGGGGACGGCCTGCTCGAAGTCGACGTCAATCCGAACCCGCTGCGCGACGCCGTCACGCCGGCATGGCCTGTGGTGAACAAGGGCGTCATCGGGCTCCCGGACGGGCCGGGCCTCGGTGTCGTGCCGGACATGGATCGGCTCGAAGCCTTTCGGGTCCTCGACCTGGCATCCGGCGCTGCGGCATGATCGGTGCATCCGACTTCGTCGTCTTTGCCGCGCTTGCCTTCGTCGCAGCCTATGTGCAGACCCTGACGGGCTTTGCTTTCGGTCTCTTGCTGATGGGGGCGTTGGCGCTCACGGGCCTTATTCCACTGCCGGAGGCGGCAATCGTCGTCAGCTTGCTGACGCTTGCCAACGCCACGGTGGTGCTGGCGAGAGGCTGGCAGGACATCGCCACAATGCCGTTTCTTCTGTCGCTCGCCGGTGCCCTGCCCATGATCGTCGCCGGATACGGTTTGCTGACGTTTCTGGCAGCGTCTTCGCTTTCGGTGCTGCGTCTCATTCTCGGTCTCGCCATCATCGTGTCGAGCCTCCAGTTGATCCGGACGCCGTCGCCGCTGGCGAAACAGTCGGACGGGCCAGTTTTTGTGTTATTCGGTGCACTTGGCGGCCTGATGGGAGGGCTCTTCTCCACGGCAGGGCCGCCGTTGGTCTTCCAGTTCTACCGCCAGCCCCTGCCATACCGGGTGGTTCGCGAGACGCTTGTAGCGATATTTTCGCTCAACTCCCTATTCCGGCTCGGCCTTGTCGTGGCACACGACGACTGGCAGGCTCACGCGCTTCTCTGGACATCTGCAGGGTTGCCGGCTGTCCTGGTTTCGACCTATCTGGCACGTCGCTGGCCTCCGGCGCTCTCGCCAAGCACCCTGCGTTTCGTAGCATTCACGTTGCTGCTGCTATCTGGTATTTCTTTGGTCACACCCGTGGTCTTGGGGTATGTTCAGCCTGGAATGGAGTGAAGGACACTCCTCTATGTCCGTGCCACTAGGAATAGCGATCCCAATTTTGCTGGCATCGTGCGCGGGAACGACTCTGAACGACATCACACCGCGCGTGGTCGCGAAGATCAAAGCGGTGTGGAATTCTTATAACAACGGTTCGCTCCGGGAGTTTTATCTCCCCGGGCCCGCTATGGTCACCCTGATCTATGGAGTAACTATAAGACCACTCTTGCCGCAACGGCCGCAGGAAAGCTTCTGCAATCCACCCTCCACGCTGCTCCGGCGCTGCGGATGCGGTCCGGTCAAGCTCGACGGCTCGAGCTTTCCGTCACCCCTCTTCGCGACTCTCACCGAAGTCGAAGGCGAAGATCGTGCTACCAATTGATCTGGTCCCGCCCGACCTGGGACTGAGATCACACGGAGCCCGCCAAGCAGGGCTTTCCCTTGCCGATGGAGCCGGGACAGGCAGTCGTGCTGATTGCCGCGCACTCGCAGCTATGCCTCGATGTGCCGAGGCGAGTTATGAAGCCCGCTCGGTGTATAGAGGACAGCGCGTTGCAAATGGGATCTGAAAATCCGGTCTCTTCGAGCTTGGGTTAACCTCCTGATTTGCTTGGCGATGTTGCGCTCCAGCTGACTGATGCATTCAAAAGCAAACCGGGATGTACGAGCACGTAGCGATTTTCAAGCTTTCTGGTCGGATCCTTCGAGGATAAGCCGGGCGGTGTTTTCATCCGTGATCAATCCATTGGCGAGCCGGCCGGTCATTGCCGCGATAATCGCCGGCGCGCGATTGCTACCGGATCCGACGATGATGGTCGGCCGTTCAGAGGATGGCGACAGGGAAAACGAAGTCAGCCGCGCGTGGTAGTTGGCGTTCGCCCGTCGCCCCTTCGCGTCTATGGCACTACCGAGCAGTTCGCCGACAGCGCCGCAATCCATGGCTTGACCAGTCTCCGCCGCCGTAATGAAGCCGTCCATGTAAAGGGAGGCTTCCGGACCCCAGTAGCCGATCCCCATCATCAGGATGCTTGCCTCTTCGACTAGCGCCTGGAGGTTGCGATAGCCAGGCTGCCCCTGGAGAACCTCCCGCTCCTCGATGGAATTGGTAACGACCGGCATCGGCAGCGGATAGCATTGCGCGTTGATGCGCTCTGAAAGCCATGTGACGACATCATAATGGCTGGCTCGGCCGTCGCGCGTCAGGTTGCCCATCAATGATACGCATTTGTGCTGCGGGCGGTTCATCGGCCTCAGGCGGCGGGAGACTTCCCGCATTGCCTTCCCGTTGCCGATCGCGATCGTCAACGGCGCCTTCTGCTGGAGCAGAGTTTCGAGATAGAGCGCCGCCAGAAGACCGACCGCCGGAATATCCTCTATATTGCCGAATTCATTGATGGCGATTTCGCAATATTGCAGGTCGAAGCGCTCCTTCATCCGCTCGGCCAGCTCGATGCATTCGCTCATCGGATGTACAAGCTGGAAGCGGATTAGCCGCTCGCTCTGCGCGAGGGCGATCAGCCGCTGCACGATCTGGCGCGAAACGCCCAGTTCGGCCGCGATCTGATCCTGCGTCCGGCTCTTTTCATAATAGAGCCATGCGGCTCTCGCGGCGAGGTCCAACCGGCGGTCGCCATTGACCTCGCCCTTATCTCCCGTCGCACTCATGCAGATCGCCTCGGCATTCCGTCACAATTTCAAAAGGCGGGCGATATTGCCGCCGACAATGCTGGCATAGCCCTCACGGTTACTCGTGGCACGTTCCATTTTCTTGAATTCCCATTCGTAATCGACAAAGGGCGAATCCGTGCCCCAGATGACTTTCTCAGGCCCCAGTTCACGCACCGCTGTCTGAATCTCGAAAATAGGCGCGCGAGAAGTTTCGAGATAGAGGTTCGGGAATTGTTTTGCGAAGGAAATAGCCTGATCTACCGACCAAAAAAATCCCATATGCGCCATCAGCAACGGAACGTTGGGAAAACGCCCCGCCATGAGCGCGAATTCCGGCGGACTGTTGTAGAGATCACTGGCGCCGTGGACGATCACTGGAATGCCCAGTTCATCGGCCACCTTGAAGACGGGATCGACAAGAACGGGATCAGAAAGATGATAGCCGTTGATTGTCGGATGCAATTTCAGGCCCTTGAAACCCCAGGCGGTGACGCAGCGGCGCACCTCGTCCGCCGCATCGGGCTGCCAGGGATTGACCGCGCAGAAGGGGATGAGGCGGTCGGGAAACTGGTCGAAGGCTTCCTTGATAGGATCATTGGTGAAATTGCCCTCGACGAATGGGAACACCACCGCTTTATCGACGCCGACGGCATCGATTTTCGCCACCAGATCGGCACCGGTCTGGGCGGCGCCCGAGCGGATTCCCAGATGGTTATGTGCATCTATGATCATTACTTCCTCCGTGAACATCACGATTTGCGTCTGAGAGCGCCGACCGCCATGGCCAGCAGGATGAAGATGCCGTTCAGGGCGAAACGATAGGGAGCCCCAAGGCCGAGAAGCGTTAGCCCGTTACTCAGGAAGGCGATGAACAAAGCACCGATAAGTGTGCCGAAGATGCTCATTTCGCCGCGCCGCGAGGCCAGCGTGCCGAGATAGGCGGCAGCGAAGGCATCGAGCAGATAGGGTTCGGCGCCGCGCGGCATGGCTATGCCGGTGCGTGACACCAGCGCGACGCCGGCCATGGCAGCAAGCACGCCAGCGATGACGAACCCTGCGCCGAATACGAGCCGGATATCGACGCCGGCAAGGAAGGCGGCCCGCACGTTCAATCCAACCGCCCTGGCGCGGCGCGCGAACGGCGTATGATGCATGAGCACGAAGACAAATGCGAAGATGATCGCCGCGAGCACGATCACGGTCGCGACCGGGCCAATTTGGCCCTGGCCCAGGAACAGGAAAGGCTTTGTGAGGCTACGCGGCAGCGTGAAAAGCATTTGCGGTTCCGCCCCATTGGTCATCAGCAATTCACCGGAGCGGATCACGAACATCATCCCGAGCGTGCCGATGATGGCGGGTACGCCGATATAGGCCATGAGAATGGCATTGACGAGACCGATTGCTAGACCGAAGGCGATGGGAATCAGGTAGGCGGCCCAAACTGGATACTTATTGATGATGAGCAGAGCGGCGATGAGGCCTGCAGCATCGGCCACCTGTGCGATCGAAAGATCGACGCCCCGCATCGTCATGACGACCGTCAGGCCGAGCGCCAGGATGATAAGGACGGTGCTCTGGCGAAACACATTTGCAACATTCGCCGGGCTGAGGAAAGCAGGCTTGAGAAGATAGAAGAGGGCAAGCACCAGGATCATTCCGATGATCGCACCGTAGCTGCGCAGGAACTCGGTTACCCTGGCCATCATACTTGCGGAAGATATAGCGCTGGTCATGACGGGGGTCCTCAGAAAATTAGCACCTGGCCGATTTGTCGCCGCCGCATCACGCCGAGGGCGATCGAAAGGATCAGGACCATCCCCTGTATGCCGGGAAGGGCCTGGCTGGATATGCCGATCAGGATGAGGCCGTTTGACAGCGAGGCAAGAAAGATGGCGATAATGACGGTGCCCACGACGCTGAGGTCACCGGCACGCGAAAGGGTGCTGCCGAGAAAGGCCGCAGCCAGGGCGCTGATGAGAAAATCGATACCCGACGCCAACGCCGAAGCACCATAGCTGTAGGAGGAGAGGATAACGCCCGCGAGGCCAAGAATGCCCCCGCCGATCGCGAAGGAGGCGAAGGCATAGGGACCGCGCCTTAACCCGCGTAGCTCGGCGGCGGGAAGATTCTGACCGACCGCATACATGCGCAAGCCAAGCCTCGTTCGACGTAGAAGGACATGCAGGACAAGCGTCGCGACGATGAGGAGGATGAAGACGAAAGGCACTGGCCCAACATAACCTTGGCCGATAAAGAAAAACTCCGGCCGTGCCGAAAGCGTTAGCGCCTGGCCGCCATTATAAAGAAGCGTCACGCCCATGGTCATGAACATTGTGCCGAGCGTCGCAACGAACGGCGGCATCCCGAAGGCCAGGACAAGGAAGGCATTAAGCCCGCCAAGCGCCAGGCCGGCTGAAAGACCGATGCCGATGGCCGCGGCTGCTCCTGCACCGGCGATCAGTGTGCCGGCTGCCAGATTGGTCGTCAGCTGGCTGACTGCGCCGGCGGACATGTCGAAGCCTCCTGCGATTAGCACGATGGTCAAGCCGAGTGCGATGAAGGCGAGCACGCTGCCCTGTTTGAAAACATCGAAGATATTGCCGATGGACAGGAAGTTAGGGGCCAGGAATGCGATGACCGCGAGCGCCAGAATCATGCCGCCGATCGTGCCCCAGCGTGACAGTGCTCCGGCGGAAGACGAAGCAGCGGGGGTCGGCTTTTCACTGCTTTCGTCTGACCCGGCAGAGGTTCGGCTCGCGCCGGTTTCATCCTTGCTGCCGGAGGCCCAATATAGAATGGTTTCCGGATTAGCTTCGTCATGCTCCAACATCGCGTTGATGCGGCCCTTGTGCATGACGGCGACGCGATCACACATGCCGGCGATTTCTTCGAAATCCGAGGAGATGAAAATGACCGCAGCGCCGCGGCGGGCCAACTCGACCATTTGCCGATAGATCTCGACTTTAGAGCCTACATCTACCCCAGTCGTCGGCTCGTCAAACAGGAAGACTTCGGAATCGCCGGGGAGCCAGCGGCCTATGACGATCTTCTGCTGGTTGCCGCCGGAAAGGTTGCGCGCAAGCTGCCGGATGTTCGGCGGCTGGATGGCCAGGCGCTGAACGAGATCGTCTGCGTCCGCCTTCTCACGCTTCAGGTTCAGAATGCCGAAACGCGACCAGCCGGAGATCTTAGGCAAGGTTAGGTTGTCACGCATGCTCATGTCGGTAATGAGGCCCTCGTGACGCCGGTCCTCCGGGATGAGCGCGAAGCCCTGGCGCTTTGCCGCGCCGGGATCGACCGGATGCGACGCTTTGCCTTTGAGCGTCACCGAGCCACTGCTTCGGGGCAGGGCGCCGATCAAGGCCATGGCGAGCTCGGAGCGCCCGGCGCCCATCAACCCGGCAATGCCGAAGATTTCACCGCGCCGTACGGAAAAATCAACGCCTTGCACGGCCTGCCCCTGATGCAGATCTTGTACTTGCAGCAGCGTCTCGCCCGGTTCGATCCGTTCCTTCGGATAAAGCTGGGAGATCTCGCGGCCCACCATCATGCGCACGATCTCGGCGCGAGATGTCTCAGCGGCCTCTTGCGTTGCGACCAGCTGGCCGTCGCGCAGGACGGTAATGGTATCCACGAGTTCGATAACCTCGTCGAGATAGTGAGAAATATAGATGATGGTCACGCCTTGGTCGCGCAGACTGCGAACCATGGCGAACAGAAGCTCCGCCTCGTTCTCGCTCAGCGAGGCAGTCGGCTCGTCAAGAACGAGGACTTTCGGTTCACGGATAAGGGCTGCCGCGATCGAGACGAGCTCGCGCTCCGCAACGCTCAGGTCGCGCACCAGCGTGTCCGGCGAAAAGCGTGCGCCGACGCGGCGAAGCGCCTCGCCGGCGATTATGTCCATCTGCGCGCGGTCGAGCAGCCCACCTTGCAGGCGCTCCTGACCGAGAAACATGTTTTGGACGACATCGAACTGGGCAACGAGCTGCTGATCCTGATGGACGATGGCGATGCCATTTGCTTCGGCATCGGCGGGATCGCGCAACCGAAGCGGCTTACCATCGAGAAGAATTTCCCCGCCATCGGGCCGGTAGACGCCGGTCAAAACCTTGACGAGCGTGGACTTGCCTGCACCGTTCTGGCCGAGAAGCGCGTGAACCTCGCCCCTGCGGATGGACAATGATATATCCGAAAGCGCGGTGACGCCCGGAAAGACCTTGCGGATTGATCGGCATTCAAGCGCGGGCGCTTCCGATGCGGTGGCCTGTCCGTCACTTTGTCGCACAGTCATCTCATTTGATCCTTTGAGGAACGATCATGCTGGAACGAAGCTGAAAAGCGGGTCGGCCCGCTTCCTTTGACGCGGAAGGTGCGAAGGGTGAGGTAAGCCATCCTTCGCCGGATGCATGCGTCAGGGGAGGATTGGATGAACGATCTGAAGTTCGCCATCCTGCTTCCAGCGCTCCTCGACATCGGCGCGCGGAATGGAAAGCTCGTCCCACACTTTTTCGCCCCAGCGCTTTTCCGCGGCCGCCACGCCGTTGGCGCGCGTGGCAAGCCAGGCATCGGTGAAGAGAGTGCTCGGGAACTCTTCCTTGCCGCCGAGCTTCTGCGTCAGGATCTCAGCGGCCAGCGAGCCGATGCGCGGAACGTCTTGAACGACGGTGGCGATGAATGGGCTGTCTTCGTCGAGTAGCATCTGAAAGCCCACACGGTCGCCATCGATTGACGCGATCTTGATTTCGCTGCGGCCATTGCGGCGTACGGATTCGACCGCGCCGGACACAAGCAGATCATAAGCGCCCCATACGGCGGCAATGCTGCCTGGCTCAGGATTGGCGGTCAGAAGGTCTTCCATCTGCGCCTGCACACGAGCTGCGCTGTGTTCCGTCGGAACTTCATGCAGCTTGATCTGCGGGTAGTCAGCAGCAATCGCCTGCAGAATGCGCTTGCGGGTTTCCAAGAGGGGCGCGCCCGGCACCCAGAACACGTATATATCGCCTTTGTAATCGATACTTGAAAGCAGCGCCCGGCTCATCATGGCCGACATGAGGGGGTCATCGCCACCGACGTCCGCGACCGCGCCTTCAGTCTTGGCGCCTACGGACGTCGTCACCACGGGGATGCCGGCGTCACTTGCCTTCTTCACCACTGGTGCAAGCTGCTGTGCATCGCCAAGCTGCACGATGATGCCCGAAACGCCGGAATTGATCAGGCTTTCGATGTTTTCATTGTGCTTGCGCGGGTCCGCGCCACCGTCAGTGACGACGACCTCAGCGCCTTCAGCTTCAAGCACCCTCTGTGCGCCAGAGATGATGTCGCGATTGTAATCGTTAGTGATTTCCCGGGCTGCAATACCGATTTTCTTGCCGGACAATTCCTGTGCGGACGCGATAACGGGTGCAAGCGCAATTCCCGCCGCAATGACGACGGTTAGAATAGTTTTTCTCATGAGAACCTCCTCAAGGCCTCCCCGGCCCTCCGTTCCGATCATTTGATCGGTCAGCGAATAATTGTTCGTAAGTTTGGCGCTGTCAAGGGCGCTGTTTACGGAAATACCCATTCCTATGAAGACACTTCTCAAGCCTTTTCAGTTAAAATGCCTAGCTAGCGATCAGATATTCGCAAAAGCCATATATACAGGCTTACCTTTCGAAAGCGGCTCAGGAGGAATGAGCCCTTGCGATAAGTGTTTTCGATTGATCGCCAGTGTGCCGAGACAACAGCGATCAAGACAAAACGACCGGCGTACAGCCGACCTTTAAGGCGAACAGTGTATCTGTGGCGCCACGTCGAGAAGACGATCCCACCTTTCGCGGCTGTCGTCGGCGTCACGTTCGCCGCGCCTGCGCCAATCAGACCGGCGGCGTGTCGTCTTCTCCGTTTCAAGATCATGCATGATGATCGTGCCAAGCCCGGAATCCGTCACATACATTTTTGAGCCGTGGAAACGAAGCTCGTTCATCTTTGCCCGGCCGGTAGGACGTCTGCCTGCAAACAGGTTCCTGGCGGAGAACCTGAGCAATCCGTTTTCAGTTTCGGAGGCTGCTGGCGCGAACGACGAGTTCATGACCCAGGATCGTGATGTCGTTGTCAGCTTTATCCTCGATCAGCGCACGCAATTTCTTGACGGATTGCTCGGCCATTTCCCGCCGCGGCAGGCGTACCGTCGTCAGGGGTGGATCCAGCACCGCTGAAAAGCTCAGGTCGTCGAAACCTGCGACGCCGACGTCTTCCGGAATGCGCAGCCCTTGCTCTTTCAATCCAGCGATCAATCCGTAAGCCGATTCATCGTTGGAGCAGAACACCGCGTCGGGCCGCTTGTGCCATGTTCGCATCTGGTCAGCCGCCCGGCGCCCGTCCTCCACCCTGAAACCGGACTGGATATAGAGATCCGGTTCGGATGGAAGTCCGTGATCTGCGAGCGCCTTTTCCCAGCCGGCCCGGCGGGCGATGGCCACCAGTTCCTGAGCTGGCCCCCCAAGATGGGCAATTCGCCTATAACCCTGCTTGGCAAGATGGTCGACAACATCATAGGCTGCCTTTACCTCATCGATCTGCACGCCGGTGATTCCGGCTGGATGCGGCGTCGGACTCAAGGTGCGCACGGTCGGCAAGCGTGCTCCAGCCGCGATGCGTTCCAGAAGTCTCGACGGACAAAAATTGGCCGTCAGGAGAACGCCGTCGATACCCCCTGCCAACAGCTCATCGACATAGCGGTCGGAGCGGTGCGGATCGATTGCGGTGTGAGCGATCATAATGTCGTATCCGCAATCGTAAGCCGCGCGATCTATGTGCATCAAAAGATCCGGAAAATTGGGATTTGCAAGATCCGGAATGAGGACCAGCATTATTTTGCTTCGTTTCATCCGCAGGGACCTGGCGTGGCGATTGACCGCGTAGCCGGCCTCCTTGGCCGCCTGTTCCACCCGCTGGCGCGTCTCCTCCGTGATAGGGGGAAGGCCCGCCAGGGCGCGACTGACCGTCGAAGCAGAGACGCCCGCGATATGGGCGATGTCCGCCATTGTGGGGGTGCGTGTCTCTTTGGCGTTTGCCAGTCGGCGCTTAGCCATGAACCCTCGGTTTCTCATCGCGTCGTCATTCACAGATTGAAATATGCGAATCCGGCGTTGCGTGCAATCGATTGCGCTGCTACGCTCCGCGCAATCGATTGCGTAAATTCGGTCAGGCTGGGAGGCGCGGCCGGCATGTTGGGGGGAACTGCATGGCGTCGATCCTATCAATACAGCTTTATTCGCTTCGCCATCTGGGTGGCTTGGAAGCGCAACTCGATGCGGCAGCTCGCGCCGGTTTCACTGCGGTCGAGACCATTGGCAGCCATCTGGACGATCCGAGAGGGTTGAAGGCAGCCCTTGACCGCCGTCAGCTCAGCGCGCCGAGCGGCCATATCGGTATGCCGGTGCTTCGCAATGAACTTCAGCGCGTTGCCGATGCGGCAGGCGAGAGCGGGGTAATGCAGCTCTTCATGCCGGCGTTTCCACCGGAAGAGCGTGATGGCGATGCGGACGCCTGGCGCCGTGCGGGCGCGGAGCTTGGCGAGATTGCGGTGCGGTTGAAAGATCAGGGCATCAGTCTCGGTTACCACAATCATCACTGGGAACTTGCAACGCTCGAAAATGGCGAGCGCCCGCTCCGCTGTCTTTTCGAAGGGGCCAAAGGCAGTCCGCTTGTCTGGCAGGCCGATATCGCCTGGCTGGCACGCGGCGGCGAGGATCCCAAGGTCTGGCTCCGCGAATATGCCGACCTGCTCGTATCCGCCCATGTGAAGGATCAGGCCCCTGCGGGCGAGAATGAGGACGAGGACGGCTGGTGCGACGTAGGCTCCGGTATCCTCGACTGGCCCGACCTGTGGGCTTCGGCCACCCGTCACGGCGCTCGCCTGATGGTGATCGAGCACGACAATCCCAAAGACCCGGCCGGATTTGCGGCCAGCAGCTTCACCTATCTACAAAAGGTCCGCTAGGCGGTCAGCCTGACGGCAATGCAGATCGTTTTCGTTCAACAGGGGAGGAACCGCAGATGAACGGGAAGTGGGATAGCATGACAATGAATCGCCGATCCTTCCTTGGAGCTTCCGCGGCAGCATTTGCCGCCAGTGCCGTAGGCAGGGCCTTCGCGGCCGGCGAAACACTGACCTTCTGGGACATGGTCTGGGGAACGGGCGCTACCTATACGGCCGCCGCCAGGGACCTTGCAGGAAGATACGCTCCGGCCGACGGGGCGCTCGGGGTCCGCTATCAGTCGATCCCGTGGGCCAACTGGTATCAGACCTTCACATCCGCGGCCGCGTCCGGGACGACGCCCGCTGTCAGTTCCGGTGCTGCATTCCTGCCGTTCTATTTCCTCGAGCAAGGCGTCGCCGCCCCGGCCGACAATCTGGTCGCCACGCTCGACAAGGAAGGCAAGAACGACTTCCTGCCCGGACTGCTCGAAGCCATGAAGACTGATGCCGGCTATGCCGCCGTTCCCTGGTCGATGGATCTGCGCGTCATCTGGTATCGCAAGTCTCTTCTCGAAAAGGCTGGCGCTGAGCCGCCAACCGATTGGGACAGCTACATCAAGGCCGGCGAAGCGCTGAAGAAGGCTGACCTCGTCGGGTTCGGCCTCGCCGCGGGCAGTACCACGACAGATGCGCAGCACACCGTCTCGGCCCTCATGATCAACAATGGCGGCGGCTTCTTTGCGCCCGACGGTTCCTTGAACTGTGTCACCGACCGCAACATCGAGACGCTCGACTTCATCAACGAACTCGTGCGCAAGGGGATCATCGATCCTTATGCAGCCAGCTACACCTCCGACAATTTGGCAGGAGACTGGAAATCGGGACGCGTGGCGATGGGCTTCGGGCAAACAGGCCTCGACAAGACGCTGCCGCAGGAAATCCAGTCGGACGTCGCCGTGATCCGGCCCATCAAGGCGCGCCATGGCGACCTCGGGACGGTTTACTACATCAATCCCCTCTGGATGTTCACGACCACGCCTTCGCAGGAATCCTCGGAGGCGTTTCTGGCCTGGTATCTCGACAACATGCACGCCTACTGGACGAGCGGCGTGGCGATCGACCTGCCGGTCAAGAAGAGTATCGCAGACCTGCCGGTCATCCAGGACAATCCCAACCTCGTCCTCTCGGTCAACGAATGGCAGCCGGTCGGCAAGACGATCGGCGCGCAGGCACCGCATGCCTTTGCAGCGCTCAATGCCGTCGATGGCGGTGGCGCCAGCGCGGCATTCGTCCAGCAGATCATCCAGGGCAAGACGAAATCCAGGGAAATTCTCGAAACCCTGGAGGCTTCGCTGCGAAAGGTCGTGCAGTAACATGGCCGAGGCGCAGGCATCATTCGGCGACCGGCGGGGAGTGAACCTGTCTGCTGGCAGGCGCAGCAGCGCACAGGCAGGACGCAGGATGACCATGATCGGTCTTGCTGCGCCCTCGATCATCCTAATGGTGCTGATCAATGCCTATCCGCTGGGTTTCGCCCTTGTGCAGTCCCTGCATGGCGGCGGGTTGCTGCGCCTCGGCAATTTCATCGGCTTCAGGAACTACCTGAATGTCCTCACTGATCCGGCGTTCTGGTCGGCGGCTTTCTTCACGCTGCTGTTTACCGTCTGCGGCGTGTTCGGCAGCTGGCTGGTCGGCTTCGGTCTTGCAATTCTTCTGAAGCCGCAATTTCCGGGCCGGAATCTCTTCAAGGTGCTTCTGCTTCTCCCCTGGATTGTCCCGATCGTCGTCACCTCGATGAGCTGGAACTGGTTGGTCGCGACTCCGCGCAGCCTCCTGCCGCAACTCGCCGAGACGCTGGGCATGGGACAGGTCTTGTTTCTCGCCGATCCGACGATGGCGATGGTCACGGTCTGTCTTTTCAAGATCTGGATCAGCTACCCCTTCATGATGATGATGGCTGCCGCGGCCCTGGAAAGCATCGACAGCAGCGTTTACGAGGCTGCGACGCTCGACGGTGCGACATCCCGCCAGCAGATCCGCTACATCGTCCTGCCGATGACCGCCCGGTCCACTTACATCAGCTGGATTCTCATGACGATGTTTTCGGTCAACGACTTCGCCACGATCTATCTCCTGACCGGTGGCGGTCCGGTCAATGCGACGACGTCGCTGATCGTGCTCGCCTATCGTTCGGTTTTCCAGGAATTCCTGCCCGGATATGGCGTCGCGATCTCCTTCATCATGACGATCGTGCTGGTCACGCTTTCGCTCCTGCTCTTCCGGCAGGTGCGCAAAACCAACCTCTAGGAGTCGGATCATGTCGATGGCAGCTGGAGCCGCGCACTGCCTGAAGGGAAAAAGGAAATCGTCGGATTGGTCGCGCACGGTGATCCTCGCGATCATCACGCTCGTCGCTCTCAGCCCGATCCTGGTGGTTTTCAGTCTGGCCCTGAGGCCGCGCCTCTATTCGGAGGTCGCCGGCCCGACCTTCGATACGTTCGTCTACGTCGTCCGGAACACCGACATCCTCGTGTGGCTGAAGAACAGCCTGATCGTTTCGCTCATCGCTTCCTGCCTGGCACTGCTTGTTGCGGCTCCAGCCGGCTATGTGCTCTCGAGAGCGCGCGGCGGCGCGGTTTCTCTCTATTCAATGCTGATCTTCGTCGTCCAGAGCTTCCCTATCGTGGTTTTCGTCATCCCGCTCTTCATCATGCTGTCGAAGATCGGCCTCGTCGATACGTTGTCGGGTGTCGCCATCATCTATGTCGCTTCGAGCGTGTCCGTTGCATGCTGGATGATGGCCGCCTATTTCGACACCATTCCCGTCGATCTGGAGGAAGCCGCTTGGATCGACGGCTGTAGCGTGTTCGGCGCATTCTTGCGCATCGTGCTGCCGAATTCGTTGCCCGGCATATTGTCGACGGCGATCTACGGGTTCCTGGTAGCCTGGAACGACTATCTCGTGGCGCTGGTCTTCCTCCGCACAGACAGCCGCTTCACCTTGCCGGTGGGCTTGCAGACATTCTTCCAGCAGAACCAGACCGACTGGGGACCGGTGATGGCCTGCGCGGTCATCATGCTGGCGCCGCCGGTTCTCATCTTTGCTTTGCTCAACCGCTTTTTCAGCATGGGCGGCATCGGTGGCTCGCTTGCCGGCCGGTGACGCCATTCAAGAGGGCTCGAATGTCAGATGAAAAAACGCGCGGTTTCAGGCTCGAAACCTTCCGGGCCGTGCTCGACCGCATCATTCCTGCGGACGATTACCCGGGTGCCACGGATTGCGGCGTCGATCGTTTCATCCTGGCGCTCTGGGACGCCGGTCTCGTCGCCGATCCGCAAGCGATAACCGAAGGCCTTCTGGCCCTGGATCGGCGCACGGAGCACCCGTTTGAGAGACTGATGCCAGCCGAGCAGGATGACCTTCTCTCGAAATGCGATGGTGAAGCGTGGTTCCGCGTTCTTTGCGAGCTCGCGGCCGAAGGGTTCTATGCGGATCCCGCCAACGGCGCCAATCCCGGTGCCGTGTCCTGGGAGATGATCGGCTATCGGCCAGGCCTGCCGGAGGGGCCAAGCGGACCGGACAAGAACCCGCGGGACGCGGTTCGCGGGAGATTGTGGGCATGAAAGTCGATTACGATGTGATCATCGTTGGGGCCGGAGCCGCCGGTAATATCGCGGCCTGCGTCTTGTCAGAGGCAGGCAAACGCGTTCTGCTCGTGGAGCGTGGCAAACAGCGCACCTATGCGGATGACGGGCATCGCGATCATCTTCGAAATCATCGGCTGCAGGCCTACGGCTTCAACACCGGTCCCGAAATCGACGGCAATCCTCGGGTCTATGTCGGCCCGGATGGATCCCGGCACGTCGTCAAGCCGTACCAGGGTGCCTATCACGCGAACGCCGCCGCTATAGGCGGCGGTACGCTCGTCTATGGCGGGCTGGCGTGGCGGTTTCATCCCTCGGACTTTCGCATGGCATCGATATACGGAGTTCCGGAAGGCTCCTCGCTGACGGACTGGCCGTTCTCCTATGACGAACTGGAGCCCTGGTACGAGCGCGCCGAGCACGAGGTCGGCGTGTCCGGCTCGGGAAACGGCGACCGGAACGCCGGCTTTCGCCGGAGGGATTATCCGATGCCGCCGGTATCGGATAATCCGGCGAGCGGCCGCTTGCGCTCCGGAGCAAGGGCACTTGGCCTGTCGACCTTCACGCCGCCGCTTCTCGTCAACACCGTTCCGCGCGCTGGGCGGGGGGCATGCATACGGTGCGGGTCCTGTGTCGGGTTTCCCTGTCCGAGCAACGGCAAGAACGGCACGCAAAACACCATGCTGCCCCGTGCGCTCGAAACCAGTCGCTGCGAACTTCTGGCCGAGACGGTGGTGGAGCAAGTCGCGGTCGATGACAGCGGCAGGGTGACGGGTGTCTATATCCTGGAGACGGACGGAACCGGTCATGTTTCGCGCCGCCGGATTCACTCACACGTTGTCATCTTGTCCGCGGGCGCCATCGAGACCGCCCGGCTGATGCTGATGACGCGTACGCGGCGCGAGCCGAACGGTCTCGGTAACAACGGTGACCAGGTCGGGCGCAACCTGCAGGGCCACTATTATCCGACGGTCTTCGGTCTGTTCGACGAGCAGGTGCAGGACAGCAACGGACCCGGAGTGACGATCGCGACAACCGATTACAATCACGGGAATGATGGTGTCATCGGCGGAGCGATGCTGGCGGATGACTTCGTGATGCTGCCCATCATTCTGTGGAAGTCCGGCTTGCCGGATGATCTGCCGCGCTATGGCCTGAAGGCGAAGCACTTCATGCGGGACGGCTTTACCCGCATTGCGCAGATCAAGGGGCCGGTGCACGAGATACCGAGTGCTGATTGCCGCGTTAGTCTCGCCCACGACGTTCTGGACAAATATGGCAGACCCGTCGCCCAGCTGTCGGGCATCACGCATCCGGAAACCGTGCGTACGGCAAACTATATCCTGGAAAAGGCGGATGCATGGATGCAGGCAGCGGGGGCTATCCGCAGTTGGGGCAGGAAGCAAACGCTTCGGCTTTCCGCGGGGCAACACCAGGCGGGAACCTGCCGCATGGGAGAAGACGCTGCTATCTCGGTTACAGACAGCTTCGGCAAGGTCTGGGGGCATGACAATCTTTTTGTATGTGATGCGTCCCTTCATCCGACCAATGGCGGCTACAACCCGGTCCTGACGGTCATGGCGCTCGCTTTCCGCAATGCGGAGCATATCGCCAGCACCATCTGATTTCCCGTCGAAAGGAGACATGGAGCCGTCTCTCGTCTTACGCCTTAACCCGTGTCCTGCCATGCGTGAGCGGCTGACCCATCCGCTATTTCCCGGCGGGTGGCACAAAAGTCTTCTCCACGAGTTATCGCAAAAGAAGGAGAGTCGTCATGGCAGATAGAAAGATCACAGACGGGCTGAACGACCGCCCCCGCGATGCTCCCATCGGCCAGACCGCCGAAGGTCTTCCGGATGACAGCAGTCGCCCTCTCGACGCGGAGGAGAAGACCGTCGAAGCGACGAAGCAAAAGCTTTCCGACAATCCGCGGAAGAAACTGCTCAAGGAAGTGAAGGAGCAGGAGGAGGCATCGCGGCTCGGATCGGAGTGATCGGCTTTTTGAAGACAAAAACGGAGAAGATCATGGCAGACGACTGCGTGAAGACGATTTCCGGCCGCTTCGCCACGCGCGCGGCAGCGGACCTGGCGGTGGAGCATCTCGTGCAGCAGTATGGCTTAGCCCGGCCGGACATTTTCCTGCAAGCTGGTGGCGGCCGCAACACGGCCGGCACTAAGCCTTCAGGCGGAGATGCCTCGCACGACCACGGAGCGCGCCCGGATGCCGCGCTGCGCGGAGAGATCGAAGTCTCGGCGGATATTCGCGAAGATGAGATGGAGAAGGTCGCCCAGGCTTTTCGGCAAGCCGGCGCTCAGGATGTCCGGACGATATGACTATGAACGGGGATGTTCACGTTCCGACACTCTGCGAGCTTCCTGGATGAAGATCGCGGTCTAGGGAGTGTCCAGGCCAATTGCTTATGGGACGAAGACGTCGAGAGCCTTTTCCAGGATGCCGAACTCCACCGGTGTCCGGGTCTTCAGTTCGCCGTCGAGATTAACAGGTCGGCTCTTGCTCGTCCTGATCGTCAGGGCCTTGGTGGAGAACGCGCGCACATCGTCCCACTGTCCGTGGGTTCCCCGGCGCAAAGCGGGAAGCAGGCCCAGAAGCCGCCACCAGTGATCGACCTCGAGACTGTAGAAGTCGAGCATTCCGTCGGTTGCCGTTGCATCCGAATGGACGGTCATGCCGCCACCGTAGAACCTTCCATTACCGACCGAGACCTGAAGCGTCTTCAATTTCTCTTCCCGACCGTCATGTTCCAGTCGCGCGGTGAACAGACGTGAGTTGGCCAGAAGACGCGCGGCGATGATTCCATAGCCGAGCTTTCCCCAGCGCTTCTTCGCCTCCTGTGTCAGGGAAGCGGCCAGATCCGCGCTGAACCCGATGCTTGCGACGTTGAAAAAGGGGTGGCCGTTCGCCTGGCCCAGGTCGACCGCGGTGGTTTTGCCTTTTGCAATTACCTGGATAGCTGCCGAAAGATCAAGTGGAATACCCATGGTTCTGGCGAAGTCATTGGCAGTGCCGAGCGGCAGCACACCGAGCGGAAGTCCGGTCTCGAGCAACCCGGCCGCCGCACCGTTGAGACTGCCGTCGCCTCCGCCCACGATCACGAGGCCCACGCTGGAGCGGTGCCGCACAATATTTTCCGATGCAGTAGCTTTTGGGGTCGAAGGTTCGATCAGGCCAAATCCCGACCGCTTGAGAAGCGCCCTGGCTTGCGGCAGGCTTTCGCGTCCGCGTCTTGAGTTCGGGTTGATCAGGAGGAGTGCTGTGTTCATGCCAAGCCAATTTTTCTGCACATCGATCGACGGATATATGTGCGGTGCAGCATAAGGCCACAATGGGCCTTACCGAAAATCCTGAGGCATGACACACTGATGGCAAGGCCGTCTGCCTCCCGTGCGGCCCTTCTCAAGGCCGCGCTACCGTATGCAACCCATCACTAATGCCGCAGTTCCGCGTTCTCTGCGCGTCGGCATGATGGAAGCGGCGGAAGGATCAATTAGCTCGACATGATCGACCGGCAGATCATACGCAGCATGACGGCTCTCATCCCGTCGCTCGGACGGCGCCGGACCGCACACCGGCGGGGTGAGCCGCCCGCGCCGGAAGCCTTCCTCGCCCGTTATCGCGTCAGTCTGGCGGCAATCACCGCGGAACGGCAGCCGGAGATCGATGCTCTTTCCCGCAAGCTCGCGCGCCAGGAGGCCGCCATCGCCGCTTTCCAGGCGCGACCGGAATTTAGTGCCTCCGCTCGGGATCCGGAACGAGGATGCCGTCATTACCGTCGTGAAAGGAGCGCGCGCCATGAGGAGCTTTGACGCCGAGCCGCTTCTACCTCTGACCGAGGAAGAGGTGAATGCTCTTCAGGATTATGCCGCCAGACACGGCCGTTCGTGGAAGCGCATCCTGAACAACGCCTGGATGGGCGAAGCGCCCCATGACGATGGCGGGATATTACGCCGACTTCGCAACACGCACGGCCCCACCTGGCTTGATCGTTACCGCTTGCCCAAACGGTAGCGCATCCCGTCAGCGCTTGCGCACGAATTCCGTGCGCAGGACCAGCCCCTTGATCGCGTCGTGGCGGCCATCGATCTTTTCCGGATTATCGGTGAGCCGGATCGACCTGATGACGGTGCCCTGCTTCAGCGTCTGGCCCGCTCCCTTGACCTTCAGATCCTTGATCAGCACGACGGAGTCGCCGTCGGCGAGAACATTGCCGGAGGCGTCACGCACAGCGTTACGGTCTGCAGCCTCGGCGGCAAGTTCGGAGGCCGGCCGCCATTCCCCGGTTGGTTCGTCATAGACGTAATCGTCGTTGCTCTGGTCGCTCATCTGTTGTGCCCTTTCCCTGGGACCTTGCAAGGGTCCCTCATGTCAGAAGCGCATCTATCGCGGAAAGCCGCCGCGATCAAACAGCCGCCGCTTTCCCATCGAGAGCGCCTAGCAGACCAGCGGCCAGCAGGAGGGCGTCAAAACATTCCGGCCCTGGTGGGCGAAGCTCTTCCGGCAGATGGGAATTGGTCTGGCGCGCGCCTGCCTGGCTTCGTCTTCGGCTCTGGCATCCGATGTTGACTCCCTTGGCCGATCTACCCTTCGGTTTCGTTGCGGTCTGAACCGGCTGCCGGTCGTTTCAAGGCCGCTGTCGCGCCGCGGAGCGGCCGGTCATGCCGCTTGTCGCAGAGCAGGAACGCGGGCCTCGCAGGTCTCAAAGACCCGCTTGCCCGCGCACCGGCTCCGCTCGATCTGGCCTGCCCGGACCCTGAAACGCCCGGCTTGCGCCGGCTCCTCTTGACCGCACCGAAGGGCAGACCGGCCAAGGGGCCGAACCGCTTCGGGGAAACCGAGAAGGAAACCATCATGGCAAAGCCCGCAACCCAGTCCCGCCAATCCGCCCGCGTACTCCAGCTCCGCAAGGGCGCCACCATCGAAATGGTCCGCCTCACATGCCCCGATCAAGCACAGGCGCTCCGGATCGCCGAAAGCTTCGGGACCGCCATTCTCGACAGCGACGGCATCCGCGACATGCACGAGCGCCTGATCGTCGAGACCGCCACAGGCCTTTCCGAGGGCTTAAGCGAACGGGCGATGCAGATTCATCTCCAGCGCATCGTCGGCGCCTATGTCGGATCCGCTCATGGCGCCGGCCAGTTCTACTCCCGCGCCGTCACCGAGGCGCGTGACGCCACCGCCAAGGGTGCCGCCGAAGCGCGCGACGAAGATCTCGACGGTCCCGTCGGCTATGACAGCGCGGCCCAGCGCAAGCGCGAGTTCGCAGCCGACATGGGCGTCCAGGCGCACGCGCTCAGGATGGCCGCCGAAGGTGCCGTTATCGCTTACGAGCAAATCGTCGGCGAGGCATGGAAGCCCTTCGACCGGCCTGTCGACAATCCGGGCCAGTCCCTCGACCGCAAGGCGGCCGCCGCGCAGATGTCGGCCTTCGATTGAGGCCGACCTGGCGGAGCTTCGGCTCCGCCTTCATCGGATCCACGAAGAAGCCGTCTCCTCACCGGGGGCGGCTTTTCGTGTTTCGACGTCGCGGCGAAGTCGCATCAGGAGAGGTGAGAGAGAAAGAAATCGGGGCGAGAGACAGGCGCCATCGCGGCCCGTCCCTTCTGTCGGTCCTGCAGGAGCCGACGGCAGGCGCAACGGCTACGCCGTCCTTCTCTTCGTTCCGGCCGTTCCGGTGCGCATGCCGCCTGACCGCTCCTGCCATCGGCCCTCCGCGACGGGGCCGCGATGGGCGCGGTCTCACACGGAGGTCAGAAGAATGAGCAGGAAATCAGAAAGCGCGCGGATCGACATCTATGCACGGATCACGGAGCGCATTGTCGCCGATCTGGAGAAGGGCGTTCGCCCGTGGGTGCAGCCCTGGAGTGCCGGCAACATGTCCGGCCGGATCACCCGGCCGCTGCGCCATAACGGCCAGCCATATACGGGGCTCAATGTGCTCCTGCTCTGGTCGGAGAGTATCGCGCGGCGGTTTACATCGGCGACATGGATGACGCTTCGGCAGGCGAACGAACTTCGCGCCCATGTGAGCAAGGGTGAGAGCGGCGCAACCGTCGTCTACGCCAGCCGCTTCACGAAGACAGAGAAGGATGCGGGCGGCGGTGAAGTCGAGCGCGACATTCCGTTCCTCAAGGCGTACACGGTGTTCAATTGCGATCAAATCGAGGGGCTTCCGGATCACTACTATCGCCGCCCGGAACCGGTCGCAGAGCCGCTCGAGCGCATCGAGCACGCGGACCGTTTCTTCGCCAATACCGGCGCGGTGATCCGGCATGGTGGGTCACAGGCCTTCTATCAGCCATCCAGCGATAGCATTCAGATGCCGGGTTTCGACACGTTCCGGGACGCGGAGAGTTACTACGCCGTCCTCGGACATGAGGTCACCCACTGGGTCGGCGCAAGCCACCGGCAGAATCGGGATTTGAGCCGCTATCACAAGGATCGCACCGATCGCGCGCGCGAAGAGCTTTGTGCCGACATAGGGGCATGTTTCCTCTGCGCCGATCTCGGGATCGTCCCGGAACTGGAGCCGCGGCCGGATCACGCGAGCTACGTGGCCTCGTGGTTGAAGCTGCTCGACGGTGACCGCCGGGCAATCTTCCAGGCGGCCGCGCATGCGCAACGCGCTGTCGCCTATCTTCATGACCTCCAGCCGAAAGCGGAGACCCAGCGAGAGGCCGCCTGATGCTTTTCGCCGCAAAAATCGACGGGGAGGGCGGCGAGCCTTCCCCCATCCGGTCGTGCGATCTTCGCCTCGCCCGATGGCTGAACCTTGCAGATATGGGCGAGGCGATCTACATTATCTCCTGAATTTATCTACATGGAGTGCCCCATGCCGATCAACGTCAACAATCCTGAAGCAGACACGCTCACGCGCAAGTTCGCGCATATGGCTGGCGTCAGCATTACCGATGCCATCGTGATTGCCATGAAAGAGGCGATCGAACGCCGCCGTCACCAGGAGACGCCGCTGCAAACCGCCGCCCGGCTCCGCGAACAACATGGCGTCAAACTCTATGCCGCTGCAGCGAAGCAGCCGCTTCCGCGCGAAGCCTATGACGAATTGTGGGAAAGCTGATGTTCGTCGATGCCTGCGCCATCATCGCGCTCCTCTCCGACGAGCCGGAAGCGGAGCGTGTCTCCAATGCGATCGCGTCTGCGAAGATCGCCTTCACATCCCCGGTTGCCGTGCTTGAGGCAGTGCTCGGCCTTGCCCGCCCCGACAAGTTCGGCCTCGCCGTGGCGGAGGTAGAACCGATCGTCATCGAGTTCCTCGATGAGCGCGGGATCGAAATCCGCGATCTTCCGCCTGCGGACGCGACGACCCGCATCGCGCTTTCCGCCGCGCATCGTTATCGCGCGGGCCGCCGGGGCCTCAATCTCGGTGACTGCCTGCATTACGCATGCGCCAAATACTACAACGTACCCATTCTGGCGACGGCGGATGAGTTCAGGCAGACAGACATCGACACCGTGCCCTGACGCGGCCAGCCATGACGGCTGGTTCCGGGCGAAGGTGCAGGCGGCTCTGGAAGATTCCCGGGCCGACACTCCCGACGAACAGGCCGAAGCACATTTCGCCAAGCGACGTCTAAGGGCGCGTTGCAGCGCCGGCGATCGGCACTTGTGGCCCCCTTTTGATCGGGTGGGCGCAACCGGCAGGGCGTGCGGAACGAGTCCCGCCTCGACAGCGGATCCGGTTGGCTGATAAAGGCAAGCCGCAAGCCTGCTCGTCTCGAAGCGTTCCCATCCCTTCCTCTCGGCCGACCTCCAGTTAGGCGTCCTGAAACCCGGGCCGCCCGCATGTCCAAGAATACGCGGCCGGTGGAAGAGCCGCCATACGATCGGCGCCGACCAGCGCATTCGTCATGGACATGATGCGGATGGGGCGTCGGTGAGGGATCGACGGAAATGGCGGGCCGTGCAGACGGGAGCCGTCGTGAGAGCGATGCCATCACCGCGGTCGCCGTCGGGGATCGGCGATGAACTCCAGGCCATGATCGGTGTTCCTTGCTCGATTGAAGCGGGGCGCACCCACGCAGACCTCGATGGATCTGATGTGACCGAAGGACGAGTTCGTCTCGATCGCCATCCCGCAACGGCCATCCGCAACTTTCTTCCCCTGCGAACAGGTTCGCATTCCTCGCGATACAAGAAAGCTGCTCCCGGCCGCCCTCCACTTCGTTCCGGCCCGGAGGGTGCGGCGTCGATCGCCCCCGGTCCTTACACCGCCATCGAGGTCGCGATAGGCGCGGCCCGAACAAACCGGAAAGGAACACGACAATGGCAGTCATCGGCGAATTCACCACCAACGGCAACAACTCGATCATCGGCAACGTTCGCACGCTCACGGTCAGTATGAAGGCCCGCCTGAACCCCATCGAGCGCGTCTCCCGCGACGCCCCGGACTTCCGCATCACCGCCGGCAACGGCGTTGAGGTCGGCGCGGGCTGGAAGGCGGTCTCCAACGACGGTGAGGAATACATCTCGGTCAAGCTGGACGACCCGAGCTTCAATGCCCCGATCACCGCGGCCCTGTGGCCGAGCGAGAAGGAAGGAGAATACGCCCTCATCTGGAACCGCCCGAAGCGGGAGGCCTGATCCGACCCCAAAGAGCTCCGCCATCAGGCGGGGCTCTTCTTCTTGCCTCATGATGAAGCCGGTGGCGGGCATCGAGCCCACGCCCGGCTTTTCGGGTGCCAACCGGGAGGGTGTGGTCTGCTCAGATCCACCTATCATGCCGGGGATACGACACAGCGTCGAAGGACGAGCGGTACCCCCAATTTCGCATTGCCGGCTGAAGCCGCCAGCACGAAATCGGTTCCCCCACTCGCCGCCTCTGGCGGTCGCGAAGCGATCCTTGACTCGGTCCCGTCTCCCCGACCGCGGACGTCGTCTTTCACAAACGTCAAGGAGACGACGATGACGATTTCCCTCGAACAGCAAATCGAAGAGCTTCGGGCCGAGATGAAGAATGCCTGCGACGCCAACGACCGCCGCGTGATTGCGGCGGAGCTGGAGATGGCGCTGGCCGAGCTTGCTGTCGTCGAGGCCGAGCAGGACGGCCGCATCAACGGCGAGCCTCCCTTCTGAGGGAGGCTTTCGCCTTGTCAGGAAACCCTGTCGACCGGATCGACCGGCCGACAGGGTTCGCCGATTCCAGCGCCTATAACTTGCTCCCTGTGCGGTCGGTAACCTCGCATGCGTTTGCGACGCAGCAGTTCCAGGAAGAGCAGAACGGCATCTTCCTCCCTTTCGAAATGATGCTGCCTCGCCTGGCCACGCGCGCCGATGCGCCCCCATCTTCGGGTCAGACAGACGTCTCCGAACAAGGTCGCCTCGATCGACATGGCGTAGTACCGGGCCATGTTTCTCGTGGCGTCCTTCCGCTCGACGTAAAGCTGGTAGGATTGCGCGATCATAACGACAGAATCGCGCTCTCCGGATTCAAGGTCCAACGACTTTCTTGAATCGGTCTGCCACAACCGATTCATTGCAGTGATGGATCAGCCGCACCAGCTTCGTCTCGGCCCGCCCCATCGGTGCGCAAGACCCTTTCCAACCAACATCTCCCCAATCGACCGGCCATGCCGCGTTACCGCGCGGGGAGCAGCCTGCGTCCATATTGGTCCTCATCCCTCAACCCGCCATGAGCGAAAACGCCCGGCATTGAGCAGTTCCCGTAGCCGGCGCTTGGCGGCCTCGTCTTTGACTCGCTCCGCCTCACAGCGCGGCGGGCTGACCTCCGGCGTATCGATGTCGAGGCCCGGATCCTTTCTCCCGAAGGCCCATGAAGTTGGCAAGCACGCTGAAAACGGTCGGGAGGCCGGGCAGAACGCGTCGTAGGCCGACGATACCTTCCCGTCGCATAAGGAAAATTACGGCTTCCGTTGAATGTCGATCGTGATAATTAATAGCATAATTGAAGCGCCGCCAGCATGACCGGCGGCGCAAGGCACAATTCCCTTGGCGTTATGCGATGCCGGAGGGGCCGCGCAGAACGGGATTCGGTGTTGCGGGCCGATGGCTCATCGAGCGGTTGCGATCCTGTGCGGGTGCCTGCGGGGGGCATGAACCTTCCCGTCTCGATCGCCTACCGGTCCGACGATCCGCCAGGGCCTGCAACCGGGCGAACGGTTCCGGCGGGTAGCCGGACGGAGACCTTTGATTTTCTCGGCTTCACCCATATTTGCGGTAAAACCCGGCGGGGCGAGTTCCAGCTTTTGCGGAAGTCCCGTCGAGACCGCATGAGGGCGAAGCTACAGGAGGTCAAGGATCGGTTGCGGTGGCTGAGAAACCGGCCAATTCGCGAACAGGCGAAATGGCTCCGGCAGGTGATCCGCGGATACTACGAGTATCACGCGGTGCCCGCCAACATGCGATCACATCGGGCCTTCCGCGAACATGTCATCTTCCAATGGAGGTTGGCATTACGGCGTCGTGGCCGGATGGACACGACGACAATAGCCCGGGTGGACAAACTCGCAATGAAGTGGCTTCCGAAACCAAAAGTCCTGCACCTGTGATTAAGCGCCGAAGCGGGACCCTAGCTGGGAACGACTTAACCCCTTAATTCCGTTGATAGACTTCGAAGTTGATTGGGGTCCCGATCGGCGCCGATCGGGACCCTAGTCGATATGAAGTTCATGCAGTTATTTCAATGAGTTAAACCCACAGGCGGTGGGGTCCCGCTTCGGCCCCTATTCACACACGACAATGAACAGCTATACCGAACAGCGGGCAATGCTGGCCCGCATGGTCAGGGCGCGAGACGAAACCCGCCGCCATATCGAAATCATCAGGCGGCAGATCGAGAAGCGCGCCGAGCGCATGACCATCACCGCCCGCAACAAGACCTGCCAGTATGGCCGCATGAAGTCCACATGGACCCGCGCCGACGAGTGCAGGTTCCAGCAGAATGCCTACATTGTCCGTCGTAATGGTCATCGCCATGTGTTCGCTTGGCCTTTTGCTGGCGACCTATACTGTGCCGTTCTTCTTCGCTGTCATGGCAACGCGCTTCGCCTTCACCACCGGAGCCGGTTATATCAGCGCTGGCATCGTCGGCCTGTTCGCGGGCATGGGTGCTTACGGCTTTTTGCCTATTTCTATGCCACGCTGCGCTCGCCGGGATGGCGCCTCGCCCTTGCTCTGATATTCGCGGTTCCCGCCGCTATTGCAGGTTTCGCCCGCGAAGCCGTGCTGTCCGAAGTCTGGCGTAAAATCTTCTCCCTCATCGGCGGAGCGTTCGTCGGACTGTCGGCGCTGGAGCGTCTGCGTGAGGCTGGTAGTTCCTGATCAAAGCCATAGTTCCGAAAGGAATGGGCAAAGCTGGTTCCAGTTTCTGACTGAATGCAGGGTGACGACTATCCCGATCCGTGTGGGTGTAGCCCAACCAATTCGGTGCCTCTTCACTGTGGCAGATAGGCGTCGGCACCTGTCGCTATGATATCTTCTTCGCTGAGCGACCTGTGCCAATGTGAGTAGAGCACGAAGCGGTCACGGGGAAGTCGGATTTCCTTCCTGAGATAATGGTGGATAGCACTGAATGCTTTATGTTCGCATCCACCCCAGAAGAAGGCACTCATCAGGTTTTCCGGCCAATGAACAGAGCGCGTCGCGTCCTCAAGCAACGTTGTCGTGCCAGCGGCCTTGCCGTTGCGATGCAGCCATGTGATCGAGATGCCGGTGGGACAGGAAAGCGGCAGTTTGTCGCCTGGTATATCGACTTCGATGAAGGCATGGCCGGTCGCTGTCGCGGGCAGGTGTTCCAAAATCCTTGCGATGCCCGGCAATGCGGTCTCATCTCCAGCAAGAATGTAGAACTCTGCATCTTTGGCGCCATTGGCGGCAGGGCCGAGAATGCCGGCGATGTCACCCGGTTTTGCGTCCATTGCCCAAAGGGTTGCGGGGCCGGGGTTAGTGTGAAGGGCAAAATCGATGCTGATTTCCTGTTTCGCCGTGTTGATGTGGCGGATCGTGTAAACCCGCGTCGGAACCGCCGCATTGTCCGGCCAGACGACATGGCCGCGATGGTCGAGCATCGGCCAGCGAGGCTCGGCTATCTTGCGTGGTTGGAAAATGAGACGACAGTGAAGCTGGTCTTTACGGGCGTAACGGTCGAGGTTTTCTCCTTTGAAGACGATCCGGCGAAAGCGGGGGGAAAGGTTCTCGACGGTCTGCACTCGCAGGATGCGCAGATCGTCGGGCAGGGTCGGTTCCGCGTGGTCGCCTTCCCAATGGATATCGAGATTTTCGCGAGCAGCGATGAAGCCGATTGGCCCGACAAGAGCGTGTTTCAGCCGGTTCAGCCCACCGGGGTCGGACGCTTCCGCCGTCAGCCGAAAGCCGTTTCCCGTTGCCTCGAACGTGGCATCGCCAAATGGAGAGCGAATATGATGTATACCGCCGTTTTTTTCGACGGTCATGTCGTGCGTGGCAATCGAATCGACAATCGGTTCGACATAGTCATTGATTTTCTCAAATTGCACGGCGGCGCTTGCTCGGAATCGTTTGCCGTTGGTCATCGGGCGTGGCTCCATGTCTCAGATTGAGGCCCACAGCGGTCCCTCGATGGGAAACGCCGCGAAGTCGCGATTGATGGTGTCGAGAATGGCCGCAGGGTCGAGATCGGCGCATCGTTCCGGGTGCAGCCATTTGGCGGTCTGGGCGACGAACAGGATGTTGAGAGGCAGATTGGTGATCAACCCGGTCCATATCCCATAGACGCGCTTCGCACGCACGCTCGGCAGGTGATCAAAGCCCGGCCGGCCTTCGATCAGACGCTGCAATCCCTGTCGGCCCAGTTCGGGATCGATTCCCGGACCGATGGCCGGCCGCCCGCCTGAGGTCCAGCCTCCGCCGGAGGCGATATAAACGTCCTGCGGTGTTGCGAGAAGATATTCGAGAGAGAGTTTTTCGAACCACGGTGCGGTGACGCCGGGAAGCGGCTGGCCGCCGGCAAGCGCCAGCAACTCGCCCCAGACCTTTCGACCTGCTGCCCAGCAGCAGTCTTCGAGCGTGGACTGAACCTCCAGGTAGGTCGTGACGGGCTTTACGTCTGAAACGCGCGCGGTGATACCGGCCAGTTCCCGCTCGAAGAAGGCGATGAAGGCTTCGGCTTTTTCCGATGCGCCGAGGAGGCGACCCCACATGTGTAGGGAAGCCTTCATCGCATCAGTCGGACCAGCCATCCGCTCATCGTCAGCCGCGTTGGAGGAGGCATCGCTGAACACGACGGGAATGCCGAACTCCTTCAGCCTTTGCAGCAGCGGATTGTCATCACCGTGGGGTGTCATGAAGGCCGTCGTGACAATCAGGTCGGGAGACAGGCCGATCAGCCCTTCAAGGGAAAGCGTGTCCGGGCTCAGCTTGCCGACCATGCTGACCGGATGGCCGTTCAGCAGCCGCGTCTGCAAAACATCGCTGTCGAGGCGATCGACGGCGGCCCAGCCCACGACCAGCGAAGCCGGATCGGGATGCAGGAGCGACATCGTCAGCAGATCGTGCGCCTCCAGCAGAACGATCCTTTCAGGCAGGCTGGGGAGGCCTACTTCGTGTCCGGCCATATCCGTCACGGAGATCGGTTGCTGTGCTCCGGTCGGGCGGCTCCCCGAGAGGAAGCCAGCCGCGGCGGCGGAGATGCAAAAGCGTCGTCGTGTGATGGTCACAGGCAGTTCACCACTTGTATCTGAGGCCGGCCAGTACCGTGCGTCCGTTCCCGTATTGGCAATAATATTCGGAACTGCAGGAGGAGTAGTATTCCTTGTCGAGCAGGTTGGTCACGTTCAGCGTCGCCTGCAGGCCCTTCAGGTTCGGGTTCTTCGCTCCGAAATCATATCGGAGTGCCGCATCGAGCAGTGTGTAGCCATCGGCCTTCACGGTATTGGCGTCGTTGCTGTAGCTCGATCCAACGAAACGGGCTCCACCTCCGATGCTCAAGCCTTCCAGCGCACCGGAATCGACGATGTAGTTCGCCCAGACGGAACCGTAGTAGCGCGGCACGGCCTGCGGTCGGTTGCCGATGATTGACGCGATGCCGGATTCTGAGACTTCCGTATCGAGCAGGGAAATCGCGGCAATCAGTTCCAGATTACCGGTCAGGTTCCCTCTCGCTTCGAATTCCACTCCGCGCGAATGGATCTCGCCCTGCTGTTCGTTGAAGCCCGTCGAGGCGTTGTAATAAACGACATTCTGCTGGCGGATATCGAAAGCGGAGAGCGTAAAGATGGCATCCAGCCCCGGCGGTTGATACTTTATGCCCACTTCGTATTGCTGTGCCTCGGTCGGCTTGAACGGGCTGCCGGTTGCATCCACACTGGTGCTGGGTTCGAATGAAGTGGAGTAACTGACATAAGGCGCCATGCCGTTGTCGAACAGATACAGCAGACCCGCACGATAGCTGGTCGCATTGTCTGACCGCTCGGATGATGTCCCGGCAAGGAGATTGTCGGTATCCTGCTTTGCCCAGTCGTACCGAACACCGAAGATACCGCGCAGGCCGCCTACCTCTATCTGGTCCTGAAGGTAGATGCCTGTCTGGCGAAGCTTCTGCTCGCTGTCGATCGCGGTCATGAACGGGCCGACGGCCTGGCCATAGACGGGGTTCGTGACGTCAAGCGACGTCGCGCCGCCCAGCAAATACTCCCAACTGCTGCTGGAATATTGTATGTCGAGGCCAGCAAGAAGTGTGTGGCGGACAACACCGGTTTCGAAGTTGAATTCAGCCTGGTTGTCGAAGGAGAAACCCTTGGCATCCTCGACGGAATGTACGGCCCAACGGGGAATGACGCCCGTCGCAGACATCGGGCCGTTCATCTGGAGCGACTGCATGTCGGTCTCCACGCCGGAATATCGGAAATTGGACCGGAACGTCACCTGTTCGTCGAACCTGTGCTCGAACCGGTAACCGACGCCGTACTGGGTGCGTTCGAAAGCGTCGTAATTCGGATCCCCGACATTGAAATCACGCCCCAGGAAGCCGGCATAGCCTGCAGGCGCCAGGAATTTCGGATAAAGAGAGTTGAAATAGCCGCCATCCGGATCCCGCTGGTAATAGCCGGAAATAACAAGCGACGTATCCTCATCTGGCTGCCACTTGAGCGATGGCGCGATGCCGAGACGCTTCTCATCGACGTCGTCATAGCGCGTGCCGGCGGAGCGGCCGACGATCCCGATGCCATATTGCAAGGTTCCGTCGGACGTGATCGGGCCGGTGGAGTAAAGACCGCCTTGAGCCCTTCCATCGGTTCCGACCTCAAGCCTGACTTCGTTCGATTGCACACTCGATGGCTCCCGGCTGACCTGATTGACGAGGCCGCCGGGGTTGACCTGGCCATAGAGAAGGGCGGCTGGCCCCTTCAGGACTTCGACATGGTCGAGAAAGAATGGATCGATGGAAGGTGTGGCAAAGGCCTGACCACGCTGAAGCTTTAGGCCGTCAAGGTAATTGACGTAATTGGTCGCCGTGCCGAACGCACCGAAGCCACGCAGAAAAACGGAATCGTAACGCGAATTCGAATCCCGGTCGGACAGAACGCCGGCCGTGTAACGCAGCGCCTCGCTGACCGTTTGCGGGTTCTGGTCGTCGATCTGCTTGCGCGTCACGGTGGTGACGGACTGCGGCGTTTCCATCACAGGCGTGCCGGTTTTTGTTGCTGATCGCGCCGACTTCGCGACGACCGTCCTGGACGTATCCGTCAGGTCAGCATTCCCTTGAATGACAATCGTTTCCAGTTGCGTGCTCTGCTCCTGGGCAATGGCATGGGTGGCGGTGATCAGAAACGTTGTCGTCATCAGGATGTTTTTAAAGGAAAGACCGTGCTTCACGAATTGCCCCCGTGGTCGAAGCTTGCGAAATCTGCTAGGGTGAATAATCAAACGGGACCGTTCTGTCCAGTTAATATGAAACTGTTGGTCAACTTTTGTGTTGGCAATACCGGTTGCGGCCTTCAGACAGGACGGGCAAGGCAAATGCGGAGGAAATCTGGTGTCGGAAAGAGCGAGTGCGACAGTGCGGGTAGGGCGCCCATCAAAGGCGGAACAGAACTCCACAGCGACAAGAATCATCGATACGGCGACCGAACTCTTCGCAACGCGCGGGTTCGCCGGCACCTCGATGGAACAGGTCGCTTCGCACTGCGGAGCCGGAAAGGACACGGTCTATCGCCGCTTCCCTTCGAAGGTAGCGCTGTTCGAAGCCGTTGTGGAACACGCTCACGACCGGGCCGTCGCGCGACTGAAAGATCTGTCAGTGGTGGAGGGCGATGCCCTCGAGCGCTTGCGGGTGCTGATGCGCGAACTGCTGCATATCAACATGGAGCCGGACCTGATCGCGCTGAAGCGCATCACCTTCAGCGAAGCCGTCGTGTTCGAGAAAAAGAGGCCAATCCCGCCGCAACCGGACCCGATCATGGGTCGGCTCATCGATGCCGTTGACGCCGCGCAGGACGCGGGCATAATCGCAGAAGGCGATGCTGGCCAGATCGCCAGCCATCTCATTCACTGTATGGTCGCACTGCCCACCTCGTCGGCGATGATGGGCAGCGCCGAATTCGATTGTAGGCACGCCATTGATGCTCATTTCGACAGAACGTGGAACTGGCTCCTCAAGGGCGTTTCAGCCCGAACGTGATCCTTACCGGTTTCTGGTCCTGCGAGACGATAGTCTTGAGGAAACCGATAGGTGGAGCACTCAGTCGAGCGAGGCGAGGAAACTCTGAAGCATTTCGTTGAATATAGGATGCTGCTGCCAGTGGGGGCCGTGACCGGCGCCGGCAAGCCGCAATGGGCGGTGGGTCCAAAGATTGCAGTAGGTAAGCGAGTCGATGTAGTCGAGGTTGATCACCGGGTCGTCCGCGCCATTGACGATCGCGATCGGCACGTTTGATTTTGCGACGAACTCCCGCTGATCGATCTGTGTTCCGGCAAGTACGGCCTCCACCATGTATTGGCGGGCGCGGCCATCGGTGCGGCGAACGGCCGATGTATAAAACAGATCGCGCTCGGCTCCCGGTCCGAGTGCCATGGCGACCACGCCTTCGATCTGTTCGTCGGTCAGGTCGGCATTGCCAGTGTAAGCCATCTCCGGATTTGGCAGGAAGCCGAGTTGCGCGCCTTCCACGCCGGGCGGAATGGGCGGTGTTCCGAAGATCATCATGCCTGCGACGTCGTTCAATCGTGCAGCAAGGTCGAGCGCGACATGACCGCCAAGCGAATGTCCGAGAATAGCAACCTTCGCGATCCCGAGCTTTGTGAGAACTTCGGCGATCACCTCGGCATAACCACCGAAAGAATATGTGCGTTGAGGATCGATCGCATCGGATGATGCGCCGTGGCCGGGCAGATCTAGTGAAACGAGCCGCCGTTTTCCTGCCAGTGCCTGCTGCTGGAACACGAACATTTCCTTGCAGCCGGAATTGCAATGCAGCATCAAAAGCGGTGTTCCGGCTCCCTTGACGTCGCTGACCGCGATATGCCCGTGGGATGTTTCGATGAATGTCGCTTCTGGCATGCGTGTCTTCCCGGCTCGAATGTTTCTGCCGTTCTTATGACGACCACACAGCCACCACAAGATCGCGGTAGGACGCGGATCGTTCGCCTGGGAAAAACCCGTGTGGCACAGGGCAGGAGAAAAAGGCGGCGCGAACGCCGCCCTTTGCAGGCGTCAACCATGACGTTGCCGTTTCGATTGCCTATCTTGCCTGGAGATCACACCTTTCCTGAGAAGGAGCGATGTCATGCGTCTACGCAAAATGGCCACAGTTGTCTTGGTTTCCATCACCCTCGGCGCAACAAGCGCATCGGCCTCGGTCAACATCACCTTCATCAACCCTGAACATTACCGTGACAGCGACTTCAGAAATGCAGTCAGGCGAGAGAGCGTCATCGCGGAACTCAGCCATTATCTCGAGCGGCTAGACAGGCGTTATCTCAAGCCCGGGCAGCATGTTGATATTGAAGTGTTCGATGCGCGCCTAGCTGGCGACCGTGAGCCGTGGCGGAGCAACTTCGATGACGTCAGAATTCTTCGTGACACGACCCCACCACGCTTCAAGATACGATATATTTTCAGACAGGGCAGCAAAGTGCTGGCGAAAGGAGAAGAAACTCTGAGCGACCTTGATTATCTCTCCAATCTTTCCGCAAGCGCTTCCGCCGAACGCTTTGCTTATGAAAAGGTGATGCTGCGGAACTGGTTTCGCAAGCGCTTTGCCCTGTAGCGTCAGGCCGCCTGTTTCCCAGTCTTGTCCAAAAGCCATATCGCCGGAAGAGGAAAATGCTGCTTTCGGCTGCATTGGGGCGTTCCCCTCCGGGCCGGGCCGGGCCGGGCCGGCTGTCGGCTTCGCTGAAGCCCGTTAAAGCGGTCTTCACCCTTCGGGCTTAGGGTTTGCGCCGGGAAGACTGGTTCCCGTTCTTTGCTGTGCAGGCAGTCCCCCGCGACGGCGATCGCATGGGACACGCCAAGCACATGCTGCGGCTGCGTCGCGACGGCGGTATCGGCAAGCCGGAGGCGGCGGAGGTCATCATCGTCAATTCGCATGACGGAACCAGTTCGTTCCAGCTATTCGCCGGTATGTTGCGTTTCGTTTGCACAAATAGTCTGGTCGCAGGCGAGCGTTTCGAGGAAGTCCGCGTTCAGCATAAAGGCAATATCCAGCATGACATTATCGAAGGCGTCTATACCGTCGCGGAAGATTTTCCGCGCCTGATCGACGTCACCGAGACGATGAAGGAAACCCGCTTGTCGGAGGAAGAACAGCGCGTTCTTGCGGAGGCGAGCCTTGTCGCCCGGTATGGCAAGGAAGAAAGCCCGATCCGGCCGGACCAGATCATAATGCCGCGCCGTCGCGAGGATAGCCGGCAGAGCCTCTGGACCACCTTCAACGTCATTCAGGAAAATATGATGAAAGGCGGCTTGCACGGGCAGCGGCGCGATGCGGAAGGCCGCATCCGGCGCAGCCAGACGCGCGCCATCAACGGCATTGATCAGAATGTGACGCTCAACCGCGCACTATGGACGCTGGCCGAAGGCATGCAGCGGCTCAAGGCGCGTTGACCATCAACAGCGTGGAGCCGGGAGATCGGCTCCACGTCTCCCACGTTCGCGGTTTTGGCAGATCGTTTGCCACACTGTTATCCCCGACAGGATTCCAGGCCGGATCGACCGGCCAGAAATCCTCACGAAAGGGGGCAGGGCCGCCCTCTCATGACTCTCCCCCAATGGGGCAGGGCAAGCCCCGCCCCCTTGAACCCCCACCCATGGAGGGGGTGTTACACCCCCTCCAAACCTCCCCAGCCCATACGGTCGCGGCGCCTGGTCGGCACCGCGGGACTTCTCTATCTGACTTCCGATTGTCGCACCGCCTCTCCGGCGTCAAGGACATCGCGGCCCCTCCAATTTTCAGTCGCCGTCCCGAAGGACGACGCCAGAAAATCGGTTCCTCCGCTCGCCGCGCAGCGGCGGCGTTCCGCCGTCCCTGACCCCTCGATGCGCCGGTGCAGACACCTTCGCGTCAGATAACGCAAAGGAGGCTTCCATGTCTGAACTGAATTTCCTCAAGATGTATGCCGATGCTGCCGCGCTGCGGATCGACGTTCTCGTCAATCGTCTCGATTGCAACACCGCTCTGGAACGGGCGCTGCACGACTATCTGGAAAACTTTCTCGCACAGTTCATCACCTACACGCGCGAGGGTCTGGCAGCGGAACGCCGGTTCGTCCTCAATACAGATCCGGCCAAGGTTGCGGAACTGGACGAGGATTTCGGCAATCATCGTGAAAACTACGAATACTACTGGCGCGAACCGAAAGGCGCCGGTCTTTGGGAATATGTTCCCTTCGAGATGAAGGAGTTTCGCCTTCTGCTTGGCGAAATCGAAAGAAAGCTCGGCATTTTGATCGATGCCATCGGCCTGGAACTGCCGCAGGAGGAACACCCCGTATCGGCCCCGCCCTTCGTTGAACACAATCCGGACGACATTGACGACGAGTGCTATGAAGACCTGCACGGCTACGACGAAGGAGAGGAATTCTCCGCAATCTATCTCCTCGTGAATGGCGACGACCATGACAGCAAGGCGTGAGACGCAGACCAGAGGCGGCATTCGCCGCCTCTGGTCTTTGCCTTTGCGGGAGCACTGGCGACCGGATCGACCGGTCGCCAGTGCTAACGAAAGGGGGGCAAGCCGGCCCCTCTCGTGCTCACCCCATGAGGGAAGGGCAAGCCCCTCCCTCAATCTCCCTCCCATGGGGAAAGAGGGACGGTTCCCTCCACCTCTTTCCCCAAACCCCTATCTCCTCTCCCGGCCGGGGGAATGGTATCGCGCTGTCTCACGGCCGGCGGCGAGGTAAGCAGGATCCTCGCGAGAGGGTTTCTCGCACGTCGGCCTCTTGCTGGGTCAGGACCTTCTTCGACGCAGTGGGCGACGTGTCGGCCAACCAATTTGCGCACATCCATATCCAGGAGGACCGCGATTTACATATTTTTGAGTTTATAGATTATAGTATGTAATGAGGAAGATGGGGGAGAGTCCGAATAGGAAAGCCGTAGTATGGACGTGTGCAGGAGACACTCGCCGAGCGCTCCCAGCGCCAGGAATGTGCGACGGATCTCAAGGTGTATCAATGCACGCATGATTAGGTTCGCGGGTGCTGGAAGCGGCACCGTTCAACTGCCACCGGCCGAAACAGGGAGTGTTGCCCGTTGGTGGCCTGGAGACGGAAAGAGCTGACCATACCCCAGGTGCTGATGCCGCACCGGTATCGGCCGATGCTTCTGGCGATGCCCCAATATGGATAATATTTCGTTAACATGCAGCTTGGTAGCGTGTGAAGGACGATGTCATGATCGACCCATTCGAGGATATTGCGCCCTGCGGTAGCGAGCTTACCGAATACGACAGATTCCACATGAAACTCTATATGAGGTTGCTCGATGCCGCAGCCGAGGGCGCGGACTGGCGCGAAGCCGTCGAAGTCCTGTTTGGGATCGATCCTGCCGAGGAGCCGGAGCGAGCGCGTCGAGTTTACGATAGCCATCTGGTGCGTGCGCATTGGCTGACACGCACCGGCTACAAGCACTTGCTCCGCCACTGATCCTACAGTTTCGTCCGTTATGCCGCTGCGACATCACGTGATGCCGGCAACCAATCTTCCGTCGAGAGCTATAGCCGGGATTCGTATTCAGCTCGATTTGCGCGTGATCTGCGAGGAGTTGAGTTGATCAAGCCTGACACATCGCGCTGGCGCGACCACCGCAGTTACGACTTCTTCGATACTCTGCCGATCGAAGGACTTGCCTGGGAATGCCTGCGCCGCCACGAGCCTTACCAGCGTCTGTATCACAATCTTGTGAGCACGAAAACGGAGACCCAGCCGCTCTCCCGAGAGGCCGAGCAACGCTGGGGATTGCGATTTCCCTGCCAGTCCTGGCCTTTCCGCGTTGGCTCAAAAGATATTCTGGTCGCCTTTACGTGACCCGGCAGTTCTTCTCTTTGCTCAGCGGCCCGACATATTGCCACCGGAACCGGCTCCTTCGTTCGGTGAGACCGACCTAGGCGGCGATACACCAGAAGGGCGGTATGCTTTTTATGGCGCGGCTTCATCGCAGTATTTGATCCTTTCCGATACCGCTCCTCACGGCGCGCTCGCGGCCCTGATCCCGCTTGACGCCGATACCTTCGGCCGCATCGAGGCGTTGTCCCGTTTCTGGCGTGCCTGTGAGGGACGGTCTCTCCCGCCTGACACCCGTATGACAGCGGATCAGCGCCGACGCCTGCGCCTGAAGCTGCAGGCCGTCGACGGTCGAATGAACGGTGCCAGCTACCGCGAGATTGCCATTGCCATCTACGGGGAGGGGCGTGTGGCAGCGGGACCGTGGAAGACCTCTCCCTTGCGCGACACCGTAATTGGCCTGGTGGAAGGTGGCTTTGCGATGATTGGTGGTGGCTATCTCCAACTCCTGCGTCACCGCCGCCGATCGTAGCAGTTCGCGTGGAGGGAGGGGTGGGGATTTTAGGCCCCCCATAGTTCCCCATCCCCTCTGAAGGTTTTATCCGCCACGGTAGTCGCCGTCCGCCGCTGAACCGCAGCGGTCACCGGAAACCCCACGGAGACCCGATCCATGCGACCCAATTTCGCCAATTTGCCGCCCCGTTTCCTGCGCACCAAGGAAGCCGCAGAATTTCTCTCGCTCTCGGCCCGTACACTTGAAAAGCATCGGAGCTACGGGACCGGGCCGGCCTATCGCAAACTTGGCGGCCGCGTTGTCTATGCCGTCGACGACCTTGAAGCCTGGGCCGCGCGGGGTGCCGTCACTTCGACTTCGGATCCACGTGGGCATGTGCTGCCGGCGAAGCGCCACACGCTGTCCGCTATATCGCAGCCCGGCCGCTATGCGCGCTGATTGCGGCGGGTTTTCCGAATGGCGGCACGGCATCGGTCTTTCTCGGAGCGCGGTCAGCTCGATCTGTTCCGGGCGCTCCCCGGCGACTTCGCGCCAAGAGACGCGCAGGATCTCATGACTTTTCCCTTTTTCTCACTCTCTAAAACCCATCGCGTCACGCCGATCGACTTTTCCGCCGGTAGTGTGTCGATCCGGGTCGAAGCCGTCCCAGATCATGGCATGGCCACAATCTGGGATGCCGATATCCTGATCTGGGCGGCGAGCCAGATCGTCGAAGCCCGCGACGCCGGGCTTCGAACCTCGCGCCTTATGGCTGCGACGCCCTACGAAATGCTGAAGTTCACCGGCCGCGGTACTTCGCTCAGGGACTATCGGCGTCTTAAGGCTGCGCTTGACCGGCTCCAGAGCACGACTGTCGCCACAACCATCCGCCAGCCGGTTGAAGGGCGGCGTCATCGCTTCTCCTGGATCAACGAATGGAAAGAGCGGACGGATCGTCACGGCCGTCCGGACGGCATCGAGATGATCCTCCCCGACTGGTTCTATCAAGCTGTCCTTGATGACGCGCTCGTACTCACCATCGACCGGGCCTATTTTGATCTGACGGGCGGCCTTGACCGTTGGCTCTACCGCCTGATCCGCAAGCACGGCGGCCGCCAACGCGATGGCTGGCGTTTCGATTTTCGCCATCTTCACCAGAAATCCGGCAGTCTGTCACCCTTCCGGCGCTTCAGCTTCGAGCTTCGCGACATCGTCCGCCGTCAGCCACTCCCCGGCTACACGCTGTTCATGGATGTCGAAGCCGGCGGCCGGATGTTGCTCGCCTTTGCGCCCTGTGGACAATCTGTGGACGGCCCCGTGCTATCAGGAACGCCGAATATCGTGCCATCAGGAACGTCGTTATCGTGCTATCGGGAACGAAAACAGAGTTTAACTCATGGGAATAAAACCGAAAATCGCGCCCTTAACTTAGACTCTAACAGAGAATCTAACTTTGAAGAGCGCGCGCGCGATGTGCAAAAGCTCGTCCGCGAGACAGACGAAGGGCTCAACGTAACCGCAAAGAAGATCGGAAGCGAACCGGATTCGCGTAAAATCGGAACGGCGCAGGAGACCTCGCAAGCCTCACAACTTCATCCCGATGATCATCCGGGAGGGGCGCGATGATTGGGGCCTTCGTCAACAAAAAGGGCCGTGTCGGCAGGACAGCGCTGGTACTAGACCTTCCCGGTGAATGGTTGCGGCACGAATTCGCATCACGCTTATCGATGCCGACCCGCAGGGCTCCGCGCTCAAGGGGTCCCAGCAGCGTGAGCATGAGGCCCTGCCACGCTTGTCGGGGTACGGATCTAGGGGCGCCACACCATGAGCGAGCGTCCGGCCCGCAAAGGTTTCGCTGTCCGGCCTGCCGGCCCGCGGCATTGAATCAACATCGTCACGCTTCAGCGTGGGCAGATCGCTGCCGCCACGCCGCGCGAACCGCTCTCGCACGAGTTCCTCCGAACCGAAGGAGCCCCTTCATGACCGGCAACTCGGCTCCCCGCTTGCGCGGCGGCCCGCTGCCGTCTGCACGCACCATAGACTGCATGACCCATGTCGAGCTGATCTGGATCGAGAAGAAGATCGAGTTCTGGATCAAATTCGGCCATGAGGCGCACGGACGGATCCTTGACTGCCGCAGGCGCATCGTTTCCTTCCGGCCGAACAGCATCTTCGCGTTCGTCCGCTGGGCCGCCAACGACTTTGGCACGGTCATATCGCGCATCGACATCTTGCGCGCCGTCGCGCCGGGCGAAGCCTACCAGACACTTTCCTGCGTGCGCCCCGGTGGCGAAATCCTCCTGAAGATCGAAGGCTGGGCAAAGGTCGAAGACGTGCTGCGCCACATCGACGCCGTGGAGCGTACCGGCATCGATGCCTGCGATGTCGCGCCCGATCACTGGCGCCACGTCGCTCACCGCATGCAGGCGGGTGAAGCACCGCGCATCTACACGATGGAGCGCCACCAGGCGTGGCTCAAGCGGCGGGAGCTCGGACGATGACCCGCTTCGGCTATGTCATGGTGACGTATTTCGCGGGTGTGGGCGCCGCTATCGCGGCGTTCATCCCGACGCCGACCAAGCTCATCTGGAACAACACGGCCAGCGCGCCGGTCGGGTTCTACACTATCGCTCCGGCCGACCGGCTGGAAGTGCCCGAACTGGTCGCCGTCATGCCGCCCGAACCGCTCGCCGACTTCATGGTGGAACGCGGTTATGTCGGTCACGGAGTGCCGCTGCTGAAGCGCGTTCTCGGCCTGCCGGGACAACAGGTTTGCCGGATCGGCCGCGACATTCTGATCGACGGCGTGGCTATCGGCTCAGCGTTAAGCCACGACAGGATGGGCCGCGACCTGCCGATCTGGCAGGGCTGCCGCGTCATCGCGACTGATCAGATGTTCCTCATGAACTGGGAAGTCCGCGACAGCTTCGACGGCCGCTACTTCGGCCCGCTTCCGGCTTCCGCCGTGATCGGTCGGGCAGTCCCTCTCTACACCGACGAAGACGGTTACGGCCGCTTCGTCTGGCGCGCCGACGCGGTGACGGCGCGGCCTTCGCAACCTCGCCGCACAACCCAGGAGACCACGATCATGGCTCAGATTGGCCAATTCATCCGCACACAGACCGGCTTCGAAGGGCGCTTCAGAGCGCTTGGCATCGACGAGGAAATCACCTTCGTTCCGGCCGAACCTTCGCATGCAAAGAACGCCCCGGCTTATCGCATCCTGCTCGGCGACAAAGAAGGGCTCGATATCGGTGCCGGTTGGTCGCATGTCGGCGACCGTGCCGGCGAATTCGTCTCCGTCGAGATTTACAGTCCTCTGTTCGGCGGCACACTTCGCGCAAACCTCTTCCGCGCCGGTGACGACGTCTCCGCCTGGGGCCTGCACACCACCCCGCCATCGAAGAAGCGGAAGAAGGACTGAACGGTGGCACCCGGACACCATGCGCGCGTCGGGCGGTTTGCCACCGTCTGGCGCTCAGCACTTCCCCTTTTTCTTTCCGGCCTGACCTTTGCCGCGTCCCTTGCGTGTCCGGCTCTTGCACAAACGCTGCCGGCCACACGCGCGGGAATTGCCGATCCTCATGCCGCACATATCGCAGAAGCATCGCAGCGCTTCGGCATTCCGCAGGCATGGATCGTGGCGGTAAAACGCGCCGAAAGCTACGGCGACGTGCGCGCAGTCTCGCGTGCCGGTGCGCTTGGGCTCATGCAGATCATGCCTGACACATGGGCCGAACTTCGCGCCCGTCACCGGCTCGGCAGCGATCCGTTCGATCCTCGCGACAACATCATCGCAGGCACTGCCTATCTGCGCGAGATGCTTGACCGCTACGGCACTGTTCCGGCCATGCTCGCAGCTTACAATGCGGGGCCAGCGCGTTACGACGAATATCTCGCAACCGGCCGTTCCCTGCCGGCCGAAACACGCGCCTATGTCGCTTTGCTCGCTCCCGCGCTTGGCTCCGCCGCGCCGTCGGATAGACTGCGAATCGCTCTCCGGCGACCCAATGATTGGCGCGAGGCGCCGCTCTTCGTGGCGCGCGCGGACGACCGCCGATCTGCCGATGATCGTGCTGCCGATCGCCCGCCGAACGATCTGCAACGTCCCGTTCCGGCGCAGGGCGATGCCACTGCCGGGCCGCAGGCGGCCCCCATTTTCCTCGCCGGTCGCAAGGGGGATGGTCCGCAATGACGGTCAGCCGCCCCTTTCGCATCCTGTCGGGCTCTGGCGCATCATGGAGGGTGCCGGGGATGGAGGCAGGCGCAGCAACCGGACGATGGCAGGATAAAAGGGCGCACATTGCGCGGCGGTCGAATGGTTGTTTTTGTTTGGTTTTCTTTCCAGTTGCAAACATTGCCCGGCTTTGCCGCAATGTTCGCCCAAGACCCAACCAATTGTCTCTGCGAGATATTTTGAACATTGCGGGGCTGCGCCATGACTGATGAGCGCGAGTTCCGCGTCCGTCTCGGGCGGATCCGGTCCACCCGAGCGCAGTCGACACGGCCCTTCATTGCACAGGCGCTCGCCGCGGCGAAGAAGGCTGGCGGCGACGTGTCGCGCTCCGGCCGCGTCGTCTCCAGCAGTCGCTCACGCTTGGGGCATGGCCAGCGTGCCAGCATTCAGGCCAATCGCCTGATCTCGTCCCGCTCGCGCGGCGCCGTCGTCAAGGCGCGTGTCATTCGCCATTCGGCACGCTCAGCACCGCTCGGCACCCATCTCAACTATCTGCGCCGCGAAGGCGTAACCCGCGGCGGAGAGAAGGCCCGCCTGTTCGGGCCGGGCACCGAGAATGCCGACGCCGGCGCGTTCGCCGAGCGGTGCCAGGACGATCGGCATCATTTCCGCTTCATTGTCAGCCCCGACGACGCGTTGGAAATGGCTGACCTCAAATCCTTCACCCGCGATCTCGTCGGGCAGATGGAGAAGGATCTCGGCACCCGGCTTGACTGGATGGCCGTGGATCACTGGAACACCGAGCATCCCCATGTCCACCTGATCGTGCGCGGCGTCCGTGACGACGGCCAGGATCTCGTCGTCTCGCGCGACTACATCAAGGAGGGGATCCGCGACCGGGCGCGCGATCTCATCACCCAGGAGCTGGGGCCGCGTACCGACCTCGGCATCCGCCGCATGCTGGAGGGCCAGATCGAGGCGGAGCGTTGGACCCAGCTCGATCGTCAGCTTGTCCGGGACGGGAAGGAAACCGGCATTATCGATCTCGCGCCGCGATCCGATCGCCAACCCGATGAATTCCATGCGCTGAAGGTCGGTCGCCTGCGTACATTGGAAATCCTGGGTGTCGCCGGACAGGTCGGCTATTCCCAATGGTTCATCAAACCCGAAGCCGAGGCGGTGCTGCGCGAACTCGGGCTACGCGGCGACATCATCAAGCGGATGCACAAGGCGCTGACCGAATTCGGCATCGAACGGGGCTCGGCGAACTACGTGCTGGCAGGCGAAAGTCTCGATGAGCCAGTCATCGGTCGGCTGGTCGATCGCGGTCTCGACGATGAGTTGAGGGGAACGGCCTATGCTGTGGTCGATGGCGTCGACGGCCGCACCCATCATATCAAGCTGCCCGATCTCGATGCGGCGGGAGACAGCGCTCCCGGCTCGATCGTCGAGCTGCGCAAGTTCGATGACGCGCGCGGGCGGCGCCGTGTCGCGCTTGCCGTTCGCTCCGATCTCGACATCAACGCCCAGGTGACGGCGTCAGGTGCGACCTGGCTCGACCGGCAGGCCGTCGCGCGAGAACCGCTGTCGCTCTCCGATGGCGGCTTCGGCGCCGAGGTGCAGCAGGCCATGGACCGGCGCGCCGACCATCTTGTCGAGCAGGGTCTTGCCGAACGTCATGGGTGTAGCGTGGTGTTCGCCCGCAGACTGGTCGGCACCCTGCGTCGCCGCGAGCTGGACGCGCTCGGTGAAAAGCTTGCTGCCGAGACGAACCAGCCGTTCAACCGCGCCGACAGTGGTGAATATGTCGCCGGCACCTATCGACGGCGCTTCGTGCTCGCCTCTGGCCGCTTCGCAATGATCGATGACGGTCTGGGCTTCCAGCTCGTTCCCTGGAGACCCTCGCTTGAAAAGCAGCTCGGCAAGCACGTCTCCGGTGTCGCCCGCAATGATGGGGGCATCGACTGGAGTTTTGGCCGCAAGCGAGGGCTCGGTCTCTAGCCTCGAATTCCAAGAAAGGATCATCGCCATGTCCGCGACGAAAATCCTCTGGGGGCAGATCCTCACCATCTTCCTGATCGTCCTGATGACGACCTGGGGCGCGACGCAGTGGACCGCCTGGCAGCTCGGCTTTCAGTCCCAGCTTGGAAGGCCCTGGTTCGAGATCGCGGGCTGGCCGATCTACTATCCGCCGTCCTTCTTCTGGTGGTGGTATTTCTATGACGCCTATGCCCCTTCGATCTTTGTCGAGGGCGGCCTGATCGCCGCGTCGGGCGGCTTCATCGCCATCGCGGTTGCGATCGGCATGTCGGTTTCACGTGCACGCGAGGCCAAGAACGTCGCCACCTATGGATCGGCGCGTTGGGCCGAGCTGGAGGAAGTAAAAGCCGCCGGTCTGCTCGGTCAGGACGGCGTGGTTCTCGGCCGCCTGAAGCAGGATTATTTGCGCCATGATGGCCCCGAGCATGTCTTGTGCTTTGCTCCCACCAGATCAGGCAAGGGCGTTGGCCTTGTCGTCCCCTCGCTTCTGACCTGGCCCGGCAGCGCGATCGTTCACGACATCAAGGGGGAGAACTGGCAGCTCACGGCCGGTTTCCGCGCAAGGCACGGTCGCGTCCTGCTGTTTGATCCGACCAACCCGAAGTCAGCCGCCTACAACCCGTTGCTGGAAGTCCGGAAAGGGGAATGGGAGGTCCGCGACGTCCAGAACATCGCCGACATTCTGGTCGATCCCGAGGGTAGCCTCGAAAAGCGGAACCATTGGGAGAAGACCTCGCATGCCCTGCTGGTCGGCGCGATCCTGCACGTCCTTTATGCCGAGAAGGACAAGACCCTGGCAGGCGTCGCGGCCTTCCTATCCGACCCAAAGCGGCCAATCGAGTCGACGCTCGCCGCGATGATGAAGACGGCGCATCTTGGGCCGAGCGGACCGCATCCTGTCATCGCCAGCGCCGCACGCGAGCTGCTGAACAAATCCGATAACGAGCGCTCCGGTGTGCTGTCCACGGCGATGAGCTTTCTTGGACTTTATCGCGATCCGATCGTCGCAGAGGTGACGCGCCGCTGTGACTGGCGCATCACCGATATCGTGAGCGAAAAGCGTCCGACGACGCTCTACCTCGTCGTGCCGCCGTCCGACATCAATCGGACAAAGCCGCTCATTCGCCTGATCCTCAACCAGATTGGCCGCCGCCTGACCGAGGACCTGCAGGCGAAGGCCGCACGGCACAGGCTGCTGCTCATGCTGGATGAGTTCCCGGCCTTGGGCCGGCTGGATTTCTTCGAGTCGGCGTTGGCCTTCATGGCAGGGTATGGGCTCAAGAGTTTTCTGATTGCCCAATCGCTGAACCAGATCGAAAAGGCATACGGGCCTAACAATTCGATCCTCGACAACTGCCATGTCCGGGTGAGCTTCGCCACCAATGACGAAAGAACCGCAAAAAGGGTGAGCGACGCGCTCGGCACGGCCACCGAGATGCGAGCCATGAAAAACTACGCCGGCCACAGATTGAGTCCGTGGCTCGGTCATCTGATGGTCTCGCGTCAGGAAACCGCACGCCCGCTGCTCACCTCCGGCGAGATCATGCAGCTCCCACCAAGCGACGAAATCGTCATGGTTGCCGGGATACCGCCGATCAAGGCGAAGAAAGCCCGCTACTATGAGGACCGGCGGTTTAGGGAGCGGATCTTGCCGCCGCCCCAACTCGTCCCGCAGGACGTACCGCGTCCGGACGACTGGAGCCGCATGCCGATCCCGACCCCTCCCACGGCTGCCGGGACATTCGCGGGTGACGAAGACCCAACTGAATCCGAGCGTCGGCATCAGCCGGAGCTAAGCCACGTCAAACCTGTCGATAAGAAGGAGCCGATCGAGAACGAATTCGAGCTCGGGCCGCCCGACGACGATGACGAGGACGCGGTGCGTAACCGTCGTCTGACCCGTCTTATGGAAGGTGTGGCGCGGCAGGTCTCGCTCTATCCCAAAGACGGAATGGAGTTGTGAAGCCCATGACAAGTAGAAAAAAGAAGACACAGATCTCCGTCTATCTCGAACTGGACGTCATGAAGATGCTTTCGGACTATGCCGCCCGCCGGGAACAGCCGATGTCTTTGATCGTGGAGGCGGCTGTTGCATCCTTCCTGTCGCCGGATGACGCCGAACGGCGCGAGGCAATTATCGCCAAGCGTCTGGACCAGATCGACCGCCGCATGACGCGATTGGAGCGTGATCTCGGCATCTCGGTCGAGACCCTCGCCGTGTTCGTCCGTTTCTGGCTCGCCACCACGCCAGCCTTGCCCGAACTGGCTGCACAGGCTGCCCGAGCCAAGGCCAGCGAGCGCTATGAAGCGTTTGTGACAGCGCTCGGCCGCCGGCTTGCCCAGGGACCGAAGCTGCGACAGGAAATCGCCGAGGACGTCGCCGACTCATCCGACGGGCAGGCCTAAGTTCAGAATTCATCGGTCAAGCCAGAAGATAACCGACGCAGCCAAGCAGATCGCGTTAACAAAGGTATGCGCCACTGTTTTGCACTAAAAGCGCCATAATGCGAGTGATTTCGTCGGCTAAAATGGGGTGTTCCAAGCAAGCCGTTGCAGATATTGACGATGGGATAGTCGCCGTTAGTCGCGAAGCGTTCAGTACGGCAACCTGCATCATTCCAGGTCGTGTATCATATAGCCGAGCGGATGTCCGTCTCAGTGAAATCGTTGCCCTTGAACAGCAACGGTTCGCCGAAATCCTTGGCAAGAGCATAGGCAAAACAGTCGCCGAAATTCAGTCCAGCTTTGTGCCTGCCCTTTCCGAAATCAAGGAATGCCTGTCGGGCCAGATGCCCCTGCTCAACGGTCACGGGCTCGATGTCGATCACTGCGCGGCGAAAGAAGGCGTCGGCCTGCCTCATGCCTTCCGGCCCGAGCTGCTTTTCGATCACCATGGACAGCTCCACATAGTTTGCCACGCTGATCCGGCTGGTTGCGGAACCGTGGATCAGTCGCGTGAAGGCGGCGGCCTCCGGCTCGCCGTAGAGGATCGCCACCATGGCGGATGTATCGATAATCATTTCGGCAGGCCGTCCTCGTCATAGAGAAGCTCGGCGTGATCAGCATAAGGCCGCTTCAAATGGGCTGCGGCCCTGTCGGCAATCGCCAGAAGTTCTTCGAACGAGGCTCTGCCTCTCTGTTTTTCAATTTGCGCATACCGCTCACGCAGAGCCTCGGTCACGACACGGCTCATGCTCTGCCCGGTTGCATGGGCGATCGCTTGGGCGAGGCGATGCGCTTCGGGGTCTTTCACGTTGAGGCTCATCTGGAGGTACTCCATTCTACCTAATTATCTAATTTTCTACCATTCTACCCCATTGTATCTCGGCGTCCAAGTGAACATGCCGCATCAAAAACGACCTCTTCCGGAACAGATATTTAGCCCGGAACAGCTCATCGAACGCAGTCATTCATTCTGTTCGGTGTCCTGAATCAAACGATAATCACCGACATGCGAAGTTGGCTCACGCAGAATCGTGCCCATGTCGCTGGTAAGTCGCCGCTCGGCGAAGTGCTTGCCTATATCGCCAAATACTGGGATGGCCTCTGTGTCTTCCTGACTGACGGTCGTATCGAGATCGACAACAACAGCGTCGAACGAACCATTCGGCCCATAGCGTTGAACAGGAAGTATGCTCTTTTTGCGGGGCATGATGTGGGAAGCCGAGAATTGGGCGACCATCGCCTCGCTCATTGATACCTGCAAGCTCAACGCTGTCGATCCGTCTGCCTACTTGACCGCCACGCTCACCTCCATCGTCACCGGCCACAAGCAGAGCCGGATCGATGATCTGATGCCGTGGAATTACTCGAGGCGAGCACAAAGCTGAAGTCTGCTGCTGGGCCAATTCGCTCATGACATCGAACTTCGCCATCCAAACTTGACAGCAATCCGACGACGTAATCTGCTCGCAAACGCTTCAACGCTGCTGAGGATTATAGATGAATACTGGGCGCTTGTTTCTCATTGCCTATATCACGACCATCGGTCAGGTTGCCGCACAAGGCAATCGGCAGCCCTTGAACGCCGAAACATTCGAGTACAGCGCATCCATAATTCGCCAGCTACCATCCACACATGCCGAGATGATTAAGGATTGCCCCCGAGCCGGGTTTCTCGAGATAAGCGAAGCTGGATTGGAGGAGCTTCGACGAAAGAGCGGCTTAACTCACTCCGCTCTACAGGAGCGTCTGTGTCGTAATATCGTTGAAGGTATTGTTTCAGGCGCGGTTACTTACCGAACATGGCGTGATTGGATCAACACTCCCGACACCGAGCGAAAGATGAATGTGTCCGATCAATGACATACCATTTAAAACAGTTCGCTGAGACGTAGCTTTTGGCGAGTTCTTACCATCTCTGTCACAGCGATAGCGCTCGAAACGAGCCAATGCCCCTTGGCCAAGGTGGCAAGGTGGCAGGCAGACAGCACTTCGCGATGGTCGCCCCTGGGGCGACGAGACGCCGCCTGCAGTCTCCTACTTCTACAGTCCGGATCGCAAGGGTGAGCATCCGAAAGCCCATCTCGCAGACTTCTCGGGTATCTTGCATGCCGATGGCTATGCCGGGTTCCGCGACCTCTACGAGCCAACCAAACCCGACAAACCCGCCGCCATCCAGGAGGCGGCCTGCTGGGCGCATATCCGCCGCAAGTTCTTCGATCTGACCACCAGCCCCGGAACGCATCCGATCGCCGAGGAAACGCTTGTCCGGATCGGCGAACTCTACCACATCGAGAATGTGATCCGCGGAGCGCCGCCGGACAGGCGCAAGACCGTCCGGCAGGGTCAGGCCAAACCAAAGATCGAGGCGCTCCGGCGGTGGTGGGACAAGGTGCTTACGGAACTGCCGCGCTCGAGCAGCACGGCGGAGGCGATCCGCTATGCGATTACCCGCTGGGCGTCGCTTTGCCGCTTCCTCGACGACGGCACCATCGAGATCGACAACAACGCCGCCGAGCGGGCGATCCGGCCGATCGCGCTTGGCCGCAAGAATTGGTTGTTCGCTGGATCGGACAAGGGTGGCGAGCGCGCCGCCGCCATTCTGTCGCTCATCGAGTCCGCGAAGCTCAACGGTCTCAATCCGGAAGCTTATCTTCGCCAGGTATTAACCCGCGTCGCCGATTATACGATCAACAGAATTGACGACTTGTTGCCGTGGAACATCGCACCGGAGCCGCGACTTGATCATTATCGACTTTATTCTTGAGGTGATTGGCTACACCACCGCCAGGCTCGTGTTGCCGCTCATCACCCTCGGGAAGGTGCGCGTGCAATCCCTATCCTCAACCGAGACAGGATTTAACTGGCTGGGATTTAAGCGTGTCCCGATGGCCCGCTGATCTACCAAGCTCCTATGGCAGGATGGATCGGTTTGATCCCGTGGGTGCTTATGGTCGTCGTTCTTATCGTCACAATCGCATAACCGTCCCCACGACCGGACGCTTACTTCCCGCGGCAAAGCGTTCAGACCGCCGCCACGTCACGGGCATTCAGGGTGCATGGGCGGCAGCTTTTGGGAGATTCGCAAAGCGGCCTGAAAGGCCGAAATGGAGGCGCATCTATGCCATGGCGCCTGTCGACCTGGAGCAAACATTCCACGCCTGCCGCCTCTAACCTCGGACACGCTGTCCGCTAGGCGCTGACCACGCCATATCATTTCGTCGGCTGAGACCGCACCGTGAGTTTATTTCCATCTGGATCGCGAAGATATGCGACGAACGCCCCATTCGGACGCTCTGCAGGTGGGCTCTCGATGGGCGTGCCACCATGCGCGATACCGGCGGCATGCCACGCTAGAACATGTTCGGGGCTCGCGGCGGCGATACCGATCGTCCCACCGTTGGCCGCAGTCGCTGGCCTACCGTCGATCGGTTTCGTGATCATCAAGCGACCGCCCTCATGGGCGTAGATCAGTCGGCCTCTCACATCCATCTCGCCGGACTTGCCTCCCAATGCAACAAAAGGTGGCGTCGTAGAAGCTTCTGGCCTGCTCCAGGTCGTTGCTTCCGATCATGACGTGGGTGAACATGCTTCATCTCCTGTAGGTGCTTCTGTAACGGTATTCCCTGACGTTTAACGCTCGAAGCTCCCTAACATGACGCCGCTGCCAAGACGATGTCTGCTTTCAGGCAGGCGCGATGACGCCTCTATGACCGACATGAGGGCGCAAAGCTCTTGATGAGAGCGGAAGCTGAAACCCCGCAAATTGGCCATCTGGCTTGCAGTTGAACCGATACGAACTTACGACACCTAGATCTACACTGTCGTTATCGGGACCATGGATTGATCACTTTCAACCCAGCGGCCTCGAACGGGCTTGTGTCACGAGTTGCGACCGCGAGGCCATTCGCTGCTGCTGTGGCGGCAATGTAGCCATCAGCCATGCCAATCGCTTTCCCAGATACTCGAGCGCGTGCCATCAGTTCCGAATAAAACTGAGAAGTCAGCAGGTTGAAAGACAGGATGCGCTCGAAAAAGTGAGGCAGCACTTCGCCCTCAAGGCGGTCGCGGAGGATAGTTTGCCGTTTCCCTGAAGGCATAGCAGCGATCCCGAAGCGAAGTTCGGCGATCGTTATCGCTGAAAGGAACAGCGTTTCGATGGCTTGGGCGTCCAGCCAGGCGATCACTGCCTCGTTAGGAACCGGTTTCCAAGGCTCGGATATAACATTGGTGTCCAGCAAGATCATTCGAAGGTCATCGGTTCAGCAGGCATCTTGTCGCGACTTTTCTGCAGAGCTTCAACGTCGCTATCGGAAAGCTCAGCGTCGCGCCCAATAGCCGCCAGTAAAGCGCCAAGCTTAACACGTTCAGGGGGACGAACAGCGGCCTCAATAATGTCACGGATCTCGGCCTCGGTGCTTCGGCCATGATGAGCCGCTCGCAGCCGCAGAGCACGATGTGTTTCGTCAGAAAGATTTCGAATGGTGACTGCCGGCATTGATATCATCCCCATAGAAATGATGGCGTTGATATCAAAGTATGGAGAATGACGCAAACTTTCAAGGGTTCATTAATGAGGACGAATTGCAACCGACGGCCGACCGTCCGCTGTCGGGACATCCAACACGAAAGCGGACATCAAAGTTCTTGTTTGGCCCCTGAAGTGGATATCAGATCGTTGCAAAACTTAGTTCCGAAACTTCGATTTTTGCGACTAAGTTTTGCGACAGACATTTATCTGATTTTCAAAGCCGTCTATTTTGTCGCGAATGTTAGGCAGACCGTCCTAAAACGCGTTGGGCGTCAGGGATTCGATAGGCGGTTGCCGTTGATCGAAGCGGGATTTTCTGAAGATTCCACATCTTCGATGTTTTGGGCGGCGCATGGCCTCGACTGAGTGCTTTCAGGCGGGATGAGTGCCTCGGAAGGCGGATTTTGGCCGATCACGCCCTCACGGCGGCGATCAGGCCTGGCACGCCGACGATGGTGATGGCCCTTTTGATGTTGTAGGCGAGCGCCGGCAAGCTAAACTCCCCGCGCACGTTGTCCAGCCCGCGCATCAGGAATGCGCCCTGGTTCATCCACTGCTTGATGGTGCCGAAGAGATGCTCGACGCTCTCGCGCCGTAGGTCGAGAATCTCGGCCGGGCGTCGAGTTGGGTGGTCATGCGGTCGAGGACCGCCTCGTTCTCCAGCCGCGAGACCCGGCGATAGAGATTGCCGTGCAGCGGGCTTGAGAGCGCATGTCTTGCAGGCGGCGTGGTCGCAGTATCGATCTTCCTGTTGTCGCGCCTTGCCCTCATAGCGCGGAGAAGGCGGCGCGCTGCTGGGGCAAGTATAGACGTCCTTGTCGGCATCGTAGAGGAACAGCTCCTTGGCGAAGTATCCCTCGCGGACCGCCAGCTCCCGGATCGACCGGGGCACATAGGCGATGCCGGCTGCCTCGCAGGCTTCGATGTCCTTGATCTTGAAGTAGCCGCACAGTCTCAGGTGAGCCATCCGTAAGATGCGCTTGAGGTGAGCGAATAGCATCTCCACCTTCTTGCGCCGATGGCGCAAGCGCTCATAGTCGGGAGTCCAGCAATAGTTCTGGCGACGTCACGAGCATCCTCGTTGAGAACCCGAGGGGCTTTTCGAGCAACTGCATTCGGGCAGCAACGCTGCTTCAGGCGCATACGTCACAGTCCTTCTTGCTGGCCCGATAAAGCCGGGTGCCGTCGCTTGTTATGCCCGATCAGGGTGCCGCGTAGGAGCGGCGGAACTGTACCAGCTCCTTGCCTGCCGGGCAGACGTAGCGATCGCCCTCGCCATCCCATTCAAGTCTGCACGCGAGAATGTCCCGTCCATGAGGTTGGACTTGTCGAAGACAGGAATATGTGGAGCGATCTTCTTTTCCTTCACGAGCCAGGCGAGATTCTCGGCAGAACCGCAAGTGCTGTCGGCGACTTACATAGTGCGGCTTCAGGCCAAAGCGCCGTTCAGCCGCCTGAAATCCCATCATTCGCATGATCCCCGCAAATCACTCAGAGGAGTGAACCACGCGTTGCAAGCGCCGGCAACTGCGGGTTTTTCAACACTATCTGGCCGAAAACAGTCATCTGGCACTTTCTCTCTACCCATGGGTCTTACGCCTGACTACGCACGGACACCTATGGAGAACGGCGACGCGCTTGATGAATTCAGGAAGATCGTCGCACCGCCGTTCACCTGTATTTGCACGCTACGCTACTACGATGCCAATTCCTTGTTGAATCACCCGGATTTCCGGCTCTTTTAATCATCCCGTCCGGGGGCCGTCTGTTTTTCTCCGGCCAGAAGCGGGGATCCGGATGACAGTCGTGCATCGAAATTCGAAAGGCTTTGCACGCGGCGCGCGGATGCTGCGCACGGCGCTGGGCGCTGCCATCGCCCGCTTTTTGGAAGACCCTGGCGTCGTGGAGGTGATGCTCAATCCCGACGGGCGGTTGTGGATCGATCGTCTCTCGGAGGGCATGTCCGACACCGGCGAGCGCATCTTGCCCGCGGACGGCGAACGCATCATTCGCCTGGTCGCCCACCATGTCGGTGCGGAGGTTCATGCTGGCGCTCCGCGGGTGTCGGCCGAATTGCCCGACAGTGGCGAACGCTTTGAAGGTCTGTTGCCTCCGATCGTCACAGGTCCTGCCTTCGCCATCCGCAAGCCGGCGATCTCGGTCTTTACCCTCGATGACTATGTTGCAGCAGGGACCATGACCGCCGATCAGGCGGGATTGCTGCGCGAGGCCGTCGCCTCACACGCCAATGTGCTGGTCGCGGGTGGCACGGGCACCGGCAAGACCACGCTCACCAATGCACTGCTGGCCGAAGTGGCGAAGGGGCGGGACCGACTCCTCATCATCGAGGACACGCGCGAGCTTCAGAGTCAGTCCGAAAACAAGGTGCCGATGCGCACCAAGGACTTCATCGCCGATCTCACCGATCTGGCGCGCTCGGCCATGCGCTTCCGGCCCGATCGCATCATTGTCGGCGAGGTGCGGGGCCCCGAAGCCCTCGACCTTCTGAAGCTCTGGGGAACCGGACATCCCGGCGGCATCGGCACCATTCATGCCGGCACCAGCCTCGGCGCGCTCCGCCGGCTCGAACAGCTTATTCAGGAAGCCGTCGTCACCGTCCCCAGGGCGCTGATCGCCGAAACCATCGACATCGTAGCGGTTCTCTCCGGTCGCGGCTCCGCGCGCCGGCTCTCCGAGCTCGCCTGCGTCGAAGGGCTCGGCCCCGACGGCGATTACCGCGTCGTCCCCGCTCATCTTTCCCTCGACCGCCAACCGCTTCCGAAAGGAGAACAGCAATGACCCTGCACGTTCCACGCTTCCTATATCCGGGGTCGGGTCAGGCGAACGACCGCACGCTGTCCGTCCTGCCCGGCATCCGTCGCCACCTCATTGGTTCGACGGCACTGGCCGCCATTATGATGATGGCGGCCATGCCGGCTCACGCTTCCGGCTCGTCGATGCCGTGGGAGGCACCGCTTCAGTCGATCCTCGAATCCATCGAGGGGCCGGTGGCCAAAATCGTAGCCGTGATCATTATTATTGCCACTGGTCTTGCGCTGGCCTTCGGCGATACAAGCGGCGGTTTCCGGCGACTGATACAGATCGTCTTCGGCCTGTCGATCGCGTTTGCGGCCAGTTCCTTCTTCCTCAGCTTCTTCTCGTTCGGCGGCGGGGCGCTGGTCTGATGGCGGGAATTCTGCAACACGCCAACGAGGTGCCGGGCTTCAGCATCACCGTCCACCGGGCGCTGACCGAACACATCCTGCTCGGTGGCGCTCCGAGAAGCATCGCCATCATGAACGGAACGCTCGCCGGAGCCGTAGGCCTCGGCCTCCGTCTCTGGCTGGTCGGCCTCGCCATATGGGCAGTTGGGCACTTCGCAGCGGTCTGGGCGGCGAAACGCGATCCGCTGTTCGTGGAAGTCGGGCGCCGTCACCTTCGTATCCCCGGTCATCTTGCGGTCTGAGGAGTGCGGCCATGATGAACCTTGCCGAATACCGCCGCACCGCCAGCCGCCTTGCCGACTTCCTGCCCTGGGCAGCACTTGTCGGCGAGGGTGTCGTTCTGAACAAGGACGGATCGCTGCAAAGGACCGCCCGATTCCGTGGACCGGATCTGGAATCCGCCGTCGCTGCCGAACTGGTCGCTGTTGCCGCGCGATTGAACAATGCTTTCCGTCGTCTCGGCTCCGGCTGGGCGATCTTCGTGGAAGCGCAGCGCCAGGAAGCGGCGACCTATCCCGACAGCCGTTTTCCAGATCCGGCCTCGGCGCTGCTGGATGCCGAGCGCAAGGCCGATTTCGAGGAACAGGGTAGCCATTTCATTTCAGAATATTTTCTGACCTTCACCTATCTGCCGCCAGCCGAGGACGCGGCCCGCACCGAAGCATGGCTCTATGAAGGCCGCGAGCGATCCGGTGTCGACGCGCACAAGATCCTGCGCGCCTTTACCGATCGCACCGATCGCGTGCTGGCGCTGCTCGACGGCTTCATGCCGGAATGCCACTGGCTCGATGACAGCGAGACGCTGACCTATCTGCATTCCACCGTCTCGACCAACCGGCATCGCGTCCGCGTTCCCGAGATACCGATGTACCTGGACGCGCTGCTGGCCGATCAGCCGCTGACCGGCGGACTGGAGCCGCGCCTCGGCAATAGCCATCTGCGCATCCTCACCATCATCGGCTTCCCGACCGCGACCACGCCCGGAATTCTCGACGAGTTGAACAGGCTCGTCTTTCCCTATCGCTGGTCGACGCGCGCGATCCTGCTCGACAAGACCGACGCCATCCAGTTGCTCACCAAAATCCGCCGCCAGTGGTTTGCGAAGCGCAAGTCGATCGCCGCCATTTTGAAAGAGGTGATGACCAACGAGGCTTCCGTTCTCGTGGATACCGACGCGGCCAACAAGGCGGCCGACGCGGACATCGCGCTTCAGGAGCTTGGGCAGGATTATGCCGGCATGGCCTATGTCACGGCGACCGTCTCCGTCTGGGACGAAGATTCCCGCCTCGCCGACGAAAAGTTCAGGCTTGTCGAAAAGGTTATCCAAGGCCGCGATTTCACCGCGATGCCGGAGACCATCAATGCCGTCGATGCCTGGCTCGGCTCGCTGCCGGGGCATGTCTACGCCAACGTCCGCCAGCCGCCGATCTCGACGCTCAATCTCGCCCACATGATCCCCCTCAGTGCCGTGTGGGCGGGGCCGGAACGGGATGACCATTTCGGTGCGCCGCCCTTGCTTTTTGGCAAGACCGAAGGAAGCACCCCGTTCCGGCTTTCCCTTCATGTCGACGATGTCGGGCACACGCTCGTCGTCGGGCCGACAGGTTCAGGCAAAAGCGTGTTGCTCGCCTGCATGGCGCTTCAGTTCCGGCGCTACGAGCGGAGCCAGATCTTCGCCTTCGATTTCGGGGGCTCGATCAGAGCCGCGGGCCTCGCCATGGGCGGTGACTGGCATGATCTCGGTGGCAATCTGACCGAGGGGGACACGCTTTCCGTCTCGCTCCAGCCGCTCGCACGCATCCATAGCGCGCCCGAACGCGCCTGGGCGGCCGACTGGATCGTCGCCATCCTGACACGCGAGAGCATCGCGATCACGCCGGACGTCAAGGAACATATCTGGACAGCGCTGACCTCGCTCGCCTCCGCGCCGGTCGAGGAACGCACCATCACCGGTCTGACGGTGCTGCTGCAATCGAACGACCTGAAGCAGGCGCTCAGGCCGTATTGCGTCGGCGGTCCCTACGGCCGGCTGCTCGATGCCGAAACCGAGCACCTCGGCAGTGCGTCGGTGCAGGCCTTCGAGATCGAGGGGCTGGTTGGCACCGGCGCCGCTCCGGCCGTCCTGTCCTATCTATTCCACCGCATCGGCGACCGGCTCGACGGCTCGCCCACCTTGCTCATCATCGACGAGGGCTGGCTGGCGCTTGATGACGAAGCTTTTTCCGGGCAGTTGCGGGAATGGCTTAAAACACTCCGCAAGAAGAACGCTTCGGTCATCTTCGCCACGCAGTCGCTTTCCGACATCGACAATTCGGCGATCGCGCCGGCGATCATCGAAAGCTGCCCGACGCGTCTGCTTCTTCCGAATGAGCGCGCCGTCGAGCCGCAGATCACCGCGATCTATCAGCGATTTGGCCTGAACGCGCGCCAGATCGAGATCCTGGCGCGGGCTACGCCGAAGAAGGACTACTACTGCCAGAGCCGCAGGGGGAACCGCCTGTTCGAGCTGGGCCTCAGCGAAGTCGGTCTGGCGCTCACGGCCGCTTCCTCGAAATCCGACCAGTCCGCCACCGCCCGTGTCTTCACCGAGCACGGTCGGGACGGTTTCCTCGCCGCCTGGCTGCGCCTGCGCGGTGTCGATTGGGCCGCCGACCTCATTCCCAACCTCACCAATCTCATTCCCCAGCCTGACAAGGAGGCTCAACCATGAAGACTTGTCGTTCCCGCGCGGCGGTGCTTGCTGCATCCGTTCTTATTTTCGCAGGCCCTTCTTTGATTCTGGCGCCGCCGGCTTCCGCCGCCTGGGTCGTCTACGACCCGACGAACTATGCGCAAAATCTCCTGTCCGCCGCCCGCGCCCTGGAGCAGATCAACAACCAGATCACCAGCCTGCAAAACGAAGCGCAGATGCTGATCAACCAGGCCCGCAATCTCAGTAGCCTGCCTTATTCGTCGCTCCGGCAGATCCAGCAGTCGGTGAGCCGCACGCAGCAGCTTCTGTCTCAGGCGCAGAACATCGCCTTCGACGTCGGCCAGATCGATCAGGCGTTTCAGTCGAAGTACGCCAATGTCTCGCTTTCGGCCACCGATGCGCAGCTCGTCGCCGATGCAAAGGAGCGCTGGCAGAACAGCGTCGGCGGTCTTCAGGACGCCATGCGCGTGCAAGCGACCGTCGTCGGCAATATCGACACCAACCGTACCGAGATGTCGCAACTGGTCGGCCAGAGCCAGAGCGCGACCGGCGCGCTTCAGGCGGCACAGGCAGGCAACCAGCTTCTCGCCCTTCAGTCGCAGCAGCTCTCCGACCTGACGGCGCTGCTTGCCGCCAATGGCCGGTCCACCGCGCTCACGGAGGCCGAGCGGGCCGCTGCGGCCGAACAGGGGCGCGTGCAGCGACAGCGCTTCTTGACGCCGGGTTCCGGCTACAGGGAGGGCAACCCAAAGATGTTCAACTGAGGGTGCTGTCATGGACGGCAAGATGCTGGCCCGGCTGGGCGCCATTGTCTTCATCGCGGTCGCGATCACGGCGACGGCGATCGAGATGATCAGAAAGAGAGAGGCTCCCGCGCCATGGACACGATCCACAGCCGCCGTCGGATCACCCGCGGATCCCCTCCGGCTCGGTCAGCGCCGGTGCCAGCAGCTTGGGCAGGCCGCCACGAACGATCCCGAATGCCTGCGCGTCTGGTCGGAGACCCGCGACCGCTTCCTCGGCAGGACCTCCGTGCCGGCAACCCCAAAAACCATCGAAGGGCGGTGATTCATGGGCGGCAGCGGCGTCATCGACAATTTCCTGGGGGTCTTCACTTCCTATATCGACAGCGGATTCGGTCTTCTCGGCGGCGAGGTCGCCTTCATCGCCACCACGCTGATCGTCATTGACGTGACGCTCGCCGCCCTGTTCTGGAGCTGGGGCGCCGACGACGACATCATTGCGAGATTGGTGAAGAAGACCCTGTTCGTCGGGGCATTCGCCTACATCATTTCCAACTGGAACAATCTGGCCCGCATCGTATTCGAGAGCTTCGCCGGCCTTGGCCTGCAAGCCTCCGGTACAGGCTTCAGTGCTGCCGATCTCATGCGCCCCGGCCGGGTGGCGCAGGTCGGCCTCGACGCGGCGCGTCCGTTGCTCGAATCCATCTCCGATCTGATGGGATGGGTGAGCTTTTTCGAAAACTTCATCCAGATCGCATGCCTGCTCTTCGCCTGGGCGCTTGTCATCCTCGCTTTCTTCATTCTGGCGATCCAGCTCTTTGTCAGCCTGATTGAATTCAAGCTGACCACGCTGGCCGGGTTCGTGCTGATCCCGTTCGGCCTATTCGGCAAGACGGCCTTCATGGCGGAGCGCGTCCTGGGAAATGTCGTCTCCAGCGGCATCAAGATCCTCGCTCTCGCCGTCATCATCGGTATCGGCTCGACCTTGTTCAGCCAGTTCACCGCTGGTTTTGGCGATGCCATGCCGACGATCGACGATGCGATGGCGATCGTGCTGGCAGCGCTTTCCCTGGTCGGCCTCGGCATCTTCGGACCAGGCATCGCCAATGGTCTCGTCTCCGGCGGTCCGCAGCTTGGCGCAGGAGCCGCAGCTGGCACCGGCCTCGCCGTCGGTGGTGCGGCGCTCGCCGCAGGCGGTGCGGCCGGTCTGGCCCTGCGAGGTGGTGCCGCAGCCCTTTCTGGTGGTACGGCTGCCATTCGTGGTGGAGCCGCCGCCGCCGGCGCGGCCTCGAGCGCCTACAGCCTCGGCTCGATAGGACAGACAGGCGCGGCCGGCGTCGCCTCCGGCCTTGGCGGTGTCGGGCGCGCCGCAGGCTCGGCGGCTGTCTCGCCGCTCAAGCGTGCAGTTAATCGCGCCACAGAAAGCGTCGGATCCAATTTTTCGGAGGGTGTGAAAGACGGCTTCAGCGCGACGGGCGGCTCTTCCACGCTCGGCACCATCGGCGGCGTTGATGCCGCCGATGGTGATTCCTTTGCCGCTGCTCCGGCGGCTTCGCGCGATGGTGCTCCCGATTGGGCCAAGCGCATGAAGCGAAGCCAGCATTTCAGCCACGGTGTTTCAGCCGCTGCCCACGCCATCCGATCCGGCGACGGCCATGGCGGCGGCACTTCCGTCAACCTTCAGACAAGTGACCCATCATGAGCTTATTCAAACGACCGGCAACCCATTACGGCAAGGCGCCACAACCCGAGACTCCATACCAGAGAGCCGCACAGGTCTGGGACGAGCGCATCGGTTCGGCCCGCCTTCAGGCTCGCAATTGGCGATACATGGCATTCGGCAGCCTGATCCTGTCGGCAGGCTTTGCCGCCGCGCTGACCTGGCAATCCGCCCGAGGGATCGTCGTCCCCTGGGTCGTGCAGGTGGATAATCTCGGCCAGGCGCAGACTGTCGCGCCGGCCATCGCCGATTACCAGCCAACAGACCCCCAGATTGCCTGGCATCTCGCCCGCTTCATTGAGCAGGTCCGGGGACTGCCGGCCGATCCGATCATCGTCCGTCAGAACTGGCTCCGCGCCTATGAATGGACGACTGATCGGGGCGCGGCGGCTCTCAACGATTATGCGCGAAGCAATGACCCGTTCACCAAAATCGGCAGGAGCCAAGTCGCTGTCGAGGTGTCATCGGTTATCCGGGCGTCGCCGGACTCCTTCCGCGTCGCGTGGATCGAGCGCCGTTACGAGAACGGCCAGCTCTCCACCACCGAACGCTGGACAGCGATCCTGACCATCGTGATCCAGATCCCCCGCGATGCCGAACGTCTCAAGGCCAACCCGCTCGGCATCTACGTCAATGCCATCAACTGGTCGCGGGAGATGAGCCAATGATTATGCTGCTCACTCAGACAGATTCCGGCTGCGAGACTACGACTCTCCCTAAACCCATCTTGGCGTTTGTCCTTCTTTCCGCAGCTACGCTGGCCGGCTGTGCGACGCCGCAAAAGCCGCCGCAGATCAGTTACGATGCCAACGTTCCGCCCTTGCCGGCGGTTCCCACAGCCGCTGTCGAGCAGCGGCCACGCCCCTTGCATATTCCTCCGGCCTGGACGGTGGCGCGGGGAGGAACCGTAACGGGTACGGCGATCGGCCGTGTCGAGAACGCCAACGCAGCGGCGCGCGTCGAACCACGCCGCGAGGGGTATTACAACGCGATCCAGATCTATCCGTGGAGCGAGGGGGCTCTCTATCAGGTTTATGCAGCTCCCGGCCAGATCACGGACATCGCGCTCGAACCGGGCGAGAGCCTGGGAGCCGGGCCGATCGCCGCCGGCGATACCGCTCGCTGGATTATCGGCGACACTGAGAGCGGCAGCGGCACGACACGGCGCGTGCATATCCTTGTGAAGCCGACGCGGCCTGACATTTCCACCAACCTTGTCGTCACGACCGACCGCCGCGTCTACATGATCGAGCTGCGCTCAGGCCAGAAACCCTATATGCCGTCGGTCGCCTGGGCCTATCCGCAGCCGCCGGCGGGGCAGCGTCAGACTGTTCCGGCGACGCCGATCATCCCGGCCGTCGCGGCAAGGAACTATCGCTACGGCCTGACCGGCGGCAATCCGCCCTGGAAGCCCGTTTCCGTCTACGATGACGGCCGCCGTGTCTATGTCGAATTTCCCCGCGGCATCGTGCAGGGCGAACTTCCACCCTTGTTCGTCATTGGCCCGGACGGCGAAGCTGAGATCGTCAACAGCCGCATCTATCAGAACATCCTGATCGTCGATCGCCTGTTCGGCGCTGCCGAGCTGCGCCTGGGCAGCGGCAAGCGTCAAGAGGCCGTGAGGATCGTGCGTACCGATGGGAGGCCATCGTCATGACCGACAAGGAAAACGAAAGGGGAGAGGCTCCGATGCCAACCGGCCCTGCCGCGGACTCAGCCGCTCCCATGCGGCTGCGCGCCGAAGCCCCGCGCGTCACCCGATTGTCGCGCAAGGTGCTGACTGGCGTCGGTATCGTCGCCGGTCTCGGCATTGGCGGGGCATTGATCTATGCTCTTCAAACCCGCAATTCAGGCCCCGGTGGGGAGGAGCTTTATTCCACTGAAAACCGGCAGACGGCGGACGGGCTCGCGGGCCTGCCGCGCGACTATACCGGCCCGGTTCTCGGGCCACCTCTACCGGGAGACCTCGGCCGGCCTATCCTCAGCGCGCAGGATCGGGGTCAGCCAGTGGCGCCTTCACCGCTAACGACACCGGCCGTCGATCCGGCCGAGCAACGCAGATTGGCAGAGGAAGAGGCCGCGAGAACCTCCCGCGTCTTCTTCCAGACCGAAGCCCGGTCCGGCTCTGACGCGACCACGCCGGGCACCACTGCCACGGCCTCTAATTTCGCAGGTCTCGACCCTGCCGGCCAGCTCGGCACGCCGTCGGCACAGGACCGCCAGCTCGCATTTCTGAATGCCGCCGTTGACCGCCGCACCGTTGCGGCTGATCGCGTCGTGGCGCCCGCGTCTCCTTATGTGCTTCAGGCAGGCTCCGTCATTCCGGCGGCACTCATCACCGGCATTCGCTCCGATCTGCCCGGACAGATCACTGCCCAGGTCACGCAGCATATCTACGACAGCCCGACTGGCAGCATCCTGCTCGTGCCGCAGGGCACCCGCATCATCGGCCAATATGACAACAATGTCGGTTTCGGGCAGCGCCGTGTCCTTTTGGTCTGGAACCGGCTCATATTCCCGAACGGTCGCTCCATCGTTCTCGAGCGCCAACCAGGCGCCGACACACAGGGCTATGCCGGGCTCGAGGATGGCGTTGATTACCATTGGTGGGATCTGGCAAAGGCCGCCGGTCTCTCGACACTGCTCGCGGTCGGTGCAGAGCTTGCCATGGACGATGAAGATCGGCTGGTGCAGGCCATCCGCAATGGCGCGCAGGATACCATCAACGACGCTGGCCAGCAGATCATCCGCCGTCAGTTGCAGGTCGCACCTACACTGACCATCCGGCCGGGTTTTGCTGTTCGCGTCATCGTCGCCCGCGATCTCATGCTCGAACCCTACGGAGACTCATGATGACAAAGCTCAAGCTTGGCCCAATTGCCGACAACAAGCCGGTGAAAGTGACAGTGGAACTGCCCGCGACGCTCCATCGCGATCTGACCGCCTATGCCGAGGTGTTGGCTCTCGAAACCGCCCAACCGGTATCCGACCCGACTCGGCTGATCGTGCCCATGCTGGAGCGGTTCATCGCCACGGATCGGGGATTTGCGAAAGCGCGTCGGGCAACGTTTGTCGCTTCGCAATCCGACTACGTCAGCAACTTATGAACGGCGGGCGAGCACCTTCGCCATGCTGAGCAGACGCCTAAAGGCAGGATTATCGTTCTTCGGCGACCATACTGCGCCGAACGGTAGAGTCTCGCCAGACATCGGCCGGTAGGCGATGCCCGGGAAATGCGCAGCCGTGGTAGCCTCGCTGGTGAGGGTCAGGCCGCGTCCAAGCGCCACCAGCGGCAGCAGATTGTCCCGGCCGACATGTTGCGATCGTATCTCGGGGCGATGACCCAGAGCCGCGAGCCGCTGCACCAGATAGTCATGGATCTCCTGACCCTGTGCCGCCTCGCTGACAATGAAGATTTCCTGGGTGAGATCGTGCCAGTCCAACTCCTCCTTACCGGTTAGAATATGGTCTTCCGGTAGCACTGCGAACACGCGCTCGCACCATAACTCTGCGGAGTCGCATTCCGGCCAGTCACGCGTGCCGGTAACAAAGGCTATGTCGAGCCTGAGTTGGCGCACGGCGACGACATGATCTGCCGGCTCGCCGTCGATGAGCTCGATCTGTACATCGGCATGATTCTGCTGATAGGCGCCCAGGAGCTCGGCAAGAAAACCAGAGGCGATGGAGGAGAAGATTCCAATCCGAACGCGTCCGTCTTCCGAGCGTCCGATCGACGCGATGTCCCTGATGCTCTCGCAGATGTGCCTGACGATCTGGCGGGCACGCGGGAGGAAACGCTCTCCGGCGAAGGTCAAGCGGACACCGCCATTGTAACGGTGGAACAACGCCGCCCCCAGGCGATCCTCGAGATCGCGGATACGGCGGCTGATCGCTGACTCCTGTATCCCGAGCGCGGCTCCGGCCTTGCGGAAGCTCCCGTACTCGACAGCGGCCAGAAAGTAGCGGAGGTGGCGAAGCTCTATTGATGGATCGCGCTTCGCCTTTCGGTCCATTCATCAGCCTTGCTTGGAAATAGTATTAGCAGGTTAAGATACTTCAATTAATTTTCAAAGAAAGAGTAGTCCTATTCCGATCTATATTTTTGAAATCACTCTGAAAAAGCAAGCAAATTTGACTGAAGGCATACATCAATGGCCTTGAAGTATGTGCGATCTTAACATGGCATCGCCGCATCGATTCCTCTTTAACCGTCAAGCGGCGATTGCAAAGGAAAACCTTTCCGACGGAGCGCCAATGGTGGTCGGATACGGAGGATGGAAGCGTGAATTCAGGCTATGCGCGCTTTGCTCGCGATCTGACGGTGCGGTCGAGTAAGGCCTTCTCGATTTCATTCGGCGTGAGAGGCTGAACCAGATCCATGTGCGTGACGCCAATCGCCTGGGCAAGTTCGAAGAGCGAAACAATGGTGGGGTTTCGCTTGCCGCGCTCCAGTGCGCTAATATATTGCTGGCTGAAGCCGGACCGCGCCTCAACCTCTTCCTGAGTGAGGTTTTTCTCTCTCCTGAGACGGCTGAAATTTGCCCCGACCAGCTTGCGCATATCCATAACCATGACGGCAATGGTCGACGGTTTGGATATCAAAGTTTATCAACTATAATATGTATTTAGATGGTGCGACGTTTCTCTTCCTCCGCTGTCGCGGCTGCTTGCCGACGCCAATTATTATTCAGGATGAAAATACGGCGCGATCCGATGCATGCCGAGCGCGATGTGATTGCGCTGGATGAAGCCGACGGCACGCACGTCTCCCGCTTTGAGGGCTTTCACGATCTCCTGTGCCTCGACGACAAAGTCCGCGCTTTGCTCGTCGAAAATCCGGTCGATCACACTGTACCAGATCCGGCATGCCAAAAAATAATAGCGCGCATGGGTGTCCCGAAGAGACCGGTTTCCGATCAGTCTTCCCGTCGCTTCCTGCAGCTCATGATTCAGGCGCCAGAAGCCGACCATATCGGTATCTTTCCGGACCTGCTCGGCGGTGTCGATAAGATGGCCAAGGCTGGCAAGGACGGACGGGATCTCTGCGGACGCCGGAAAATCGCCGATCAGCTCGCTGATGCGCATGCGGAACGCAAAGATATCCTCGAAGGCGTGGCGGTCCACCGCGGTGACCGTCGTTCCGACGCCGTTCCGGATTTCCGTCAGGCCATCATATTCCAGACGTTGCAGTGCCTGGCGAACGGGCGTGCGGCTAACGGCAAACTCCTCGGCCAGCTCCTGTTCGGCGAGCTTTTTCCCGGGCGGATAGTGAAGGAGGCAAATCCGGTCCCTGATTGTCTGGTAGATGCCCACGACCTGGCCTCGGCTAGGACGAACATTCTCGTTGGGGTTCCCATTCATCTACTTAGCCATCGATCTGTTTCATGGGGTTTGGAATACACCGCTGCAGCGTTCGCGTCCAATGGGCCGGCACTTGGAGTGCGGCGGTAATTCTATCGATGGTGTATGCAGCTTGATATGGTTTCCACCAAGCCAGTTTGCAAATATAATTGAATTGACAAGAAAATAAGAGGGGCAATATCTTCAAATTGATAAAGCTGCATACAGGAGTGAGTTATGCCCCATTCGTACAGAGCAAGAACGCAAGCACTCCAGCAGGCTCTCTCCGAGAGAAATCTGGCAGCGGCAATCATATCGGACCCGGATTCGGTCGCTTATTTTGCCGGGTACTGGAATTATCTGGGCGTCGAGTTTGGCCGGCCGACCCTCCTGATCGTGCGAAGAGATTCGCCTCCCGTCCTTCTCACGCCGTTGATGGAGTCGGAGATGTGCGGGCGGATGAGCTGGATCGACGATATCCGGCCTTGGACCGACGGAAACGAAGAGTGGCGACGGCCGCTGGAAGGCGTTTTTGGGGAGCTTCCGCAAGGGGCAGTCGGCATTGAAGCCAGAACCATTCCAAGCCTGGTGAGAGAAGGTTTGGCCGCCATGAGGGTCGTGCGCCCGCTGGAAGATATTTCTTCTCTCGTTGCCCGGCAACGCATGATCAAGTCGGACGCCGAAATCGAAACCATGCGCCAGGCGGGTCAAGTCGCCATCGCCATGATGGATGCGGCACGGGAAGTGATCGGCGAAGGTGTTCCGGAATACGAGATCACATTGGCCGCCATGGCGGCGGGGACGCGGACGGCTGCGGCGTTTCTTCGCGATCCCGAGGATCGTTTCGTTTCGCCTGTCATACAGAATGTACAGATACTGCAATCGGGGTCCGATACTTGCATGGTACACAGACGTGCATCGACGCGGCGGCTTTCGAAGGGTGACGCGGTCTATCTGTGCTTCTGCGGGATGGTTTCGTTCCGCGGCTACAAGCTTGGATTTGACAGGGAGTTCTATGTCAGCGGGGCATCCGATGAACAGGTGAAAATCCACGCGGTGGCGATTGCCGCGCAGAAGGCGGCCTTGGCGGCTGTTCGGCCAGGCATGACATGCGAGGAGGTCAACGCCGCAGCCGAGGCCGTCTACCTCGACGCCGGGCACCTTCCCGGCTACAGGACCGGCAGGTCCATCGGCATGTCCTTATTGGAATCGCCGGAACTCAAGCGAGGGGAACGCACGCAGCTTCGCCCCGGTATGACGTTCGCCGTCGACGGCGGCATCACTGTTGCCGGCACATTCGGCGGGCGAATAGGCGATTCCATCGTGGTGACGGAGTCCGGGTTCGACTATCTCACGCCCTATTCGACCGAGATCGCCATATTGTCATAAAGTGCCATCTGAGATGCGCCAGCAGCATCGCCCGCTCGTGCGGTCGCGATGCTGTGCAGATCGGCTAGAACGGCCTTCGATAGGCGTCATGCCGCTACGTTTCACGCCGCATCGATTTCGGCCGCGGGCACGCCATTCACGCGGAGCAAATCGGCAAGAACGGAGCGAAGCTGTGGCCAGGGGAATTCCTCGCATTCGTCGGATGTTTCGCCTATTACGAGCGTGGCGTGCAGCTTGGCGGTCGCGCCGGCGATGGAACGGGCAGGGCACTCCCACAACGCTTCCGCTAACCGTTCGCCTTCCTCTGCGGCTGCGTCCTCCGCCTGCAGGGCGCGGCTGTATCCAAGGCGCTCGTCTGCGGCTTGCCATGCCAATCGCTTGGCGGCCAGCGCTGTTCTTGCTTTTGCACGCGCCATTTCCGTGTCCGCGCGCGTGCCCAACCAGCGCTCAATATCTGCATCGGTGGCTATGCTGACCGGTTCGCGTCGACCGGGAATTCGCAGTTTAACCGTTGGGAAGCCTGCTATGGACACAAGTTCCCTTTCCAGCAGCTGCTGCTGCCGGCCGAACTCGCAGGCCAGTTGATGCGCTGCGGTCCAGTCGCGCCACAGCGACAGCGCGGGATCGGGGACGTCGGTATTTTCAGGTGGCATCACGGGGGTCGCTTCAGCGACGCGTGCCAACAGCGAGCTAGTGGCGATTGCGAGCAACGTCCTGCGGGTGACGGAGGATAAAGTTCTGCTATTCTCAGAATCAGCCATGATCCGAGCTCCTGGTAGCTTGGTTGTGGTTAGGCTGTGCTTGGTGTTAGGAGCACTGAGTACAGCCGCCTGAACAAAGTTCGAGCTTATAGATATTATCAAACAAGACGGTTATGATCAATTTGAAATCAAGTGATGGCAATGAAATCACTGGGGCACAAATTCGTGCTGCTCGCGCACTTATCCGCTGGAGTGCCAAGGACCTCGCTTTGGCGGCCAGCGTAGGAGTTGCGACGGTAAGCCGAGCCGAAGTGGAGGACGGGCGTCCGACAATCACGGCTGCAAATCTGAAAGCACTTCAAACAGCTCTCGAAAAGGCCGGTATAGAATTCATCCGCGAAAACGGCGGGGGAGTCGGTGTTCGCTTCAGCAAACCGACCGCGGCCGCGCGACTTCAGCCATAGTGCAGCCGAATAAGGACGATCCGGTTGGCCTGTACTGCGGGCAACAGGTGGGTGACTACTCATCCTCATCATCGGCCAGCGCCCTGACCAGGGCGATGATCCGGCGCCGTATCTGGCCGTCCTTGATACGGTGAAAAGCCCGGTTGAGCGCTATGCTTTCTGCCGTCATGGCAGAAAGCGGGAGAGCAAGCCTGTCATGCTGTTCGTCGCGCGTGGGAATTCCGGAGCCGGCCAGCCCCTCGAAGAAATAAAAGGCCTGCGTCCCAAAGACCTCCGATATTTTTTGAAGGCGACTGGCGCTGACGCGGTTCGTACCGGTTTCATACTTATGAACCTGCTGGGCTGTGATCCCCAATGCCCGACCGAGATCCATCTGGCTCATTCCGCGGATAAGGCGCAATGTGCGAAGCCGCCCTCCAACATGGACATCGAGCGGGTTGGGTGTCTTTGGCCTCGATTGGACCTTCGTGCGGCTCATATCCTTCTCGACGGATGGGCTTGACGACATAGACTGACTACACGCCTGTCAACCATCTTCGATCCGACGGAGAGGCGAGAAAAATGGAATGCATATAGACCGATGTTCGGGGATACCCCAATCACGATACTCGCCGCGAGCCTTCCCGCGCCCGGTCCTGAACCGAAGCCGTGCCCGTTGAACCTGTAGTGATCGCCAATCCGCGCATCAGCGTGCCTCGGTTGCGATCGTGGCATATCCACGGGTTCGGCGACGGGGCCTGGCATTGCTCGCGCTTTCCTAGTTGGTGACACGTTCGGCACGTCCCGTATACGGGCTGTGTACATCCAAGTCAAAAGATACATAGTATAGTTGATAACGCAAGCATGCGACGCCTGCCATTCAATGGCCATGGATATGCGTCGACTGGTCGGTGAGAATTTTGGGCGCCTCAGGCGGGAAAAGGGCCTGACCCAGGAGCAGGTGGAAGCGCGCACCGGCTTCAGCCAGCAATATTTGAGCGACCTGGAGAGGGGGAAGAGAAACCCTACGGTCGTCACGCTCTTTGAGTTGTCGCAAGCTCTTGGGGTAAGTCCTGCCGATTTCCTTAAGCCGCACGATGGCGATTAGCAATGACAAGTCCGTTTCGCCCGAAGGGGAGGGGACGTTCTATCGCCTGTAAACCAATGGCGCGGTATTCCCTCAGAACTCCGGGATGACCTCATGCCGCGGCACGGAGAGATGGAACGAGGCGTAAATATAGCCGGTCGTCCGTTCGAGGCGGTCGTCTATCTTCAATGCTTTCATCAAAGCCAGAACCTTGCGTCTTTCCTTGGATGTCGAAAAGCGCCGTTGGCGTTGCCTGCAGCCGGGGATCTCCCTCGTTGCGAGGTCGTACGGAGCCAGGATTTCGGAAATGCGATGGTAGCCGAATGGATGCATTACGAAACATGCGACCCAGGGTTTCGACCGCGCGACTGCCGGGTAGAGGCGGGCAAAGGTCCGTTCGGTGACATATCCCACACATCCCGTGCTGATGATCAGGTCGACATCGCTCAGCAGAGATAAATCCGCATCGGTCAGATCCTGCAATTCGAGGTTAGCCGTCACGGCGGCATTGATCAGCCCCGTCCTCAACGAATAGTCAATCGCTCGGGTTGCCGGATCGAGGCCGACAAAGAATAGGTCGTTGCGGCGCGTTCTTGCGGCGAAGAAATGGTGATGGGCCTCGATGCTTCGTGTCATCAGCGCTCCATTGGGGGAACTCGCCTCGGCATAGAGTTCGTCGAGCGTGGTTCTGCATTTGAGCAGTGCCGCGTTGATGCCGTATGAGCATCCAATATCGACGACCTTGAGATATTTCTTGCCACGTTTCCTCATGCACTCCGTTATGAGGCGTTCGAACACAAATTTCGCGTTCTGGGGGATGACATAGTCAAGTGCCCGATGTGCGTTGAGGTAACGGTTCGGCCATTTCAGGTTGTATGTCGGCGCGAAGCTGTGTTTATCGCCGCCCAGGTCTGGCGATTGGCCAGTTCCGTAAAACATCGGCATTCTCCAATAATCTTAAAGGCTTGATGCGGTCGCACCTGCCGGATCAAAAGCGCAATGGAAATGGCGTCATTGTGCGATGGCGAATCCGGCTTGGCAAAATCCATTCGCGTATGGATTGAAGAAAACACCCGCATAGGTGGGAAAACGTTGCCGGTATACGGGCTTCAATCGGTCGTATGTCGTATTTGACAGTACATATTTTAATATGTATTTTGCCGGCAAATCGAAAAGGGGAGATGAGATTGCTGGACATTGTGACGAATGCTGAAGGGAGCACGCCGCGGGCCAGATTCGCCGCACTTCACAGAACACTGCGAGACTGCATTTGCCTGCTCACCTATCCGCCAGGTGCGGCGTTGAGCGAGACAGAGCTGGCCAAGACGTTCGGCATGAGCCGCACACCCATACGGCGAGTTCTCCAGATGCTGGAAGCGGAGGGGCTGGTGGAGACGAAGCCAAACGTCGGCTCCATCGTGACGACGGTCGATCTGAAGGCGCTCCGGGATGCCTTCGCACTTCGCATCCGGCTCTCGGAACTGTTGGGAGACATGAATCCGATAGGTGATTTCGGCCCCGTCATAACCGCGCTGGAAGAGCTTCTTTCAGAATGCAGGGTGCTCGTCGATCGGCAGGATGTCGGCGCGCTTTGCGCGATCAGTCACCGCCTGCAGGACGTTCTGCTCGGCCTCTCGGCGAATTCCGAATATCGGGCCGTAACGGATGCGCTGTATTACAAGACGATACGCGCATATTACACGATCCTGATTGAGCTTGACTGGCGCATGGAGGCTAAGGCGCAAGTCGAGGAAATCCACGAAATTCTTGTTTCTCTGCATGCCAACGATGTGCGGGCCGTCGGCTTGGTTCGCCGCAATCACATCGTCCGCACACTGTCCAGGATTATGACCTTCATGGTGGGCGATGCCCTGCACGTAGGGGAGGCGGCCGCATGCTGAAGGTTGCGACGATGGCGCAAGACGTTGCGGCTCGTTCCTCGGCCCAGTCGGTCGTTCTGCACAACGTGGTCAAGAGCTATGATGGAGCGACGGCCGTTGTAAAAGGCATTGATCTCGACGTACGCGCGGGCGAATTCCTGACGATCCTCGGTCCGTCCGGCTCCGGCAAGACCAGCCTGCTGATGATGCTGGCAGGGTTCGAACAGCCGACGTCAGGGAAGATCATGCTCGGCGGGAATGATGTCTCTCGGCTTCCGCCGTACAAACGAAACATCGGGATGGTGTTTCAGCAATATGCGTTGTTCCCGCATTTGACGATTGCTCAAAACCTCGCTTTTCCGCTCGAGATGAGAGGATGGGCTCGACAGGATATTGCCAAACGCGTCTCCTGGGCAATGAATCTGGTGCGTTTGAAAGGCCTCGAAAACCGACGCCCCGCCCAACTGTCCGGAGGGCAGCAGCAGCGTATTGCGGTAGCGCGCTCGCTCATCTTCGATCCCGAGCTCGTCTTGATGGACGAGCCTCTCGGCGCGCTCGACAAGCAATTGAGAGAGCAGATGCAAGAGGAATTCGCCCGGATCCACCGGGAATTGCAGCCGACGATTATCTACGTTACCCATGATCAAGGCGAAGCCATTTCCCTTTCGGATCGGGTGGCTGTCTTCGAGAACGGGCGAATTTCGCAAATCGCGGCGCCGAAAGACCTCTACGAAAAACCCGAGAGCGCGTTCGTTGCGACCTTTATCGGCGAGAGCAATCGTATTCCCGTGCGTGTCGCGGGTATCTCCTCGGCACCGAGCTTCCAATTGACGGACGGACGGCTTGTTTCGGCGTTGAACGTTGGAATCGGGCCGGGCGATGACTGCGCTTACGTCATGGTGCGTCCGGAGCGGCTGCGCCGCGTCACTTGTCGGGACGCCCTGCCTAACGTCGTCGAGGCTGTTGTTCTCGACATGACCTATCACGGTGACAACGTTCGCATTCGGGCGGGCACGATCACCGGCGACACGGAACTCCTCTACCGGATATCGAATGATGGCAGTCAACCGGTTCCTCAAGTCGGGGAGGAGGTTCTGCTTGGCTGGCGCTCGGAAGACGCCCGCGCATTTCCCGCTTCCAGAAAATAGCCCCTGTCAACTCAGCACCTAAGGAGCATATCATGCACGTATCTCGCCTTTTTCGCGCTACGAGTGTTTGCATCCTCGCAGTCGGCGTTCACGCAGCCTTTGCGGCGGATGCCTTGACGGTCGTTTCATACGGCGGCCAATACACCGCCAGCCAGCGCGAAGCTCACTATGAACCGTTCAGCAAGAAAACCGGCATCGAGATCAAGTCCGTCGACTACAATGGGGGTTTGGCCGAACTCGTCGCGCAGGTGCGGTCAGGCAGCGTGAGCTGGGACGTTGTCGATGTAGAAATGCAGGATCTGGAACGGGGGTGCTCAGACGGACTTTTCGAGCGTGTCGATCTGGACAAGCTTCCAGCCGGTTCCAACGGTCAGCCCGCGAAGGACGATTTCCTTGAGGGCGCGCTCCATCCGTGTGGCGTCGGCTCCGTCGTCTGGTCGAACGTGATCGCGGTCAACGAGACTGCGTTCTCGGGGCGCTCGGGACCCCGGACGATCGAGGACTTCTTCGACGTTGCCGCGTTCCCGGGAAAGAGGGGATTGCCGAAGCGCCCCAATGCCCTTCTGGAATGGGCATTGATGGCTGACGGCGTTGAGCCGACGTCGGTCTATGACGTTCTTTCCACGCCGGAGGGTCTTAATCGCGCTTTTCGCAAACTCGACACCATCAAGGACGAATCGGTTTTCTGGGAAACAGGAGCCCAGATGATCCAGTTGCTTGTCGACGGCGAAGTCGCGATGTCGACCGCCTATAACGGCCGTATCCAGGGTGTGATTTCAGACGATGGCAAACCTCTGCGTATCCTGTGGGATCGGCAGATCTGGAATGCAGACTATTATGCCGTGATCCGGGGCTCACGTGGAAAAGCCGCCGCCGAGGAATTCGTTCGTTTTGCAACGGCAACCGAAGCACTTGCTGCACAGGCTCATATCATAGCGTACGGGCCTGTCCGCCGCTCGGCCGAAGCACTAATCGACCCGGAAATTGCGGCGACTCTTCCGACCGCATCGGCAAATTTCCAAAATGCCCTGGCGTTCAATGCCGAATGGTGGACGGACCACGGCGACGTGGTTAATGAACGCTACGCTTCCTGGCTCTCCCAATGAGGGGCTTTGTCCGTTTCCGACCTGGGTGGGGGCTGCTGCTCCCGCTGCTGGTGTTTACCGCGGTCGTCTTCGTGATGCCGATCGGAGTCATGCTTTGGAAAAGCGTCCACGATCCAGAGGTGTCGGAGCTTCTGCCGGCGACCAAGATCGCGCTTGCGCGTTGGACCGATGAAACGACATTGCCGCCGCCGGCCAGTTTCGACGCGCTCTCGTCAGACCTGAAGAAATTGGTCGAGAACGCTCGTATCGGGGAACTCGCGTTGCGTCTCAATCGGGAGCAACCCGGCTTCCGCCAACTTATCGAGCGGTCCGCGAATGAGATACATGGTGACGGTGCCCCGCTCATGGAGACAGACCGGCGGTGGAGCGATCCGTCGTCCTGGCGGCTCCTGAAACGAGCCGCAGAAACCTATACGCCGCGATACCTCCTGAACGCCGTCGATATGCAAATAGCTGCGGACGGATCGATCAGCAGGCAGGATGAGCAACGGCAAATCTATCTGCGGCTGTTCGGGCGAACGATTTTCGTCGCTGCGATCGTCACCGGACTGTGCGCCGTCATCGGTTATCCGTTCGCCTATGCCCTGGCGTCCGCAAAGGGAGCACTACGATCCGTCCTATTCTTCGTCGTGATGCTGCCGTTCTGGACATCGCTTCTCGTTCGCACGACGGCCTGGATCGTCATCTTGCAGCGACAGGGCGTGCTCAACGAGCTTCTCGTTTCGGCCAACCTGATCGGTGACAATGAGCGATTTGCGCTGATCTACAATTTCTTCGGAACCGTGATCGCCATGGTCTATGTGCTGTTGCCTTTCTTCATCCTGCCGCTTCAAGCCGTGATGCGCGGCATTCCGGGGCAATATGTGCGGGCGGCCGAGAGTCTTGGCGGCAATCCAATGCGGGTTTTCGGCCGGATCTATCTGCCGATGACGATGCCGGGCGTTGCAGCCGGTGGGACGCTCGTCTTCATCTTGTCGCTCGGTTATTATGTGACGCCCGCGCTGGTCGGCGGAAGAACGGGTCAGTTGATCAGCAATCAGATCGCCTTCCACATCCAAAGCAGTCTGAACTGGGGACTGGCGTCCGCGCTGGGCACCATTCTCCTGGCGATCGTGGTCGTAATCAGCATCCCACTCTCTCGTGCCGTTGCCTATGGGAGGCCGCAACGATGAGAGGTTTGCCGAATTTCTTTCTCTGGCTTGTTGTCGGCACGGTGGGCTTGTTCCTTCTTCTGCCGATCCTTGTGATCATCCCGCTCTCTTTCAATCCTGAGCCATACTTCTCGTTCACGCGGAAAATGATACTGCTGGACTCCGACGGATGGTCTCTCCGCTGGTACAGGCAGGTCGTCCAAGATCCACAATGGCGACTGGCTTTCAAAAACAGCATGACGGTGGCTGCGATCGTCACGCCGATTGCCACGGCGCTGGGAACCTGCGCGGCACTCGGTCTGCGACATTTGCCGTCGTCTCAGCGTTCGGTCGTTACTCTCGTGCTCAGTTCGCCGTTAATAGTACCGGTCATCATCGTCGCGGCCGGAACTTATCTGCTATTCGCGCCACTCGGGCTTACACAGTCGTTGACGGGTATAGTCCTTGCCCACACTGCGCTCGCTGCCCCATTCGTCGTCATTACCGTTAGCGGGGCACTGACGACCTTTGACGAGCGCTTGCTTCGTGCTGCAGCGATCCTCGGGGCATCGCCGGTTCGCGCATTTCTGCGGATAACACTGCCGATCATGGCACCTGGCATCGTCGCGGGAGCGCTCTTTGCCTTTGCGACATCCTTCGACGAAGCCGTCCTAACATTGTTCCTGGCCGGATATGACCAGCGAACGATACCGCTTCAGATGTGGTCAGGGGTGAGAGATCAGCTCAGCCCGGCCGTTCTCGTCGTGGCGAGCCTGCTCGTCACCTTGGTTTCTATCATCATGGCAGCGATCGGTATCCAGCAGGCCATATTCCACCGCAGGAGTGAAAGATTTGGCAGACGTCCTGAAGAGTGATTGCCTGCAAGCGATTGTCGGCAATCTGGCTGGCCGGGAATGGCCTATGACCTACATCGCAACGATCGCTTCATCGGGGGGAAACGGCGTTGTAAGTGGGGCCGGCGAGCATTTTCAGGCTCTTCGCGAACTTGCGCGATTGGAGCTTGGCGAAATCCCTCTACCCACCCGGTTTTGCATGCCGAGCGATTTCGATGGCTGACTTTTTCTATCAATCCGTTCGCGAACTTCGCTCGCAAGTGCGCCTGCACGCAGGCACCGCAGTAGACATATTGAATGCATGCCGCGGTCGGGCACGCAATCTCAACGAGATATCGAACGCCTTCATTACCATCCCGGATGAATGTGGAACTGCGGATGCGGTCGATCGAGGATCGTGGGGCAATCGCGCTCTCTCCGGCGTGCCTTACGCCTGCAAAGACATTTTCAAGACACGCGGTATGCGAACGACGGCGGGTTCGCGCGTTCTCGAAGATTATGTTCCCGAGGAAGATGCAACCGTGGTGGCAAGACTCAAACGGGCTGGGGCCACATTGGTCGGCAAGGCCAATCTGCACGAGTTTTGTTATGGCATAACCGGTGAAAATTCCAGGTTCGGCACACCGGCAAATCCCCATGACCGCAGTCGGTTCGCTGGAGGTTCCAGCAGCGGGTCGGCCGTGAGTGTGGCGTTCGGGGTGGCCGCATTTTCGGTGGGCTCTGATACCGGAGGCTCTGTTCGGGTTCCCGCCGCGCTTTGCGGCCTCATCGGAATGAAGCCGACCTATGGTCTGATTGGAACGGAGGGAATGATTCCGTTCTGCTGGACCCTCGACCACGTTGGTATCATCACCCGCAGCTGCCTGGATGCTGCCTGCGTTCTCGAAGCGCTCGCTGGGTGGAATGAAGGGAGCGACAGTTCGGCCGGCTCGCGCCTGGAGGAAACGATCCTGAGTGCGCCGCCGTCGATATTGCGAGGAGTGCGAATAGGTATTCCGCGCCGGCATTTTTTTGAAAGGGCAGACCAGGAAATTCTGGACGCCGTTGAAACCGTATGCGTTCGTCTGCGGGAAGCGGGTGCGATACTGATTGAGCTGGAAACACCGGATATGGCCCATGTGCGAGCGGCCTCGCTCGCTATTCAGTTGGTGGAGGCCTTGTCCTGGCACGGCCCGCAGATGGCCAAAAAAGCGCACCTCTATGCGGACGATATCCGCCGCGGCCTGGTTCAGGGGCAATTCATTCTCGCGGAGCACTATGTTCAGTCCCTTCGTTTCATGGAACTGATGCGCCGCGAATTCGCTGCGCTCTTTCGGCAGGTCGATGTTCTGATCACCCCGACGACACCAAGCATTGCGCCGACACTCGGCACAACATTCGTCGAGCATAGAGGCGAGAAGGAACTGATCGGCAATGCTTTGACGCGTTTCACCTGTGTGTTCAATCTGACCGGAAACCCGGCATTGACGATTCCGTGCGGGCGACATTCAACGGGTTTGCCGATGGGCCTTCAGATTGTCGGCAGACCGTATGAGGACGCAAAACTTGTCGGAATTGGTCATGCTCTCGAATTGATCGGGGCGGCAGGTTTTCTCAAGCCGCCATCTGAAGCCATTACGATTCCGTATTGAGGAGCATTTCAGCCAGAGCTTTCGAGGCGATGCGAGGCAAGTGGTCGATCTGTTGTTCCAACAGATTGTCGAGCCAAAACATGGAGGCTGCGCGATCATCGCGCTCCAAACCATCCAACAATGCGACCAGTTGATCAGCGAGAGTCCGGCCGCCAGCGGTTTCTCGCACATGCCATGCGCGAATATGATGGGTACGGTCGCAGATATTTCCGATAATATTGGCGATTTCGTTGTTTCCCGACATTTTCGCAATGCCGTGGAAAATGCTTTCAATGAAAATTGCCGTCTCCTCCGGTTTCGTTCGTAGGACGCGAGTTGCGCGGTACCGAGACTGAAAACCCAAGGCGGAGGGACGAAGGATGCAGTCGCTCTCAAAGCAATGCGAGGCGTTCCGGATGCAATTCGTGAGCAATAGGCGGGAGAGGTGCAGGAGTTCCTGCATTTCGATAAGCCGAAAGTTTCGGACGGCGAAACCTCCGGCTGGCCCAGGGTCCACAAGTCGTTCCGCTGACAGTTGAATCAATGCCTCACGAACAGGCGTGTTGCTCGAACGAAATGATGCTGAGAGATGGGCAATCGACAAGCGTTGTCCGGGCAGTGCGCGGAAGTTCACGACGTCACTTTTCAAACGCTCGTAGATCGCCTCTCGCCGCCAGCGCTTTCGAGGGCCGGTATTCTCATACTTGCCTTCACCTTCCATGCAGGAACTAAGTCTCCATCCTCTCTCACCGTCTGGTTCAGGAACATCTTACAGCGCTATGGCTGCGAACCACTTTCAATCCCGTAGCGCGCGACACCGCAAGCGGGATGCCAATGCTTGTATGCGTATTTGCAGAGTCGAACCCCAGAGGTTGATGGCAAGAGCGCCGACAATCAACATGGAGGCCACTCCCTGCAGCTTGGAATGATGTTCGTGCAGGACCACCTGCGCTGAAAGCAATCCGAACACGGGAGTAAGCAAAGCGAAGGGAGCAACCGTCGAGGCCTGGTAGCGTTGCAGCATGCTGCCCCAGATGGCGTAAGCGAGGACCGTTGATAGCAGGCCTGTATAAAGCACGGCACCGATACCAGACCAACTCCCCTTCGATAGTGCGGACTCGATAGCGGACCATCCCTCGATGGCTGAGGAGAGCGCAAGAAGAGGCAACGGTGGCACGAGACTCATCCAGATCATCAGATGGAGCATGTTTGCCTTCGGCAGCGTTTTCAGCAGTATATTGGCGACACCCCAAGAAAGTGCGCCTGCCAGAACCATTGAGAAGGCTGGCCAACCACCTAAGATCATGCGCTCCGAGGCGAGCAGAGCGACACCGGTGCCGCCTACGATCACGGCAAGCCAGCTCGCCAAGCGAGGGCGTTCGCCCAGTGCGATCACGCTCAGCATCACAGTGAAGAAAACCTGCATCTGCATGATCACCGACGCGATTCCGGCCGGCATGCCGGCGTGGATGCCTGCGAATAGGAAGGCAAAGACAAGCGTGCCGAGCGCGACCCCCACCGCGATCAGTTGAAGCCAGCTCATTTTGGGGCGGGGGACGAAAAATACCAGCAAGCTGCATACTGCAAAGCGTAACGCCGTGAAGAGAAGGGGAGGGAAGTCGTGGAGGCCAAGAGCGATGACGACGAAATTGAATCCCCAGACAAATGCAACGAGGACAAGCAGCCCCGTATCGGCTGCCGTGAGCCTGTTTTGGATCTGACTGCTCATCCTGCGTCTCCGGAAAAGAGAGTGACCAGCCCGCAAGGTGAGCGGGCCAATCGAAACCTCTTACTCGGCGGCAGCGAGTGTATGATGCGTTTCCCCGGTTTTTGGAGAAACCCCACCGATGACGATTGTGCGGTCGGGTATTCCCTCGAAGATCTGCTCGGGTGTGGCATACATGTTACCGAGCGTGGCATTGGGGACACCGGAGATCATTTCCGAGAGTTCGATCGTCAGCGGCTCCTCGTGAGAGAGGACGACGAGGAAGCTGAGCGGCTCGGCACCAGTGTTTTCGATCCAGTGGAGATACCCCTGGGGCACGAACGAAATATCGCCGGGCTGCAGGTCGAGATAGTGGCGCTCTCCCTCCGGGCCGACGATTCCGACGCGACCTTTGCCGCTGATGCAGTAGTCGAGCTGATTGGCGTTCGGATGGCAATGCGGTTCACGCACGGCCCCGGGCGCCAGATCAAGGCCTTGCACGGCAAGTCCCTTCAGCGCGGGAAAATTCTTCGCATTCGCCCGGAAGAAATCTCCCATGGGGAACGACCGATACACTTGATTTTTGAAATTAAACATATTGCTCATGTCAATCTCTCTTTCGCTGAATTATCCCCAGGCTGCTTTGCGCTTTTGAGCGCTGATGACAGCTCTGGCGTTCCATTTTCTGTTGCATTTTTATCCACGTACAAGCAAAAAGGGTTGAAGGAACACTTCAATGCTGCTTAAGTGTCGTGATGCTTAACTCGGCCTGGATTGACCCTCTTTTGCTCAGAACCTTTGTCGCTGTTGCGGAGACGGGTTCGTTCGCTGGGGCGGCTCTTCGTGTTGGACGAACGCAATCCGCCGTGAGCATGCAGATGAAGCGGTTGGAGGATCTTGCGGGGCCGCCGGCTCTCTTTGCTCGGGTTGGACGAACGATGGTGTTGACTGAGCGCGCAGAGACCATTGTGGGCTTTGCCCGGCGGGTCCTTAAAGCCCACGAAGACATGTTGCAGGAGCTGAATCGCCGCGGGGCGGCCCGCGAAATTCGTCTCGGGTCACCGGAGGACTATGTTGATGCGCTGCTGCCCAGGGCACTTGACCGTTTTGCCGGGCTCTATCCGAATGTCGAGGTTTCTGTCGTTTGCGATACGAGCGAAGCCTTGCATCGTCACGTTGCCGAGTCTCGGATCGATTTGGCCGTGGTCACCGCGGGCAAGGAAACTCCCATAAGCACGGCCCTTCGCCAGGAGCCGTTGGTTTGGGTTGCATCCGTTGACCATCGACCTGAGCTGGAACCCGTTGTTCCTCTTGCCGTCTTTCAACCGGGGTGCACGAGCCGTGCGCTGGCGATCGATGCCTGTATTGAAGCAGAGATTAACCACAGGATTGCCTATTCTAGCTCAAGTCTGGCGGGCTTGCTTCCTGCCGTGCGTCAGGGGCTCGCTGTTGCTGCTTTGGCGAAATGCTCCGTCCCGCGAGGAATGCGAATACTTTCCCGCGCAGATAGGATGCCGGTTCTGCCGTCGCTTACGATTTCGATGCTTCGCTCGGAGTCAATGCGGATACGATCGATCGTGAATGCACTCGCAGACGAAATGCGGTCTTCTCTGACCTGCAGCTAGTAGCGGTTAGGATATTTCCCTTGACTGCCTTTTAGTTGTGTTTGTTGATTGGCAGTCAAGGCCCTGCTTTTAAACACTCTCGATATGTCGTCCCTGATGCGCCTAAGATCTGTGCCGGAATAATTCCAGTTTGTCGGCAAGATCGGAACTAGATACGGGTTTCCCGATCGTCGCCATTGCTGTTTGCGGATACTCTGCGGCAATCAATTCCTGGCCAGTGACGAAGATGCTCGGAATGCCCCGCTCGCGAAGCAACCTTGCGGCAGCTGGGCCGGTTCGGCCATCGGCAAGATCGATGTCTATCAGCACACCGTCTGCCTCGAGCGAATCTATGTTCTTAACGAGATCGGCGAGGCTGCTGGCGGAACCCATGAATATGTGCCCCAAATCTTCGACCATCGCTTCGACGTGAAAGACGATCAGCGGATTGTCTTCAAGGTAGAAAATGCGCAATGGTGATGGGTCCATACGATCAGACTCTCTAGACTTCTCGGTGTTTCAACGACACGCGCTGAAGCGGTCCGCCGAAGGTGCAGTGCAATCCCTGCCGACGGAACTGGATGCTCGGCGGCGTGCCGAATAAATTGGATAATGCCGATCGTATGTACCGTGTTCCATATCCACTCCTCGACGGCTCGGAAACAGGCGGACCTCCACTCTCGACCCATTGAAGCGTCAGGATGTCGTCGCTCGATGATGCGGACCATTCTAGCCTTATTCGCCCCTCCGGTTCCGACAGCGCTCCATATTTGAGCGCGTTAGTCGCAAGCTCATGAAGGCAAAGAGCAAGCGTGGTCGCAGCCTCCGGACTAAGGAGAACTGACGGACCTTCGTAGACAAGGCGGTTATGACTATCGGCCTCGTAAGGACTGAAGGTTAGGTCGACAATGTGACGGAGGTCAACCGCCCCGCCATTTGCCTGGAACACCGCTGAATGGACATTTGCAAGCGCCGCCAGGCGACCTGCGAAGTCATTGGAGAAATCATTCAGCGAAACAGCGCGACGGCGGGTCATTTCGAAAATAGAGGAGATGCTGGCGAGGATGTTCTTCACACGATGGTTGAGCTCGCGCCGCAGTTCGATCTCGCGCTCGATGTGATCGCGCACGTCGCGTTGGCGCAGACGCGCCAGCAGGCTTGACTGGACCCCGCTGAGAAGCTCCAGCGCTGTTACGGGCCGTTGGTAATAGATCTGACGAGAGCGGGGCCAGGCAGCGGAGAGTTGCGAGCGGATGCGCGCCTGTGATGCCGTCCGGTCTAGCAGGATGACGAGCGGCATTTCGGACCAGGCGGGCTGATCGGTCAGAAAACGCCGAACGGTCTCTAGAACCTCAGCATTGAGTGCCTCGTGGGTTGCGACGAAGGTGCCTGGCGATTGCTCCAGCAGCACTGCCAGCTCCTTAACGCCCGCCGCGCGTTGTACAGGTACGCCGTGCTGGGTGAGGAGCACTTCCAGATAATCGGCGTCGCGCCGATAAGGCGCCATCGCCAACACCCAATCGAGACGGCTGTCGTTGGCGGACACGACTGCTTACGCCTCCGGAATCGGATTATACGCGATCACCGAGACGCCCGAGCTTTGGATGAATAGTTCGCGCACGTCGAGGTCGTGGGGACCATGCCGCTTCTTCACCACGGTAATGCTGCGCCGCAGCCTGCCCTCGTGTTCCATGATACGCAGCAAGAGCACGGTGTCTCCAAGGAAACTCACATCGACGTCGATGCCGACGTCCTGCCCGAGCAGACCGTGCTGCGCGACAATCAAGATGGTAAGCACACCGGCGCGGGCGAGATATTTGAGGAGCGACTGGATGTCACGAACCGCCTTTTCACGGTGCGGCAACGAGTTCAAGTATCCGGTGAAGCTGTCTATCACGACGACCTTCACCTTTTCGCTGCTCACCGCCTGCTCGACGATCTGGCCGAATTCACCCGGCGAGATCTCGTTCGGATTAAAGTCACGGATGATCAGCTGGCCGTCCTTATGGAACTGACGCAGATCCATGCCCAGCCCCTCCGAACGTCGGAAGAAGGTCTCGATCCGTTCTTCGAACAGAAACAGAGCAACGCTCTCGCCTCGCTTGAGCGCGGCGGTCGCATAAAGTGATGCCATGGTTGACTTGCCGGTCCCAGCCTGACCGATGACGAGTGTGGTCGTCCCGGATTCCTGCCCACCGCCGAACATCTCGTCCAGCGTGTCGACTCCTGATTTAATCAGCTGTGGCTTGACGGTTCTTGCCACTGCCCCGGGTATAATCCTCGGGAAAACGACTACGCCTTCGCCCTCGCGGATGGCCATGTCATGATAACCATCGGCGACTGGTACGCCACGCATTTTACTCACTTCGATGCGACGGCGGACCGCACCATATTCTTCGAGTGCTTTATCGAGACGGATAACGCCGTGGGCAATGCCGTCGACTTCCTCACCTGTTCGATCTGCTTCGCGCGTCTGGGTGTCGAGTAGCAATGCCACGATATTGCGCTTGGCAAGGAACGCCTTGAAGGCGATCAGCTCGCGACGAAAGCGAGGTGAATCGGCGGTGATCAGTCGGATTTCCAGTAAAGAGTCGTAGACTAGACGGCTGGGCTTATGCTCCTCGATTGCACTTTCTATCGTCTTCCTCGTCTCGTCGAGACGGAGTTCTGCGGTCTGAAAGATCGTCTGGTCGGCAGCGCTATTGATCGAATCGGAGGCCGAGAGCTCCTCAACTCGGATGCCGTCGAGCGTCCAACCATGCGAGAGCGCAATGGCCTCAAGCTCAGCTCTCGTCTGAGATAGGCTGACATAGATACAGCGCTCGCCTTGAGCGACACCCGCGCGCAAGAATTGCAAGGCAGCGGTTGTTTTCCCCGATCCCGGTGCGCCTTGAACGATATAGAGATTTGAGGCTGGCAAGCCGCCACGGAGAATTTCGTCGAGCCCCGCTATGCCGGAGCTAACTACTGTTTGCTTCTTGCGCTCAGCCACGTTCACCTCTCGATCATGTCGAATTTGAAAGACGCACAATGAAGTTAGGGCATCCAGAAATGATTTCGAGTTCTTGAACGCGGCTCGGCAAAGTAAGTTGCAGCTTGTGATTCGACGATCTTAGCGGCGTCGAATCTTCCGCTTGCAACGGCCAACACCGCCCTTAGGCCGGACAGTATGCCTGCCGTGGCGTCGGAAAAGACGGGCATTGCAAATCGAACCGCCCGGCCCTGATGTTGCAGCCTGCCTGCCGTTCAGTGCTTCGGGCGCCGCGCTGCAGCGCCGGGTCAGCTGTGAATGTAAATCAACATGGAAATCATATTGCTCGGCACCAGCGCCGCTTCATTCACCTGAACAAGAGATCGCCTTTGCTCAACTCTTTATAGCGGCGAACGCATCCATATCGCCATTGACCGTGATTGTCGGCTACGTGCTACGGCATCTGTGGCGAGGTTTGGTAGGAATGACCGGTGGAACTTTTTTTGCCGGCACCGAGTTTCGCAAAGCTGCTTTTGGACTTGAGCGAGATGACAGAAACTGGGGGTAGACACCATCTCTACGAATGATTCATATCGCGTCCTCGTCGATACCATTACCGATTACGCCATCCATGTGCTGGATTCCGGTGGCCACATCGTCAGCTGGAATGCTGGCGCACAGCGGGTCAAAGGGTATAACGAGGACGAAATCGTCGGGAAGCATTGTTCGCGGTTTTATACACCTGAGGACAGGAAGGCAGATCTGCCTTCGACCGCGCTGCAGATCGCTACGGAAACTGGTCGCTTTGAAAGCGAGGGATGGAGACTTCGCAAAAGCGGCGAGCGATTCTGGGCTCACGTTGTTATCGATGCCATTCGTGATGGCGACGGGAAGCTGATCGGTTATGTCGAGATAACGCGGGACCTGACGGAACGCAAAAGAGCGGCGGAAGAGCTACGGCAAAGCGAAAAGCAATTTCGCATGCTTGTGCAAGGCGTAACGGATTATGCGATTTATATGCTTGATCCCGATGGGTGCGTCTCCAGCTGGAATGTGGGGGCTCACCGGATCAAGGGCTATTCAGCAGAAGAGATCCTCGGTGAACATTTCTCGCGCTTCTATACCCATGAGGACCGGGAAGCCGGCGTACCCGATCGTGCTCTTGAGACGGCTGCGAAAGAAGGGCGATACGAAAAGGAAGGCTGGCGAGTTCGCAAGGACGGATCACGCTTCTGGGCGAGCGTCATAATCGACGCCATTCACGATGACGCGGGCTCGCTGCTCGGTTTTGCAAAGATCACCCGCGACATCACTGAGAAAATGGAAGCGCAACGTGCTCTTGAGCGGGCGCGGGAGGAGCTCTTCCAAGCGCAAAAAATGGAGGCCATCGGACAGTTGACAGGCGGCGTCGCCCACGATTTCAACAATCTGCTGATGGCAATCCTCGGCAGTCTCGATCTTTTAAAATCCCGACTCCCCGAATCTCCTGACATTTCTCCGTTAATTGAAAACGCCATCAAAGGAGCAGAAAGGGGCACCTCACTGACGCAGCGCTTGCTCGCCTTCTCGCGGCGTCAACAGCTCACGCTTCAGGCAGTCGATGTTGTCGATCTGGTGCGAAGAATGAAGGATCTTCTTCAGACCTCGCTCGGACCGGCAGTTCAGATCGAAACCAGATTCCCTTTGAAGTTACCAAACGTCTCATCCGACCAGAACCAGTTGGAAAATGCGCTCCTCAATCTTGCTGTGAACGCGCGGGACGCCATGCCCAACGGCGGTGAATTAGTCATATCAGCCAAAACGCAGCAGCTCGCTTGCGGCGAAATCACAGAGCTCGAGGCTGGTTCCTATGTCTGTCTTTCCGTCAAGGATAATGGCGAAGGAATGGACGAGCAGACGCTTGTAAATGCTACGACACCCTTCTTTACCACCAAGGGTATCGGCAAGGGCACCGGGCTGGGCCTGTCTATGGTGCAGGGATTGATGGGACAATGCGGTGGCAAACTGGTCCTCAGGTCCGAAGAGGGCGAGGGAACCACCGCCGAGCTCTGGCTACGCGCGGTTGACGCTGTAGAGCACAGCACGAGCAAGCAGGAGATCACTACGTCTTACAGTGAGGTGGCCATGAGGCAGTCTCTCAGGGTTCTTGCCGTCGACGACGATAGCCTCGTCCTTATGAACACCGTTCTTATGCTCGAGGATCTCGGTCATTGTGTTGTCGAGGCGCAATCAGGGGAGGATGCACTGCGGAAGTTGCACGAAGGTGACGCGGTGGATCTGATCATTACGGACGAGGGAATGCCGCGAATGAAAGGATCGGAACTCGTGCATGAGGTTCGAAAGACTTGGCCCGGAATGCCAATCATTCTGGCCACCGGGTACGGAGACCTTTCGTTCAGTCCGGAGGAGAACCTCAAGGTTTTGAACAAACCATTTATGCAGCGTCAGCTGGCAAACGTCATCAAGGAGACGATGGGAGAACCGCGTCTATAATTAGCGCGCAGCCACGAACAACATCCTAAAGCTGATACGGCCGAGGGCGTGACGCACAGATGGTCAATGCGCCTTCTAGAAAACTGAGTTTTACGCCACGTGTTTTACCGGTAGAACCCAAAGGTTGTTTGTCACCGCCAGCCAGGAGATTCTCTTGAGGTATATTGCAATCTCTTTTGTTTCTGTAGCTCTTGTGTCGTGCCAGAGCGCTCCGAGAAGTTCCGCCACCCAGCCGATCGGCCACTATCAGCTTTCAGGGGAAGATCGCGCGGCAATTGAAGCTGGGATTGACCGCTCGCTGGGACAAAGCGGGACAGCCTTGTCAGAGGCATCCGCGGCGACGGCACGCAATGGCATCACCTATGTTTGCGGCAATGTTTCCGTTGAGAAAGCGGCTCCGCCCGAGCGATTCATCGGCATGCTAAAGGTGGTCTCGGGGGAAAACCTTAATACCACGCTGTTTACCCTGATGAACCTGGCAAAGGACGAAGCGTCGGCCGGCGAGATAAATGCGCGGTGCAAGGCGCATGGCGTCTTTTGAATTGCGTTCTTAGTTGACAATCAATGACAGTGCCGAGCGTCGAAGGCGGATTTATGGTCCTGTGTGTTTCGGCGCGGCTTTTGACCCCCTCTATCGGCGTCGAACGCTGACCCCGTCCGACACGAAAATAGCTAAAGCGTGACAAAGAGTTAGAGAGTGCGAGCCGGGGTCAATCTTCCGAGCCGAAAGGGGTCAAAGTCCAACGCCTTTTCACACCATGCCGTTTGACCTCGTCATCCGCAATACCCGCGTCGAAGAGGGCGGCCCGCTGGTCGATATCGCAGTGTCGGATGGACGCATCGCCGCGATCGCGCCGGCGTTCCGTTGCGAGGCTATCGAGGAGGCGGATGCGGAGGGCCTCTTCGCCTTTCCCGGCTTCGTCGACACCCATGTGCATCTCGACATGGCCTGTATCCTCGACCGCTGCACGATCTGTGAGGGGACGCTCGTCGAAGCCGTGCGCGAGACGGCGAAGGCCAAAGCCACCTTCGAGGAGGCGGATGTCCATGCCCGCGCTGCCCGTGTCGTGGAGCGGGCGATTAGTCACGGCACGATGCGCATGCGCACCTTCGTCGAGATCGATCGGCGCGCCGGCTTCCGCTCGTTCGAGGCGATCAGGCGCATCCGCGCCGACTATGCCTTCGCCATCGACATCGAGATCTGCGCCTTCGCACAGGACGGGCTGACCAACGAACCGGAAACCGTTGCCATGCTGGATGCGGCGCTCGCCGCGGGCGCCGACCTTGTCGGCGGCTGCCGCTATATCGATCCGGACCCGCGCCGGCACGTGGCGCTGGTCTTCGATCTCGCCGAGAAGCATGACGTCGCCGTCGATTTCCATCTCGACTTCGATCTCAATCCGGACCACACCGACCTGCCGGCGGTGGTCGCCGAAACCGTCGTGCGCGGCTGGCAGGGCCGCGTCAGCATCGGCCATGTCACCAATCTCTTCGCCATGGCACCGGAGGCGGTTGCGGCCATCGCCGCCCGGCTCGCCGCGGCGGGGATCGCGCTGACGGTGCTGCCGGCGACGGATCTCTTCCTCGGCGGACGCGGGCACGACCGGCTGGTGCCGCGCGGCGTGGCGCCCGCCCACCGGCTTGCTGCGGCCGGTATCGGCACGTCGATCGCCACTAACAACGTGCTCAATCCCTTCACGCCCTTCGGCGACGCCTCGCTGATCCGCATGGCGAACCTCTACGCCACCGTCGCCCAGCTCTCGCGACACGCCGACATCGCCGCCACCTTCGCAATGGTGAGCAGCTCGGCCGCACGCCTGATGAACGGCGCCCTACGGGCTCGCATCCGGCATGGCGGCAGACATCGTGCTGCTCGCCTGCGACGGCCCCGTCTCCGCCGTGCGTGAGATCGCCACGGTCGTCAGGGACTGGAAAGGCGGGAGGAAAAGCTTCTCCAACGGTCACCGCATCATCCATCGGCCGGAGGCGGGCGAAGGACATTGACGGGCGGATTCGAAACGCCTCGTGCCGTGCTCCGGCTGCCGCATAGCCGGATGAGTCCTCGACTGGGGTCCTGATATGATCGGTGCTCGCCGGGCCTATTGCTAACTAAAGCGTTTCGCGTTTAATCGGCCTCATATCCTGCAGCCTTGAAGTAGTTACGGCATTCGGTGACGGAGAAGAGATTGCAGATGTCGCCAAGTGCCTGGGCAATGGCGTCGAAGCTGCGGGCGGCGCGTTTTCGCAGGAGCGTCTTGAGTTTGGAGAAGGCCATCTCGATCGGATTGAGATCGGGCGAATAGGGCGGCAGGAACAGGAGCCAAGCGCCGCGCGCTTTGACGAGGCCTTCGGCCCGATCGCTTTTATGAAAGGCGACATTGTCGAGAATGACGACATCACCCGGTGACAAGGTCGGGGCGAGCTGCGTTTCGATCCACGTCTCGAAGATACGCCGGTTCATCGGCGCGTTGACGATCCAAGGCGCAACCATCCCATGCGATCTCAGCCCGGCAATGAAGGTTTGGGATTTCCAGGAGCCGAAGGGCGCATGGGTGCGGTAGCGTCGCCCCTTTTGCGACCATCCCGAGCGCTTGGTCAGTTTCGTATTGGTCGATGTCTCATCGACAAAGATCAGGCGTGCCAATGCCTTGTTGAAGAAGCGTCTGCACCGCCTGATCCATAGCTCACGCGCCTGCGCGACCTGTGGACGCTGATGTTCGCTTGCCCGTAGGCTTTTTTTTATGACTGAGCCCGAGCCGATGGAGAAGACGAGCGACATTGGAGCGATGCACGATGACGCCGCGGCCGGCGAGTTCCAGGCACAGCTCGTCCAGCGTCAGCTCGCCATTCTCATCCAGGCGTCGGCGCACCCAGTCACCATGCACATTCAGCTTGCCACCACCCACATGACCTTGCCGTCGAGGCGCAAGCGAGCCGGTCTCCCGCTTCAGGATCACCAGGTTGTTCACAAAACGCGGCGACACGCGGAAGTGCCGCGCCGCCTCCCGATGGCTATGACCTTCCTCGACAAACGCAACGACACGACTACGCAATGCGATCGGATGTGATTTGCCCATGCCGCTTCTCCCTTCGCCACAAGGGAATCACAGCTTCACTGATTTGAGAATCCTCAATCTCAAAAACCGCGACACGCTTTAGTATACTTGAATAACGGTTCCACTTGTCCGCTTCACCCGACAACGTCGTTATTGTCGCGCGTGGAATGGTGGGGCGGATCAGGCTTTGATCCAGTTGAAGCATCCGGCGGGGATGATCGAACTGCTGATCAACAACGCCCCGTGATGATAGAGGTCGCCACTCCGCCCGCCATTCGACAGATCGATCGCCCATAGCTGCTCGGATCGGTCGACCCAAACTACTCGCCCTTCAACGGCTTGTACTGCCGCGAAGGCATCTGCGGGCGTTATACCCGGTCGGAACAGCACCATCACCGTTGTTTCTTTCGGGGCTGGCAGCGCGGCGAGCGCGCCCGACATCATCACGATCAACACAAGGTCAGGAGATGAACGGAACATCGGCCTGCCGGGCGTCGAACCGCCTGCGCGCATGGCCCAGCCGATCCCTAAGGGCGCCAGGCCAAAAATGGCGAACCAGAGCAAGTCCCAGAATAGCGGATTGTCAACGTCCATGCGGATGCGGTGAATGCCGAGGACCCAGTGTGAGAGAAGGGCATCAAGGATGTGCCAGGCGCCGAATCCGACGATCGTGTTGGCGAACAACCGGCGATCAGCGCCGGTGCCGGCGAGTTCTCTCCGCTTGCTGGCGAGTAGCCAGAGACCCACGCCAGTGATGATATACATCAGGACGTGGAAGAGACCGTCTGTCAGGATGAGAACACGGATATCGTGGCGCGCTTGCTCAATCCCGCTCAACAGGTGGTGCCACTGCAATATCTGATGCAGCAGAATGCCGTCGAAGAAGCCGCCCAATCCAAAGCCGAGCGCAAATCCTGCCAGCTCAAACCGCCTGGAAAACGTCTCTCCTGGATTTCCGATTGGGTCAGCCACATCCTTCTCCTGAACCGCGCCGGGTTTGCCGGAGGCCGTTTGGTTTAAGTTATGCAGCCATGGCTGGTTCGTCCAGGATGGCGTAAAACTGCTCCTCGGCTTCGGCTGGCGGGATGCTTCCGATGGGCTCCAGAAGCCGTCGGTGATTGAACCAATCGACCCATTCCAAGGTTGCGAATTCCACCGCCTCGAAACTCCGCCATGGTCCGCGCCGATGAATGCCCTCGGCCTTGTAGAGGCCGTTGATCGTTTCAGCGAGGGCGTTGTCGTAGCTGTCGCCGACGCTGCCAACGGAAGGCTCGATGCCCGCCTCGGCCAGTCGCTGCGAATACTTGATCGAGACGTATTGAACGCCGCGATCTGAGTGATGGACGAGGCCGTCGCCATGAGTGGGGCGTCGATCATGAAGCGCCTGCTCCAAGGCATCGAGAACGAACCCGGCATATGCTGTTCGGCTCACCCTCCAGCCCACGATGCGACGGGCGAAGGCATCGATGACAAAGGCCACGTAGACGAAGCCCTGCCAGGTTGCGACGTAGGTAAAATCCGAAACCCAGAGCCTATTTGGCGCAGGGGCTTTGAACTGGCGGTTCACCCGGTCGAGCGGGCTCGGAGCCGTCTTGTCCGGAACCGTCGTGCGGATCGGCTTGCCCCGGATGATACCCTGAAGTTCCATCGATCG
>JARYGU010000040.1:0-17194 GCA_033795365.1 Shinella sp.
CCGCATCGACACGTTACGCGATCCGTCCGGCGGCGGAAGGAAGGATAGGATAAGGCAGGTGCGAGGGGTGGGGAAAAATGGGATGCAAAAAATGAGGCCGGCTTTCGCCGGCATCATTCACTTTCTTTTAAGCGTGCTCTCGCTGTTCTTCACCTGCGAGCCAAGCGTGGGCGGGGCGGATTTTTCGGCGCCCTTTTCCTTCTTGGGTTTGCGCGCTTCCTTGTTGCCTCGGACCTGACCTTTGGCCATTGCCGTAACCCTCCTGTTGATGGAGGACCATAACCCGCTCATCTCGGGAAGAAAGCAAGGCTTATTTTCGAAATGGCAGGACCGGCCGGGACCGGGCCAAGCCGCATCCCCGTCCCGTTTGCAATTGGCGAAACGCCGCTTACATAGAAGGCAACGAAACGCCCGTCGCGGGCGATCATGCCCCAAGGCGGGCTTCTCAAGGTGTGTATATGAGCGAACATAATCCCTATGGAACGATGCATGCGACGACCATCATCACCGTGCGCAAGGACGGCAAGGTGGTGATGGCGGGCGACGGCCAGGTGAGCCTCGGCCAGACGGTCATGAAAGGCAATGCGCGCAAGGTCCGCCGTCTCGGCAAGGGCGACGTCATAGCCGGCTTCGCCGGCGCGACGGCAGACGCCTTTACGTTGCTCGAGCGGCTGGAAGCCAAGCTCGAACAGTACCCGGACCAGTTGATGCGGGCGGCCGTCGAGCTTGCCAAGGACTGGCGCACGAACAAGTACCTGCGCAATCTGGAAGCGATGATGCTCGTCGCCGACAAGTCGATCACGCTGGCGATCACCGGCAATGGCGACGTCCTCGAACCGGAGCACGGCACGATCGCCATCGGCTCGGGCGGCAACTATGCCTATGCCGCCGCCCGCGCATTGATGGACAGCGATAAGTCGGCCGAGGAGATCGCGCGACGCGCCATGCAGATCGCCGGAGACATCTGCGTCTACACCAACCACAATTTCGTGGTGGAGACGCTGGATGCCGCCTGATCCCGCCCGGATCGGCTTTGCTCCCGTGGAGCCGAGGCATTACCCGCTGCTCAGCAAGTGGCTGAACGAGCCGCACATGCGGGAGTGGTGGGGCGATCCGGACGAAGAGCTCGGCTTCATCCGCGACATGGTTGACGGAAAGGACACGACGCGGCCCTTTCTCATCATGCTCGACGGCGAGCCGGTCGGCTATATCCAGTACTGGTTCGTCGGCCACCACCAGAACGAGGCATGGATGAAGGACAACCCCTGGCTGGCGGAGCTTCCGTCCGAGACCGTCGGCGTCGATCTTTCGATCGGCAAGGCCGACAGGCTCTCGGCAGGCATCGGCTCGGCGGCACTCAAGACCTTCGTCGCCATGCTGCGTGCTCTGGGCCACGAAACGATTATCATCGACCCCGATCCAGCCAACGCACGCGCCGTTCGTGCTTATGCCAAGGCAGGGTTTCGGCCCGTGCCGGAGCTCGAAGGCAGAACCGGCGACGGCGTTCTGATCATGCAATACGACCCGAAAGCGAACGAGATATGAGCAATTTTTCCCCCCGCGAGATCGTTTCCGAGCTCGACAGATACATCATCGGCCAGCACGACGCCAAGCGTGCGGTCGCGATCGCCCTGCGCAACCGCTGGCGCCGGCACCAGTTGCCCGACGAGCTGCGCGACGAGGTGATGCCGAAGAACATCCTGATGATCGGCCCGACGGGCGTCGGCAAGACCGAGATCTCCCGCCGTCTGGCGAAACTCGCCGGCGCGCCCTTCGTCAAGGTCGAGGCGACCAAGTTCACCGAGGTCGGCTATGTCGGCCGCGACGTCGAGCAGATCGTGCGCGACCTCGTCGAGGTCGGCATCGGCCTCGTGCGCGACAAGAAGCGCGCCGAGGTGATGGCGAATGCGCATATGAACGCCGAGGAGCGCGTGCTCGACGCGCTGGTCGGTGCGACGGCGTCGCCGGCGACGCGCGATTCCTTCCGCAAGAAGCTGCGCGCCAACGAGCTGGACGACAAGGAAATCGAGATCGATGTCGCCGATACCGGCTCCGGCATGCCCGGTTTCGAGATCCCCGGCATGCCGGGCGCCAATATCGGCGTGCTGAACTTGTCGGAGATGTTCGGCAAGGCGATGGGCGGTCGCACCAAGAAGGTGAAGACGACGGTCAAGGACAGCTACAAGCTCTTGGTCGACGACGAATCCGACAAGCTCATCGACAACGAGCAGATAAGCCGCGAGGCGATCCGCTCGGCCGAGAACGACGGCATCGTCTTCATCGACGAGATCGACAAGATCGCGGCGCGCGACGGCGGCATGGGTGCGGGCGTGTCGCGCGAGGGCGTGCAGCGCGACCTCTTGCCGCTGGTCGAAGGCACGACGGTCGCGACCAAATACGGGCCGGTGAAGACGGACCATATCCTCTTCATCGCGTCGGGCGCCTTCCATGTCTCCAAGCCCTCCGATCTGCTGCCCGAGCTTCAGGGCCGCCTGCCGATCCGCGTCGAGCTGCGCGCGCTGACGAAGGAGGATTTCCGCCGCATCCTGACGGAAACCGAAGCGAGCCTCATTCGCCAGTACAAGGCGCTGATGCAGACGGAGGAGGTGGAGCTGGAGTTCACCGAGAACGCGATCGACGCGCTGGCCGACGTCGCCGTGCAGCTCAACGCCAGCGTCGAGAACATCGGCGCCCGGCGCCTGCAGACGGTCATGGAGCGCGTGCTCGACGAGATCTCGTTCGAAGCGCCGGACCAGGGCGGCAAAAAGCTGGTGATCGACGCCGAATATGTCCGCAAGCATGTCGGCGAGCTTGCCGCCAATGCCGACCTTTCGCGCTATATTCTGTGACGATTCGGCACCGGGGGCGAGATATACGCCCCCGGTGCCGAATTTTTGATGAGCGCCGCCCTCGACAGCCGAACGCTTTCTTTCTAGATCACGCCCGCGTTCTCATGCTCAGCATGATTTCGACACGATTGCTCCGCATCGGTCGGCGCAAACCGTTCTTCTATGAGGATGACAGGGTATCGGAATCGTGCGACATCTGCTGACAGTGTTTGCCTTTGCAGCCTCCCTGCTGCTTCAAAGCCATGCATCTGCCCTGGCGATCGAGGCCGTGCCGGAGGGAAACCGGAACGCCGAGCAGCCGCATGTGCCGGGCGCTTCCGTGCGCCGGACCAAGGCCGGCAAGACCTCCTTCGACGCGAAATACGAAAAGGTCCGGGACCTCCTGGCCAATGACAGGCAGCTTGTCGGCAAGATCAAGTCGGTCGCGGCACAATACGGTATCGATCCCATCCATATGGTCGGCGCGATCGTCGGCGAGCATACTTATAATGTCGACGCCTACGACCGGCTGCAGAGCTACTATATCAAGGCGGCCTCCTATGCCGGAAACAGCTTCCGCTTCGGCTATGACGGCGAAACGATCGCCGATTTCGTCGACAGGCCGCAATTTTCGGTCTGCGCGGACGAGAAGGGCGCCTACGGGCTCTGGACCTGCCGCGAGAACGTCTGGGACGCGGAATTCCGCGGCCGCCGCGTCGGCGGGCAGTCCTTTCCGGACAACCGCTTCAGCGCCGTCTTCTTCCAGCCTTTCTATGCCGGCCAGACATTCGGCCTCGGCCAGATCAACCCCCTGACGGCGTTGACGCTCACGGACGACGTGGCGAGGGTTTCCGGCTACAAGCGCCTCGACGAAAACGATGCCGCCGGCGTCTACAAGGCGATCATGGATCCGGACATTTCGCTTGCCTATATGGCGGCCTCCATCCGCCGCTCCATCGAGGCCTATCGCCGGATCGCCGGCGTCGACATCTCCGGCAATCCGGGCATAACCGCGACGCTTTACAATGTCGGCAGTCCGGATGCCCGCGCCGCCGCCTTTGCCGCCCGGCGGGCTTCGGGGGCTGCAATCTGGCCGGAAGAGAACTATTATGGCTGGCTGGTCAACGACAAGCTGGCGGAACTTCGCTCCCTGCTCTAATTCCGCCTCATTGACACCGGAGCCTGGAGCTCGACGACCGCCGACGGCTTGTTGCGGCGGAATCCGTGAGGCCTGACATGGATATGCGCCCCGAACCGTTCGAACCTCCGGCGCCCAAGCCGCGCACGGTGCCGCCGTCCCGGCTCGAGATCATCCGCACGGTTTTCCGCAATCCGCTGGAGCTGTGGGGCGAACCGTCCTACACGCTTCCCTGGATCGATACGCGCTTCTTCCGCGAGCGCACGCTCATCGTCAACGATCCTGGCCTGATCAAGCATGTGCTGGTCGACAACGCCGCAAACTACCGCCTCGCCGATGTCCGCCAGCTCGTGCTGCGGCCGATCCTGCGCGACGGGCTCTTGACGGCGGAAGGCGCCGTGTGGAAACGGTCCCGCAAGGCCGTCGCCCCGATCTTCACGCCCAGACACGCGAAGGGCTTCGCCGGCCAGATGCTGCGGCAATCGGAGGAGTATGTCCGCAAATACCAGGGCGCGGGCGCCGGCGGCGAAATCTCCGACATCGCCATAGACATGACCGAGCTCACCTTTGCGATCCTGGCGGATACGCTCTTTTCCGGCGAGATCGTCACCGCCTCGAACCATTTCGCCGACGACGTCAACGAGCTCCTGCACCGCATGGGCCGCGTCGATCCGATGGACCTGCTCAGGGCACCTTCCTGGGTGCCGCGCGTCACGCGCATCGGCGGACAGAAGGTGCTCGACAAGTTCCGCGCCATCGTCCACGACACGATGGAGCTGAGGCAGGAGCGCATCAAGACGGATCCTCAGGCCGTGCCCCGCGATTTCCTGACGCTTCTTCTGGAACAGGCGGGGCCGGACGGGCTGACGGACGGGGAGATCGAGGACAATATCCTGACCTTCATCGGCGCCGGCCACGAGACGACGGCGCGGGCTCTCGCCTGGACGCTATACTGCGTCGCCAACAGCCCGCATATCCGCGACGCGATGGAAGAGGAGATCGACCGCGTGCTCGCGACGGGCGCGGAGCCGGTCGAGTGGCTGGAGCTGATGCCCTGCACCCGCGCCGCCTTCGAGGAGGCCTTGCGCCTGTTCCCGCCGGCGCCGTCGATCAACCGTGCCGCGATCGCGGACGACGAATGGACGAGCGCTTCGGGGGAAACCGTGGAGATCCCGGCGGGGATCACCATCCTCGTGATGCCCTGGACGCTGCACCGCCACGAACTCTACTGGGAAAAGCCGCGGGCTTTCATGCCGGAGCGCTTCCTCCCTGAAAACCGCGACCGCATCAACCGCTTCCAGTTCCTGCCCTTCGGGGCGGGGCCGCGCATCTGCATCGGGGCGACCTTCGCGCTGCAGGAGGCCGTCATCGCGCTTGCGGTCATGATGCACCGCTTCCGTTTCGACATGACCGACCGGACCCGGCCCTGGCCGGTGCAGCGCCTGACGACGCAGCCGGCGAACGGCCTGCCCATGAGGGTGACGGCGCGCCGGTCCGCCACCATCGCGGCATGAGAGGTTCTGCCCTTTCAGGCGCGGATTCCGGATGATGCGTGTCGCCGTGAGCTGTGGCAATTCCGCTTAAGATGCAATAACACCGGCAGGCCGGTTCAACGGCTATGTGCATCTCGGTCATGGCGGACATTCGTGGCAGATCATCTCCTCCTCGGCATCGACACCGGCGGCACCTACACCGACGCGGTCCTTTTCAGCGAAACGCGCGGCGTGGTCGCCAAGGCCAAGGCCCTGACCACCCGGCATGACCTCGCCGCCGGCATTTCCGAAGCCGTCGAAGCCGTCATCGAAAGCGCCGGCACGCCGGTCTCGGCGATCAGCCTCGTCTCGCTTTCGACGACGCTCGCGACGAATGCGCTGGTGGAGGGGCAGGGCGGGCGCGCCGGGCTCGTGATGATCGGCTTTGCGCCGGACGATCTCAAGCGCGACGGCCTTGCCGGCGCCCTCGGCAACGATCCGGTGATTTTCCTGCCCGGCGGCCACGACGTGCATGGCCACGAGACGCCGCTCGACATGACGCGCCTGGACAAGGCGCTGCCGGAGCTCTCGAAATCCGTCTCTTCCTTTGCAGTCGCCGGATATTTCGCCGTGCGCAATCCGGCGCACGAGCAGCGGGTGCGCGATCGCATCCGGGAAATCTCGCATCTGCCGGTTACCTGCAGCCACGAGCTTTCATCGAAGCTCGGCGGCCCGCGCCGCGCGCTGACCACGCTTCTCAACGCTCGCCTCGTCTCGATGATCGACCGGCTGATCGGCGCCTGCGAAGGTTTCCTGGAGCGCCGGGGCATCCACGTCCCGATGATGGTGGTGCGCGGCGACGGGGCACTGATCTCAGCGGCGGAGGCGCGGCTTCGGCCGATCGAGACCATTCTCTCCGGCCCGGCGGCAAGTCTCGTCGGCGCGCGCCACCTGACGATGCTCGACGATGCCGTGGTTTCCGACATCGGCGGTACGACGACGGATGTGGCGGTGCTCGATCGGGGCAGGCCCCGTCTCGACGTCGAGGGGGCGGTGGTCGGCGGCTACCGGACGATGGTCGAGGCGGTCGCCATGCGGACATACGGGCTCGGCGGCGATTCCGAGGTCCGCATCGACGATCGCGGCCTGAAGGCGAAGATAGAACTCGGACCGCGGCGCTTCCTGCCGCTCAGCCTTGCGGCGTCGCTTCATGGCGCGCCGGTCATCACGGCTCTGGAGCGGCAGCTTCGCTCGGCGCATATCGGCCGCCATGACGGGCGCTTCGCGGTGCGCACTGGCGTTCCGGAGCATCTGGCAAGCGGCTTGCAACCGCAGGAACAGGCGCTTTACGAGCGCATCGGTGATCGGCCCGAGCCGCTCGACAACCTTCTGAGGACGACCCCGCAGAAGGCGGTTCTGGATCGTCTGGTGGCGCGCGGCCTCGTCCATATCTGCGCCATCACGCCGTCGGATGCGATGCACGTCCTCGGCAGGCAGGACCAGTGGGACGCCAGGGCCGCCGGGATGGGGCTGGAGCTTGCGGCGCGGCTCAAGGACGGTTCGGGCCGCCCCATCGCTTCGACCGCCGAAGAGCTTGCCCGGATGATCCTCGCCCGTCTGACGCGGCAATCCTGCGAGGTCATCCTTTCGGCCTGCCTTGCGGAAGACGGTGCGGGTTCGATCGATCCGTCCGCCTCCGTTTCGGTGGACAGGGCGCTTCGCCGCGTCCCCGGCATCGTGCAGTTCCGCCTTGCGCTCGACAGGCCTCTGGTCGGGCTCGGTGCCTCCGCGCCGGTCTACTATCCGGCGATCGCGGAGATGCTCGGCGCCGGATCCTCCATCCCCGGCGATGCCGATGTCGCCAATGCGATCGGCGCGGTCGTGGGGCAGGTGCGCACGAGCGTCACCGTCTTCGTAACCACGCCGGAAGAGGGCATCTTCATCGTCAACGGAGCGGGCGAAAGCGTGCGGCTTCTCGACGAAGGGGCGGCATTTTCGCATGCCCGGGAAAGGGCGGCCGAAGCGGCGCTGCAGGCGGCGCGCGTCAACGGCGCCGACGAACCGGCGGTGACCGTCCTGGAGGGTATCGATGCCCCGGAGGTCGAAGGCAACCGCAAGCTCGTGGAGGCCCGTTTCACGGCGGTCGCCACGGGCCGCCCGCGGATCGCCCACGGCCTGTGATCGCCATCTTTTCCGAAATGGAATAAATTCTTTGAACCATTGCCGAATTGACTATGAATGAAAGCGCGTGAAAGTGGCAGCATCGCGGATGCTGCCCAAGCTTCCGCCCTTCAGGAGCGTTCAGGATGAAGACGATCGAAAAATACGGCCTCACCTTCGACAAGGGCCTTCACGACTTTCTTGTGAACGAGGCGCTGCCCGGCACAGGGGTGGACACGGAGCGCTTCTTCTCGGAGTTCGCGGCGATCGTGGGTGATCTCGCCCCGCGCAATCATGCGCTTCTTGCCAAGCGCGACAGCATCCAGACGAAGCTCGACGCGTGGTACCGCAAGAACGGTGCGCCTTCCGACATGGAGGCCTACCAGGCCTATCTGCGTGAAATCGGCTATATCCTGCCCGCCGGACCGGACTTCACCGTGACGACGCGCAACGTCGATCCGGAAATCGCCAGCATAGCCGGCCCGCAGCTCGTCGTGCCGGTCATGAACGCCCGCTACGCCCTCAATGCCGCCAATGCCCGCTGGGGATCGCTCTATGACGCGCTCTACGGCACGGACGCGATCGCCGACACCGACGGGGCGGAACGAGGCAAGGGCTACAACCCGAAGCGCGGCGCCAGGGTCATCGCCTGGGTACGCGCGTTTCTCGACGAAAGCGTGCCGCTCGAAGGAGCGAGCTGGACGGACGTGAAGACGCTTTCCGTCGAGGGAAAGACGCTCGTCGCCGGACTGACGGACGGCGGAAGGACGGGGCTCGCCGATCTTGAGAAATTCGCCGGCTATCTTGGCGAGGCCGCTGCTCCGGAGCAGATCCTGCTCGCCAACAACGGCCTTCATATCGAAATACTCGTCGATGCTTCCACGCCGATCGGCAAGGACGACCCGGCGCATATCTCCGACGTCTGGGTGGAGGCCGCGATCACGACGATCATGGATTGCGAGGACTCGGTCGCCGCTGTGGACGCCGAGGACAAGATCGCCGTCTACCGCAACTGGCTCGGCCTGATGAAGGGCGATCTGGAGGAAGAGGTCACGAAGAACGGCAGGAGCTTCACGCGCAGGCTCAACCCCGACCTCGACTACAAGGCGCCCGACGGATCGGTCTTCAAGGTCGTCTGCCGCTCCCTGATGCTGGTGCGCAACGTCGGTCACCTGATGACGAACCCCGCGATCCGCGATGCGCGGGGCAACGAGGTTCCCGAAGGCATGATGGATGCGATGATAACCGCGCTGATCGCGCTGCACGACATCGGGCCGAACGGCAGGCGGATGAATTCGCGCGCGGGTTCCGTCTACGTCGTCAAGCCGAAGATGCACGGTCCCGAGGAAGTCGCCTTCGCCTCCACCATCTTCTCGCGCGTCGAAAGTGCTCTCGGCATGTCGCCGAACACGATCAAGATGGGCATCATGGACGAGGAGCGCCGCACGACGGTCAACCTCAAGGAGTGCATCCGCGCCGCAAAAGAACGCGTCGTCTTCATCAATACCGGTTTTCTCGACCGCACCGGCGACGAGATCCACACCTCGATGGAGGCGGGCCCGATGATCCGCAAGGGCGACATGAAGCAGGCCCCCTGGATCTCCGCCTACGAGAACTGGAACGTCGATATCGGCCTCGAATGCGGCCTTTCGGGGCGCGCGCAGATCGGCAAGGGCATGTGGGCGATGCCCGATCTGATGGCGGCGATGCTGGAGCAGAAGATCGCCCATCCCAAGGCCGGCGCCAACACCGCCTGGGTGCCGTCGCCGACGGCCGCGACGCTGCATGCCACGCATTATCACAAGGTCGATGTCGCGGTGGTCCAGCAGGGGCTGAGGAGCCGCGCCCGTGCGAAGCTTTCGGATATCCTCTCGGTTCCGGTGGCGAAACGTCCGAACTGGACGCCCGAGGAGGTCCAGCGGGAGCTCGACAACAATGCTCAGGGAATCCTCGGCTATGTCGTTCGCTGGATCGACCAGGGTATCGGCTGCTCGAAGGTGCCGGACATCAACAATGTCGGGCTGATGGAGGACCGGGCGACGCTTCGCATTTCCGCCCAGCATATGGCGAACTGGCTGCATCACGGCGTCGTCTCCGAATCCCAGGTCGTCGAGACGATGAAGCGGATGGCCGCCGTCGTCGACGGCCAGAATTCCGGCGACCCGCTATACCGCCCGATGGCTGCCGATTTCGACGGCTCGATCGCCTTCCAGGCAGCGCTCGATCTCGTCCTCAAGGGACGCGAGCAGCCGAGCGGCTATACCGAACCCGTGCTGCACCGCCGCCGTCTGGAGCTGAAGGCGGCGCGTGCCGCTTGATGCGGCCGGCAGGAATTCAAAAACGGAGAAGCCGCCGGGCGATGGCCGCGGCGGCTTTCTTTCCTGAAGCCGAAGCTGAAAAGCTTACTGCTGCACGATCACGCGGGCGCTTCTGCCAGGACGGACGCGCTTGTAGAGATCGATGATGTCCTGGTTCATCAGGCGGATGCAGCCCGACGAGGCGGCGGTTCCGATCGAGGCCCATTCGGGCGTGCCATGCAGGCGGAACAGCGTATCCTGGCCCTTCTCGTTGAAGAGATAGAGCGCGCGGGCGCCGAGCGGGTTCATCAGGCCGGGCTGCATGCCCCCCTTGACGTATTTCGCCACTTCCGGACGGCGCACGGCCATTTCCTCCGGCGGATGCCACATCGGCCATTCCTGCTTCCAGGCGATATAGGCCTCGCCTTCCCAGGCAAAGCCCTGCTTGCCGACGCCGATGCCGTAGCGGACGGCCTTGCCGCCGGGCAGCACGTAATAGAGGAAGCGGCTCGGCGTGTTGACGATGATCGTCCCCGGCTTTTCCTTGGTGGCGTAATCCACGATCTGGCGGTGGTACTTCGGATTGACCTTGTTGATGGGGACGGCGGGCAGGGCATAGCCGTTGTCCGTAACGGCGCCATAATCCGAGGTGAAGATCTCGTTGGTGGCGACTTTCTCGCCGGTTGTCGGTGCAGGTGTCGTCGAGCAGCCGGCCAGCATGACCGAAGCTGCGAGGCCGCATAGAAGGAAGGCATTGCGCAGGCGCATGGGATTCTCGTGACAGGATTGAGGGTGAGACGTTCCGGTTGCCGAAGTCTCTGTCGAATGGTTATTTTCGAATAGCCCGCCCAATGCAAGCGCGTGCGCCGCAGCGAAAGGCTTGTACCGCGCAAAAAGCGGGTGGATTGCTTTTTTGCAACATTGACGCGATCCGCCGGAATCCGAAAAAGTGACCGCTTCGGAAGGAATACCGATGACCATCCTGTCCCTCCACAACGACAATCCGCTGATCGACGGCCGACAGTCCCGCCGCGCGATGATGGTGCGGCGCGGCGTGCAGCGGATGCTCCTGGAGATGCGCCATGCCGTCCTGCCGGAATTGCCGCTCGCAAGCGGCCGCAGGGCGGACCTCATCAGCCTTTCGGAAAAGAACGAGATATGGATCGTCGAAATCAAGTCGTCGATCGAGGATTTCCGCGTGGACCGGAAATGGCCGGATTATCGCCGCCATTGCGACCGGCTGTTCTTCGCGACCCATCGCGAGGTGCCGCTCGACATCTTTCCGCAGGATTGCGGGCTGATCGTTTCGGACGGCTACGGCGCCCATATCATCCGCGATGCGCCCGAACACCGGCTGCCGGCCCCGACGCGCAAGTCGGTCACCTTCTCCTTCGCGCGCGTGGCGGCGGCCCGGTTGCTGCTTGCCGAACTCGCGACCGACGAGAAGGGGGATGCGCCGGACATCTCGGCTATCGTCGCCGGTGCCCGCGACGGCACGCTCTGAGAGTCCGTTTGGAAACTCTGAGCTGACCCGGCTATTTCGGCGCCCGCTTCGCGAGAATGCGCTGAAGCGTGCGGCGATGCATGTTCAGGCGGCGTGCCGTTTCGGAGACGTTGCGTTCGCACATCTCGTAGACGCGCTGGATGTGTTCCCAGCGCACGCGGTCCGCCGACATCGGATTTTCCGGAAGCTCCGCGCGCTCTCCCGGCTTCTGCGTGAGGGCGGCGAAGATGTCGTCGGCATCGGCGGGTTTCGCCAGATAGTCGACCGCGCCGAGCTTGACCGCGTTTACAGCGGTCGCGATATTGCCGTAGCCGGTGAGCATGATGATGCGCGTATCGTCGCGGCGCTGGCGGATGGCTTCGATGACGTCGAGGCCGCTGCCGTCGCCGAGCCGGAGATCGACAACGGCATATTTGGGCGGGCTGGTCTTGGCCTTCGCCATGCCTTCCGCCACCGATTCGGCGGTATCGACGGTGAAGCCGCGGATCTCCATGGCGCGTGCGAGCCTGCGCAGAAACGGACCGTCGTCATCGACGATCAGAAGCGACGCGTCCGGGCCTATATAGTCGGCGCCGGCATTGTCCGACTGGTCATTCACGCTCGTTTCGTTGATTTTATCTGCCATTTTCATACTTTCGAGCATTTTTTCACTTCTTTTTTCCCGATCAGCTTATCGCCTGATATGTATGAACGGTAAAGTCATTTTGCCAGTTTGGCCTCCATGCGCGACCGCGGCCATTCGACTTCGACGCGCGCCCCCGATCCGTCGGCGGCGCTGTTGGCGAATGTCAGGCGCGCGCCGGAGCGCTCGAGCAGGGTCTTGGCGATGAAGAGCCCGAGACCGAGCCCGCCGGCCCGCTCGTCCCTCTGTCGCTTGGTGACGTAAGGCTCGCCGATACGCTGCAGGATGTCGGGGGAATAGCCTTCGCCGTCGTCCTCGATGACGATGGTCACCTTCTCCTGATCGTGGCTGACGGTGACTGTCACCTCTTCGCGGGCATGGTCCACCGCATTTTCGAGCAGGTTGCCCAGACCGTAGACGATGCCGGCGTTGCGGTTTCCGACCGGCTCGCCCTCCCGCCCGCTGGCCTCGACGAGGGTCAGCCTGATGCCGAATTCGCGATGCGGCGCCATGACTTCCTCCATCAGCGAGGAAAGCGGCAGCACCCGCATGTGAGCCTCGTCCTCGGCCGAAAGCGTGGTCAGCCGCCGCAATATGTCGCGGCAGCGTTCGCTCTGGCTTCTGAGGAGCTGCACGTCCTCCCCGAACCGTTCGTCGCCGCCGAGCTCCCGCTCCATTTCCTTGGCCACAACGCTGATCGTCGCGAGCGGCGTGCCGAGCTCATGGGCGGCGGCGGCGGCGAGCCCGTCGAGCTGCGAAAGATGCTTCTCCCGCTGCAGCACCAGTTCCGTTGCCGCCAGCGCATCCGAGAGTTCGGAGGCTTCGAGCGAAACACGGTAGGAATAGAAGGCCGCGAAGGCCGTGGTCGAAACGATGGCGAACCAGAAGCCCGCCGTCAGGATCGGCGGAACGACGAGGAGCGTGCCGGGAAACCACGGCAGCGGAAAGGGGGAGAAGGCGAGCGCCGTGATCCCGCCTGCCGCCAGCAGCCCGAGGGGAACGCTGTAACGGATCGGCTGGGAGGAGGAGGATATGATCACCGGCACGCAGACGAGCGGCGCGAAGGGGTTTGCAAGCCCCCCGTTGATGAAAAGAAGCGCCGTCAGCTGCAGAAGGTCGAAGGCGAGCAGCGCAAGCGCGGCCTCGGGCGTCAGCCGGTGCGCCGGCGGATACCGTACGGCAAGATAGAAATTGACCGCCGCCAGAAGCGCGATGAGGATGGAGCTCGGCACCAGCGGCAAGGGGAATTCGAGCCAGAACGCGATGACGATGATCGTGATCGACTGGCCCGCCACCGCAAGCCAGCGCAGCCGGATCAGCGTTTCCAGCCTCAGCCTGCGGCTTGAGCTGCTTGGCCCGATTTCCTGATAGAATGTCATTGCGGATATCCTGGAAGGGAATGTGCTGGCCTCATGTACCACGCGGCTTGGCACGTGTCGTCGGTGCGGCGTCGGCGGGATTGTCCGGCCAGACATGCTTGGGGTAGCGCCCTCGCATGTCCGCGCGCACGTCCTTCCACGATCCCGTCCAGAAGCGAGGCAGGTCGCGGGTCGTCTGGATCACCCGGTGTGCCGGCGAGAGAAGCTCCAGGAGCAGCGGCAGCCGCCCGCCCGCCACGGCCGGATGCTGCTTCAGGCCGAAGAGCTCCTGCACGCGGATGGAAAGCACCGGCTCCTCTCCGTCGTAGCGGATCGGGTGGCGCTGGCCCGTCGGCGCTTCGAAATGCGTCGGCGCCAGGCGGCTGAGGTCGCGCTGGAGCTCGTAGGGCACGAGCGACATCAGACCGTCGGACAGACGGGAAGGCTTGATGTCGTCGGTGCTCCGGACGCCTTCCTGGAAAGGCACGAACCATTCCTCCAGCCGCGCGAGAAGCGCCGCGTCGGAGGTGTCCGGCCACGGTTCGCCGATCGTGCGGTAAAGAAAGCCGATGCGGTCGCGGGTCTGCGCCCCCTCCTTCGAGAACGGCAGCACATCCATGCCGAGCTGGCATATGCCGTCGGCGAGCGCGCGCGCAGCCTCGATCCCGCCCGGCCGGGCAAGCGGTTTCTCGTCGAGGATCATGGCGCCGATGCGCCGCACGCGCCGCGCCCGCACCTGCCGGCTCTCCCGGTCGAAGATGCATTGGTCCTCGTTCACGATCCGCTCGGCGAGCCTCTCCTCGATTTCGTCCCGGTCCGCCTCGGCGGCGGCCAGGATCCGCTGCCGGCCGGCCTGACCGGTAAGGTCGGCGATCACGAGCATCGCGGCGCCGGCGAGCCGTTCCGTCTCCGGCAGCTCGGCGCCGCGCCCGTTGGCCATGACGAACCGGCCGCGTCCGCCGCGCTGGATCGCCGCACGGTCCGGAAAGGCATGGGCGAGCAGGGCGCCGGAGCCGATCGCGCCGGATCGCGCGCCGGCGCCTGCCTCCTGCGCGATCCGCCGGGCAAGGCGGCGGGCGGCGTCGGCCCGCTCGCCCTTCTCGTCCCTGAAACGCCGGAGACGTTCCTCGAGATCGACGGACGGGCCGCCGAGTCCCTGTTCGGTCAGAAGGACGGCCAGCATCGCCGCCGCCTCTCCGGCGCCGTCCTCGGCGGCCCTGATCACCATGGCCGCAAGTCGCGGCGGCAGGCTGAGAGCGCGCATCCGCCTGCCGGCTGCCGTCAGGCCGTTCTCGCCGTCGAGTGCGCCGAGCAGCTTCAGCAGCGCACGCGCCTCCTCCAGTGCGGCCGCCGGCGGCTGGTCGACGAGCTTGAGGCCGCCAGGATCGCCCACCCCCCAATGGGCAAGATCGAGCGCGAAGGCGGAAAGATCGCTCGAAAGGATTTGCGGCGGCGTGAAGGCGGGAAGCGCAGCGGTCTGTCCCGGATGCCACAACCGGATCGCCACGCCGGGTTCGGTGCGCCCCGCGCGCCCCGCCCGCTGGTCGGCCGAGGCGCGCGACACGCGCACCGTCTCCAGCCGCGTGATGCCTGTCGAGGCTTCGAAAACCGGCAGCCTCTGCAGCCCGCTGTCGATGACGATCCGCACGCCGTCGATGGTGATCGAGGTCTCGGCGATCGAGGTTGTGAGCACGATCTTGCGCCGGCCGGCCGGTGCGGGACGGATCGCCTCGTCCTGCTCGCGCTGCGACAGGTTGCCGAAGAGCGGGACGATCGTGGTTTCGGCGCCGGTGCGGCCCTCCAGGCGCTCGGCGGTGCGGCCGATCTCCGCCTGGCCGGGCAGGAAGGCAAGGATCGAGCCGGTTTCGCTGCGGTGGGCTTCGAGGATGGCGCGGGCCATGCTGTCTTCGATGCGCTCGCCGGCCGGCCGGTCGCCATGGCGGATCTCGACGGGAAAGCTTCTGCCTTCGCTGCGGATCGCCGGCGCACCGTCCAGGATATCGGCGATGCGCTCGATGTCGAGCGTCGCGGACATGACGAGGATACGCAGGTCCTCGCGAAGCGCGCCTTGCACGTCGAGCGCCAGCGCCAGGCCGAAATCGGCATCGAGCGAACGCTCGTGGAACTCGTCGAAAAGCACCGCCGCCACGCCGGAAAGTTCCGGATCGTCGAGGATCATGCGTGCGAACACGCCTTCCGTGACCACCTCTATCCGGGTTATGGCGGAGATCCGGCTGTCGAGCCGCATGCGATAGCCGACGGTCTCGCCGACCTTTTCGCCGAGGAGTTCGGCCATGCGGCCCGCTGCGGCGCGTGCCGCAAGCCGCCGCGGCTCGAGGAGGATGATCCTGCCGTCTCCGCGCCAGGGCTGGCGGAGAAGATGGAGGGGGATGAGGGTCGTCTTGCCGGCGCCGGGCGGGGCGGACAGCACCGCCCGCGTCGTTCCGGCGAGTGCGGCTTCAAGCTCGGGCAGCACATCGGTGACGGGGAGGCGCGGCAACCCGGCCGTCCCGGCGGCGCGCGCCGCCTTGCTCCTGCCGTCAGGCACCGTCGGCTCCGCGCCGGTGATTTTCGTAGGCGAGGATCGCGCCGGCAAGGTCTTCGAGCGCCGCGCCCACCGATTTGAACAAGGTGATCTCGTCTGCGCGCCCGCGCCCGCCGTGAACCCCCCGCACCAGCTCGGCGAGATCCGCGCGGACCGCATCCGGCCCGATGATGCCCGCCGCGAGCGGCTGCACGATATCGCCCCCTTCGCTGAGCGTGCCGTCGCGCGTGTCGACGAAGATGGACGCGCGGCGGACGGCCGCGTCGTCCGATTCCCGCATCGAGGGCTTGAAGGCGCCGACGAGGTCGAGATGCGCGCCGGGCTTCAGCCACTCTCCGCGGATGAGCGGCTCTTCGGAAAGCGTCGCCGAGGAGATGATGTCGGCCTGCCGGGCCGCCGCCTCGAGGTCTTCGGCAACGCACGCGGGAAAACCTTGCGCGGCCGCTTCCTCGGCCATCAGCGTCGCTTTTCGCGCATCGCGCCCCCATATCCGGATTTCCTCGAGCGGCAGGACGGCCGAATGGGCGGCGATCAGGTTGAGCGAAAGCCGCCCGGTTCCGGTCATCAGCATCCGGCGTGATCCGGGCCGCGCAAGATGACGCGCCGCAAGCGCCGATGCCGCAGCGGTCCGGCGCGCCGTCAGCTCGCCGCCGTCGAGGATCGCCAGCAATTCTCCGGTCCTGCCGGACGACAGCAGATAGCTTCCATGGATCGCGGGAAGCGAACGGCGGTGGTTGCCGGGAAAGACGGACACCATCTTCACGCCGATATATTCGCCCGGCTGCCAGGCCGGCATCAGAAGGAGCGTCGCATTCTCCTCGCCCGGAACCGTTACGTCGTGATGGTGGCGCACCGGCATGATGCAGTCCCCGGCGAACATGTCCGCAAGCGCGGGGATCAGCCCTTCCCAGGGAAGCGCTGCGCGGGTCTGGGCCTCATCGAGAACAAGCATGACGGTCTCCGGATTGTCGTTTTCGTCTGGATATCGCGCGCAAGAAGGCACGAAAAGAGCCTGTTGCCGAAAAAGGCGCGCGCGAGAGGCGGCATTTTACCATTTGGAAAAGGTTTTGTGCCGGAGACTTCGACACCTCCGAAAAGCGCCGGAAGAAAATGGTTTTAATTCAGTAACTTACGTTTTTTTACATTTTTTTCCGATTTCCTCGTTGACTTGTTCGTCCGTCGCGACTTATAAGCCGCCTCACGAACGAGGGCGGCGGCGCTGCTAGCGACGGATGGTCTCGCTCATAGGTTTCCGGAAGGATGCGGCATG
>JARYGU010000041.1:0-12190 GCA_033795365.1 Shinella sp.
ACGACACGGTTGTGGCGCGCCAGCAGGACCGCATTCGAGAGACCCACATAGCCAAGACCTGCAACTGCTATTTTCATATTGTCTCATCTCCCTTTTCAGATGCGCTCCATTTCGATCAACTCAAGGAAGACTTTCATAGCGCTGCACATCATATCCGCACCCCGTGCAAATCGGTTCCGCTCCAGACATGAACGGCGCACACCGAGAAAGTATATTGTCATTCAACAGGTGGTAGAGCTCTGTCATCGCGAAATAAGAAGACGTGCATTGCCCGAGCATCGACGTGAGCAGCCGACCAGAGCCGCAATGTAGTATAACAAACCGCAAGCTTACACGGTCGTCTCTACAAACAATTTCAGGCTAAGCTATTTGATAAGTAAGACATCGAGATTGGCCTTGCTCCTCGACTGTCGCAAAGAAAGCAATTCGCTCGATACGTTCCTAAATATTATTTTAAGCATATTATTACGGTGCTGTTCCAGCGTGTCGTGAACAAAAAAATGGTCATCGACTAGAGAGCACAAATATTTGTAGCCCATACTATTCATCCGAGCATCAATCGCATTGAACGCCTCTCCGTCTAAGCATTCCACCTGAACGAAGCACTGATTCCGGCACAGGAAATCAGCTGCGCCCTCGAACACGGCCAGTTCGTGCCCTTCGACGTCGATTTTCATGCAGACGGTATGGCCAGAATAGGTTAGTACTTCATCAAGCTTGGCAGTTCTAACCGGAATAACTTTACCTCTAGCTACGCCGTTCTCAAGGATGTGGTTGTTACCCGCCATATCTCCAAACATCTCAAACTGAACTTCCCCGTCTGCGGAAGAAAGTGCCAACGGATGAGCCGTTAATTTTCCCCTGAATTCCTGCACATCGATGTTTTTCTTAAGCAGAGCATACGCCGCCGGCGCGGGTTCAAAGGCGTCAATCTGGGTGACAGCAGCCTCCTGGCCAGCATAGATCGAATACACGCCAATATTCGCGCCGATATCTACGATGCGGGTTGCTTGGAGCTGATGAACTACTTCCTTAAAAGCAAACAATGTACCCTTTTCGTAGGAAAAGGTTATTAATAACCGCTGCGCAGAAGATTCGAGATAACATCCAAAAATTGTTTCAATCACCGCGTCCTCAATCAATTCATCATCACACATCAGGCGTACACGAGAGAGATGAAGGGCGCCGGGAATGTTCTTCGCGATGCGGACTGCGCTAATCGACATTTTTCTATCCAACGCAATGATCAAAGGCAACTGGCGTGGTAACGCGCCGAAGGTAGAGTTGCCACGGTAAACAAGGCGTTCACCTGAAGCATCCGTACAAAACACCGATATATCGTTTGCCTTGTGCTGATATTTCTCGTCGCGGCGGTTCTCCACTATAATGTACGAGATGTATTGCGCGCGAGGAAGCTCTAGCTTCCACCAAGCGTTGCTATCTTCTCCGGTATGAAAGGCAAAATCGAAGGTGTTGTCCGTGGTGGCGCGTTGTGCGTCATTTGGGTTCGACCATCTCGAGGATGAACTCTGCGATGCTCGTCCGCGCGAGCTGACGTCCTTCAGTCCATTGCTGATCAGCATCTTCGTCAACTCACCAAAGTCTTTCATTCAAAAATACTCCGAGATTGGATTAGTGAAGACCGCTCAATGTCGTCTCCAGGGCCGACGAATGTACCGTCCGCACGTACTCCACGTATCCGGCGAAGAAGTGAATGTGCGTTGCCGTAATTCTGCTCAAAGAACTCGAGGATCGCCCCCATCGCAAGGTCGTTCCCATTTTGAAATGCGTTCCCTCGCCATAGCGCTGCGCTTTGCGAGCCGTCAATGTTGCGAAACTCGAACTTCCGCTGCGGCATCCATACTGGATAGCCGTTGGCCGTGGTCATGACCTTAAGCCAAAGGTCATCGGCGTGGAGACTCGTGGCCTTGATCGCATTAATGTCAAACGCTTCAGCCGGCACAGAACCAGGCGGATAGAGCACGCCTCCGATTCCCGTCGGCAGCAGTTCAAAGGTCTCCCTCTCGCGAAGGTGCTGATGGTCGTATCCCCATTGATCGTAAGTGCGCAGGGTACCATCCGGTCGGAAGCGGATGAGATTGGATCGTCCTGCGACGACAGATGACGGACGGTCAAGGTGTCCGTGATAAAGTGTGGCAATCAGATGCTCGTCATATCGGACATCATCATCAACCGTGACAATAAGCGCATTCGGGAACTCCTGCATTACGTAGAAGTACTTCTTGTGCGGCGCGAGGTCGCCCTCAACCCATCGAATTTGGAACCTTTCGTCGAGAAGAGCACGCAACTCTGCAGGAAGGCCCGCTCCGTGATCAGGAAACTGATCCTCCGACAGCCAAAGGAGAATCCGGTCGGGCTGTTTAGTCTGGCGCATTAGCGACTCGACACACGTTGCGATTGTCGGCATCCGCGGCGGGAAAGAAGTGAGCGAAACTATAATTTCTCGAGTCTGGCCGGAATGACCCGGCGCCTGTGCTGAAGCGGCTACAGTTTCAGTACGCTCTCTCGGAACACTCGACTTTATCGGCCCACCCGCAATACGTCTCGCAAAGAGCTCGCCAAGTTCACTTTGATGGGTCCTCATACTTGCAAGTGTATCGTATTTGCGGCGCGACGCCCCCCCCATTTCAACGAGTTCACCCGGACTACGGTCGATCATGCGCATGAAGGCGTCACGCAGGGCCTTGACCTCGCCAGATGAGACGGTAATACCGTTCTCATCGTCTACCATGTACTTGGCGCCGACGTTCTCGGTCACAATGAGCGGCTTCGAGAGCATCGCACCCTCGAGGGCAACAAGTGAGCACGATTCATCGCGGGAGGCGACTACCACTACGTCCATCTGAGAAAGAAGCTCAACCTTTTGCCGCACGTCGGCGATGAGGCCATGGTAATGAATTCTCGGCTCGTTCTTAAATTGGCCAAATACATACGATGCGAAACTGGTTCCGCTATTGATGAACCCGCCGGCGAAGTGCAGTTCGGCCCGAACCCGATACTCCTCGGGCATCGCCTTGTAAGCGGCAACGAAAAGGTCGTAACCCTTGCGGTGTTCAATCGTGCCAAGCTGCACGAAACGTATCACACCGTCCTTTGCGGGCACATATGGCAGGGCGAATTCCGAGACGTCCTCGACCGCATTCTTCACCACGTCGATTGGACCATCCGCATACATGCTGATGGCTTCGGCCGCATAGTCACTTACGACAGTGACGCTTGAACTCCGCCGCAACATATCGGCTCGTCGGGAATTCCCTCGCAGAAACTGCGGTACATTTGTGGCCTCACGTACGTACCAGACGACAGGTAGCTTGCCTTCGAACGCTCGCACGTACCCATCTGTCACAACTGTGTTGCACACAACAAGCTTTACGTTGTCGCGCATGAGATCATCAATCTTGCTTTTGTCGATCCCTGCAGAAGTTACAACGTGCACCGTAAACCCATGGGTCTCGAATTCACGAGCAAATGGCCCAGGCCGCGAGGTCCAGACAATGGGTTCGTAGCCCAGCTTTACGGCAATTTTGCAGAGACGAAGCAGGCTGTGAGGTGTGCCAGTATATGTCATCTCGGGAGATACGAATAAAATCCGCGGAAGCAGTATCCGCTTCATAGGCGTTTGCTCCACAGCTCGGCCTGCTGCAGCAAGCTGATGCGCGGAATCGAACAAGTCACCAAACCGCTCAAACACTGAGGTGTCACCATGCAGAACCGGCACAGCGTCGTAGAGAAAGTCCTTGTACACCTGGTAGAGGTAAGGACGATGACCGAGTGAGTGTCGCAGCGGTTGGAATGCGACATACGGGCCAATCATCCGCAAGTTGGCAAAGCCCTGGGAGTACTCAAGATATCGCTCCACGAAGTCGATGATCCCCCGCTGCATCTCCAGGATCTGCTCTGGATTGGGAGGAATGTTCGATCCCCGTAACGCGACAGCTTCTCCCAACTCGTCGCGCGCGTAGCCGATGGTCGTCGCGTTAGGCTCGGTAAATAAATACTCAATCGGAAGCGTAAGTAGATCTTTTTGTTTTTGCGGGATCTTGCCTACTGGCATTACCAGTCGCGCGATATCCTGATTTGTTAGCGGGGAATACACATACGCACTGATCGAGCCATCGGAGACTGCATCGGTAATCTGCTCGTTGCGTGAGGTGGCCAACAGTGCTCCGAAAACCTGCGGAGCATGCTCTCCGTAGTTGTTTCGAAAGAAGTCCCGCAGCGCTGTGATGCAGGTTCCCGTCCATCCGATATCCACTACGAGTACCTTTTTAGCACCGCCGATAGCTTTGGAGAAGTAGTCACGCGCGATTACATAGGATTCTGCGAGATGCGCTTCGATGACGCTCTTCTTCATCCAGAAGAACTCGCGGAGCCGCGGTTCGTTTGCGCTTGCCGGAAACTGCAGCGGCTCGATGTCGGCACCCTCGAGATGTTCTACAAGGTACTCGAATCCCGTATCGATGAGCAATTGACTGATAGGCCGTGAATTGTTCGATTCCTTGTACCAACGGAAAAAAGCCCGACTAATATAGTCATCGAAGCTCCACTCTGCCGTCAACATGAGCGAAGCAGTCCGAGAGGTATCAATGTACTCGCTCGGCAGCGTTCCGAAGAATCGCCTATAGACTTGGGAAAGGATGTCGCAATCACGCCCGAGAAACAAGATCTTCTCGATCCCTTTTTCTCTCGCTAGCCGATCCAGAAATTCGACATAGCCGAGGGTGAGAATGCCGCCAACGCGGAAGCCATGGGTGTAGTGGATCCCCTCGGACCAGGTCCCAGTCCCAAGCGCGTTATCGACAACAGCCTCATAGAAGCTCCCCGCGAGGCTACCCATGTCTTTCTCACGAACTAGGGCATGCTGATTTGGATTATACACTCCCGCAATGCCCGAAGCGATCGACTGCACAACGTCTGCTTCGTACACATCTCCCACATGGACTATCAGGCGATCGGGGCCGTAGTCCGCGACCACCACTTGCTGCAGGGTGCCATCGCCCTTGCGGGCTCCGTATTCGTTCGACAGATAAAGTCGCTCGTAGCCACTGTACCCCGCACGTGCAAGCATGGCAGTGATAGTCTCTTTCGGAAGATACATATCGCTCATGAAGATAAGCGTCTTGCCCATCGCGCGCAGTCGCTCGTAGACTTGAAAAATATAGGGATTTTGCCGTGTCAGCTGAACCTCTAGATCCTTTTCAAGTTGCTCCCATTCTGCTTTGGCGCCATGTCGCTCAGTAAGCACCTCATAGATCTCATGGAGCGTGACCTCTCGTGTTCCCTTTAAGCGGTCATTCCGTGTTCGCGCATAAGCTTCCGCGTCCTTCCGCTTCTTGACGAAACCTGTAATGCCGAGTCGTGCCCCCATGAGCCGGAATACATCGTTCGGCTTTGCAACAGCACGGACGACCGCTGTGTCAAAAATGTCGAAAGAAATCACGTCATATGCTGCGAGCTTCGCAACCATCGTCTCGAGTGGGAGCCTAGAAGGAGCCTCGACATCGAAGTAATAGTGCACAGGAGCCGCGCTGACTGCGGCTGACGCAGTCGGCCTTCCGCCGCTATCGCTTTGAGGGCTGGCAGCTACGTTGCGATCAGCACCCTTTCTCCTCGGTTGCTTCCGAAACTCCCGTACCGCGCGCAATAGTGCAAAAGGTAGCACAGGCCAACCCAATGGCGATCTACCGTATTTCAGAAGTGCGTCGCCCAAGCGGTAAGAGAGATGCTTCTTGACACGCTGCGCATCCTTCACATCGCTATATTCATGCAGAGGTGGCAACTCATTCGTTGGATTGATGCGCTGTTCAGCATTGAATGCCTGGATTTCAAGTATCATAGCGCGAGGTATTCCCATCCAAGCACGCAACGAACCGCTCCGCTGGACCAGCACACTCCCAAGACGGTAATTGAGCTGACGCCGCACGCGATTCGCCGCGCCGCTCAGAGCAGCCGGTTTGGACGGCGGCAGATCTTTATCAACGCTCTGCTTTTCAACTGTGAGAAGCTTATCCATCTTCATTCGGTTTTGAATCTCGTTTTAATCAGAGGTAGGCCCCGTGTAAGGGTGAATTGTATCGCTGACAAGTATGTATTCCGGGACTTAAACCGACTATGTCGTGCAATTGACAGGACTTCACCGAGCCACCGCCGAATCTGGCTCACCCCTTCTAATAGCTTGATGGCCGCGCCCGAATGGACGTAATGACCACCACTGACTTGTAACATCCATCCGAACGATCCTATTGATTGGGTAGGATGTACCCGGAATTTGACACGTCATCTGGTAACCTGCACCAATGCTTGATATGAGATCACGCTGCTTTAAGGATTTTTGCGGCAACGCGCTCATACTGCACAATAATAAGCTCACAATTGCGCTTCAGCATGCAGCTGCACAGAATTTCGGACCAGGGTGCATTCAGGTGCCACGTTGCTAGACGATATGCCAAGTAAGGAATTGCTGCATAAGCTCATGCGAGCTGAAGAACCGAGTCGTTCGCTTGATCGGGAGATTGCTCTTGCAGTCGGATTCAAACATGACACTGAACAATCTCCGGAAGCATGGATTTCTCCGCATGGCGAACGAATACTGAAGTTGCCAAACTTCACCGGCGACGCTCAAGATGCATACGAGCTTGCGAGATATCTGACAGAGTCGGCTTCAGGTGCGTGCAGTTGGGAAGAAGGCCTTTCATCTGCGAAAATTGGGAGTAGCCCTATTTGTCAGGCGCGATCACCAGCTCGGGCGATCTGCATTGCCATACTCGTCGAAAAATGGCGTAGCGATGTGGGATAGGAGTCTGTTTGTTCAATTTTTTAGTACGGTGTGAGCACCTATGCACTACGAGGATCTCATGAAATTTTTCCGCAGCGTGCTTTCTGTATGCGGCCTTTCAGTTAAAGAAGCTACGACTCACGCTCAGGGCGGCGGGAAGCTATTGATGCCGGGGCTAGATGTAACGTTGCCGGAAGTAGCAGGCCGAATAGGCGGGACTCTAATGCAAGGACGGTGGTATGAGCAGGAAATGCTCGATTATATCCGTTCGCTTCACATCTCAGGGAACTATCTGGATGTTGGCGCGAATATTGGAAATCACTCTTTATATTTTGCGATGAATACCGGCGCCGATCGCGTCTTTTCATTCGAACCTACGCAAGGAGCCCGAGCTACTTTAAACAAATTTATCGAGTTAAACCGGCTTCATACTGAAATCACTGTTATACCGTTCGCATGCTCTGATTTTAATGGCGAGGTCGAAGTAGTTGAAAGCATCGCCCGGGAGGTCAAACCTACGAAATATCAGTGTCGCAAGATCGATGATCTTATCAACGTACCCGTAACACTTATTAAAATGGACATTGAGGGGGCAGAATCGTCTGCTCTCAAAGGAGCCATTAGGGTACTTGGCGAATGCAAACCTGTCTTGTTCATTGAGATCCACGATAACGCTCATATGAACGATATAATGAATATTATCCGGCCTCTCGGATACAGAGCTACCGGCCGAGTGTGGAACGCCTCGCCTACCTACGAGTTTGTTGCTGATTAATGGACATGCAAGAGCTAATTGATCATCTGAAAAATGCGCCCGGGCCTAGCAGAGAACTGGATCATGACATCGCGCTGGCGCTCGGGTACCGTCGAAGAGTTGAGGACGAAAGCGACCATAGCAGAGTTTTATGGGTAGTTCCCACTGGCGATGAGGTCAAACGCCTCCCCGCGTTTACCTTCTCGCTTGAAAGAGCAATAGAACTCTCTCGAATGTTTATACCCTCTAACGTCGGAGCCGTACTTTGGAATCCGAGAGCCTCGCAAGCCTGCTTCGAGGGGGGGCGAATTTACCAAGCCGCCACTCCAGCTATGGCAATATGCCTGGCACTACTAAATACTCTCAACGCCAAGCGCACAGACGATTAAGCCTTTAATCCCTTTTTCCTCACGTGTTTCAGAAATGTAAATGGTTTCTGCTTAAAGGCGGACCACATATAATGTTTCGCCCTGCGCAGATCGCCGTTATTCTGCGCGAATCGCGCGGCTAACATCTCCATATCGTATAATCGCATTTTTTTAAAATTATCCCCATACCTATTATAGAGGACGCGGTGTTTTTCAAAAATAATCTGATTACAAGCTCTAATTTCATCAGCATTCCGCCCAATATCGGATTTATGGTAGACGCAATGGGGTTTCGGCTCCATAACGTTGTGGATAACACCACCATGCGACACGAAACGAATAAAATAGTCTAGATCCTGCATTCGAGAAAGTCGCTCATCGAACCAACCAATACTTTTAAATGCTTCCGCCCTTGCAAAGAGCGTCCACAAATATGCTCTGAGACTTTTCCCCATCAGCAAAGCCTTGTGCTGATCTTGGTCAACGCGCTGTACAATCCGACGACGCGCCCCCCCATTCCACGCCCAGTCGTAGTTGCAGGTGATCCAGGCCGAACCATCTACCTGGCTTGCTTCAATTGATGACAATGCCTCAAACTGCTTCTGCAGCTTTTCAGGATACCACTCATCACCTGCATCCAACCACGCCACGTACGAACTATTAATTGAATCGAGCAATACGTTGCGAGTATACGGTCGCCCTCGATTTATGCCGTTAAACATAACTTCAAGCTGCGCAGAGGCGCTAATATCTAGCCCCCGAAATTCCTCCACTATAGCTTCCACAGCAACCCGGACATCATGAGTTGAGCCATCGTCTGCAATTACAATCCGCTTTGGTCCGCTCCACTCTTGGCGAACGATTGACAGCAAACTAAGTACAAGACCCTCTGTGTCGTTAAAGTGCGGCACAAGTACATCAACGCTATGGACTTTGGTCATTCGTCTACCAGTCTCTCGATTAAAGCCGTCCATGCTTCTGTGTAGCGCGTAATGCTAAATTCGCGGACGCTGTCTGGTGCATTCCTACCTAATCTCTCGCGCAGGTCCTCATTCTCGATCAACCGGCGAAGAGCGAGCGCTAGTTCGTCAGGATCTCCTCCGCGTTTAACTGCCAAGCCATTGTATCCGTCTTTCACGAACTGATTGACCCCGGGGCAGTCTGCATAGCAAACTACAGGCGTTCCCATCGCCAATGCCTCCGCAGGCGCTAGTCCAAAGCCTTCAAAGAACGCAGGATGACAAAAGATGGCTGCGCGAGCATATTCCCCAACTAAATCTGCCCGATGGCCGCCAAACGTCAAAGAGCCTTCCACACCAAGCCTTCTCGCTTCTTCCTTTAACTCCTTTTCGTTCGGCCCAACGCCATATATCTTTACGCCCCATTCAACGTGATCCGCAGCGATTGAGGCCCACGACCTGATAAGCTGAACGTAATTTTTCACATCTGCCAATCTCCCCACGCCGAGTATTAACTTCTCCTTCGGCGGAACCACCTCGAGTGAATCAAACTCTTTAGAAATATAATTCGGGATAGCCACAATTCTACTTTGAAGATGAATGGGAAACCACTTCGAAAACTCTGGAAATAAAACATGTATGGCTGAAGCGAAATCTAATACTTTTTTGCGCAATTTCCTATCATAGGGATTTTTACTCCATCGATCAGGATTATCATAGTCCTGCTCTGGAATATTGTGATTTGTAGGGACAACCTTTACACTCGTACCGTTTGCCGCAAGGAGCACCGGAGTATTCGCAGGCGGCATGAGGGATATTGCAATGTCTGGTCTTGAGAGTTTGAAATAATCACGAAGCTGCTTCACAAAGAAGCCATTCTCAGCTTCCCACTCTGCTCGATGTTGAAGTTTCTTGGGGAGAACCTTGGAAATTTTTTTCCATTTCTGAGCACTTTCTTTAGCAGGACCATAAAGATTAATCCGCTCTGCTCTTGCGTCAATGTGGTAAAATGGGGTTTCTTTTTTCTTATCAAAGAACAAACATGTGACTCTATAGCCGTTCTCTGTAAGGATATTAGCTAGTTCACAGTATATTCTTTCCGCGCCCCCACTGCGTCCTCCTAACCCTCGAATAACCAATGCAACATGCTTTCCGCTCGTAAATTCCTTCACAAGGCTTTCCTCGATACTGCGACGGGCTGCATCCTTAAAGGGCCAAAAACGCCCGTCAAGCGGAAATGTCCCTTTTATATTGGCGCTCTTTTCCCCAACTCCGATGTCGGTGAAAACGGAATGGCCCGCTGCCGGTTTTTCAGACCCCGAGTTAGGCTGATCCGACCTTGTTTTCAAATTCCATCGGGCTGAGGCAAGCTGAATCGTATAGTGCAGATTGGAATTGGCACAGCGCTTACGATCTGCATTGCTGCAGGTCGGGATCATATAACCAAGGTTAGAAAAGTCGAGGTGGCTCAGATCCCGACCCAACTTCGACAAAATGCTAGAACACCAAAGTAGGTGCTCTGCCCTTGAACAGCGAACCAAGGCGCGCTGCCCGACGTCCAGTTCACCTGAATGGGTGATGCACTGAAACCTTCTACGATGACATCTTCCCAGCGGATCTGGGGAGTTTATCATGAATAAGACTATCAATGCGCTTGGTTTCACCGCACTGTGCGTTTTTTCCGCATCGGATTTTGCTTATGCAGAAAGGGTTTGCGAGCCGATAGACAATGTCGGTCGCGCCTGCATCCATGAAGTGCGGAACGAATACCTGAAAGCGTTCGGAAAAAAGTACATCGGAATATGGGTGACAAACAGGTGCCAGCAAACAGTCTCCGTACGTGTTTATGAGAAAAACACGGGTGGCTCATTCGTCTCGGGCGTATCGTCCGGACGGCATCAAGTCACATACTGTGAGACAGCGAAATGCGGAGGATATTCTCACGCGAACGCGATCTGCTACGGGAAAGGCGACCGAGGGGATACGCCGGAAGAAACGGCTTCCGAGCAAGTCGGCGGAGCCAAGGCGTCCAAGCGGGAGAAATCCGCCAAACCGACGAAAGCAGGTACGACCACAAAATTATCCCCCGGTGAGCAATGGAAGCTCGACGCCTGCATAAAACGAGAGAAGCAGAACGCGGTAGATTACGAGGTTCACTTCAAAACCAGAAAGATTGATTATTCAGTATATACGGCTGGCGCACGGGACCTAATGAAGGAGCATGATAGGGGATGGGCCACCACAATGGTCAAGCTTAGGTATGAGTCCCTGAAATACTCGCGCGAATGGTGCTTGGCTACCAAAAACATGACGGTTGCCAATACCACGAAAAGCTACCAGGACTGGAACCGGCGGTGGAACAGTGAGGCTGATAAACTCAATAATTTACAGACTAAGGCTTGGGATATCTGGGCCCGAGAAAGAGACGCTGCTTGGCAGAAGCGAAAAATGGAGATCCTCGATGGAAGCTACAAAAACGGAGGCTCCTCACGCAGTTGCGGCATGGTATCATCGGATGGACAATACTGTCTCACTACCGGAGAACGAATTCAATGACGTTTGCTTTCGGTTGTCGTCCGGTCCGCTCCCGCGGCGCCTAAGGAGCGGACGATAGCCGCCCTAGCAATTGCCGCTCCAACCGGTGCTGGCGCTCCTTGATATCCGCACGACGCGCATGATCACAACACTCCGTGCGATCTACATCTTGCTTCAATTTGCTCGCTCACTGCACCGGCATCGCCAATGTTCATCAACGTGAACAGGGTCGTATTATGATTGGCGTTTGATACGGGCTTGAGCATACCAATGAACTTCTTTGGTGCGCCCGCCTTCCCGATCATGACGCTGCCGCAAGCATATATATCGTCCCGCTGTCCGACGAATGCGCTGCGGCATCGACAAGTTGAGCAGCGCCCGTTTTCAAGGATCTTTCTATCCCAGCTTCGATTGCCGCTCGATCCTCGTTTGTCAGTTCATATTTCCCCATGAGGGAGGATGTTGCCATTTCGGACGATACACTTTGGCAGGACACCACTGCGGCGGAAAGAAGCAAGGCCGAAAATCGTTTCACATTGCACTCCTTGCTTGGAGCGGTGAAAGTAGCATTCCACTGGTCAATTCCTATCAAAGGGAGCGGTCACCCTCCGACCACGATACGGGCGATCCGGCGGATAGCCTCCGCAAAGGTGACGCCTGCCGCCAGTGCACCGATGCCGATCACTCCCAGAGCGCCCATACCCATAAGCTTCCAGCGCCGCACCTCGTCGGTCACCGGCTTCATTTCCTTCACGTCGTCCTGAACCGTTGCAACGGA
>JARYGU010000042.1:0-10179 GCA_033795365.1 Shinella sp.
GACACCACCGGTTTCATTGCCGCCCTGCGAGGCATTAAGGTGACGCCGCATGTAGCTCAGAATAACAATGGCCGACGCTCGGCCATCGACGGTCGCACAACCCGCCATGGCGGCTACACTATGTCGATCCGTATCCGCAAGAAGATCGAGGAGATCTTTGGCTGGGCAAAAACGTCTGGTGGCATGCGCAAGACCCGCCATCGCGGTCAGGATCGCGTGGGCTGGAACTTCACGCTGACCGCCGCTGCTTATAATCTCGTGAGGCTGCCGAAACTGTTGGCGGTAGCCTGAGCATGCCCGAAATCCGCCCCGGCACCCGAATTTCCGGGCAAAACCGCCCCACACACCCGAAAAACGCTTCAAATGACCGACGTCAAACTGTCGAAGTCCTCAGATCGATCCCCGAACGACCCTATTTCCGCACCCTGTTAAGAGGATCGCCGCACCATGCGGCCGGATCGAACATTTGGCATGGCCCCTCCTCGCCATGCTCGCCGCTGCCTGCGGCCAGACGTCGGACGGCCAGGGTTCCGGTGCCGAAACCGGAAGCGGCCCTGCAAATGGTATGGCGACCGTTGCCAAGACTTTCGAAGGCCCCAAACCCGAAGGTGTTTCCGGCCCCAACGAAGCCTTCACCAGAACCTACTACATTCCCGCCGCGGCCAATAGCGACATGTACGAGATCGAAGCCGGAAAGCTGGCCATGGAGCGCGCCTCACGTCCCGAAGTGAAAGCCTTCGCGCAGCGCATGATCACGGATCATGAGAAGACGGCGAAAGCGCTTCGTGGCTTTGTCGAAAGCAATCCGGTCAACATCGCTGTTCCATCCCATATGGATGCACGTCGTCGGGCGATGATCGACAATCTGGAGAGTTCGTCCGCCCAGGAATTCGACCGAGCGTATATCGGACAGCAGGCTGCTGCCCATCAGGAGGCTCTAAATCTTCACAAAAGTTACGCGTCGCGCGGAGATGACAAGAAGCTGGCTAAAGTGGCGCAGAATACCGTCGCCATAGTGGAGCACCACGCCAAAGCAGTTACTGATCTCGAGCGGGCCTTTGGCGCCGGACATGACACACGTTGAAGTCACATCGCACCTCTCACCACCGGCAAGGAGCGCCACGATCAAACGGATGCCGTTCCGTTGAGGTGCTTGCCTATTTCCGACAACAATGTCGGGATCTTATAGGGTTTTTCCAGAAGATGGCAGGCTCGAAACCGCTCCGGCAAAGCTGCCCGGCTATATCCAGTCGCGAGAAGGATCGGAACGTGCCTGTCGATCAAATGGTCGAGCAACTCGAAAACCATTTCGCCACGCAAATTGACGTCTAAGACCGCCATGTCGAGTTCCTGGCTTTGCGCTAATTCCTTCGCATCGTTCAGACGTCCGGTAGGGCCTATCACCCTTGCTCCCGTACCGTCGATGGCTTCGGCAAGGTCACTCGCCAGAAAATATTCGTCTTCTACGACGAGGATTCGAGCACCCGAAAATTCGTTCTCCTGCGATGACATAAATCGCTCTCCATTTCCTGCTCTGCTGAGCGGATGTGCGCTGTCAGCAAAATAACATAAGTAAAGGGCGTGTGCAGCTTCGATTGGATCGCTCCTAAATAGCACATGGAACAAACGGTGTGTGATTTATGTTATGGCCTGCCCGATGTGCATTGCATTCTTAGGGCACACCAATCCTGGAGATAAGCTGGCACCGCCTGAAGCTCCGCAATGACTTGAAATCAGCCAGCCTCCTTCAACCATGCGAGGAATAAATTGGACGCTGAAACACTGTCGCCGATATTGCCCGCCGATATCGAGGAAGCGGCCAAGCGCGTGCTGGATGTCGCCTGCGAGTCCGACCTGACGCTCGCTACCGCGGAAAGTTGCACCGGCGGATTGCTCGCGTCATTGCTGACCGATGTCGAAGGGTGCAGCCATGCGTTCGAACGCGGCTTCGTGGTGTACAGCGTCGAAGCGAAATGCGAGCTTCTGGGGCTGCAGAAGGAAAGGGTCGAAACTTGCGGAGCAGTGAGCCGGGAAACGGCCGTGGCCATGGCGCACGGGGCGCTGGAGCGGTCCCATGCGTCCGTTGCGCTGTCGATCACGGGGTTTGCTGGCAGCGGAGATGAGCCGGGGCTCGTACATTTCGCCTGCGCCAGACGTGGCGGCGAAGTCGCGCATCGCGAAGAGCATTTCGGAGACATCGGGCGAGGTCCGGTGAGAATTGCATCGTTGCGTGTTGCGCTGGAAATGATCCATCATGCGCTGATATGACCGATCATCCGTTCTTTTCCATACATCGTCAGGGCTTGGTCCGGGTCGCCGCCGCCACTCCCCTCGCCAGTGTTGCCGACGTGCCAGCCAATGTCGAAGCGGTGATCGCGCTTGCGCGTCAGGCCCATAACGAAGGCGTCGATCTTGTCGTCTTCACAGAACTGGCGCTTTCATCTTATGCGATCGACGACCTGCTCCTGCAGGACGCGCTGCTGGACAGTGTGGAGGCGGCAGTCTCTCGCCTTTGCGAGGAAACGCGCGACCTTGCTCCGGTGCTTGTCGTAGGAGCGCCTGTCAGGCGGGCAGGTCGGTTGTTCAACTGCGCATTGATAGTGGCGCGCGGCCGCCTTCTGGGCGTCGTGCCCAAGACGTTTCTTCCCAACTACCGCGAATATTACGAGAAGAGGTGGTTTGCTTCCGGCGCGGGGCAGACTGGGTTGGACGTTACGCTCGCCGGCCAGACCGTGCCTTTTGGCGTGGACCTTGTTTTTGCGGCGAGCGACCTGCGCGACTTCATCTTCCACGTCGAGATCTGCGAGGACTATTGGGCGCCGATCCCGCCTTCCAGTTATGGCGCACTTGCCGGGGCGACGATCCTCTGCAACCTTTCGGCCTCGAACATCGTCGTCGGCAAGGCACGCCAGCGGGCGCTGCTTTGTAGCGCACAGGCGATGCGTTCCATCGCGGCTTATGTCTATTCGGCGGCGGGGCCAGGCGAGAGCACCACGGATCTCGCATGGGATGGGCAGGGGATGATTTACGAGCAGGATCTGCTGCTCGCGCAATCCAGCCGCTTCACTGCGCCGGAACTCATCTCGGCAGATGTGGATGTGCAGCGGCTGCGGCTGGAGCGGATGCGCAATGGTACTTTTTCGGATGCGACCGCGGAAGTCGGCGAGCCGGAGCGCGCCTTCCGCCGGATCAGCTTTCAGCATCGGCCTTCCTTTGCCGATCTGGGGCTTCGTCGCTCCCTCGCTCGTTTCCCATTCGTCCCGAGCGATCCGCTTCGCCTTGATGATGACTGCTACGAGGCCTTCAACATCCAGGTGAGCGCGCTTGTCCGCCGTTTTCAGTCCACTGGCGGAAACCGGATGGTGATCGGCGTTTCGGGCGGGCTGGACTCCACGCACGCGCTGATCGTCGCTGCCAAGGCTTGCGACAGGATGGAGCTTCCGCGCACCACTATTCTTGGCCTGACCATGCCCGGTTTTGCGACTGGCGAAGCGACCAAGAACAGCGCCTGGGCCCTGATGCGTGCTCTCGGGATTGAGGGCGAAGAAATCGACATACGCCCCGCGGCGCGTCAAATGCTTGCCGACATGGGTCATCCCTTCGCCAGCGGCGAGCCGGTGTATGACGTAACGTTCGAGAATGTGCAGGCGGGCCTTCGCACCGATTACCTGTTCCGCATCGCCAATCAGCGGAACGGTTTCGTCATCGGCACCGGTGATCTTTCCGAGCTGGCGCTGGGCTGGTGCACTTATGGTGTAGGCGACCAGATGAGCCATTATACCGTCAACTCCGGCGTGCCGAAGACGCTGATCCAGTATCTGATCCGCTGGTGCGTTCAGACCGATCAGTTCGATGCGGAGACAGCGGCCGTCCTCACCACTGTTCTTAATACGGAAATCTCGCCTGAACTCGTTCCTGCGGATGCGGAGGGTAATATGCAGAGCACGCAGGACCGTATCGGGCCCTATGAGCTGCATGATTTCTTCCTGCACCACATCATGCGCCTCGGCCTGCCACCGTCCAAGGTAGCCTTCCTTGCGTGGCACGCCTGGCGGGACCGGAATTCAGGGGAATGGCCGGCGAACCTGCAGCTTTCCGGCCGCAACGAATACGATCTGCCGATTATCCGGAAGTGGCTGGAGGAGTTCCTTCGCCGCTTCTTCCAGACAAGTCAGTTCAAGCGCTCCGCTCTTCCCAACGGTCCCAAGGTTTCCGGAGGTGGCAGCCTCTCTCCCCGCGGAGATTGGCGCGCGCCTTCGGACGGAACGGCGAAATTGTGGTTGGAGGAATTGGCTGCGGCCTGGCCGGATACCCTCGGCTAATACATGTTACCGACCTGAGTGGAACGGCGCGGCCCAGCATCTGTTCGCTTCCTGACTTCAAAGACAGGAGCGTCTGATGACCGAATACCCCAATCCGCCGTTTCCCGATCAGCCTCAGCCGATGCCGGGTGAAACGCACCGGATGGACCCCGTGCCCGATCATGGGGAAACCAGCTATCGCGGTTCCGGGCGGCTCGAAGGGCGAAATGCCATCATCACTGGCGGCGACAGCGGCATAGGCCGCGCGGTCGCCATCGCCTTTGCGCGGGAAGGCGCGAACGTCCTGATCTCCTATCTGGACGAGGACAGGGACGCGAAGGAAGTCGCGCAGCTCATCGAAGCGGAAGGACGGCAGGCCGTGCTCGTGGGCGGCGACATCTCCGATCCTGCCCACTGCCGGTCGATCGTCGACAAGGCCGTCGAAGCCTTTGGCCGCATCGATATTCTCGTGAACAATGCCGCGCATCAGGACAGCTTCGAAGACATAAGCGAGATCAGCGACGAGGAGTGGCAGAAGACCTTCGCCACCAACATCCATGCTATGTTCTATCTTACCAAGGCCGCTGTGCCGCACATGGGGCAGGGCAGTGCCATCATCAACACGGCGTCCGTCAATGCCGATAATCCCAGTCCGCAGCTACTGGCTTATGCCACGACCAAAGGCGCGATCCAGAACTTCACGGGCGGGCTGGCCCAGCTGCTGGCGGAAAAGGGCATTCGCGCCAATGCCGTGGCGCCCGGTCCGGTGTGGACGCCGCTGATCCCATCGACCATGCCCGCGGAGAAGGTTCGCGAGTTCGGGATGCAGACGCCGATGAAACGGCCAGCGCAACCGGCGGAACTTGCGCCGGTCTATGTGATGCTGGCCAGCAAGGAAGCCAGCTATGTCTCCGGCGCTACAGTAGGAGTGACGGGCGGCAAGCCGATCATTTGACCGGTCCGTCGCATCCCATAACGCATGTTAGATCAACGCCTTATCCGGCGCAGCGATTTACGTCGCCAGGGCGTTGGGGGCGGGTATCAAACGCATGGAGAAGCGCAATGGACACCGCGAACGACGTTTCCGTTCTCAACAATCTTATCAAGACCACGCTGGATAGCGTGAAAGGTTTCCGCGATGCCGCCGACGACGCCGAAGGCAGTCGTTTCACGTCCCTTTTCACGCAGATGGCCAGTGATCGCGAGCGGGTGGTCAGCGAGCTTCAGGATGTCGTCCGGCAGCGCGGCGGCACCCCCGAAGACAGCAGCAGCATCGCCGGAGCAGCTCACCGTACTTTCATGAACCTCAAGGACATGCTCGTCTCGCGCGACGAAAAGGCGATCATCAACGAAGTCGAGCGCGGCGAGGACTATCTGAAGTCTAAATATGAGGCGGCGATGGCGGACGCCAACCTGCCAGTGGAGACCCGCGCAGTTATCGAACGCTGTTTCGCATCGGTTCGGGAAGGACACGATCGCGTCAGCGCCCTCAAACATTCGATGGCCTGATCGTCACCGCAGCTAGTTGCGAAAGACCGGCAGGAACATCGAAACAGCGACGGGAGCGACACTGGCGCGCAGGCGGTCGGCTTCGAAGGACAACCGCTGGGCGTCAGTCAGGCACGAGCAGCGATGCGCCTGCCGTTCCAACTGCGCCGCACGCTCCAGTATATGTTTGCGGTCCATGTAACCAGACACACCAATGCTCCTGTCCCTTCACTAACATAAAGCACGGCAAGGAGCTTGTTTGATAAAGTCCGGGTATTCGAACGGCTTATACGTGACCCAGCATCTTGAATCTAATCGACAAACCATCCTGAATGGAGCTTTCACAATGTTCATGCACAACAAGAGACTGCAATATACCGTCCGGGTGTCGGAGCCCAATCCCAAGCTCGCTACAATGATGCTGGAGCAGTTCGGCGGCGCCGATGGCGAACTCGCGGCCGCCATGCGCTACTTCACGCAAGGCCTGGGCGAGGACGATCCGGGCCGGAAGGACATGCTCCTCGACATCGCGACCGAGGAATTGAGCCATCTTGAAGTCATCGGCTCAATCGTCGCGATGCTGAACAAGGGCGTGAAGGCGCAGCTTGCCGAAGGCGCGATGGAAGAAGCCGAGATGTACCGGACCATTGGCAACAGCGGCGTAAGTGCCAAGGAATCCATCCTGTTCGGTGGCGGGCCCGCGCTGATCGATTCTGCCGGGGTGCCCTGGACCGCCGCCTATGTCGACAGCCGCTCGGAGCCGACCGTGGACCTTCGCTCCAACATCGCCGCGGAGAGCCGCGCAAAGATCGTCTACGAGCGCCTGATCAATATTACCGACGATCCTGGGATCAAGGAAGCACTGGGCTTTCTGATGACACGTGAGATCGCCCATCAGAAATCTTTCGAGAAGGCGCTGTACTCGATCGAGGACAATTTCCCGTCCGGCAAGCTTCCCGGTGTCGAACCCTTCGGCAACATCTACGTCAACACCTCGCAAGGGGAGGGCGACATGGAAGGGCCTTGGAACACGGGAGATCAGTGGACCCGGATCGACGATTTGGCCCAAACCATGCCTATCGATGGCGGCGCAGGTACGGCCAGCGTCGAACTGGGAACTGCCGATGCCGCTGCCGTCACGAAGCTGCTGAAGCGCACGCAGTCCAATCCTGCCAAAAATCCGTTGACGGGCGTCGATCTTGGTGCCGGGCCTGGCGCCGGGCGAGTAACGGATCGCGACCTGGGGCAAGCTCCAACCATCCACGATGCGCCGGCGATGGGCGAAACGACTACGCCGGGTTAACGATCAAAACTGACGAGGAGGGGGAGGGTGGTCGGGCCCTTCCCCCCGGTTATGGCGGGTCTTATGACCGGCTTAATCGCTATGACGATACTGAACGCCGGTCTTGCGATGTGGCGGGGGCCCGATCACGTCGAACTGAGCTTTCCCTGATCCTGCGCCCTTGAATAGCAAGAGGCGCAATGGCATTCCCCCTCTCGCGTTGTTTACTGCGCGCGGGGGTCTGGATGGCAGTTGAAAAAGCGAGCTTCAATACGCTGAATGCCATGCGTGGCGTCGCTGCGATCGGCGTCATGCTGTTTCATGGAGACTCGCTACTTGGAACTCAGTTTTGCCCGCGCGGCTATCTTGCCGTCGATCTTTTCTTCGTCCTTTCCGGCTTCGTCATTGGTTATGCCTATGATCCGCGACTTGCGGCCGGTCTGGAGTGGAAGGCTTTTGCGCGCATAAGGTTGGTCCGTTTCTACCCGCTTTATCTGCTCGGCCTCTCGATAGGCGTCGTGCGGGAGTTGGCCCTGATCGTCACCGGCAATTCTTACGCCTTGGGTGCTTCCGGGCTCATCCTGTCGCTCGCCGCTGCCTTGCTGTTCCTTCCGATGCCGCTCGCGCAACGCGACCACGCTTTGTTCAGTCTGAACATCCCGTCCTGGTCGCTGATGTATGAGTTGATCGCCAACATCGCTTACGCTGCTGCTTTCCCGCGCCTGACGAACAGAAGGTTGATGGCAGTCACGGGCATAGCCGGGACCTTGCTGGTGGTCTTGATCCTCCGGGCAGGAACGGCGGACCTCGGTGCTCATGCTGCCGACATACCCGCGGCGCTGGCCCGTACGGCATTTTCGTTCGGCGTCGGACTCCTTGTCTTCAGACTGGGAATGCGCGGCCTGCGTCTTCCGCCATTGTTGATCTTGTTGGTCGTTGCCCTGTGCCTGATCGTACCGGAGCAGGCGGGCATCGCCTACGACCTGATCTTCATCCTGTTTATCAGCCCGCTGCTGGTAGTGCTTGGTGCTTCGGCAGAGCCTTCGCGAAGAATGCGCGACGGGTTCGTCTGGCTGGGCATTATCTCTTTCCCCTTATATGCGATCCATCGCCCGGTGCTCTCTCTTGCCGAAGGCGTGGCGAGGGCGGCGGGTGTACCGGGCTTTTGGCTGGGCGCGCTCGCAATGGCGGGAATACTGGCTATATCGTCCCTGCTTGATCGCTGGTTCGACAGCCCTATCCGCAAAGCGATCTCCACTCGTTTTCATGCGCGGCCTGTTCGCGACCCTGCGGAAGCGGCCGCTCCCTGATCGCCGGTGGGCGCGGCGTTAGCGCCCACTCACCAGCCTCTACCTACGATCATGTGAAGAACAGGAAGTCGCTTGCCGCAAGCGACGCCATCGTCTTCTGATACAGGACCAGGGAATCGCCTGTATCGAAAGTGATGTAGGTGGTGCCCGCTTTCTCGACTGCGTGGCTCAGCACGTCCGCATAGCTGGATACGCCAAGGTTCGTGTTCAGCTTCAACGTGTCGCGCGCGCCCATGAAGTGCAGGTCCGCGATCGTGTCGCGCCCGTCGCCCGATCCAAAGACGAAGGTGTCCGAGCGATAGCCGCCTACCAGCGTATCCTTGCCGGCGCCGCCGATGATAACATCATTGCCGCCGCTGCCATCCAGGAAATCGTCGCCCGCACCACCCTTTATGATGTTGTCGCTATTATCGCCCGTCAGACGGTCGGCAAAGCTGGAACCGATCAGTCCCTCGATAGAGGAGAACGTGTCTCCAGCCGCGTCGCCGCCGGATTGCGTTTGCCACAGATTGGCAACGACGCCGCTCCTGGCGGATGCGTACACCGCGAAGTCGAAGCCGGCGCCTCCGACCAGAATGTCTGCCCCTGCGCCGCCGTCCAGCATGTCGTCGCCTGCGCCACCGTCCAGGCGGTTGCTCGCGCTGTTGCCATACAGGAAGTTGTTGAGCGCATTGCCGGTGCCATTGATCGCTTCGGTTCCGGTGAGGGCCAGATTTTCGACGTGATCGGTCAGCGTATAGCTGAACCCGGCCTTCACCGTGTCGTTTCCTTCGCCGGAAAGCTCGATGACTGTGTCGTTGATCGAATGCAGGACGTACGTATCGTTGCCCTTGCCACCGTGCAGCGTGTTCGTGCCTGAGACGGCTGTCAGCATATCGTCGCCGTCTAGCGCATGAAGTACCGACTGCGATGCCGTGGCGACCAGATTGTCCGCGCCGTCCGTTCCGTCGATGGTGGTGACCGGTTTGACGATTTCCGTCGTCGTCCCTGTACCCGTAACATGCTGGATCTTCAGAGTGCCATCGGCTTCCTTAGTCTGCACGTCATAGTTCAGATGGTTGATCGTCAGGGTACCTGAGCCGGACACCACTTCTGCCCCAAGCTGCGACATCGCAAGATATTCGTCCTTGCCGACGATACCCATGTCGATCAGCGTGTCGAACAGCTTGACCATGTCCAGCGTGCCCACCGGCGTGTCGCTGTTGGCGACGATGGCAGTGTAATGCGTCCCCGGCGCACGGTAGATGGTGCCTGCGAAGTCGCCATCCTGATAAGTGCCTATCTTGTCACCGAAGGCTTCGAAGTCGCCCTTGTGCAGCCATACCATTATCTCGTTGGTAACAGTCGATGCGTCACCGCCGGGCTTGTTGGTGAGCCAGATATCGAACGCGACGTTGAAGCCGCTTGTGTCGCCGCTGTAGCCGACGTCGAAGTCGGCCTTCAGGGAAGTGAGCTTGCTCAGCTGTACGGGGAACACCTGCGCCTTGTCGCCAGGGTTGGTTCCTCCCGAGAAGGGAGACGCGCCGAACAGCAGGTCGGGATACGCCAGCACATTACCGGCGGTACCTTCCGCTAAAGTCAGCTTGGGAAAATCCCAATTGAAGGTCGTTCCTTTGGAGAGGTCCTTGTAGGTGTAGGAAACGCTGTTGGTATAGTCGGTGCCATACTTCAGGCTTGCTGAGTTCCACGCATTGTTGATGGCGTACCAGCCATTGTTGGTCTGACCCGCATGCGTGCCTTGCAACGTGTTTTGCCCGGCAAGTGGCGCCGAATTGGGGGCATCCACGATGATGGCGCT
>JARYGU010000043.1:0-9847 GCA_033795365.1 Shinella sp.
CAGGGTTGCAGCGCAGCGCTGCGCTTCAACCCAAGCCCATAGGAGAAAGACCATGACCACGACCGCAACTAACGCCTCGACCGTCGAAAACGGCGCGACGGCTTTCATCCCGCTCAACAAGCTCAAGAAGCACCCGAGGAATGCCCGCAAGACCCCGCACAGCGAGGCGTCCATCGAGGCGAAGGCGGCGAGCATCGCCGCCAAGGGCATCCTCCAAAATCTGGTGGTGGAGCCGGAGCTAGATGCGGCAAGCGAGCCGACCGGCTTCTATCTGGTCAGCATCGGTGAAGGCCGCAGGCTGGCGCAGATGCTGCGCGTGAAGCGCAAGCAGATCAAGAAGACCGAACCCATCCGCTGCGTCATCGACACGGCGAACGACGCGGCGGAAATCAGCCTCGACGAGAACGTCACCCGCGAAGACCTCCACCCTGCCGACCAGTTCGAGCGCTTCCGCGAGCTTTCGGAAGATCGTGGATGGGGCGCGGAAGAAATCGCGGCCCGGTTCGGCGTGACCGCCCATGTGGTGAAGCAGCGGATGCGGCTCGGCGCGGTCAGCCCGAAGCTGTTGCAGGTCTATCGCGACGGCGAACTGACCCTGGACCAGTTGATGGCCTTCGCCATCACCGACGATCATGCGCGGCAGGAACACGTCTATGAGAACCTGTCCTATAACCGCGCCCCCTCCATCATCCGGCGCGACCTGACCAAGATGAACGTCGCGGCGACGGATCGCTGCGCGGTCTTCGTCGGCGCGCAAGCCTATGCCGAGGCAGGCGGCACCATCATCCGCGACCTGTTCACCGAAGATCGCGGCGGCTTCTTTGAAGACCCCGCGTTGCTGGACCGGCTTGCCGTCGAGAAGCTGGAACAGATCGCCGGCGAGGTGCGGGAGGCCGAGGGGTGGAAGTGGACCGCCGCCTATCTGGATTTCCCCCATGCGCACGGGATGCGCCGCGTCTATCCGTATTCGGTGGAGCTTTCGGAGGAAGACGCCGCCGCCTACGACGCCGCACAGGACGAGCTTGAGCGCCTGAATGCGGAATGGGAAGACGCCGATATTGGCCTCCCGCCCGAGGTGGATGCGCGGCTCGCAGAGCTTGAAGCCGAGATCGAGCGGATCGACGCCAAGCGCCACGCCTACGATCCCGACGAGATCGCGCGCGGCGGCGCGGTCATCGTCGTCGGCCATAGCGGCGATGTTCGGATCGAGCGTGGCTTCATCCGGGCCGAGGACGAAGCCCCGGAGCCGGAGGCGGAAACCGCAGAGGATGGCGAAACCATCATTGACGGCGTGCACGTCAACGCAGATGGCGAAATCCTCGACGACGAAAGCGAGGACGGCGAAGGCGACGACCTTCCCGAAGCCGAGCCGGAAGAAGAGACCGGGGACGCAGGCAAGCCGCTGCCCGATTCCCTCATTCGCGACCTGACAGCACATCGAACGCTTGGCCTGCGCCTCGCCCTTGGTGAGCAGCCGGATATGGCGCTGATCGCCGTGGTCCACGCGCTGGCCGCGCAGACCTACTATCGGGGCGGCAGCACGGCCCATTGCCTCGAAATCAGCCCGACCAGCAATTACCTCGCCGCCCACGCGGACGGCATCGAGGACACGGCGGCGGCGAAGATGCTGGAAGACCGTCACGCCGGATGGGCGGCCGACATGCCGCGCGATGTGGCCGACCTCTGGGGCTTCGTCGCCGGTCTCGACCATGCGAGCCTCATGGCCTTGCTCGCGCATTGCGCCTCGCTGACCGTCAATGTGGTGAAGCTGCCTTGGGAAACCAGCAAGCGCCGCGCCCATGAAACGGCGGACAAGCTGGCGACGGCGGTGACGCTCGACATGACGGCGCACTGGACGCCGACCGTGCGGAGCTATTTCGGGCGCGTCACCAAGGCCCATATCCTCGCCGCCGTGCGCGAAGCCCTTGCCGACGAGGCAGCCGAGCGGATCGCGGACAAGAAGAAGGTGGAGATGGCCGAAGCTGCCGAGCAGCTTCTGGCCGGGACCGGCTGGCTTCCGCCCGTGCTGCGCACCGCGCGCCCCGCATGGCTCGACCAGCAGGCCGAGACGTTCGCCCTCGCGCCCATCGAGCCCGCCCCCTCGCAGGAAGCACATGATGACCATTTCGCCATCGCAGCGGAATGAGGAAGGCAGGCCGGGGACGCGCAAGCGGCCCCGGCTTTCTTTCCGTCCGAAAAAATCGCGGGCCGCGCAGTCGCGCGGCCCAATTGCCTCGACCGTCGCCACGGTCGCAACCATCGTGAAGGAGGAGAATCATGGTTGCCGTGATGCTGATGAGCGTCGTGCTGATCGCCGGGCTTTGCGTCCTGGCCTATACGCTAGCCGTCTATGCCTTGCCCTTCATGCTCGGCGTCACCGCCGCGCAGTTCGCCTATCATACCGGCGCGGACTTCATCGGGGCGGGCCTTGTCGGCCTCGCCGCCGCCGTCGCCGCCTTCGGCGTTCTCGCGCTGCTGTTTGAAACGCTGCGCTCACCGATCCCGCGCCTGATCGTAGGGCTCGTCTTCGCCGCGCCCGCCGCTCTCGCGGGCTATGCACTGGTCCATGGCGCTACCAAGGACTCCGTGCCGTCCGAAATCTGGCGGCAAATCTTCTGCATCATCGACGGGGCGTTCGTCTTCGTCTCGGCGATGACGCGGCTGGCAATGCCAGTCGCGCCGCGCTCGACTTGACAGCCCGATCCGCTGCCGTGAGATGTCGCAAATGTCGCTCGCAAAACCCGGCCTTTTGCGAGCGAGTTTGCGGCAGAGATTTCTGTGATCTTGATCGCTATTTGGCACTAATTATCAGCGCTATGTGGCACCGTCGTGTAGCGCTCATTCAGCTGCCCTGAGGCTTCGCGGAGCGCATTCCGATACACCAAATCTCGAAGGGATGCCGTTCACGTGCCTTCTGCGAGCGCGCGTAAGCCACGCATTCTCACTCCGTTTTCGACCGTAATCGCGTGGCGTCTGAGCCCTGCGAAGAAGGTCGCGAAATCAGGAGATTCATAAACAAACATGTTCTTGCCAGAGCGTTCACCTTTGGTGTCATCGAACAGCACGATTTTGGGCACCGTGCGGCCCTCGCGATAATCGAGGCAGAGCCAGATGTCCGAACCATGACTGCTGATCGGTATGAGATGATCGATGCCGGGAATATAGCTGCGCCAAGCGTCATCCGCGTCACCGAAGTCTATGCCATCAGAGAAACTGCCAAGAGTTTGCAGGCGTTCGAGCGGCGTGATGTCCATACCTGGAAGCGCTGACAGCCAGATATCATAAGCTTCATCGATATCCGCGTCCGACGAGCCACCGAATTCATAGGGTGGGTCTTTCTCGTTGCTGGACAGATAGAAATCGGTATGCCCTCCATTCTGGAGAATGTAGAGATCGCGCAGGATCCGTGGAAATTCTATGCTAAGCCGCTGCTCTGTCGATCGGATTGCCTGTTGGGCTATCGTGGCATCCCATGGCTTTTGCTCGTTCGAATAGTGCCGTGCGTAAAAGAATGTCGCGACCGTCGGGCCATCGCGCTCAATAACGATCCGCTCATCTGTCTGGGTGGGGCCACCGGCATCCCTCAATTCGACAAAGCGGTTGGTTAGAACGTCCTCGACCGCTCCGAGCCGCGTTCTGAGCTGATTGAAAACCTCGGGTGGCAGAAAAGCGCCGGGCTTCGCACCAAGCCATTCTCTGTTCAACCGCTCTCGCAACGGACCGATTTGGGCTGTCGAACTTGCGGTGTTCGCTTTGGCCTCTATGTCATCAAAAACAGTTTTGATGTGAGCCTCGAAGCTCTCCGCCGTCCACTCTGCTGCCATCGCTACATCCTTCCAAATCGTGACAAGAGGCACTCCCGCAAAGCATGTGAGCACCGCACGTCTCGTGATCATGCCTGCCTCGCCACTTCGCGCTCTAGCGTCCGATACACTGTCGGCCGCGAGATCGAGAACACCTCGGCAAGATCGCTGACCGAATAGTCGCCGGTGTCATACATCCGGCGTAGTTCCTTTTGCTGACGATCGGAGAGCTTCGGTTTCTTGCCGCGCAGCTTTCCCTTGGCGCGGGCGAGCGCCATCCCCTCACGCGTCCGCATCCGGATCAGGTCCGCCTCGAACTCAGCGAAGGTGGCGAGGATGTTGAAGAACAGCTTGCCCATCGGGTCGGACGGATCATGAACGCTCGCCCCGATCTGCAACCTTACGCCCCGCGAGGCCAGATCATCCCCGATCGTGCGAGCGTCGGGGACAGAACGCGCGAGGCGGTCGAGTTTGGGGACCACCAGCGTATCGCCGCTGCGCACCGCTTCGAGCGCCTGGTCCAGACCGGGCCGCGCCCGGTTTGCGCCGGTGAAACCATAATCGGTGTAGATGCGATCCGCTGCCACGCCGAGCTTTTGCAAAGCGTCTTTCTGTGCTGCGAGGTCCTGCTTGTCCGTCGAGCAGCGGGCATAGCCGATGAGCGTGTTCGTCATGCTGGAATCTGTAACGTAAGGGGCTCCCTCAACGCAAGAAATATAGTACCATTCAAATGAGACGAACGACTTCCCGGCAAATCAAAGCTTTCCGGTTCAACGATCTGTGAAGGGAAATCCGTCCGTTGAACGATCCTCTTTCGGACAGCCGCAGCTGATGGAAATCGGCATGGAGGCGCCACCATGGACGCGGATGGCAGGAGCACAGGAAACCATTTCGCTGAGGTGGCCGAGGAGCAACGCACGCGAGCTTTCGCGCGCTTCACGGTTCTCAAACGGCACCTTGATTACGAGGTGCCTTTGGTACGGGTTGCTGCCGACGCTGGCATACCGATCCGGACCCTCCAGCGCTGGCTTTCTCGATACCGTTCTATGGGATTGCTAGGCTTGATGCGACCACTGCGCTCGGACGCAGGACAACGAAAACTCACGCCAGATGTCGTTGATCTGATCGAGGGACTGGCGCTCATCAAACCGCGCCTAACGATCGCGGCGATTCATCGGCGCGCTACCACGGCACTGAGCAAGAAGAATACACCAGCCCCATCCTATGGCAGCGTCTACGCGATCGTCCGCAAACTCGATCCCGCCATGCTGACCCTTGCTCATGAGGGGATGTCTGCCTTCAGGAACCGCTTCGAACTGATCTATCGTCACCGGGCCGAGAAACCAAATGCCCTTTGGCAAGCGGACCATACCCAACTCGATATTCTGGTGATCGACGCTGACGGCTCGATCGTGCGGCCATGGCTGACAACCGTCATCGATGACCATTCACGGGTCGTGGCCGGATACATGGTGTTCGTCGGCGCACCCTCGGCGCTGCACACGTCGCTTGCGCTTCGACAGGCAATTTGGCGAAAGACTACCGATTGCTGGACGGTTTGCGGAATTCCCGACGCTCTCTATGTCGATCATGGCAGCGACTTCACCAGCAATCATCTGGACCAGGCGGCTGCCGATCTCCGAATTAGACTGACCTACTCGGAAGTTGGCCGCCCGCAGGGACGCGGAAAGGTGGAGCGGCTGTTCGGAACGCTGAACACAGAACTCCTTTGCGAACTGCCGGGAAACATCAGAGACGGAAAACCGGTCTCAGCCCCGAACATGTCAGTCTCCGAGCTGGACGCCGCAATCGGCCGCTTCATCACGACGACCTACAACATGCGCGTTCATAGCTCCATCGGCACGACGCCACTGGAGTCGTGGCTGGGGGATGGCTGGCTGCCGCGGATGCCCGAAAGCCTGGAAGATCTCGACCTCCTGTTGGTGATGGTGGCGAGGCCACGTGTCGTCCACCGGGACGGCATCCATTTCGAGGGCTCGCGCTATCTCGATCCGACGCTCGCCAGCTATGTCGGGGAGTTAGTCACGGTCCGCTATGATCCCCGTGACGTTGGGGAAATCCGTGTGTTTCATCGCAACCGGTTCCTATGCCGTGCCATCAGCCCGGAATATGCCGGCTACACCATCACCCTGAAAGACATCCAGACCGCCCGTACCGAACACCGTCGAGCGCTGCGCAGCCAGATCACCGAAAAGGTTGGCAGCGTCAAAGACTTTCTGCCCGATACGACAAGGCGCACCGGCTGTGAAAAACCCAAGCCGCAAAGGGCGGCGGCGAAACGCAGGCTGCGAACCTATTTTGAGGATGACCCATGAAACCCGCTTCGGATCGGCGGGACGAAGGGCCGTTCATCGCCACGAAAGAGCATCGGCGTTTTGTGGAATTCGCCAATACGGTTCGCCGACACCGCTACATCGGATTGTGTCATGGTCCGGCCGGCGTCGGAAAAACGCTGTCTGGCAGGAGATACGCAAACTGGGAGAAGGCTGAAGCGCTTCTGTCGGCATGGAAAACGCGCGATCAGTCAGATACCAGCACCCAGGCGGTACTCGCACGATCTCGTACGGTCTTCTACACGCCGACAGTCGGAAGCCCCCTTCGGGAGTTGCGTGACGATATCCAGCGCCTGATCGGCCGCATCAGCTATTGCATTGACGAGGGGCTGGACAACCTCACCGTTACACCCACGCATGACGGTTGCGGCCTGATCGAGCTTATCGTGATCGATGAAGCTGAACGGCTGTCGAACCTTGCGCTGGAATATGTCCGCGATCTCTTTGACCGCTCTAACATCGGCCTTATCCTCGTCGGAATGCCAGGCATCGAGAAGCGCATGGCGCGCTACCCACAGTTCTATAGCCGCGTCGGATTCTCTCATGGCTACCGGCCGCTATTGGGCGATGAACTCTCGTTCGTTCTCACACGACACTGGAGGAAGCTCGGCGTCACGCTGGACGAGGCGGATTTCACCGACGCACAGGCCGTCGCCGCAATCGCGCGTATCACCGGGGGCAACTTCCGCCTTCTCCATCGCCTGTTCGTTCAGATCGAACGCATATTGCGCATCAACGAAATGACCGCCATCACCGAAGAAGTCGTGGACGCGGCTCGCAGCACACTGCTCATAGGTGCCACTTAGCGCTGAAAATTTGATGCCAGATAACTCTGAAGGTCACAATTTCGTTGGAATTTCAGTCCCGCCGGTTTCGCAGCGAAAGTCAGTACTTTCGCGAATGCTGAAAGAAGACTGTCAGGATGGGACTATTATCATGCCATTCAGAACAAAGAGAATATCATCATGCTGGCGAAAACTATAAGCAGCACGATGTAAAATGGGCGAAATAGATAGAAACGTTGCCAATTCGTGAGGCCGAGAGCATTTATATGAACACGCTCATCAAGCTTCAAACTGTCCATGCCGCTATCCACGGAAAAATCACCGCCGTTGCTCTTATAAAACCGGTATTCTCTGACCTGCGCGACAATTTGGTGAGCCGCCAGAAGGATGACCGCCACGAGCGCTGCTGAAAAAAGCAATATTTCCAATAGTAGCATAACTCGAAAACGCCTCTTTATTTCGCAGGGCAGGGATAAATAGCAGCCAGCCTCTCAATCACCAATGTCGATGCTCTCCCTTTGAGACGTTCTGGCGTGACGCTTCGAAGATGCGTGTATACGCTGTCTGTAAGCTCATGAGGGAGAACCGACCCGGCCCCACACCACCCCGTCCCGCTGGCAGCATCAGCCACCCCGGCTATATAAGCACTACCGCGGGCGCCCGAAATGATACGACCAGTCTCACTCTGCAGAGCGCCATCATCGGACTTTCCTTCGAGCACCTTGACCAGCTCGGTCCCGCTGATTATCCAGTCGCGACCCTCAGCGTTGCCAGATTCTGCTGACGCAACATTGATAGCCAAACCTATCCACAGTATCGCCGCCGGAAAAGTTGCCCGGAGTTGGTACGCTGCTGTCATTTTCCGCTCCGTTGATAAGGCCGCCAACGGCGCTGCTCGAACGCAGACGGTTGTGCGACATGGCTGACCCAATGCACTCTGGAACGGGGCAACATCAGATCGTGTATCGTTCATAGGCTTCGAGCAGGAATTGCTTGCCTTTCTCGGTTAAGCGTGACGCGTCAACAAATTCGCAGAACGAGCCGGCCCGATCCCGCATATTGTCGAGTTGGGCTATCATCGCCTTGCTCCCGAACACGACGTGAAAACGCTCGCCAGCGGGCAGCCAAACAAAAAGCGGGCTCGGGGAGAACTCCAGAATAACGTCCTCATGGAAAACTTGAAAAAGACCGTCCCATGCGCGAACCGGATCGATGCTGGTGGTTTTCTCCGGTTGCTTACCGAACTCGGCATGAAAGATGGTGACGGACCCTCCGGGGATAGCAGCAACCCCTGCTAAAGCAAGGAACGCGGCCCGGTCGAGAACATCAGGCAATATCTGAGCTTTGAACCCACACGCCTGAAGGAATTCAGGACGCAGAAGCCGCCTTTCATCGAGCGCAATATCGAATATATTAGCCACTATACTGCACCATACATTCTTGACAGGGCTTGTCGCCCCCCCCCCGCCGGCGTAGAATAGTGAATTTTGCGACGATTCATAGGAGCAGGTTACCGCGACGGTTATGGCGTTGCCCTACGCGCCGCGCTTTCGGCTCCGCCGGAACCACGCCTACAGCGCGTTTCCGCCATTCGGCTTCAATCGCTAACGCAAAGGGCCGTAGAGACCATTTCGCGAACGCGCCGTAGCGAGGCTGCCGAGGGGCCGATCTCAATCACCATAATCGACGCCAGCGAGGAACAGGCCGCTGCGCTCGAAGACGGCGGACTGACCTAGAACGACCGGGAGACACCGAGCGTCCGCATGAGCCGAGGACATTGGGGCGGCGGTGCACGGCGAACGTTGGGCGGCGTCGTGCGCGGATCATGCTGCGAGGGTGCGCGAACAGGGCCGCATGTGCATCCGTCTCGCCCAAGGCCGGGCATGGCCATGGCGGCGAGGATCAGGGTGGTGGTGCGTCGGCCCGTGGAGGCGACGCCGTTTCCGTTCTCGAGCATGAGGCGCGAGGGACGGTTGCCATTGCCGTATTCCTCCCGATTTCCTGAAACGGGCGCTCCATCCGCGTCCTCGATTGGCATGGGTCTGACCGAAGAGCGGCTTCGCCTCGCTCGTCTTCCCGCAACGTCCGTCGCCTGCTTTTTTCCGCCGCCTTCGGCTTTGCATCGCGAGATCAAAAAAGCTGCCGCCGGCCGCCTTCCACTTCGTTCCAGCCCTGACGGGTGCGGGGTCGATCGTCCCCGGTCGCACGACCCCTATCGAGGTCGCAATGGTGCGGCCCGACAGGAAAAAGGAATACGACAATGGCGACCATCGGCACCTTCACCAAGAACGAAAACGGCGCGGGCTTCACCGGCGCGGTCAAGACCCTGACCCTCAACGTCAAGGCCAAGTTCGTCCCCTCCGAAGGCGAAAGCGAGCGCGGCCCCGACTTCCGCATCTTCGCCGGCGCCACCGAGTTCGGCGCGGCCTGGAAGAAGACCGCTCGCGAAACGCAGCGCGAATATCTCTCGGTCAAGCTGGACGATCCGAGCTTTCCAGCCCCGATCTACGCCAGCCTGGTCGAAGCCGAGGACGGCAGCGGCCACAATCTCATCTGGTCCCGCCGCAACGGCGACTGAGACCGGCCTCTCAAGTAGCCCCGCCGCAGCGGGGCTTCTTCATGCTCATGTCCGCCACCGTCAAGGAACAAGGAATCGGGAGAACGGGACTCCCGATCGGATCTCGTGCCCGGCTTCCGCTCCGCTCTGGCCGGGCGGCTTGCTTGGGGGGCTCCCCCCGGCGCGGCGCAAGGGATCGCTGGCGCTCGACCTGGACGGTTTCCCCGGCCTTCCTCCACGTCGTTCCTCCGTTCCGTGCAGGCCGGGTGACCCCCCTCCGTCCCGGTCGCCCTTGCACCTTGCACCCCCCGGTCTCGCCGACGGGCAGGGTTGCAGCGCAGCGCTGCG
>JARYGU010000044.1:0-7374 GCA_033795365.1 Shinella sp.
GAGAAGCGCATCAAATTATCACTGGGCTCACGCAGTCCGGTCGAGTATCGAGAAAGCCTTGGCCTAGCCGTATAAATCAGTCCAACTTTTTATCCGCATCCCCCCCGGGTCAGCTCTCAGTGCAAATCAACAGTCGAGACATCCGTTGCAACGGTTCAGGATGATGTGAGGGAAATGAAGCCGGTCACCGACGAGGTGGGGCGCTGGAAGCTCATGGGCATGGGTGCGCTCGGAGTGATCGGCATTGGCGCGCTGGCGGCAGGCGTCACCTTTGCGGAGGCTATTCCGCCGGATCGTCCGGATCGTGGTCGGAGGGTGATCGGCGGCAATATTCTCGGGGTTTGGCAGCGCTGGGCGAGGCCTCCAAATTGCCTGATTTCCCTTGACCTTGCGTTGCTATCGGACTTTTCTGTTTCAATGCGGGGCGACCGGCATTGATCGCCGCCAGACGACATAATGGAACTTTTTATCCCATCCTGCGCTTGAAGAATGATAAGCATGAGAGGAAATTTTGATGAAGAAACTGGCAATTCTGGCATTGTCGCTCATGACGGCGATCTCCGGTGTCAGCCCGTCCTTCGCATTCCCATCCGCGGTGGTCCCGGTTGCGCATTCTTCGAATATCGAATTTGCGCAAGCCCGCGAGGGCACAAACGAATGGCGCAACCGGAACCGTGCCATTCGCAGGGATATTCGTCGCGACCGCGACCGCAACTGGGATCGCCGCAGCTGGCGCGGTCATCGTGGCTATCGCTATAGCCGGCCGGGCTATCGTCGCCATTCCGACGGCTGGTGGTATCCGCTTGCAGCCTTTGGCGCGGGGGCGATTGTCGGTGGTGCTCTTTCCGGTGGATCGGCAAGCGGGGGTGGGAACTCGCATACCCAATGGTGCGCCAACCGCTACCGTTCCTACAGGGCTTACGACAACACGTTCCAGCCCTATAACGGACCTCGCCAGCGGTGCGTTTCCCCGTACTGATCGACAATAAGCTTGTTGAATAGAGCGGCCCGCTGAATATCAATCAGACGGCCAAGGGCGGCGATATCCGCGTGGTGAAGGAGATCCTGCAAAGGATCGAGGCCGCACAGAGAAATGGACGATGATCAATGGAAAAGGCTCCGCCGGGAGTAGGGGGGCGGAGCCTTGGCTCAACGGCTTAGAGAAGGGTGAAGGGAGGCGCGCTGAGCTGACACTTGAACTAGCAGCGATGATGTTTGTTCCAACGAGACCCCGCCGGGAACCGACCAGGAATTCGGCGGGGTCTCAGCCCGGCGATGGCTAAAGTTGTGGGATTGAGAGCCGGGCTTGCACCAAACCATCTCCCGCATAGAAGGTTCCGAAGGAAAGATGACGCCGCCGGGATAGGAAGCGGGGCCTTAACCCAGTTATCTGCTTTCGGGGGGAGGAGACACCGGGCTTGGCGCTCAAACTCACTTGCACGACAAGGTGCTCCGAAAAGCAAGTTCAACCCGATGTTGTCGCTTTCGGCTCTTGGCGATGCCGAACGCCGGCCACGCACAATGCCACCAGGCTATCCTTACGCGTCATTCCGCGGTCGTACATGGACATCGCATATTGCGCCACTCTTTGGCGTTCCTCGGCGGTGTGGTTCAAGTCGGTGCTTTCGCAGACTTCCTCGACCACGCTTTGAAGCAGATCAACCTCCTCCGGGAGGTAAACTCCGGGCGAGTAGGATTCCGTTTGGAAGGACATTAGCATTCTCCGCATTGGGGCGAGAGTATATCCTCCCCGCCACCGGCGCCCTGAAAAATGGCCGATGATCACAATCATCAGCTTTGTAGCTCGATATGTCGAATCACTTATTGCCGTGAAAGATAAAAAACCCTGCTGTCAAGGCGGCTCCATTGGTGTGCATGAACAATGGCTCGCCCTCCGGAGCGGCCATCTTTCAAACCTTTGTTCCTGCTCGACGTAAAAATTATGAGCAGGGATCGCGAGATTCTACCGGAAGGGTGTATTGACACCTTGCCTTCAGCCGTAAAGTAGCTTGCAACGTCAAAGGGAACCAATTCGCAATGTTCCGCGCTTCGTTGGGCACTGAACTGCAAGGAATTATCAGGTGGGGTCTGTCACCATATTGCTAGCCGAGGACGAAACATTACTGCTGATAGATTACGAGCATGCACTGTCAGAAGCAGGATTTGATGTCGTCACCGTGCCGAGCGGCAAAAATGCCATTAAGCTCTTAACCACCGCGGAGTTGCCCGTTCACGGTTTGGTGACCGACATCCGGTTTGGCGAGCTTCCGGATGGATGGGATGTAGCGCGCGTCGCTCGGGAGGTCGATCCAGAAATGCCAGTGGTCTATGTCAGTGGCGATAGTGCTCCGGATTGGGCGTCAAAAGGGGTCCCAAACAGCATCATGATCGAAAAGCCCTTCGCTATTGCTCAGTTGGTCACGGCAATCTCTCAACTGCTTAACGATAGGTCGCCTCGTTCAACATTGTAATACATGCGCCCGAGCGCCTATTTACCGTCGGCCTAACGTCGATGGATTCAATCCTGCAGAGGCGAAAGGTGCACCAATGATTAGCATTTAAGCCTGCTGGTTATTGTTGCTCCATCGGAGCGCCAAGACTTTGTTTCTGCTTTCGCGATCTTGATGAGGAAGATTCGACGCTAGGCCTACCTTCTTCTGCGGCCAATTGGTGAGCCGCTTGCTCCCAGAATTCGAGATCTCTACCATCGGGCATTCCGGCTTGCTCCCAGATCGCGTAAGCACGGCGCCTGATCAGCTCTTCGGTATTGGTATCCATTTGTCTCCTCCCATTTTGCGATGATCGTGTCATCGTTTCGCCGGATCGTCACCTTCGTCCCTGGTGAGGAATTGCAGGGTCACGGCACCGACGTTATCTTCGAGCCACTTTGCCATGGCGATTTCCTCATCCAGAATGCGTTGGCAGACGTTGACCGTTTCCATGTCCCCGACATAGTCGGCCGTCGCTATCAGAATGCGATAACTGGCAATCTCCATGTGCTCAAAGGTGTAGCTCGCCAGCGACCCCTTGACGACCTCGTCGCTCGCAAACATCCCGCCGAGTCCTTGCGCCATGGCAGTCAATTTGCCGGCGACATCCTTCATCGTCGAAGTCCCGCCCGAGAGACGGTCCAGACAGCCTTGCAGGAGCATCGCCTGCTGTTTCGTTTCTTCGATGTGCTGACCGATGCGCGCTTTCAGCTCGGGATAATTTTCCAGCCGCTCATACTGAGCGTTCAACATCGTCTCGGCTTGCTGCTCCATGGCATGGGCGTCACGAAGCCATGCGATCAGATTGTCACGTGCATTGGTGGCCATTTTGATCTCCTGTGTTTGTTGAAGTTAAACAGCAAGAGAAAGCCGTTGTTCCATTTCGCTGATGATGCGTAAGAGTCTATTCAAGAAAGCGGATATCGCGCCAGCCGTCGTGTCATGAGCTTGATCATTGCGGTTTGGATGAAGGCGAGGCTTGTGTCCGAGAAACGTTCGAAATCCTTTGCCATTCGACGGTTTATGCCGAGCCAGGCCAGCGTCCTCTCGACGATCGATCGCGTCGGTAGCACTTGGAAACCGGCCTGATTTCGTTTGACGATTTCCATCGGACGCGGACTGGCCTCTTCGAACGTTGGACCTTGATAGCCGCCATCGCCGCAGATTTTCTCGATGAATGGAAAGCGGTTGGCCAACCTATGGAAAAACAAGTGCGGCACCGTCGCGATCCTGAATTCCAGCCGAGTGGACTTCGGCTTTCAAAAGCATGCCCAGAGTATCGACCAGAATGTGCCGCTTGCGACCTTTGATCCTTTTTCCCGCATCATAGCCGATATCAAATCGGGCGTCGGGGCCAGTCTTCACTGACTGGCTATCGATTATAGCAAATGATGGCTGCTCTTCACGTCCCTCAAGCTGCCGCGTTCGGCAGTAGAGCGCGTCATGGATACGACGCCACGTCCCGTCCCGGCAGAACCGCCTGAAATAATGATAGACCGTGCTCTTCGGCGGAAAATCATGCGGCAGCAATGACCACTGGCAACCCGACTGCAGCAGATAGAAAATCCCATCGACGACCGCTCGAAGCGACGTCTTGCGTCTGCGACCATGTCGGGGCTGCCCTGGCATGAAATGCTCGATCAGGTTCCACTCTCTGTCGGTCAGATCGCTTGCGTAGCGCATGCGGCTTCTGTCATGGTGACGCCGGGTGAAGGGTGTCCAGGCCATTTGATCTCTCCGTATTTGTCGCAAAATACAAAGAATCTGATTGCCGCCCTTCACTCAACCCCGCCCCATCAGCACCATTCTTGGACAGACACTAAGGAAAGCCGAATACCGCTTCAGTCGATTATAACACGGCACCATCTGTTGCCCTTATTAGGCCAGCGCTGAGCCAGTCCCTCACTGAGGAGAACCCTTCCGGCATCGCGTCCGTCCGGCAGGATCACGCGCACGAGTTCACGGCGATCTCGCGTCCGGTCCTTGGAGCCGGAACGCTCTATAGCGTATCCGCCGCTCATCAGCTCCATCAAACGCCAGACCGACCAATCGCCGAGAACGATCTCCTCGGCGCACTCCGCCTTGCTTAGCTCGGGAGCGTCTATTCCCACGAGGCGCCATTTAACACCGTTCTCCCAGCCCGTGTCACCGTCAACGAGGCAGGTCACCCGACGCGCGGCTCTATCTCCTCCTGAGCATATCTCGATCGCATGCAAAGGCGTTGCCGCGAGGGCAAGGCAAACTCCGATCACTGCTGTCCTCATTCTAGGTACGGTATCTCGCCGGCCTGAAACAGGATGACAGGCGGGCCATATTCTCCAATGGCGGGATCGACTTCCCGGCTCCATGCGAAACGCCGGCATACTGGTATGCCATCATGCGGGCCTCGCGCTTTGCCCGCTCTTCCGTGTCCACCTGACGCGGGTCAAAGGCAGGAACAAGCTCGCCGTCCTCGTCTTGTCGAAGGCTGCCAAGACGATCAGTCTCGCGGCCACTTCACTCCTCCTTGCTCCGATCAGGCCGATGCTCCCCGCACCACCAGTCGGTTTCTCCTCTGCCACGATCGTAGCTTTTTGAGCCTAGCGGATCGAGCCTGTCACGAAATAATCGACATGATCTCCGTCTACGCCCATTGCAACCAACACGGCGACAGCAGCAAGCGCCAGGAACGGAATTGAAAAAAGGCAAATGCACAGATGGGGTGGATACGCATTACGATGAACTCCATTTTGTGCTGTGGTGGTACACGTCTGAGACTGACGCTACCCTGAATGGCCTGTTCATGTGCCGTATTGTTAGATTAATGGAAAGTTTATCGTTTGGCGGAATTTTGCCAGCGGGAAATCCCGGAAAAACGTAGCTATTTAGCTCTGGACACTTGCGTCAGTCGCCTCGTAGATAAAAGGCACGTGTGGCGTAAAGAGATGCGATGATCCTGTCTGGTCTGGAAACAGAACTGCCGACTGCTGATATTTGCATTGTCGGCGCTGGCCCGGTGGGCCTCGCAATGGCATTGAAGCTTGAAAGCCTCGGTATGCGCGTCCTTCTGCTCGAGGCGGGGCCACAGGAAGGAGATACAGAGCATGCGGTCGGTCCGGTAGAGTTCCTGAACGATCATCATGCCACCTCCTTTGCCTCCAACCGGCGGGGTCTCGGTGGTTCGTCGTCTCGCTGGGGCGGTCGGTGCGTCACCTATGACGACCTCGACATACAGCCACGCGCGCATGTGCCGTACTCCGGATGGCCCATTTCTCACGATGCATTTTCGCGTTTCTACCCCGAGGCTTTAGAGTTTCTCCAGTTCCAACCTGATAGAATTGATCTTCCCAACTTGGTGGCGGACGACCCGGAGGTCGGGGCAGAATCAATCGAGCGCTGGAGTAAAAACCCATACCTTGGCGATCTCCATCGTCAGCATCTGCGGCATTCGCAACGCATCATAGTGCTGACCTCAGCCACCGTCAGTAACATATTACTGACTGCCGATGGAAAAACGGATTGCTTGGAGATCTCCTGCCAAGGGAAGTTAATTGAAATCCGCGCGGGCGCCTTCGTGCTTGCCGGAGGCGGGCTGGAGAATGCACGGCTCTTGCTCGGGTTGCAGGCACGGTCGCCCGGGCGGTTCGGGAGTGGAGCGCTCGGGCGCTTTTACCAGGGCCACCTCACCGGTTATATTGCGGTCGTGGAATTCAGCCAGGCAGAATTCGCAGAGGCCCTGAGTTTCCAGAGGACTGCGAAGGGTTATGTCTTTCGCCGTCGCTTGCAGATTTCTCCGGAGGTCCAGATCAGGGAGAAGCTCTTGAATACGGTCTTCTGGATCGATCCGATTTCAATTGCCGATCCAGTACACGGTTCCGGTGCGCTTTCGCTACTCTATCTGCTCTCATTCGTATCGGGTCTATACGGGCTGTTGGCAAACGGCCTTGCTCCCAGATCGCGCTCGCAGAGCAGTCTCGACCGCCGCAAGCATTTCGAGAATTTCCTGTCTGACCGGAGATCTGCGCCAGATCTGGTGCGGCTTTTGACACGCTCAATCCACTGCAGGGCGGAGCGGCAGAGGATGCTAACCAATCCGCGGGGACGATATCTACTGCGCTATCACGCGGAGCAGATGCCGGATCCCGATAGCCGCGTCACCATGAACGGTCCCAGTCGAGCGCTCTCAGTCGATTATCGCGTGAGGAAGGAGGATTTGGACTCAGTGCTGAATTCACATTCCATGTTGGATGTCTGGCTACGCAGGAACAGGCTCGGTAAGCTGGAATATCTGCACTCAGAGAGCGAGCGCCGGCAGGCGGTATTAAATCAGGCTTTTGATGGCTATCACCAGATAGGCCTGACACGCATGTCAGAAAATCCAGACGAAGGTGTGTTGGATGCCGATTGCCGCGTGCACGGCATACTCAATCTCTATGTGGCGGGCAGTTGCGTGTTCCCAACCGGCGGTCACGCAAACCCGACTCTTCCCGCTGTTGCGTTGGCGCTGCGGTTGGCGGAGCATCTTGGTAAAATCCAGAAGACTAAAAGCGCTTAAGAAATAGGCGTGCCACAAAGATTGAGGGACGACGCGTTGCTACAGCTCGACCGGGATGCCGAGACAGCCCGGTAGGGGTCCGGGATAACAAAACTACCTGTTGGTATTTCGACTTCATGGATGCTGGGCTGCGCAGGACGGCAGCAGGGAAGGTGGTCTCCACAGGACCATCTTAACAATGCTCTTATGCAACAATTGCCATATTCAAGGTGGGGGATTGCGCCGAGAAGTGACCCGCCTTTAAGTATCGTTCGTGTCGGTCGTCGTGGTCAAGTTCCTCCGTTTCTCCTTCGTCGTTTTGGGCTCGTGAGCCGAGCTGTTCTTGAACCGGAAGCTGTCGTTTCCGGTTTC
>JARYGU010000045.1:0-3234 GCA_033795365.1 Shinella sp.
TGTCCACAGTCTCCATTGTGGACACAGAATCCCTCACTGCCACGTCTATGAACAGGTGCGGGGATTTCCGCGCTTACATACATTCTGCCAAAGTAGTGCTAACTACAAACTTACAAGAGTGCGCTAATGGAGTGAGCAACTCACGATCCGGTAGGGATATACGGCATTGAACTGTGAAATCATGGCCGTCGCCTGCTGCAATACGCGCTCGGCATTTTGAGGATTATCCCTGGCAAGTTCGTCAGCGTTGACGCGGATTACCTGCGCCATATTGCTGAAAGCGCCGCAAAGTGCCTGTCCCCTTCGATGAAGGCCTCACATGCTGTACTTTCGAGGGCGCGGGCGATATCGGAGAGGACCTCCTCGCGTTCCTCAAAGTCGAGGTCTTTGATGAATTTGGTCGCCGAAGAGCTAGGAAGGGAAAATTTCCGTTTCAAGTCTCAGTGCAGCTTGAACTCGCCCTCGACGCTGCGCCATTCGTTGGGACCGATCAGGCGCTGATGGCTGTAGCGGACGGAATGTAGCGAGCCGTCTAGGTTGGACTGCCAGAAATCGAGGAACCTGTGCATCTCGGGAAAATCGGGAGCCAGGTCGTAGTCCTGCCAGACATATGTCTGCAGCACGGATTCGAAATCGGGGATGCGGTAGAGGATGTGGGCAGTGGTGAGGCCGTAACCATTGAGCTGACGTTCCAGATCCGATGAAAATTGCATGCTTCATCTCCGTTTTATTGACACTTCGAAGGTGGCGCAAAATTTTGCGGCCCATCAACGGTTTTCCAAACGTTAGAGCCTGTTTATTGTTCCTTTCCAGGGCGTTAGCAGCCATTCTGTCGGAGTGCTAATTTTTTCTCCTGCCCCTCTTGAAATCGAAAAATCTCAAAACCAGATTTTTTCGCGCAGAACGCTCGATCGAGGTTTTGCACCCGCCCGGACTGGTCATCCGGTCCGGTCAGGGGGAACAACGTCATCATTGTTTGTCCATCGGAGGAAAACATGTCGTTCCGACCGCTTCATGATCGCATTCTCGTCCGCCGGGTCGAATCCGAAGAAAAGACCAAGGGCGGCATTATCATTCCCGATACGGCCAAGGAAAAGCCGCAGGAAGGCGAAGTCATCGCCGTAGGTCCCGGCGCGCGCAACGAGGCGGGCCAGATCCAGCCGCTCGACGTCAAGGCTGGCGATCGCGTCCTGTTCGGCAAATGGTCCGGCACCGAGATCAAGATCAACGGAGAGGACCTGCTGATCATGAAGGAAAGCGATGTCATGGGCATCATCGAAGCCCAGGCCGAGCAGAAAAAGGCCGCCTGAACCATTCATCCACGACCATCAGTCAGATAGCTGCCTATTAAGGAGTTAAGGAAATGGCTGCGAAAGAAGTCAAGTTTCACACCGATGCCCGTGAACGCATGCTGCGTGGGGTCGATGTGCTCGCAAACGCCGTGAAGGTGACGCTTGGCCCGAAAGGCCGCAACGTCGTCATTGACAAGTCCTTCGGCGCACCGCGCATCACCAAGGACGGTGTTTCCGTCGCCAAGGAAATCGAACTGGAAGACAAGTTCGAGAACATGGGCGCGCAGATGCTGCGCGAAGTGGCGTCGAAGACCAACGATCTCGCCGGCGACGGCACCACCACCGCGACCGTGCTCGCCCAGGCGATCGTCAAGGAAGGTGCCAAGGCCGTTGCCTCGGGCATGAACCCGATGGACCTGAAGCGCGGCATCGATCTCGCCGTCGATGCCGTCGTCAAAGAACTGAAGACCAACGCTCGCAAGATCACCAGCAATTCTGAGATCGCCCAGGTCGGCACCATCTCCGCCAACGGCGATTGCGAGATCGGCCGCTATCTCGCCGAGGCGATGGAGAGGGTCGGCAACGAGGGTGTCATCACAGTCGAGGAAGCCAAGACTGCCGAGACCGAACTCGAGGTCGTCGAGGGCATGCAGTTCGACCGCGGCTATCTGTCGCCCTACTTCGTGACGAACGCAGAGAAGATGCGGGTCGAGTTCGACGATCCCTACATTTTGATCCACGAGAAGAAGTTGTCCAATCTGCAGTCCATGCTTCCGGTCCTTGAAGCTGTGGTGCAGTCGGGCAAGCCGCTTGTCATCATCGCCGAGGACGTCGAAGGCGAAGCACTTGCCACCCTCGTCGTCAACAAGCTGCGTGGCGGCCTCAAGATCGCCGCCGTCAAGGCTCCAGGCTTCGGCGACCGCCGCAAGGCCATGCTCGAAGACATCGCCATCCTGACGGGCGGCACGGTCATCTCCGAAGACCTCGGCATCAAGCTGGAGAACGTCACGCTGAACATGCTCGGCCGGGCGAAGAAGGTGGCGATCGAAAAGGAAAACACGACCATCATCGACGGCGTCGGCTCGAAATCGGAAATCGACGGTCGCGTCGCTCAGATCCGCGCTCAGATCGAGGAAACCACCTCCGACTACGACCGTGAGAAGCTGCAGGAGCGCCTCGCTAAGCTCGCCGGCGGCGTCGCCGTGATCCGCGTCGGCGGCTCGACGGAAGTCGAAGTGAAGGAAAAGAAGGACCGCGTTGACGATGCGCTGCATGCGACCCGCGCGGCGGTGGAGGAAGGCATCCTGCCGGGTGGCGGTGTCGCCCTGCTGCGTGCCGTTAAGGCGCTCAAGGGTCTTCCGACCGCGAACGACGACCAACGTGTCGGCATCGACATCGTGCGTCGGGCGATCGAGGCCCCGGTGCGCCAGATCGCCGAGAACGCTGGAGCAGAAGGCTCGATTATCGTCGGCAAGCTGCGCGAGAAGGTTGACTTCTCCTATGGCTGGAACGCCCAGACCGGCGAATATGGCGATCTCTATGCTCAAGGCGTCATCGACCCGGCCAAAGTCGTGCGCACCGCGCTCCAGGATGCGGCCTCCGTCGCCGGTCTTCTGGTGACGACGGAAGCCATGATCGCTGAGAAGCCCAAGAAGGAAGCCGCTCCGGCCATGCCCGCTGGCACCGGCATGGACTTCTAAAGCGATCGACACAGGCCTGCCCTGCCCTCGAGGGCGGGCCTACCGACGGCGGCGCTCATGGCCGGACAGCACTTCTATCTTAGGATATGACTGGTCATAATGGGCACATTACTCCTAACACTTAACAAGTGGGAGATCGTGTGCGGGGATTTAGGGGGCCACTACACTCGCCAGCCTTCCTTTTCGTATCGCCCTTCTTTCGCAGCCGTCTCAAGAGCACGATCGGGTACGCCGGCTTCCCG
>JARYGU010000046.1:0-2772 GCA_033795365.1 Shinella sp.
AATGCATGAGGCAGGCGCGCGATGTTCTCGCCGCCCAAAAGGCCGTTGCGGCTGTGCCCGCCGCATTTCCCCGACCGCAAAGGTCTCAGTTGGGCAACCGCCCTCGGGACCGCGTGGGCGCCTTGAGGCGCGGCCGCGTCCAAAATTAGGTCTCGCACGGAGAGTGAAGCTCTCGACCATACCCAAGGAGTTCCGCCAATGGCATTGAAAAAAGTCGTCTTTGCCCGATCGCACTCATTCATTTTCGCTGCGAGCGTATCGATGATCGCTTCGCTACCCGCCGAGCTACGTGCTGCCGACCCGTTTGAAAGCGAGGAGCCGGCCTTTCTCGCCGCCGACGATTTCGACCAGGGTCGGTTCGGTGGAATGCGCCAGAGATTGTCGGACTGGAATGTTATCATTGGCGTCGGCGCCCTTTATGCGCCAAAGTTCGAAGGTTCGGACGAATTCGAGGTTTTTCCCATTCCGATGATCTCTGCGCAAATTGGCGATCGTGTGAGCATCGACACGACCGGATTGACGGTCGATCTGTTGGAGATGAACGGCTTCACGCTGGCCTTGAAGGGCGGCTACGAACTGGGCCGGGATGAAGATGATTCCGATCACCTGAGAGGTCTCGGTGATATCGATGCGGGAGGCGTGATCGGAGCCCGGCTTTCTTATGCGCTGGGGGCGATGGAATTTTACGCATCCGTCGACAGGACCATTGGTGGCAGCGATGGCCTTCTCGGCAAATTCGGAACGATTGTGTCGCATCAATATGACCGCTTCATCCTGTCGGCAGGCGCCTCCGCGACGTTCGCTGACGACAATCACATGGAAAGCTATTTCGGCGTGACATCGGCACAGTCGATTCGATCGGGTTTGCGGGAATATGATGCGAGTGCAGGTCTGAAGCGCTTCGATATCGAAGCCTCGGTCACCTACATGGCAACCGAGAACTGGCTGATCCGCGGTCAGGCAGGCGTCGGCTTCCTGACCGGCGACGCGCAGGACAGTCCGATCGTTCAGGACGACGTACAGCCGTCCGCAATGCTGTCGGTCGGTTATAAATTCTAGCGGAGCGGCAAGGCGCGACCAACGCCGACGCCTTTGACCACCGGATCGGTCGTCCGCATAAGGGCTGACGAAGGATCAATTGTGATAAACGCAAGGGCGATCAAATCTCCGATCGGACAAATGTCCAGCTATGACGCCAGGCCCGGATGGAATCGAGAAAAGCACGCACCTTGGCCGAAACCAGGGTCGAGCTGTGATGAAATGCATGGAGGGGGAAGGCTTCGACGTCCCAGTCCGGCAGCAGATGGACGAGCCTGCCGCGAGCACTGAAATCTCTAGCGTAGATTTCAAGGAGTTGGGCAACTCCGGTGCCGCCCAGGCAGGCACCGAGAAGCGAGCCAGTGTCGTTGACCATCAGGCAGCCGGACGCCACAACCGGGACGACTTCGTCACCGCGCTGGATTTCGAAATCGAACGGGCGGCCAGTCGTCCGATTGCTTGCGAAGGACGACGCGGTGTGCCGGTTGTTGATGACGATGCCAGGGATTGGGGCGGTCGTCGCCTTAACTTTCCGATCCGCTGCCGATGATCCCGCGCGGTTCTCGTCATCCAAGAAAGTTGGTCCATGGGTTGGCCTTACACCGTCGCGTAACCAGTCCGGGGAGCGCGACGTGATCGGCGGCATTACGCGAGCTGGCGACGCCAATCTGCGAAGAGCCTTATGCCAAGCAGCTACCGTCATGATACATCGGGGACGCTCGACATGGCTGAGAAGCTGGGCTGCGCAAGTTGCCAAACGCCGAGGTGCAGGAGCGTGCGATGGTGGCTTTGGCAAGGCGCATCGGCACCATCCTTCACCGGATGTGGAAGGATGGTATTGAATTCTCCTCAGTCCCGTTGCTCGCCAAGTCGGCCTGAGCACTGGCAGCATGACGGCGCTGCTGCGGTCGTCACTTTTTGCTTGACTGGAACGACCCCCGTTACCGAAGTCCTGACACTAGACAAATCCATTGGAGAAATCGGCCTCGAACACGGTTTTACCTACCCTCATAACTTCACGCGCTTTTCAGCGCCTTTACGGCATCGCACCGCGCGAGACCCAGGCGGTAGCGCAAGGGCATCGGATGGTCGGGACGAGCGACTCGAAAACTGGTTCGACAGAGCTTCCCAATGGGGTCGTTGATAATTGCTATCTGAGCTCGCAAGCGGCAACCTGAGTTTGCGTAGCTGGATTATTCTGAACGGTTCAATTTGCGCGCTGGGATAGATTTGCCCAGTCGCTCGTATACATACTTACCATCCAGCTCCGAAGTGCTGATTGTCTGGGCGCATTGGCGCGCGCTGGAGGCTTTCACGTGCGCCATCGCCACGGGATGTCTCTGCTCGGGGACGTTATATCGCACGATGGCGTGCCTGCCATGGCAGATCATCAATTCAACGATAATTTTCGCACGGAATCGGAGCCGACCACATGAGAACATGCCTTCTATCCACACTTGTTTTGCTTACCGCGTCTACGGCGATGGCGGCCGATCTCACTTCCGAAAATCCAGCAATGTCCGTTGCTGTCGATGCATCGACCTTTATGTGGTTGGGAGCATACCTCGGTATTCAGGGCGGCGGCGGTTGGGTCAATGGTGAATTCTCGGCATGAGCATCAGCCGTCATGTCATCCGGCCAATGCTCTCTTGCCGCCCGCCTTCATGTTCTCTGCGAGAAAATCGACGAATGCCCGGATGCGCGCCGCCAGATGCTCATGGCCAACATAGACCG
>JARYGU010000047.1:0-1738 GCA_033795365.1 Shinella sp.
ATTTATACGGCTAGGCCAAGGCTTTCTCGATACTCGACCGGACTGCGTGAGCCCAGTGATAATTTGATGCGCTTCTCATTGTACCATCGGATGTACGCATCAACCTCGCGGACAAACTGCTCGATTGTGATGGTCTTCCAGTCCCGAGGGTAGAAGAGTTCCGTTTTCAATCGGCCGAAGAAGCCTTCGCAAGCTGCGTTATCCTGTGAACAGCCCTTGCGGGACATTGAACGAACCAGCTTCGCATCGCTGATCCGCGTGAGCCAGCCGGGCCAGCGATAATGCGCTCCACGGTCCGAATGGACGATTGTGCCGCCTTCGGCATCGGTAACCGTCTTGATAGCGGCGTCCAGCATGGTGTTGACTAACCCCGCATCAGGTTGCGTTCCAATCGACCAACTGATCACCATGCCATCGAAGCAATCTATGATGGGCGAGAGATACACTTTGCCTGCTGGGATCTGGAATTCGGTGATGTCCGTGAGCCATTTCTCGTTCGGTGTTTTTGCTTGGAAGTCGCGGTTAATCAGGTTCTCAGGCGCAGGACTGATCTCTCCCAAATACGAGCCAAAACGCCGTCGCCGTGGTCTGGCGGCGACCAGGCGCTCCTGTTTCATCAATCGCTGCACCACCTTTTCCGAGATTGTCACACTCTGCCTCGCCAGAGACGCCTGCAGTCTACGATAGCCGTAGCAGCGATGGTTGCTTTCGAAGATTTCCGCCAGGTTGCGACGGATGGTGACATACTTGTCTTCCAGGTTCGCTCGGGCGCGGTGGTAGAAGTAGGAGCTTCGCGCAATTCCCAACTGCACAAGCAGTTCTGGCAATCGATAGATATCTTTGAGGGCGTCAACCAGCTGTGTCTTCTCCCGATTACTCAGGGTCTGCAGATCGACGCCCAGGCCTTTTTTTAGCAGTTCATTGGCCTTCTTCAGCAGATCATGCTCGAGCTGCAATTGGCGGACATCGCGTTGGAGGGCCTCAAGCTGTCGCTCAAGCTCCTCGCGCTCAGGTGCTGGCGCAGAGGTTTTGCGGCGTTTCATCGATGAGGCAACCTCATGGCCGAGTAACTCATTCCTCCAACTGTACAATGTTGGCCGGCATACGCCCAGCCGGTCGGCGACTTCCTGCGCACCCTCTTCTCCATTGCAAAGATCAAGGACCGCGGCCTGCTTCAAGGCCTCGGGATAAGCCGGACGCCAGGATCGACCGACCATCGAAGTCCTCGCCTCCGGAAACGCCTCTCGAACCCATGCCGTCAGAGTCCCCCGACCTGGATAGCCCAACGCTCTCATCGTTGAAGAGATACAGCGATCGTCAGTGCGGTAGTGTTCAAGCGCAGTCTGCTTCTGGGCCTCGGAAAACTTCGGCCCGCGAGCCACAGAACGAACGCGCAGATCTCGATGCTGCTCGTATTCGCGGTACCAGTTCCTCAGCGCATTCTTGGTCGGATAACCCAATTGGCGGATCGTCGCCTTAACCCGCTTGCCGAGCTTGATATAAAGCTCGACCGCGCGAACTCTGTCTGCATGGGAATACATGAACTACCTCCTGGTGGTCCAAGTTTTCGTCCGCATCCCCTTTCCCGCAATCCCGGGTCAGCTCTCAGTGCAAATCAACAGCCCGTCATCTGCCAGCGTTCGCGCTTCGCATATTCCTCACAAAGCCGGAACTGGTCCTCGATCGACGCCTCGCTCTGGTTGTCGGATGAATAGCGGGCGTAAAGGGCTGCGCGGGT
>JARYGU010000048.1:0-1435 GCA_033795365.1 Shinella sp.
TCATCGGTAAGGTGGAGTTACCACACTTCACACGCCCACCGAGGAGTTGATCCCGATGACCGACGACAGACTACCGCTTGCCGAGCTGATGGCGAAGACTGGAGATGGAGATTTCCTGCGCACGATCGCCGAGAGCGTATTACAGATCATCATGGAGGCCGACGTCGATGGCCTGGTCGGCGCTAGCCGACACGAGCGCTCCGGCGACCGGACGACCTGGCGGAACGGCTACCGCGACCGCAGCCTCGATACCCGGCTCGGCACGCTCAACCTGAGGATTCCCAAGCTACGGACCGGCGCCTACTTCCCTGGCTTCCTGGAACCCAGGAAGACCGTCGAGAAGGCGCTGGTCGCGGTGATCCAGGAGGCGTGGATCGCCGGCGTCAGCACCCGGCGTGTCGACGAGCTGGTGCAGGCCATGGGCATGACCGGCATCTCCAAATCCTCGGTGTCCAAGCTGTGCAAGGATATCGACGAACGTGTCCATGCCTTCCTTAAGCGGCCGCTCACCGGCGACTGGCCCTACCTCTGGCTCGATGCTACCTACCTCAAGGTGCGCGAGGGCGGGCGGATCGTCAGTGTCGCCGCGATAATAGCCGTTGCCGTCAACACCGAGGGCAAGCGCGAAATCGTTGGCCTTCACATTGGACCCTCCGAAGCCGAGCCATTCTGGTCGAGCTTCCTCAAGGACCTCGCACGCCGCGGACTGACCGGCGTGAAGCTGGTCATCTCCGATGCCCACGAGGGCCTCAAGGCAGCGATCACTCGCGTGCTCAGCGCCACCTGGCAGCGGTGCCGCGTCCACTTCATGCGCAATGCCCTGGCCTACGTGCCCAAGGGCCAGAACACCGTCGTCGCCGCTGCCATCCGCCAGGTCTTCCTCCAGCCCGACCATGCCGCCGCGACACAGGTCTGGCGCCAGGTCGCCGACCAGTTGCGTACCCGCTGGCCAAAGCTCGGCGCCTGCATGGACGATGCCGAGCACGACGTGCTGGCCTACATGACCTTCCCCGAGCAGCACCGCGTCAAATTACATTCCACCAATCCACTGGAACGCCTGAACAAGGAAGTGAAGCGCCGCGCCGATGTCGTCGGCATCTTCCCGAACGAGGATAGCATCATCCGCCTCGTCGGCGCCGTCCTGCTGGAGCAGAATGACGAATACCAGCTCCAGCACCGCTACATGCAGATCGAGGGCATGGCCGCCCTTGCTACACCAATGATCGAGGAGGCACAGCCGCTACAGATTACACCCAAGGCCGCCTGAAAATGCAGCCCGCTGGCCACACCCAATTCTACACCACATTGACGGACGCGACCAGCCGTGTACGTCCTGCACGCCTTTCAGAAAAAGTCGAAGCAGGGTCGTAAGACCCCACTACAGGACATGGAGATGATCCACAGACGTCTCAAAGCGGCCGAGGAGCATCATAGG
>JARYGU010000049.1:0-1290 GCA_033795365.1 Shinella sp.
CCCCAATGACCAAGACGGCCTGATCACGCCATAAAACCGACGTCGGTCACCACACGGCGCTTGCCGTGCCCTACACGCTCACGATCCGTGCGCGCGACGCCACTCACCTATTCACAATTGACCCGCCGCGCGGACGGACTCCCAAGCGTCGCCGGCATGGAGAACAAAAACTTGAATCGCGATTTCATAGGAACCCTCAAAACCGAATGGTTCGGCAACATCCGGGCGGATGTACTTGCCGGCCTCGTCGTCGCGCTGGCTCTCATCCCCGAAGCCATCGCCTTTTCGATCATCGCTGGCGTCGATCCGAAGATCGGCCTCTATGCCTCCTTCTCGATCGCCGTCCTCATCGCCTTCGTCGGCGGCCGTCCCGGTATGATTTCGGCCGCCACTGCCGCCACCGCCGTCCTCATGGTCACGCTGGTGCGCGACCATGGCCTCCAGTATCTCTTGGCGGCCACCGTCCTGGCAGGTCTTATCCAGATCGTCGCTGGCATCTTCCGCCTCGGCTATCTGATGCGCTTCGTGTCGAAGTCGGTGATGACCGGCTTCGTCAATGCGCTCGCCATCCTGATCTTCATGGCGCAGTTGCCGGAACTGACGAACGTTCCGATGCTCACTTACATTCTGGTCGCGGCCGGCCTCGGGATCATCTACCTGTTCCCATACGTGACGAAGGCCGTGCCTTCGCCGCTGGTCTGCATCGTGGTCCTGACCGCACTGTCGATCGGTTTCGGTTTCGACATCCGCACCGTCGGCGACATGGGTGAGCTGCCCTCCACCTTGCCGATATTCCTCATTCCGCAGATCCCGTTCAATCTCGAAACGCTAATGATCATCCTGCCTTATTCCGTGGCGGTGGCCGCTGTTGGGCTTCTGGAATCGCTGATGACGGCGCAGATCGTCGATGATCTGACAGACACGCCGAGCGACAAAAACCGCGAATGTATTGGCCAGGGCATCGCCAATACGGCGACCGGCTTCATCGGCGGAATGGCCGGCTGTGCGATGATCGGCCAATCGATCATCAACGTGAAGTCAGGCGGCCGGGGACGGCTTTCTACTTTCTGTGCCGGCGTCTTCCTGCTGTTCATGATCCTGGTACTGGGTGACCTTGTCAGCCAGATTCCGATGGCAGCACTTGTCGCCATCATGATCATGGTCTCGATCGGCACCTTCTCCTGGTCTTCGATCAAGAACCTGAAGGATCACCCCCGCTCGTCCTCCATCGTCATGCTGGCGACCGTGGTGGGCGTCGTTTACACGCACAACCTCGCCATCGGCGTTCTG
>JARYGU010000004.1:0-404571 GCA_033795365.1 Shinella sp.
AAAGCCGGAACTGGTCCTCGATCGACGCCTCGCTCTGGTTGTCGGATGAATAGCGGGCGTAAAGGGCTGCGCGGGTCATGTTCAAGCATCTCCTCTTGTTCGGCGATGTGCTGCGACTGCCGACATTTGCGCCGTTGCGTCATGACCGGCGCTGCCAGCGCACGCCCCGCCTTTCCTGCTTCAGAAGCATACGCCCGAACGGAGCCGGCCCGGTCAAGGCTGGTGCGCAGCACCACCGCAAAGCGGCCTCGCCTTGAGGCGGGGCTTCGTTCCGGTCCAATCCCGCAAGCCAAAAAAAGGCTTTCACCGCAGATGCATCCCGGCCGTTGCATTGCATCAAATGGTGTCTTCCTTCAGCGGCGGCACATCCGGCGCTTTGTCCAGCAAGCCTGTCAGCGCACCGGGCTTCGTCGTACCTGCACGCGCTTTGAGGAATTCGCCGGCCGTCTCCACGGCCCCGATCTTCTGAGCGACCGCAGAGATGATCCACTGATTGAGGGACACCCCGTCTTCTTGTGCCAGACGTGCCGCCGTCTCCTTGAGCGACTGCGGCAGTTGCAGCGGGTATTTGTAGCGTTGGGTCTGTGTCATCTGTTCAGTCTCCTGACGATTTCTCCCGGTGTCATCACGGTCACGCCCAGCTCGAGCGCCGGACGGAAATCCTTCATGTTATGCGTCACGATAGCCTCGGCCTGTCCGTTCAACGCGGCCTCAAGCACCATTTCGTCCGCGACATCGGCCAGCATCGGGCGCGTCCGAAACGAAATATCGACGCCCTCGGCAATGGCGGCAAGCGCGCTCATCACCGAAGCAACGTCCGAAACGCTGTGGCCGGTCGCCTGCCGGGTTTCCTCCCGGCTCAGCACAGCCTCATATTCCAGAAACAGCGCCGTCGAACAAAGCGGCGTTACCATGCCCCGATCCGCGAAACGCAGAAGCAGATTGCTTGCGCCATTGCGGCTGCGAAACGCCGCCACGATTACGTTGGTGTCCAGAACCAGCCTCATGGAAGGCAACTTATAGACATCCCATGGGATGTCAATATTTTGGATGATGGCTCCCGTCATCTTGCCAGGGCGGATCGTTTGTGACGCGGGGTGACGAAGAGATTTCGAAGCGCCGAGAAGATCGAGATGAACCGCTGCAAGCTGCCGGCTGATCGGAAACCCTGCATCGTGCGTTCGCGTTTTTGCAGCGGCAGATGAGAATTTTCCGCTCGATTGTTAAGGCCCTTGTGGGATCGATGTTCGACGCCGGGCATCACGTCACGCTTGGCTGCTCCATAGGAGCGAAGCTTGTCGATGATGATCCGCTTGGGCGGTATGCTCTGTCTCTTCAACAATCTGACGAGCAGTCGCCTCGCGGCTTTCGTATCGCGCCGGCTTTGGACGATCTCGTCGAGAACATAACCGTCCTGGTCAACGGCACGCCAAAGCCAGTGTTTGCGGCCAGCGATGGAAATGACCACCTCGTCCAGATGCCAAACATCCCGGACCGCAGGCGGCTTGCGACGGAGTTGCCTTGCGTAGGCCGGTCCGAATTTCCGACCCCGCCGGCGGATCGTTTCATACGAAACGACGATGCCGCGCTCGAGCAGCAATTTCTCGACCAGCCGCAAGCTCAAAGGGAACCGGAAATACAGCCACACCGCATGGGCGATGATCTGTTGCGGAAAACGGTGGCGCTTGTAGCTGATGGCGGAATTCTTCATCCCACCATCTCTACGCTCCACTCACTGACAGCAAGTTTATGTGACAACACCATCGAACCGGTAGAGGTCTCCACAAAGCCGACGCGTGAACTTTCAAGCGCGAAGGTCGAGACCCCCCTCCAGCGATGGCCTGGAGCTTCGGCCTTCCGATGCGCCCATCCGCTATGTGTCAGGTAAACGCGTCGGGTTTCGATCCGGCCCCTCGACGACCGATCCTATTATCGATCGTTTCGATGCCGGGAGAAAGGTCTTCCTGATGGAGCGAGCGGAGACTGGTCCAGAATTCGAGATGATCTCACCCAACATGAGGGATGGATCGCCACCCGCTTCCTTTCCGAAAATGAGACCAGGACGATGGCCGCACCGGCAAAGAAGGAGAAAAAGGCGGAAGAGATCGAGATTGCCGTCCCCGTCATTCCGGACTCGGTGTTGATCCAGCGTATCATTGCGGAATCTCTCGACTCCTATCCGAGCTCGTGTGCGTACCCATACAGCCGCGATCGCGCCGGACGGCGCTGCGGCAAGCGGAGCGCCTATAGCAAGCCGGACGGCTACTCACCAGTCTGCTTTCCCGGCGACGTCACAAAGGCGATGATCGAGGCGTTCAGGTCGCGGTAGCCCTTTGGGCGGCCGGGCTGACGGACGATGGAACCGGTTGAAGATTTGCTAGGGGTTATGCCGTTCTGGCGATGCCTTACGCCTTGAAGCGCTCAAGGGCGGTAAGGCGCCTTATCGGTGGATCCGAGTCCTCCGGAATGAACTTGATGCTGGCAGCTTCAAGAACAGTACGAATTTTCTGCTGAGTTTCTGAAGATACGACGGGTATCTTTTCCCCTTCACTTTCGCAACGCTTAATCGTCGGCACAGAAACTCCCGCCCGGCGAGCAAGCTCGGCCTGTGATATTCCGTCGCTCGCAACGCATCCCCGGCTCGCCATGAATGCCCATGCCAATTTCCATGTCCTCGGCGCCAAGCTCGAAATTCAGCGTGCCTGTCTGTGGCAGGGAGCAGGCGCCTAACGCCACACCCATGGAGCGGCATCTGTCATTGGCAAGACGCGCCAGTTCCTCGACGCGCTCCAGCGGCTCGCCGAGATCGGCGGCAGCGCCTGCGCATTTGAAGACAAAGAAATCGCCGGCAACGCCGCGACGTTCACCTCGACGTGCGAGCGGAGCGGATGCCACGTCATCGCTTACGGCTATATGACGGACCAGCGTACCTTCAGCCTCCAATTCCTCGGCGGCCATGGTGAAATTGAGAACGTCACCCGTATAATTGCCATAGAGAAACACCACGCCCGTGCCGCCATCTGCAGCGCGGCCAGCATCCAGAATCTGCTCTGGCGAGGGTGAGGCAAAGACATTGCCGACGGCCGCGGCATCGGCCAGGCCCTGGCCCTGGCCCACATAGCCGGCAAAGGCAGGCTCGTGACCGGAGCCGCCACCGATGACGATGCCGACCTTGCCCTCACGCGGGCCGTGGCGCGCGACAACCGCACGGCTCGTGGTTCCTTCCACGCAGAGCATGTCGGGATAGGCGCCAATAAGCCCTTCGATGAATTCAGGGATGATATTTTCGGGGGCGTTGATGAGTTTCTTGGTCTTTATGGGCATGGTCTGGTGCGATCCTTGGGCTTGCGCGGCATTGCCGCCGCAGCGACATCCGCCGTGCATTGATTTCGGAATGGCCTGCGCGGCACTCAAGCGGCAATATTTACCGGAACAAGCCGTTTGGCTGCGGCCACGGTGCGCTCCAGCCATTCATGCTCCAGGCGGCACGTGGCCTTCATATTGTCCATCTGCGGCAGCCAGTGCTCCAAAATCACGCTCATATCGTCAGGGCAGTGCGACAGGCAGGCGAGAATTTTCTCGATGTCCGCCCTGCCCTCGCCAAGCGGCGTGCCATGGATGCGGAAGCCGACGCCGTAGGGATCCGGCGTGATCTGATAATCTTTCAGATGCAGATTGATCGCATAGGGTGCCAGCATCTTCACCGTGGTCATCGGCCATTCGCCGGCGCAGATGGAGTTTGCCACATCCAGGCAAACGCCGAGCGCGTCATCGGCCACCGCATCCAGCAACTCCACCATGCGAGGCGAAGGATAGTTGAAGTGGTTCTCGATGGCGAAGCGCAGGCCGGCCTTCTTGCCGTCCGGCAAGAGTTCGCGAATTTGCGCGGCAAGCTCGCGTACGGGGATCAAGGCATCCTCGGCATCAAGAGCCACACGCAGGATTTTCGAGCCGATCCGCTCACCGATCGGAATATAGCGCGCCAGTTCCTCGGCGTTGAAAGATTGGGTGCCTAGCTCCAGCGCCATTCCATAGCTGTCGGCGCGCTGTTTCAACGCGAGGTGCTCGCGCGGCGTCAAACGGTCCAGCGGCAAGTTGTCTGCGTACTGCACAACACTGAGCCCGTGCCCATGCGCGATCTCCAGCACATCCATGGCCGTCATGGGCCTTTCCGGCTGCAGGTCCTTGATCCCGATCGACCAGCGGAAGGCGTAGCTACCAAGCCCGATTTTCATGCATTCCTCCCGAGAGCTGAAGCGGCGGCCCCGTTCTGAAACGGGCCGCCGCTCAATCAATGAATCAGCGATCCGCCGTTAACATCGACTTCGGAGCCGGTGACGTAGGATGAAAGATCGGACGCAAGAAACAGGGCACAACCGGCAACATCATCGGCGGTACCGGCGCGCGCCATCGGGATGCCGGCTTCGATTTCCTGGAGCTTTTCGGGCGTCAGCAAGCCCCCTGTGATGTCGGTCGCGATAAAGCCCGGGCAAATGGCGTTCACACGCACGTTGACCGGCGCCAGTTCGCGGGCCATCGCTTTCGTCAAACCCAGAACCCCCGCCTTTGCGGCCGAATAGTGAGGGCCGCCAAAGATGCCGCCGCCGCGCTGCGCAGAAACCGAGGACAGGTTGACGATCTTGCCTTGCTTGCGCTCACGCATATGCGGAATGACAGCCTGGCTACAATAGAGCGTGCCGCGCAGGTTCACATCGAGGACGGCATCGTAATTTTCCGGGCTGATTTCCATGATCTTCAGCGGTTGGGTGATACCGGCGTTATTGACGAGAATGTCGATCTGTCCCCACTTCGCAATCAGCGCAGCCATGACTTTTTGCGTGGTCTCCAGATCGGTCACATTGCAGGCCATGCCGACGTGCTGTGGACCGAGATCGGCAGCTGCCTCCTGTGCGGCTGCCTTATCAAGGTCGAGGATGGCGACGGTGGCGCCATGTTCGGCAAACAGTTTGGCCGTTGCCTTGCCGAGGCCGCGCTTGGATGCCGCACCGGTAATGACGGCGAATTTGCCGTCGAGCAGAGCTATACCCATTGTTTCTTCTCCCTTAGGTCAGGTCGCACCAGCGCAATCACGCGGTGCGAGAATGTGTTTGGAAAAAATCTCAGAGCCAACCGCGGATCTGGCGGATCACCGCTGCGGTGGAAATCCCGTAGCGTTCGTGCAGGCTCGGCAATGCACCGGCATCCAGGAACTGGTCCGGCAGGCCGATCATCCGAAAGGTCGGTGTGATCCCATTGACGAGCAACGTGGTGGCGACCGCCTCTCCCAGACCGCCCACACGCGTGTGGTTTTCGGCGGTGACGACAAGGCGTCCGCCCCTGCCCGCTTCCGCCAGAACGGTGGCGGTATCGAGGGGCTTGATCGTCGGGCAATGCAGAACGGCGACGGAAATGCCGTCTTTTTCCATTTCCACGGCCGCATCCAGTGCCCGCATCGTCATGAAGCCGGATGAAATGACAAGCGCGTCGGTTCCGTCGCGCAGACGCTTCGCCCTGCCGATCTCGAACTTATAATCCGGGCAATGCTTGCGGATGACGGAAGGTACCTTTCCGCGCAACAGGCGCATATAGACAGGGCCCTCATGGGCTGCCATTGCAGGCACGGCTTCCGCCACGTCGATGGTATCGCACGGATCGATGATGGTCAGGTTCGGCAGCCCGCGGAAAATCGCCAGATCTTCCGTCGCCTGATGGCTGGGACCATAACCGGTGGTCAGGCCCGGCAGCGCGCAGACGATCCTGACGGGAAGGTTTTCCTCGGCAATCGCCATGGCGATAAAGTCATACGCTCGCCGCGAGGCGAAAACGGCGTAAGTAGTCGCGAAGGGCATGAAGCCCTCGCGCGCCATGCCGGCCGCAGCCGAGATCATCACCTGCTCGGCCATACCCATCTGGTAGAAGCGCTCCGGAAAAGCTTCGGCGAAGACATGAAGGTCCGTATATTTCGCCAGATCGGCCGTCAGGCCGACAATCCTGTCATTGCGCTCTGCCTCGGCAACCAGTGCATGGCCGAATGGGGCGGCCGCGGTATCATAGCCTTCGGCCGCCAGTGACGCGATCATGGCGGAGGTGCGCACGGCCTCACCGCTCTTCGGTGAGGTTCGGGGCTGCCACTTGCGGTGCGGATCGTAGGTACGGCTCATGCTCATATGTTTTCCTCACTCACTCCGGCCTGTTCGAATCCAACACGGCCAGCGCCTTCTGCCATTCATCGGCTTCCACCCGCACGAAATGCGTGATCTCGCGGGTCTCGAGGAAGGGGACCCCCTTACACATCAGCGTATCGCAGATGATTACACGGGGCTTGATCTCCTTGACCGCACGGGCTGCGTCGAAAGCTGCCACGAGGGCTGCCATGTCGTTGCCGTCGACGCGCTGCGTGTGCCAGCCGAAGGCTGTCCATTTTTCTGCGAGTGGCTCCGCGCACAGCATCTGGGTCGACTTGCCATCGGCCTGCTGGTCGTTGAAATCGATGATGCAGATCAGATTATCGAGCTTGTGATGGGCGGCCGACATGGCCGCCTCCCAGGTGGATCCCTCGCCGAGCTCACCATCCGACATTAGGTTGTAGACGAAGGCCGGGTTTTTCTTCGCCTTTAGGCCGAGGCCCATTCCAACGGCGATTCCAAGGCCTTGACCAAGCGAACCGCCGGTGATCTCCATGCCCGGCGTATAAGATGCCATGCCAGACATCGGCAAACGGCTGTCGTCGGTGCCATAGGTTTCAAGTTCCTGCTCCGGCAGGATACCAGCTTCGATCAACGCTGCATAAAGCGCGACGGCGTAGTGACCGATCGACAGCAGGAAGCGGTCGCGGCCTTCCCATTCCGGGTCTTCCCGCCGATAGGTCAGGGAGTGGAAATAGGAGACTGCGAGGACATCGGCAATGCCGAGCGCCTGGCCGATATAACCCTGGCCCTGAACCTCGCCCATGCGGACCACCTTGCGACGGATTTCCCAGGCCCGGCGCGCAAGACTCATGTTCGACAGCTCTGTCGCTGGATTTTGGTTGGCCATGTTTCCTCCCTTGCGGTGCGGCGCAAAACGGCGCCTCCACGGCAAGTTCTGGACCCAGTCAGCCTCCATCGGCAATTAAGAAAATCGAACGAATTGTTAAGCAAAACTTAGATGACGCCGTTGCAGAGATCAGACAGGGTCACAACAGGTAGAGCGGGGGAGGACACTCGCTGCATGCACTGCAGTGCTTGGGAGGGCGTCAGTTTCATCAGTTTCCCAGGCATGCCGGATAGTCGGCTGCCCGCGTGCCGCAGGAGGGTTTCTCGCAAACCGGAACATGAATGATGCTCTCAGGGAGGAGAACCATGAATATTCGTCAGTTCGTTGCTGCGGCTGTGATGTCATTTTGCGCCAGCCATGCAGGAGCCCAGGAATTCCAGCTGTCGCACAATGCCGCAGCAGGCAATCCTAAGGACGTGGCATCGCAGAAATTCGCTGAACTCGTTGAGCAGAAGTCCGGTGGCCGCATGAACGTTTCGGTTGGCGCAAGCGCTCAGTTCGGCGACGACGCGGAAACCATCACCAACATGCGCCTTGGCACGATCGCCTTTTCGGCCAATTCTCAAGGAACCACTTCGGCCGTCGTGCCAGAAATCGCGCTTCTCGGTCTTCCTTTTCTGTTCCAGGATCTTAAGCAGGCCGAGGCCGTGATGGATGGCCCGGTTGGCGACAAGATTGCCGCAGCAGCCGAGCAGCAGGGTCTCGTGGTCCTCTCCTGGTGGAACAATGGCATTCGCGAGACGTCCAACTCCAAAAAGCCGATCGTCGTGCCTGCGGACCTTGCCGGCATGAAAATCCGCACGCCGCCGGATCCGATGACGGTTGACATCTTCACGGCTCTCGGCGCCTCGCCGACGCCGATGGCCTTCTCCGAGCTCTACATCGCACTGCAGCAGGGTGTGGTCGACGGCCAGGAAAACCCGCTGATCAACATCTTCTCTTCGAAGCTGCATGAAGTTCAGCCCTACATCTCCATGACCAACCACAAATACGAGGCGACACCGTTCCTTGCATCGAAAATCGTTTTTGATGCGCTTTCGCCCGAGGATCAGCAGATCATCCGCGATGCCGCGAAGGAAGCCGGTGAGCTTAACCGCCAGATGGTGCGTGATCAGACTGAAAAGCTGCGCGGCGAGATCGAGGCCACTGGCGTCAAGATCAACGACGTCGACCCCGCACCTTTTGTCGTCGCGACCAAACCGGTCTACGACAAGTGGCGCGCGCAATATCCTGAACTGGTCGATGAGCTTATCGCTGCAGCCAAGGCGGCGGCGGGCAAATGACGATGACGGATCACATCCGCGCCGAGGATGCCGAGGCGGGTCCTCTCGCCTTGCGCATTGCCAACGCGATCGGCTTCGTGATGGATCGCATTGCGATGGTTATCGCCATCGTTTCCATCATCGCCGTCTTTCTCGCCCTGATGCTTGAGGTCGTCATCCGCTACCTGACGCACTCAGGTCTCGGCTGGCCGAACGAGGTGCCTAACCTGCTGTTTCCCTGGCTCATCATGGGCGGCATCGTTCTCGGCGCGCATCGTGGCTCGCATATCGCTGCGGAGGCGATCCAGGGCTTTCTGACCACCGAACAGCTGCGCAAGCTGCTGATCCTAATCAATCTGCTGGTGGCGGTCTCCTTCGCCCATCTTGCCTATCTCTCGCTTCAGGTGATCTCGATCACCAAGGCACAGGTTTTCCCAATGACGGGCCTCGGCCAGGCATGGGCATACAGTTCGCTGCTGTTCGGCTTCGGCGGCATTGCGCTTGCATCCCTGGTCAATCTTGTGCGGGTGGCCTTCAGCAAAGATCCGAAGAACCTTCATCAGCCCGAACCGGAGCATACGATATGACTGCAGTCATGACCGGCATCTTCGCCGTCCTGCTGGCGATCTCGATGCCTGTGGGCTACGCGCTCGTCATTGCGGCCGGTGCCGCGATCCTGTGGCAGGGCGGCACGCCCGGTGTGCTCGCCGTCGTCAAGCTGTTTCAGCCGACCCAGAGCTTTCCGCTGCTGGCCATTCCCTTCTTCATTCTGTCCGGCTCGCTGATGATGTCGGGAACGCTCGGCCAGAAACTCGTGGAGTTCGCAGCCAGGCTCGTTGGCCGCTTCCATGGCGGCATGGGACAGGTGACCGTTGTCGGCTCCACCATCTTTGGCGGTGTCTCAGGCTCGGCTGTGGCGGAAGCCTCCGCGCTCGGCTCCATGCTGATCCCGTGGCAGAAGAAGGAAGGTTATCCCCCTGCCTTTACTGCCGCAGTCACCGCATCCTCCTCGACCATTGCGGGTCTCATTCCGCCATCCATTCCGCTGATTCTGTATTCGACGGTGTCCAATGCGTCGATCGCCAAGCTGTTTTCCGCTGCGGTTCTGCCGGGTCTGATGCTCGCCTTTGGCATGATGCTGGTTTGTTACTTCTCGGGCAGAATTCGCAACTTCCCTCGCCTGACAATCGATAAGCAACTGACCTCCTTTGGCAGATCCGTGCTGCTGGCGTTGCCGGCACTTGCCATGCCGTTTTTCATCGTCCTGCTGCTACGCGCCGGCATTGCGACGCCGACGGAGGTCAGCGTGATAGCTGTTTTCTACGCACTGGTGGTCAGCTTGGCGATCTACCGCGATCTGACATGGCAACGCATCTACCAGGCCCTGGTCGGCACCGTCACCACGACCGGGGTCGTCATGCTCGTCATCGCCGCATCGAGCCTCGTCGGTCATGTACTGATCACCGAGCGCGTGCCGACCATCGTCGCGCAATGGGCGCAGGAAACACTGGTCAATGCCTTCCTGATCATCCTGATGATGAACCTCATCATGCTGGTCGTCGGTATGTTCCTGGATCTTCCCGCCGCCATCCTGCTGCTCGGCCCCACATTCGTTGCGATCGGCCATTCGATTGGGATGGATCCGGTCCAGCTCGGCGTGATGATCTGCATCAACCTCTCCATCGGCCTGTTCACTCCGCCGATCGAAACCACGCTGTTCATCGGTGCCGTCATTGCCCGCGTCCCGATTGGTGCGGTAGTCCGGGAGCTCTGGCCCTTCTACGCCGTGGCGCTCGCCGTTCTCGTGCTGATGTCCTACGTTCCCGCATTGACGATCTATTGAGGCACAGCATGATGCAGAAGAAGGCTATAGCATTCGTCGGCCTGGGCTCCATGGGCCTGCCCATGGCCCGGAATCTCGTAAGGGCGGGTCATGACGTTCGTGGTTTCGACATGCGTGCCGAAGCCATGGATGCGCTGGTGACCGCCGGCGGGAGCCGTGCGGAGACGCTCGCGGATGCCTGCACGGGCGCCGACATTCTCGTGCTGATGGTGGTCAACGCGCAGCAGGCCCGCTCGGTGCTGCTGCAGGCGGACGCGCTTGCCGCGCTGCCAGACGGCGCGCATATCTGCCTCATGGCCACCTGTCCGCCCGAGGAGGTGACACAGCTTGCGACCGAAATCGAGGGATCGGGCAAAGTCCTCGTCGATTGCCCGGTCTCCGGCGGAGTGGTCGGCGCCAGGGCGGGCACGCTCACCATTATGGTCGGTGCTCCGGAAGCCGCTTACCATGCCGTTGCCCCGGTCCTGCGTGTCATAGGTGACAAGATCTATCATTGTGGGCCACAGCAGGGCCAGGGTGCGGTCGTCAAGGCCATCAATCAGCTTCTTTGCGGCGTGCACTTGGCCGTGGCCGGAGAGGCTATGGCGCTGGGCGAAAAGGCCGGCGTTGATACGGCGACCTTGCTCGAAATCGTTTCCGGCTCCGCGGCCTCCAGCTGGATGCTGAAGGATCGCGGTCCGCGCATGCTGATGAAGGAGCCGCCGGTGACCAGCGCCGTCGACATCTTCGTCAAGGATCTCACCATCGCACTGGCTTTGGGGCGCTCCGCCTCGATGTCACTGCCGCTTGCGGCTGCCGCCCATGAGATGTTCCTGGCGGAAAGCGCCAGCGGCAACGGTATGGCGGACGACAGCCAGGTGGTCGCGGCCTATCGCCGCCTGAACGGCATCTCTTGACACACGCGGCGCGCGGGCCGCATAGACTACGACGCGCGTGCTCGTTCCTCTGGCACCGATCGTTCGAGGCTCCGCAGCGGAGGCCAGTTTGCCGATCAACCCCAATCTCAATACCCTTGCCTATTTCGAGGCGGTCGCCCGTACTGGCCGTGTATCGCTGGCAGCGGCCGAATTGGGGGTTTCCACGGCAGCCGTCAGCCAGCAGTTGAAGCAGTTGGAAGAACAGTGGGGCGTGCGGCTTTTTCGGCGCAATGACCGTCGGTTGGCCCTGACAATCGATGGCGAAATGTTGTTCCAGACAACAACAATGGCCTTCCGCATGATCCGCGGCGCACGTTCCGCGGTGCTGCGCCAGCACAATAGCCGGCAACTGAACATCAGATCGAGCCCAAGCTTTGCCGTGCGCTGGCTGACGCCACGTCTGAAGGGCTTCCTGGATGCCAATCCTGAGTGGGGGGTGCGGGTGGATGCGACGCCTGAGTTCTCCAATTTCGAGACCGAAGTCGTTGACCTCGATCTCCGCTATGGATCCGGCAATTGGGAGAAGCTCCACACCGAATGCATCATCAATGACTTTGTGCTGCCGATGTGCAGCCCCAGCTATCGCGACAAGCTACATGCGTTCAGCGAAAATCCCATTCTACAGCTTTCACAGGCGCGGCTCATCCATTCTGTCAAGGCCCTCTATCAGTGGGATGTTTGGCTGCTGGTTCATGGCATAGACACGCCGACCGAACAGGCACCGCTTCGCTTCGACCGCTCGTCCATGGCGATCCAGCTTGCTCGCGATGGTGCCGGCGTGGTGCTCGATTCTGCAATCCTCGCTCAGGAGGATCTGGAACGCGGAACGCTGGTTCCTTTGTCCACCACGTTCGAAGTCGTCGAGTTTCCGGCCTACTGGATTGTCTGCCCAAACCGCCATACGAACCGGCGGCCCGTGCGCCTCTTCACCGACTGGATTCGCGACGAAGGCGCCAAGTTCGATCAATTCGCGCGCTCGCTTCTCGTTAACCTGGGTTGCTCGTTGCGCATCGCCCGCGAGGGGGAACCCGGCCTGTTATAACACAGCGTAGAGATGATAGAGGCATTCCGCGAGTCGAGTTTCGCTCTCCATCTCTCATAGACTGCCGTATGCTCTGTGACTCAGACCCTTTCCAAGGCAATGGCAATGCCCTCCCCGCCTCCGATACACATCGTGGCCAGCGCATGTTTCCCGCCATTAGGCGACAGTTCCAACGCGATACCGGCCGGTCGCCTGTGGAGCTGCCGCACCATGTCGTTTTCGCTTAACACAGTAGGGGAATGGCGCTTCAGCGCCGACGCTGTCACCTTCGGAGATGCTGCTTCGCTCGAAATGAACAAATCGAACTGCTGCGTCATTCGACTATCTCGAGCCATTCTCGATACGACTCTCCGGGCTGCACTGTCCGGCAAATCCGCTATAAGCCATCCGCTCGAACAAATCAGGAAGGAATCATGGAAACCGTGGAAATCAGCAACCGTAGCGACTTCGCCCTGTGGGCGATCCAGCGCGCGCAGGAAATCGTGACAGAAGAAGGCGCCGCCTTTGCGATGGCCTCTCGCGACATGGATGAGGAAACATTGGCGAAGACCGCGGCGGCGCTTGGCAAGGCCATCAGCGAGGCGATGCTCGAAGTCTTCGATGGACTCATAGGGGAGTAAGTTCAATCGAACAGATGTTCCCCACGCCGACGACCTCGGCGCGACGACTGCCATTTCGGCGCACTCAACGACGTATGAGGATGCCAGAGCGCCATATTACGAGAACGGCGATCGCTGATCAGGGCCGCATTGGGCCGAGACGGCGACTGGCTGCCGGTCTTGAAAGGAGACGAACCACCGACCCGTTTCCCAAAGGCTGGCTAAACGCTTGAAACGATTGAAAAATTGAAAAAAGAACCCGCGACAACGTCGTACGCTTCGCACTCAGGCGCTGTCACCGGGCTCGTCCCTTTCCTCGCACCCTACGGGAACTGCAATCCGGCATCGAGCAAACCATCGAGATAATTCTCTCGCGACACGATTGATCCCGTCTTGGTTGCCTCGATCATGGCGGTCACGACCCGCCTGGCCAGCGAACGGGCTTCCACGCGTTCCCTGCTGGAAATGCCGCCCATCGGCCGGCCGTGCAGAAATGCGCTCCTGATGTTGAACAGCCTGTCGAACTGGTCGCCGAAGGCCCGGCTTCCGAGAAGGCCGGCGACGCGATGTTGCATTCGTTTCGACGCTCCTATCCGCTTGTAACGGTCAGGGGAAATACGACGCGATTGGTCGTAGTCGGCGTGCCGCCCCAGCGCAGCCTCGATGACGATCATATGTGCCAAAAACTCGTCGATGCCATCGGCAAAGAACGCGCGGACGAAGAAATGAACGATCGGAGTCTCAAACAGAACGGATTTCCGAGCCCGTTCTACGATCTCCCAATAGCGTTGGTCCCATCTTGGAAGGTCGGTCTCCGCCTGATCATCAAGGTTGCGGACCAACGGCACGTCTTCTTCGATCTCGTCGCCGAAGCCGTCGTCGAAGACGGCGATCGTCCAGTTCAGGCTGTCGGGAGAGGGCGGAGGGGCGCTTCGGACGAAGATGTCGCTTTCGACCGTAACCGCGGACGAGAAGATGTCCAGGCGGATCTCGCGCCGGCCCCTGCCACACAGTCCGTCTACCACTCTGGTTTCGGTTAGCTTTCTCGACGATCCGAGCTCGGAAAGCCCTTCGGCCGCAAACCAACCGCGCGACCTCGATGGCCTTCAGGTTTCCAGATACCTTGCAACCCATGCCTTCGCCATTTCCGAGAATGCGGCTTTTGGCTCGGTTTTCTCCTTGATGTTCCGGATGATGCTCGAATGAAACTGGCGCAGCTTCTTAGCGACGCGTTCGTGAAACTCGATTTCGGACGGCACGGCAGCGCCGAGTTTCAAAGATGCGACGTGGCCGGAGATTTCCTCGATCAATACGGAGAGGTTGATCGCCAGCTCGACCAGAAACTCCAAGTCCCGCAGCACGCGCGTTCGAGCTTGTACAAGTCCGAGACGGTTCAAACCGTAAACCCGGATCGAAACAAGACCCATGGCGCTGACTTTCAGTGCAGCTGCCGTCGCCAACAGGCCTTCTGCCGGATGTGGTGAAGGCGGCCCAGCCGGCAAGGCGCCTGCCGCGGCCGGGAGAATGAGGCCGATCGCGTGCTCGTTGTCGAGATTGAACCCGATGTGCTCCGACGGATCGTCGCGTGTCGGATCGATCAGAAGGCGTGCCTCGGACTCGATATCATCAGAGGGAAGCGCGGCTCTGCCAACCTCGGTTGCGAGCGGAAAGCTGGACGCCTTGCCCGAAAGCCGCTCTTCGGACTCGGAAAACGTGCCGTCCGGCAACAGACGCAACGGTCGCGCCGCCAACGCGGAAGGCGAGCGTTGCGTTCGGCGCCGGTTGCAATCGATGCAGCTCGGGAGGAGGTTCTCCCAATTCATTGCAAGCCACCAATAACCGCGATGCCCTGCGACTTCCTCCACTTCTGCTTTGGGTCGATAATGTTCGACGTCTACAGGCTGCGTTCCGGCATAGAAGCTTTCGCAATAGGCGCACTTTCCGTAAAACAGCAACTCAAGCTGATGCTTGACTTCCGGATCCTTGTACCGCTCGAAATCGTATCCCTTCAGGTTCGCCGGGTCCGCCATGTGGGCGGTTGCTCGCTGCAGCTCGGTATGTCCCCTGCGATCTTTCTTTTCCAGGGAAAGCGGTTCCGCTACGGTCGATCGAAACACTCGTCTCACTGAAGCAAATCCTTCAGGAGCGCCTTGATCTCGTTCTTTGCCCGAATGCGGGCCGCCGTGCGGTCGTCCCGATTGGCGGACCGTCGATCGCGAAGATATTCGGCGACGGCCTCGTGAACGAGTCTGGTGACATCGGTCGTGCCGTAGGGCAACGCGTCGGCGATTTCGCTTCGGAAGCTGGTCAGCACCGACAGTTCATCTTCCGACAGGACTTCTCCGCTTCCTTCCTTCGCGAGCAGAAACGCTACCCTTCCGAACGTGACGTCGGTAAGCCGATCGTCGGTCGAATAAAGCTGAAACATTTCGGAGGTCAGGAGCTGTTCCACCGTGAGATTCTGAACGTTGCCGAAATCCTGATTGCTCTCGACCTTTTCGCGAAGGCGGTCCGGATCGCTTTTGTCCAGGTAGCGACTGAGCATGACGACTTCTCCGTTCAGCATGCCGCGCACGCAGAGCGGATCATGGCTCGTCAACACGAACGTCGTTTTCGGCAGCGCGCGCCGCAGTCCAGTGATGATCTGCAGTTTCCATCGAGGATGCAAATGAGCCTCGATCTCGTCGATTAAGACCAACGCATGCGAGTTTCGGGCGTCCCTCGGTGAGGGAGTCGTCAAGAAAAGTCCTTTCAGAACGTCGCATACGAGTGCGAAGATGGCGCGATAGCCCGATGACGCAATGTCCAGCCTTTGGGGGATCAGATATTCTTCGCCCGCGCCGTCCCTTCGTTTGATGTTGATGAGACATTTACCGTCGCGAACTTCGATATGCGAAAATTCTCCGTCGATCTGAATGATGTGCCGCAAGGCGCTGACGACTTCATCCAAACCGTCCGAATTCTGAGCTTCCAATTGGCAAAGCCAGCTTTCCGGGTTCGAAAGTCGTCGCTGACCGTCAAAGAGCGACCCGACGTGCGCCAGCGGATCGTCAAGCTGCTCAGTACCGAAAAGCCGATGCGCTCCGTAAGCAAATACCGGGATTGTCGCCGCTGCCGCGTTCTCCCGTTCGACGCGCACATCGGCTGCACGGCGGTCGATGACGAGCCGGTTCGAAGTTCCGTCATCGAAATGGACGACGATCGACCCGGCTTCGACGACCCGCTCGCTGCGCGCTCCCATATACTCAGGATTGAGGAGGATCTCGGACGGAACTTGGGCGAGGCGCTTCAGGATATCGTCGTCGACGCATGCCAAGGCGATCGCTTCCAAAAAGCTGCTTTTCCCGGTGGAATTTTCGCCGAGCAGCAACACGCAAGGCACCTGCGGCAACTGGGCGGCGGTAAGGCCGGAGCGGACGGAGGACGTAGGGTCGGTCCGCGAGCGACCGACGAAATCCACGGCTACGCTCTCCAGTGACTTGAAGTTTTCAATTTCGACCCGTGCGATGCGCGGCGGCACGAGGTCGGATTTCGCCGCCGTCGTAGTTACGACGCCTGCGGAATACGTTTCCCTCCCGGGCTCGTCCGCATCCTCAAGTTCGAACTTGCGCAACGTCTCCTCAAAAAGCTGCTCATAGCCTTTTGTCTGAAACCATTGAGGAAACCAAGCCTCGATGGCCGTTCTGCTGAACGTGGTCGGACCATCGACGCGGTATCGGAACTCATTGGCGAAACGACGCAGGAGAATGAAAACGGCTCCACCGAACTCCTCGCGCAACGCGGATTGCCGATGCTTTTCCGACCACCGAAGCTGCCGCTCGCGCAAACCGCTGATGATGTCGGCAAACGCTTCGCCACGGCGGTAGACCAGCTCCGGCCGGTTCAGCTTGAAGTGCTCAAGGGTTCGAGCCGCTTTGGCCTCCCCCCTGAGCTGGCCGTTCAGGCAAGCGAAGAATTTGCCCAGCACGCGAGAGAGACCGGGTTGATAGAACATCGGCTCTTCGGCTTCGTGGATCGGCAACGACGGATCGTACCAGAGGTCGCGCTCGGCGGGCACCGGAGATCTGCGCCCCCGCACGGGGAAGTATTCTTTCCGTTCGGGAACGCAATCATTGCAAATCGGATAAAGATTTTCCCACCTGTAAGTCAGCCACAGATAACTTGCCTTGTCCGGCTTACCGGATCCGCGATCGGCGTAAGCAGGCGGGCGAAATCTGTAAGGCTTGAGGGACTGGCCGAGCCTCTCGCAAAAGGCGCATCGGCCGTAACTCAATTCGGCCAAAGCGTCGTGGACATCCCGGTCCAGCGGGATTTTCCACACCTGGGGTGCATCCGTCTGTTCCCTTTCCCTTTCGCCCAGTCCCAGGAAGTCCGCGATCGCCTGTCGAACGTCTGCGGTAGGCGCGCCAAGCGATTTGGGGAAAAACTCTCCGCGGCGACTGTCATCGAAAAAAAACATAATGCCTAAACTTCTGCAAACCAAGGGCGAGTTGTCCGGCGTTGTTTTGCAATACCGCCGGTTTAACAAGATTGGCTTCTCTGATAGCATCGAATCGTTAGTCGAGACTGAATGATCCCATCACCGTCTTGAACTTCCAGCATCCCGGGGGCACGCTATGGAACATCAGGTCGCGGTTGAGGAGCAATCGGCATCTTCGGAGGATCGTCCGGGCGCCTTTCCGATGGCAATTCAGGGCGGCATGCTGGAAGCTCTCGGCATCAACATGTACACCACAATCGGCAAGTGCTTGGTCGAATTTGTCGCGAACGCCTATGATTCGGACGCGGCAAGCGTCGAACTAAGCATACCGTTCGATCGTATCGTCGAGGCGCGGCGGGAGATCCGAGCCGCGGCAAAGGCGCAAGCGCAATCCGCCGGCCGCACGAAGCTGAATGTTCTTTTGGCCCCTCTTCCGGACGATATCGTCATCGAAATTCGCGATTCGGGTCACGGAATGTCGCCATCGGACGTCCGCGACAAGTTCATGCCGATCAATCGAAAGCGCCGTCTCGATCGAAGCGGCGAGGAGAGCAACCACTCCTCGGAATCGGGTCGACGTTTCGTCATGGGCCGCAAAGGGCTTGGAAAGTTGGCAGGCTTCGGCGCAGCCGAGCGCATCGAGATTGAAACGAAACGCGAGGGCGAGACGTTTTCGACGACGTTCGTAATGGATTTCAACGTCCTCAGAAACAGCGAAAATCTGGCCCAGGTCCAAATTCCCGCTTCGTATACCGATGGCTTGGATGCGGAAACGCACGGCACGACCGTCAGATTGCTGCGCCTCAAATGCGACGCGGTCAGCCATTCCCGGGCGACGATCGAAGATTCCATCGCGACGGCCTTCTACGGGATAGAACCGGACGATTTTTCGATCGCCATCAACGACGCGCCGCTGGAGCCGATGGCCGCCGCCTACGAGTTTACCTATTCGCCGGCGCCGGGCGACGATGGTTTCACCAAGGAAGTTCTGGTCATCGACGACGTCGGCAGTGTCGGGTTCGACTATATCGTAAAATTCAGAGCACGGGTTCGCGACCCGCAAAACCCCGATTTGGCTTACGGTTCTCTCGAGGCCAACAAACGCGGCGCCCGCATCTACTGCAACAAGCGGCTCGCGGCCGGGCCGACGCTGTTTTTGCTGAAGACGGGCATGCATAATTTCTATGCCACCGACTATATGGAATGCATCATTCGCGCAGACGAAATCGACCGCCAGGCGATTGATTTCGTGAACACGAACCGGACGCAATTGCGCGAAGACAATGAAATCGTCCAGCGTCTGGTCGATCGCGTCAGCGAGATCATGCGGCTGGCGATCTACACGCACAGCCAATGGCGAGATGAAGTCATTCGGGTGGATCTCGACCATAAGATACAGGACTCGGAGTCGCTGAGGTGGATCCAGCACCTGCCGAACAAGCAGCAGGCTGCGGCGCGCAACGTTCTGAAGTACCTCGCAACGACCCATGACCTCAATTCGCCGGAATTCGACGAGATTGCCCCTCACTTCATGGACGCTATGAATGCCAGCGACGTGTTGGGACGCCTCATCGCCCTGCGTACCGACCCTGAAAGCATGCTCAACATCGCCAACCATCTGAGCGAATGGCATGATGTCGAACGACGCGATGTTCTCAAACATTACCGGGCGAGGCGCAACGCCATCCTTGCCGTCGAGCGTCTCTTGCCTCAGCTCCAAGACAAACACGACGAGGCCGACACCAGCATGTTGGGCCTGCACCGGCTGTTGAAGCAAAATCCTTGGATGGTGCGGCCGGAATACGCGAATTTTGTCGCCAGCGAGCGGGTGCTGCCGAGCACCTTGACCACCATCGCGGAAGAACTTCGTATCGACGAATTCGGGACCGGCTCGGGGGCCGACGGAGCGGATCTTGCGATCGTGCTCGGAAACCAACCGAGCAATCCCTATCAAATTTCTCTTGTTCTGCTGAAGCCTCTCAACAGAAATCTCGTCCAGGCGGACTATCAGCAGCTCAAGGACTACGTCCGCGATGTCGAACTTTGGGCAAAGGACGCCTTGGAGAGACCGACAGCCGTTCACGGCATGCTCGTCGGCAAGAAGCCGGAAAGAGAGGCGACGTCGCGCGAAGAACGAGGTCTCCTCTATGAGATGGACGAAGCCGGCACGCGAGGCAAACTCGAGGTCATCGGTCTGGAGGAGATGCTTTCGCGTGCCCGCGTCGTTCATCTGCAGATCATCCAGATACTGGAAAGTGAAGAAAGCGAAGACGTTCCGGCTGATAGCAGCCTGACCCCGGCTCTTGCCAACTTGCAAAGCGGCGGCCTGATCGAAGAGCATCGCGCCCGAAGCCGGCTGCCGGCGCCCGCCGATGGCTGATTCTCGAATGCCCGACTAGGCAGCTGTCTTTTCGACCTGGCGATCGCTTGCGGCCCTTGGCTGGGTGCGTTCGAATGCTTCGAGGATTGATGAGGCGACTGCTCGTGCAAGCGGGACGGGAACACCGTTGCCGATCTGTCTTGCTACCGGATAAGGGCGACCCACAAAGACCCAGTCGTCCGGAACGCCTTGCAAGCGGGCGCCCTCGCGAAGCGAAATGACCCGATCCTCGAAGGGATGAAGATAGCGCCCTTTGGACGGGTTTTGGAAAGTGCACCGCAGCGTGTTGGCCGGCGCATCCGCATCCATCCGTCCCCACACATCCGTCGCCTGGCAGCCAATTTCTCGCCATGACGGCGGGCATAGTTCCGGAACCACGCGCAAAAGATCGCGCTTGTCGCCGTTCGGCGGGATGATCTCGAACCTTCGCCGGGCAAGTTCCGAGGGAACCGGCCAGTGATGCATCGGATCGGAGGGGTCTACTGGGCGGTCGAGCAAAACCGAGCGTATGGTGTTTCTGGCTTCCAGAGGTTTCGGCTCGTCGATCGGTCCGATCTTCGAGGCGATGGTGAACGCGCGGCGACGGAATTGCGCGGTGCCGAAATCGACCGCGTCCAGAATCCAAACCGCGATATCGAAACCGCGCGCCCGGAGACCTTCGGCCAAGCGGCTCCAATGGGTTGTCTTGATGAACGGAGGCACATTTTCGATCACGACGACCGATGGTTCGGCGGCATCGATCCACGGCAGGACCGAAAGGCACAGATCGTTTCGAACGTCGAGGGGATCGCGGCGCCCAAGGGTGCTGAAGCCCTGGCAGGGCGGCCCCGCGATCAGGACGTCGACTTTCTGAATGTCGAGCGGCGACGTCTCTACCGAAGCGGCAACAATGCAGTCCGAGACGTTCCGCGCATAGGATGCCGCGGCATCTTCGGAGAGCTCGACTGCAAAGGCCGGTCGGAAGCCGACGGACATGAAACCGCAGCTGAAGAGCCCTGCGCCGGCAAACAAATCCCCGAAGTTCAGCACTGGAGCCTCTCGATAAAAACCTGATGGTGTTATATGTTTATATAAGTTGTGTGGCTTTCGAATAGGCAAAACCGGGTGGCGCACTATCAGATTCTCACGACCTCCGACGCAAATGATATCAGCGTCATGGTTAATGCAGCGTTAAAGAAACTGGACATCTCCCTGAACAGATTAGCATCTGACGCAGGCGTATCCCAATCGATGGCTCACAAGGCGCAGCACGGCAGGCTCAAGCGACGCACTCCGAACGTCCGTCGCCTCGAGTTATATATTCATATTGCCATGGGCCAGAGAGATCAGCACGACGTTCGATCGCTCGATGCGTGTCTGCTTCGGTTTCTTTCCGCCGGTGGCAATATCGACACCATCGTTGCCATCGTCGACGCATTGTCGAAATCCCTCGATCCGGTCCGATATTCCGATGGGCTGGATTAAAATCCTCAGCTTTCAACGATGCCGGTGCTGCGCAGGCGCCTGATCTCGCGACGAACGAACTCGTTGGACGGTTGTGCACGTTTCATCGCCGCTGCGAAATTCATGCGGAGAGAGATCCGGGGAAAGGGCTCGGCGGCCGATTTGAAATCCCGCGGGTAATTTGCTCGTCTGAGGGCGAGCATCTCCGCTCGCGGGAGACTTGCCTTAGGCACCCTCGCAATTGTACCTGCCGGTCTCCAGAAAGCCGACGATCTTTGCGGTTAGGCGAGCCGCGTCCTCGATTTTGAGCTCGCATTGCCATATGACCAGCGCTTCCCAGCCTAGAAGTCGAAGGGCCTCGATCGCGGCAGTGTCCCGCTCGATGTTTCGCTCGAACTTCTTCGCCCAATAATCCTGATTGGAGGCGGGCAGAGAAGCTCTCCTGCAAGCCCGATGTCGGTGCCAGAAACAGCCATGAACGAAAATGACCTTTCGCCGCGACGCGAAAACAAGATCGGGCGAGCCCGGCAATGATTTTTTATGGAGCCTGTACCGGTAGCCCAAAGCGTGGGCCAGACTTCGGACCACCCGCTCCGGAGAGGTGTCTTTGCCTCTGATGCGCGACATGATTTCAGAGCGTTTCTCGGGCGTGAAGATATCGACCATGGATGGCTTCGCTATGCCGAAAATGCGACGGCTGTGGGGCAAATGGCGCGGAGGCGCCGAAGGAGGTAGGCTTTCTGCAAGGAGAGCGAACCTCTCCGCTGCTGCCGATCGGCCCGGACAGATTATTGCCAATTCAATCGGCTTGTCCCAGTCGGCACAAACTCGCTGCCCGCGTGCGCCGGGAGGCTTTGGCGGGCTGTTCGGCGAGGTTTCAACACATTGAAAACATCGTAAAATTAAGATTAACTGAATATAAATGGGTGTTTATGTTCATTACATGGCATTATGATGGCTTACGCTCTTAACTATCGACAATAACACATTACCGTAATCTATATTACTTTCCAGATACCTACGCCTTCAATACGTTTTTATTACGTTTCGTCGCGCTTTTAGCAGATCTTCGCGGATTTATATTCAAATAATATCACGGTCAGGCGCTGAACGCCTCGCTGCGCTTTGGACTATTAATCCGATCTCGATACCTCCGCCTTCCTTCGAGATTCCTTTCGTCGAAGACAGTCGGGCGCCACACAAGGGATCAAAGCTGCGATAGCGCGGCGTCGGTGTCGGCTTCTGCCCAGTCGGATACATCCTTTGTTACCAGTCGGATACATCCTTTGTTAAATGACATCTCCTACGCGATCCAGGACACGCCGGATGTGGTGCAGCAGCACTACGGCCGTTTCCTGCCTCAGGACAAGGCGGCATTGGCGGCGCGCATCCTTAACCAGGTTTGGGAAGCTGCCTGACCTCAGAGCGTCGGTGGCGATCTGGCGACCTGCATCGCCACCGACGCAATCACATCAGCTGACTTTCAGTTATTGCAGTTACATGCCATGCGCACTATATTGACGATCAAGGAGATATCGCCATGACCAGTCAGATCGTTCATTTCGCCGGATTATCGGATCGAGACCGGAAGAAAGCCTCGCCCTTGCCGAAACTGGTCGCGGGCGACAGGCTGGAGCTTCATGTTCGTCATGCAGGTGGCAAGGAACAGACACTCTCGATACCGCCCTCGGCCGCCGCGGCAGTGGAAGCGCTTTTGGCGCATATGCTGCGCGGCGAACGCGTGGCCGTGCTGGCCGAAGACCAGGAACTAAGCCCGACCGAGGCGTCGGCCATTCTCGGCATCTCCCGTCCCCTCGTCGTCCTGCGCATGGACCGGGGCGACCTGCCATTCCGCTATGTGGGCAAACACCGCCGAGCACTCCTGAAAGACGTGCTCGCACTGAAAACCAGGCTCGACGCCCGTCAGGTCGCAATGGAAGCGCTTGCCGAAGACACCGAGGATCTCATTCACACCCATGGCCTCTAAACCGCCCGTCGCGGTCTATGATGCCTGCGTCCTCTATCCCTTCCATCTGCGCAACGTCCTGATCCAGTGCGCCTTCGACGGACTTGTCGAGGCGCGCTGGACCGACGATATCCATGACGAGTGGATGCGCAATCTTGCCGCCAGCACCCATGCCTTGCCCTTAGAACGCCTGGAGGCCACCCGTGACAGGATGAAGGCCGTACTGCCGGAAGCGGACGTGGCGAACTATCGCCTGTTGGTCGCGGACCTCAAACTACCGGACCCTGACGATCGGCATGTGCTCGCAGCAGCCATAGCCGGGAAAGCCTCCGTCATAGTCACCTGGAACCTCAAGGATTTTCCAGCACGACACCTCCTCCCCTACGGCGTAACCAGCCAGCCGCCGGATGATTTCCTCACCGATCTCCATGCGGCGTTTCCCGACGCGCTCATTTCCAGTGTCAAACGTGCGCGGTTTAACCTGCGCAAGACAACGCCATCGGTTGAAGCCTTTGTTGACGCGCTTTGGCAAAGCGGACTGAAGAAATTTTCAGACGTGCTTCGCCGGAACATCGCCTCGCTGAACTGAGCCGGCGAGATCAAAACAGAGCACAACAATCAAAACGCCTCACGACCGGCAGGCGACAAGCTTACTCCTCATCGATCTCCGCCTCGGCCGAAAGCGGCTCATTCTGAACAGCCTGCCGGCTGAGCAACCCGGCATCCTCGAGTGCCTCGATATCGGGAAGGTCACGCAGCGTGCCCATGCCGAAGGCGGATAGGAAGTGCTTCGTCGTCACATAGGTATAGGGTGCTCCGGGCGTCGGGCTACGCGGGCCGGACGACAGGAAGCCAGCGCCGCGGAGCGCGGCAATCGTATCGCGGCTGACCTCCTTGCCGAAGATCTTCGAAAGCTCGCCGCGGGTGACCGGCTGGAAATATCCCACCGCCATCAGCACCATCGCCTCGAACTCGGACAGCGCCGCAGCCCCTCCGCGTGTCGGCGCGGTCGAGGCGCGGAGGGTGTCGGCAAACCGCACCCGCGTCCGGTGCTGCCAGCCGCCGGCGACCGACACCAGCTCATACGGCCGGTCGCGCAGTTCTTCCCGGAGATCATCGATCAGCAGGTCGATGCTGCAGTCTTTTCCGACCACCCGCGCCAGCGTCTCGCGCGTCACCGGCTCGGCGGAGGCAAAGATCACCGCCTCGACCCGCAGCATCCATTCGCGCCAGCGCAGCTCCGGCGGCAGGTCCTCGAGTTCCCGGTCATACAGGACATCGTCCTGGGGAATCTTTTTGGTGCTGCGGCGTGGCTGCGGCGTCGCGCTCGTCCCGGCCATCGTCACAGCCCGTAGATCCGGAATAACGACCGGCCGGAGAGCTCGCGCACGGCGCCAAATCCTTCCAGCCGTTCGAACAGCCTCGTCGCGGCCCAACGCGACAGGTTGCTGCCAGGTGCCGATGCGGGCACGGCGTCTTCCTCGAGCAATCGCCGGATGACGGCCCCGGCGCCCTTGGTCCGGACTTTCGGCGCGGCGGCGAGAAGCGCGTCCGTGCGGCGGGCGATCTCGCCGGCCGACTGCAAAGCGGGGCCCGCCCCTTCCACCAGGGCCACGCAGACGGCGCGGGCAAAGGCGGGTTCGCCCGGGCGCACCCGTCCCCTCCCCCCGAGCGTGCGGAAGGCCGGCCCATAGCGCTCGGCCATCAGCAGCGGCACGGAGCGCTCCCATTTCAACACCGCGGCGATCAGCACGTCACCAAGCGCCCAGGCCAGCGGCTCGGCGTCCGGGCGAGCGGCAACAATCGCCGTCACCAGGTCCGCAGCGGCAAACGGCGCCGGGCGACCAGCTTGCAGTGCGTCGTCGGCGCGGGCGACAGCCTCGGCCAGCCGATCGTCCCAAGAAAGCCCCAACAGATCGGCAAGCTCAGCCACCGCTTTCGAAGAGAAAGCGGGTTTTCGGACAGATAGCCTTTTGAAGGCTAAAAATACTCGACCGGCGGGGCCGGGATCGTCCCCGGACGCGGTGAGCAGAACGGCGTCGCGCAGCGCCTTTTCGTCCTCGTTCCGGCGCATCAATCGCAACGCGGCCGCGGCGCATTGGAGCGCCTGGCGGGAGCGCCAACATCCAGCCCATGCAGGCTGTGAGCGAACAAGATCGTCCAGTAATTTCAAAGCGATGCCGGCGGCGAAGGCAGCATCCGCCTCCGTCATGTCGCGCCCACGCGGAAGTGCCCAAGCCGGCAAATTGGCCGGGGGCAGTGTGGTCCGAGCAGGGGCGACGGCGAGCGAATCCATGCCGGCAAGGCTACACTTGATGAGCGGTTTACGCTATCCCCTTCGGCAATAACCGCACGGCTTGTCATCATCTTATAATGACCGATAAGATTGCATTATCGTTCATTATGCTTCTTATATAAAGAATGACCCAAATCACTGATCAGAACAACGGAAATCATACTCACGAGCACTCTGCTCCGTCTGTCAGCACGGCGGCGGAGGAGAAGGCTTCGGCGGGAGAGCTGCCGGCGCAGGCGCCCCCTCCCCTGCCCGCCCACCTGCAGGATCTTACGGACCGCGCCCGGGACTATGTCGAGGCCGCGAGTTCGGCCAATACGCGCCGCGCCTACGCCTCCGACTGGAAGCATTTTTCCGCGTGGTGTCGACGGCATGGACTTTCGTCCTTGCCGCCCGACCCCGAGGTGGTCGGCCTCTACATCACTGCCTGCGCCTCCGGTGCCGCCGAGCGCGGCATGAAGCCTAACGCCGTGTCGACCATCGAACGACGCCTCTCCGCCATCGGTTGGAATTGCACCCAACGCGGCATGCCGCTCGATCGCAGGGACCGTGCGATCGCCACAGTCATGGCCGGCATCCGCAACAAGCACGCCGCCCCGCCCCGCCAGAAGGAAGCGATCCTGCCCGAAGACCTGATCGCCATGCTGGAAACGCTCGATCGCGGTACGCTGCGTGGTCTCAGGGACCGTGCGATCCTGCTTCTCGGCTTTGCCGGCGGGCTTCGTCGCTCGGAAATCGTCGGTCTCGATTGCGGGCGCGGCCAAACAGACGATGGCACGGGCTGGATAGAGTTGTTCAAGAAGGGAATTCTCGTCACCTTGCGGGGCAAGACGGGCTGGCGGGAGGTCGAAATCGGCCGCGGCTCGTCCGATGCCACCTGCCCGCTGGAGGCCGTCCGCGTGTGGCTCGAGCTTGCCCGCATCGCCCACGGGCCCCTCTTTCGACGCGTGATCGGAAACGGCAGATGCGTCGATACCGAAAGGCTCAATGACAAACATGTTGCCCGTCTCGTCAAGCAGAGCGCTCGCGCTGCCGGCATCGGCGGCGATCTTACGGAAGGCGAGCGAACACAGAGGTTTTCCGGCCATTCGCTTCGCGCCGGGCTTGCCTCTTCGGCCGAAGTGGACGAGCGCTATGTTCAAAAGCAACTCGGACACGCTTCTGCGGAAATGACCCGCAGATATCAGCGCCGAAGAGATCACTTCCGGGTCAATCTTACTAAAGCTGCGGGGCTCTGATATCGGTTTAGGCAGCAGAAACCAGTGCTTCCTACCTACCGGACGCCTCCGCATACCGCGCATGGCGGCAAACGAGCTCCCGCTGCACCGCCTCCTGGAAAGCGAGGATCTCGCGTCGTGCGTCCTCCTCGCCACACCGTTGAGAAATCAGCTCGTCGGCCAGTTCCCGACATCGAGCCCGCCAGAAAAGAAGCGCTTCTTCTCCATGAAGGTTTTCGAGGCCTTCTGCACATTCGCGCACGAGATCCTTTCGCCAAGCAAGCGGAAATGGAATGGTCCGACCTTGGGACGGGGAAATGTTTTCATACGCATGTTCAACGGCCATCGATTCGCTCCTGCATTTCCCCATCGATAGGAAGTTCATCGTTAAAACTTCGTTTCGACAAGGGGAGCGTTTTTCAGCCCGTCTGCCGGCCTGGTGCCGAATTCGCGCGAGCTAGAGCCATCAACATAGGTCCGATTGCGAATTCTCCCCGCCATGCTCTTCTGGTCAAATCGCGGAGATAGCCGCCAGCGGAATTGATATGCCCTGCCCTCTTGAAAATGCAGGCGATCACGGTCGCGGCATTTTCCGGTCCCATGATCTCGCAGGCCTCCTGATAGGCTGAAGGGCTTATGCCCAGCATGGAGCGTACGACCACCGCAGCCGCCATCAGGTCGCGCCAGCCATTGATTTTTCCACTCGGGCCGTACATCATGATCTCCGGGCAGGCCTGAAGCACCAATCCTAGCGGAAATGGCTTCAGGTTCGGATGCGGTGCGGCCGGAACAGAGGACTGGCGCAATGCCGGATTTTGTCTATCTGGAAGATCTCCATGCGGCTTTACCTGCGGCACTTTCGACGGAAGTGGAAGGTTTTCAGGTCCTGCCTCCTGCTTCGTTTCGAAGCCTGGTTCAGATTCAGTATTAGAGTCGGAGTCTGAATTCTGTATGTGCCGCTCAATATGATCGGGATTGCCGTTCATATTTTTTGTTTTTAAGTGCAGTTCCAGGATGTTGCCGATTTCGTCGCGCAAATCTTCCAATCCCTCCAGTGCATAGGCGACGTCATCTGCCCCAGGAGTCCTCGGAACCGAGCAGACGAGCTTGCGGAACCGCTCGTGGAAGGCGAGCCAATTTCCTGGCGCCCTTTCCTCCAGGGCTGTATCGATCAGCTTGGCGACATCGCGTCGGTAAAGTGTCAGCCGCTCACGCAGACGCTGCAGACGTAGGCGCTCGTTGATCACTGTCGCGGCAAGCTGCTCGATCTCGTCGGCACGCGCGAGTAGGCATGCAAGCGAGAAGCCGAAGGCTTCATCGATTGCCCCTGCTCGATCCTTGCGCGCATAGCGCTTGCCGTTCGGGCTATCCTTGCGGATCAACAGTCCCGCGTCCACGAGCGCGGCAAGGTGCCGCCGCAGCGTTGCTTCTGCCATGCCATGAGTCCGTAGTGAGAGCTGCGCGTTCGAAGGGAAAACCACCAGGCCATTTTCCTCGGAAAGCTCCCCCTTTGGATAGAAGCTCAGCAGCGCATTGAGGACCGCCAGGGCGCGATCCGTCACGCCAAGAAGCGGCTTTGCCTCGCACAACATTCGGAACAGCCGCCATTTGTCGACCGATTTATCCGGCTCGATGTCACGCGCCTCGACTTGGCTTGCAAGCATGCCAAGCGCCATCGGCCGCCGCCCGAAGGGCGTCGTTACCTGTAAACTCTCCATCGTTCTTCACCTTCTTCAAGGCAAAAGAAACCGGCTTCACCAAAACAGGTGTCAAAGACTCTTGACTATGATTCGCGGAAATGGGATTCTCAGGCTGCTAAACGATGAGAAGGGCTTCCGCGATGGGCAACCATCTGGGGGCCTTTTTCTTTTGCGGGTCAATCTCCTGCTTTTGATTTCTGCTGCTGAAAGGCTTCGTAGAGCCGATCAAGGTTTTCCGTGATGAACGCACCGAACGCCGTCGCATCCGCGGCCTTCAATGCGATCGTATACTGACGCGCGTTCGCCTTGATGTCGGCGCGGATGGCTCCGTTCGGCCGCTGCCATTCGATGATATCGCCGGCACTTTCCTTCAAGCGCCCCGGAGCGTCGCGCTTGATCAGAAAACCGCTCAAAAGGGTGAACCGCTCATCAGGCGTGCCATTTTGGAAGTGAGGCTGGCGAACGAATTCGAGTGCCCTCCCCTCGTTCGAAAGATCGTCGAACTGCGTCGAGAGATCGTGCCAGCGATCCCGGCCGACGGACAAGGCCGGGCCGATTGCGTCGAGCACCTGTTTCGGGATCTTGTTGACGACCGACAACATTTTCGAGACCGTCGTCTTGTCGGCGCTCAGGGCCGCCATGATCGTCTCTCGATCGAAACCGCGCCGTTCCAACTCGCCGGCAAACATCGCCCTTTCCAAAAAGGAGAGATCGGCGCGCGCGCTGTTCTCCTGCCCCTGGGCGATCACATGATCCCTGTCGGCAAGCTGCTTGACCACTGCCCGCACCGGCCGACCGAGCACGCGCGCTGCCCTTGCCCGGCGGTGGCCAAAGGCGATCTGGTATTTCCCCGACTGCTGTGGATGCGGGCGCACCAGGATCGGCGAGTCCTGCCCGCGCAGTCTTATCGCCTCGACAAGTTCCTGGAACTGCTCGTCCTGCTGGATCAGGCGGTCAGAGACAAAGGAGTCTTCTATTTGATCCGGATTGAGATCGATCACCGTTTCGCCGGCGACGAGTTTAGCCTCTATTTCCTTTGCCGCGTCCGCTTTCGCCGCAAGCGCATCGATGCTGCGCGTCACCGCGCCAAGCGCGCCAATCCCCTTGAAGCCCGGCGAAGGCCGCTCTGTGGCCTTCGCCGCGTCGGATGGCGCCTGGTCGGACGACGGTGAGTTTACCGCCGTAAACTTTCCCGGATCCGACATAAGATTGCTGAGTAGATTCTTGCGGGCCATCGTTACCGTCCCCAGGCTTTGTGGATCAGGCCGGCGATCTCGCCGTTGACTGCCTCCAGCGCCTCCAGCGCCCGGTCATAGGTCGAGCGCGTGAACTGGCTTCTATCCACTTCGTAGAGCGTCTGATTGGTCAGCGCCGCATCGGATATCGCAACGCTGCGCAACATAGGACTGGTCAGAACGTGCTGCTTGAACATGGAACGCATGAAGGCGACCATCTGCGTCTGCGGGCCGTCGGTCGGATCGTATCGCGTGACGAGGTAGCGCAGCCAGTCGAGGTTCATGTCGCCCCCCGCGCCCTTCAACGTGTTGAGCACCTCGCCCAGCATCTGCAGGAACTGGCACATGGACATAACGTCGAGCATCTGCGGATGCACGGTGATCAGCACAGCCGTCGCACAGCAGATCGCGCTCATTGTCAAAAAGCCGAGTTGCGGCGGGCAGTCGATCACGACGACGTCGTAATCATCCGCCACGGACGACAGCGCTTCGTCCAGGCGCGCAAAGAAGATGCGGCCGTAATCCGCCGATTGTCCCTGGGCGAGAATCCGCGGCGTGTCATGTTCGAATTCCATGAGTTCCAGATTGCCGGGAACAATGTCGAGACCGGGAAAATTCGTCTTGCGGATCACGTCCCGCAGAGGGCGACGGTATTCGTCGTAACGGATCGCCGCATAGAGCGTGCCGTTCTCCTCGACGTCGAATTCCGGCTGAAACCCGTGAATGGCCGAGAGGCTTGCCTGCGGATCGAGGTCCACGGCAAGCACGCGATGGCCGGTGAGGGCAAGGTGCTGTGCCAGGTGGGCGGTCGTGGTCGTCTTGCCGGAGCCGCCTTTGAAATTGACGACTCCGATGACCTGCAGATGCTCCGATCCTTGACGGCGCGGCAGATAACGCTGGCCGGGCCTGCCGTTCTGCTCGAGATATTCGCGCATTTCCAGGAGTTGCTCGGCAGTATATGATCGACGCCCGGAAGCCGTGACCTGGGGCAGGGGACCTTTCGATTCCAGCGAGAGGTTGCGCAGATGGCCGCTGGTAACGCCGAGGAATCGCGCCGCCTCGCTCAGATGAAACTGCCGCAGCGGCTTTTGCGCCACGGGCGGAAACATTTCGAGGCGGTGCTGCTTCAGCTTCTCGGAAAGCTCATGAGCTTGCGCGATGATAAGCTGATCGGCATCGGAAATCGCCGGGTTTATCGTTGCTACCATATTCATCTTCAGAATCTCAAAATGCGATTTTAAGCTCACATCGCAATGTGAAGCGCATTTAGAACCGATTCTGAGAGTCGGGCAAGGCGTTTATGGTTAACGAAAACCCAAATCCCCCGGGCATTTACGGTTTACTGCGGTAAACTCGGTGGGAACATCGAACGGAGTAACACCGCTCCGCCAAAGGGAAAGGCCGGCTCTGCGCCGGCCTTTGTTTGCCATCACACGCCAAGGACCTGCTCGATCGCTTCGGACGTCGCCTTGACGACGATGTCGGCCTCATCCCGGGTCAGGCAAAGCGGGGGCGCGAAGCCGAGAATGTCGCCCTGCGGCATCGCCCGGCCTGTCACGCCGCGCTCCGCCAGAGCGGCGGCGATCTGCGGGCCGATCTTGCGCGAGGGTTCGAAAAACGCCCGATCGTCCTTATCCTCCACGAATTCGATCGCAGCCATCAGCCCGTCGCCGCGAACGTCTCCGACGTTGCGATGGCCGGCAACCGCCTCTGAGAGCCGCGTGCGGAAATAAGCTCCGGTCGTGCCGGCATTCTCGACAAGGCCCAGTTCGTCGATCAGCTCCAGATTGGCGATGCCTGCCGCCGCGCAGATCGGATGCGCCGAATAGGTCCAGCCGTGCCCGATGGCGCCGAGTTCGTCCGATCCCTGAACCAGGACCTGCCAGACCTTGTCCGATACGATGGTGCCCGAAAGCGGCGCATAGGCCGATGTCAGTCCCTTGGCGATCGTGATCAGCGCCGGCTTCATGCCGTAATGGTCCGAGCCGAACATGGTGCCGAGACGGCCGAAGCCGGTCACGACTTCGTCGGCGACAAGAAGGATGTCGTACTTGTCGAGGACAGCCTGGATCTTCTGCCAGTAGCCGGCCGGCGGCGGCACGATGCCTCCCGTCCCCAGGATAGGCTCGCCGATGAAGGCGGCGACCGTTTCCGGGCCTTCCGCAAGGATCAGTTCCTCCAACTTGTCGGCACAATGCTGCGAGAACTGTTCTTCGTTCATCGACCGGTCCGGTCGACGAAAATAGTAGGGCGCCTCCGTGTGCAGGATCGGCGCCCGCGGCAGGTCGAAGGCATTATGGAAAAGTTCGAGTCCGGTAAGCGAGCCGGTCATGACCCCCGACCCGTGATAGCCGCGCCACCGCGAGATGATCTTCTTCTTCTCCGGCCGGCCGAGCACGTTGTTGTAGTACCAGATCAGCTTGATATTGGTCTCGTTGGCGTCGGAGCCGGAAAGGCCGAAATAGACGCGCGCCATGCCTTCCGGCGCGCGGTCGATGATCATCTTGGCCAGCGTGATCGACGCTTCGGTTCCATGCCCGACATACGCATGATAATAGGCCAGGTTCTTTGCTTGCTCGGCAATCGCATCCGCAATCTTCTGACGACCATAGCCGACATTCACGCAATAAAGGCCAGCAAAAGCATCGAGGCTCTTCCGCCCGGTCGTGTCGGTAATGTAAACGCCTTCACCGCCTGCGATGACGCGGGTAGGGGTCTCTCCGCGCGCATGCGTGCCCATATGGGTCGAGGGATGGAAGAAATGGTCGCGGTCCCAGGCCGTGAGTTCGTTGCGTCTGTCCAGCATGATTGTCATCCTTTCCTTAAACTGTGCCGGCGCCGTCAGGCAGCCGTGTCGATGCAGAGATATTTGAGCTCGGTAAAGGCCTCCAGGCCGTGGCGGGAACCCTCCCGACCGAGACCCGATTGCTTCCAGCCGCCGAATGGAATGGGGCCTCCCGTGATCTTCACACGGTTGATCGCCACCATTCCGTATTCCAGCGCGCGGCCGAGCCGCATCTGCCGGGCACCGTTTTCGGTCACCACATAGGCCACCAGCCCGTATTCGCTGTCATTGGCCCGTGCGATCACCTCGTCCTCGCCGTCGAAGACCGTGACCGCGGCGACCGGACCGAAGGTCTCCTCGCGCATGATCGAGGCGCCGTCCGGCACATTCGTCAGCAGGGTCGGCTCGTAGAAAAGCGAGCCGGCCCTCTGCCGTTTACCGCCGGCAACGAGACGCGCACCGCATCTGACGGCATCCGCCACCTGCTCCTCCACCTTCTCGATGGCACGCTGGTGCATCAGGGGGCCGATCTCCGCACCCGTCTCCAGGCCGGGCGCCACCTTGAGAGCGGCAATCCGTTTTTCCAAAGCCTGCGTGAAGGCCTCGATGATCGGACGCTGCACATAGATGCGGTTTGCGGCAAGGCAGTCCTGCCCCGATGTCGCGAACTTCGCGGCGATCGCGATATCGGCCGCCTTTTCGACATCCGCATCGTCGAAGACGATCAGCGGCGCATGCCCGCCAAGCTCCATGACCAGACGCTTCATCGTCGGCGCGCATTGCGCCGCGATCAACCGGCCAACCTCGGTCGAACCGGTGAAGCTCATCGCCCGTACGCGTGTGTCTTCGCACATCCGGCCGACGATGGTCGCGGCATCGCCGGTGATCACGTTAAAGACGCCTGCCGGAATTCCGGCACGCTCGCCGAGCTCGGCGAGCGCCAGCGCGGAAAGCGGCGTTTCGGAGGAGGGATGAGCGATGACGGTACATCCGGCGGCAAGGGCTGCCGCCGCCTTCCGCGTCACCATGGCGGAGGGAAAGTTCCAGGGCGTGACGACGCCGACGACGCCGAGCGGCTCGCGGCGAACGATCATTTCCGCATCCGGCAAGTGGCTCGTCACCCCTTCCGCGTTCAGTCTTTTGCCTTCTTCCGCATACCATTCGATGAAGGAAGCGGCATAGTCGATCTCGCCGCGCGATTCCGAGAGCGGCTTGCCCTGCTCGAGTGTCATGATCAGCGCGAGATCCTCCCTGGCCTCAAGCATCAGGTTGTGCCAGCGCCGCAGGATCCCGGCACGCTCCTGCGGCAACATCGCGCGCCAGCCGGCGAGAGCCTTGGAGGCGACTTCGATCGCAGCCGTCGTCTGATCCGCATCGAGCGCGGCCACCCAGGCAAGCGTCGTGGCGGTGGCGGGATCGGTCACCTCGAAACTCCGGCCATCATGTCCCGAAACCCATCTCCCGCCGACATAGGACATCTCGCGAAGAAGGTGACGGTCCGAAAGGTGTTTGAGTGTCTCGTTGAAGGCGGTGCGGGCAAAAACGGCGGTCATATCCGGTTCCTCCTGTGTCGGGGCTGACAGGAGTCTGGCATTTCCGCAGCGAGAAATTGTCTGTTGGCGGATCCGCGCGAAGAGACTTTGTCCAAAAAGCCGGGTTCCGGCAGATGGATTGTCTTCGTCAGCTCTCCGCCGAGATCAAGGAGGGGAGGGGGAGCACGATCTCCTCTTTCACCGTCTTGGTGACGATATAGGTGAAATAGCGGTCGATGCCGAGTTCGCGGTCGAGCAGGCCGTCGACCAGCCGCTGATAGGCGTCGATATCGACAGCCATGACCTTGAGAATGTAGTCGACGCCACCGCCGACCGCCCAGCAGGCGACAATCTCCGGGATAGCCGCGATGGCGCGCTCGAACCGCTCGAAATCCGCCTGCCGATGATTTGCGAGCGTCACTTCCATCATGACGCTGGTGATCGGCGCGATACGCCGCACGGCGATGCGCGCGTGATAGCCCGTCACAACTCCCGCCTTCTCGAGCTTCCTGAGCCGCATCCAACAGGGGGTCGGCGACAGCCCGGCCCTTTCCGCGAGCGCCAGCTTGGTGATCCGGCCGTCCTGCTGGATCGCTTCGAGGATGCGCAGGTCTATGGCGTCGAGTTTCATGCTTGCCGCTCCCACGCGCGCTTAATCATGTCAAATTCCAGGAAAAGGAAGATGAAACACTTTTTGGCATTGTCAATTGAACTGATTTTTATCACTGTCGAAACTATGACAAACTGGCGCCCCGATATCACCCAGCTCCGCCGTCCTGCCTACCTGTCGCTTGCCGAGCAGATCGCACGCGCGATCCAGGATGGCAAGCTCCTTAACGGCACGCGACTGCCGACCCATCGCAAGCTGGCGGACGATCTCGATCTCTCGGTACAGACGGTGAGCCGCGCCTACGATGAACTGATCCGCCGGGGCCTCATCACCGGCGAGATCGGCCGCGGCAGCTTCGTTCAGACGCGCCCGCGGGAGCCCGAACCGCCTTATCTTCCGGAACGTCTCGGCGAGCTGATCGATCTGTCGATCCTCAAGCCGGTCTGCGAGCAGATGCATCTGGAGCGGATGCGGGAGGCTTTCGGCTGGCTGGCGGAAAACCTTCCCTCGAGCTCTGCTTTATCTTTCCGGCCGAACATGGTCTTCCCCCGTCACCGGGCGGTCGCGGCCGAATGGCTGCGTCATTGCGGCGTGGACGTTTCGCCGCTGAACATAAATCTGACCAACGGCGCCACTTCCGCCATGACGGTTGCCCTGATGAGCGTCGCCCCTCCCGGCTCGACGATCGCGACGGAGGCGATCAGCCATCATACGCTTGTTCCTCTCTCGGGATATCTCGGCATCCACCTTGAGGGCCTGCCGATCGATGAAGACGGGATGATCCCGGAAGCCCTCGACGAAGCCTGCCGGACCGGCGTCGTCCGCGCAGTATTCCTGCAGCCTTCCGTCATCAATCCCATGGCGACCCTCATGAGCGCCAAGCGGCGGGAAGCCTTGACGGAGGTTGCGCGGCGGCACGATATCGCCATCATCGAAAACGACATTCTCGGGCCGCTCGTGGAAGGCAGCGTACCCCCCGTGGCGGCATTCGCGCCGGAACGCACCCTTTATGTGACGAGCTTCACCAAGATCACCGTACCCGGCTTGCGTATCGGCTATCTCACGGCGCCCGATCGCTATGTCGCGACGGTAGCGAACCGCCACCTCGTCTCAAACTGGATGGCGACACCTTCGATCGCGGAAATCGCGACGCGCTGGGTCGGCGACGGAACGGCGATGGAGCTCGTCAACTGGCAGCGCCGTGCGCTGGCCGGCCGGCACGCGATCGCCGAGGAAGCCTTGAGCGGCCTTGCACACCGTGCACATCCGCAAAGCCTTCATGTATGGCTGCCATTGCCTGGCGGCCACTCGGAGGAAGGTTTCGTCTCGCAAGCAAGGCTTCATGGCGTGGCGATCGCTCCGGGCTCTTCCTTCCGGACCGCAGATGTCGGCTGGAAGCCGGCAGTCCGCATTTCGCTCGGTTCCACGACGGAAGGGGAGCTGCGGACGGGCCTTGGGATCATCGCCTCGCTTTCCCAGGGGAATCCGGAGGCCTTGTTGCTTGCTATTTGAGTGAACCGCCACTGAAATAAGCAGCGGCAGAAATATTGTCATGATATTATTTTGATAATTGACATGATTTCGTCGGCCCGTCATCGTTAGAGCATAACTTGTCTCAACAGGGAGAGACATGAATGCCTGCGCCGATCATCAACATCGACAATATCACCAAGAGCTACGGCCCGCTGACCGTGCTCGACGGTCTGTCGATGAAGGTCATGCCGGGCGAAAAACTGGCGCTGATCGGCCCTTCCGGCTCCGGAAAGACGACCATTCTTCGCATTCTGATGACGCTGGAGAACATCAACGGCGGCCACATACAGGTGGACGGAGAGCAGCTCTATCATATGCAGAAGAACGGCGCGCTGGTTGCCGCCGACGAGCGGCATCTGCACAAGATGCGCGAGAAGATCGGAATGGTCTTCCAGCATTTCAATCTTTTCCCGCACAAATGCGTGCTCGACAATGTGACGCTCGCCCCGATGCTGACCAAGGGGGTCGCGAAAGCTGCGGCGGAGAAGCGGGCGATGGAGCTTCTCGACATGGTCGGCATGGCCGACAAGGCGAAGAGCATGCCAGCCCAGTTGTCCGGCGGACAGAAGCAGCGTGTCGCCATCGCCCGTGCTCTCGCGCTCTCGCCCAAGATCATGCTCTTCGACGAGGTGACTTCCGCGCTCGATCCCGAGCTTGTCGAGGAAGTGCTGAACGTCATGCGCAAGCTCGCCGCCGAGACGGACATGACCATGCTTCTCGTCACGCACGAGATGGGCTTCGCCCATGATTTCGCCGACCGGGTGCTTTTCTTCGATCGCGGAAAGATCGTGGAGGAAGGCAAGCCCGACGATATTTTCCGCCATCCCAAGCAGGAGCGCACGCAAACCTTCCTGCGCAAGATCATCGCTGCCGGGCACCGGGTCTGACCGCGGGACGCGGTCGGAGGTGTCCTGACGCAGAGGATACACCAGAACAACAACAAGAGGAGTTGGGAACTATGAGCATCAGACATTTCATGACGCAGGCAGTCGGCCTCACCGCGCTCGTCGCCATTATGACGGCGGCTCCGGCCTCTGCAGACGACAGCAAGCTTGAAGAGCTGAAAGAGCAGGGCTTCGCCCGTATCGCGATCGCCAACGAGCCGCCCTTCACGGCAGTCGGCGCAGACGGCAAGGTTTCCGGCGCCGCCCCCGATGTCGCCCGCGAAGTCTTCAAGCGTCTCGGCGTTGCCGACGTCGTCGCATCGATCTCGGAATACGGCGCGATGATCCCTGGCCTTCAGGCCGGCCGCCACGATGCGATCACCGCAGGCCTTTTCATGAAGCCCGAGCGCTGCGCGGCCGTCGCCTATTCCGAACCGGTCCTGTGCGATGCCGAAGCCTTCGCCCTGAAGAAAGGCAACCCGCTCGCCCTCAAGAGCTACAAGGATATCGCCGACAATCCGGAAGCCAGGATCGGCGCTCCGGGCGGCGGCACGGAAGAGAAGCTGGCTCTGGAAGCCGGCGTCCCGCGCGACCGCGTAATCGTCGTCCCCGATGGCCAGAGCGGCATCAAGATGCTGCAGGACGGCCGCATCGACGTCTATTCGCTGCCCGTGCTCTCCATCAACGACCTCGTGTCCAAGGCCAACGATCCGAATATCGAAGTCGTTGCTCCGGTCGAAGGCGCCCCGGTCTATTGCGACGGCGCAGCCTTCAGAAAGGGCGACGAGGCACTGCGCGACGCTTTCGACGTCGAACTGGCGAAGCTGAAGGAATCCGGCGAATTCGCCAAGATCATAGAACCCTATGGCTTCTCCGCAGCGGCGGCGATGTCGACCACGCGCGAAAAGCTCTGCGCGGCGCAGTAAAAAGTCCGGTTGCAACAGGCGGCGGCGTGACCCGCTCATCCGCCGCCTGTCCGCCGGCCACTCATCCCCGATGAAACGGGGAGGGGCAATCCTGCTTCTGCCTTCCTCTCCGTCTCGGGGGAGGGGAGGGGCTTCTTCCGATCCACTCGGAAGAAAGCAGTCCGTCGGTACGCTTGGAAGCGGCGACGGGCTTTCCTGAAACACAACTGGAACATTCAAACGATGATCGACTGGTCCGGCTATATAGGACTGATCCTGCAGGGAGCGCTGGTGACGCTGCAGCTGACCGTGCTCGGCTCGGCGCTTGCAGTCGTGGTCGCCTTCATCGCCGGCCTCGGGCGCCTCAGCCGTTTTATGGCGGTCAGGGCGCTTGCCACCACCTATATCGAGTTTTTCCGCGGCACCTCGATCTTCGTTCAGCTCTTCTGGGTCTATTTCGTGCTGCCTTTCGCCGGCATCACGCTGACGCCGCTGCAGGCGGGCGTGCTGGCGCTCGGCCTCAATGTCGGCGCTTACGGGGCGGAGGTGGTGCGCGGCGCGATCAAGTCGGTCGCGCGCGAGCAATACGAGGCCTGTATCGCCCTCAACCTGTCGCGGCTCCAGCGTATGCGCCACGTTATCCTCCCGCAGGCACTGCCGCTGATGCTGCCGACCTTCGGCAACAATGCGATCGAGCTCTTGAAGGGGACGGCCGTCGTTTCCCTGATCTCGCTCTCCGACATGACGTTCCAGGCTCAGGTCGTGCGTGCACAGACCGGCAACACGCTGATCCCCTTTGCGACGATCCTCGTGCTCTATTTCCTCATGGCCTGGCTGATCTCTCTCGGCATGCGATGGCTCGAGCGCCGCGTGACTCGCGGACTTGACGGGGTGAGGGCGTAACCATGGAATGGGACTGGAACTTCGTCTGGCAGATCATGCCGACGCTGATCGACGGCCTGAAGATCACCATTCTGGCGACCATTCTCGGAGCCGCCGTCGCCGCCGTGCTCGGGCTCGTCTTTGCGATCCTGCGCATGTCCGCCCCGGCACCGATCGCGAGCGCCACGGGCTTCCTCGTCGAATTCATTCGCGGCACGCCGCTGCTCGTGCAGCTCTATTTCATCTTCTATGTGCTGCCCGATATCGGCATCCGGCTGCCGGCTCTGGTGGCCGGCGTGATCGGGCTTGGCCTCCATTACGCAACCTATGCCGCCGAGGTCTACCGCGCCGGCATCGAAAACGTCGCGCGCGGCCAGTGGGAGGCGGCGAAGGCGGCGAACCTCACGCTGCGCCAGAGCTGGATCCACGTCGTCCTGCCGCAGGCGATCCCGCCGATGATCCCGGCGCTCGCCAACTACCTGATCGCCATGTTCAAGGAGACGCCGCTGCTTTCGGCCATCACCGTCCTCGAACTGATGAACCAGGCCAAAAGCATCGCCAACAGCAACTATCGCTATATCGAGCCGATGACGCTTGTCGGCGTCTTCTTCCTGATCATGAGCCTGATCTCCGTGGTCTTCCTGCGCTGGCTGGAGGAACGCTACGCCCGGGTGGACGAACGGTAATGGAAACGCTTTCATCTCTCTCGCTTGCGGCGCGCGCGCCGCGCCTTGACGACCGGCCGCTCGAAAAGCGGGTCGGCCTGATCATCCTCGCCACGGACCATACGACAGAGGTCGATTTCCAGCGCATGGTGGCGAGCGAGCGGATCGGCGTCTACGTCACCCGCATTCCCTATGCCAATCCGGTCACGCCGGAAAATCTGCGCGCCATGCAGCCGTCCTTGACCGCGGGTGCGGCACTGCTGCTGCCGGACGAGACGCTGGATGTGGTGATGTATTCCTGCACGTCCGCCTCCGTCGTCATCGGCGATGCCGAGGTGGAGGCAGCCATCAAGGCCGCCAAGCCGGAGGCCTCGGTCGTTACTCCGACGGCAGCGGCGGTGAAAGGGCTGAGGGCACTCGACGCCCGGCGCATCTCCGTTCTGACCCCTTACACGATCGAGACGAGCCGACCGATGGCGGACTATTTCGCCGGGCTCGGTTTTACGATCGACCGCTTCACCTGCCTCGGCCTCACCGACGACCGCGACATGGCCCGGATCGCGCCGGACGAGATCGTCGCCTTCGCGAAAGAGGCGTTGGCGCCGGAATCCGACGCGATCTTCATATCCTGCACAGCGGTTCGCGCGGCTGGCGTTGCGGCAAGGATCGAAGCCGAAACCGGCAAGCCTGTCGTCTCGAGCAATCTCGCAACCGCCTGGGCCTCCTTGCGTCTTTGCGGTGACGACGCCCCGCGACCGGCGCTTGGCCGGCTAATGACGCTTCCATTCCGGGCGTAAAGCCATGACTGACGATAAGAACATAGTCACCCTTGGCGATATCGAGGCCGCCGCCCGCCGCATTTCCGGACGTGTGTTGCGGACGCCCTTCGTTCTCTCCGCTTCGCTCTCCGATCTCTGCGGCACGCCGGTCGGGCTGAAGCTGGAACACCATCAGACAACAGGCAGCTTCAAGCTGCGCGGCGCCACCAATGCCGTACTTTCGCTTTCGCAAGTCCAGCGGTCGCGCGGCGTCGTTGCAGCGTCCACCGGCAATCACGGCCGGGCGCTTGCCCATGCGGCGAGGGCGGAGGGCTCGGTCGCCACGATCTGCATGTCGCGTCTCGTGCCTGAAAACAAGGTTTCCGAAATCCGCCGCCTCGGCGCCAATGTCCGCATCGTCGGCCGCTCGCAGGACGAAGCGCAGGAAGAGGTCGATCGGCTGGTGGCCGGGGAGGGCCTGATCATGGTGCCGCCCTTCGATCATCCGGCGGTCGTGGCAGGGCAGGGGACTCTCGGCCTGGAGATCATCGAGGATATGCCGGACGTTTCGACCGTGCTGGTGCCCCTCTCGGGCGGAGGTCTCGCCGCCGGGGTCGCCGCCGCGGTCAAAGGGCACAAGCCGGATACGCGCGTGATCGGCCTCACCATGGAGCGTGGGGCGGCGATGAAGGCGAGCCTCGACGCGGGCAAGCCGATCCTCACCGAGGAACTGCCGAGCCTTGCGGATTCGCTTGGCGGCGGCATCGGGCTCGATAACCGGGTGACCTTCGCCATGTGCCGCGATCTCCTGGACGATGTCGTGCTGCTGAGCGAGGCCGAAATCGCCGCCGGCATACGCCACGCCTATGGGCAGGAGCGCGAAGTCGTCGAGGGGGCAGGGGCGATCGGCATCGCAGCACTCCTCGCCGGCAAGATCAAGACCGCCGGCGGGCCGGTCGCGCTCGTCCTGTCCGGCCGCAATATCGACATGGGCCTGCACCTGCGTGTGGTGAACGGCGAGGCCGATCCGCTTCGGGAGGAAGCAGCGTGACACAGATGAAAATCCTGACGGAGGCGGATCTGCGCAAGATCGTGCCGCTCGACCGCGAGGCGATCGCCTGCATCGAGGACGCCTTTCATGCGCTTGCCACCAAGCCCGTGGCGATGCCGCCCATCCTGCGCCTCGACATCCCGGAACATCGCGGCGAGGTCGACGTCAAGACGGCTTACGTGCCGGGTATCGAAGGCTTCGCGATCAAGATCAGCCCCGGCTTCTTCGACAATCCGAAAATCGGCCTGCCCAGCACCAACGGCATGATGGTGCTCCTTTCCAGCCGAACCGGCCTCGTGCAGGCGCTGCTGCTCGACAATGGCTATCTCACAGACGTGCGCACGGCTGCGGCAGGCGCGGTTGCGGCAAAGCATCTGTCGCGCGAAGGCTCTTCCGTCGCCGCGATTTTCGGCGCCGGGATGCAGGCGAAGATGCAATTGAAGGCGCTTTCGCTGGTGCGGCCGATCCGCGAGGCCCGCATCTGGGCCCGCGATATTGCCAGGGCGGGTGCGGCGGCTGAGGAGATGGCGGCAAAGCTCGGCTTCCCCGTGGCGGCGATTGCCGATCCGGAAGCAGCCGTCACAGGCGCCGACGTGATCGTTACCACCACGCCCTCCGAAACGCCGCTTCTCAAGGCCGAATGGCTCGTGCCCGGCCAGCATGTCACGGCTATGGGTTCGGACGCCGAGCACAAGAACGAGGTCGAGCCGGCAGCGATAGCGCGGGCCGGTCTCTACGTCGCCGACAGCCTCAGGCAGACCCGCCGCCTGGGCGAGCTCCACCATGCGATCGAGGCGGGTATCGTTGCCGCCGACGCCGATTTTCCGGAATTGGGGCAGGTGATCGCCGGCAGCAGGCCGGGGCGCATCTCCGCCGATCAGATCACCATCGCCGATCTTACGGGCACCGGCATCCAGGACACCGCGATCGCAACGCTCGCCTTTGCACGCGCCGGTGCTGCCGGCGCGGGAACGACATTCGAAAGTTGAGACCGGCGACAAGACAGCCGGAGAATGAGGGAAGAAACATGACTCAGCCCAATCTCAAATTCTCGCTCGGAGAATATGAAACGCGGCTTCAGAAAACCCGCAAGGCAATGGAGGCCCAGGGCGTCGATCTGCTGATCGTCAGCGACCCGACCAACATGGCCTGGCTTACCGGCTACGACGGCTGGTCCTTCTATGTGCATCAGGCCGTCGTCGTGCCGCCGACCGGCGAGCCGATCTGGTACGGCCGCGGGCAGGACGCCAACGGCGCCAGGCTGACGGCCTATCTGAAGCATGAGAACATCATCGGCTATCCCGACCATTACGTGCAGTCGACCGAGCGCCATCCGATGGATTATCTCGCAGCGAAGCTTGCGGAGCGCAGCCTCGACAAGCTGACGATCGGCGTCGAGATGGACAATTACTGGTTCTCCGCCGCCGCCTTCGCCGCCCTGCAGAAACATCTGCCGAATGCTCGCTTCGTTGATGCTACCGCGCTCGTCAACTGGCAGCGCGCCGTCAAGAGCGAAACGGAAATCAAATATATGCGCAATGCGGCGCGCATCGTGGAGGCGATGCATGCCCGCATCTTCGACAAGATCGAGGCAGGCATGCGCAAATGCGATCTCGTCGCCGAGATCTATGACGCCGGCACACGCGGTGTCGACGGCATCGGCGGCGACTATCCGGCGATAGTGCCGCTCCTGCCTTCCGGCGTCGAGGCGTCCGCGCCGCATCTCACCTGGGACGACCGGCCGATGAAGCGCGGGGAGGGGACCTTCTTCGAAATCGCCGGCTGCTACAACCGCTATCATCTTCCACTGTCGCGTACCGTCTTCCTCGGCAAGCCGACCCAAGCTTTTCTCGATGCCGAGAAGGCGACCCTTGAGGGCATGGAAGCCGGGCTCGCCGTCGCCAAGGCCGGAAACACCTGCGAGGACATCGCCAACGCCTTCTTCGCCGTGCTCAGGAAATACGGAATCGTGAAAGATAACCGGACCGGCTATTCGATCGGTATGTCCTATCCGCCGGATTGGGGCGAGCGCACCATGAGCCTGCGCCCCGGCGACACGACGGAACTGAAAGCCGGAATGACCTTCCATTTCATGACCGGCCTCTGGCTGGAGGATATGGGCTTCGAGACGACCGAAAGCATCCTCATCACCGAGACGGGCGTCGAGTGCCTGGCCAATGTGCCGCGCAAGCTTTTCGTGAAGGATTGAAATGGCCATGCTCGACCGCACCCTGCGTCCATCGCCGATCGCGCCGACCGTCGACTTTTCGGCCGACGGCATCCAGCACGGCTTCCTGCGCCTGCCCTACAGCCGCGACGATTCCGCCTGGGGATCCGTCATGATCCCGCTGACGGTGATCAGGAACGGGGAAGGGCCGACGGCCCTTCTGACCGGCGGCAATCACGGCGACGAATATGAGGGACCGATCGCGCTCTTCGACCTTGCCCGCACGATCAAGGCCGAGGAGGTGAAGGGGCGAATCATCATCGTGCCGGCGATGAACTATCCGGCCTTTCTAGCCGGCGCGCGCACCTCGCCGATCGACAAGGGCAATATGAATCGCAGCTTTCCGGGCGCGCCCGACGGTACGGTCACGCAGAAGATCGCCGACTATTTCCAGCGCACGCTTCTGCCGCTCGCCGATATCGTTCTCGATTTCCACTCGGGCGGAAAGACGCTGGACTTTCTGCCGTTCTGCGCCGCCCATATCCTGCCCGACAAGGAGCAGGAGGTGAAGGCATTCGAGCTCGTGAAGGCGTTCGGCGCGCCTTATTCGATGAAGATGCTGGAGATCGACGCCGTCGGAATGTACGACACGGCGGCCGAGGAGATGGGCAAGATCTTCATAACCACCGAACTCGGCGGCGGCGGAACCGCGACGGCGAAAAGTGCCGGCATCGCCAAGCGCGGCGTCGTCAATGTCCTGAGAGCGGCGGGCATCCTGGACGGCGCGGTCGAGGCACACGAGACCGAATGGCTGGACATGCCGGACGGCAACTGCTTCTGCTTTGCCGAAGACGGCGGGCTTCTCGAGCCGCTTCGCGACCTCGGCGACATGGTCGAGAGGGATGAAGTGGTCGCCCGCATCTATCCGGTCGGCCGCACCGGTTCAGTCCCTCACGAAATCCGCGCAAAGATGACCGGCATTCTCACCGCCCGCCACTTCCCCGGCCTCGTGAAACCCGGCGACTGCATCGGGGTTATTTCGGTGAAGGAGGAAGATTCGATGACTTCCTCGTGAAGGCGGGGAATGTAGCCTCGCCGGCAAGTTAATGCGCATCGCGATTTTTCAGATTCCGCTTCCACCGCCTCTGAAGAAACGCGAGGCGCCAATAAGCCATAGGCCCGCTCCTGTTGGACTTTTCCCTTGGCAGCGGCATTCTGCGGCTATAAACATGAGTAAATAACTCATGGTTCCGCGTTTGCCGTCAGGATATGAAAGTTGCATTGGGATCTACAACAGCTGTTCCGGCTGCACTCCAAGGAACTGCTGCGATTTCTCCGCCGCCGCGGAGCATCAGAAGAGAACGCGGCCGATCTGATGCAGGACGCGTTTGTGCGCCTCGCGGGGATCGAGCCGGCCGGTGGAGCGGCCGTGACCAATCCCCGCGCTTATCTTTTCAGGATCTCCCGCAATCTTTCCATCGACCACGCGCGCACGCTTGCCATCCAGAACCGCTACATGCAACCGGGTCAGCCGGATGATGTCGCGGACCTCACCCCTTCTGTGGAAACCGCGATCGACTTCCGGCAGCGTGTTGAGCGGCTTGAACGCGTGATCGCGCAATTGCCGGAGCGCCAGCGCGAGGTGTTCCTGCTGCATAAATACGAAGAGCTGAGCCATTCGGAGATCGCCAGTCGCCTCGGCATTTCCAAGAGCATGGTGGAAAAGCACATGATAAAGGCCCTTGCTTACCTGCGTGACAACCTAACCGATCTTATGAAATAAAAATTTCTTGCCGGTGGTGTGGTCAGGTCCTCGCTTGTCCGTCTAAGGAAATGAAACAGTCGCCGGCAGGGCGCAGGATGGATCGATCGATGATGGCCTATGACCGGCCTCGGTGAAGACATGACCTCAAGAGCGGTACGGGAGGAGGCCGTCGCCTGGTTCGTCCGGATGAATTCCGGCGAAGCCTCGCCAGCCGACGAGGCCGGTTTCCAGGCGTGGCTGTGCAGCTGTCCCGAAAACAAGCGGGAATATGCGCGATTGCAGCGAATGTGGTCGGACCTCGATCATGTGCGCGACCCCTCCGCCTCGAAGCGGCCAAATCATAGTATCGTCCGCTTTTCCCGCCGCCATGTCCTTGGCGCTGGCGCAATGGCGGCAGCCGCCACCGCAATCGTCTGGGTCGGGGGTTACGATTATCTGTTCAGCGACCAATTCACCGGCACCGGGGAAGTCAGGGAACTGGTCCTGGATGACGGGACGCATGTGACGCTCGATGCCGACAGCGCCATTTCCGTCGATTATTCGCCGTCTCTGCGCCGTCTCGTGCTTCAGCGGGGAAGGGCCTATTTCGATGTCGCCGGAGACGAGACGAGGCCTTTTTCCGTTTTTGCGCGCGAAGGGTCGGTGACTGCGCTCGGGACGCAATTCGTGGTGCAGATATGGGACTATTCCGTCACCGCGAGCGTCCAGGAAAGCGCTGTTTCCGTTGCCTTGCCCGATGCCGGCAGCACTCGGCTCGAAGCAGGTGAAACGCTCACCTATGGTCCCGACGGTTTGGGTGCGATCGAGCCTTCCGATGCGGAGGCCGAAACGTCATGGCGCAGGGGCCGGCTGATTTTCGAGGACAAGCCGCTCGCAAGGGTGATTTCCGACGTCAACCGCTATCGCAGGGGAACGATCCGAATCCTGGATGCGGAGCTGCGCAATCTGCGCGTCAGCGGCATCTTCGACGTCAACGATCCCGATGGCGTTCTCGATGCCATCGTCCGGACGCTTCCGGTGCGCTCCCTTCAGATCACGCCTTACGTCGTCTTGCTGCTCCCCGCCTGAAATTTTTCCTCCCCGCCGGGTGAGGTGGTCCGCAACTGATCCGTCTTAACGCATGTACGGCAGAAGCTGCCGATAGAGTGCACGAGACAGGAACAGGATCATGAGCCGGGGCGGAAAAAGGGAAAGTCCAGGAAACGAAGGCGTGGGCGGGAAGCGGTTGCTTGCGATCCTGCTTGCCGGGGTTGCGTTGTGGCCGCCGGGCGCTGCCGCGCAGTCTTCCACGGCGACCGGTCCCCGCGTCCTCCGGCAATCGGTGGTTTCCTATTCCATTCCGGCCGCGTCCCTCGCCGCAGCGTTGTCGGCGTTCGGCGACAGCAGCAATCTCCAGGTTCTCTATCCGGCGGCGCTGGCGCGCGGGAAGCAGTCGCCAGGCGTCAGCGGCCGGATGACGAGAGAGCAGGCGCTGGAAAGGGTGCTTGCCGGGACCGGTCTCGTCTACGGCTTCACCAATTCCAGCACGGTCACGATCTTCAATTCGGCTGCTGAAGCCGATGCGGCCGTCGCCGACGGCTCTACCATGCTGACCCCCATCCGCGTGGAGGGCGACGGGGCCGCCGGGCCAATCGAGGGATACGTCGCACGCGTCACCTCCGCCGGAACCAAGACCGATACGCCGATCCTCGAGACGCCGCAGTCCGTCTCAGTCATCACGGCGGACCAGATCGCCAATCAGGGCGCGACTTCGCTGGCCGATACGCTGTCCTACACGCCGGGCATTACCTCCCAGTCCGGAACGTTCAGCCGCGCGGTGGACGACCTGACGATCCGCGGCTTCAACGTTGCCAACGGCAATATGGGCAGTCTGCGCGACGGGATGAAATTTCAGTCTAACGTCTATGACGGCGGACAGGAGCCTTATGGTCTCGAGCGCATCGACGTGCTGCGCGGCGCGGCCTCCATGCTCTATGGTCAGCTGTCTCCGGGCGGCGTCGTCAATGCGATTTCCAAGCGCCCGACGACAACGCCGCTTCGCGAGGTGAATGTCGAATACGGCAGTTACGATCGCAAGCAGGTTTCCGCCGATTTCGGCGGACCTCTCACCGATGACGGGGTTCTCTCCTATCGCCTGACCGGCCTCGTGCGGAATGCCGACAACTGGGTCGACAAGACGCCGGACAACAAGGTCTATATCGCGCCCGCGCTGACATTTGCTCCAGACGATGCGACTTCCTTGACGCTGCTTTCCAGCTATCAGCACTTCCATACGCGCTTTGCGACGCCGCTCCTTTATGACGACGTTCATTCCGGCAACATCCCGCGGGACATGTTCCTCGGCAATGACGACTTCGACCGTTACAATGGCGATGCATATACGATCGGCTACGATTTCGAGCACGAATTCGATAACGGTCTGAAGCTCAGGAACAAGGCACGCTACGTCAATTCCGATGTGGTCTGGGATTATATGATGGGCAATCTCGCGCCGCTTTCCAGTACCGGCGGCCTCCTTGCCCGGTTTGCCAGCAAGCGCTACGAAAAATCCTACGGCATCACCTCGGACACGTCCCTCGAATATTCCTTCGATGCGGGCGGCGCGGAGCACACGCTTCTGGCGGGATTCGACTATTATCGGCGCAGTTATGATTCCCATCGCTATCGCAGCAATTCTCCAAGTTTCCTCGATATCGGTACAGGCAACGTCCTGAACACCCCCCCGATCAATTTCGGCACCGACCGCGGCTCCGACAACCTCGGCAACCAGTATGGCATCTATATCCAGGACCAGATCAAGTTCGACGATCACTGGATCCTCCTGATCGGCGCACGGCAGGACTGGAGCGACAGCGAGACGAGATCCTACCAATCCGGCATCGCGACCAGGCAGAATGACGATGCGCTGACGGGAAGGGCCGGGCTAGTCTATCTCTTCGACAACGGTATCGCCCCCTATGTCAGTATTGCCCAGTCCTTCCAGCCGGAGGTCGGCATCGACAACAGCACCGGAGAAGCCCTGAAGCCGAACGAGGGGCTGCAATACGAAGCCGGCGTGCGGTACCAGCCGGAAGGCAGCAATCTGCTGCTGAGTGCCGCGGTCTACGAGCTGAACCAGAAAAATGTCAGGACGACCGATGCATTGGGTCTCACCTTTCAGCAGGGGGAGGTACGCTCAAGGGGCGTTGAACTCGAGGCCCGCGCGGAACTCGGAGATCTCGGGCTGATCGCGGCCTATTCCTACACGGATGCGAAAGTGACGGAAAGCGCAAGACCGACTGAAATCGGGGAGCAGATTTCCCTCGTCCCCCGTCATGCGGTCTCGCTGTGGGCGGATTACAGGCTCGACAATCTCGGTATGGAAGGCGTGACCGTCGGCGCCGGCGTCCGCTACACCGGAAAGACCAATCTCATGGACAGCGACCGGAACGTTCCGGGCTATCTTCTCGTCGATGCGATGGCGAGCTTCGATCTCGCGTCGATCAACAGGGAGCTCGAGGGCACGACGCTGAAGCTCAACGCACGCAATCTCTTCGATAAAGAGTTCTATACCTGCGTCTATTCCGACGGTTGCCGGTATGGCGAACCCCTGACTGTCACCGCGACGCTTTCCTATAAATGGTAGTCCGGGCCGGCTTTGCCAGAAGAACGATCCTGAAAGGGGCGCTTGCCGCTCCCTTCGTCGTTTCTGCGAAGCGGATGAAGGCAAAGGAGGCACCTTCTCGGGTCGTCTCGATGGAGTTGCTTCTGACCGAACTGCTTCTGACACTCGGCGTCGAGCCGCTGGCGGTCGCCAACGTGCCGCTTTACCGGCGGCTTGTCGCGGAGCCCGCGTTGAGCGACGGCGTGGCCGATCTTGGCCCTCTGCAGGAGCCCAATACGGAATATCTGCAACTGCTCAAGCCCGATCTGATCGTGATGGCCGAGTGGCAGGCAAATGGGCTGGAGAACCTCAAGCGCATCGCACCGGTGGCAACGCTGAACTCCTTTGCCGGCAAGATCCCTGCCGTGCTGCACGCACAAAATCTCCTGCGCGAGATGGCCGGCTTCGTCGGACGTGAAGAGGAGGCTGAAGGCTGGATAGCGCGCTGTGAGGTCGTGCTTGCGGATGCCGGGGCACGGCTGCATGAAAAATCCCCGCTGCGGCCGCTCTATCTCTGCCGGTTCAATCAGGACGGCCGCCACGCGGCGATCTTCGGCGGCAACGGGCTGGTCGGCGACGTGCTCGCGCGGCTGGGATTGCAGAATGCATGGGAGGGGCGCGTCAACGCCTCAGGAGTGGCCTCCATCGGCATCGAACAGCTCGCGGGAAATCCGGAGGCGCGGATCGTCCATTTCGATCGTGGACGGGAAACCGGGCTCGCGATGGAAAGGCTTGCCGAGAGCCCTCTCTGGAATGCGCTGCCAGCGGTCCGGAAAGGCCGCATTACCAGCATGCCGGTAATCTACCCGAGTGGCGGTGTGCGGAGCGCAATGCGTCTGGCGGCGCATCTTGCCGATCTGCTGCCTGCAAAGGGATAGACGATGGCCTTCGCTGCTACCTTTCGAGAGGAAACCCGGCGCAGTTTTCCTTTCCTCATCGCTCTGGCGGTTTTGGCTGCCGCTCTGTGTCTCCTGCTGGTCAACGTCAGGACTTCCCTGCCGCAGGCTTCATACGGCCGAATATTTTCGAGTTCCGGGGAGGACGATCTCGCCGCGATCGCCGTGCGCTACGGGCTCCTGCCGCGCTTTACACTCAGCCTCCTTGCCGGCGCAGCACTTGGTCTCTCCGGCGTTCTCTTCCAGCAGGTGCTGCGCAATCCGCTGGCGGAGCCCGGCACGCTCGGCATCTTTGCCGGCGCGAAATGCGCGCTTGCGTCCGCCACCCTGTGGTTGCCGGGTTTGCTGGTCTTCGGACAGGAGCCGGTGATCCTGGCGGGTGGTCTCGCGGTACTCGGCCTTGTTCTCCTCCTGACCGGGCGCATGGGATTTTCGCCGCTGACGATGATCCTTGGCGGTCTCATCGTTTCGCTTTGTCTGGAAGCGGCCAGCAGCATGCTGTTCCTCGTCCACTTCGAGGAACTGAGCGATCTACTGACGTGGCAGGCGGGTTCGCTCGTACAGAACAATTGGGACGGCATTGCAAAGCTGCTGCCATCGCTAGTGATCGCCGTTCTCGCCGCCCTGCTGCGCAGGCCGATGACGCTGCTCGACCTCGACGAGGCGGGGGCACGCAGCGCCGGTGTCTCCGTCACCGCGACGCGCCTTACCGTCATCGGCGTCGCTGCGGTACTAAGCGCGCTGGTCGTCGCCGTCACCGGGGTCATCGGATTTGTCGGCCTTGCCGGCCCGGCCGTCGCGCGCCTCGCCGGCGCAAGACGGCTGAGCGAACGGCTGATTTACGGCCCTCTCATCGCAGCCGGAATGCTGGCCCTGACAGATCAGCTCCTGCTGGTGCTGCTCGGCGGGATGGACGTTCCGGCCGGAGCCGTTACGGCGCTTCTCGGAACGCCGTTGCTGATTTGGCTCATCCGCAAGGTGAGACCCGGCGAACTGCAGCAAACCAACCCGCTCGAAACGCCGCAACGCCAGCTGCGCGTGCGAAGCCGTCATGTATGGTTCCCGACCGCCTTTGCCGCTCTTGCCGCCGCCCTGCTCCTGGCGCTCCTCGTCGGAAGAGAGCCCGCCGGCTGGCATGTGGCATCGATTGGGGAATTGCAGCAACTGATGCCGTGGCGTCTGCCGCGCATCGCCGCTGCCGCGGCCGGCGGCCTCATGCTTGCCGTCGCTGGTACGTTCATGCAGCGCCTGACGGGCAACGGGCTCGCCAGTCCGGAACTGCTCGGCATCTCCTCCGGCGCGGCACTGATCCTCATGGTTGCGGTCTTTTTCCTGCCGCCTTTCGAACGCGATGCCATGATGCTGATCTCGGCGGCCGGCGCATTCGCGGTTCTCAATTTCACGCTATGGCTCGGCCGCCGGTCGTCCTATCGCCCCGAGCAGATGCTGTTGACCGGCGTCGCATTGGGCGCGCTTGCCGGCTCGCTTTCATCCATCCTGGTGCTTCTCGGCGATATACGCATTCTGCGCCTGCTCGGCTGGCTCGCCGGCTCCACCTATTCGGTGACAGCGAGAGATGCCTGGGTCGCGATCATGCTTGCCGCGCTTTCGCTTGCCGTCATACCCTTCTTCGTCCGCTGGCTTCGCATCCTGCCGCTCGGGGGCGGTCTTGCCGTCTCTATCGGGCTGCCGATCGGCGCAAGCAGGTTGACGATGATGCTTTTCGCTGCAGTGCTGACGGGTGCTGCGACGCTCCTCGTCGGCCCCTTGAGCTTTGCCGGGCTTGCCGCGCCGCATCTTGCGCGCGTGTCCGGCCTTAGAACGCCGCTTGCGCAGATCTGCGGAGCGGCACTCCTCGGCGCGCTCATCATGATCCTGGCCGACTGGGCGGGACGCACCATCGCCTTTCCGTGGCAAATTCCGGCGGGCATCGTCGCCACGCTCCTCGGAGGTGCCTATTTCATCCTGCTGGCAATGAAACGATGATCCCCTCCCTCGCTCCCCTTTTTACCGGCGACCTCGGGCCGATCGGCGACTACCTCGTCCTTGCGGACGATCCGCGTCCCTATCTGTCCTGCAGCGATCTTCTCGACGAAGGCCGTCTGCCGGAGTTGCTGGCGCGTTTCGGCAGGAATTATGCCGAACCCGAACCGCGCGGCGTCGCTTCGCAATGGTCGAAATGGTACTTTTCCCGCCTTCTCACGCCGGTTCTCGCGGCCAACATAGCCCTGAACCGAAGGCTGCCCATCGTATTCGAGGAAACGGGCCTGATCCTATCAGAGGATGCCAGGGTCGTGGCCTTTCGCCTGTCGGACGACGGGCGAAGTTTTGAGCCGACGGATTTCGTCGAGAGGTTCGAGGACCTGATCGACGGGCATCTGAGCATGCTGGTCGAAGCGCTTTCAAGCGCAAGTGGACTGTCCCGGAAAGTGCTCTGGAGCAATGCCGGCAACATCTTCGAGAATGTCGTCAGCCAATGCGCGCAGCTGCTCGGCGAAGCGCATCCGGGCGTAGGCCATGGGCGCGCGCTGCTGGCAAACCGTTTTTGGCGCGAGGATCGCGTCAACAGGATATTCGAGCCCGTTCGGTATCTGCCGGCGGATGGAAAGAACATCCGCAAGCGCCGCGTCTGTTGCATCCGCTATCTGATTCCGGGCATCGCTCTTTGCAAGAACTGTCCTCTCGAGGTACTGCCATCCTAGTTGGCGGACCCGCTCGGTTGCATGTGCAGCCGCATATGGCAGCAGGTCCTCGCAGAACATGTCCCCCGCGCGACAGCATCGAAGGCTCGATGGTCAGCCTCTCGCCGAGATGATTTCGCTCCCGCGAATTGCGGCTACACTGAAGGCCGTTCAACGCGAGGACTGTCCTCGCGCAATGCTCAAAGCCGAAATCCTCCTGCTCCCGATCCTCATGTGATCTGCGTACGTTTGCAAATTAATCCCGTTCGAAAGCAAAGGCTTGGATCTGAATCCCATGACACGTCTTGACAGTGTCATGACCATGGATATGCTAGTGGTCATACCACGGTATGGACAGAAAATGACGGACAGGAAGACAATTCGCCGGGAACCGCAAGAAGGAGGAGGAGCCCATAACCGCGTGGCCGCCTTTCTGCGTGATCAGTTGCTGTCGGGTGACTTGAAGGCCGGTGACTGCTTGCTGCCGGAGCGCGAGCTTGCCGCTCATCTGAACGTCAGTCGCCCTGTCCTCAGGGAAGCACTGAGGGCGCTTGCGATGATCGGTGCGGTCGAGATCCGCCATGGCATCGGCACGATCGTGAAGCGACCCGACGCAAGCGCGCTCGGCGACGTGTTCAGCTTCATGCTCGCGCATCAGTCGGACGTCACGGGCGACATCATGGAGGCCCGCAAGGCCATCGAGCACCATGCCATTCGTCTCGCATGCCAGCGGGCCACGGAACAGGATTTCGCCAATATCGCGAATGCTCTGGGAAAGATCGTCGAAACGATCGACGATCCGGAGGCGGGCGGCGTCGCAGACTTCAAATTCCACGAGGCGATCGTCAGCGCTTCGCACTCACCAACCCTGGTGACGATCTATGCGTCTATCTCGCAGTTGATGATGCGCTCCCATCTCGAGCGCCGCGAGAAGATCATCCGGGTCGAAGGAATCGAGGAATTCCTGATCAATCACCACCGCATGATCCTTGAGGCCCTTGCGGCCAGGGACCGGGTGCGGGCGGACGATCTGTTGCACAATCACTTCGAGATCGGCGCCGATTTTCGGCGGCGTGCAAGCCTGCGCGACCTTTCGATAGGCGCAGGCATCTCGGCTTAGCATTTACTGTCTCAATGAAAGATGAGGGATCATGAATATTGTTATCGGCAGTGACCACGCGGGCTTTCCGCTGAAGGCGGACGTCGTCGCTGTCCTGAAAGAGCTCGGCCATACAGTCGAAGACATCGGAAGCTTCACGCCGGAGCCGGTGGATTTCCCCGATATTGCCGGCCTTCTGTGCCAGAAGGTGCGCGACGGCTCGGCCGAGCGCGGGATTCTCGTGTGCGGCACCGGCGTCGGCGCAGCAATCGCCGCCAACAAGATCAACGGCATTCGTGCGGCTGTCTGCCACGATGTCCATTCAGCTCATCAGAGCGTGGAACATGACGACGTCAACGTCATGTGCATCGGCGCCAAGATCGTCGGCCCCTGGCTCGCCCGCGATCTGGTGGTCGCCTACCTCGAAGCGGAGTTCGACCGTAATGAGGACTTTGTCCGGCGGGTGGAGAAGCTCTCCGCCTTGGAGAAGGCGCAGTAAAAAGCGCCGCCGACCGTCAATTCAGGGAGAGAGGCGATATGACGAACGACGAGCTGCCGAAGCTGGCATTCATCGGCCTGGGAGTAATGGGCCGCGAGATGGCGCATCATCTGGTCACCGCCGGCTATCGGGTGAACCTGTACGATATTTCGACCGGGGCCGTTGATGCGCTCGCCCGAAAGGGCGGCCTTGCAGCGTCGAGCGTCGCCAAGGCTGTTGCGGATGCGGACATCACGATTTCGATGTTGCCGAATACGCCGCAGGTCGAAGAGGTCGTTCATCGCGACGGCGTGCTTGAGCATATGCCGCCGGGCGGCATCTTCATCGACATGAGCACAATTTCTCCCGAGGCGACGCGGTCGATGGCGGCGGCGCTCGGGGAAAAGTCCATCTCGATGCTCGACGCGCCCGTATCGGGCGGGCCGATCGGCGCAAGGAATGCTGCATTGTCGATCATGGTAGGCGGAGAGCGCTCCGCCTTCGACCGTGCCGAAGCTGTTCTGAAAACTATGGGTACGACGATCACTTATGTCGGCACCTCCGGCGCCGGACAGACGGTAAAACTGTGCAATCAACTTGTCTGCGCAGTCAATATCCAGGCTGTGTGCGAGGCGCTTGCGCTTGGTCGGGCAAGCGGTGTCGACCTGTCGCAGATGCGCGATGTTCTGCTTGGCGGCTCCGCCTCTTCCTGGATGCTGGACAAGCTCGGGCCGGCCATGATCGCCGGCGACGCCGGCGCGGGATTCCGCATCGATCTGATGCTGAAAGACCTTCGGCTCGTCCTGGAAATGGCGGGCCAGCAGGATGTGCCTCTGCCGGCGACCGCGCTGGTCACCTCGCAATATGTCGAGGCACGCGCGCACGGTGAGGGATCGAACGGCAACCAGGCGCTGTTCCGCGTCTATGATCGCATGACAGGCCAGGACTCGTTGCGAATTCCGGTAACGGAAACCCGGACATGACCTTCGATTTTTCCGTCGTCCTTCTCCGTTGGCAAATGCTCGTCGATGGTATGGCGCTGACGGCTCAGCTCGCCCTCGTCACGACGTTGACCGGCTTCATCATTGGTACCGCCTGCGCGATCGCGCGTCGCTCGGGCGGGCCGACGTTGCGAGCCATGACCGCGACCTATGTGGAAAGCATTCGCAATACGCCGTTCCTCGTGCAGATCTTCGTGATCTACTTCGGCCTGTCGTCTCTCGGCTTCTCGTTCGGCGCGATCCTCGTGGCGGTTATCGCACTCACGGTCAATGTCGGCGCCTACACGGCGGAAATCATGCGTGCCGGATTCGATTCCATCCAGAAAGGACAATGGGAAGCCGGAGAGTGCCTCGGCCTCTCTCCCGTTCAACTTTACTGGCATGTTGGCCTGAGACCGGCGATGGAGCGGGTCTATCCGGCTCTGACCAGCCAATTTATCCTGTTGATGCTGGCTTCTTCCGTCACATCGCAGATCTCCGCCGAAGAGCTGACGGCAGCCGGAAACTTCATTCAGTCCGACACCTATCGGCCGTTCGAAACCTATATCGTGGTCGCCGTCATCTACCTTTTCCTGTCGCTCGTCATGCGTGCGGTGTTCTGGGCGCTCGGCATGGCTCTGTTCCCGCGTCGCCGTCGCCTCGGCACGCCGTTGTAAGGGAGGGAAACATGACGACCGCATTCAATATCAATCATTTGCAGTTTCTGCTCAACGGAGTGGTCTGGACCCTTGTCCTTACCGCGATGGCATTCGTCGGGGGTGGCATCTTCGGCTTCCTGGTCGCGCTGGCCAGGATTACGCCGTCCCGCGCGGTGCGGATCGTTGCCGCCGCATATGTCCAGCTCATCCAAGGCACCCCGCTTCTGGTCATCATGTTCATCATCTACTTCGGGCTGCCGACGCTCGGGTTCTCCATCAGTCCGCTCGTCGCTGCCGGAATCTCGCTGACGATCTATGTCAGTGCCTATCTCGGCGAGATATGGCGCGGCTGCCTGGAATCGGTGCCCAAGGCGCAATGGGAGGCCGCGGAGTGTCTGGCGCTTTCCAAGTCTCAAAGGATGTTCAAGGTCATTCTCCCGCAGGCAATCAGGATTGCGACACCGCCGACAGTCGGGTTCAGCGTCCAGATCGTCAAGAATACCTCGCTTGCTTCCGTAGTCGGCTTCGTCGAGCTGACGCGCGCCGGGCAGCTCATCAACAATTCCATTTTCGAGCCTTTCCTCATCTATCTCATCGTTGCAGCCCTGTATTTCTGCCTGTGCTTCCCACTGTCGGCATTCAGTCAGCGTCTGGAACGAACGGGCTTGAGAAGGCGCGTCACGATCAAGCCGGCCGTATGACGCCGGCAAGCCCGAGGGAGGCAGGTCATGCCAATGATTGCACTAAATCAGGTCAGGAAGAGCTTCGGCGCACTGAGCGTGTTGCAGGGAGTGACGTTCTCCGTAAACAAAGGAGACGTCGCGGCGCTGATCGGCGCCAGCGGATCCGGCAAAAGCACCGCCTTGCGCTGTGTCGATCGCCTGGAAATCATCGACAGCGGCGAGATCACGGTAGCGGACCACAAGGTTCACGACCCGAGCCTCGACCTTCGCAAGCTCCGGCTCGACGTAGGCATCGTGTTCCAGAGCTACAACCTGTTTCCTCATCTAACAGTCGAGGAAAACATCACCCTTGCGCCGCGTTCGGTGAGAAGGCTTGCAAAGGAGCGGGCGCGCGAAATCGCGAGGGACGCGCTCGAACGGGTGGGCCTGGGCGACAAAGCCGATCATTACCCTGAACAACTCTCCGGCGGCCAGCAGCAGCGCGCCGCGATAGCGCGATCCTTGGCGATGGAACCGAAGGTCATGCTTTTCGACGAAGTGACCTCGGCCCTCGATCCCAAACTGACCGGTGAGGTGCTGAGGGTCATCGAAAAGCTCGCCGAAAGCGGAATGACCATGATCATGGTCACGCACGAAATGAATTTTGCACGCAAGGTCGCCGACAAGGTCATCTTCATGCACCGCGGGCTGGTCCACGAGGAGGGAGATGCTTCCATCCTCACCGCTCCGCAAACGCCGGAACTGCAGGAGTTCTTGAGTCACGATTTGTGACGTCACTACAAACGGAGGAGAAAATGAAAATGCTGAAGACACTATTCATGTGCGGTATCGTGGGAGCGATGCTGGCAAGTCAGACGGTTCCGGCTTTCGCGGATGCCTATGCCGATCTCATGGCGGCAAAGAAGATCAGGGTGTCCACGGATCTTGCCATCCCGCCGTCAGGCATGCTCGACGCGAACCTCAGGCCGGTTGGATCCGATGTCGAGACTGCGCAACTGCTCGCGAACGACTGGGGCCTCGAGATCGAGTTCATCCAGACGACCGGGGCGACGCGCATCCCCAACCTTCAGACCAACAAGGCGGACATCGTAGTCTCGACGCTTTCGGTCACGCCGGAGCGCGCTCAGGTTATCGACTTCACCAAACCCTATGCCGGCCTCCTTTCCGTCATCGCTGCGCCGGCCTCTTCGCCCATCAAGGATTGGGCCGATCTCAAGGGACAAACCGTGACGGTTACGCGCGGCACGACCCAGGATTCGGAATTGACCAAAATGGCAAGTGAGCATGGCTTCACCGTCACGCGCTACGATGACGACGCCACGATGGTGACGGCGGCCGTATCCGGCCAGGCAAAGATCATCTCCACCTCTGCGACCCTGGTGAAGCAGGTCCACGACAAGAACCCGACCTTGGCTTTCGAGCCGAAGATCACCATCCGCGTTCTCAATCTTGCGATCGGCATCCGCAAGAACGAGCCGGAATTGCTGGCCAAGCTGAACGAATGGGTCTCGACAAATCTGCAGAACGGCAAGCTCAACGAGATCTACCAGAAGTATCACGGTACGCCTTTGCCGGAGGAAATCGTCAACGCAAAGTGACGCTGCTCCGGCACGGCTCCTGACCGCAGCGATCCGAAAGCCGGGAAACGGGCGCGACAACCATCGCGCCCGTTTTTGCTTACAAAGCCAAGCTGACACTGGAATCCGTCCAAAGCGGTGAGAGCTTACCTTATCTTCCACCCTGAGGTTTACGACCGCGCGACGTCGTCTTTGCCGGCACGCTCTTTCCATGTTCGTTCCACCAGGCAGTCAGCGCTTCCATCGTGGGGCCGAGCCCGCGCGCCTTGGGCGTGATCTCATACTCCACGCGCGGCGGCACCTCCGCGAAAACGGTGCGCGAGACCAACCCGTCCGCTTCGAGTTCGCGCAACTGTGCCGTCAGCATGTGCTGCGTGATGCCGGGGATTGCCTTTCGCAGCTCTCCGAAGCGGTAGACCCGCTGATTGAGCAGCCACATGATCTCCAGCTTCCACTTGCCTGCGAGAAGCGCGAATGCGCGCCGCATCTCCTCGTGCATGTTAGTCCCGTGGTCAGTCATAATCTGGTTTTCCATACTATCCGCAAGTAATTCATCCTACTTGTAATTATCAACATTAGCGGACATTTCAATGCATGCTGCAGGCACACAGAGAAAAACTGCACCGCCGCCGCGAGAAAAAGTTGCTCAAAGAAATGTTGCTGCAGACGCAGCGGCAGGAAAGACTACATGACCGCAATATATACATACTGGATCAGCACGACACTTCTGTCCCTGCTCTATCTGACCTCCGCTTATATGTACGCAACCAAGGGGGACTGGATCCGTCAGGCGCTCGCCGATCTTGGCTACCCGGCTTACCTCGTGCCCATCATGATCGGCGTGAAGGTCCTGGGTGCGGTCGCGATCCTGTCGCGTTCCAGTGTCGCGCTCAGCGATCTCGCCTATGCCGGCATCTTCTATCACCTGCTGCTGTCCGGGTTGGCGCATCTCGGTGTCCGCAAGCCTGCTGGTGCTCTCCCGGCGCTCGTAGGGCTTGCGCTGCTGGCCACCTCCTTCGTCACGCAGAACGTCGCTCGCGAAGCCCCGTCGCCCTACGTGCAGGCGGCGATGCTCTAACGCGAAAACCGTCAATTCCCCTGTCGAATGGAGATGAATATGGATCGACTCAACGGAAAGGTTGCCATCGTCACGGGCGCCGGTCGCGGTATTGGCCGCGCCACCGCAAAACTGTTTGCCGCCGAAGGCGCGAAGCTGGCCGTACTTTCACTTACGCCCGGCAATGTGGATGCCGTTGTCACCGACATCGAGGCAGCCGGTGGCACCGCGCTCGGCGTCGTCTGTAACATCGGCGACGCCGACCAGATCAAAGTGGCGGTGAACAAGGTCGTCACCGCCTTCGGGGGGATCGACATCCTCGTGAACAACGCTTTCGATCCCTCGGTGGTGTCCTCCTCGGTCATCGATCTGGCTGTCGAGAAGTTGCAGCGTAATTTTGAGGTGGGGCCGATCGCCTATCTGCGAATGATGCAGGCTTGCTATCCCTACCTCAAGGCGAGCGGAGAGGGTCGCGTCATCAACTTCGCCTCGCTGGCGGGTATCACCGGGCTGTCGCCCTATGGTCCATACAATATGGCGAAGGAGGCGGTGCGCGCCCTGACACGGACCGCAGCGCGTGAATGGGGCGCCGACAACATCACCGTGAACAATGTTCTGCCGGTGGCAGACACCTGGGGTGCGGCCGCTTCCAATGCACCCCCGCCCAACAACGCGCTCGCCCGCTTCGGCTCGCCAGAGGACGATATCGCCCCGGTCGTCCTGTTCCTCGCGAGCAAGGATGCGCGGTTCCTGACGGGCTACAGCCTCACGCCCGATGGCGGCACGATCATCGACAGCGCCGCTGACAACGGTATCGGAGGAGGGCTCTCAGTCCGTCCGCTCGATCGTGACGGTGATCGGGCCGGGCCGATCAAAGAGAGAGACATCGCCGTCCACCTGACCGAGTATGATGATGCCGGGTTGCGGAACGCGCCCGTCTCGATAGTAGATCACGAAATGATCCGAGCTCCACAGCCCCAGCGTACCTGCCGAGAAATCGCGTTGCCGCACGACAGGCGGCAACGGCGAAGGCAGATTGCCCGTTTTCTCCTGACGGAGGTGATCGGTCATTTGGATTGTGATGGGCAGCATTTGCATAAGCGATCTGGTCGCATCGTTTTCCACCAGCTCAGCGGTAACGTTCCCCCAGTCAGAGGAAATCGAAATACGTTGTTGTGCCATTGCCGATCCTGTCAATCCGAATGCGACGACGAAAGCTCCCAATGCGGCTCTCAGCATGTTTGCTGCTCCCACTTGCCATACCGTATGCGCTTCATCGACGCGCCTCAGCGAAAAAGACGCTGGAGAGCCCGATCCGAGGTGACGGGCTCTTCCCTTAGTTTACTTTCGTAAATTCAAACGGCGGCCACGGTGACGACCGCCGTCTCGCTTAAGCCGTAAGGTGCTGGTCGAAGAAGGCATTGAGCCTGTCGAACGGGATCAGATCCACCCTATCATAGAGATCGACGTGACCGGCGCCCGCAACCCAAACGAGTTCCTTCGGTTCGGCCGCGCGCTTGTAAGCGTCTTCGCTGAACTCCTTCGAATGCGCCTGATCACCCGAGATGAACAGCATCGGACGGGGAGAAATCGTCTCGATGTCGTTGAACGGATAGAAGTTCATGAACTTGACATTGCTGGTGACGGTCGGCTTTGTCGTTCTCTGGTCAGATGCGCCCACCGGGGTGAACTCACCGCGAGAGGTGCGATAAAAATCGTAGAATTCCCGCTGGATCGGATGGGTATTGGCAGTGAGTTCGAGATCGGTTCCACCCGCGACTTCGATCGGACCGCCTTCAAATTCCGCGTAGCGTTTCTCGGCGGCCGCGGCGATAATCTGCTTACGCTGCTCGACGGAGAGCGATTTGTTGAGAGCATCGCGGTTGGCCGCACCCATGTCGTACATGCTGACCGTCGCGATCGCCTTCAGGCGCGGATCGATCTTGGCTGCGCTGATGATGAAGCTGCCGCTGCCGCAAATCCCGATACCGCCGATCCGTTCCCGATCGACAAACGGGCGGGTGCCGAGGAAGTCGACACCCGCGCTGAAGGCCTCGGCATAAACTTCCGGCGATACGAGGTTGCGCGGTTCACCGTCACTCTCGCCCCAGAAGGGCAGGTCGATGGACATGGCGACGAAGCCTTGTTCGGCCATCTTCGTGGCATAGAGGTTGGCGCTCTGCTCCTTCACCGCGCCCATCGGGTGCCCAACGATGATCGCCGGGGTCCGTGCATTCCGGTCGAGATCCTTGGGAAGGAAAAGATTTCCGGCGACATTCGTTTGATATTGGGTCTTGAAGGTGACCTTCTGCAGGGTCACCCGGTCGCTGGTGTAGAAGTTGTTGGCGCCGTTGGACATATCTTGAGCCTTTGCAAATGGAACATCGAGGAACGACATCATGCCGGCCGCGGCTACCCCCGCGCCGGTCAGTTTCAGGAGGTTACGCCGGCCGATGTCGAGACCAGGCTGTTCGATCAAATTCTCAACTTCATGCTTCGCGTTCATGTCTGCATCTCCGTGAACTGTCTGTATGGCCGGTATATAAACCCTGCGAATTACCCCGATTAGATTGCTAACTTAGCTTGTAGTTATGAGACAAGCTCATTAATCGCCGCTCCCTTTGGGGTTTTCCGCGCGCCGATGCACCCCTCTGCTCGCGCTCGACTATAGGGCGGATGACGACAGTCGATTAGCCTGCGGAATCGGTATGCTGTTGTGAGACCTCTTCATCAATCATGGCGACCGCGCGCAATCTGCCGTTGGAATGACAAAATGCCGATTTCGATCGGCCAAACCTGATTAATGAACACAGCTCATAATCGCATGCCATTTTGAAGCGCTAGTCGCCGATAAGCACCTCGACTATCTCTGCCCTAACGGATCAGTCCAGCATTTGCCTGGTGAATTCCGCCTGCCACGCATGACGCTGCCGACAGGCAGGATCCGCGTGGTGGGAGCAAATCCCTCCCGTAATCAAATCCAGCCGGTGCGCAGCAACGCCGCATGGCGAACGGCGGCCGCATGGCAGCCCTTGCAGTTTCGAGGTAGTTCAAAATGTTGATGCAAGTTTCTTCCGAAGGCCGCGAGGTCGAGGACAAGCCGGCGGCGTGGGCCGGGGTCTTTGCGCTGTCGCTGGGCGCGTTCGCATTGATTGCGTCCGAATTCATGCCGGTGAGCCTGCTGACGCCGATCGCGTCCGACCTTCAGATCACCGAGGGTCAGGCCGGACAGGCGATCTCCGTGTCCGGCGCGTTCGCGGTTCTGACGAGCCTCTTCATTTCCGCCGTGGCCGGCCAACTCGACCGCAAGGTGCTCTTGCTGACCTTGACCGGCCTGATGATCGTCTCGGGCACGATCGTGGCGATCGCTCCGAGCTATGAGATCTTCATGGTGGGTCGCGCATTCATTGGTGTCGCCATCGGCGGCTTCTGGTCGATGTCGGCCGCCGTGGCAATGCGGCTCGTGCCGGACGATCAGGTACCCCGGGCGCTGTCGATCCTGAACGGCGGAAACGCACTGGCGATGGTTGTCGCCGCACCGCTGGGCAGCTTTCTCGGTGGCCTCATCGGCTGGCGCGGAGCCTTCTTCTTCGTCGTCCCGATCGCGGCCATCGTCTTCGTCTGGCAGCTGATGAGCCTCCCGTCGATGAAGACAGAGGTCCGGACGAGCGCCGCAGGCGTTTTCAAGGTGCTGCGGCGGCCTGTCGTCGCCCTGGGCATGGCGGCTGTCAGCATCTTCTTCATGGGGCAGTTCGCGCTGTTCACCTATCTGCGGCCGTTCCTCGAAACGGTGGAGCATGTCGACGTTTCCACGCTGTCGCTCATGCTGCTGATGATGGGCGTCACCGGCTTCATCGGCACCTCCTTCATCGGCGCATTCGTGAAGGACGGTCTCTACCGCACGCTGGTCACGATCCCGGTTCTGATGGCGCTCATCGCGTCCGCGCTCGTTCTGTCCGGCGGCGGCGTTGCCACGACCGCGGTATTGCTTGGCCTCTGGGGTCTATTCGCCACGTCTGCGCCGGTCGGCTGGTGGACCTGGGTGGCGAGAACTCTGCCAAACGACGCCGAGGCCGGCGGCGGCCTGATGGTTGCGGTGGTTCAGCTCGCGATCACTTTCGGCGCGGTCGTCGGTGGCATTCTGTTCGACACCAGCGGATACCAGGCGACCTTTGGCGCCAGCGCCGGCATGTTGCTGATTGCCGCCCTCCTCGCCGTTCTGACGTCGCGCAGCGGCCGAATTCAACCGGCCTGACCGAGGCTGTTGATCTCGATAACGAAAGAGACCGGCAGCACACCCGCTGCCGGTTTCTGAATTGAGAAAACCCTGATGGCGAGCCTCACCGGTAAAATCATCCGCAATCGCCCTGATCAGCCTGTTACCATCAGGTATGAGATTAATCGTCCGCTCGGGGAAGTTTCAAACCCGCATTGCGGGCGTATGCTTTTGCGTCAGCGGCATCGTCTTCACGACCGAGACACACGTTCGTAATAGAAGGTCCAAAAAGAGCCAACAATCCGTGGGATTATTCGTGCTTCCGACGCCGGGCCGGTGAATGCGGTTGACTGTGCCTTCGAACAACTTTTGTTGGATTGCTTGTTTATTGCGCGCATTGTCGAGTGCCGGGCGGGGCAAAAGCTGGTATCGAAATATGCGAGTATCAACCTTCTCGTAAAGCCAAGCCAAACATCAAATCTCGGCAAAATCCAACCGCTTCGACGATGTAGAAATATGGAGAACGTAATGGACCAGAAACCTGACACTGCGGGCAAGTGTCCCATTGATCATTCGGCCCCACGCGGCAGGAGAAATCGTGACTGGTGGCCGAATCACCTAGACGTCCAGGTTCTTCATGGGCACTCCGTTCGCTCCGATCCGATGGGCGAGGGGTTCGATTATGCCGAGGAGTTCAGGAAGCTCGATCTCGATGCGCTGAAGAAGGATCTTCATGCATTGATGACGGATTCGCAGGACTGGTGGCCGGCCGACTTCGGCCACTATGGCGGCCTGTTCATCCGCATGGCATGGCACAGCGCCGGCACCTATCGCATTACGGACGGCCGTGGTGGCGCCGGCCAGGGCCAGCAGCGGTTTGCGCCCCTCAACAGCTGGCCGGACAATGCCAACCTCGACAAGGCCCGCCGCCTGCTCTGGCCGATCAAGCAGAAATACGGCAACAGGATCTCCTGGGCGGACCTTATGATCCTTACCGGCAACGTCGCACTCGAATCCATGGGTTTCAAGACCTTCGGCTTTGCCGGCGGTCGTGCTGACGTATGGGAGCCGGAAGAGCTCTATTGGGGTCCGGAAGGCACCTGGCTCGGCGATGAGCGCTATAGCGGCGAACGCCAACTCGCAGAGCCGCTCGGAGCCGTGCAGATGGGCCTCATTTATGTCAATCCGGAGGGGCCGAATGGCAATCCTGATCCGGTGGCTTCCGCGCGCGACATCCGCGAAACATTCGCCCGCATGGCGATGAACGACGAAGAGACCGTGGCGCTGATCGCCGGCGGCCACACCTTCGGCAAGACGCATGGTGCGGGCGATCCGTCCTTTATCGGTGCCGAGCCCGAAGGTGGTGCGATCGAGGATCAGGGGCTCGGCTGGAAGAGCACGTTCGGCACGGGCGTCGGCAAGGATGCCATCACCGGCGGTCCGGAAGTCATCTGGTCGCAGACGCCGACAAAGTGGAGCAATTATTTCTTCGAGAACCTGTTCGGATACGAGTGGGAGCTGACGACGAGCCCGGCCGGCGCGAAGCAGTGGAAGGCAAAGAACGCCGACCCCTCGATTCCGGATGCCTATGATGCGTCCAGGAAGCATGTTCCGACCATGCTGACGAGCGACCTGGCGCTGCGGTTCGACCCGATTTACGAGAAGATCTCGCGCCGGTTCTACGAAAATCCGGAGCAGTTTGCCGATGCCTTCGCGCGTGCCTGGTTCAAGCTGACCCACCGGGACATGGGTCCCAAGGTCCGCTACCTCGGCCCGGAAGTACCGGCTGAAGACCTGATCTGGCAGGACGTAATCCCGGCCGTCGATCATCCGCTCGTCGACGACAAGGATATCGCCGACCTCAAGGAAAAGGTGCTGGCAAGCGGTCTTTCGGTTCAGGAACTGGTTTCGACCGCCTGGGCGTCCGCCTCGACCTTCCGCGGCTCCGATAAGCGCGGCGGCGCCAATGGCGCGCGCATCCGCCTTGCTCCGCAGAAGGACTGGGAAGCCAACCAGCCGGCGCAGCTCGCCAAGGTGCTCGGCATTCTCGAAGGCATCCGGAAGGATTTCAACGCTGCCCAGACAGGCGGCAAGAAGATCTCTCTCGCGGACTTGATCGTCCTTGCAGGCGCCGCCGGCGTGGAAAAGGCGGCCAGGGCTGCCGGTCGGGACATCACCGTACCTTTCCAGCCGGGCCGCATGGATGCCTCGCAAGAGCAGACCGACGCCGCGTCCTTCGCACCGCTTGAGCCGCGAGCCGACGCTTTCCGCAACTATGTCAACAGCAACAAGCTGCAGTTCATGCAGGCGGAAGAGGCTCTCGTCGACCGTGCCCAGCTTCTGACGCTGACCGCGCCGGAAATGACCGTGCTTATCGGCGGCCTGCGGGTTTTGAAGGCCGGTCAGCCCGAGCACGGCGTCTTCACGTCGCGTCCGGAAGTGTTGACGAATGACTTCTTCGTCAACCTGCTGGACATGGGCACCGTATGGGCACCGGCTGCCGACGGGAAGGGCGTCTATGAAGGCCGCGACCGCAGGACGAACGAAATCAAGTGGACCGGCACCCGCGTCGACCTGATCTTCGGTTCGCATTCGCAGCTCCGCGCGATTGCTGAAGTCTATGCGCAGTCCGATGCCGCGGAGAAATTCGTGCACGACTTCGTCACGGCATGGAACAAGGTCATGAACGCAGACCGCTTCGATCTCGCCTAGGGGCATTCATTCCATTTGGCAGCGAGTCCTGACCCGCCGCGTTCCGGATCTCACGATCCGGAACGACCGGCGTGAAACGCATCTCTACGGCGCTGGCCGCCGCGCAGCTGTTAGCGATGGCGCAGTGCCTCGACCAATGCGACGAAAGCGGGCGAGGATTGACGGCGGCTCGGGTAATAAAGATGGTAGCCGTCCCAGTGGGGCGAGTATTTCTGCAGGACGCGGACAAGCCGCCCCTCCTCCACATGGGGCAGGATGATTTCTTCCGGAATGTATCCAAGGCCAAAGCCGTCCAGTGCCGCTTCCAGCACGTCGAAGATGTTGTTGAAGGCAAGCTGGCCGTCGACCCGGATTTTGATCTCACGGCCGTTTTCCTCGAATTCCCACGCATAGAATCCGCCGAGACTCGGAAGGCGGAAATTAACGCAAGCGTGACCGACGAGGTCTTTCGGATGAACGGGTACCGTACGGCTTGCGAAATAGGATGGCGCGCCGACGACCGCGAGGCAGAAGTCGGGGCCGATGCGGGCGGAGATCATGTCCTTGGCAAGATGCTCGCCCATGCGCACGCCGGCGTCAAAACGCTCGGTGATGATGTCCGTGAGGCCGTTGTCGAGCGCGAGCTCGACCTTGATGTCAGGATATTGAGGAAGGAACTTTCGCAGCTTCGGCCACAGCACATACTTGATGGCGTGATCGGAGGCCACGATGCGGATATTGCCGGCTGGTTTGTCTCGCAGTTCGCTCAGCGCATCAACCTGCGCCTCGATCTCGTCGAAATGCGGACCGATGCCCTCGAGCAGGCGCTGTCCTGCCTCCGTGGGGGATACTGCGCGGGTCGTGCGGGTCAGCAGTCGAACGCCGAGCCTCGCCTCGAGCTGACGGATCGTATGGCTCAAGGCCGATTGCGAAACCCCGACCTTGGCTGCGGCTCGGGTGAAATTACGCTCCCGGGCAACCGCAAGGAAAGCCAGCAGGTCGTTGACATTCTCCCGTGCCACTCATGAATCCTTTTCATATCGGTATCCCGATTATAACGGCTAATCGAACGCCGCGACAACGGCTGGATTGCGGTCGGTGATAACGAACGCATCACAAGCAGATCACATTTGCGATGGCTTCCGCTGTAGAGAATGCCTTCCGCGTGGGTCGGGAAGTTTCCGTGGGCAAAATTCAGCAAGAGCGATCGCGGGGAGACAATTCGGCGCCCAGCCACATAGCGCCCAAACCATAAGGAAATGCGACCAGTCGATCGCCGCCATTCATGAATTCACCTCATATCCGTATGCGATTGTCGCCCTCTAATTCTCGGCCGGGCACTCGGCTAACTTGAGAATCGCTCTAAGTTGCGCAGCCTTCGTCCTTTCCGGCTCGAAGGTGATGTGAAGTTGGGGCAGAACATTCTTACGGAACATCGGCAGCTTCCGGCCGGAAGCGGGAGCGTGTCGTCGGCCTCGACATCATGCCGGACCCAGCAACCTCCAAGGAGATCCCCATGGAACTCACCATCAACGGTTCTAAACACCAGGTCGATATCGAGCCTGACACGCCGCTGCTTTGGGTCTTGCGCGACGAGCTGGGAATGACCGGCACCAAATATGGCTGCGGCCTTGCTCAGTGCGGCGCGTGCACGGTTCTCGTCGATGGGCAGGCGACGCGCTCCTGCGTGACACCGGTCGAAAGCGTCGCGGGCGCCCAGATCATGACCATCGAGGCGATCACCGAAGATCCGGTGGGGCAGAAGGTCGTGGAAGCCTGGGTTTCCAATCAGGTGCCGCAATGCGGCTATTGCCAGTCCGGCCAGGTGATGGCGGCGACGGCGCTGCTGAAGCAGAGCCCGCAGCCGAGCGACGACGACATTGCCGGCGCGATGGTCAATCTCTGTCGCTGTGGCACCTACAATGCGATCGCGGCTGCCGTCCGTGACGCTGCTCAGGCTTGATGAGGGGAACGCCATGAACGACATGACACCGATTGTCGCTGACGCTATCGACCGCGAGCACGATAAGCCGCTGAACCTCTCCCGTCGCGGCTTCCTGGGGGCCTCGCTCGGCGCACTTGTGCTCGGCGTGACGCTTCCGGCCGCACGCGCCAGAGCGCAGGCCGCCGCCGCATCCATCACGCCCGGCACGCGGGTCCGCGCCTTTCTGGAGATCCGGCCCGACAGCACCGTCCTGTTCCGCAGCGCATTCATCGAAGGCGGGCAGGGCATCTTCACCGCCATGGCGCAGATCGTCGGCGAGGAACTCGATGTCGATCCCGCGCAGTTCGTCGTGGAGGGTGCGCCTCCCGGGCCCGATTATCTGCTGACGGGCGGCGGCCGTTTCACCGGCGGCAGCATGTCGGTGCGCATGAGCTACGAGACGATGCGCACGCTCGGCGCGTCTGCTCGGCAGATGCTGCTGCAGGCCGCCGCCACAAGGCTCGGCGTGCCGGCATCGGAGTTGTCGACAGAGCCGGGCCGCGTGGTGCATGCCGCGTCCGGCCGGGTAATCCCTTACGGCGAGATCGCCGATGCCGCCGCAGACCTGCCGGTGCCCGAGGACGTCACGTTGCGCGCTCCCGGCGACTTCCGCTGGATCGGCAAGCCGGTGGCCCGCCTCGATGTTCGCGACAAATCGACCGGCAAGGCGCATTACTCGATCGATCAGAGGATCGACGGCATGCTCCACGCCGCCGTCCAGCACAGCCCGCGTCTGGGCGGCGAGCCCGGCGCGCTGGCGAATGAAGCGGAAGTGCGTGGCATGCCCGGCGTCCATTCCGTCCACAGATTGCCCGGTGCCGTCGCGGTGCTGGCCAATAGCTGGTGGCGGGCGCGCATGGCGGTCGAAGCCCTGCAGGTGACTTGGAGCGAGCCGGCCGCCGGAACGGCGCACGCCATGCCGGCCGATTTCTCCTCCGAGGCGCACATGACGAAGCTGAAGGCGACGCCGGGAGAAGGCGTCGCCTACGAAACCGCCGGAGATGCGGCGGGTGCGCTCGGAGGCGCTGCCCGCATCGTCGAGGCAACCTATGACGCGCCCTACCTGGCGCACGGCCAGCTGGAGCCGCCCTCGGCACTCGCGCGCTGGAACGAAGACGGCACCCTCGAACTGTGGATCCCCAATCAGGCGCCGGAAATGTTCCAGGCCGACGCCGCGAAGGTGGCGGGAATCGCGCCGGAAAAGGTCATTATCCACTCGCAGATCCTCGGCGGCTTCTTCGGGCGGCATTTCCTCTATCAGTCTGCCAACCCGTATCCGCAGGCCATCCTGCTCGCCAAGGCGGCCGGCCGTCCGGTCAAGCTGATCTGGAGCCGCGAAGAGGAATTCCTGCGCGACACGCTGAGGCCGATGAGCGCCGTGCGCTTCCGCGCCGGTCTTGATGCCGACGGTCTGCCGGTCGCGCTGGATGCCGTCGCCGTCTGCGAAGGTCCGACCGGACGCTGGTTCGGCCGCCAGCCGGACGAGGTCGACAGCTCGTCCGTCGAGGGCATTGCCGGAAAAGTCTATGCCATCCCCAACCGGCGCATCGGCCAGGTCCATGTCGACGATCCGGCGATCATCGGTTTCTGGCGGTCGGTCGGTCATTCGATGAACGACTTTTTCTATGAGACGTTCTTCGACGAGATGGCGGACGCGGGCGGGCTAGATCCTTATGAGCTGCGCCATCGCCTGCTGGCTGACAGTCCGCGTCACAGGAATCTCCTTGAAGCCGTGGCCGATCTTTCGGGCGGATGGAAGCGCGGACCGTTCACAGCCGAGGACGGCACGCGGCGCGCCCGCGGGGTTGCCATGGCTTCCCCCTTCGCCAGCGAGGTCGCGACGATTGCAGAGGTGTCCCTGCAGCAGGGCGAAATCGTCGTGCACGACGTGTGGGTGGCGATCGACCCGGGCAGCATCGTCAATCCGGCGGTCATCGAAGCGCAGGTGAATTCCGCCGTCGCTCTCGGCCTTTCCTCCGCTCTGCTGGAGGAGGTCGTCTATGTCGACGGCCTGCCGCAGGCGCGGAACTACGACGGCTATCCGATCCTGACGCCGAACCGCATGCCGCGGGTCCACGTGCGGATCGTGGAGAGCGGGGCAACGCCGATGGGCGGCATTGGCGAGCCAGGCCTGCCAGGCGTGCCTCCGGCCGTTGCAAACGCCGTCTCCGTCCTGGCGGGGCAGCGCGTCCGGAGCCTGCCCCTGTCCAAACTTGATCTTAAAGGAGTTGATGGTTGAGAAAGTTCGCTTTCGCTTTTCTGGCGTCCGTCGTGATTGCGGGGGGAGCGACCTCCGTGCTCGCCCAAGGGGCGGATGCCGCCCCAGGGCAGAGGCTGTTCCAGCAGCGCTGCGGCGCCTGTCATCAGATCGCGACACCCCGCAACGGCGTCGGTCCGAACCTGCAGGGCGTCGTCGGCCGCACAGCCGGCACCGCCGAGGGTTTCAGGTATTCGCCCGCTCTCAGGGATTCCGGAATCACCTGGAGCGCCGAGACGTTGGATACCTTCCTGACCAATCCGACTGCGATGGTTCGCGGCACGCGCATGGCCCAGCGCTTCAGCAACGCAGATGAGCGGCGCGCCATCATCGAGTTCCTCGGCTCGCAATAGGAAGAGGCCTTAGGGGCACCGGCTTTGCAGGTGCCCCTTTGCTGCGCTGCCGTCAACGCTCAAAGGGCTCGCCCAGCGAGGCGACGCCGTTGAGTTTGAGGAGGCGGCGGTCGGCGGAGATGATACCGAGCACGATGATGGTGACGATATAGGGCAGGCTGGAAAGCAGCTGGGAAGGCACGTCCAGCCCCGTCGCCTGGGCAGCAAGCCCCATCAACGACACTGCGCCGAAGAGGCAGGCGCCGAGAAAGATGCGGCCGGTGAGCCAGGTACCGAAAACGACGAGGGCGATCGCGATCCAGCCGCGCCCCGCGATCATGCCGTCGGCCCAGAGCGGGGTATAGACCACCGCAGCATAGGCGCCGGCAAACCCCGCCATCATCCCGCCGAAGGCGACGGCGGCCACGCGGACAACGATCACCGGATAGCCGATGACATGGGCTGCTTTCGGATTTTCACCGATCGCCCGAACGGCGAGACCGGTCTTGGTATAGGCAAACATCGCCCAGACGGCGAGCGTCGCGGCCAGGGCAAGCCAGACGACTATATCCTGCACGAAGAGGCCGCCGACGACCGGCAGCTCGGAAAGCCAGGGCAAAGCGAGCTTCGGCAGGCCTTTTACCGTCAGGCTCTCATAGGTCTTGCCGAACAGCGCCGAAAGCCCTTGGCCGAGTATGCCGATCGCAAGACCCGTCGCCACCTGATTGGCCCGGAAACCCAGCACCACGACGGCGAACACGAGGGAAAGGGCCGCGCCGCCGAGGCCGGCAACGACGAAGCCGAGCGCATGTCCGCCGCCATGATAGACGATGATGAAAGCGAGCACGGCACCGAGCGCCATCAGGCCCTCGACGCCGAGATTTAGCACCCCTGCGCGCTCGACCACCAACTCGCCGAGGGCAGCGAGCAGAAACGGCGTCGCCGCGGCAAGCATGCCGGCCAGAATGAATTCGATGGCGTTCATGCCTGGCTCCGATGGGCGGCACGGCGCCATTCGAGACGATAGCGTGCGAAGGCGACGGCGACGAGATAGGCGAGCAGCAGGCTGCCCTGGAAGACGCGGACGGCGGCGATCGGCAAATTGGCCGAGACCATGGCATTGTCGCCGCCGATATAGAGCACGGCCATGAAAAAGGCGGAAGCGACGATGCCGATCGGATGCAGGCCGCCAAGATAGGCGACGATGATGGCGGCATAGCCGTAGCCGGTGGAGATCGAGCGCTGCAGCTGGCCGATCGGACCCGCTACTTCAGCGGCGCCCGCGAGTCCTGCGGCGAAGCCGCCGATCAGCAGCGAGAGCCAGATCGCCCAGCTTTCTTTGAAGCCGGCATAGCCGGCGGCGCGCGGCGCGAGCCCCCCGACCTGTAGCTTGTAGCCGGTGAAACTCTTCTGCATGAAGACAAAGGCGGCCGCGGACAAGGCGAGCGCGATGAGGAGCGAGAAGTTGACGCGCGTTCCGGGGATCAGCAGCGGTATCATCGCGTCGTACTGGAACATGACCGATTGGGGAAAGTTGAAGCCGTTAGGATCCTTCCAGGGGCCGAGCAGCAGGTAATAGAGGAACTGCGCCGCCACCAGGCTCAGCATCAGCGACACCAGGATTTCGTTGGCATTGAGCCTGACACGCCAGAAGGCGGTGATCGACGCCCAGAGCGCGCCGCCGATTGCGCCGAGCAGCAGCATGGCCGGCCAGATCCATTGCCCCGTCGCCTGCGGAAACCAGATCGGGATGGCGGAAGCGAAGATCGCGCCAAGAATGAATTGTCCTTCTGCGCCGATATTGAAGACCTTGGCGCGAAAGCCGATGGCAAGGCCCTGCGCAATCAGGAGCAACGGTCCGGTCTTCAGGAGCACTTCCGAAAACGAAGCCCAGGAGAGGAAGGGCTCGAGCAGCATCGCATGGAGGACGGCAAGCGGATCGCGGCCCATCAGAACATAGAGCACGAGATTGAGGACGATGGCCGCTGCCAGCGCCACGGGCGGCCCGAGTAGCGTTGCCGTAAGCGAGGCGCGCTCCCGGCGCACGAGGGTGGGCAGAAAGGCCAGCGCAGGGGTGCTCATGCGGGGGCCTTCTCGCGCAGGGGCTGCGCTCCTATCATGTATCGGCCGATCTCCTCGGGCTTGGTGTCCCGGGTCACGAGGGGTTGGCTCAAGGTGCCGTGATGCAGGACCTGGATGGAATCGCTGAGCTCGAACAGCTCCTCCAGCTCCTCGGAAATGACGAGGATCGCCATGCCCTCGTTGCGAAGAGCGATCAGCCGCTGGCGGATGGCCGCGGCCGCGCCGATGTCTACGCCCCAGGTGGGCTGCGCGACGAAGAGAAGCTTCGGTGCCAGCATGATCTCGCGCCCGACGATGAACTTCTGCAGATTGCCGCCGGAAAGCGAACCGGCTTCCGCATCCGGGCCGGACGTGCGCACGTCGTATTGACGGATACACGCATTGGTGAACGCAGTCGCCTTGGTCTTGTCGATGAGGCCGTGTCTTAACAGGTCCAGCGGATGCGCGGTCAGCAAGCTGTTGAGCACGAGCGACATCTCGGGCACGGCGCCGCGCCCGAGCCGGTCTTCCGGAACAAAGGCAAATCCGAGCTGCCGGCGGGCTGCCGCGTCAAGCGTGCCGACATCCTTGCCCATCATATAAATTCGGTCGCGCTGTTCCCTCGGCAGTATCATCTCACCGGATATCAGGGCGGCAAGCTCGTTTTGTCCGTTGCCGGATATTCCGGCTATGCCGAGAATCTCGCCGGCGCGCACCGTCAGGCTGATATTGGCGAGCGATACTGCGAAGGGATCGTCCGGTGCGTAGTCGAGACCGATGATCTCAAGCCGCTTTTCGCCGCCGGACAACTGCAGGGCCGGCACAGGCTCGGGCATGTCGCGGCCGATCATCATGCGGGCGAGGTCATGGGCATCGTGTTCGCGCGGATCGACATGGCCGGTCACCCGTCCGCCGCGCAGGATGGTCGCTCTGTCGCAGACCGCCCGGATCTCATCGAGTTTGTGGGAGATGAAGAGGATGGAAACGCCGCCATCGCGCAGGCGGCGCAACGTGTCGAAGAGCTTGTCGACGAGCTGCGGCGGCAGCACAGAGGTCGGTTCGTCGAGGATCAGGAGCTTCGGATCGGTCATCAGGCAGCGGATGATCTCAACCCGCTGCCGCTCGCCGACCGACAATGCATGCACATGGGCGAACGGATCGACTTCAAGGCCGAAATCGCGTCCGAGCGTGCGGATGCCTTCCAGCAGATCGGCCCTGCGACCCGGAACGACCAGCTGGATGTTCTCCATGACCGTAAGCGTCTCGAACAGAGAGAAGTGCTGAAAGACCATGCCGATCCCCTTACGTCTCGCCTCGGCAGGCGAGGCAAGGCTCATGGGCTCTCCCTTCCAGGCGGCGGTTCCGCCGTCCGGTTGCTCGACGCCGTAGATCAGCTTCATCAACGTCGACTTGCCCGCTCCGTTTTCCCCGAGAATCGCGTGGATAGACCGTGGCGCCACGTCAAGGTCTATCTCGTGATTGGCCTTGATCGGACCATAGCTCTTGGAAATGCCGCGGAGCGACAGGAGGGGCTGCGTCATGGCTTATTGCGGCAGCGGCGTGGTGACGCCCTTGACGTGCCAGTTCATGGCGACGATCTCTGTGTCGGCCATGGTCGCGCCGGAAGCGGCGCCCTCGCTGCCGTCGGCCTTGGTGATCGGCCCCGTGAACGGCGAGAAGCTGCCATCCGCGATCTTGGCCTCGATATCCTTGATCCCGGTCATGGTTTCGGCCGGGATGTCCGGATTCCAGTCGAGCACTTCAACGACCTTGTCGGCGACGCCGAGAAAGGCGTTGGCGCCCGTGAAAGTGCCGGCAAGATGGGCGTCCACCGAGGCCTTGAAGAACGGCGACCAATCGGTCGCAATACAGCCGAGATAGGTTTTCGGAGCGTATTTCTTCATCGACGAGTTGAGATTGAAGGCGTAGACGCCCGCCTCCTCGCAGGCGGCGATGACGGAAGGCGTATCCTGTGCATTGGAGAAAATCACGTCGCATTTTTGGGCGATGAGGGCCTTTGCGGCTTCCTGTTCCTTGGCCGGGTCGAACCAGGAATTCACCCAGACGACCGAGACTTCGATGTCGGGCTTAACCGCCTGGGCGCCAAGCGCGAAAGCGTTGATGGAGGTGATCAGCTCGGGGATCGCGAAAGCCGAGACCGAGCCGAGCTTACCGGTCTTGGAAAGGGCGGCAGCCGCCATGCCGAGCAGGTAGGTGCCCTGGAAGTACTTTGCTGCGAAGGGCGAGAAGTTCGGGGCCACCTGAAAGCCGGAGGCATGCAGCACGGTGACGCTCGGGTCCCGGCGGGCAATCTGCAGGGCGCCGTTCTGGTAGCCGAAGGAACCGGCGATCAGGACCTTGTTCCCGTCGGCAACCGCCTTGTTCATGATGCGGTCAGCGTCCGGCCCTTCCGCGATGTTCTCGATGACGGTGACCTTCACCTTGTCGCCATAGGCGGCCTTGATCGGATCAAGGCCGGCGGCGAGCGCATGGGCCCAGCCGACATCGCCTACCGGCGAGGGTACGACGAGAGCAATGCCGAGCGGCTCGTCGGCTGCAAACGCCAAGCGGCTGCCGATCGCGCCGACAAGGGCGCTGGCGGCAACACTTTTCATCAAGGTTCTGCGGTTCAGGTTCGTCAGCATCTCAGTTCCCTCTTTTGGTTTTTAGAATTCCACGGTGGCGAGCACGGCTTCCGCCCGGGCGAAGAGTTGCGCCTCATCGAGGCCGGCGAACTCGCCCTTCTGCCAGACGATCCGGCCGTTGATCATGGTCATGTCCGTCGCCATGCCTATGCCGACCCTGGCGATCAGGCTCAGCGGATCGTGCCGGGTGCCGACATAGTCCATGCGCCGGGTGTCGATCGCGAAAAGATCGGCCGCCATGCCGGGCGCAAGCCGGCCGATGTCGCGCCGCCCCAGAAGGCTCGCGCCGCCGGTTGTGGCATAGCCGAGGAAATCAACGGGCGGCGGCACGGGATGGGTTCGTGTCGAGGATACGAGGCACTGCAGCATGTAGGCCGAATGGAGGCAATGCATCAGGTTCGAATTGTCGTTGGAGGCAGCACCGTCGCACCCGAGGCCTATGCGCAAGCCGAAGGCCGACATGGCGGGAATGTCGGTGACCTCTGCGCCGACCAGATAGACCGGCTCCGGGCAGTGGGAGACGCCGGTGCCGCTGGCGGCCATATGGCGCAGTTCGTCGTGGGTCAGTTCCCAGCAATGGGCGTAGAAGGCATCGGACCCGGCAAAGCCGAGTTCCTGCAGGTAGTCGATCGTGCGCATGCCGTGGCGGGCCTCGATCACCGGGCTCTCGCCTTCACCGACATGGGTGTGCATCTGCACACCGCGCTCGCGCGCCAGCGCCACCGATTCCACAAAGGTCTCGCGGTAGCAGTTGACCGGCTGGCAGGGCGCCACCACGACCTGGCGCATGCTGAAGGGCCGGGTGTCGTGATAGGCATCGATCAGGCGGCCGCAATCGGCGATGAATTCGTCCGTCGTCTCCAGCATGGCATCGGGAATGGTCGAACCTTCCGACTTCGGCAGCGTGTTGCCGCCGCGCCCGGCGTGGAAGCGCATGCCGAGCAATTCCGCTGCCTCGAACTGGCGGTCGATCAGCCGTTTGCCGGCATGTCGCGGAAAGCAGTATTGATGGTCGAAAGCCGTGGTGCAGCCGTGCTTGATCATCTCGGCCATGGCCGTGACCGAGGCGTGATAGAAGCAGTCCTCGTTCAGCCGCGAAAAGACCGGATAGATACGGTCGAGCCACTCGATGACGGACAGTTTCGTCCAGTCGAGATCGGCGCGGTTGCGAACGAAGCACTGAAAGAAATGATGATGCGTGTTGATCAGGCCCGGGTAGACGAACCAGCCGGTGGCGTCTTCGGTTATCGTGCCCGCCGGCAGCTCGCCCTGGCCCAGGTTTTCGCCGATCGACTGGATCGCCGGCCCGTTCGTCAGGAGGTCGACATTGCGGTGAACGGCCGGGCCCTTGCCGTTGTCCACGATGACCGCTGCACAGTTCTTCAGGAGATATCCGGCCATGTCACGCCTCTTCCGGTTCAATGCCGGGTTCTGGCTTCAGCTCGTGCAGCCGGTGGATGCCGGGCATTTCGATGAAGGCATCGAGCGCGCGGATGGCGCGTGACCAGAGGCGGATCGCGGGATAGGGATCAAGAGAGACACCGCCGTCGGGCGCCAGCGCCACATAGGGGAAGCAGGCGATATCCGAGACCGTCGGCCGGTCGGCGGCAAGAAAGCGCATCCCGCGCTCGGCCTGCTCTACGAGACCGGCTTCCAGTTCGCGAAGGGTGGCAACGCCCTCGGCCCTCAGCGTCTCGATGTCGCCCGGCCGCCGCAGCATTTCATGAAGCCGTGCCCCGCCAAGGCTCACCGTCAGCCGGCCGGAAAAGGATAGCCATTGCTGCACCCGCGCCGCTTCGTCGGGTTTGCCGCTGCCGAGCCATTCCGGCGCGGCCTTGGCGGCGAGATAGACGAGCATGGCCGAGGATTCGGTCAGGATCAGGTCGCCGTCCTCCAGGATCGGGATCGAGCCCGCCGGATTGAGAGCCATCAGTTCGGGACCGCGATGCTCCGCGCCGGGGTGGAAATCCACCGGGCGCGTCTCGAGCTTCACGCCGGCAAGCGCCGCCATCAGTCGCACCTTGTAGCAGCTGGGCGAGAGGACATAATCGTAGAGCTTCATTGCGCCACCAGCTGTGCGCCATAGGTGTAATTGTGACGCTTCAGCCAGCGCCGGTATGCGACGGAGGTGAGATCCGCCCGCGTCGGGATTTCCATGCCCGGGTCCAGCGGCAGGAGCCGGGGGATCTGGTTCTCGAGGATCGACCTGTCCTGCAGGAAGATCATCTGCTGGAAATGGATGAGGTCGGTCATCGGGGTTTCGTCGTCGAAGAGCGCCATCCACGGCCAGACGTCGCAGAGGTCCTCGGCAAGCGGCTGCACGAAGAGCGTTATGACATCCCATTCGCCGGGGCGGGGCGGGCAGGTCTTGTAGAGCACCGAGCAGGTCGGTGCCGGCACGCGGTACATGTAGTCCGTCGTGATGCCGCCGCTCGCCGACTTGGCCGCCTGGGGCTGGTAGAATTTCACCTGCGTTGCCCAGACCTCGTCGTCGTCTTCGCGGATCTCGACCTTGTAGTTCTGAACTTCCGTATGGGGTTCGGCGCCCAAGATATCGGTATGCACGAAGGGGAAATGGGCGATGTCGAGGAAGTTCTCGACTGCCCGCAACGGCGAGCAGCGTACGCGGACCACGCCGATATCGATGAAGCGGCGACCCGGCTGGTCGGCTTCGGGAATAGCGAAAAGCTCCTTCTTCGGTTCTCCGAGAGAGGACCAGACATGGCCGTAGCGGACACGCGCGGGCAGCGCGCGCCCGTTTCCGCCCGTTACGCTGGCGTTACCGGCGGCATCGAGCCCTACGTTGATCGGTTCGCCCATCAGGGCGGTTTTGCTTCCCGACCGGTCGAGACGACTGAAGAGGCCGACCGGATACCATTCGTCGATCATTGCATCCCTGGTCATTGCGCGATATCCCTCTCCTGAAGGTCCTCGGCCTTGCGGCGCGCACTCTCGGCGGCACGCGATGCCGCGATGCGCTCGGACGGGCTGGCGGCGCCATCGAGCAGAACATGGATCAGTGTTTCGCCGCCCTCCTGTGGGACAAGCAGCAACCGGATCGCCGGCGCATTCGGCGTCCGCCAATCAAGGCCCTCGGGACCTGCCGTTGCGCCGGTCGCAGCCTCAAGCGCAGCGATGCCGGCGCGGGCGGTCAGGGAACGCAGGGGAACGAAGCCGCCCATCTGCGGCGGCTTGGACGCGGGCTCGCCCACCGCAACCCAGATGACGCCGTCGGCCTCCTCAACTGCATGCGTTGCCACGCGGATCGTTTCCGGCGGTGTGAGCTTCGGATGGGCCGGGATGCGAAGACAGTTTCCGGCTTGGGCATAACTCCAGCCGTGATAGATGCAGGAAAGCGCTTCGCCGCGCACGAAACCGTGCGAGAGGCGCATGCCGCGATGGGGACAGCGGTCCGCCGATGCTGCCAGACGCCCGGACGCGCTGCGCCAGAGGGCAATCGATCCGGCCGGAACACGCGCCGGTATTACGGTTCCCGCCGGCAGGTCAGCGGACAGAGCGACCGGCATCCAAGAGCCCGTCGTAGCGGATTGCATGACTCGACTTTCTGAACAGAATCAACACGTCGCTGGATGCAAGCACGGCGGGTCGAACCGCGGCCAACTCCTCAGCGGCCGCCACGTTTGCATAAATATTCCGCATTGGCAATGATGATTAAATAAAGTGCACAAGTTGTGTCTACGGGGACAAGACCTATCGGCGATAGCCGCTTCCATTGTCGATGGAACTGCGCTCGATCGTCTCGACCCACACGTCGATCGGGCCGAGCGAGCAACCCATTTCCATCATGTCGATGAGCTCTTCAGGTCCGATGAGCTCAAGTTCGATCCGGTCCCCGCTCGAATAGACTATCGCCTGCGAAAGCCCGAGCTTGGCTGCGTGACGGCGGATCCATGGGATGAACGAGGAGGCTTCGAGATCGCCGAGGATCGTCATCTGTTCCCGGAGCTGGTTCTGGCGTGGCTGCATCATAAGGTCCCATGCTTGGCATTCCCTTGTGCAGGATAGCTGATGCGCGGGCAGACGAAAGGGGGTGACCGTCAATAACGGGCTGCCGCTGCTATGTCACCTCGCCACGCGAGGGGTCTCCGCGACGTTTCCTGTGAAGACAGCAGGTAGCTGCCTGGAACGGATTTCCAACCAGGAAAGCCACTTTAAAAAAAGATTACTTTTTCTAGTGATTTTATCAATTAATCTCCGCCGTATTCGGTAACGAGATTGCGATGGAGAGAAAACATGGGCAGGGACACGGCGGGGGCCTGGCTCGGCAAGCGATTTTCAACCGCGGCCGGAATTGCCGTGGCCCTTTCGATGATGGCGACCGCGGCCTTCGCCGAGACGCTGACGATCGGGGTGACGCCGGGCTCGCTGGCGGATTCGATCGAGGTGGCGGCCACTGAGGCTCGCAAGCAGGGCGTGGACGTCAAGGCCATCGAGTTCACGGACTGGGCGACGCCCAATGTCGCGCTCAATGCCGGCGATCTCGACATCAACTATTTCCAGCACCAGGCCTTTCTCGACAACGCGGTCTCGGAGACCGGGTTCAAGCTGAAGAGCGTCGCGGTCGGCCTCCTGCCCAATCTGGGCCTGTACTCCTCAAAGTATGACAGCTTCGAGGCATTGCCGCAGGGTGCGCGCGTCGGCGTCGCGAACGATCCGGTCAATCAGGGGCGGGGATTGCAGCTCATCGAGCGCGCCGGACTGATCAGGCTTGCCGACGGCGTAGGCGCCCGCGGGACGCTCGACGACATCGTGGAGAACGGACGCGATCTGCAGTTCGTCGAAATCGAGGGGCCGCAGCTCGTGCGGGCGCTCGAGGACGTCGATCTCGCGCAGGGCTATCCGGCGCACTACGTCAATGCCGGCCAACCGGACGTCGCAGGACGGGCGCTCCTCTATTCGGGCATCGACGACATCCATTTCGCGATCCGCTTCGTCGCACGGGAGGACAATGCGGACGATCCGCTGATCCGGCGCTTCGTCGGGATCTACCAGAACTCCGACGCCGTGAAGGCGCAGATCCACAAATCCTTCGCCGACAATCCGAAGCTCTACAGCCTTCCATGGACGCAAGGCGCGTCGGTGAACTGACGGGCTTGCGGCGTGCCGGACGGCAAACACAATTGGGGAACGATATGAAAATAGTTTTTTTAGGTCTTATCGCCGCTATGGCCTTCACTACCGCCGTTCATGCCGAAACGGTCAAGGTCGGCGTGGTGCCCGGCGCCTACGCGGATTCGATCGCTGCGCTCATCCCGGAGGCCAAGGAAGCGGGGATCGACATAGAGACGGTCGAGTTCACGGACTGGACGACGCCGAACGTCGCGCTGGACGCCGGCGACATCGACGTCAACTATTTCCAGCATCGGCCGTTTCTCGACAATGCCATCGCCGATCGCGGCTACAAGCTGACCGATCTCGGTCCCGGAATTCTTGCGAATATCGGTCTCTATTCGCTGAAGCACAAAAGCTTCGACGAGATCCCCGAGGGCGGCTCCGTGGCGATTGCCAACGACCCGGTGAACCAGGGCCGGGGGCTGCTGCTGATCGAGAAGGCCGGGCTCATCAAGCTGCGCGAGGGGGTGGGCTTCACGGGCACGCTCGACGACATCGTCGAAAACCCGCGAAACCTGCAATTCACCGAAGTCGAAGGACCGCAGCTCGTCCGCGTGACCGCCGACGTCGATCTGGCGCTCGGCTATCCGCATTTCATCGCCGCGTCTGGCCTGTTCGATCCGGGTTCCGGCCTGATCTATTCGGGCATCGACGATCGCCGCTTCGCCATCGTCTTCACCGTGCGGGAGGACCGCAAGGACGATCCGCAGCTCAAGCGCCTGGTCGAGCTCTACCAGAATTCCGAGACCGTCCGTAAGACCATAAGCGAGGCGTACCACTCCAACGACAAGCTCTATACCCTGTCATGGCTGCATTGATCGTCGATGCAATCGCCCCGGCGCGGGCCGCGGCTTTCGAGAAAGCGCCGGCCGCAGCGCCGACAGGCGCGTCCGCCGGGGCCGGTTCCGTCCGGTTCGAGAAGCTCGGCAAGACTTATCACTCCGCCTCCGGCGCGGTGCGGGCGCTGGAGGATATCGAGCTGAAAATTCCGGCGGGCCGCGTCTATGGCATCATCGGCCGCAGCGGTGCGGGGAAATCCAGCCTGCTGCGCACGATCAACCGGCTCGAAAGCCCGACCGCCGGCCGCGTCCTGGTGGACGGGCAGGACATCGGTCGTTTCGACGAGGACGCGCTCGTCGGTCTGCGGCGGCGGATCGGAATGATCTTCCAGCATTTCAACCTGCTCTCGGCCAAGACGGTGCGCGAGAACGTGGCGCTGCCGCTGGTCGTCGCCGGCGTGCCGAAGAGGCAGATTGCCGAGCGGGTCGATGACGTGCTTGCGCTCGTCGGGCTCGAGGACAAGCACAACGTCTATCCGTCGCGCCTTTCGGGAGGCCAGAAGCAGAGGGTAGGCATCGCCCGCGCGCTCGTGCACAGGCCGGAGATCCTGCTGTGCGACGAGGCGACGTCGGCGCTCGATCCGGAGACGACGCTCTCGATCCTCCGGCTTTTGAAGGACATCAACCGCAACCTCGGGCTGACCATCATCCTCATCACCCACGAGATGAGCGTCATCCGCGAGATATGCGAAAACGTGCTGGTGCTGGAGCAGGGCCGCATCGCCGAGGAGGGGCCGGTCTGGCAGGTCTTCGGCGCTCCGAAGCACGACGCGACGCGCGCGCTGCTGCAGCCGCTCAACCGCGACATCCCGGAGGACATCGCCGCGCGCCTCCAGTCCGCGCCGGTCGAAGGCGGGGAAGCCGTGCTGGAGCTGCACTATACGGGCCGGGAAGCCGGGGAACCGGACCTGTCGCGTATTGCCCGTACGCTCGGAAGCTCGGTGCGGTTGCTTCACGGCTCGATCGACCGCATCCAGGGCCATGCTTACGGCACATTGCTGGTCGCAGCGAGCGGCGTATCGGAACAAGACCTTAAGGGTCTCGAAAGCCACATCGGCAGCGCAAGGATTCTGGGTCATGTCCCCCGCGATGTATAACCGCCTCTGGCTGGCTTTCCTCGACACGGTGCAGATGGTCGGTATCTCGGCGCTGATCGCCCTGGCGATCGGCGTTCCGATTGCCGTTTTCCTCGTGGTCTCGGCGCCCGGCGGCTTCTTCGAGGCGCCGCGCCTCAATCGCGTTGCCGCCGCCGTGGTGAACGGCTTTCGCGCCACGCCCTTCATCGTACTTCTGGTGGCGCTGCTGCCGCTCACCCGCTTCCTGACCGGCACGACGATCGGCGTATGGGCCGCCATCGTGCCGCTCTCCATCAGCGCGACGCCGTTCTTCGCCCGCATCGCGGAGGTGAGCCTGCGCGAGGTCGACAAGGGGCTGATCGAGGCGGCGCAGGCGATGGGCTGCCGCAAGTGGCATATCGTGCGTCACGTGCTCCTGCCCGAGGCGCTTCCCGGCATCGTCGGCGGCTTCACGATCACCGTCGTCACCATGATCGGCGCCTCGGCCATGGCGGGCGCGGTCGGCGCCGGCGGGCTCGGCGACATGGCGATCCGCTACGGCTACCAGCGCTTCGACACCACGGTCATGATTGCCGTCATCGTCGTGCTGATCGCCATGGTCACCGCGGTGCAGGTCGCGGGCGACTACACGGTGCGCCGCCTGCGAAACCGCTGAGCGAATTGGAACGGACAGGACAGATGAGCGAACCCAGCAATGCGGACAGAAACGGCTTCGAAGATATGCGGCGGCCTGCGCCGGCAACTGCCGCGCGCCGTATCACGACGGACGCCGAGGCGATCGAAGCGGCGACGGCGCTTGCGGCAAGGCTTTCCGCCGGAGCTGCGCGGCGCGATAGGGAAAGGCTGCTGCCGTGGGACGAGATCGAGGCCTACAGCGCAAGCGGGCTCGGCGCGATCACGGTGCCGAAGGAGTTCGGCGGTCCCGAACTCTCCTTGGTGACGCTGGTGCGCATGTTCGAGATCCTTTGCGCCGCCGATCCGTCGGCCGGTCAGATCCCGCAGAACCATTTCGGCGTGCTGGCCCTTCTGCGAGATCTCGGGTCGCCCGAACAGAAGCAGCGTTTCTACGCGGATATCCTGAAAGGCGAGAGGATCGGCAATGCCGGCCCCGAACGCGGCCGCAACATGATCAGCCATGTCACGACGCGCATCACCGCGACGGCCGATGGGCTGCGCCTGACCGGCCGTCGCTTCTATTCGACGGGAGCACTCTTCGCCCATTGGATACCGACGCGGGCGATCGACGACGAGGGCCGCGCGGTTCAGGTATGGGCCCGCTTCGACGCGCCGGGCGTCAAGGTCATCGACGACTGGTCCTCCTTCGGGCAGCGCACGACCGCCAGCGGAACGGTGGAATTCGAGGACGTGCCGGTCGGGCCCGGCGATGTGCTCCCGGTGTGGCGGGCGGCCGACAGGCCGGGTCTCTGGGGGCCGATCTCGCAGATCGTCCAGGCGGCCATCGACGCCGGCATCGCGCGTGCTGCGATCGACGACGCGATCGGCTTCGTCAGGGACCGAGCCCGGCCGTGGATGGATTCCGGCCTCGACAGGGCGTCCGACGACCCGACCATCATTCACGAGGTGGGACATCTGGAAACCGAATTCCAGGCCGCCCAGGCGCTGCTCCATCACGCGGCGGCCCTGCTCGACGAGCTGAGCGCAGTTCCGGTGACGGCGGAATCGAGCGCGCGGGCCTCGGTGGCCGTGGCCGAGGCGAAAATCCTGACCACGGAAATCGCGCTCGAGGCGAGCGAGAAACTGTTCGACCTCGCGGGATCGAGCGCCACACGCGCCGCCCACGGGCTCGACCGGCACTGGCGCAACGCACGCGTCCATACGCTGCACGATCCGGTGCGCTGGAAATACCACCTCATCGGCAGCTATCATCTCAACGGCGCCTATCCGGCACGCCACCAATGGAACTGAAACGGACCGAGTGACCGGCATGATCTCAGGCGCCTTCCCGACTTCCCGGAAAACGATGGCCGAGCCCGCGCGGCCGACGCTGATCGAAAGCGATGCGCAAGCGCTCGAAGCGGCGCGGAGTCTGGCCGCCGATTTCACCCGCGACGCCAGCAGACGCGATGCCGAAAGGCTCCTGCCGTGGAACGAACTTGAGCGCTACGGCGCCAGCGGCCTCTGGGGCGCCACGGTGCCGCGCGCCTATGGCGGGGCGGAAATCTCCACAGTCACGCTTGCGCGCGTCATCGCCACCATCGCCGCCGCCGACGGGTCGCTGGCGCAAATCCCGCAGAACCATTTCTATGCGCTCGAAGTGCTGCGGGTCGGCGGCTCGCAGGAGCAGAAGCGTTTCTTCTTCGACCGGGTGCTCGCCGGCGACCGGCTCGGCAATGCGCTGGCGGAGATCGGGCAGCGCGACTTCACGCGGCGCACCCGGCTGGTGCGCGATCCGGCCGGCTGGTATGTGGAAGGCCAGAAATTCTACTGTACCGGCGCGATCTACGCGCAGTGGATACCGACGCTGGTCGTGGCGGACGAGGAGGCGGGAGAGACGGCGAGCTATCTCGCATTTGTCCCGCGCAGCGCCGAAGGCGTGACGGTCATCGACGATTGGGACGGCTTCGGCCAGCGGGTGACGGGAAGCGGATCGGTCCGCTTCGAGCGCGTGCGCGTCGAGCCGGAATGGGTGGTTCCCTTCAAGGCATCCTTCGACCGTCCGACGACGATCGGCCCGCACGCGCAGATCATGCATGCGGCGATCGATCTCGGCATCGGTTTCGGCGCCTTCGAGGAGACGCTGCGCTTCGTGCGGGAGCGCTCCCGTCCCTGGCTGGACTCGGGCGTCGAGAAGGCCTGCGAAGATCCCCTGACGCTGCATCAGGTGGGCCATGTGCGGCTGCGGCTGCGTGCGGCGGAAGCGCTGGTCGAGCGCGCGGCAGGCTTCGTGGACGCTGCCCAGCGCGCGCCGGACGAAGACAGCGTGGCGCGCGCCTCGATCGCGGTGGCGCAGGCGCGCATCCTGACCACCAAGGCAGGCCTGCTTGCGGCCGAAAAGCTGTTCGAGCTCTCCGGAACCTCCGCCACGCAATCGGAGGACAATCTCGACCGCTACTGGCGCAATGTCCGCACGCACACGCTTCACGATCCGGTTCGCTGGAAATACCAGGCGGTCGGCAATTTTCACCTCAACGGCAAACGCCCGCCCCGTCATGGCGCGATCTAAAGCAATTCCAGGAAAAGTGCAGTGCGGTTTTCCGTCCGGGATTGCGTAAAAAGCAAAGAGATAGAGCCCTATGACCGGAGAAAACGAACGCTCTAGGTCATGAGCCTAGGAGACACCAGTCAGCGATGAAAAAACAGATCCTCCTCAATGCGTTCAACATGAACAGCGTGGGCCATATAAACCACGGTCTCTGGGCGCATCCGCGCGACCGGTCCGTTGAATACAAGCGGCTCGACTACTGGACATCGCTGGCGGCGACGCTGGAGCGCGGATTTTTCGACGGCATCTTCATCGCCGATATCATCGGCGTCTACGACGTCTATCAGGGGTCGGTCGACCTGACGCTCAAGGAATCCATCCAGCTTCCGGTCAACGATCCGCTGCTGCTGGTGTCGGCGATGGCGGCGGTCACGCGCAATCTCGGCTTCGGCATCACCGTCAACGCGAATGCCGAGCCGCCATACACCTTCGCGCGGCGCATCTCCACGCTGGACCACCTGACGGCAGGCCGCATCGGCTGGAACATCGTGACCGGATATCTCGACAGCGCGGCGCGCGCCGTCGGGCAGGACGGGCTGACGGCCCATGACACGCGCTACGACCGGGCGGAGGATTGCCTGGAGGTTCTCTACAAGCTCTGGGAAGGCAGCTGGGACGACGATGCGGTCCGCGCGGACCGGGCGGCGCGCATCTACGCCGATCCCGCCAAGGTGAGGCCGATCCGCCATGAAGGCCCCTTCTACCGCGTCGAGGGCTATCACCTGTCCGAGCCATCGGTGCAGCGCACGCCTGTTCTCTACCAGGCTGGCACCTCGGGCAGGGGACGCCGGTTTGCCGCGCGCCACGCCGAATGCATCTTCATGGGCGCCACCGACAAGCAGGCGGCGCGCGCCATGTCGCGCACCCTGCGGGAGGAAGCCGTGGCTGCCGGACGCAGGCCCGAAGACATCAGGATCTTCATCGGCATATCCGTCATCCCCGGCCGCACCGAGGAGGAGGCGCGGGACAAGCACCGGGACTATCTCACCCATGCAAGCCCGGAGGCGGGGCTTGCGCATTTCGCGGCAAGCACCGGCATCGATTTTTCGAGATACGGCCTCGACGATCCGATCGAATACGGACCCTCGAACGCTATCCAGTCGGCCACCGAACTCGCGAAGAAGAAGCGCTGGACGAAGCGGCAGCTGCTCGACGAGCTCGCTCTCGGCGGGCGCTATCCGCTGATCGTCGGCACCCCGGCGGCCATCGCCGACGAACTGGAAAGCTGGATCGACGAGGGCGAGATCGACGGGTTCAACCTGGCGCGCACCGTAACGCCCGAATGCTACGAGGACTTCGTGGAGCTCGTCGTGCCGGTCCTCCAGGAGCGCGGCCGATACAAGACGGCCTACGGAGGAACGAGCCTGCGCGACCGCCTCTTCGACTCCGGCGACCACCTGCCGGACAATCATCCCGGCGCGAGCTTCCGGAGCGCATCGAGCTGAGAAGACCCGCGCTCTGCTTCTGCGCATTCAAGGAAAGGGTGGATCCTTTTCCGCAGGAGCAGGTCCGCCAGCGTCAGTGCACTTGAGGAAGAGCCGCCTTGCAGGCTTCCTCGCAGCTGCGGCATGCCTCTGCGCAGACGCGGCAATGCTCGTGCATTCCGGCATGCTTCTGGCACTCTTCGCCGCAAATGCGGCATGCTTCGGCGCAGGCGCCGATCGCCGCACGAAGAACGTCGATATTGCTTCCGGTCCTGCGTGACGCCATCGCGCCGGTAGCCAGGCATATATCCGCGCAGTCGAGATTCCGCCTGATGCATTGCGTCAGGTCTTTCACCGTCTCTTCGCCGAGACAGGCGTCGGCGCAGCTCGTGCAGGTCTGTGCACAGGAATAGCATTCCTCGATGCAGCGAAGCAGCGCGTCCGCGGTATCGCCGTGCACATGCGGATGGGTGGAGATCATTTCCCGGACATGCATCGCATTTCCTCCATGGTTGCCGTTTCGGGGAAGGAGCCTTTGCTCAGGGCCGGAACAACCGCAGCCGCCAAGAGTTCCATTCTTCCTCTTCCGTTTGGAAATTGCATTTCCGCTCAGCGCACCTTCGCGCCGTGATCGACGCGGGGATCACTCATGCCCGGCCGGATAAAGAACCTGGAGATAACCGATCGGGACATCCACCCGGCGGCAGAGGGCGCCGGGTGGAAATCTCGCCTGCAACGGCTCAGTTCTTCACCGTGTCTTCGAGGAAGAAGCGGCCGAGCGGGTTCTGGTAGAAGTTCTCGATGTTCTTGCGGGATATGTTGATGTAGGGGCTGTAATAAAGGTCGATCCAGTGAACGTCGTCCTTGGCCGTCTTCTGGATGTCGACATACATCGCCTCCCGCTTCTTCGGATCGAGCTCCAGGCGCGCGGCGGCGACCAGATCCTTGACCTTGTCGCTCTTGTAGCGGGTCATGTAGTTCATGTTGCTGTCATGGCCGAGCACGAAGGTGGTCTTCTGGTCAGGGTCGAGAATATCGTTCGTCCAGTACATGACCGATATGTCGTAGTCGCCGGAGACAAGCATGTCCCAGCTCTGGCTCGGGTCGACCTTCTGCAGATTGACGGTGACGCCGGCTTTCTGCAGTTGCTGCTGCAGGAGTACGGCGATCTGCTCGTCGACCTCGTTGCCGGCATTCACGACATAATTAAGGGCCAGATCGGAAGCTCCGGCGTCCGCGAGCATCGCCTTCGCTTTTTCCGGATCGTACGGATATCGATAGTTGGCGTCGTAGTGGTAGAGCGAGCCCTTGGGAATATAGGAATTCGCGACCTCGCCGATCCCGAAGGTCACCGTGTCGACGATCGCGCTCTTGTCTATCGCCATGTCGAGCGCCTGGCGCACTTCCTTCTTTGCGAGCGGGCCGTGCTCATGGTTGATCAGCAGATGGTCCTCGCGGGTCGACGTGTCGATGTGGACGTTGAGGTTGGGGTCCTTCTTCAGCTCCTCGACACGCGAGAAGGGAACGAAGATAGCGGTGTCCAGTTCTCCGGCCTGAACGTTCAGCATACGGGTATTGTCGTCCGGCACGGAGATCCATTCGATGCCGTCGAGCTTCACCCGGTCGGCCTGCCAGAAATTCGGGTTCTTCTCGAGGATGACGCGATCGCCTCGCCGCCATTCTTTGACGATGAAGGCGCCGGAGGCTGCAGTCGGCAGTTCGGCAAAGGCCTCTTCTCCGGCTTCCTCGAGTGCCTTCTTCGAAAGCACGGACACGTTGGGCAATGCCAGCGTCGACAGGAAAGGTGCCGACGGCGTTTTCAGCTTGACGACGAGCGTCCTGTCGTCGGCCGCCTCCGCCGTGTCGACGATATTGTAGCTGTCGCTCCACAGCGAGCCTTCATTGTCGCGGATGCGAAGCAGGCTGAAAGCGGCGTCTTCGGCCGTGATCGGCGAACCGTCGGAGAATTTCGCATCGCGAATCTTGAACGTGTAGGTCAGACCGTCGTCCGACACGGTCCAGCTTTCCGCAAGGCCGGGCTCCAGCTTCGTGCCGGTCTTGTCGACACGGATCAGGACATCGAAGACGTTGGAGAAGACCCAGTTGTCGACGTTCTGCGCCGATTTGATCGGATCGAAGGTCGTCGAGTCCTCACGCCTGCCGATGGTCAGCACGCCGGCGGCTTCGGCGATACCTGCGCCGAAGCTCAACACGGCGAGCACCGTCGCCAGGCTCAAATTTATCCATTTCCTTTTCATGTGATCGTTCCCTTCTTTGTTATCTCAGGCTTATCGATGGCTGGCTGGAAATTCTCTGCGCCGCTTTCGCCTCACCGCGCGGCGAAACGTCGATGCGGGGAAGAGGCTTGTCCGGATCGATGTCCGGAATGGCGCTGATCAGCGCTGCTGTGTAGGGGTGGCGCGGATTGGAAAAGACGTCCTGGCAGCGCCCTTCCTCGACGATCCTGCCACGATACATCACCACCAGGCGATCACAGAGATTGCGCACGATGGCGAGATCATGGGCGATGAACAGCAAGGTCAGGTTCATACGCGCCTTCAGGTCGCGGAAAAGGTCGATGATCTGCGCCTGGATCGTGACGTCCAGCGCGGCGACGCACTCGTCCGCGATGATCATCTTCGGGTCGACGGCGAGCGCCCGGGCAATGCCTGCGCGCTGGCACTGGCCCCCGCTCATGCTTCGCGGCCGCCGGCCGGAGAATTCTCGATCGAGGCCGACGAGATCCAGCAATTCCGCGATGCGTGCCGGAATTTGCGCGCGAGGAACCTTTTTCTGGACGCGCAATACTTCCGCCAGCGTCTCGCCGACCGTCAGCCGCGGGTTGAGCGCGTTGTAAGGATCCTGAAAGACCATCGCGGCCTCGGTCTTCAGGAGCGCCAGCGTGCGGGCACGCTGCTGCGCGAGATCCGAGCCTTCAAAGACGACATGGCCCGCGGAGAGCGGGGTCAGTCCCAGGATGGCGCGGGCGAGCGTGCTCTTGCCGGATCCGCTTTCGCCGACGATGCCGACCGTCTCGCCCGGCATGACGTGCAGGCTGACGCCATCGACGGCCGACACGGTGCGGTTCCCGCCGAAGAGGTGGAGACCGGGTTTCGGGAACCGCACGACGAGATCGTCCACTTCGAGCAGCGGCCGCTTCGCCGCGTCCGGGCACTCGGCGCTGTTTTCTGCGGCCGCCGGCTCCTGCGACATCGACGGATGGCTTTCGAGCAGGCTGATCGTATAGGGATGCTGCGGCTCGGCAAGAACCCGGCGTTTCGGGCCGTGCTCCAGCAGTTTTCCGCCGCGCAGCACCGCGATCTTGTCGCATGTCTGTGCGACGATGCCGAGATCATGGGTGATCAGGATGATCGACAGGCCTCGCTTGTCGCGGATATCCATCAGCAAGCGCAGAATCTGCGCCTGAATGGTGACGTCGAGCGCGGTCGTCGGTTCGTCGGCGATCAGGATCTTCGGATTGCAGGACAGAGCCACGGCGATCATCGCCCGCTGGCGCATGCCGCCGGAGAATTCGTGCGGATAGTTGTCGTACTGCCGCGCCGGCTCGGGAAAGCCGACCTGGCCGAGAATTTCGATCGCCATCGCCCGCGCGACGTCGCGGCCCACATTTTGATGATAGCGGATGCCTTCGGCGACCTGCTCGCCGATGCTCATCACCGGGTCGAGATGGCTGGTCGGGTTTTGGAATACCATGCCGATCTCGCCGCCGCGAACGCTGCGCATCGCGGCCTCGTCGGCATTCGCCAGGTCGCGTCCGGAGAGCAAGACCGCGCCGCCGGTGATCGAAATCGAGGAGGAGGGCAACAGGCGAACGATCGCCCGGCAAATCATGCTCTTGCCGGAGCCGCTCTCGCCAACCAGCCCGAGTATCTCGCCCTTTGCCAGATCGAAGGAGACCGCATCGATCAGCGTCCGCTCTTCATGATCGAGCGCTGCCTTGACCGTCAGGCCGCGTATGGAGAGGACGGTGCTCATTCGCGCACCCCCAGGAGCTCGCCGAGGCCGTCGCCGAGAAGGCTGAAGCCGAAGGCAAGCGTCACGATCGACAGTCCCGGAAACAGGGTGATCCACCAGGCCGTCGTGACGAAACTCTGGCCCTCGGCGACCATGACGCCCCATTCGGCTACCGGCGGCTGCACGCCGAGGCCGAGATAGCTTATCGCCGCGCCGTTGAGGAGCACCAGCACCGCGTCCGACATGGAGAACACGATCGAGCCGGCGACTGCATTCGGCAGCAGGTGGCGGAACATGATCCGCGCATTGCCGAAGCCGAGACTGACGGCGGCGACCGCATAGTCGCTGTTCTTCAGAACCAGCATCTGCGCCCGGATGAGCCGTGCATAGGACACCCAGCCGACCAGTGCCATGGCGATATAGAAGCTCGTCAGCCCCGGCCCGAGGATGGCAATGACGGACAGCATCAGCACCAGGAAGGGAAAGGCGAGGATGATGTCCACGAGCCGCATGAAGATCGCATCGACGACGCCGCCGAAGAACCCCGCGATCGTGCCGACTGCGGTGCCGATCAGGAAGGGAAAAAGCACGCCGATCACGGCGATCTGGAGGTCGACGCGTGTCCCCCAGACCACCCGCGAGAAGATGTCGCGGCCGAAGTTGTCGGTCCCGAAGGGATGCGCGAGCGATGGCGGCGCCAATCGCACATCGGCATTCTGCAGGATCGGATCGTATGGCGCGATCATCGGCGCCGCCAGGGCGGCGAGCAGGAACAGGCCGAGGATGCCGGCGCCGATTGCCAGCGTGAGATGGCGGCCGAGCCAGCGGCTCCAGTTGATGTTCATGCGGACGGCGAGGGCGGCGCTCATAGCTTGACCCGCGGATCGAGGCTGACGGTGACGACATCGGCGAGAAAGTTCACGAGGACAGTCGCACAGGCGAACACCATGGCGACGCCTTGCACCACCATGTAATCGCGCGAGAAGATGGCGCGAACCAACAACTGCCCCATGCCGGGTATGGCAAAGACGGTTTCGACGACCACCGTGCCGCCGATCAGCCAGCCGATATTGACGGCGAGCAGATTGACGGTCGGCACCAGCGAATTCGGAAGCACATGCCGCCAGAAGACGATGCTTTCCGGCATGCCGCGCGCCCGGGCAGCGGTGGCGAGATCGGATTGCAGCTCGACGATCATGGCTGCGCGCAGGCTGCGCGTCAGAACGGCCGACAGCGATAGCGCGATCGTCAGGCTGGGAAGGATAAGATGGCCGATCTTGTCCAGGAGGGTGTCGCCGTATCCCGAGACCGGGAAGATGGCGAGCTTGACGCTGAACAGGATTATCAGCATCAGCGCCAGCCAGAAAGGCGGAAAACCTATGCCCGCAGTCGAAACGAGGCGCACGGCATGGTCGGCGAAGCGCCCCTTCCTGCGCGCTGCTATTGCCGCCATCGGGACGGCGATCAGGATCGACAGGATCACGCTGACGAGGACCAGGGTGAGCGTCGGCTCGATCCGGGTGGCGATCAGTTTCAGGACGTCGATCTTGAAGAGAATGGACTTGCCCATCTCGCCGCGGCCGAGATTTTCGAGAAAGTAGAAATATTGCACCCAGATAGGCTCGTCGAGGCCGTATTGCTCACGGACGCGGGCAAGCGCGGTGGGGGTTGCACGCGTACCAAGCAGGACGCGGGCCGGATCGCCGGGGATCAGACGAACGAGAACGAAGGTGATGACGCTGATGCCGAAGAGTACCGGAAGAAACTGCAGCGGTCGATACAGAACGAATTTATAGCGGTGCACGGTTATGCGCCTCCATCTTTCGCCGGCACGTCACCGAATTTCCGCTGCCGATCATCCGCCTGTCCTGTGCCGCGAAAGAAAATCAAGAAGAGCGGGATAATAGGCCTCCGGCTGCTCGTAGAACGGCATATGGCTGGCGTTGTCGAAGACTTTCAGCTCGGCGTCGGGCAGGTTGAGCTTCATGCGCATCGAGCAGGCCGGGGTCAGTTCGTCGTGAGCGCCGCAGGTGATCAGCACGGGCATGGTGATCCTCGCCAGATCCGGTATCCGGTTCCAGTCCTTGAGGTTGCCGATATAGAGGAATTCGTTCGGCCCCTGCATCGTGCCGTAGGGACCCATGTTCCAGTCGTCCAGCGAACGCCTCACCGGCGCCGGCCACTCAGGGAGCCTGCAGACGTGACGATAGTTGAGCAGGGTGATCGCCGCCAGATATTCCGGATGGTCGATCGTGCCGCGTGCTTCGTGCTTCTGCATCATGGCGACCGTCTCGGCGCCGAGCGCCGCCCGCAGCCGCTCCAGTTCCAGGATCAGATGCGGCATATCGGCGACGGTGTCCTCCAGGATCAGCGTCTTCAGGTTTTCCGGATAGGTCAGCGCATATTCGATCGCCAGCCAGCCGCCCCAGGAGTGGCCGAGCATGTGCACCTTGCCGAGGCCGAGCGCCTTGCGCACGGTTTCCGTCTCCTCGACATACCGGCCAATGGTCCAAAGTGCGGTGTCGGTCGGGCGATCGGACGCGCCGGTGCCGAGCTGATCGAAGGCGACGACACGGTATCCCTGATCGACGAGACAGGAATGCGCCTCGCGCAGGTAGTCGCAGGGCAGGCCCGGGCCGCCGTTCAGGCAGAAGACGGTATCGGGCCCGTCTCCGAAGGAGTAGGCGACGACCCGAAAGCCGTCTACATCGACCTCAACGCGCTGGTCGGGTTTCAACTCGCGCCACATGCATTTCTCCAGCACGAACCTCAAGTTGCTCATCTTTTGAGCATGACCAATTTTTAGCGGAATATCGGCTCCACACCAGCTATAAGAAGTGATAGGTTCGCCCTGAAAACGTCGGCGTTCCAGCGGGGCACGCATGCTTGGTGGTATCGGTTCAATCAGATCGCGGTTCACGGTCGAGCAAACGCTGGACGGCCGTATCGACCGGGCCTTCGATGCCGTGAAGGATTTCGGTTTCGACGCGCTGATCTACGATTACACGCCGGTTCCCTATGATCTCACCGGCGAATTGATCATTCCGTCGCTGCTGAAGCTGCGCAATATTTCCGATGACATGTACGAATACTGGTGTGACCGGGAATATTTCCGTATCGATCCGGTGCAGCAGATGGCGCTGAGAACGACGACGCCGTTCTTCTGGAACTACGACGCGCGCGCCGGGACCGCCATCAACCGCTTTCTCGACGAGAAGAGCGCGCCTGTCTCGCGTTACCTGCGAGAACGCGACATGTCCTGCGGGGTGACGGTGCCGGTGCATCTGCCGCGCGGCGATTATGCCACGGTCACCGGCGTGCGTTTCGGCAGCGGGCGTGATTTCCAGCGCGAGGCCGAGCGATACATGGCCGATTTCGGCCTCGTCGCCCATATTTTCCACGAATGTGCCTTCGCGGTCTTCGATGCCTCGGCGAAGACCGCCGGCCGCATCCGTCTCTCGCAACGCGAGCGCGAATGCCTGCGATATTCGGCGGAAGGGCTTTCCGCCAAGGAGATCTCGCGCGTCATCGATCGTTCCGTGCCGACCGTGGTGATGCACCTTAACAGCGCCGCCAAGAAGCTCGGCGCCAGGAACCGCACCCAGGCGGTCGTTCGCGCCACCCATTACCGGCTGCTCGACGACGCGCCATCCTATTATTTGTGATAGCTGCCGCCGGGCACGGCCCGGCTCTATGCTCCCGCCATCTCGCAATGACGATGGAGGCAGGCATGGAGAAAGCGGCGGTACAGGAAGGTTACGTCCCATTTGGCGGATACCGCACGTGGTATCGCGTCACCGGCTCGCTCGGCTCATCGCGCCTGCCGCTCGTGGTCGCTCATGGCGGGCCGGGTTGCACCCATGATTACGTCGACTCCTTCAAGGACATAGCGGCGCTCGACGGGCGGGCGGTCATTCATTACGACCAGCTCGGCAACGGCAACTCCACCCGGCTTCCCGAAAAAGGCCCGGAGTTCTGGACCGTTTCGCTGTTCCTGGAGGAATTGGACGCCTTGCTGGCGCATCTCGGCATCGGCGATCGCTATGCCTATCTCGGCCAATCCTGGGGCGGCATGCTGGGCGCCGAACATGCGGTGCGCCGTCCGCGAGGGCTGAAAGCCCTGGTGATCGCCAACTCGCCCGCCAACATGCACACCTGGGTGTCGGAAGCCAATCGCCTGCGTCGCGATCTGCCTGCCGAGGTGCAGGCAATGCTGCTGAAGCATGAGGAGGCCGGTACCATAACGGACCCGGGATACATCGCCGCCTCCCGCGTCTTCTACGACCGGCATGTCTGCCGCGTTACGCCCTGGCCGCCTGAGGTTGCCCGCACCTTCGCGATCATGGACGAAGACAATACCGTCTATCGCAACATGAACGGGCCGACGGAATTCCATGTCATCGGCACGATGAAGGACTGGACGATCGAGGATCGGCTGGCGGACATCACCGCGCCCACGCTCCTCATATCCGGACGCCACGACGAAGCGACGCCCGAGGTCGTCCGCCCCTATGTCGAACGCGTGCCGGGATGCCGATGGGTGGTGTTCGAACAATCGAGCCATATGCCGCATGTGGAGGAAAGGGAAAGCTGCCTTGCCACCGTTTCCGGCTTCCTCAGGGAACACGACGGAGCCTGATCGGCTGTCCACGCTATAGAATCGGAGAATACGGCGTGCCTTGTTTCATGGGCTGACGCCCGGCTGAAGGAGCCCCCGCAAGAAAATTTCGGTATACATGTCACATTGGCGGATACTGTCTCGTCATGGTGTCGGAACCAACAAAAGGAGACGGAACCATGACTGCCAAGCTTGATCCCTTCGCCGCGGCCCCCTCGCTCATGAAGAGCTGGACAAGCACATCGATCGCCGTTGCATCGAGCCTTGAGCCGACCCTCATCGAGCTCGTGAAGATTCGAGCATCCCAGATCAACGCCTGTGCCAACTGCATCAACATGCATACGGCGGAAGCGCGTGAGAAGGGCGAGATCGAGCAGCGGATCTACCTGCTGTCGGCTTGGCGCGAAGCGCCTTGCTATTCCGATCGCGAACGCGCCGCGCTAGGCTGGACCGAGGCTCTGACGCGGCTGTCCGAAGGACATGCGCATGAAAGCGCCTATGAAGCGCTGGATGCGCAGTTCACGAAGGAGGAACAGGTGAAGCTCACGCTGATGATCAATGTCATCAACGGATGGAACCGCATCGCGGTCGGCTTCGGTTTGTGGCTCGATCCGGCAGCCGCAAAGAGCGCCGCCAAGGCGGTCGCCTGATGGCGGACGTCAGGCACGAGGACGCAGCGGCGGATTTCGATCCGCTGCGTCCCAAGCTCATGCGTCTCGCCTACCGTATGCTCGGCTCTGTGGCCGATGCCGAAGATATGGTCCAGGAGGCCTTCATCCGCTGGATGGGTATCGACCGCGGCGAGGTGCGTGAGCCGGAGGCGTTCCTGCGCCGCACGCTCACGCGGCTCTGCCTCGATCAGCTCAAATCCGCGCGACGCCGGCGTGAGACTTATATCGGACCCTGGCTTCCCGATCCGGTCGTGGAGGAAGAGGAAGAAGAAGACGTCACCTTACCGCTGATGCTTGCACTGGAACGTCTTTCGCCGCTCGAACGGGCGGCCTTCCTGCTGCACGACGTGTTCGGGCTGGGGTTCGACGAGGTGGCAGCGACCATTGAACGCGACCCGGCTGCCTGCCGGCAACTCGCGGCCCGCGCGCGCGTCCATGTCCGCGAGGCCAGACCTCGCTTCCAGATGGAGAAGCAGCGTGGCCTTGAGCTTGCGAAAGCCTTCTTCACCGCTTCCCGAAGTGGCGACATGAAGGCGCTCAGCGCGATGTTGGCGACCGACGTCAGCGTCCATGCCGACGGCGGCGGCAAGCGCTCGGCGGCGATGGAGCCAATTGTCGGATTCGATGCCGTCATGAAAGTGCATGAATATCTGGCGATTCAGTTCCGGAAGAATGGCTCAAAGCTTCTTCGCACCGTTTTCGTCAACGGCCTGCCCGGTTTCATCACGCTGGAGGCTGATGGTGAACTCCAGACGACCGCGCTCGAAATCGAAGACGGAAAAGTCGCGGCAATCTTTGTGGTACGCAACCCTGACAAGCTGAAGCATCTGCACTAGGATCAAAACTCCATCAGGCTATGGCTTCTGTTGGCGAAGCTGGGATTGCGAACCGGAGAGACGCGCTGCCGAATGACCCTCGGCCAGCGCGCTGCGATCACTCCGCCGCCTGCAGCTCAGGCCGCGCCTCGCTGCTTGCGGACGCTGTCCGTTCGGGGTTCGGAAAGGCTTGCCGTCTTGCCTGCGGCTTTTGTCGAGGAAACGTTCGTTTCTTCCGGCGCCGGCGGCAGTCCGATCCGCCACTGGTAGGGCGGCGGCGTGCCGTTGACGGCGTAGTCGCCGACGATGCGGTCCTTGTAGATGCGGGGATTGTGGGAGGCGAGCGTACGCGCGTTGCGCCAGTGGCGATCGAGGCCGAGCGGCTTGCGTGTCGAAGAGGCGCCAAGAGCGTCGAACACGATGGTGGACGCCTCCAGGATGAGGTTCGTCACCACGGTCAGCGCCTGGGAGGTCTCCAGCTCGGCGATCGCATTGGCGCGCTCTTCCGCCTCGGCGTCTCCGGCGAAATGTGCGCGGTAGGCGCGTTCGATCGATTTTGCCACCTGCAACACGATCGCGCTCGCCGTATAGGCGTTGCTGCGGATCCGGCCGACGACCTGAAGCACCTGCGGATCCCGGCTTGGCTGCGGATGGGGCGCATTGGAGTAGCTGCGGGCACGCTTGGCGACGGCTGCGGCGGTTTCGTCGGCGATCGCCCGCCCGAGGCCGGCAAGGGTCGCCAGATGCACGGTCTGGTAGAAGGCGGCACCATAACGGAACTTCCCGTCATCGACGATGACGTCCGCCGGATCGACGAGAGCGTCCGTGAAGACGGTCGTCCCGCTCGCGGTCAGGATCTGGCCGAAGCCGTCCCAGTCGTCGATGACCTCGACGCCCGGATCGTTCCGGCGAACCTGCACTGTTATGCCTTCGCCGTCGAGCCCCGTCGCACCGACATCGACCCAGTCCGCGAAGAGCGAGCCCGTCGTGTAGTATTTCGTGCCGTTGAGCAGAAGGCGCCCGTCCTTCCGCGATATGCGGGTGGAGAAAGCTTCCTGGCTGGCGTTGCCGATCTCGGTCCAGGCGTTGCCGGCGATCTCGCCGCGCACCAGCCTTTCGGTCCAGCGCCTGCGGTCTGGGCCTTCGGCCTTGTTCACGACGTCCTCGGCAAAGCCGAAATGGCCGCGCAAGGCCTGGGTGATGTTGGAATCGGCGTGCGAAAGCTCGATCAGGATGTTGAACAGCTCGGGCAGCGTGGCTCCGAACCCGCCTTCGGCCTCGGGAACGCGTAGCGCGCCGAGGCCGGCGCTTTTCAGCTTGGCGATTTCTTCCGTCGGAAGCGTCCTGTTGAGCTCGCGGTCGAGCGCGCCCTCGGCGATCTCCGCGAAGATCGGGCGAAAGCGCGCGGCGAGGGTTTCATAACGGTCGCTCGGGCCTTCGCCCCAGGCAAGGTCGATCTGTGTCATGGAATGGTTCCTTCAGTCGTTGCTTTTCGAGGCGACCGCCTGAGTCACGGAAGATCGCCGAGATAGATGCGATGGAGATCGTCGCGGGCGGCAAGCTCCGAGGCCTGCCCCGCAAGCGCCACGCGGCCGCTGTCGAGCACATAGGCTCGCTCGGAATGGGCAAGCGAAAGTGCTGCGTTCTGCTCCGCCAGCAGGAAGGCCGTGCCCTTTTCGCGGTTGAGTCGGACGATGATCTGGAAGATCTCCTGGACGACGCGCGGCGCGAGCCCCATCGACGGTTCGTCGAGGAGGACCAGCCGCGGCTTTGTGAGCAGCGCCCGGCCGATCGCCAGCATCTGCTGTTCCCCGCCGGAGGTCAGGCCGGCCTGCGTGCGCCGCTTGTCCTTGAGTCTCGGAAACCAGCCATAGATGTCGTCGAGCTGGCCGAGCAGTTCTCTGCGGCCCGGCCGGCGCAGGAAGGCGCCTGCCAGCAGATTTTCCTCGACGGTCAGGTGGGGAAAGATGTGTCGTCCTTCCAGCACGTGGACGATGCCGCGGGTTGCAAGCCTGTTGGCCGGCGCGCCGAGAATGTCCTCGCCGTCGAGGCGGATGTGGCCCCGGCTGACGGTGGCGCGGTCGGCGGCGGCAAGCCCCGAAATGGCCTTCAAAACGGTACTCTTGCCGGCGCCGTTCGCACCGAGCAGCGCGACGATCTCACCCTTGCCGATCCGAAGCGACACATCGGCAACGGCGAGGATCGCCCCGCCATAGACGACCTCGATCCCCGAAACGTCGAGAAGCGTATCTTCCGAAGGCAACCGGGCGGCGGTCTCTAACGTCATGTCATGCCCTTCCTTGGCGAAGCGGGAGACGGCTCGCAGTCTCCCGGCATGTCGCTCAGTTGCTGCCGATGTCGCGCGGCGTGATGCCGTGCTCCTTGGCGTAAGCCGCGGACTTCGCGTCGATCAGCGGGCGAAGCGTCTCGCGATCGGCCTGCACCCAGTCGCTGATCAGCGTCCAGTTTTCGCCGTTCCATTGCTGCACGCGTACGGCACCGCCGCCTTCGTGGTCGGCGGGCGTCAGCTGCAGGTTCTGCACGAGGCCAAGGAAGCCGGACTTCTCCAGCGCCGCATCGTCGAGCTTGAGGTTCTCCAGCGCCCATTGGCCCTCTTCGCCGTTGATCGGCCGGTTGCCGAATTTGGCCTGGGCCTGGCGGACGATCTCGACGGAGATCAGCGCATCGACGAGGCCGGAATTGTAGTAGACGCTGCCGAACGCCTTGGTGTCGCGCAGGTCGGATTTGCCGGTATCGATGATGTGCTGCTTCAACCGCCTGTGGATCTCGAAGTCGGTGCCGGCCGGATAGGGCGTCAGCGCCAGATAGCCCTTCGCGGCGTCGCCGGCCGGGATCACGTCTTCTTCCGAAGACGCCCAGACGTCGCCGATGATGCGGTCGGCCGGAAAACCGAAGCGGACGGCGGTCTTGATCGCGACCGGCGTGGAGACGCCCCAGGTGCGCAGGAAGACCCAATCGGGCCTCGCCTCGCGAACCTGACGCCACTGCGACGACTGCTCGCTGCCCGGATCGGGAACCGGGATCTGGATGTTCTCGAAGCCGTATTTCTCGGAGAGCAGCGCCAGCGGATCGAGCGTTTCGCGGCCGTAGGCACTGTCGTGATAGACGGTGGCGATCTTCTTGCCCTTCAGCTTGTCGAAGCCGCCTTCGCGCTCCGCGATGTAGTTCACGAGCGCCGAGGCCTCGCTGTAGAAGGTGACCATGACGGGGAAGATATAGGGGAAGACGCGTCCGTCCGTGGCTTCCGTCCGGCCATAGGCCAATGTGACCAGCGGAATCTTGTCCTGCGCGGCGCGGTCGGAGAGCGCGTAGGCCGCCGGGGCGCCGTTCGGGAAATAGGCCGAGACGGGCGCGCCGTTCAGGCCGTGCTTGAAGCGCTCATAGCACTCGATGCCCTTTTCGGCCGTCCATTCCGTCTCGCATTCCTGCCAGACGATCGGCACGCCGTTGATGCCGCCCTCGACCTCGTTGATATAGCGGTAGTAGTCGATGCGCCCGGCCCAGATCGACGCTCCGGAGGCCGCATAAGGCCCGACGCGATAGCTGGCGATCGGGAAGAATTGCTTGCCGCTGTCCGGCCCCGGCGCCGTTTCGACGGCGCCTGCCGTGCCGGCGAGGAGCAGCACCGATGCGATGGCCGCGGCGGCGGCGCGCAAGAGTTTCCTATGCATGGTCATTCTCCTGTCCATGGGGGATGCAGGCTTTGCACCCCGAATTGCGTCAGTTTGTTTCGGCTTCCGGCGTGCGCGGCGTGATGCCGTGCTCCTTCGCGTAGGCGGCTGCCTTCTCCTGGACGAGCGGTTTCAAGAGCGCGTGGTCGGCCTTGATCCAGTCGGTCTGAAGCACCCATTTCTCGCCGTCCCAGCTCTGGATGCGGGCGGCACCACCGCCTTCGTGATCGAAGGGCGTGATCTTGATCGGCTGCAGGAGGCCGGAGAAGCCGATCTCCTCCAGGCGCGCTTCGTCGATGGTCAGATGCTCGAAAGCCCAGCGGCCTTCCTCGCCGTTGAGCGGCCGCGAGCCGAACTTCTTGTAACCGGTGCGCAGCGCCTCGACGGCGAGCACGGCGTTGACGAGCCCGATATTGTAGTTGACCGCGCCGAAATACTTCTTGTCGCGCAGGTCGGACTTGCCTTTGTCGAGGATGTTTTCCTTGATCTTCCGGTGGATCGCGAAGTCGGTGCCGCCCGGATAGGGTGCCAGCGCCGAATAGCCGATCGCCGCTGCGCCGGCCGGGATCACGTCGGACTCCGAGCCCGCCCAGACGTCGCCGATGATATGGTCCGCGGGATAGCCGAAACGCTGCGCCGTCTTGATCGCGACGACGGTGGAGACGCCCCAGGTGCGCAGGAAGATCCAGTCGGGCTTCGTCTCGCGGATCTGGCGCCATTGCGGCGACTGCTCGTTGCCCGGGTCGGCGACCGGGATCTGGATATTCTCGAAGCCGTATTTCTTGGCAAGCAGGTCGATCGCCGGCTGCGTTTCACGGCCGTAGGCGCTGTCGTGGTAGACGGTGGCGATCTTCTTGCCCTTCAGCTTGTCGAAGCCGCCTTCCTTTTCCGCGATATAATTGATGCCGGTCGATGCCTGGCTGTAATAGCTGAAGAGCAGCGGGAAGGCGTAGGGAAACACGGTTCCGTCGATCGATTCCGTGCGTCCGCCGGCCGGGTCTATCAGCGGGATCCTGTCGGCCGCGCCCTTTTCGAGAAGCGCATGCGTCGCCGGCGTGCCGTGGGTGAAGAAGAAGGCGAGCGGCGAACCGTTCTTGCCGGCCTTCACCCGTTCGTAGACCTCCACGGTACGGTCCGGACTCCACTCGGTCTCGAACTCCTCGTAGTCGAGCTTCACGCCCTCGATGCCGCCTTCCACCTCGTTGACGTAGCGGAAGTAGTCGAGCAGGCCTGCCCACCAGAGCTCGCCGGACGAGGCATAGGGGCCGACCCGGTAGGTGGGGAGCGGCACATATTGGGTGACGTCGGCCGCCTGGAGCGGCGCGGGCGCCGCAAGCGTGCTGCCGGCGAGAAGCGCGGCAAGGATCAATCGTTTCATCCTGAATTACCTCTTGGGTTTGAGAAGCGGGAAGCGCCGCCGGGTGAGCGGCGCGTTTTCTGTCCTGAGCAGGCGCGCAAGTCCTTCCGGCTCCTTGATGAGGAACCAGATGATGAGCGCACCGAAGATGGCCTTCTGGATATTCTGAAGGAGGCCGGCATCGACATGCCCGCCGAAGATGTGCTGGAACAGCCAGTCGAGCGCGAGCGGCAGCAGGCTGACGAAGGCGGCGCCGAAATATGCGCCGCGAATGGTGCCCATGCCGCCGATGATGATGATGAAAAGGATCTGGTAGGACCGGAAGAGGCCGAAGCTCTGGACGCTCGCCGAGCCTAGATAGGCAAAGGCCCACAGCGCGCCGGCGATGCCGAGGATGAAGCTGGAGACCGCGAAAGCCTGAAGCTTCGCGCGGCGTATCGGAACGCCGATCACGGCTGCGGCGGTGTCCATGTCCCGTATCGCCGTCCAGTTGCGCCCCGTCTGGCTGCGCACGAGGTTGAAGGCGACCCAGGTCAGCAAAGCGACGGTGAAAAGCGTCAGGTAGTAGCGTCCGTGCGGCCCGTTGACGTTGATGCCGAAGACGGAGAGGCCCGAGGAAAGCGAGATCGTGGCCGAGGAATTGCCGTTGTAGAACCACGGAAACTTCAGGAAGAGCCACTCGAAGAAGAACTGCGCGGCAAGCGTGCTGACGATCAGGTAGAAACCCTTGATCCGGGTCGAGGGGAGACCGAAGACGAGACCGGCGGCGCCTGCGATGATGCCGGCTGCCACAAGCGCAAGCGGCAGGGGCAGTTCGGGAATGCGCAACTGCAGCGAGAAGGTCGCATAGGCGCCGACCATCATGAAGGCGCCCGCGCCGAGCGAGATCTGCCCGGCATACCCCGTCAGGAGATTGAGGCCGAGGCCTGCAAGCGACAGGATCAGGAAGGGCACGATGATCGCGTTGATCCAGTATTCCGTGGTGAGGAACGGAAGCGCGATCACAAGCGCGGCAAGCAGGACGACCGCCAGCGCGCGCAGGCCCGTACCTTCAAGGGCGTTGCCGGTGAGCCGCACATCGACGTCGGACATGGTTCAGACCCTTTCGATTTGCCGTTCGCCGAACAGGCCGGCGGGGCGGATGTAAAGGAAGACGAGGGCCAGAGCGTAGGCGAACCACGGCGTGATGCCGCCGCCGAGGAATGGGCCGATATAGGTTTCGGCGAGGCTTTCCCCGGCGCCGACGATCAGCCCGCCGACGATCGCCCCGGCAATGGAGGTGAAACCGCCGATGATGAGCACGGGCAGCGCCTTCAAGACGACGAGCGAGAGCGAGAACTGGACGCCCTGGCGCGCGCCCCAGAGCAACCCGGCCACGAGGCCGACGATGCCTGCGACGGCCCAGACGATCTGCCAGATGCGGTTGATGTCGATGCCGATCGATTGCGCGGCGCGCGTGTCGTCGGCGACGCCGCGAAGCGCAATGCCGATGCGCGTCCGATTGAAGAGGAGCGAGAGCGCGATCACCAGCGCCAACGCAACGCTTGCAGCGATCAGGTCGAACTGGCTGATGAGAATGTCGCCGACGAAGATCGGCAGATCCTCGATGCCGAGATCGAGGGCGCGGACCTGCGAGCCCATGATGCCCTGGGCGACGCCCTCGACGATATAGGCAAGACCCAGCGTCGCCATGAAGAGCGTCATCGGGCTTCGATTGGTGAGCGGGCGCAGGACGAGACGCTCGATCGCAATCGCGGTCAGGATGAGGATCGCGATGGTGACCGCGACCGAGGCGATCGCCGGAACGCCCTGATCGGTCAGCGACACGAAGGTGAGCGCGGCAAAGAGCAGGATGGAGCCCTGTGCGTAGTTGAAGACGCCCGACGCCTTGTAGATCAGCACGAAGCCGATCGCGACGAGGGAATACATCGTGCCGGCGAGCAGGCCGCCGATCAGGGTTTCGAGGAACAGGCTCACGCGGCGATCTCCCTGTACTCGGAGCCGAGATAGGCGGCGATGACGTCGGGATTGTCCCGGATCGTTTCCGGCAGTCCGTCGGCGAGCTTGCGGCCGTAGTCGAGCACGACGACATGGTGCGCGAGCTTCAGCACGATGCCGATGTCGTGCTCGATGAGCACGATGGTGAGCTTGAGCTCGCGGTTGAGCCGGCCGATGATTTCGGCGATCTCCTGCTTTTCCGCCGCGTTCATGCCGGCAAGCGGTTCGTCGAGGAGCAGCAGGCGCGGTTCACCGACGATGGCGCGCGCCAGCTCCACCTTCTTCTGCACGCCGTAAGGCAGGGTCCCGACGAGAATATCGGCCTGTCGCTCCAGGCCGAAGAGATGGAGGACATCCAGCGCGCGCTGTCGGAACCGGCCGGCCTCGCTGCGCGCGCGGGGGAGGCGCAGCGCTTCCTCGATCAGCGTCACGCGCGAATGGCGCGACAGCCCGGCGATCACGTTGTCCGCCACGCTCATCCCGGAAAAGAGCGCATTGTTCTGGAAACCGCGGCCAATACCGCGCCGCGCCGCCTTCAGCGGCTGCATGCGGTGAAAATGCTCGCCTTCGAAAACGATCTCGCCGGCGTCCGGCACATAGACGCCGTTCAGGATGTTCAGGAGCGAGCTCTTGCCTGCGCCGTTCGGACCGATGAGCGCGCATATCTCCTCCCGCTCGACGCGGAAGCTCAGGTTGGAAATGGCCTTCACGCCCTTGAAGGAAAGCGAGATGTCGTTGATTTCCAGTGCAGGGGGAGGGGATGCGGTCATCGGCGGGCTTTCTGGCGGACGTGCTTTGGCCTTCGGCGACGTCAGCGCTTTGCCGTCGCTCGTGCTTATGCATGCTGTTGCGGTTGGGGTTCGTCGGTTCCGGCTATGCTGCCCGGCCGGCCGCCTCCTCTTGCTTCACGCGCTCGATGTCGCGGAAGCGATGGGCGGGATGGTTGGCAGGCAGATACGGACCTTCGCCGAAGAGCTTCTCGCGTAGCGTCCCCTCGCGATAGCCGGTGGCATAGACGCCGCGTTTCTGCAGTTCCGGCACGACGTAGCCGATGACGTCGGCGAAGCTATCATGCGCCAGGGCATAGGCGAGGTTGAAGCCGTCGATGTCGGTTTCCTCGACCCATTCCTGCAGCAGATCCGCAATGGTCGACGGAGAGCCGACGAACAGCGGCCCGAGCCCGCCGATGCCGCCCCATTTCGCGAGCTCCTCGATGGTCCAGACCTTGTCGCCCTCCGCCAGATGCTCGACCGCGGAAATGATGGCGTTGGTTTGCACCCTCTTCACCGTGTCGGTCGGCTTGTAATGGCCGAAGTCGATGCCGGTCCAGCCGGACATCAGCACGAGCGCGCCGTCATAGGATGCGTATTTGAGATAATCCTCGTATTTCGCACGCGCCTTTTCGTCGGTTTCGTCGACGATGATGGTCGCGAGCGCGTAGACGAGGACCTTCTTTGGATCCCGGCCCTGGGCGGCGGCGCGCTGGCGGATGTCGGCCACATAGGCGCGCGTGGGGTCCTTGAGCGGTGTCGAGATGAACACGCATTCGGCATGGCCGGCGGCAAAATGTTTTCCGGGTCCTGAGGCGCCGGCCTGGAACAGCACCGGCGTGCGCTGCGGCGACGGCTCGCAGAGGTGATAGCCGGGGACCTCGAAATACTTGCCCTTGTGGCCGATTTCATGGATCTTCGAAGGATCGGCGAAGATGCCGCGCTCCTTGTCACGGATGACTGCACCCTCTTCCCAGCTTCCCTCGAAGAGCTTGTAGAGGACTTCGATATATTCATTCGCCACGTCGTAGCGGTTGTCATGGGAGCGCAATCCGCCCTGGCTGATGTTCTTGGCGCCGCTTTCCAGATAGGAGGTGACGATGTTCCAGCCTACCCGACCCTTGGTGTGATGGTCGGCGGTCGAAAGGCGGCGTGCGAATGTATAAGGATGCTCGAAGCTTGTGGATGCCGTGATGCCGATGCCGAGATGCTTCGTCGCCAGTGCGATCGGATTGGCGAGCTGCAGCGGATCGTTCACCGGTATCTGGACGCCCTGCAGCAATGCGTTGTCCAGATTGCCCTTGTATACGTCGTAATAACCGACGACGTCCGCGATGAAAATCGATTCGAAGAAACCCGACTCCAGGAGCTTCGCGAGATCCGTCCAGTATTCCAGATCCTTATACTGCCAGGACCGGTCGCGGGGATGGCGCCAGAGTCCGGGAGACTGATGGCCGACGCAATTCATCTCGAAAGCGTTGAAACGTATGGTCTTGGTCACGGGAAGTCCTGTTCAAGATTGAGCCCTTGAGCCGGACCATAGTGCCGCTGGCGAACATTATACAGGTAATTTATATTTTTTATAGATTATCTTTTGGAATGGGATTGCGCGAAATAGCCCTCTTCCGCGGAAGAAAGAGAGCATGGTTCGAGATACGAAAGGCTTGAAAGGACCGGCCAGAGGAGGCCGGACAACCGGGCCGGCCGCTTAAGTCATTTACGAAGGCGATACGGGGGCAACCGGCATCCTCCTACTTCGAGGCCCCTTCGAGGCGATAGCGCGAACCGGGATAGAGCAGCCGCACGGCCGTGACGTTCGTCGCCTCGGACCATGTGCGCCGACGGATCATCAGGCACGGTTCGGAACGCGCGATCGACAGCAGCTTGCATTCCCACGCCTGCGGAGTCACCGCTTCGACGAACTGCTCCGTCCGGGTGATCGGCGCGATGCTCGTGAGATAGGCATTGGGCGTGGTGCGGGTGAAATCCTGGCTCAGGTAATCCGGAGCTATGGACGGGTTGACGAACCTGTCCTCCAGTTGGATCGGCACATCGTTCTCACAGTGCACCATGATGGAATGGAAGACCTTTTCGCCCATCACGAGGTCGAGCGCGTCGGCGAGCTCCGGGCTGGCGGATTCTTCCTGAAGCAGCACCGTCCTTGCCGTATGGACATGCCCGCGTTCGGTGATTTCGTCGGCGATGTTCCTGACATCGAGAAGTCCGGAACTGCCTTTCTTGACGGCGACGAAGGACCCCACGCCCTGGACGCGAACGATATCCCCTTCCGCCGCCAGCTCCCGCAGCGCACGGTTCGCCGTCATCCGACTGACGCCGAGGTCGGCGACGATCTCGTTTTCGGAGGGAATGCGATGGCGCGGCGGCCAGTCGCCGCTGTCGATCCGCTGCCGGACATATTGCTTGACGACCGCATAGAGAGGTGCGGTCATGTCTCCCAGTCCGACGCCTCTATGTTCCGTAGCATCTGAGGCCATGGAATCCGTTCCTCCTGTTTGCGCTTGTCATAACAATGCATGCAACGGAAGCGGAAATCCACCACGATATTTCGCAGATTCCACTTGCATCCGCAAAAAAGCCGCGTCATCTTACATATACAACCAAATACAGGAAGAAAGGGGAACCAGCATGATGATCAGCAAATTGAAATTCGTTCTCGCAACCGGCGGCCTGCTGCTCGCTGCCTCCGCGGGCAGCGCCAATGCCTCCTATTGCGGCGACGGCAAAACGGTCACCTTCGCCGGCATCGACTGGGAAAGCGGCGCCTTCATCACCGAGGTCATGAAGACCATCCTCGCCGAGGGTTACGGCTGCCAGGTCGATTCGATCCCCGGCAACTCCGTTACGCTCGAGCAGGCGACGGCCAACAACGACGTGCAGATCTTCGCCGAGGAATGGATCGGGCGGAGCGATATCTGGAACAAGGCGGCGGAAGAAGGAAAGGTTCTTTCCGTCGGAAAGACCTTCGTCGGCGCGAGCGAGGGCTGGTTCGTTCCGGACTATGTCGTCAACGGCGACGCGTCGCGCGGCATAGAGCCGGCGGCTGCGGACCTGAAGAGCGTCTCGCAGCTCTCCGACCCCAAATTCGTCGCGCTCTTCGCCGATCCGGAAGAGCCCTCCAAGGGCCGCTTCCTCAATTGCCCGTCGGGCTGGACCTGCGAGGGCGTCAGCACGGCGAAGCTTTCCGCCTACAAGCTCGACGGGAGCTACACGAACTTCCGCCCGGGCACCGGCACCGCGCTCGATTCCGCCATCACCTCCGCCTATCTGCAGGGCGAACCCATCCTCTTCTATTACTGGTCGCCCACGGCGATCATGGGCAAGTTCAAGCTGGTGCAGCTCGAGGAACCCGCCTACAGCGACGAATGCTGGAAGGAACTGACGAGCGCTGACGGCAAGCGCGAGCAGGGCTGCGCCTTCCCGAGCGTCGAGGTCGCCTATGGCGTCAACAGCACCTTCGCCAAGGAAGCGCCCGAGATCATCGAGATCCTGGAAAAGGCGACCTTCCCGCTGGCCGACGTGAACGGCAGCCTGGCCTATATGGTCGACAACAAGGCCGATGCGGCAGCGGCGGCAGCCGAATTCCTCAAGACCAAGAAGGACGTCTGGGGCGCCTGGGTTTCCGGCGAAGCCCGCGAAAAGATCGAGGCCAGCCTCAACTGATCCGGCCGGCGGGAGACGGCGTTTTTCCGGCGCCGTCTTCCCGCCGCATATCGTTGCCCCGCCGCCGGCCTGAATAACGGCGCGCATCTGTTCCAATCAAGGAAAACCCGATGTTTCCGGACGATCTGAATTTCTCGATCCGCGGACCGGTGAACGATTTCATTCAATCCCTGGTCATGAATTACGGCTTCGTGTTCAAGGCCATATCGAATGTCATCCTGCAGGCCGTTCTTTTCATCGAATGGATCCTGCGCGGGCTGCCCTGGTGGGTGGTCATCATCGTCTTCATGGCGCTTGCCTGGCAAAGCTCGCGCAGGCCCGTGCTGACGATCGCGGTCGGCGTCCTGCTCTTCGTCGTCGGACTCCTCGGGCTCTGGGATTTGACGATGCAGACGCTGGCGCTGATGCTGATGGCGACGATCGTTTCCGTCGTCATCGGCGTGCCGATGGGCATCCTCGTCGCGAAAAGCAAGGTCGTGCGCAACATCACGCTGCCGATCCTGGACGTGATGCAGACGATGCCGAGCTTCGTCTATCTCATCCCGGCACTGATGCTCTTCGGGCTCGGCAAGGTTCCGGCGATCCTCGCCACGATCATCTACGCCGTTCCCCCGCTCATCCGGCTCACCGATCTCGGCATCCGGCAGGTCGACCGGGAAGTGGTCGAGGCGGCCACGGCCTTCGGCGGCAGCCCGACACAGGTGCTTTTCGGCGTGGAGCTGCCTCTCGCGACCCCGACGATCATGGCCGGCCTCAACCAGACCATCATGATGGCGCTCTCCATGGTCGTCGTCGCCTCCATGATCGGCGCCCGGGGGCTTGGCGAACAGGTCCTGAACGGCATCCAGACGCTCGACGTCGGCAAGGGGCTGGAGGCCGGGATCGGCATAGTCATCCTCGCAATCGTGCTCGACCGCATAACGCAGGGCTTCGGCAAGCCCCGGACCGAGGACCCCCGTCATGGCTGATATCGATATCCGCAACGTCTACAAGATCTTCGGACAAAACGCGAAAAAGGCGTTGGTGATGGCGAAGGACGGCCTGGACAAGGCCGAAATCCTCGCGCGCTCCGGCTGCAGCGTCGGGCTGAACAATGTCAGCCTTCGCATCGGTGCCGGCAAGGTCTTCGTGATCATGGGGCTGTCCGGCTCGGGAAAATCGACGCTGGTACGCCACATCAACCGGCTGATCGAGCCGACCAGCGGCGAGGTCGTCTTCGACGGCAGCGACATCCTCTCCCTCGGCCCGAAGGCGTTGCGCACGTTCCGCATGCACCGGGTCAGCATGGTCTTCCAGAGCTTCGCGCTGATGCCGCATCGCACCGTGATGCAGAACGTCGTCTATGGCCAGCGGGTTCGGGGCGTGTCCAAGGCCGATGCAAGGCTGATCGGGTCGCGGTGGATCGAAACGGTCGGTCTTTCCGGCTACGAAGACAAATATCCGCATGCGCTGTCCGGCGGCATGAAGCAGCGCGTCGGGCTTGCGCGGGCGCTTGCGGCCGACACCGACGTCATCCTGATGGACGAGGCGTTCAGCGCGCTCGATCCGCTAATCCGTGCGGACATGCAGGATCAGTTGCTGCAGCTGCAGCAGAACCTGTCAAAGACCATCGTCTTCATCACCCACGACCTCGACGAGGCATTGCGCATCGGTTCGGAAATCGCGATCCTGAAGGATGGCCAGCTTGTCCAGGTCGGCACGCCCGACGAGATCCTGAACAATCCGGCCAACGACTATGTCGCCCGTTTCGTCCAGCGCAGGCAGGCAAGACCCGATGTCCAGCAATGAGACGATTGCCATCGATGGTCCGCTGACGTGGCAGCAGGTTGCGGCGGTTGCCGGAGGTGCACGCCTGTCGCTCTCCGACAACGCCCGCAACCGGATCGCCGGCGCCCGCCGGATCGTCGAGGCGCTGGTCGAGCGCGGCATTCGCGGCTACGGCATCAACACCGGCGTCGGCGCGCTCTGCGACGTCATCATCAGTCGGGAAAATCAGGCCGCACTTTCCCGAAATATCATTCTCAGCCACGCCTGCGGCGTCGGCGAGCCCTTGAATCTTGCCCAGTCGCGCGCCGTGATGGCGGCACAGATCAACAATTTCGCGCACGGCTTCTCCGGCGTGCGGCTGGAAATCGTCGATGCGCTCGCAGCACTTCTGAATGCGAACATCGTCCCGCTCATCCCCTCGCGCGGTTCGGTCGGTTATCTGACGCATGCGGCCTCGATCGCGCTCGTGTTGATCGGCAGGGGCAGCGCTCTCCACAATGGCGAGAAGATCGAAGGTCGCGAGGCTCTGGTACGGATCGGCCTGGAGCCGATGGTCCTCGAGGCGAAGGAGGGGCTGAGCCTCGTCAACGGAACGCCCTGCGCCACCGGCCTGGCTTCGCTTGCGCTTGCGCGAATGCAGCACCTTCTCGACTGGGCGGATGCGGCGGCCGCGCTGACCTATGAAAACCTCGGAAGCCAGACCGATGCCTTTTCGGAGGGACCGCTGGCATTGCGGCGTTCGGCAGGCCTCCAGCATGTCGGTCGGACCTTGCGGAACTATCTCGATGGCAGCGCCATGCTTGCCGAGACTGCGGGCACGCGCACGCAGGACCCGCTGAGCCTGCGTGCGGTTCCTCACGTGCATGGCGCTGCGCGCGACGTCTTCGCCGATATTTCGGATGTGGTCGACCGCGAGCTTTCGAGCCTCACCGACAATCCCGCCGTTGCGGGCACGCCGGACCGGCCGGAGGTGCATTCGCAGGCTCATGCCGTCGGCGCCGCACTCGGCCTTGCCATGGACGGCCTTGCCGTCGCAGCCGCCGAGGTCGCGGCGATTTCCGAGCGGCGTATCGACCGGCTCGTCAATCCGCTTGTCAGCGGGCTCCCCGCCTTTCTCGCAGGAGACAGCGGCATATGCTCCGGCTACATGATCGCGCAATACACCGCAGCTTCTCTTGCGGCGGAGAACCGCCGGCTGGCCGCGCCGGCAAGCCTCGACGGCGGAATAACCTCGGCACTTCAGGAAGATATCCTGACGCATGCGACGCCGGCTGCATGGAAGGCGCTGTCGGTCCTCGACAATCTGGAGCAGATCCTCTCGATCGAATTGCTGGCGGCATCACAAGCCTATGACCTCCAGCCCGGGCAGCGCGAAAGAGCGAGACCGACGGAGGCGCTCTACCGTGCCATTCGTATCCATATTCCCGCATATGCCGACGATCGTCCAATGAACGACGATTTCGAAAAGATGCGCAGCCTGATGTCCCAAAGCCCAAAGCTATTGTAGATACGGTTTCGCCGTGTCTTTCCCTGATGCATGTCGCGCAAAAGGTGCAGCGGTAACGGCACGCATGGAAATAAAGAAGCTTACGATAGCGGACCCCTGTCATGACGACCCTTCAGCAGGTTGCCTCCCGCGCAGGCTGTTCGCTCGCAACAGCCTCGCGAGTCTTGAACGGAACCGGGCCGGTCAGCGACGAGATGGTCCGAAAGGTCCGGCGTGCCGCAGCCGAGGTCGGCTATCGTCCGGGAGGAGGGCCGCCGGGTTCGTCGAAGCGCCGGCCGGTCATCGGCGTTCTCATTCCCAGCATCACCAATCCGGTATTCGCCGCCTCGCTGAGCAGCATTCAGAACCGCATGCTGGTCGCCGGTCACGGCGTGCTGATTGCCCAGTCAGACTATGATCCGGCGCGAGAGGTGGATGCGGTCGCATCCCTCCTCAACCAGCAGCCGACAGGACTGATCCTCACGGTCTGCGATGCCGAAAGCAGCAAGGCGCTGTCGGCGGATCTCCCGCCAACGGTTCTGCTCGGCAATCCTGCGACTACGCGCTCTCCGGCGGCCGTATGTGCCGACAATCGCCAGGCCGGCCGCGACATCACGGAACATCTTCTGTCCTGCGGCCATCGGCGCATCCTGTTCGTCTCCGGCTATTTCCTGGCTTCGGACCGGGCAAGGCTGCGCTACGCCGGATATCGCGATGCCATGGAAGCGGCGCATGTAACCGTGCTCGAAGCCGTGCAGATCCCCTTCGTCGACGGATTCGAAACGCTGGACCTGTCGGCGACCCTTTCGCATTTCGCCCCCTCGGCCATCATCGCCTCGAACGACCTTCTGGCGCTTTGCGTCATTGCCGCCGTCAGGCGTCATGGACTATCGGTGCCGCAGGATATCTCCGTGGCGGGTTTCGACGGCATCGCCATCGGCCGGTTGACCGATCCGGTGCTGACGACGGTGGAAATGCCGGATGCGACCATGGGCGCGGCGGCGGCGTCTCTGCTGCTCGACATGGCCGAAAATGCCGCCGCCCCGCGGCATCTCAAGGTCGCGCACCGGCTGCGTCAAGGCGGTACGGCACGCGACCTCACAAGGGGCGACTGATTGCCCGCAGCAAGAAGCGGCCGCCACGGGGAGGGGCGGCCGCTCGTTGAGTTCAAGACCTTTTAGCTGCGCGGCAGCAGGTCTTCGACATCGGCGGCTGCGTCGTCCAGTGCTTCCTGCGGCGTTGCAGACTGTTCGACGACACGCGACAGGTTTTCGACGATGGTCTGGGTGACCTTCACCCCATTGCTGCCGGGGAACGCATACCACGGAACCATGAGCGGCATCTGCTCGAGGCCGGCACGAAACAGCGGGTTTTCCTTGTAGAAGGTGCCGAGATAGTCCGGCGAAGCGGCCGCCAGTTCATTGTTGGGAACATAGCCGGTGCCGGGAACCACGACCGAGGCGCCATATGGCCCGGCCGCGAACTTGGCGAACCTCCATGCGGCAGCCTGCTTGTCCGCGTCCCTGGTCAGGATGACGACGGCGTTGCCGCCCGTCGGCAGCTTGCCCTTGGCCGGATCGATCAGCGGGATATGGGCGGTGCGCAGATCGAACTTGGTGCCGACATTCTTGATGGTGTTGCGCAGAGCGCCGGTCGTCTGGAAGGCGAAGCCGACCTTGCCTGCAACGAAAGCCTGTTCGCCGGCCTGCTTGGTCAGGACCGGAAGACCGCCTTCCTTGACCATGCGGTCGAGGACTTCGACGGCCTTCTGGCCTTCAGGACCGTTGAAAGCCACCTTGCTCTCGTCTTCGCTCAGCATGGTGCCGCCGGCGCCGAACAACAGTGCCGAGAACATCCAGTCGTCGCCCTGCCAACGGAAATCGATGCCTTCATTGCCGTTGCCGAGCGCCTTGATCTTGCCCCCGAGCGCGATCACTTCGTCCCATGTCTTCGGCGGGACGTCCGGATCGCCGCCGGCGGCACGCACGAGATCGGCATTGTAATACATGATCGGGTTGGACGTTGCGAAGGCGAGGCCGACCTGCTTGCCCTTGACCTGGGCGAGCTTCAGGATGTTTTCGGAAAAGCCCTGGGCCGCCATATCGGCTTCGCCGGCGACCAGCGGACCGAGATCTACGGGGATGTCGCGCTCGTCCAGCATGCGCAGGCGATTGAGGCCGATGAAGGTGACGTCGGGCATTTCCGCGGTGCCGGCCTGACGCATGATCGTCTGGATGCCTTCTTCATAGGTCGCCGACGGATTGGCGAACTGGATCTTGATATCCGGATTTTCCTCCATGAACTTCTTCGAGATCGTGTCCATCACGTCCTTGAAGAAGCCGGGCATGGGGTAGTGGACCGTCAGGGTCGTCTCGGCATGGGCCGGGACCGATATGGCCATCGACGCCGCGACGGCGGCGAGGACCTGCTTGATACGCTTCATGGAATGATCTCCTTTGAGTTGCAGCTTGGGCTTGCTACCGGTCAGCCTTTGAGACCGGTCATGGTGATGCCCTCGACGAAGCGCTTCTGCGCGAGCAGGAACGCGACGACCAGGGGAAGGGTGATGATGAGGGTTGCGGCCATCAGCGCGCCGTAATCGTCGCCGGCCTCGGCCGCCCGGAAGAACAACAGGCCGAGAGGAGGTGTGGCGTAGGACTGGTTGGTGACGACGATCAGCGGCCAGAAAAGGTCGTTCCAATGGGCGACGACCGAAAAGATGGCGAAGGCGGTGACCGCCGGCCAGGCATTGGGCACGATGACGCGGGCGACGATGCCGACCTCCGACATGCCGTCAAGGCGGGCGGCATGGATCAGGTCGTCCGGCATGGCGCGGAAGAATTGCAGGAACAGGAAGATGCCGAACACCGAGATCGAAAATGGCGCGACCAGCGCCGTGTAGCTGTTGAGCAGCGCCAGCCTGTCGAACGCGACATAGAGCGGCAGGGCCGTCGCGTGGATCGGGACCAGAAGGCCGAGCATCACCACGGCCATCAAAATGCGCGCCGCGCCGAATTTCAGCTTGGCCATGGCATAGGCGCAAGGCACCGCCACCACCACCTGCAGCACCAGGATCAAGCCGCAGACGATGACCCCGTTCAACAATAGGGTCGGCACCGAAACCCGCATCACGGCTTTGGTGAAATTGGCGAGATAGGAGAAGTGCTGCGGGATCAGCGACAGCGAGGCGGAGAAGATTTCGCTCTGGTCCTTGCCTGCCGTCGACAGCATGAAGATGTAGGGCGCGAGGAAGATCAGCGCGCCGAACGACAGCAGCGCGAGGCGGAAGAGCCGTCCGAGGGTCAGCGTTTCACTCATGTGTAGTGCACCTGCCGGTCGAGGAAACGGTATTGGAGGATCATCAGGACGACGAGGATGGCGAGAAACACCACGGTCATCGCAGAGGCGTAACCGACCCGCAGGTAGACGAAGCCTTCCTGGTAGATGGTGAACAGCAGCATTTCCGACGCCTTGTTCGGCCCGCCCTCGGTGAGCGTCTTGACCGTCTCGAAGACCTTGACCGAGTTGATGACGCTGATCGTGGTAACGAAAAGCGTGGTCGGCCCGAGCATCGGCCAGGTCACGAGACGGAAGCGGTCGGCGGCGGACTTTGCTCCGTCGACTTCGGCCGCGGCATACAATTCACGCGGGATTGCCGTGAGGCCTGCCAGGAACAGCACCATATTGAAGCCGACCGACTGCCAGATGCCGATGATGGAAAGACCGTAAACCACCGTGCTCGACGCGCCGAGCCAGTTCGGGCCGGGGATGCCGAACAAGGCGAGGAACGCGTTGAGCGGGCCGATGCTCGGATGGAAGAGATATTGCCAGACCGTCGCCATGGCGACGAGCAACGAGGCGACTGGAAGAAAATAGACCGTCCGGAAGAAATCGCGGCCGCGGGGCTCGGACTCGATCAGCAATGCGATGCCGAGACCAAGAACGATGGACACCGGCGTGACGATCGTCGTGTAGACGGTGGTGTTCCATAAGGAACGACGAAAGGTCCGGTCGCCGATCAGGTCGGCATAGTTTTCGAAACCGACAAAACGGAAGCCGCCATAGCCGAGTTCGAAATCGGTAAAGCCGAGGACGAGCACGGCGATCGTGGGAAGCACGATGAAAAGCAGCATCAGCAGGATGGCGGGCGAAGCGAGCAGCCAGGCTATCTGCGCCTCGCGCCGGCCCGCCGTTTCAGCGGCCGAAGCGGGAAGGGCGACATCAGCCATGGACGGCCTCCCTCGCGGCGGCGGAAACCGGCGCGGAAGGAAGGCGACGGCCATCCTCGGCAAAGAGCATCATGCGTGAGGGATCCATCTGGAGACCGATCGCCTGGCCGGCGGTGAGCCCGCGTGCTTCGGCCGGCGTGACTTTGGCGAGCACGGTCTCGCCTATGGCGGCCAGCTTGGCGAAGACGATGACCTCCGAGCCCAGAAACTCCAGGCGCTCGACCCGGGCGGCAAGCATGCCCTGGCTTTCGGGGCGAAGCTGCACGAATTCCGGGCGGATGCCGAGCGTGACGTTTGCGGCCTGTCCGGGCTCCGCAGGGGATGTCAGGCGCAACGTGCCGAACTGCACCATGCCCTGCGCATCCCGGATGGCCGGCAGCAGATTGATGCGCGGCTGGCCGATGAAACGCGCAACCTCGACATGGCTCGGATCGTCATAGATCGTCTGCGGGGCCGCGAGCTGCAGCAGATTGCCGCCGATCATCACGGCCACCCGGTCGGCCATCGACAGGGCCTCGGATTGGTCGTGGGTGACATAAAGTGTCGGCACGCCGGCGCGGCGGTGCAGTTCGACGATTTCGCCGCGGGCGTGGACGCGAAGATTGGCGTCGAGATTGGAAAGCGGTTCGTCCATGAGGAAGACGCTCGGATTGCGCACCATGGCGCGCGCAAGCGCGACGCGCTGACGCTGGCCGCCCGACATCTGGCCCGGCTTGCGGTCGAGCAGGTGATCGATCTTCAGCGAAACGGCGGTGGCCGCGACCTGCCTCTGGATATCCGCGCAGATCCGACGCTGGCCGGGCCGCAGCGCGCCGATGAAAGGCAGCCGCTGCATGCCGGTCAGTTTGCGCATCGCGAGAGGCACGGCGATGTTCTGGCCTGCGGTCAGGTGCGGATAGAGCGCATAGGATTGAAACACCATGGCGATGTTGCGGTCTGCGGCTCTGAGCTGAGACACCTCGCGATCGCCGATCCGAATTTCGCCGCTATCGGGATGCTCGAGGCCGGCGACGATGCGAAGGAGCGTGCTCTTGCCGCAGCCGGACGGGCCGACCAGCGCGATGAATTCGCCGGCTTCGACATCCAGCGAGACGCCCTTCAAAATAGTGTTTCCGGCGAAGGATTTGCGAATGTCACGCAGCGAAAACACGTTCATTGCGCTGCCTCCACCACCTGCTTGGGAGCGGAACGCGGATAGACTTCGTGGATGACCTCGTCGATGAAATACGGCGTCAGCTCCGTAAGCGCGACGATCTCGCTCGTGACGCTCTCGCCGAGCGTATGGACGACCGCACCCACCACCCGCTCGCCCGGCATTTCCCGCTCCAGCGTGTCGATGATGAAAGCCGACGACGGTCCCCAGACGAGCGCCGTGTTTTCGAACGTGCCTTTCCAGGCCCAATGCAGATGACCGCTCGCAAAAAGCGCCACATCATGTGCCGCGAGCAGATCGTAAAGGCGCCGGCGCGGCGCGGGGCGGATGCTCCAGTAGCCGGTATCGCCTTCATGCGGCTCGTCGACGAAAAGCGGCTTATGGCTGAAGATCGCGACGCGGCGACCGGCGCGCGCCGTCAGGACATCCTCAAGCCAGGCAAACTGGGCTTCTTCCTCGGCATCGTCGTGACCGAAGAGGAGACTGTTCAGCCCAACGAGCCGCCAGCCGCCGTGGTCCGATACCCAATAGTCGGGTCCGGCCATGCGGCGCCAGCGTTCCAGCCGGGCGGCGTCCGCCGGCTGGTCCGAACCGGGGAGATGGCCGACATCATGATTTCCCGGAACGAGCAACATCGGCACGGGAAGGCGGCGCATCAGCTCCATCGAGAAGGCGATATCGTTCTCCTGATCGGCGCCATCCACGGTGAGATCGCCGGTGTGAACGACGAGGTCGGCACCCGTCTGCCGGATCCAGGCGGCAAGGGGTTCCCAATTGCCGTTGAAATGCGGCTTGCTGGGGCTGAGATGGGTATCGGTGATCTGGATGATCTTCATGGCGTTTCTCCGCATCGGCGTTCGCAACCGCGCCGCAGAGTGGCGGGCGCTTTCGCAGCCTCTGTAGAGCCCGCACATGTCAGTCGATTGACCGGCGTTTTCAGATAGTTTTCAGCTTTGTCATACAGCCGTCAAAATCCGCGGAAGTCCGCGATGGCCATGGTGATCCGGTGACGGTCAGATGCTTCGCCGCTGCCGGCGAGTTTCGAATAGCCTCTCCTCCGCCGGTTCATGCGTTCCGTATCGGGGCGGAAAGACGCCCGTTTTGCGCCAAACGAATACGCCCCGTTAAACAAGAACGTTCTTTTGTGAAGCGATTCCCGCTTTGGAACACCGGATCGCGATTTCACCCGAAACGCCCGTCGTCGCCCTGCTACACTTTCGCTGAGGAGGAATCCGGGAGGAACAATCGCAGACAGGAGACATATTGATGGCACAAACGATTTTGAATGCGCTTGGCGAGACGCTTTATTATAGCGGAAGTTCGACCGGTTTTTTCTCGGCTACAGGCTCCGGCCCGGCGCTCAACGGCACGGCAGGCAACGATTCCATGTGGGGAGACAGCTCCGTCAACGTCACCATGGCGGGAGGCACGGGCGACGACATCTATTATCTCTATTCCAGCATCAACCGGGCGGCCGAGAACGCCGGCGAAGGCGTCGACACGATCGACACCTGGATGAGCTACACCTTGCCGGAAAATTTTGAAAACCTGCGCGTGACCGGCGACGGCCGCTATGCCTTCGGCAATTCGGCAGACAACATCATCACCGGCGGATCAGGCAGCCAGACCATCGACGGCGGTGCGGGCAATGACGTCCTGATCGGCGGCGGCGGCGCGGACACTTTCGTTTTCACCAACGGAAACGGCACCGATCTCATCACCGATTTCAGCTCCAACGACACGATACGCTTGAACGGCTATGGCATCACGTCGTTCAACCAGTTGATGAGCAATGCCACGCAGGAGGGCAGCGACTTGTGGCTCCGCCTTGGCAACGGCGAAAGCGTGGTGCTGGCCGGCACGACGGCGGACGATCTGCAGGCCGGCCAGTTCGAGCTCAGCCTCGATCGCTCGGCGCTGACGGCGACCTTCACCGAGGAGTTCAATTCGCTTTCCTTGCGCGAGGGCGGCGAAGGCGTGTGGGACGCCAAGTACTGGTGGGCGCCGGAAAGAGGCAGCAGCCTCACCACCAACGGCGAGGACCAGTGGTACATCAATCCCTCCTACGAGGCGACATCGTCGGTTAATCCGTTCTCCATCGACAACGGCGTGCTGACGATCACCGCGGCGCCGACACCGGATTCCATATCGAGCGAGGTGGATGGATACGATTACACCTCCGGCATGCTGAACACCTATTCGTCCTTCAGCCAGACCTACGGCTATTTCGAAATCCGCGCCGACATGCCGGAGGACCAGGGCGCGTGGCCGGCTTTCTGGCTGCTGCCGGCCGACGGATCCTGGCCGCCGGAACTCGACGTGGTGGAAATGCGCGGGCAGAACCCGAACACGGTGATCATGTCGGCACATTCCAACGCGGGCGGCGAGCAGACCTCGATCATCAACAATGTCAGCGTACCCAGCACGGAAGGCTTCCACACCTACGGCGTTCTCTGGGAGGAGGAACATATCACCTGGTACATCGATGACGTGGCGGTCGCGCAGATCGACACGCCTTCCGACATGCACGATCCGATGTACATGGTGGTCAATCTCGCCGTCGGCGGCATGGCGGGCACGCCGTCTGCCGAAGATTTCAGCGACGGTTCGCAGATGAAGATCGATTACATCAAGGCCTATTCGATCGACGACTGGTATGTCTGACCTTGAGACAGAACCCTGTGCGGCACGCAACCGCCGCGCAGGGTTTCAGTTTTCCCTGAAAGCCCGCCTGATCTGATCGGCCATCGGCTCTGCGAGATAGGCGAGCACGCTTCTTTCACCGGTCTGCACGAAACCTTCCACCGGCATGCCCTGGACCGCGACGCGGTCGCCCAGCCTCTCCCACTCGTCATTCGCAACCGATGCCCGCGCAAGATAATAGTTTGCACCGCTCTGGGTGTCGGTGACGAGATCGGCAGAAACGTTCACGATACGGGCGTCAAGCTCCGGCGTGTTACGATGATTGAACGATGAGAGATTGATCACCACCCGCTGTCCGGCCGACACCTGGTCGATATCGCGCGGCGGTATCCTGAGTTCGGCAAGCAGATCGTCATTGCTGGGGACAATGCGCAATACAACCTCACCCGGGCTCACCACGGCGCCGCCGGAATGGACGGCCAGCTGGTCGATCACGCCCGCCTGCGGAGCACGGATGTCGATGCGCTTCAGGTCGTCGTCGGCAGCGATGAGCCGTTCTGCGAATTGCCCGAGATCGCTCTGCACCTGACGAAGCTGCTCGGAGACCTCGCTGCCGTGATCATCCTCGATCTGGATGATCTGCAGCTCGGTCTCGGCGATGCGGCCCTTGACCTGGGCAACCGACGCGATGAGATTGCCAAGTTCGCCGGTCAGGCGAGCGCTTTCGCGCTGCAGGGAATAGACCCGGCCGGCAGGCACGACGCCCTGCCTCAGAAGGTTTTGGAGGCTCGAAAGCTCCTTTTCGACCAGCCCGATCTCCAGCCGCTTGCCCTTTTCCTGAGCCGCAAATCCTTCCGCTTCCTGCTGCAATTGGCGGATTCTTTCGCGAAGCTGCGCCTTGCGGCCTTCGCGGGAGGCAAGGCGATCCCTGAAAAGACGCTGCTCGCCGCTCAACAGGCGAAATGCTTCCGGATCGGTGCCTTTCAGGTCGTCATCGATTTCGAGGCTCGTATTCGCATCCCGTTCGGCCTGCAGCCGGGCGGCCACTGAGGAAAGCTCCTTCAACCGCTTGCGGATGATCGCAAGGTTCGCCTTCGCCTGCGTGCCGTCAAGGCGCAGGAGCACCTGCCCCGCTTCGACCCTGTCGCCGTTGCGCACGAGAATGTCCTGCACCACTCCGCCTTTCAGGTGTTGCACCGGTTTGACCTGGCTATCGACGACGAGATTGCCCGAAGCAATGACGGCGCCGGAAATGTTGGTGGCGGCGGCCAGCCCGCCGACGGCACCTGCAAGTATGAGAACCGTGGCAAGCGCCAGCCCCGAAAGACGCCGGATGCTTCGGTCCATATTGGCATCGATCCGTTCGTTCATGATGCCAGATCCTTGCCGTAGGTGACGCGGAAGGAGCCGGGCGCCGGCGTCCTCGCTATCTTGCCGAGAACGGCGTCTCGTGGTCCGAAGGCCTGCATCTGCCCGGTTGCAAGAACGAGAATCCGGTCCGCGACGGCAAGAACGCTCGGCCGGTGCGCAACGACGACGGCAATGCCGCCCCGCGCGCGAACACCTGCAAGCGCTTGCGCCAGGGCAGCTTCGCCATCCGCATCGAGGTTCGAATTCGGCTCATCGAGAATGACAAGAAACGGCGCTCCATAGAGCGCCCGTGCAAGGGCTACCCTTTGCCGTTGGCCGGCGGAGAGCATGGCCGCGCCCTCGCCGATACGCGTATCGAAGCCATCTGGGAGGTTTACGATCATATCGGTGATCCCAGCGGCATCGGCTGCGGCGAGGATCGCTTCCGATGGGGCATCCGGCTCGAAGCGGGAGATATTCTCCGCGATCGAACCATCCAGCAGCCGCACATCCTGCGGCAGGTAGCCGATATGGCGTCCGCGCTCGGCCGGGTCCCATTGCGCCAAGGCCGCCTGGTCGAGCTTCACCGCGCCGATCGCGGACGGCCAGAGCCCGGCAAGCGCCCGCGCAAGAGACGTCTTGCCGGAGGCGCTGGGGCCGATGACGCCCAGGATTGAACCGGCGTCCAGGCTGAAGGAGACGCTTCGCAACACGAGGTCGCGCTTTCCAGGGGCCGCGACGGTGAGGTTTTCGACGGAAAGCGCCGACTTCGGCGCAGGCAGCTTCACCTCGCGGCTTGTTTGCGAGGCACCGTCCAGAAGTTTGACGAGCCGCGACCAGCTTTGCCGGGCAGCTGCAAAACCTCTCCATTGTCCGATCGACAGCTCGACAGGCGCCAGGGCCCGGCTGACGAGAATCGAGCTTGCGATGATAATGCCGCCCGTCGCCTCCTGTCGGATGACGAGAAAGGCGCCGACGGCCAGCACGCCGGATTGCAGCATCATGCGCAATACACGCGACGATGCCGTCAGCAGGGAGACGATGTTTGCGGCCTTGAGCTGGGTCGAGAAATACGCGTTGCTCATGTCCGACCACCGATCGGCCAGCCGGTCGGCAAACCCCATGGCGGTGATGCTTTCCCAGTTGCGCCGTGCGTCTTCGGCAAAGCCGAAGCGCTGCGAAGAGAATTGCGCCGCCATTCTTGCGGGACGATGCGACAGGAATTCCGCAAGAGCGGCAAGCGCGACAAGCACGAGGGCACCGCCAAGCGCCGTCACGCCGATCCAGAAATGGAACAGGAAGCAGACGGCAATATAGAGCGGCATCCAGGGCAGATCGAACAGGGCCGTCGGACCGGGACCGGAGAGGAAGGTTCGGACCTGATCGAGATCACGGACCGATTGCAGGCCGTCGTTTGAAGCAGATTTGTTGACTGGCGGGCCAACCAGAGACCGGAACACGCCGCGATTGAGCCGCTGATCGAGCGACACCCCGATGCGGGCAAGCATCAGGGAGCGCAGAAGCTCCAGGACACCCTGAAACGCAAAGAGAACGGCAGCGATCAGCGCCAGCCCCAGAAGGGTCGGCACGCTTCGCCCAGGCAAAACACGATCATAGACCTGCAGCATGAACATGGAGCCTGTAAGCGCCAGAAGATTGATGACCGCACTCGCCAGCCCCATGCTGAAAAAAGCTTTGCGAAGCGACTGAAAAACCGCCTTCAGGAATGTCGCCGGCGGTTTGATAGAGGGAGAGACCAAGTCGCCTTTGTCCTTCCATGGTTCGGAAGCCGCAAGAAATTCAATGCGCAAGGAAGCGCAACCGGATAACGGCAATGTCCCGCATGCGGAGCGATTTTCGAAGCGGAAATGTTTTCCGCTTTCCCGCTTGGTAAAGGAAACCCTACTTAAAGCAACGCTTCGCCGGGCCTTTGCGCTGCCCGGCTTGCCGTCATCTCGTTTTCCGCTTGTCATCGAGCCAGCCCGTAATGAGCTGGCGGTAGCGTTCGCCGCTGAAACTCGGAAAATGGCCTCCATGGACGAGCCTCACCGGCAGCGTCAGGAGCCGTTCCATCGATGCCACGTAGTCGGCGGCGTCGGAGTGATAGGTGTCCTCGATCAGCGGGCCGTCGTAGAGAATGTCGCCGGAAAAGAGGATTTCGGTCGCCTTTTCATAAAGCGCTATGCCGCCTGGCGAATGGCCGGGCGTGTGGATCACCTCGAAATGCCGGTTGCCGAGATCGATGATATCGCCGTCTTCGAGAATGCGCGTGGCTGGCGCCTTTTTCACCGCATAGCATTTCGAACAGTAGGGTTCGGGCGGGAGCGCATCGAAGATCTCGTCGGTAACGTAGGGATCGGCAAGCGTGTTCTCCCGTGTCGGACCGGCGAGCAGATCGGCCTCGGCGCAATGCACGGCCCGGCATTCGAATTCGTGATGGCAGCCGATATGATCGAAATGGGTGTGGCTCGCCACCGCGATCAGCTCGCGCTCACTGACGAGCGGTACCCATTCGCGAAGCGAGACGACCCCCATGCCGCTATCCACCAGCATGTCGCGATCGCGGCCGCGGACATGCCAGATGTTGCAGCGGTAGAATTCCTGGATATAGGGCTCCGAAATATAGGTCACATCGTCGGCGAGACGGCGGACACTATACCAGTCCTGCGGGCGGATACGGTGCATCTCAGGCTCTTTCTCCTGCTCCGTCCTGAAGCACGGCGATGCTATCCGCCTTGAGACGCAGGTCAAGTTTCGAACCGATCTCTGGGGTATGCGTTTGCGGCAGATGTGCCGTCAGGATGATATCGCCGGCGGCGGCGAGATGGCAGCGGTGATGCGTGCCGAAGAAGGCGGTGCCGGTGATGCGGGCCGTACCGAGCGAGATCGCCGGTCCGTCGCCGGCTGCAGGGCGGAAATGTTCGGGGCGGATACAGAGCGTGACGCGTTGCCCCTTGACCGGATTGCCCGCGGCGAACGAGGATCCCGGAAGTGCGACCCGTCCGAGCCTCGTCTCGAATTCGATTTCGTCCCGCGCCGCGCCGCTGACCGTGGCCGGCAGGAAGTTCGCCTCACCCATGAAGCCCGCGGAAAAACGCGACCGCGGCCGCATATAGATCGCGGACGGCGCACCGACGTCCTCGATGCGGCCCTGGTTCATGACGACGATGCGGTCGGCGATCGCCATCGCCTCTTCCTGGTCGTGGGTGACATGGACGAAGGTCGTGCCGACCCGTTTCTGGATCGCCTTGAGCTCGTCCTGCATCTGGCGGCGAAGCTTCAGGTCCAGAGCGCCGAGCGGCTCGTCGAGGAGCAGCACGTCCGGATCGACGGCAAGAGCACGGGCCAGCGCCACACGCTGGCGCTGGCCGCCGGAAAGCTCATGCGGCTTCCTGGCGGCCGATGCCCGAAGGCCGACGAGATCGAGATAGGACAACGCCTTCTCGTCCCGCTCCGCCTTGCCCATGCCGCGCATCCGAAGTCCGAAGCCGACATTGTCGGATAGGCGCATGTGGGGGAAAAGCGCATAATCCTGGAACATGGTGGTCGTTGGACGTTTGGAGGAGGGGACATGGGTCATGTCGCGCCCGTCGATCAGGACAGTGCCCGAAGTGGGTTCGAGAAAGCCGCCGAGGATGGAGAGCAGCGTGGTCTTGCCGCAGCCCGATGGCCCCAGCAGCACGATGAACTCCCCGGCCGCGATATCGAGCGAGACATCGTCGAGCGCGCGAAAGGTGCCGAAAACTTTGGTGGCATTCCTGATGGAGACGTCGGCGGTCATGAGGATTTTCCGGTTTTTCTGAAGACGGCGAGTTCCATGACGAGAAGGAACGCAACGGAGACGAGGAAGACGACGCTGCCGATGGCATTGGTTTTCGGATCGAGGCCCGAACGCAGCATGCTCCATATCTCGACCGGCAGCGTGACGTCGAAACGCGAAAGCAGGAAAGCGACGATGAACTCGTCCCAACTGAAGGTGACCGAAAGGAAGAAGGCAGCGAGGATCGACGGCATCAGCATCGGCGCCGTGACGAGCAGTATCACCTGTCAGTCCCGGGCTCCGAGATCGCGTGCTGCGCGCTCTATGTTCACCTGATGCGCACCCATCGAGGCGTAGATGATGGCAAAGCAGAGCGGCAGGTTGATCACCACGTGACCGATACCCACGGTCCAGAGCGAAAGCGGCAAGCCGATGCTGCTGAAGAGGGATAGGAGGCCGAGGCCGATGATGAGCGTGCTGACCGTCATCGGCGCGACGATCAGCGCCCGTTGCAGGCCGGAAGCCGGAAGCTTGTAGCGGGCGAAGGCGTAAGCCGCCAGAAAGCCGAGCAGGCAGGCAACGGAAGAGGAAACCAGGGCAACGACGAGCGAGTTGCCGAGCGCCGACATCAGCTTGCCGTTGGCGAAGATCTCGCCATACCAGCGTAGCGTCAATCCATGCAATGGAGGCACCGGCAGCGTTCCGTCTTGAAAGGAGAACAGCACCAGCACCGCGACCGGCAGGAAGATGAAGACATAGATCGCTCCGGCGTAGAGGATGGCAAGGGCCGTCTGAAGATGCCGCATCGCTCAGGTCCTTTCCATCTTCAGCCAGCGGGCGCAGGCGACATAGGCGATGCTAACGACCACCATCAGCACCAGCGAGAGGGCGGCGGCCATCGGGAAATCGGCGCGGCGCCCGAGTTGCAGCATGATGATCTGCGGCAGCACCAGTTCGTTGTTGCCGCCGAGGATCTGAGGCGTGATATAGTCGCCGATGCACAGCACGAAGGTGAGGAAAGCGCCGACCATGATGCCGGGCAGCGTCAGCGGCAGGATGACGTACCAGAAGGTCTGGAAGGCATTCGCTCCGAGATCGGCTGCAGCGCGGCGATAGTTCGGCGAAAGCTGGATGAGATTGGCATAAATCGTCAGCGTCAGAAGCATCACGAAGAAATGCACGAAGCCGATGACCGTGCCGGTCCGATTGGCCGAAAGCTCGATAGGTTCCGAAAGGATGCCCGTCCACAGAAGCGCCTGATTGACGACCCCGCCCTTGGAAAGCACCAACAGCCAGGAATAGGAGCGCACGACATAGGAGGTCCAGAACGGCAGGATCGCCATGATGAGGGCGAAACGCTGCCAGCGTTTCGGCACGCGCTCCGCGATGATCCAGGCCAAGGGATAGGCGAGCAGCACGGAGATGACCGTGACGATCGCCGTTATCTCCAGCGACACGACGAGCCCCTTGAACATGTGCGCCTTGCCGAAGAAGGCCGAGTAATTGTCGAGCGTCCAGGTGGCGACGATCTCGCGGCCCTTGCGCGTCCAGAAGCTGATTGCCGCCATATAGAAGAAGGGCACGAGGAAGAAGGCGGCGGTCCACAGAAGCGCCGGCAGCACGAAGGCCCAGGCCCTGTGGCGTTCCATGCGCTCAAGCGGCGTGGCGCTCATGTTATGCAATCTCCAAGCATGATAGCCCTCACCCTAACCCTTCTCCCTGCGGGCGGGGCGAGGGCAGGCGCGAAACATGTTCCGAACTATTTCTTCAGCCGTCTGGCCGCCTGCGCCGCAACGCTTCTTTTTCCTGCCCGCGGGAGACGTTCCGGCAGGCGGATGAAGGCGGGTTGTCCCCGAAAATCAGTCCTACTGCTGCAGCATTTCCGTCCATGCATCCTGCATGGCGGCGTCCAGATCGGCGTCGGCAACGGGATAGAGCTGGGTCTTCTTCAGGTATTCAGGCTGCTTGTCCCAGCGCAGCGCCGTCTTCTGCTGATCCGTCAGGTGCTCGCCGGCCTTGCTGTTGGACGGCATGCCCCAGTAGCAGGACGAGGTGGCAAGCTTCGCCTGGCCCTCCGGGCTGACGATATACTGCACGAATTTCAGCGCGAGATCCTGCTTCGTTGAATCCTTGAAAATGCCGATCGACTGCGCCCAGCGCAATGCACCCTGCTTCGGAACGGTCCAGTCGAAGTTCGGCTTTTCGGCGGCCAGACCCGCCGTCACCCATTCGCCGCCGCCCAGGATGATATCGACCTCGCCGCTGACGAGCGCCGTCTGGGAGGCAACGACATCGCTGACCTGCCGCGAGACCTTCTTCATTTCGAAGAGCTTTTCCTTGATCGCGGGCAGATCGTCGATCGTCAGGTCTGCGGTGTTCTTGCCGATCGCAAGCCCGGTGAGACCGATCATCGGCAGGTAATAGTCGTAAAGCGCGATGCGGCCCTTGTACTTGTCCGACCAGAAGATCGACAGGTCTTCCATGTCGGCGGGATCGACCTTGGTCTTGTCGTAGGAGATCGTGTTGTAACCGAACTTCTCCGTCACGGCATAGATCTTGCCATCCTTCGTATTGTTCGCCTCCATGCGGACTTCGGGGAAGATGTCGGCTGTCGGCAACGTGTCGCCTGGAATTTCCGCGAGCAGGTCCATTTCCACGGCACGCTGGACGTCAACGCCGTCGATGACCAAGACATCCCAGTCGCCGGGTCGCGATTGCTCGATGATCGAGAGACCGGCGCCGGTGCCTTCATATTCCTTGAGATTGACCTTGACGTTGTTCGCCTTTTCGAAAGGTTCAATCAGCGCCGGATCGGTGTGGTCGCACCACACGAGCGCATTCAGTTCCTCCTGCGCGTAAGCGGCAACCCCGCTTGCGACAAGGCCGGAGATCGCCACGCTGGCAGCAAGAAGAACGCGACGGGACACCCCGTCGGAAACGGATTTCATCATCATATTTCCCTCTGGCTCACGGCTTCGACAAGAAGACCGTCATTGTCGGAACAACGCTCGTGGCGGCGTCTTGAGAAAAAGATTGAATGAATTCATTTTTCAAGTCAATGTCAATTTTGAGGAGATTCAGACGGAGGTCCCAATGGCCGGATTACGAGCAAAACAGAAGGCGGACAAAAACCGTCGCATTCTGGAAGCAGCAACCTCGCTCTTCCGCGATCAGGGCTATGACAGCGCCCGTATCGAGGATATCGCCGAGATGGCCGAGGTCTCCGTCGGCACGCTCTACAATTACTATCAGAACAAGGGAGACATCCTGGTCGCGACCGTTGCAATGGAGGTGACGGAAGTGCTGGAAGCCGGCGAGCGTATCATCGCCAATCCGCCGCTCGATGTGGAAGAGGCGCTGCGCACGCTGATCGACCAGTATTACGACCACTCGCTTGTCTATCTCAGCAAGGAGATGTGGCGCACCGCCATGGCGATCTCCATTCAGCAGCCGGAAACGCCGCTTTCCAAACGCTACACCGAACTCGATGAACGGCTCTGTGCGCAGGTCGTGCAGCTTGTCGAAACCCTGCAACGGCGCGGCGCGATCATCGCAAGCATCGACGCGCGTGCCTTCGGGGAAGTTTTCTTCAACAATCTCAACATGATGTTCATCGAGTTCGCCAAAGTCGACGGCATGTCGCTCGAAGAGCTGAAGACCCGTGTCGCCGCCCAGCACCGGCCGATCGCCACCATGATCAGCAGGGTCAAGGCCGTCTAAGGTCGAAGTTCGATCAGGCTACGGTTTCCGCAGGTCTTCTCTTGTGTCTGGGAACCGCTCCCCTCCTTGTTTTTACGCAATTCCGGATAAGCAGAAAATGACCGATACAGAAAATACCGTGCTTGCCGCCGCTGATGCTCTCGTGACCGCCTTTGCAAACCATGATCGCGACGCCTATTTCGCCGCCTTCGCGCCGCAGGCGACGTTCCTCTTCTACAATCTCGATCGCCGGCTCGGAACGAGGGCCGAGTATGAAGAGGAATGGCAGCTCTGGGAAAGGCGCGACGGCTTCCGCGTGCTCGGCTGCCGCTCGAGCGACCGTAAGGTGCAGCTCGTCGGCGACGTCGCGATTTTCACCCATGCGGTCGAGACGGATCTTTCCGCGGGCGGCGAGACCATTACCAACAGCGAGCGGGAAACCATCGTTTTTTCGCGCGGGGCGGACGGCCGATGGCTGGCCGTTCACGAACATTTATCGGCGATGGCGTGAACAGACCGCAAGTTCTGTAAGCGGAAGCCAGGTTCGGAATTCTTAGCCTAGAATTGCACGCCGCGGGTCAGGGCGCCGTCGACGACGAGATTTGTCCCATAGATGAAGCTTGCTGCCGGGCTTGCGAGGAATGCAACGGCATTGGCGACCTCCTGCGGGCTTGCCATGCGGCCCGTGGGGTTCAGGGCGAGCGAGTCGGAGAACAATTTCGGGTTGTTTTTCTCGATCTGGTTCCAGACGCCGTCCTCGAAATAAGTGTTGCCCGGCGAAACGGTGTTGGCCCGGATTTTCTTCGACGCCAGATTGTATGCGAGCCCTTGGGTATAGTGGATCAGTGCGGCCTTGAACGCGCCGTAGGGGCCGGCGGCAAAATCGATTTCCCGTCCGGACACGGAAGAGATCGTGACGATCGACGCAGCCTTGCTCTTCTCCAGATAGGGCAAGGCGGCATCGACAAGGCGCACGGTGCCCATGATGTCCACGTCGAAGCCTTTTTTCCAGCTTTCCTCGTCTCCTCCGATCGACAGCGCGCTGACATTGGCGATGACGATGTCGATCCCGCCGAATGCTTCGGCCGCTTCGCCCACCCATTCGGAAAGGGCCGGGCCATCGGCGACGTCGACGCCCTTGCCGAGCGTCGGAACGCCATGGGCGGAGAGCCTTTCCGCGACCGCCCTGGCGTCGGCATCGGTTCGACTGCAGATCGCGACGCTGCAGCCTTCCCCGGCCAGCGTCTGCGCAATGCTCAGGCCGATCCCCTTGGTGCCGCCCGTTACAACCGCCCGTAGGCCTTTCAAGCCGAGATCCATCTGTCGCCATCCTTCCCGATGAGTTCGTCACGTATGCGTGCGTGTATGATCCGCTGACGAAACGGCGGGACGCAAGCAGATTTCGGTGAGTGATTTTTTTCGGATCCCTGCTTGACAGGAAGACCGGAAGGCCTCAGCTTAATTTCCAGGCGCAGGGCAAGGCTGCTCAAAATTGCGCCACGCAGTGGATCATCTTGCAATCTGGCAACGTTGCCGCCCGCAGCACTCATCGCTGACGGGCTTTTTACGTTTGGTCTCGATCATGACGGCAGAATACGCGATCGGCATCCTGTTTTCCGCCTCCGGTTTCTACGGAGCTGTGGGCCGGACCATGCGCAACGGCGCCGATCTCGCCTGCCGTCAGGTGAATGCCGATCCGGCGTCGGGCATCCGCCTTTCTCCCGTCTTCAACGACCCGGGCAGCGATCTGGCGGCCTATGCGCCGGCGGTCGAAGACATGCTTGCAGCGAATATCCGCCAGATCGTCGGCTGCTACACGTCCGCGAGCCGCAAGGAAGTCATCCCGCTCTTCGAGAAACACGACGCCCTGCTTTGGTATCCGGCCCATTACGAAGGCTTCGAGAGTTCCGACAACGTCATCTACACCGGCGCCTCGCCGAACCATCACATGCTGCCGCTGGTCGATTATCTCGTCGCCCATGCCGGCCGGAAGGCCTTCTGCGTCGGCTCCAATTACGTCTGGGCCTGGGAAAGCAACCGCGTGCTGCGCGAGGAGATCATCAAGCGCGGTGGCACGGTGGTGGCCGAGCGCTATCTGGCGCTGGGCGAAACCGACGTCGACCGGATCATCGATGCGATCTTCGAGGCGGATCCGGATTTCGTGTTCAATGCGCTGATCGGAGAATCCGCCTATGCCTTCTTCCGCGCCTTCCGAAAGGCCTGCATCGCGCGCGGCATCGACCAGGTCGAGCGTTATCCCGTCGCCAGCTGCAATCTCTCCGAGCCCGAGCTCCATGCCATAGGCGGTGACGCTGCCGCCGGTCATCTGAGCGCCAGCGTTTACTTCGCCTCGATCGATACGCGGGAGAACCGCTCCTTCGTCTCGGAATATAATGAAGCGTTCCCGGACGGGCCGGCGCCCTCCGCCGAAGCGGAAGCCGCCTATATCGCGGTCAAGCTTCTCGCCCGCTCGCTGGCCGCTGCCGGAACCGACGCGCTGCGCGCCGTCAAGGCGCATGCGGCCAACCAGACGCTTTCGGCCCCACAGGGGAAAGTCGTGGTCGATCCCGCCACCTACCACACCTATCTCACGCCGCGCATCGGCAGGTCGCTCGCAAACAACCAGTTCGAGGTGGTCTACGATGCCGGCCTGCCGGTTCGCCCCGACCCCTATCTCGTGAATTCGTCGTCGACATTGGAAGCTGCAACACGTCATCCGAACCTGAGGATCGTATCATGAGCCCGCATCGCTTCGTTCAGAATTTCAGCCGGCGCAGGGCTCTGATCGTGACGAACGACACGAGGGCCTGCGAGACGCTGATTTCCACGTCGCGCAAACTTGGCCTGGACGTGCAGCGATGCGAGGCTGCGGCGGCCGATATCCTGCTGCTGCTGCAGAGCCTGGATCCTGCCCAGGACATTCTCTTCATAGACGGCGATCTAAACTGTTTCCAGGAGTTGTTCGCGAGCCCCGGTTTTGCTCTCCCGCCGGCTCCGGTGATCGGCATGGTCGGCGTCGAGGCTCCGAGCCGCCTGCGCGCACTGATGCAGGTCGGGGCGACGGCCTTCCTGTCCAAGCCGGTTCACACGAGCGCGGTGTTTTCCGCACTCTATCTCTCGGTCAACGAGTTCGAGCAGAAGGCGACGCTCCGGCGCTCGGTGGAAGAATTGGAGCGCCGCCGCCGCGCCCGCCGCCATGTCATCAAGGCGGTGGCGCTCGTCATGAAATCCCACGCCCTCGACGATGAGGGGGCGTTCACGCTTCTCCGCAAGGAAAGCATGCGCGCCAGAATGAGCCTGGAATCCTATTGCGAATACGTCGCCCAACGAAGTGCGGCGCACCATCGGCGAGACGCGGTATCGGAGGACCTGCCTCTGGCCGCGGATCGATCCTACTAAATCTCACGGAGAACAAAATGATAAAGGGAACAAAACGCGCCGTTTCGGCGCTCGGGAGCCTGTTGCTTTTTTCCGGCGTCGCCATCGCGCAGGAACCGATCAAACTGGGCGTGCTTGAAGATCAGTCGGGCGATTTCGCCGCGGCCACGATCGGCAAGGTTCATGGCATCCAGATCGCCGCAGAGGAGATCAATGCCGCTGGCGGCATCGCCGGGCGTCCGCTCGAACTGGTGATCTACGACACCCAGTCCGACAATACGCGATATCAGGAATTCATGCGGCGCGTCCTGCAGCGCGACAAGGTGGATGCGGTCTTTGCCGGTTTTTCCAGCGCCTCGCGCGAGGCTTACCGCCCGATCGTCAACCAGTTCGACGGTCTCGCCTTCTACAACAACCAGTATGAGGGCGGCGTCTGCGACGCCAACATGATCGTCACCGGTGCCGTGCCGGAACAGCAATTCTCGACCCTCATCCCCTACATGATGGAGACCTTCGGCAAGAAGGTCTACACGATCGCAGCCGACTATAATTTCGGGCAGATCTCCGCCGAATGGGTCCGCAACATCGTGAAGGAAAACGGCGGCGAGATGGTCGGCGAGGAGTTCATCCCGCTCGGCGTTTCGCAATTCTCGCAGACCATCCAGAACATCCAGGCGGCGAAGCCCGATTTCGTCGTGACGCTGCTCGTCGGGACGGCGCAGGCCTCCTATTACGAACAGGCGGGTTCCGCCAATCTTGGCCTGCCGATGGCCTCCTCCGTCAATGTCGGCCAGGGCTACGAGCACAAGCGCTTCAAGCCGCCGAGCCTTGCCAACATGTTCGTCACGACCAACTACATCGAGGAAGTCGATACGCCCGAAAGCAAGGCCTTCGTCGAGAAATGGCACAAGTCGTTCCCCAACGAGCCCTATGTGAACCAGGAAGCCGCAAACTCCTACACGGCCGTCTATCTCTACAAGCAGATGATCGAACGCGCCGGCGGCTCCACCAACAAGGACGACCTGCGCAAGGTGATTGCCGAGGGCGATGTCTGCTTCGATGCGCCGGAGGGCAAGGTCTGCCTCGATCCGAAGAGCCAGCACATGTCGCATACGATCTATCTGGCCAAGGTCGGCGAGGATCACTCGATCAGCTTCCCCAAGGTCTGGAACGACATCAAGCCCTACTGGCTGGGTGACGCGGGCTGCGACCTGACCCAGCACGACCCGAGCGAGCAGTACACGCCGTCGAACCCGCCGAAGAAGACGAACTGAGCCGGTCCGGGAAGGAGCCGATCAACCGGCTCCTTCCCGGTCACCTTCCGTTACAACTGTTGCCCAGGGTCTTCATCGGTGATCAATTTCCTCTACGATCTCTTCAGTTTCGTCTACCAGGCGGGAGATGCGTTCGCTTTCCTCGTGCTGTCGGCATGCGGCCTTGCCGTCATCTTCGGCATGATGGGCGTCATCAACCTGGCGCATGGCGAGTTCATTCTCTGCGGCGCCTATGTCTGCTCATGGTGCACCCGTTCGGGCATGCCGCTGCCGCTCTCCATCCTCGTTGCGGCGGTCGTCGCCGGCGCCGTCGGAATGCTGATCGAGCGTGTCATCATCCGTCCGCTCTATGATCGGCCCCTCGATACGATCGTGGCCACCTGGGGCGTGTCGATGATCGCCACCCAGGGCACGCTGATCCTGCTTGGATCGACCATGCCGGGAACGGGCACCCCCTTCGGCAGCTTCATGGTCGGCCCCTATTCCTATTCCATCTATCGCCTGGTGCTGATGGCCGCTGCGGCCGCAACGCTCGCCATCCTCTGGCTCGCTTTCACCAAAACGCATTTCGGCATTCTCGCCCGCGCCACGATCCAGGTGCCGCATATGGCCAAGGCGCTCGGCGTCAATACCAGTGTCGTCTACAGCCTCACCTTCGGACTCGGCGCGGCGCTTGCCGGCCTGGCGGGCGGGCTTTACGCGCCCACCATGACGCTCGTTCCGACGATGGGCAGCGCGTTCGTCGTCGAGGCGTTCGTGACCGTCGTGATCGGCGGAGCGGACGTTTTTCTCGGCACGGCCCCGGCTGCCGCCATCCTCGGCATTGTCAAGGCGGGGCTCACCTCCTGGCAAGGGCAGCTCGCCGGCCAGATCGGCATGCTGATTGCCGTCATCATCGTCATCCGCATCCTGCCCAGAGGTATCTCCGGCTGGATCCTGCGCGAGAGGGCCTGACATGACCGCCGGGAACCGCCTCGCCAACACGATCAGGCTGATCGAAGGCCCTCAGACCCTCGGTCGCGGCAAAGCCTTCTGGAGCATCTTTGCGCTCGTCATTCTGGCCGCCTGCCTCTATCCGCTCTTTGCCGACGGCTACGATGTCGGCAACAACGTCTACTTCTTCAACTGGGTCTTCATGGCGCTGGGCCTGAGCCTGATCTGGGGCTACGGCGGCTCGCTCAGCTTCGGCCAGACCGCCTTCTTCGGCGTTGCGAGCTACACCTACGGCGTCATCTCGATCAATTTCGGCGATGCCTATGGCCTCACCCTTTTCGCCCTCCTCGGTTCCGTGGGGCTGGCGGCGCTGTTTGCCGCCGTTCTCGGCTATTTCCTGTTCTTCGGGCGGATCAGCGGGGTTTTCCTCGGCATCGTGACGCTTTCCGTCACCCTGGTGCTCGAGCGTTTCATGGCGCAGACGGCCGGCCCGGACTGGCGCATCGGCAGCGCCCGCCTCAACGGCTTCAACGGCATGGGCGGTATGCCTTCGCTCACCATTCCCTGGTTCGGCGGCGATATCGTCCTCTTTCCCGACGTACCGCTTTACTATGTGACGCTCGGCTTGCTCGTCGTCGTCTATCTCGCGCTGCGCATCCTCGTGAATTCGCGCTTCGGCAATGTGCTCGTGGCGATCCGGGAGAATCCGCAGCGCGCCGAAATGCTCGGTTACGACATCCGGATGTATCAGCTTGCCGCCTTCGTGATCGGCTCGGCGCTGGCGGGACTTTCCGGCGTGCTCTACACCTCCTGGGGCAACTACATCACGCCGTCCTCGATGGGCATGACGGCTGCCGCACTGCCGATCGTCTGGGTCGCGGTCGGCGGACGCGCCGATCTCACGACGACGCTGCTCGGCACGCTTCTGGTACTCGCCGGCTTCCAGGCGCTCACCATCCACGGCAGCCAGTATGCGCTCGTGGTCATGGGCTTCCTGCTGGTGCTGACGGTGCTGCTTGCTCCGACCGGATTGATCTACGGCCTGGCGGCGTTCGTGCTGAAACAAGTCCGCCGCGCACGCGGCATCAGGGAGGGTGTGTGATGACCCTTCTGGAAACGCGCGACCTCAACAAGTGGTTCGGCGGCCTGCATGTCACGGGCGGGGTCAATTTTTCGCTGCAGCCGGGCGAAATCCATTGCCTGATCGGGCCCAACGGCGCAGGAAAGAGCACATTCTTCCGCCTCATCCTGGGAGAGCATTTGGCCAGCAGCGGCCAGATCCTCTATGACGGCGAGGACGTGACGAAAGCCAAGCCCTTCGAGCGCATCCGCCGCGGCATGAGCGTCAAGTTCCAGGTTCCCGGCATCTTCAAGGCGCTCAGCGTACGCCAGAACCTGGTCATCGCGCTTCAGCATCACCATGCGCCAGCGCTGCTGGCCGAGGAGGTCGACCGCCTTCTCGAATTCCTGAACCTGTCCGCAGTGCCGCAGCAGCTTGCCGGCAATCTCAGCCACGGCCAGAAGCAATGGCTGGAGATCGGCATGGCGATCGGGCTGAAGCCGAAGCTGCTGCTTCTCGACGAGCCGACCGCTGGCATGACGCCGGACGAGACGGCGGCGACCGGCGAAATGGTGCAGGCGCTGAACCGCGAAGGCGTGACGGTGCTTGCGGTGGAGCATGACATGGCCTTCGTCCGCCAGATCGCGCAAAGGGTCACCGTGCTGCATTTCGGCAAGATCTTCGCCCAGGGCACTATCGACGAAATCATGGCCGACGAGCGTGTGGCGGCGATCTATCTGGGAGATGTCCATGCGTAGCGAGGTTCTTCTCAACACGATGGGGCTCTGGTCCGGCTATGGCGGAAAACCGGTGCTGCAGTCGGTCGATGTCGATATCCGCGAGGGCGAGATCGTCGCCGTCATCGGTCGCAACGGCGTCGGCAAATCGACGCTGATAAAGAGCCTGATCGGGCTCCTGCCCGCCGACAAGGGCTCCATCGTCTTTCGCGGCAGTGCGATCGATCAGGTCCCTGCCCACCAGCGGGCACGCCTCGGCATCGGTTACGTGCCGCAGGGACGCGACGTCTTTCCGCGTATGACGGTGCTCGAAAATCTGATCGTCGGCCAGTCCATCAGCCGCGAACGGGTGCCGAAGGAGCGGCTGGAGGAGGTCTTCGGCTATTTTCCGATCCTGAAGGAGCGACGCGATCAGCGGGCCGGAACGATGTCCGGCGGACAGCAGCAGCAACTTGCCATCGGCCGGGTCCTCATGGGAGCCCCCTCGCTGATCCTGCTCGACGAACCGTCGGAGGGCATCCAGCCGAACATCGTGCAGGACATAGCCCGCATCATGGTGGAGCTGAACCGCAAAACCGGCGTCACGATCGTCTTCGTGGAGCAGAATATCGAGATGATCCGTGCGATGGCGCAGCGCTGCTACGTCATCGACAAGGGCCGCATCACAGCGGAAATCGCCGCCGATGCGCTCGAAGACAGGGACACGGTGCGCCGTTACCTTTCGGTCTAGCCAATCCATTTCCACCAAGAGAGAGAACAAGGAGGTTTCACCCATGAACTGGTTCAGCGAATCCATCATGAGCCGCAGAGGTGTCGCGAAGGGACAGGCCGGCGATGCCTATACGATCACCGAGGAGACACAGGGGCAGTATCACTATGTCTACGGCCCCTATGTCGAACCCGTTCTCCGGGTCGATCCGGGCGCCGTCGTTTCCGCCGAAACGCATGACGCCTTCGAAGGCAAGATCAAGACCGAAGCCGACATACCGAGCGAGATCCTGAACTTTCCCTTCCTCAATCCGCAGAACGGACCGATCTATGTCAACGGTGCCGAAAAGGGCGATTGCCTTGCCGTCTACATCAAGAGCATCGTTCCCCGCGGCCCCCAGCCGCGTGGCACCACCGTTATCATGCCCGAATTCGGCGGGCTCGTGCCGACCGCGGATACCGCACTCCTGACCGCCCCTCTGCCGGAGCGCGTGCGCAAGCTGGAGGTGGACGCGCAAACCGGCGTCAAATGGAACGATGCGATCACGCTGCCCTATGAGCCTTTCATCGGGACGATCGGCACGGCGCCGGAAATCGAGGCGATCTCGTCGCTGGTGCCGGACTACTACGGCGGCAACATGGACCTTCCCGATATCGGACCCGATGCGGTCATCTATCTGCCGGTGCAGACGAAAGGAGCCTATCTCTATCTGGGTGACTGCCACGCAGCCCAGGGCGACGGCGAACTCTGCGGCGTGGCGGTGGAACATCCGACGGTCACCACCATCCAGATCGACCTCATCAAGGGCTGGACGATCAGGACCCCGAGACTGGAGAACGACCGGTTCTTCATGACGATCGGCTCGTCGCGGCCGATGGAGGATGCCGCGCGCGGCGCCTACCGCGAACTGATCCGCTGGATGGTCGCCGATTTCGGCTTCGAGGAAATCGACGCCTATATGCTGCTCACCCAATGCGGCCGCGTCCGCCTCGGCAACATGGTCGATCCGAAATATACGCTCGGCGCTTCGATCCTGAAGTCGATCGTCGGCGCGCCGCGCTGACCGATAGTCCAGGGCGCATGTCTCCCGTCATGCGCCTACGCTCCCCACCCGCACCCGGAGATCATCATGAGCGCCCCGTACAAGGCCGCCGCCATTCAGTTCGAGCCGCATTTCGCCCGGAAGGAACGCAATATCGAGGTTCTCCTCGGCCTGGTCGAGGAGGCGGCGAAGGCGGGAGCCAGACTCGTCACCACGCCGGAAATGGGCACGACCGGCTATTGCTGGCATGACCGGCACGAAGTCCGCGAGCATGTGGAGCCGGTGCCGGGGCCGACGACCGACAGGTTTGCAGCACTTGCCAGGGCATATGACTGCTTCGTCGTCGTGGGCATGCCGGAAGTCGATCCGGCGACCGATCTCTACTACAATTCGGCTGTGCTGATCGGTCCGGATGGCGTCGTCGGCGTCCATCGCAAGACCCATCCCTATATATCGGAGCCGAAATGGGCCGCCTCCGGCGATCTCGGCCATCAGGTGTTCGAGACGAGCATCGGCCGGATCGCGCTGCTCGTCTGCATGGATATCCACTTCATCGAGACGGCGCGTCTTGCGGCGCTCGGCGGCGCGGATGTCATCTGCCATATCTCCAACTGGCTGGCCGAGCGGGCGCCGGCGCCCTACTGGATCAGCCGCGCCTTCGAGAACGGCTGCTATCTGATGGAGAGCAACCGCTGGGGAATGGAGCGCGGCGTCCAGTTTTCAGGCGGAAGCTGCATCATCGGGCCGGATGCCGAGATGCTGGCGGTCATCGACGGCGGCGACGGCATCGCCTATGCGACGATCGATCCGCGCAACGCCCGCAGACGGCTCGTCCAGGGCGAACCGGTCATGGAGCAGCGCCGCCCCGAGCTCTACGCGGAGCTGATGACCAACACCTTCAGTTGGAACCCGAACGACTTCTTCCGCCTCTATGGCCACGAGCCGATCCCCTCCGGCCGCAACGCACGCATCGCCGTTGCCGAGACCGCACCTTCCGACGATCTCGAAGCCAATATGCGGGAGATCGCCGCCCTTGCCGAGCGCGCAAAGCAGGATGGCGCAGAGCTCGTGGTGTTTCCCGAGCGGGCGTTGACCGGCCTGGAAGAGATGGCGGCCGGCGCCGTAGAGTCGTCCCACCCGGCGCTCGCCACGCTTCAGGAGCTCGCGGACCGGCTGGGCCTGTTCGTCATAGCCGGCTATGCCGGGAGGGAAGGGACCACGCTTTACAACAGCGCCGTCGTCGCCGGTCCGGACGGGTTCAACCGCCATTACAGGCAGATCCACCTGAATACGGAGACGCGGGCATGGGCGTCCGCCGGCGACAGCTGGCTCGTTTGCGATCTTCCCTTCGGGCGGCTCGGCGTGCTCGTCGGCCACGATGCGGCTTTCCCCGAAGCGGCCCGCGTTCTGGCGCTGCGCGGATGCGATCTCATCGCCTGCCCGTCGGCGGTCTCCACCCGTTTTCATGCAAGCCATGACGGCACGCGCGTATCGCAGCCGGAGCCTATTCCGACCGGACCGGACCTGCAGCACTGGCATCACTACCGGGTGCGGGCGGGGGAAAACAACTGCTACTTCGCTTTCGCGAACGTGCATGCGCCGGAGAAGGGCTATCACGGCCTTGGCGGGATATTCGGTCCCGAGACATTCGCCTTCCCGCGAAAGGAGACGATCGTTACGGCGGGAGAACAGCTTGCCGCCTTGGACATCGCCCTCGAAGGCGGCAACCACACATATCCTACCAATGTCGTGCGCCGGAAGGACCTCGTCCTCATGCGCCAGCCGCACCACTACAAGCCGCTGATCGCCCGATCGCCTTTGCCGCGATAGCGGTCACGCTCCATCCAATGAGAGGCTCGGCTGACGGCTCCGCCGTCAGCCGCCAATCATCAGCTTGACCACTTCGTCATGAGTGGTTTCGGTGATCCGGCGCTCGCCGGCGACGATGCCTCGCCGGAGCACGACGATGCGGTCGGAGACGGCAAATATATCCTGCAGATTGTGCGAGATGAAGATCACGCCGCGGCCCTGGGCCTTCAGCGACTTGATCAGCGCCACTACCTTACGCTGCTCCGGTACGCCGAGTGCCGCCGTCGGTTCGTCCATGATGAGTATCTTGGCGTTCCAGTAGACGGCGCGGCCGATCGCGACGGCTTGGCGCTGCCCGCCGGAGAAGTTGCTGACCGGTGCATCAAGCCGTTTGACGTGGAAGTCGAGCATTGCCATCGTCTGTTCGGCGGCCTGCGCCATCTTCTTGCGGTCGAGCACCGGCAGGAAACCGAGGGCCTTGCGCATGGGCTCGCGGCCCAGGAAGATATTGGCCCCGATCGTCAGATTGTCGGCGAGGGCGAGATCCTGATAGATCGTCTCGATGCCTTTCTCCCGGGCGTCCTGCGGGGAGGAAAAGGACATCGGCCTGCCTTCCACGCGGATCTCGCCGGAGGTCGGCGGATAGACGCCGGATATCACCTTGATCATCGTGGTCTTGCCGGCGCCATTGTCGCCGGCGAGTGCCACGACTTCGCCGGGATGGACGACCAGCGAGCAATTTTCAAGCGCGCGCACGGCGCCGAAATGTCGGGAGAGGTTGTTCACTTCGAGAAGCGGTGCGGTGTTATTCATCGTGTTTTGCTCCGCCGAACCGGCGTTGCGCCTGGTCGATGAGAACGGAAATGATGATGACGACGCCGACGGCGATGAATTGCCAGAACGGCTCGACATTGACGAAAACGAGGCCGTACTGGATCACGGCGATCACCAGCGCGCCGGCGACCGTGCCGAGGATCGAGCCGGAGCCGCCGAAGAGGCTTGCGCCTCCGATGACGACGGCGGCGACGCTGTCGAGCAGCAGCGGTTCGCCGGCCTGGGCCGCACCCGCCGTGAAGCGCGCGGCGTAGAGGGCGCCGCCGAGGCCGGCACACATGGCCGACAGCACATAGAGCTTCAGCAAATGCGCCTTGATGTCGATGCCGGCGCGACGGGCGGCCTGGGCATTGGCTCCAATGGCGTAGTTGTGCTGGCCGAAGCGCGTTTGGCTGAGCACGTAATGCATGACCAGGACGAAGATGGCGGCGACGATGACGAGATAGGGAACCCCGAACAGCCGGCCGTTGCCGAGCATGGCGAAATATTCGTTGCGGACCGGCACGGTGGTGCCGCCGGCGAAAAGGAATGCCGCTCCGCGCGCTACGCCGAACATGCCCAGGGTACCGATGAAGGGCGGAACGCGCAGGCGCGAGATCAGCAGCCCATTGATCATGCCCGGAACGCCGGAGGAGATGACCGCGACAAGGATACCGAACAGCATGGCGAAGGGCAGGGGCATGTAAAAGCCCGCGAGATTGGTCATGTGCGCGGCGATGACCGCCGCCAGTCCCATAACGAAGCCTTCCGAAAGATCGATGCCGCCGGAGATGATGACGAAGGTCTGTCCGACCGCAAGGAGGAGCGGCGCGACGGCGAAGATCGCGATCGACTGCCAGTTGAACGAAGATCCGACGAACGTCCCGCCGAACGACGTCCGCGACCAGATTTCGAAGGCAATGATGAGGGCGGCCAAGAACAGCCAGGCTCGCAATTGTGCGATCCGCGTCAGCAGCGTCTTTTGCCGATCCGCATGATCGGCTTGCGGTGCGACGTGTTTTTCTGCCTGTGGCGGCTCGGTGATGGTTGTTGTCATGAAATCATCCGCATGTGGACTGCCCGGTCGGCGATGTCTCTAAACCTGAAGGAAGGTGCGGCGTCCTCCCCTCGGAAGGACGCCGGCCTTGCAAGCTCAATCCGAGTAGATGTACTTGGCGATCTCCGGATCGGACACATTGCTCTTGTCGATCACGGTGAAGCCGGTGCCGATCGAGGTCGGGATCGAGTTGCCCGTCAGATAGGCGTGCGCCGCGATGACGCCGAAATAGCCGATTTCCGCGGGATGCTGCGCGATCGCCAGATCGACAAGGCCGCTCTGGAGGTTGTCGACGATGCTGGTCGGCGCATCGAAGGCCACGACCTTGACGGTGCCCGTCTGGCCGGCTTGCTGCACGCCGTTTGCGGCGCCCAGCGCGGAGAACAGGTTGGCGCCGAAAACGCCGACGAGATCCGGGTTGCGGGCAAAGACCGCCTGAAGCTGGGATGCCGCCTTGTTGGCGTCGTTGTCGTTGTACTGGGTTTCCAGCACCTCGATTCCCGGATGGTTCGCTTTCATCTCGTTCTTGAAGCCTTCCTCACGCTGGTCGGTCGTAGAAATGCCGGGCTTCACGTTGGAAACGTAGACCTTGCCCTTGCCTCCCACCGCCTTCGCGAGGGCACGTGCCGCTATTTCGCCGCCGAGCACGTTGTCGGATGCGATGTAGGAAAGCGGGAAATCGGCATTGCCCGTGCCGGCCTGATAGACGCCGGAGCCGATGAACGTATCGACGGTGATGACGGGAATACCGGCGTCGGCCGCCTTGCGCAGGGGCTCGATCAACTGATCCTTGTCGGTCGGCGCAATCAGGATCGCGTCGGGCTTCTTGGCGATCACGGCATCGAGCACGGGAACCTGCGTGACCGGATTGAAGTCCGGTGCGCCCTGAAAGACGATAGTTGCGCCGATGGCTTTGGCTGCTGCTTCCGCGCCCTTGTGCATGGTGATGTAGAAGGCGTCGGTCGTCAGACCCGGAATGAGAGCGATCGTGAATTTCTTGTCTTGGGCATTGGCTGTGCCCGCGGTCAACGCCAGCGCAGAAACGAAAGTCAGGGCCGTTGCGGCCTTGAAGAATGAACGTCGCTCCATGGTTTCCTCCCTCGGCGAACATTGTCGAATATCGTATGCAAGCCGGCCAATCCCTCCGTCTGTCCGGCGGGCTCATAATCGTGTCGACATTTCCCTTTCGTCAAGTGAAATTTTTTCCAGAAAATAATTTCTGGCCAGAATCCTGAATTTATGGGCTCTTTATCAGCGGATTAAGCACACTATGTCCGGTACCGCGCAGGTTTGGCGCGAGACGTGCGCGCGACATGGCTCCAGCGGTGCTTGCCAATCGCCGGCATCCACCTTGTTGAAGACCTGCCCGTAGAGCTTTCCTGCGACGTGGCGCGTCAGACGGCCAGCGCGGCCTGGTAGCGGCGGACAGCTTCCGGGAAACCCATGAGGAGGGCATCCGCGGTGATGGCGTGCCCGATGGACACTTCCATCAGCTGCGGAACGGCGCTTTTCAACGCCGGCAGGTTCTGCAATGTCAGGTCGTGGCCCGCATTGACGCCCAGGCCCAGAGCATGGGCAGCGGCGGCCGTTTTCCTGATATTTTCGAGATGGATGCTTCGGCCCGGCTCTTCGAAGGCGCCGCCATAAGGCGCGGTATAGATCTCGATGCGGTCGGCACCTATATCCTTTGCGGCCGCCGGCACCGCCGGATCTTCATCGATGAAGAGAGAGACGCGGATGCCGAGCGCCTTCATCCGACCGATCGCCGGGATCAGGACATCACGGCTTCCCGCGACCTCCCAACCGTGATCGGACGTCGCCTGCTCGGGCGTGTCGGGAACGAAGGTGACCTGGTCCGGCATCGCTTTTTCGACGAGATCCAGGAACTCCGCGCTCGGATATCCCTCGATATTGTATTCGGCCTGAGGGAAATCACGCCGCAGCAAGGTCTGTAGCTCGAACACATCCGTACGCCGGATGTGACGCTCGTCGGGCCGCGGATGAACCGTTATGCCGTCGGCGCCGGTTTCCAGGACCAGCCGCGCTATTCCCGTCACGCTCGGCCAGGGAAGATTGCGCCGGTTGCGCAGCTGCGCGACTGCATTGACGTTGACGGAAAGTCTGGTGCTCACATTCTTCTCCGGATAGCGCTTCAAGGGGCCGACAGGGTGTCCAGAATGGCCTGGGCGGTCCTCGTATCGGTAACGAGGGCATTGATCATTCTCGCTCGGACGGCGCCGATGATGCTGGCAGCCTTCTTCTCGTCTGCAGCTACCCCGATCACCAACGGCGTCCCGGCAAGCTGCTCCGGCGAGGCTGCGATCATGCGTTCCTCGCCATCCCAGTGCAGGATCGTGCCGTTATAGTCGAAATAGTGGCGGATCACGTCTCCCGCGACCTGGCTAAGCGCCTGCTCGTTCGGAGTGGCGGCACTTGCTTCGGGCGGATTGATCGCATGCGGCAAGCCGATGCCGACGACGGCGGCGCTCATTCGGTCCCACAATGACAGCGTCTCGCGGACGGTCGCATCGCCGAGGAAGGCGTCCCTGAGTTCTGGGGAGGACAGATAGGGCGCGTGGAGGAAGTGCGGCGTTCCACCCATCTGTTCGGCGGCCTGGCGAACGAATTCGTTGATCTGGAAATGCGGTGCCGGCTGCTGCATGCCGCCGGTCATCGGAACGGTGACGATGCCGGGTATGCGCGGCAGCCCGGCCAGAACGACCTCACGGACGGCGCGCCCCCAGCCGATACCGAGCACTGAATTTGCAGTCAGGCCGAAGTCCTTGAGCATGGCGCCGAGCGGGGACGCCAGCGCTCCGAGCGAAATCGCATTCGCCATGTCGACCACGGCGGCGGTCTTCAATCCCAGCTGCTGGATCAGTTCGGCCGTGATTTCCTCCGGCGACGTCAGGTCGATCACCTCGATGCGCACGATCCCCGCGGCCCTTGCTTTCTGCAGCAGCCGCGAAATCGTGGCTGTGGAAACGCCCAGCTGCTTTGCGATGTCGACCTGTGACATGTCGGACACGTAGTGCAGCTTGGCGACCAGATGCAGCATCGCCCGCGAGGCGGCGGTATCCTGGAGGGGAGGAACGGACAGCTTGCAATTCCTTTCTGCAATGTGTTACACGCACGTCACGGTGGAGGTGTTATCGCTCAAATTTGCCGAAGCCGCAATGAGACAGGATGGAATATGCGCGACTGCCCGGCCCACAGACGGCGCCTGGCGGCGAGGGCTTTCCGCTGTCTTTTGCGGCAGGCGGGCTGACGCTTCCTCTCGACCTTTAACCGCCTTTCTTCCGGAAAGGCCAAGCAGGAGGAAGACAGCGATGGCACGAATGACGACGGCGGAACTGCGCGGATATCAACAGATTTGCGGCGCGGACGGCGCGATGATGGTCATCGCCTGCGATCAGCGCGGCGGCATGCGGTCGCTGCTGGCAAAGGACCCGGACGAGCAGGCCAAGATCGGGAACGACGTACTCGGTCAGACCAAGGCGGATATCACGCGCTATCTCGCAAGCCACGCCTCCTGCGTTCTGGTCGACCCGGTATGCGCGGTGCCGCATCTCGTCGACGATGGCGTCCTTGCCCGCGATACCGCGCTGCTGATCGGACTCGATGCCTCGGGCTGGGATGTTTCGCCGGAAGGCTATAGATTGTCGAAGCTGGTGCCGGGCATCACCGCGCGTACGGTTCGCGAATTCGGCGCCACAGGCGGCAAGATCATGGTCTATCTGAGAGCCGACAGGCCCGAAGCCAATACGGCGAACATCGCCATCCTGCGTCAATGCATCGAGGATTTCTCCCGCGAGAACCTTCTGCTCGTGGTCGAGTTCCTGACCTATCGCCTGGAGGGGGAAAGCGCCGAGGACTATGCCGCCAAGACATCCTGGCTGATCGAGGAAGGCTGCCGCATTTCTCTCGAATGCGGCGCAAAGGTCCTGAAGATCCCATATCCGGGATCGCCGGAAGCTTGCGCGGCAGTCACGAAAATCTCCGGCGATGTACCCTGGGCCGTGCTTTCGGCCGGGGTCGACCACGAGACCTTTCTCGGCCAGGTCGAAACGGCGATGGCGAACGGGGCTTCCGGCGTCATTGCCGGACGCTCGCTCTGGAAGGACTGCATCTCGCTCGACCGGGAGACGACCCGTCAGCGGCTGGAGACGATCGCCGTGCCGCGGCTGCGCGAAATCCGCGCGGTCGTCGCGCGCTATCGCAACAGCGGAACGCCCAAGGCAGCCTGAAAGAGGGGACGTCCATGAACAGCGTCATGGCCATCGGCGTCGATATCGGCGGCACGAATCTCAGGGCTGCGCGTATCGCATCGGATGGACGGATAGATGCGAAGCTCCAGGAAAAAAGCGATCCCGACCCCGAGATCGCTCTGGGCCGCATCATAGATCTCATCAGGAAGATCGATAGGCCCGATGTCGCGGCGGTCGGCATCGGGGTTCCGGGCCGCGTGGACCACCAAGCCGGCCTGGTGCTGTCCGGCGGCTATCTCGATCTTTCGCGCATTCCGGTCGTCTCGCGCATCGAGGCAGCCGTGGGCAAACCCGTCGTCGTCGACAACGACTGCAACATGGCCTTGCTTGCGGAAATCGCCGCCGGAGCGGCCAGTGGCCTGCTGAACGTGGCGATGCTCACCATCGGTACCGGGATCGGTGGCGCCATCGCCGAAAACGGAAAGATCGTGCGGGGCGCGCGCAATGCAGGCCAGCTCGGCCATATCACGGTCGACCACCACGGGCGCGATTGCGTCTGCGGCAGGCGCGGCTGCGTGGAGACGGAAAGCTCCGGCATGGCGTTGAGGCGCCATATGACCGAAGCGGGTTTTCCTGCGGATACGACGATCGAGACGCTTTTCTTGCAGGCCGGGCAAGAAGACGCGCGCGCCCGCACAGTGCTTGCCCGATGGGCCGCGCCACTGCGGGCGGCGATAGACACTCTGTCGGCCACGCTCGATCCCGATCTCGTCCTGCTCGGGGGCGGGTTGGGCCAGGCGGCCGCCCGCGCGCTCGAAGCCTTCCCTCCCGCAGCGCCCTGGTTCCGAACCCCCGTCGGCGCGGCATCGCTCGGGGACGACGCGGGTGTCATCGGCGCAGGGCTTTGCGCCATGAAGGGCCGTCCGCAACGGCCGGCGGGCAAACGGGTTGTTCTCGTCAATGGCGTACCCGCTGCCGGCAAGAGCTCCGTGTCCGAGGACCTGTCCCGGCGCACCGGCTGGCCTGTCCTGGCGCTCGATGTCGTCAAGAACCCCTTTCTGGAGCATCTCGGCGGCGGCGACCGGGAATTCAACCGTACGCTGGGAAGGGCAAGCTACCAGGCGATATGGTCCATCGTCCGTGAAGCGCCCGCGGGTTCGACATTCATCATCGACGCGTGGTTCGGATTCCAGCCGATCGAACGTCTTCGTGAATACCTTGTCATGGCCGGTGTTTCCAGCGTCGCGGAAATCTGGTGCCATGCTCCGGCGGAGGTTCTGGCGGCGCGCTATGCTGCGCGGAGCGAACAAAGGCTTCCCGGCCACCCCGATGCATCCTACATTCCCGAATTGAAGGAGCTCGCCAAACGCGCCGAGCCCACGCATGTCGGACCGCTCTATACAGTGGATACGACGACACCGAGGGATTGCGAGGGAATCGCCAAATGGGCGGCTTCGGTCCTCTGATCCGGAAGAACAGCTTTCTTCCCTGAAGACGCGGCGACGATGCTCGCCGTCGTCACAGACAAATTCCCGTACAGTTCGCCAACGGACGGCAGATACGCAGCGCCCCGATGGCAATGTCCGTCAATGCCGATGAGCGAGATTGATCCCATCGGAATTGATTGGAAATGATGCATTTCCTTTTTTCAATGATTGAGGGTGAAAGCGGCGCGGCCGCTGTACTCTTTCAAGATCTGTCGCTCGCGCGGCGGAATCCCGGGAATCGTGTTGCACTAAATGACCAGTGCTGCTCGAAGGCGCGGCAATCATAATGAGTGCGTCAAGAAGATGTAATATGATTGATTTTGATGTTGACACCGATCGACGTAAGCTTCATTAATCCTCATACGCTGACGGGGGAGGAGAGCCGTCGCGAGGAGGAGAACATCCATGACCGAGATACTGACGGTTTCGCGCCGTGGCCTTTTGGCTGCGGGCGCCAGGACTGTGGCATTGACTGCGGCGGTTGGAATTGCGCCGCGATTCCTTCGCCCCGGCCGTGCCTATGCTGCCGATGCGCTGGCGCCCGGCATGATCGGCGGCCCGACCGGCTTTGCAGGTGCCGAACGCTATCAATACGGCCCCGACACACCGGAAGGCCGCGCCGTTGAGGCGGCCAAGTCGCTGAAGGCGGCCGGCAAGGCGCCGGAGCGGATCGTTCTTGGCCTGTCCGACGGCTCGATCGGCCAGTTGACCCAGGCCTTTCCGGCCGGTGCGCCGTCGATCAAGGAGCTTTGGGAGAAGGAAACCGGCATCGAGCTGGACATCGTCGGCGTTCCGAACGGCCAGGAATTCACCAAGACGATGCAGGATATCTCCACCAAAGGCGGCGCCTTCGACATCTATGCCGTCGAATGGAACCGCCTGGGCGACCTTGCCGAAACGGCAGGCATCATCAAGCTGGACGAATATGTCGCAGCCCACAAGCCGGAATGGGACGATCCGGAGCGCGGCTATGTCAACGGTGCCAAGGGCGTATCGCTGCTCAATCAGTACCGCGGCTCGACCTATGGCGTTTCGCTCGATGGCGATTTCCAGACCTGGAACTATCGCATCGACTTGTTCGGCGACGAGAACGAGAAGAAGGCCTTTTCCGACAAATACGGATACGAACTGGCGCCGCCGCGCAGCTGGAAGGAGCATGCCGATATCGCAGCCTTCTTCCACCGGCCGGACAAGGGTCTGTTCGGCTCCACCGACCTGCGCAACCAGGGTTGGGGTTATACCAACTGGTACCAGCGTTTCGTATCGATGGGGTCGCCCAATCAATTCCTGTTCGACGACGACGGCAAGCCGCTGATCAACTCGGAAGCCGGCTATGCGGCAACGATGGAATATGTGGATTCGCTGAGCCACCACTCGCCGGACGCGATCTCCTGGGGCTGGCCGGAACAATACGGCAATTTCGCCGCCGGCGGCGCGGCGATGACCTGCGCCTTCTCCAATCTGCCGAAATTTCTCGACAACAAGGCCAATGAAGGTTCCAAGGTCACGGGCAAGATCGGTTCCATGCTGCCGCCCGGACGCGACGTCGACGGCCAGCTCGTGCGCCGCTCGGTTCTGTGGCTCAACCTTTCGGCCTCGGTCTCGGCGCAGAGCAAGCACCCCGAAGTCTGCTACCTGCTTCTGCAATGGCTTGGCTCGAGCCGCATCTATTCCTGGATGACGGCCAATCCGGGTGGTTATTTCGATCCCTTCCAGCTCGCCAACTTCGCCGATCCGCTGGTCCGCCAGACCTATCACGACTACCATATGGACATAGTCCGCGAGACTGTCGCCCGTACGGTTCCGACGATCAACTATCCGGGCGCGACCGCTTTCCACAATGCGCTCGACGAGAACCTGATGGCCGCCCTGACCAAGTCCAAGACGCCGGAGCAGGCCATGGCCGATACCGAGCGGCAATGGCAGCGTATCGCCCGGCGAACCGGAGAGGAGAAGCTTCTCGAAGCTATCAAGACGAACAAGGAGGCCTGGCCGACCGTCCTCGATCCGCTCGCGGGTTGATGTCGGCGGCCAAACAGCTCTCCGGGCAGGGTTGCCTGCCCGGATTCTCCGAAACGCTTGAAATCGAAGTCGCGCGATCATGAACCGCTCCTTGCCTTTCGAGGTCTTTCGCTATGCCGCCATTCTTCTGGCGCTTGCGATCACGCTCGTCCCCACCCTCTGGATGGCCTCGATGGCCTTCAAGCCGATCGCCGAATGGTCTGCGACCGGAGCCGACCTGACTTGGTGGCCGAAGAACCCGACGCTCGACAATTTCCGCTTCATCTTCGGGACATCGACATCCGATCTGATCGTCGCGCTCGACCGCACCGCCGGCAAGCCGATCCTGTCCTCGCTCCTTTCGGCCGTGTTCGGCACGCTGATTGCCATGATGGCGGGAACGTCCGCGGCCTACGGCCTGTCGCGTTTCGGCTCGGGACAGAACCTGCCGCTCGCACTCATCCAGTTGCGCCTCTTTCCGCCGATGGCGGTGATGATCCCGGTCATGATCATGTGGGCCTTTTTCGGCCTCGTCGACAGCTGGTGGGGGCTGGCGTTGATCTACGGCATCGTTACGCTGCCTTTCGCCTTCTGGCTGATGAAGACCTTTTTCGACGACATGCCGCGTGAAATCGAGGATGCCGCGCTCGTCGAAGGCTGCTCGCGCCTGCGCGTCTTCATGAAGATCACGCTGCCGATGATGCGCCCGGCACTCGCCAGTTCCGCGCTCTTCGTCTTCATCCTGAATTGGTCGGATTATCTGATCGCACTGCTTTTGACGACGCGCGAATGGGTGACCATTCCCGTTTACATGGCCTCGCTCTCGTCTTCCATGACCGGACAGCTCTATGGCGCGAAAGCCGCTCTCGGCCTTATCGCCGCCGTGCCTCCCGTCATCATGGGCATCGCGATCCAGAAGCATCTGGTGCGCGGCCTGACCTTTGGAGCGCTCAAGCAATGAGCACGCTTGCAACCGAGGAGAAAATGGCCGTGTCCGGCGACACCCTCCACTCCGAAACGCGCTCCGAGGACGGCGGCCGCCGCCTGGGCCTGATGCTGACGCTGCCGGCGCAGCTGCTCGTGCTCTTCATCGCGGTCTTTCCGCTTCTGATGCAGCTCTATATCAGCCTTACCGACTGGTCTCCGCTCGACGGCGTCGGCTGGTGGCAGGCCTACGAGGCCTGGAACAATTTCGCCAACTATACCGATCTGGCGGCCGACACCCGGTTCTGGGATGCGCTCGGCCGCACCGTCCTGGTCATGTTGATTTGCGTGCCGGCGGAGTTCCTTCTCGGCCTTGGTCTGGCGATCCTCTTCATGGACGGTTTCCCCGGCAAACGCGTGTTCTATTCCATCATGCTCATCCCGATGATGGTGGTGCCTGCGGTGGCCGGCTACATGTTCTTCATGCTGTTCCAGTCCGGGGGGCCGGTCAACGACATCGTCTCGGCGCTGATCGGCCGGCCTTTCACGCTTGCCTGGCTTTCAGGCCCGGGAACGGCGCTCATCGCGGTGATGATCGCCGACATCTGGCAGTGGACGCCGCTGATGTTTCTCATCCTTCTCGCAGGCCTCGTCGGCGTTCCGGAAGATCAGATGCGCGCTGCGACGCTTCTGGGCGCCAGCTGGTGGCAGCGTTTCCGCACGATCGTGCTGCCGAAGATGAAGACGATCATCATCATCGCGCTTTCGATCCGCGTCATCGAGAATTTCAAGATTTTCGACACGCTTTACATCATGACCGGCGGCGGTCCCGGCGTCGCGACCGAAACCGTCTCGGTCTATATCTACAAAGTCACGCAGCAGGACCTGATCTGGGGCTACGTGGCGGCCATTGCCCTCGTCGTCCTGGTCGTTCTCTCCATCCTCGTCTCGCTTGCCCTCAGCCGCATGAATGCGACGAAGGAGGCCTGATCCATGACCACCATTCACCTCGACGATCTGGTCAAGCGTTTCGGCGCATTCACGGCGCTGAAGACCATGGATCTGGAAATCCGCGACGGAGAGTTCATGGCGCTGCTCGGACCTTCGGGCTGCGGCAAATCCACCACCATGAACATGATCGCCGGCATGGAAGCGCCGAGCGAAGGGCGCATCACCTTCGACGGACGAAACATGAATAACGTGCCGATGGGCAAGCGCGGCGTCGGCTTCGTCTTCCAGAATTACGCGATCTTCACCCATATGAACGTCTATGACAATCTGGCCTACGGCCTGAAAATGCGTGGCATGCCGCCGGCGGAAATCGACCGCCGGGTCAAGGAGATTGCCGATTTCCTCCAGCTGACGCCTATGCTGGGCAAGGCTTCGGCCAAACTTTCGGTCAATATCCTGCAGAGGTTGGCGATCGGTCGTTCGGCCATCGTGGAGCCGGCGATCTTCCTGCTCGACGAGCCATTGTCCAATGTCGATGCCGCCTTCCGCGCGGTGATGCGCACCGAGCTCAAGCATCTGCAACGGCAATTCAGGCAGACCATGGTCTACGTGACCCATGACCAGCTCGAGGCGATGACCATGGCCGACCGCATCGCCGTCATGGATCACGGTGTGCTGCAACAGGTCGGCACGCCCCTTGAAGTCTACAACAATCCGGTCAACCTCTTCGTGGCCGGTTTCATCGGTTCGCCCGGCATGAACCTGATAAGGGGCCGGCTTGCCGAAGGCGATGGCGGGCTTCTCGTCGATCTCGGTGCGCTCGGACGCACGTCGCCTCTCGGTCCGGCTCTCTCCTCGGCGCTGCGCAAACATGGCGCGCGGGACGTCGTCTACGGCTTTCGCCCGGAACAGATCGCTCTGGACCGTGACGGGGCGGCACTTGCTCTGCCTGTCACCTTCGTCGAGCGCATCGGTGCGCGCACCGTGGTGCATTTCGGCGGTGGCGAACAGCGTGTGAAAGCCGTCTTCGAAAATGATGTCGGCGTCCGGGCCGGCGAGACGGCCCACATCTCGGTCGAGCCGGGGTCCACCCGCATCTTCGACGCCGCCACCGGTGTGGCCATTCAGGAGGCCTGAGATATGGCGGGTATTTCCTTTCGCAACGTCACCAAGCGTTTCGGCAAGACCGCCGCGCTCAAGAATGCGAGCTTCGATATAAAGGCAGGCGAGTTCTTCTGTTTTTTCGGCCCGCCGCTTGCGGGCAAATCGACCGTGCTCAAGCTGATCCTCGGTCTCGAAACGCCGGACGAGGGGGAGGTGCTGATCGCAGGAAAGCCGGTCAATCGCGTTTCCCCCGCGGCTCGCAACGTCGCCATGGTGTTCCAGAACCTGGCTCTCTTCCCACATATGACGGCGGGCGAAAACATCCGTTTTCCGCTGGTCGAGCGCAAGGTGCCGGAAGACCGGATCCGCGCCCGGGTGGAAGAGGTAGCGGGCAAGCTGCACATCGGCCACCTGCTTCACAAGCCGCCCGCGCAGCTTTCCGGCGGCGAGCGTCAGCGCGTAGCCATCGCCCGGGCCCTGGTGCGCGACCCGGTCGCCTATCTGATGGACGATCCCATCTCCGCACTCGACGCGCGCCTGCGCGAGGAGACGCGCGTCGAGTTGAAGCGCATACAGCGCGAACTGGGCCAGACGCTGATCTACGTCACCCATGATCAGGAAGAAGCCATGTCGATCGCCGACCGCATGGCGATCATGGATCATGGCGAGATCCGGCAGATCGGCTCACCGGTGGAGATCTACGATGCGCCGGTCAGCCGTTACGTGGCAAGGCTTCTCGGCGCGCCGATGATGAACATCATGCCGGCCACGCGGGGCCGCCATATCGAGGTTGGGGAAGGCACGATCACGCTCCCGCTGGAGGCCGTTCCCGCCGGCGCTGCCGAAATCGGCGTCCGGCCCGAGGATCTCAGGGTCGAGCCGTGGAGCGAAGGCAAACCGGGTCGGCCGGCCACCGTCCACGAGGTCGAGCCTCTGGGGGGCTATACCGTCGTGACCCTGGATACGGGCGCCGAAAAGCTCAAGGCGCTCATGCGCGGCCAGCCCGACATCCGCATCGCGAGCGCCGTGGCGCTCAGTTGCAATCCGGCCAAGGCTCATTTCTTCGACCAGGCGGGCGAGGCACTCGGCCCACGGGTATGAACCCGCGCCACCGGCCCTGAATGCCGTTCGAAACGGCAATCCACGAACGCGACCCGCAAATCATCTGCTTCCTCGCGGAAGATGCCGCTGAAGGCCGGCTTCTTCCGCGACGTCACGATTCGGCTGTCTACCTGCCTGCAGCTAAACCCGTTGGACGGGGGCTCAACAGGCTTACAACCCCGCGGTGCTGCTTTCACCGACAGATGCCTTTCATCCGGTCAAAGTCGTCTGCTTCATGAGGCATGTTAACCATTGGTTAACCATCATGCGCATAGATCACAGCAACGGAAAATTAACGTAGATGACCAAAGTGCTAACAGATACTCGCCCGATCCGCCTCAAAGGCCGCTCATTCCTGGCGCTCATGCTTTCTCCGGAGCCGCCCTTCGACGGATGGCTCGCCCGGCTCGACGACCTGGCAGCGCGATCGGCGGGTTTTTTCCTGCGGCGGCCGATCGTTCTCGATGTCGAAAATCTCGACATCGACCGGACGCAGCTGGCAGAACTCATCGGCGCGCTTGCCCAACGCAACGTGCAGGTCATGGGTATCGAAGGTGCGCGTTCGTCGCTGCTCGGCCCGGGCATGCCGCCGGCATTGGGAGGCGGCCGGCCGGCCGGCGATATCGAAGCGCCGACGACCGAAGCGTCCGTCGATGTTCGCGGGGGCGGACGTGCCCAGCCGGAACAACCCGCACCGCCTGCCGAAGCGCAGCCGGTCCGGGCAGGGCCGTCGATCATCATCAAGGAGCCGGTGCGTTCCGGGCAATCGGTGATCTTCCCCGAAGGGGACATCACGATTGTAGGATCGGTCGCATCAGGCGCGGAAATCGTCGCCGGCGGTTCGATCCACGTCTACGGAACGCTGCGGGGGCGGGCCCTGGCGGGATCGGTAGGCAATGCCTCGGCGCGCATCTTCTGCCGGAAGCTGGAGGCCGAGTTGCTGGCCATCGACGGCCTCTACAAGACGGCCGAGGACATGGACCGCAAGCTTCGCGGGCAAGCCGTCCAGTTCTGGCTCGAAGGCGACGCGATCATGGCGGAAACATTAAACTGAGCGGCAGGCCGACCGGAAGGACAGGAGAGAGACATGGCGAAAGTAATCGTGGTTACATCGGGCAAGGGAGGCGTCGGCAAGACGACGTCGACCGCGGCCCTCGGCGCAGCGCTGGCGCAGCGCAACGAGAAGACGGTCGTCGTCGATTTCGACGTCGGCCTGCGCAATCTCGACCTCGTCATGGGGGCCGAGCGCAGGGTCGTCTACGACCTGATCAACGTCATCCAGGGCGATGCCAAGCTGCCGCAGGCGCTGATCCGCGACAAGCGGTTGGAGACGCTCCATCTGCTGCCGGCATCGCAGACCCGCGACAAGGACAATCTGACGGCGGAAGGCGTCGAGCGGGTGATCGGCGAATTGAAGAAATACTTCGACTGGATCATTTGCGACAGCCCGGCCGGTATCGAGCGCGGCGCCACGCTGGCCATGCGCCACGCCGACATTGCGGTGGTCGTGACGAATCCGGAAGTCTCTTCGGTCCGCGATTCGGACCGCATCATCGGGCTCTTGGATGCCAAGACCGCCAGGGCCGAACGGGGCGACCGGGTGGAGAAGCATCTGTTGCTTACCCGCTACGACGCGAACCGCGCCGAGCGCGGCGACATGCTGAAGGTGGACGACGTGCTCGAGATCCTGTCGATCCCGCTGCTCGGCATCATCCCGGAGAGCATGGACGTGCTTCGCGCTTCCAACATCGGCTCGCCGGTCACGCTTGCCGACAGCCGCAGCGCCCCGGCGCTCGCCTACCTCGACGCCGCCCGCCGGCTCGCCGGGGAAGTCGTGCCGATGACCATTCCTGGCGAAAAGCGTGGCCTGTTCGGCAAGATATTCGGACGGAGGGCAGCATGAGCATTTTCAACTTTTTCGGCAAGAAGAGTTCGGCTCCGGCAGCGCGCGAGCGCCTGCAGGTGCTGCTCGCCCACGAGCGGGCATCGGTGGGACACTCCGACCTGGTGACGCTCCTGCGTGAGGAGATCCTCGCCGTCATCGCCAAGCACGTGCAGGTCGACCGCGACAAGGTAAATGTAAAAATGGACCGCGGCGATCAGGTCTCGACGCTGGAGGTCGACATCGAGATCCCGCTGAATGCGGGCGTACGGGCGGCCTGAGGGCCGGGTCTGCCCGTAGACCGGCGACGATGCTAGTCGCCTGATTGAACAGAAGGAGACGAGGATGAACCGCGCGGCACTTCTCGAGCGGCTCCAGGAACTTCAGCAGATGCCGAAGTTCCAGAACCGCGACATCCGCACCATCAGTGCAGTCCTGTCGAACGAGGCGCTGGCAAAGCATGTGGAGGTCTGCGAAGCAGCGGCCGGCATGCCGGAGCGGACGGCTTCCCACGAGGCGGAACGGCGCCGATCGGCGTGATCGCCCGCGCATGAGCAGTGGAGCCCGCCATCGCAGGCGGCGATACGCGCCGGTATTTCGGAATCTGCTTTTGAATGTTGCCAAATCCCGGTGAGAAAGCCAGATTGCACGCCTTCTGAAGCGGAGGCGGTCCATGCAAGAACATATTGCGGCAATACACCAGCAACTCGCCGGTCGCCGCGAATGGGTCGGCCTCTGCGTTCTGTCGATCGCCTGCCTCATCTATTCGATGGATCTGTCCGTCCTCTTTCTCGCGATGCCGGCGATCGTTGCCGATCTCGATCCGTCCGCAGCGGAACTTCTCTGGATAAACGATATCTACGGCTTCATGGTTGCGGGTTTCCTCGTGACCATGGGCACGTTGGGGGATCGGATCGGGCGCAGGCGGGTGCTGCTCATCGGCGCCTTCGCCTTCGGCTTGGCGTCCGCCCTGGCAGCAGCCGCGGGCACGGCCCAGCAACTGATCATGGCCCGCGCTCTGCTCGGCATTGCCGGCGCCACGATCGCTCCTTCGACGCTGTCGCTGGTGGTCAACCTTTTCCACAATGAGGCCGAGCGCAACCGGGCGATCGGCATCTGGGGTACGGCCTTCGCACTCGGCGGGCTTGTCGGACCGCTGATTGGCGGCGTGCTGCTGGAATATTTCCATTGGGGATCGGTCTTCCTGATCAATATCCCGGTCATGATTGCCTTGCTGGTCTCAGCCCCCTTCCTGCTGCCGGAATACAAGAACGATGAGGGCGGCAAGCTGGACCTGCCGAGCGTATTGCTCTCCCTTGCGACGATCCTGCCGATCATCTATGGCCTCAAGCACATGGCCGCGGATGGTTTCCAGGCAAGGCAGCTGCTCCCCATCGTCATCGGCTTCCTGATCGGTTTCCTGTTCATGCGCCGGCAGAAACGCCTCGCTCACCCCTTGATCGATCTCGGCCTCTTTCGCATTCCGGCCTTCACGGCGTCGCTGATGGTCAACCTTGCCGGCGTGTTCTTCGTCTTCGGGGTCTTCCTGTTCCAGAACCTGTTTCTGCAACTGGTGCTCGGGCTCTCGCCGCTGGAGGCGGCCCTGTGGTCGGTGCCGTCGGCACTCGTCTTCACCATCATGTCCTTTCAGGCCTATCGTTTCACCAATCGTCTCGGGCCGGTGAAGACGGTGCTGATAGGCTTGGTCGTCAACGCTCTCGGGACGGCTGCCATGGCTGCTGCGGCATATGCCGAAAGCCTCATCGGCGTCCTGGGCGCCAGCATGCTCATCGGCCTCGGCTTCGTGCCGGTCATCCTGACCACGACGGGTCTGATCGTCGGCACCGCTCCGCCTGAGCGCGCGGGGTCCGCCTCGGCGATATCGGAAACCAGCGCTGAATTCGGCGGCGCGCTCGGGGTCGCCCTGCTCGGCAGCCTCGGAACGCTGATCTACCGAACGACGATGAACGGCGTGGCCTTGAACGGTCTTGACGAAACGCAGGCATCGGCGGTTTCGGCGACGCTTGCCGGCGCGGTGGAGACCGCAAGGTCATTGGGCGGGACAACGGCACCCGCCTGGCTTGAAACGGCGAGAGGCGGCTTCTCGCTCGGCTTCGCCGCCTGCTGCGTGCTTGCCACGGTCACGCTGCTGCTTCTGGCCGCCATCGCCCGCAAAGTCTATGCAAGCGCCGATATCGACAGCGACGCCGCAGCGCCGCACTGAATGCGCGTTGAAGCGGCCATGCCAGGCTCCGGGGAAAAATTCTATCCTCAAGGGAAAATTTAGTGTCACAGATCTGTGACGCTCCCTTGCAAGCCGTAAAGTATCACTTTATGGTTTGTTAAGTGGAGACCGTAACCGATGGACAACGCGCCTGAAGCCGATCGACAGGATGATACTGCTCCGCCCGCCGGGGAGGGTGGTACATCCCCGTTCGACACGCTGGGCATCAGGGTGCGCGACTTGCGGCTGGCGCGCCGGCTTTCGCTCCGCGAACTGGGTAACTTGAGCGGCACCACGGCGAGTTTCCTCAGCCAGCTCGAGCGCGGCGTCACCGGCGCCAGCACGTCGACCCTGAACCAGATCGCCTCCGCGCTCGGCGTCAGCGTGGCCGAGCTCTTCGAAGAGAAGCGGGAACGTTCCGGCGGCGTGCTGCGGCGCAGCGAGCGTCCGGCTCTTCCCTCCAGTCACGGCTGCCGCAAGACGCTGCTTTCCCGCCGGCCGATGAAGCACCTGGAGGTCTATACCGGCGAGTTCGAGATCGGCGGCTCCACGGGCCCCACTCTCTACACCCATGGCGACGCCCACGAGATGCTGGTGGTGCTACGCGGCGTGGTGGAGGTCGGGCTGGGCGAAGAACGCTTCGTGCTGGAGGAAGGCGACTGCCTCGAATACCGGACCTCGACCCCGCACCGCACCGAAAATATCGGCAACGGCCGCGCCGAGGTCATGTGGATCATCGCACCGCCGACTTCGGCTCGCGCCGAACTGGATCAATATGTCGCTTGGAAGTCGCTCGCCGCCAAGTGATCAGCAACATTCATCGCGGGCAAGAACGGATGGGAGACACTAATGACGTGTTACAGACTCATTGCCGCATGCCTTGCATCTCTTGTCGTCACCGCTCCGGCCCTCGCGCAGGACAAGCCCGTGGCGGGCGAGGTAGCGGAAGGTTCGCTGAAGGGGAAAACCCTGACTTTCGTCTCTTACGGCGGGATCTATCAGGATGGGCAGGTCGCGGCGCTTAAGAACTTCGTCGACAAATCGGGCGTGACGCTCCTGAACGATGGTCCGACCGAAATCGCCAAGCTGCAGGCGCAGGTGGAATCGGGCAATGTCACCTGGGATGTCGTCGATACGTCCGACCTTCCGCCCTATGTCTATTGCGGCAAACTGTTCCAGAAGCTCGACTTCAGCAAGCTCGACATTTCCCATATCCCTGAAGGGCAGGTGGGCGAATGCTCGGTGCCGGCCATGAACTACGGCGTCGTGCTGATGTACAACACCGAGACCTACAAGGACAATCCGCCGAAGAGCTGGGCCGACTTCTTCGATACCGAGACGTTCCCCGGCGTGCGCGCGATAGAAGGCTCGGGCGATCCCTCGGGCGGCCTTCTGGAGCAGGCCTTCAAGGTGACGGGCGGCGATCCGAAAGCCATGACGACGGCCGATATCGACAAGGCGATCGACAAGATACGCGAGCTCGGTCCCGACACCATTTTCTGGAAGACCGGTGCGGAATCGCAGCAGCTCGCCGAATCCGGCGAGGCCGACATGATCATGATGTGGACCGGCCGCGCCATGACGGCGGTCAAGAACGGCGCCGAATATGCACCCGCATGGCAGGATTGGTTGGTGGTTATGGACCAGATGACCATCCCTGTCGGCGTGAAGGACACCGACGCGGCCTACGCGCTTCTCAATGCCTATCTCGGCAAGGAGGCGCAGGAGACCCTGACCCAGCTCACCTCCTACACGCCCATCAACAACGAGGCGCAGCCGAAGGTCGACGCCTCCGTCGCAGCATTCCTGACCAATACCCCGGAGAGACAGAAGCAGGGTTACCAGCAGAACATCAAGTTCTGGGTGGATAATTTCGCGGCGACGCAGGAGAAGTGGAGCGCCCTTTTGGCCGGCAACTGACCGGTCGGAGCAGCTTCCATGAGCCTCGATCAGGAAACCTCAAAGGCAGCCGGACCGCCCGCCTCCCGGCTGCAGGAGGCATGGGGGCCGTTCGCCCTCCTCGTACCGGCGCTGCTGTTGCTTGCGGCCGTGGTCGGCTATCCGTTGCTGGCGATCGTCCTGCGCAGTTTGTCGGAACCGCAATGGGGCCTGCAGAACTATGTCTGGTTCTTCGGCACGCCGGTGAACCTCATCGTGCTGCAGCGAACCTTCATGATCTCCGCATGGGTGACGCTCGTATGCGTGGTCTGCGCCTACCCCTACGCCTATGCGATGACGGTCGTCGGACCCAGGTTGCGGCTCGCGCTGGTGCTTTGTGTGCTGGTGCCGTTCTGGGTCAGCGGCGTGGTACGAACCCTCTCCTGGGTCATCCTGCTGCAGGATTCCGGCGTCATCAATTCGTTGCTGGTCGGCGCGGGGCTGGACAAGGTTCGTCTTATCCGCACGACCACCGGCGTCGTGATCGGCATGGCGCAGGTTCTCCTGCCTTTCATGATCCTGCCGCTCTATTCGGTCATGAAGGCGATCGACCTCAGACTCATGCAGGCTGCGCGCAGCCTGGGCGCCAGGCCGGTGCGCGCATTCCTGACTGTCTATCTGCCGCTCTCGCTGCCGGGCGTCTACGCCGGAGCCACGATCGTCTTCATTCTGGCGCTCGGCTTCTACATCACGCCGGCGCTGCTCGGCGGTCCGCGCTCGACGATGCTCTCCACCCTGGTCCAGAACCAGGTATTGAGCCTGCTGCAATGGGGCCGCGGCGGGGCGATGGGCGTGGTCCTCCTCGTCGCGACATTCGTTCTTCTCGCGCTTGCGAGCCCCTTCATGCGTCAGGCCCATAGAAGCGGAGTGCGGCGCTGATGGAGATGAAACCGCTCACCCGCGCGCTCCTGGGGCTTGCCTGCTTCCTGATTGCCATCTGGCTCGTCGCGCCGATGTTCGTCGTGGTGCCGATGTCCTTCAACGAGAACAAGTCCCTGGCCTTTCCGCCGCAGGGCTTTTCCTGGCAGTGGTACCGCAATTTCGTCACCCATCCGGACTGGTCGACAAGCTTCCTCAATTCGCTCAAGGTGGCGGTGCTGGTGGCCGTGGTCGCGACCGTCCTCGGCACGCTCGCCGCCTTCGGACTCGATCGCATGCGCCAGAAGGGATCGGCCAATCTTCTGAGGATGCTGCTTCTGACGCCGATGGTCGTGCCCGGCGTGGTGCTCGCCATCGGCATCTATGCCGTCTATCTGGATGCGCGCCTCGTCGGCACGCTGCCGGGTTTCGTCCTGGCCCATACGATTCTCGCGCTCCCTTTCGTGCTGATCGCCGTATCGGCCAGCCTCGAAATGTTCGACAAGCGGCTCGAGACGGCGGCCGCGAGCCTGGGGGCGGGGCGGCTCACCACCTTCCGGACCGTGACGCTACCGCTCATCCTTCCCGGCATTCTGTCCGGTCTGCTCTTTGCCTTCGTCACCTCCTTCGACGAGATCGTGGTTTCGCTGTTCATCACCAACCCCTATCTGAAGACGCTTCCCGTGCAGATCTACTCCTCCATCACGCGTGACGCCGATCCGACCGTGGCTGCGGTCGGCACCGTTCTTCTTTGCGTCACGACGCTGCTCATCGGCGGCGGTCTGCTTCTGATGGGGCGGGAAAGGAGGAGCACGTCATGACCGGCATCTCCGCCCGCGGCGCGGCCATCGATCTCACCGGTGTCGGAAAATCCTACGGCGAGTTCCACGCGCTGCGCGACATTTCGCTCCACGTCAAACCGGGAGAGTTCATGACGCTTCTGGGGCCGAGCGGCTCCGGCAAGACCACGACGCTCAACGTCGTCGCCGGCTTCACCGAAGTAAGCTCCGGCACTTTGGAAGTGGGAGGCCGCAACGTCACCGGCGTTCCCGCGCACAAGCGCAATATCGGCGTCGTCTTTCAGCATTATGCACTCTTTCCGCATATGACGGTCGGCAGGAACGTCGCCTATCCGCTGACCCTGCGCGGCGTGGCGCGGGCCGAGCGCGAGGCGCGGGTCGCCCGGGCCCTGGACATGGTCAAGATGAGCGATTTCGCTCATCGCTATCCGAGCGAACTGTCCGGCGGACAGCAGCAGCGGGTGGCGCTGGCGCGCGCCATCGTCTTCGATCCGCCGCTGCTTTTGATGGACGAGCCGCTCGGCGCGCTGGACAAAAAGCTGCGCGAGTGGCTGCAGCTCGAGATCAAGCGCATTCATCGCGAGCTAGGCACGACCTTCGTCTACGTGACCCATGACCAGGAAGAGGCGCTTGCCCTGTCCGACCGGATCGCCGTGTTCAACCGCGGCCGCATCGAGCAGGTCGGTACGGGCCGTGAGCTCTATGAAGAGCCGGCGACCCTTTTCGTCGGCCGTTTCATCGGGGATTCGACCATTTTGCGCGGCGAGATCCAAGCGGACCCCTCCGGCACCGCGCTGGGCATCGCGGGCGAGGTGGTGACCACGCCGAAACGGCTGGAGACCGCCGGGACGCCGGTCATGCTGCTGCGGCCGGAATGCCTTGCGCTGTTCCGGCCGGGCAGCGCGTGTTCCGACGGGGAGAACCGCCTCTCCGGCACGGTCACGGAAGCGATCTATCTCGGTTCCGGATCGAAATACGAGGTTCGGCTCGCCGACGGCTCGATGGCGGTCGTGCGCACCGGCCTTGCTGCTGAAGGCTTCGCGATCGGCCAGCCGGTCGAGATCCGCTTCCGCGGCGCAGACGTCAAGCTTCTGGCGGACGACGCGCAGGCCGATCAGATGATGACGTGAGGCAGGGAGTGAACATGCAGGTCAAACGCAACGGAGACATATCGTTCTGGTACGCCGACATCGGCGGCATCCCGAGCCCGCGGCCGCCCCTCGCGGGCGATACCGAGGTGGACGTCGCCATCGTCGGCGCCGGATTCACCGGTTTATGGACGGCCTATTACCTGAAGAAGGCCGAGCCTTCCATCCGTATCGCCGTTCTGGAGCGTGAATTCGCCGGCTTCGGCGCTTCGGGCCGCAACGGCGGCTGGCTTTCCGGCGGTTTCGGCTGGTCCCGCGAGAAGTATCTCCGGACGTCGAGCCGCCAGGGCGTCATCGACATGCAGCGTGCCATGGCGGGCACCGTCGACGAGGTGATCTCCGTCGCCGAGGCGGAGGGTATCGATGCCGACATACGCCGCGTCGACAATCTGACCGTCGCCGTCAACAAGCCCCAGCTCGACCGCGCCCGCGAGGAATATGAGGAGCTGCGTTCCTGGGATTTCGATCCCGACCGGATCGAGTTCCTCGATGCACAGGCCGCCCGTGCCCGCATCGATGTGCATAACGTCGCCGGGGGGTATGCGATACATGGCCAGGCGCGTGTCCAGCCGGCCAAGCTCGTGCGCGGGCTTGCGGCCGCGGTCGAGCGGCTTGGCGTTCCGATCTATGAGCAGACCGAGGTTCTCGGGATCGAGAAGGGACGGGTTGCGACCATTCGCGCAACCGTGCGGGCCGATACGATCATCCGGGCTACCGAAGGCTTCACCGCCGGCCTGCCGGGGGAGGAGCGCGCCTGGCTCGCGCTCAACAGCGCGCAGATCGTGACGGAGCCCGTGCCCGATGCGCTCTGGCGGGAGATCGGCTGGGAAGGCCATGAGCTTCTCGGCGATACAGCCCATGCCTACTGCTACGCACAGCGCACCCGGGAAGGACGCATCACCATGGGCGGCCGCGGCGTTCCCTATCGCTTCGGCTCGCGAACCGACGTGAACGGCCGCACACAGCAGGCCACGGTCGAAAAGCTGCATGCAATTTTGAAGCGCCTGCTGCCGCAGGTGGCGGAGCTGCGGATCGATCATGCATGGTGCGGGGTGCTGGGCGTGCCGCGGGACTGGTGCGCCACGGTCGGCCTGGACGAGAAAACCGGCATCGGCTGGGCGGGCGGCTATGTGGGGCTGGGCGTATCCAGTTCCAATCTGAGCGGGCGTACATTGACCGACCTGATCCTGCGCCGCGATACCGAACTGACGCATCTGCCGTGGGTCAACCGTCAGGTCCGGCGCTGGGAGCCCGAACCTTTCCGCTGGCTGGGCGTCCATTCCATGTACCAGCTCTACCGGATCGCCGACCGGCGGGAGGAGGCCGGGCTCGAGCGCACCTCGCGGCTTGCCTCGCTCGCCAACCGCATCACCGGCCGCTAAAGGAATTTCACGTTGATCGATCTCCACACCTACCAGGGCCTCGCCGCGTTCGATCTCGGCCCGTTTTCGCCGAAGCCCACCTCGATGGAAGGCAATCAGTTCGAGGCCGCGCGCGTTCTCCATGCATCGCCGGACGGAAGCCTCGAAGTCGGCGTTTGGGAATGCACGCCCGGCCGTTTCACAGCCGACCGTTCCGCCGGCTCGGAGACATGCCATATCATCTTCGGCAAGGTGGAAATGCAGGGGCAGGACGGCAAGACGCGGCTTCTCGGGCCGGGCGATCTTCTCGTCCTCCCGCAGGGCTGGAAGGGCGAATGGCGCCTTACGGAGAGAACCAGAAAACTCTATATCATGCACCGTCAGCCGGAATGATCCGCGGCGCATATTCCGGCGCGCCCACCTGAACGATGCCGGCGGCGACAAGAATTTCCCACCGTTATAAGATTTTCTCATTTTTCTTATAACCGTCGACGTTGCCAGCCAGCCGCTTTGCGGTTATAAGATAATTGCAAAAATCTTATAACAGGCTCGCGGATGAAGACGATCGACCTCATGTACCGGACCATGTTCGCCGAGCTTGTCCAGCGCAGCCTGGATGCATCGTTCGAGACCGATTTCCCTTTGTCGGGCAACTTCGTTCGCGTTCCCGTAAAGGGGAGGGATTACTGGTATTTTGAAGAGACGCAGCCAAGGAAGACGCGTAAATATGTCGGTCCAGCCGATGATCCCGAGATCGCGAAAAGGGTGGAGGCTTTCCAGGACATCAAGGGAGATTTCCGCGGTCGGCGGAAGCTCGTTTCGACCTTGACCCGGGAGGCGGGGCTGGCGGCGCCCGACCGCTTCACGGGAGATGTCGTGGAAGCCCTGGGAGCGGCCGGCATCTTCCGGCTGCGCGGCGTTCTCGTCGGGACGGTCGCTTTCCAGACCTATGCCGGTTACCTGGGCGTCCGGCTGCCCGGCGCTTCCTTGCAGACCGGAGATGCCGATTTCGCGCAACACTATTCCGTCTCGGCGACCATCGAGGATAGCCTGCCGCCCGTCATCGATATTCTAAAGGATGTCGACTCCACCTTCAGGGCGGTTCCACATCGGTCGGATCCCGGCCGCGTGACGCAGTTCGAGAACGTTGCGCGATACAAAGTGGAGTTCCTCACACCCAATCGGGGATCCGACGACTATGCGGATCACGCCAGCCCGATGCCCGCTCTCGGCGGTGCGGCGGCGCAACCTCTTCGCTTTCTCGATTTCCTGATCCATGAGCCCATCCGCACCGTGATGCTGCATCGCGCGGGCATTCCCGTGACGGTGCCGTCGCCGGAGCGATATGCGGTCCACAAGCTGATCGTCGCGTCCCGGCGCCAATCGGACGCAAATGGAATCGCGAAGCGGGAGAAGGACGTCCATCAGGCCGGCCTCCTGGTCGAGGCTCTGGACATCACGCGCCGGCAGGATGATCTCGCAGAGGTGTTTGCCGAAGCCTGGGGCAGGGGACAGCAATGGCGCGCCGCGATCCGCAAGGGCCTCGGCCTGCTTCCCGAAAACAGGAGGGCGGCGACCGAGACAACGATTCGGGGCGCCCTCGCGGCGATCGGAGAAGACCTCGAAGGCTTCTGAACGACCTTGCACTTCCCGGATCACCGAAGGCTGCCCGAAGAGGGCGGCGCGCAGTCATCCCTTTCTCAGAACCCCAGTGCCATTCCGTCCTTGCGGCTGTCCGATCCTCCTTCGAGCAGCGCCTTGGCGATGCGGATCGCCTGGCTGCCGCCTATGGGGCTCGTCGCGATCTCCAGCACGTGGCCGCGGGCGGCCAGATCCCGGCGCGTTTCGGCGCCGATGCCCGGCTCCAGCTCCAGTTCGCCGGAAAACGCGAAACTGCGCGGCTCATCCATCGCGGCCTGAAGGTCCATGCCGCGATCGATCACCGCCGAAAGGAAAGCCGCATGCCCGGCGGCCTGATAGTGGCCTCCCATGACGCCGAAGGGCATCACGGCGCGGCCGGACTGCGTCACCATTCCGGGAATGATCGTATGCATGGGCCGTTTGCGCGGGCCTATGGCATTGGGATGCCCCTCGATCAGACGGAAGGAGGCGCCGCGGCTATGAAAAAGGACGCCGGTCGAAGGATCGAGCCGGGTCGAGCCGAAGCCGTGAAAGATCGAGTTGATGAAGGAAAGCGCGTTGCCCTGTTCGTCGACAACGCAGAGATAGATCGTATCCTTGTGCTCCGGCTCGTCCCAAAGGACAGGCGGCATGGCGCGCTTCATATCGATCCGGGAGCGCAGCGCCGTCACCACCTCTTCCGACAGCAGTTTCTCGGCAACGCCGGCGCAATGCTCCGGATCGGCGATGAGTGCGTCGCGATGATGATAGGCAAGCTTCGTCGCTTCGGCATGGAGATGGATCCGGTCGGCTTCGCTCAGTTGCGCCACATCGAAGCCTTCGAGGATTCTCAGGATGAGGAGGGCGGCAAGCCCCTGGCCGTTCGGCGGGCATTCGTGAACGTCGTAGCCGCGATAGCGTGCGGAGATCGGCGTGACCCAATCCGCGCCGTCCTTGCCGGCGGCGAAATCCTCGAGCGTGTGCAGCCCGCCGAGCGAACGCAGATGCGAAACCATCCTGGCCGCGGTCTCTCCCTCGTAGAAGGCGGCGGCCCCTCTTTCGGCAATCTCCTGCAGGCGATCGGCCAGCAGCGGCTGCGCATGGCGCGTGCCGGCGGCGGGCGCCTTCCCGTCTCTCAGGAACAACGCTGCCGCATGCGGGTCGCCAGCGATGACGGCCGCATTGTTGGCCCAGTCCATCGCAACGCGCGGCGTCACCGGATAGCCCTCGCGCGCATAGCCGACGGCGCGCCGGAAAAGCCTTTCCATCGGCATCGATCCGTGATCGCCGTGCAGAAGGCACCAGGCCGAAATCGCACCCGGCACGGTAACGGCATGGGGGCTCGTTTGCGGGATCTCGTCGGTCAGGCCGGCTTCCTTGAGAGCGGCCACCGTTGCGGCGGCAGGTGCCCGTCCGGAGCCGTTCAGCGCCTTCACCGCGCCGCCTGCCGGGGCATAAAGGGCGAAGCAGTCGCCGCCGATACCGGTCATCAGCGGATCCACGACGCATTGCACGGCAACGGCGGCAATGGCCGCATCCACGGCGTTGCCGCCGGACTGAAGCACTTCCAGGCCCGCTGCCGTGGACAGCGGATGCGAAGTGGCGATCATTGCGCGGCCGGCATAGGTGGAGGGGCGACGGGCGGAAAAGAAATCAAACATCGAGATGCTTAGCCTTTGAAGTGCCTGCGGAGGGCAAGGGATGGTAACAGGCCGCTGACCGATCCGGCGCATACCGCATGAGCGCCGGATCGCCTGTCAGGCAGTCTGGTCGGGAAAAGGAACAACGTCCGGCGAAACGGCAGCCTGCCGGCAGGTCGAGCGGGCTCGGAATCTCTCCGGGCAGCGGATCGGAGATGGGCTGGAAGAATTCCGGCGCGGCGCGGCACAGCGCCAAGGTATAGGGGTGCGCCGGCGCCTCGAGGACGGCATTGGTCGGCCCGGTTTCCACGATCCGGCCGAGATACATGATGGCGATCTCCTCGCAGAGATAGCTCGCCACGCCGAGGTCATGGGTGATGAAGAGAAGCGTCAGCCCCATCTCCCGCTGGAGACGCCGCAAAAGATTCAGCAGTTGCGCCTGTGTCGAGACGTCGAGCCCCGATACGGCCTCGTCCGCGATGAGCACCGAAGGGTTCGACGCCAGCGCACGCGCTATCGCGACGCGTCGCGCCTGCCCGCCCGACAGCGCCGCGGGATAACGGTTTGCTACGTCGGCGGCGAGGCCGACGCGGGAAAGAAGCGACGCGATACGCTCCGGGACATCGGTCTTGCTGCAGATGCCGAAATGGAGGAGCGGTTCCGAAATCAGCGCGCCGACGGTCATGCGGGGGTTCAATGAACCGCGGGCATCCTGGTAGATCATCGCCATTTCACGGGCAAAATCGGTGCCGCCCGCACGCATCTCGGTCACCGGGCGTCCGCGATAGAGGGCACGTCCCTGAGTAGGTTCGGTCAGCCCGAGCAGCACCCGCAAAAGCGTCGACTTTCCCGATCCGCTTTCGCCCACCAGCGCGATGCTGGCCCCTTGGCGTATGCGCAGCCGAACGCCATCCAATGCGGCCAGCCCCTGTTTCCTGTTCTTGAGGAAGCCGCCGCGGCGGGTAACCTGATAGACCTTCTCCACATCGAGAAGCTCGAACAGCGGTTTGCCATGCGCTGCATCGCTCATCCTTTTACTGTCTTCCATCATATTCATCCCGGATTCCAGCAAGCCAGGGCCCTTCCTTCGACTTCGACGAGCGGCGGCCGCTCGTCTGCGCATCGCGCCGTTGCCTGCGGACAGCGGCTCGCGAAACGACAGCCCCTGGGCATGGCGTCATAGCCGGGCACGCCGCCTTCCGGTGGGTTCAGCTCTTTCGTCCCGATTTCCAGGACGCATGATTTCAGCAGCCGGGTATAGGGATGCCTCGGCCTGTCGAGCACGGTGTCGCAAGGCCCCGCCTCCATTACCTGTCCGGCGTAAAGCACGACGATCCGGTTGCAGCACTGGCTTGCCAGCGCCAGATCATGCAGGACAAAGATGCAGCTCGCGCCATGCGCACGGGTCTCATCCAGAATGAGCCGGATGATTTGCGCCTGGATCGTCACGTCCAAAGCCGAAGTCGGCTCGTCGGCGAACAGAAGATCCGGATTGCAGGCGAGCGCGATCGCGACCATCACCCTTTGCTGCATGCCGCCCGACAGTTGATGCGGATAGGCGGACAGCCGCGCGGCAGCGTCGTTGATCCCGACGCTTTCCAGAAGCTCCACCGCACGGCTTCGGGCCGCGGCCCGTGACAACCCGAGATTACGGCGCAGCACCGAAGCGAGCTGGCTGCCCACGGTATAGCAAGGGTTCAGTGCGGAGCCCGCATCCTGAAACACCATCGACAGCCGCCGGCCGCGCAGCTTCGACCAGCCTTTCTCGTTGAGCGTCATCAGATCGGGCACGTCGTCGAAACGGGCGCGGCCTTCTATCCGGACGCCGCCGGAGGCGATCAAGCCCATGAGGGCGACGGCGATCGTGGATTTCCCCGCACCGCTTTCGCCGACGAGCGCCAGCGTTTCACCCCGGCCGAGCGTCAGGGACACGTCATCGAGAATGCGTATCGAGCCGCGGTGCAAGGTAAGGCCCTGCACGTCCAGAAGAGGCGCATTCATCGGTCACTCCTCAGCTTTGGGTCGAATTCCTCTCGCACGCCGTCGCCGATGATGGACAGCGCGATCAGCAGCAGCGCCAATGCCAGCCCGGGCATGCCGGACATCCAGGCTGCGAAGGAGACGAAGCCGCGGCCTTCGGCGATCATCAGGCCCCAATCGGGCGTGGGAGGCGTCACGCCTATCCCGAGGAAGGAAAGCGAAGAGGAAACGAGAATTGCCTCCGAAACACGCACCGTCACCTGCACGAAAAGCGGAAAGAGCACATTCGGCAGGATATGGCGGCGGATCACCGTCATGCGCGGGATGCTCATCAGTCCCGCGGCCTCGACGAACAGCTGCACCTTCACCTGCAGCACGTCCGAGCGGACCGTACGCGCAAACGGGCCGACCAGCGACAGGCTGACCGCGATGATGACCTTGTCGACGCCCTGGCCGAGGATCGCGATGAAAGCCACCGCAAGGATCAGCGAGGGGAGCGCGAGGATCGAATCGATCACCCGCATCAGCACCCACTCCGCCCAGCCGGAGGCAAGACCGGCCGCGACACCCAGGAAAAGCCCGCCGGCCGCGCCGAGCGCAACCGACACGATGCCGATCAGCAGGGCGTAGCGCGCGCCGTATATGATGCGGCTCAGGATGTCCTGTCCGTAACTGTCCGTCCCGAGGATGTGCGCGCCGCCCGGCGGCATCATCATCGCGTCGATCGATTGCGCAGTGGGATCGAAGGGGGTCAGTTGCGGCGCGAAGACGGCGCACAGCAGGAAGCCCAGCGTTATCACAAGCGCCAATGAAAAGAACGGCCTGCGCCGGAGCATGCTTTTCGCGCGGATCGGCTTTCCGTTGGCCGGCGGAGCCGCGGCATTGGCGGTGGTTGGTCCGACGGCAGCCATCAGCGCGGCCTCAGTCTTGGATCGAGCAGCGGATAGGAAAGATCGACGATCATGTTGACGACGATGAAGAGCGTCGCCGTCAGCATCACTCCGGCCTGGACGAGCGTGTATTCACGTCCGAGGACCGCACCTGTGAGCATCTGGCCGATTCCCGGCAGAGAGAAGACCGTCTCCGTCAGCACCGCGCCCTGAAGGATCCCGCCGAGCTGAAGGCCGATCATCGTCACGACAGGCATGGCGATGTTTCGAACGCCATGGACCCACACGACGCGCCAGCCAGGCTCGCCCCGCGCCCGGGCGGCGGCGATGTATGGCTGGTCCAGAACCTCGACCAGCGAGGCGCGCGTCACCCGCACGATCATCCCGATGAAATAGGTCGACAAGGTCAGCGCCGGCAGCACCATATGATACATGCCGGTCCGGAAATCGTCCCAGGGAGCGACGAAACCCATGACGGGAAACGCGCCGAGCTGGACTGCCAGGAGCCAGATCAGGACGATGCCGAGGAAAAAGGAAGGGAATGCCGTTCCGGTCAGGGCGAAGACCGCGACACCGGTATCCCACACGGAGTCCTTCCTCACCGCGGAGAGGACGCCGAGCGGGACGCCGACGGCAACCGCAAGAACGATCGAACAGGCGGTCAAGGTCAGCGTGACGGGCAACGCCTCCTTTACGACGACGGTGAAGATGTCGGTACGGCTGACATAGGACGTGCCCCAATCGCCGGTAACGAAATTGCCGAGCCAGGTCAGGTACTGCACCAGGACCGGCCGGTCGAGGCCGAGGTCATGCTGGAGGGAATCGTAGCTCTCCTGCGAGAACTCGGCGCCGAGCATCAGCATGACCGGATCTCCCGGCGCCAGCTTCAGCAGGCTGAAACTGGCGCCGGAGACGATCAGCAAGACGACGATCGTCTGAACGATCCTGCCCGCGGACTGCGCAAGCATCACGCCAGGCTCACGCCATGGAGATCCACGAGATCGCAGGGGATATAGTTGAAACCCTGGACCTTCTTCGAGAACACCTTGTAGACGGGCATATGCGCGAGCATCGCGATAGGGGCTTCGTCCATCAGGATGTCTTCCGCCTTATGGTAGAGGGCGGCGCGCGTCGGTACGTCGATGATCGTCTGCGCCTCGGTGCAGAGCCGGTCGAATTCGGGATTCGACCAGCCCCAGTAATTCCATGACCCGCCGGTCTTGAATTCCGGGAAGATCGTCTCTTCGGGATCGAGATCGGCGACCCAATCGAAATCGAGCATCTGGAAATTGCCGTCCTTCATGCGCTGCACCCAGGCGGCGGGCTCGAGGAGTTCGAGCTTCACCTTGATCCCGATTTCGGAGAGCATCGGTGCGACGGTCTGGGCGACGCGAGTGCCGACCGGGCCGCGCTCGGCCATGATATAGGTGACTTCGATCTCGCCCTGGTTGGCCGCCTTTGCGCGGAATTCCTTGGCCTTGGCGAGATCGAAGCGCTGGCCGCGGTTCGTATTGCCGATATTCGGATCGTAATAGCCGCTCATCGGCGGCGAAATCGGGCTGTAAGCCTGCTGGGCCAGTCCGAAATAGGCCTGCTTCAGCAACGTATCCCGGTTGATCGCGAAGGCCACGGCACGGCGCAGGTTGACATCGTCGAAAGGTGCCGACCGATTGTTCATGCCGATATAGGTGTAATTGCCCTCGATCTCACCGTAAAGCGTGACGGTCGGTATGTTCTTCACCTGGGCCACCAGCTGCATCGGGCAGTCGGTCATGCCGTCGATCTGGCCGGAAACCAAAGCTGCGACGGCCGTGCTCGGTTCGTCGATCAGGACGAACGAGGCGCGCTGCAATTTGGGCATTCCCGCTTCGAAATAATCCGGGTTCGCTTCCAGTTCGATCGAGTCGTTGTCGCGCCAGCTCACGAATTTGAAAGGCCCGGTGCCGACAGGATTGCGGCCGTAATCCATGCCGTACTTCTCGACGGCGGCGGGGCTGACGATGGTGCCGGCACGGCCGGTCGAGCCGGTCAAGGCAACCGGCAGGAAGGCATACGGTTCGGCGAAATGCAGGCGGACCGTCAGCGGATCGACGATTTCGATCTCGTTCAGCAATGCCAGCTTCCAGGCATGGGGAGAGGCAGGCGTGCCGGACTTCACGCGCATCAGCGAAAATTTTACCGCCTCGGCGTCGCAGGGCGTTCCGTCGTGGAACTTGACCCCCTCGTGCAACCTGAAGAGATGGGTACGGTCATCCTCGAGGTCCCAGGATTTGGCGAGATCGGGCTCGAAACGCACGGTTTCCCCGTCATAGGTCACCTTCAGAAGACCGTTATGGATATTGTTGATGACCTGCACGGCCGAAAGGAAGAAGGTAAAGTGCGGATCGAGCGTATCTATATGTTTGATAGCAGCGATGCGGATATGGCCGTTTTGCTGGGCACGCGCCAAATCCGGAAGCATTCCGGCGCCGCCTGCCGCCAATAGGCCTGCACCTATGCCTTTCAGAAGGGTGCGACGTCCGATTTCAGCGGAAATGCGTTCTTCCAGAATTTTGCGATGATCAATACCGGTAGGCAGTTTATTCGTCATTTTAAGACAACTCCTGCTTGTTTCTGCCTCCTCCCGAGGTGAAACTTGTCACGCGAAACGTGACGGAGATGTCGGCTCTCCTCTTTAGCCCCGCCCGTTTGTCCGGGTCTGTGGAGCATTCCCCTTTACCGATCGCCTGATTTGGACCATGGATCAATATGTATACATTTTCAAGCATAAAATATTCTGATAGAGAAAAAGACATGCAAATGGTCGAGCGTTGGGCTGATCACATCCATTCAGCCATCGTGCAAAAAATCGTATCCGGCGAATTGCAGCCCGGCGACCTGCTGAACGAGCTGCCGCTGGCCGAGGAATTCGGCGTGTCGCGCACCCCCGTGCGCGAGGCGCTGCAGCGGCTGAGTGCAGGCGGCCTGGCCGAAAGGGGCCGCCGGAGGGCCTTTGTCGTGCGGCAGATGGACGTGGCCGCGATGCAGGACCTGTTCGAGGCCGTCGGCGAACTGGAAGGGCTGGTGGCACGCATGGCCGCATTGCGGATGACGGAGCTGGAACGTCAGGCGCTCGTGCGGATCGTCACCGAAGGCGAACGGGACGACGTCGATTACGCGCAGACGAATGCACGCTTTCACGGCGCCATCCATGCCGGCGCCCACAATCAGGTTCTGTTGGATACGCTCGACGATCTCAATCTGCGCACGCTGCCCTGGCGCGTGGCGCAGCTTCGCGCCAGCATGTCCCGTGTGCAGAGTTCACGCGTGGAACATCGGGGTATCATGGATGCGATCCTTGCCAATGACGGTGACGAGGCCGTGCGGCAGATGCGTGCCCACGTGGCCGCCTCCTTCATGGGACTGATGGAAATCGTCAGCAGAACCGGCTCGGCACCTTAAGCGGCGCTCTCGGCAGAACAGGAGGCCTGTGTCCGCCCCGGCTCCGGCCAAGCGTACCGGGCGAGTTACTCGTCCGGCCGTGCTTGCCGCTCGGACTTGAGGAGCCGGGCCATGGCAGTCATCGCCAGGCCGGCATCACCGGCACCACTTCTCGATGGCGAAGGCGATCGCCTTGGTGCAGTCGACGAGATCGCGAACCGAGACCCGTTCGTTGGGCTGATGGGCCTGTGCGGGATCGCCGGGGCCGAAGTTGACCGTCGGCGTGTTGCCGAGGCCGGTCGGCAGGCCGATGTCGCTGTGCGCGCCGAAGCCGGAGAGCGCAGGCGAAAGGTCCGCCTGCTCGACGGCCGACTGGAAAAGCGTCACGAACGGGCTGTCCGCCGGTATTTCCGCGCAATCGGCATCGAGGATCCATTCGACGCGCGCAGGATGCCGGCGCAGATATGGATCGGCCTGGCAGACGTTGGAGATATGCTCCTCGATCTCGCGCTTCACCTTGCCGCCGAGGCCGAATTCATCCTTCTCGCTCGGCAGATATTGCGCATCGATGATGATCTCGGCTTTTCCGGCCATGGACGAGGGATGCTCGCCGGCGCTCATCTGCGTGACGATGATCTGGTTCGGCAGATCCATCAGCGGATGGTTCTTGCGCGGGTCGAACATCCAGCGGCGGTTGAGGATGTCGATGCCGTCGAGAACCTGGCGGCAGAGCTGGACCGCATCGACCGGGCCGCTCTCATACCACGCGTTCGGCGTCAGTTCGGCATGGCCGCCGATTCCGTCGATGATGATCTTCCCCCAGAGGATGCCGTGGCAGAGGGGAGCGATGCGGTTGGCGGTCGGCTCCGTCATGATCCCCGCATCGGCGCGGAAACCGCGGTCCACCATGGCAAGCGATCCCATGCCGCCGATTTCCTCGTCGACGACGGTGGTGAAGACGATGTCGCCTGCCAGCGAGATTTCGAGTTCCTTCAGGATTTCGACCGCCATCAGCATGCAGGCCACGCCGCCCTTCATGTCCACCGTCCCGCGGCCGTGGACGAAGCCGTCCTTCACCACCGGGGTGAACGGATCGGTCGCCCAGTGTTCCGGCGCGCCGGGGGGAACGACGTCGATGTGGCCGGTCAGCATCAGCGAACGGCCGCCGCCCGTCCCCTTCAGGACGCCGCCGAGATTGGGCCTGCCTTCGAAGGTGCGTCCCTTGTTCGCGCCCGGCCGGCCTTCGTATTTCGCATAGAGCGCCGGACCGTCCGGATCCCACAGGTCGGTCGCAAAGCCGAGATTTTCGAGGCGTTTCTGAAGATAGCGCTGGCAGTCGCCTTCGCCGGGGCCGGCGTCTCTCGGGTTCGCCTTGACGATGGAGGGGAAGGCGACGAGGTCGCACAGCGTCTGCACGATGCGCTCTGCCGCGGCTTCGACGCGTTGAGCGATTGTCTCTTCGATGGACGGCATGATTATCTCCGGCGTTGCGAAAGGCGTTCGGCGACAAGGACGGCGATCAGCAGCGCTCCGACGATGCCCACTTGCCAAACCGTGTTGACGTTGAGTTGCAGCAGGCTCGTCTTCAGCGTGACAAGCAGGATGACGGCGGCGAGAACGCCGCCGACGCCCCCGAGGCCGCCGGTGATGGCGATACCTCCGAGCATGGCGGCGGTGAGCGATTCGAGCTCGAGGTTCTGACCGATATTGGGACGGGCGCTGCCGAGCCAGGCGACCGATATCAGTCCGGCGGCACCCGCCAGCGCTCCGCTCAGCGTGTAGAGAAGAAGCCGCACGCGATCCACGGGAATGCCGACGAGCCGCGCCGAGCGCTCGTTGAAGCCCATCGCATGGATCCAGCGGCCCCAGGCGGTCCAGAGCAACATGACCCCGGCAAGAATGAAGGCCGGCAGCGCCAGCGTGAGGAAAGGAACGGGCACCCCGCCAACGACGCCGCGCCCCCAGGCGAGCAACCATGCCGGCACGCCGGGTTGCGCAGCGCCGCCGGTGATGGCGACGGCCAGGCCGGAGTAGATGAACAGCGTGCCGAGCGTGGCGATCAGCGGAAGGATCGCAAGTCGCGTCACGAGCACGCCGTTCGCGGTACCCAGCAGGGCACCGGCGAGGATGCACGCGGCCGGCATCAGGACCGGCGGCAGCCCGGCCTGGACGGCAAGCATGCCGCACACCGCCGACAGCGAGACCGCACCTCCGACCGACAGATCGATACCGGCGCCGCCGGCCAGAATGACGACGGCCTGACCGAGCGCCACCAGAGCGAGGATCGTCGAGAACTGCAGGATGGTGGTCATCGTTGCCAGGCTGAATGACGACGGCTTCAGAATGACGAGCAGCAGGATAACGACCGCCCAGAGGCCGGCGAGCAGCGAGAGAACGAGAGCGGGCCCTTTTGGCATGCGCAGGAACGTCATCGGCGTGCCCACCCGATCATGGAAAGAGAAATGCGGTTGGTCAGAACTTCGCCGGCCAGCACACCGATCAGCAGCCCGCCGGTGACGACCGGCTGCCAGAGCGAAGGCACGCCCATGAGCAGCAGCCCGTTCTGCAGAATTCTAAGCAGCAGCACGCCGAGAACGGTGCCGATCAGGCTGCAGCGGCCGCCCATGATGCTGGTGCCGCCGAGCACCACGGCGGCAATGGCGTCGAGCGCCAGGCTGCTGCCGATGGTCATCTCGACATTGCGGTAGTTGGCGACATAAAAGCTCGCCGCCAGTCCCGTCAGCGCGCCGCTGATGACGAAGGTGGCGAAGCGGACCTTGGTGACGGCGATGCCGGAAAGTCTCGCTTTTTCTTCCGAGTTGCCGATCGCCAGCAGATGAAGGCCGAAAGGCGTACGCCTCAGGGCGGCCCATACGGCGAGATAGGCCATGGCGATCGCCAGGGCCGCGGGCGGAATGCCGAGGAGCGGTGCGGTGAGAAGGTCGGTCAGCGTCGTCGGCAGACCGGAGAGCCACTGGCCTCCAAGCAGAACGAATACCGCAGTACGATAGACGCCGAACAGGCCCAGCGTCCCGACGATCGCCGGAACGCGGCCCAGCACGACGACCGCCGCCGTGACGAGCCCGAGAGCAGCGCCGATGGCCGGTCCCAGAAGGGCTGCCGCCGCCGGGCTGACATCCATACCCAGCGCACGGCCGACGCCGATCGCCGCAAGGCCCATGACGATCCCGATCGACACGTCGATGCCGCCCATGGCGAGAAGCAGCGTCATGCCGAGGCCGGCCAGCAGGAGTTCGATGCTGTTGCGCAGGATCGTGGCGGCATTGTCGGCAGTGCCGAAGTAGGGCGATGCGACCGAAAAAAGGATGACGGCCGCTACGCATGCGGCAAGAAGCGACCACTCCCTTCCGTCAAGTGCGTGCATCATTGTTCCTGACTGTCGCATCGCCGGTTTCGCTCGGTTCAGAAGTTGAACTTGTCGACGTTTTCGGCCGTGAAAACGGCGGGCGGACCGAGAAGAAGAATGCCCTTCCCGGCGTCGTAGGTAACCGGAGACGCAAACCCGGGCACGGTGTTCTCCGCAGCGAACGGCTTGCCGTCTATCAGCTGCTTGCCGGCCCAGACGGTGAGATAGCCGAGCTGCTCGGGATCCCAGAGCACGGTGAAGCCGAACGCGCCGCTCTTGAGATAGGAGCGGGCGGTATTCGGGCTGCAGTAGCCGGTGCCGACGACGGAGCCGATCTTGCCGGCCGTCTCGATCGCCTGCGCCACGCCCGGGCATGTCGACGACGCCACCGCGATGATCGCCTTCAGGTCGGGATTGGCGGTCATCAGATCGCCGGCGATCTGTGCGGCGCGCTGCGCCGTGCCGCCGGCATATTGCGGTTCGAGCAGCGTGATGTTCGGATATTTTTCGGCCGCCCGTTTCTGCATGAAGCCGATCCAGGCGTTGAGGTTGGAGGCTGTCGCCTCGCCGGAAACGATGCCGATCTTGGCGTTCTCGCCGACGCGCTTGGCCAATTCGTCGATGATCGTGCCGCCGAGGCCTTCATCGGTCGCCTGCGCGACATAGACCGCACGGCCGCTGTCGGGCGCGTCGCTGTCGCTGGTGAAGAGCTTGATGCCCTTCGCCTCGGCCGCCTGAACGACGGGCGCTATGCTCGACGTATCGAGCACGCTGACCGAGACCGCGTCGACACCCTGGTCGATGAGGTTCTGCACGATCTGCAGCTGATCGACCGGATTGGTGTCGACCGGACCGGTATAGATGAATTCGACGCCCAGCTCTTCGCCGGCGCGCTTGCCGCCGGCCTCCATGGCGTTGAAATAGGGGATGCCGATCAGCTGCGGCACGAAGGCGACCTTCGGCTTTTCCTGGGCGAAACCGGCAGTGGGGACGGCTGCCGCCAAAGTGGCGGCGACCAGAATGTTCATGAGAGTACGAGACATGGTGGTTGATCCTCTGGAAGTTCGACGTGCATTGTTCAGTTTGTTTTTTCGAGTGCCCGCACGTCGGGATGGGCACCTGTTATAAGAGCGACGATCTCTTCCGGATCGGTGGCGTCGCGTCGCCGCTCGGCGACCTTTCGGCCCCGGCGGAAAACCACCATCCGGTCAGCGACCTCGAAGACATCCGCGATGTTGTGGCTGATCAGAACGACGGCGCAGCCGCGTTCCGCCAGCCGCCGCGTCAAGGACAGCACCTTGCGGGTTTCGGCGACGGCAAGCGCCGCCGTCGGCTCGTCCATGATCACGAGCTTGGCGTTGAGATTGAGCGCCCGGCAGATCGCGACAGCCTGCCGCTGCCCGCCGGACAGGCTGCCGACGGGCGCCTCGGGATCGGAGATATGGGCATCCAGCTCCGTCAGCAGGGCATCGACACGCCTGCGCATCGCGCCCCGCCGCAGGAAGGGTATGCCCAGCACGGAGCGCCTGAGCTCTCGCCCGAGAAAGACGTTCTCGGCGATCGACAGGTTCTCCGAAAGTGCGAGTTCCTGAAAGATCGTCGCGATCCCGGCAGCAGCGGCATCCTTGGGCGAGGAAAAGGCGACCGATGTGCCCTCGATCAGCAGCTCGCCGTCGCTCGGCGGGTGCGCGCCGGCAAGGACCTTGATGAAAGTCGACTTGCCGGCGCCGTTGTCGCCCAGCAATGCCAGCACCTCGCCCGCGCGGATGTCGAGATCGACGCCGGAAAGCGCCGTCAATGCGCCGAAACGCTTGGTGATGCCGGTGGCTCGCAGAAACGGGGCGGTCATGAAAAGGATCCTCTTCCTTGTGCGGTGTCAGATCGCCCGGCTCGCCCAGCGCAGAATATTCTTCCACAGCGTCGCGTAACCCGGCCAGGAGACGAAGTCGTTGGGCACCCAATGGGGGCCGATGTCCGACGTCCAGGCGACGGTGCGGCCCTGGCCGTACTCGCCCGCGACCAGAAGCGGATGGCCGCCTTCCTCTTCGGGCAGCGTGGCCAGAACTTCGACGCCGGCCTCATCCTTGACCACGACCTCGTTGGCTCCGAGCAGCAGCGGCCACTCGCCGTCCATGCCCGCAAGGATCGGATGGACCTTGGAGCCGGTAACGACGGCGCGAAAGCCGTCCGGAATTTCGAGCCGGTCGTCGTGGGGCAGGCATGTGACGGGCAGCGCTTCCTCGACCGGCGTGCGGCGCCAGCGCGCCTTTCCGTCGATGCCCTGGAAACTGAAATAGCCTCCCGCCATGATCAGCCCGCCGCCGGCCTTCGTCCAGTCGCGCAGGAGCTTCAGCCGGTTGGGCACAGGCTTGCCATGCAGCCATACGTCCGGCGGAAGCAGGAGCGAGTTCGCGCCGATATCCGAGAGCAGGATGATCCGATAGGCCGACAGCCCCTCAATCGTGAAAGGGAACTTTTCCACCGCCTCGTGGGCGGGCATGTAGACGATTTCGAACTCGTCGCCCGCAAGCGCCGCAACCAGCGGCTCGGCGCCGAGATGGAATGTCACGCTGCCGAACTGGTCGAAACCCTTGTAGTGCGTTGCCGAGCTGACCCAGCTTTCGCCGACCAGAAGCACTTTCGTCGTCATCAAACTCTCCTCTTGTTCCGGTTATTCTCTTTTCGGTCCGCCGATGTTCTCGGAACGGTCCGCGCCGTCGTCTTCGCTTCCACGGAGCAGAGAAAATCGCTGAGTTCCGCAGCGGTGGCGATATGGCCTTGCGCGCCTTCGGCGGTGGTGGTGAGGCTCGCGCCGATCGCCGCGTGGCGAGCGGCATCCTCGAGCGGGGCGCCGTGCAGCCATAGGCTCAGGAAGACCCCGGCAAAGGCATCGCCGGCGCCGGTGGCGTCGAGCCGGTCGACCGGCAGCGCCGGCACCTCGATCTGCGATCCGCCGCTCTTGCGGAAAACGACGGCACCGAACTCGCCGAGCGTCAGGACGACGTCGCCGCGGGGCCTGATGCGGGAAAGGATCTGCCGTGCCTCCTCGATCATCGAGGCAAGCGGCGTGCGGATGTTGAAGATTTCCCGCAGGATCTCGTCGTTGACGAATGTCAGGTCGATGCGACTGACGAGCTCGGCGAAGGCCTTCGGATTGCGCGAACTCGCCGGCAGGCCGGCAGTGTGCAGGCTGACGCTCCAGCCTGCTTCATGGAAGCGGCCGATCGACGGGATCATGCGCTCGTAGTGAAATCCCTCGATATGCAGGCAGGAGCGTGTCTGCGGCACGTCCACCTCCATGTTCGCGGTCAGGTCGATCTCGCTCAGTTCGAAGGTTTCGTGGATGATGGTGCGGCTGCCATTGGCTTCGATGATCACCATCGCGCGCGGCAAACGGTTCTTGGCCGGACGGCGGATCGGCAGGGTGTTGACGCCCCGGTCGAGAAGCTCGCTGAGCGCCCATTCGCTGTCGCCGTCGGCGCCGACGGCGGTGGCGAGATCGACCCGCAGCGCATAGGGAGCGCCGACGCCGGCCGCCGCCACCGCAAGGTTGGCGGCCGGACCTCCGAGCGCCTTTTCGATGTGGCTTGCAGCGACGCGGTCGTCACGATGCGGCAGGACAGGCACCCGGCACAGGTAATCGACGCAGATATGCCCGACGACCAGAAGCCTCGGCAGGCCCTCCGTGACCCTTGCGCGCTCGGCAGTTCGTGCGGGCAGGGCGCGGGCGAACATGCTGGGCCGATAGGAAAGCTGCCGTATGGCGCTCTCGATGCGCTTTCCCGTGTCCTCGCGGACCGGTACGGTGCCGTTCAGGAAATTCGACACGGTACCGACGGAAACGCCGGCGATCCGGGCGACATCGGTAATGGTCGGGCGTCCTCTTTTCACAGTGCGCAGCCTCATTGAAACGCTTCAACGGTAGACCCCGCATCTGCATCAGGTCAAAGGAATAGGATTCTCTTATTCAGATAATTTCCCTTGTTCATCGCAACATAACGGCAATAACTGAGGCTGAATTTCTCAGCCGGCCATTTTGTTGAAATTATTTCAAACGCCGTTTGTGCGTACCTCACAGATGGCCGAGCCGATCGCTGCCGCTGCGCGGGTCCGGATATTCGCCGTGGCTCGAATGGAAATCGTCCGGGCGCTCCGGAGCGTCCTCCTCGCGTCCGAGTGCCGAGCCGATGCCGGCACGCGCCGGGCGCGGCAGGAGAGGGGTCAGGCGGTGGCCGCGCCCGTCATGATCGCGACGACGTCGTTCATGGAATGGCTCTTCGGGGTGACGACTGCGGCGCGACGTCCGAGCCGCATGATGTGGATGCGGTCGGCAAGTTCGAAGACATTCGGCATGTTGTGGCTGATGAGGACCACCGGCAGCCCGCGATCGCGGATGGAGCGGATCAGTTCGAGCACCTGTCCCGTCTCGCGCACGCCGAGGGCTGCCGTCGGCTCGTCCATGATGACGAGCTTGCGGGCGAAGAGCGCGGCGCGGGCGACGGCGACGCCCTGACGCTGGCCGCCCGAAAGAGCCTCCACCGCATTGGTGATCGAGGGCAGGCGGAACTTCAAATCCGTCATGGCGCGCTGGGCTTCCTCGCGCATCCGCTTCTTGTCGAGCCGACGGAAGACGCTGCCGAGAATGCCCCGGCAGCGGATTTCCCGGCCGAGGAACAGATTGGAGGCGATGTCCAGAGCCGGCGCCACGGCGAGGTCCTGATAAACGGTCTCGATGCCGGCGTGACGGGCGTCGAGCGGCCCTTTGAAATGGATCGGCTTGCCGTCGAGCAGGATCTCGCCGCTGGTCGGATGCAGCGCGCCCGTCAGCGCCTTGATCAGCGTGCTCTTGCCGGCACCGTTGTCGCCGACCACGGCGAGGATCTCGCCGGCCCGCAGTTCGAAGTCGACGCCATCGAGCGCGGTCACATGGCCATAGGTCTTGACGAGGTTGCGGGCTTCGAGAACCACGGGAGCGGCGTCCGGCGTCGGCGAAACGGTGTGGATATCGGCCGGCATCAGCGCTTCCTCCGGGATATCTGGTCGAACGCGACGGCGATGATGACGAGGATGCCGGTGACGAGATCCTGCCAGAGAGGATCGATGCCGGCAAGCGTCAGGCCGTTGCGCAACACGCCGACGATGAGCGCGCCGATGAGCGTCCCGATAAGCCCGCCGCGGCCCCCGAAGAGGCTGGTGCCGCCGATCACGACCGCGGTGATGGAGTCGAGGTTCGCGGTCTGCAGCGCGTTCGGGTCGGCATTGGGAATGCGGCCGAGCGCCAGCCAGGCGGCGATGCCGTAGATGAAGCCGGCGAGGAGATAGACCGAGAGCAGATGGCGCCGCACCGGAATGCCGACAAGCCGGGCGGCCTCGGGATTGTTGCCGATCGCGTAGACGTGACGGCCCCATTTGGTCTGGTTCAGGAGATACCAGGTGATGGCATAGAGCGCCAGCATGATGAGGACGCCGTAGGTCAGGACGAAGCCGCTCGCCCTCACGGTATTGCCGGTCCAGCCAAGGAACGGGTCGCGCACCGCGAAGGCGCCGCCTTCCGAAATCAGCCGCAGCGCGGCCGTCAGGATGCCGAGAATGCCGAGCGTGACGATGAAGGGCGGCAGCCTCAACCCGCTGATGAGGCTGCCGGCCGCCAGCCCCGCCAGCGAGCAGAGCAGGACCGCAAAGCCCATGGACAGGACCGGATCATATCCGAGATTGACCATCTTGCCGGCGACGATCGTGCCCAGAACGCAGATGGCGCCGACGGCCAGATCGATGCCCGCGGTCAGGATCACGAGCGTCTGTCCGATCGCCAGCGTCCCGACGATGATCGTCTGCTGCAGGATGATCGAGATATTATGGGTGGCGAGGAAGCGCGGATTGGTCACCGTGAAGATCACGCAAAAGGCGATCAGGACCAGGAACGGTCCGGCGGACGGTGTGCCGAGGATGCGTGACGCCAGTCCCGGGGACGCCTGCGGCGGAGAAACGGTGGATGCAGTCATGGAAACCTCATGCCTCATGGTCGCCGCGCCTGCCCGGTCAGGCCTCCGGACTTGCGGCCTCTCGAAAGGTCACGGATGCAACCCGCACCGCGCACGGCCGGGGCCGCGCCTGATGTTGCGCATCCCGGGATCTTCCGAAGACGCGAGCACCGTGCGCGGCCCCGCCGGGAGAACGTCGTCAGTCACCCCAGCAGTTTTCGAGGCCCCAGGCCGTATCCTTCGATTCCAGCCCTTCCACGGGCTTGTCGGTGATGAGGAACGAGCCCGTATTGACGAAACCGCTCGGCTTCTTGCCCGAAGCGGCATATTCGGCGACCGCATCGACACCCATGGACGCCATCTTGTAGGGGAACTGCATGACCGTCGCGGCGATCTTGCCGTCCTTGACGTCGCGAACGCCGGCGCAGCCGCCGTCGATCGAGGTCAGCATGACCTCGCTCTCCTTGCCGAAGGACCTCAGCGCCGCATAGGCGCCGGCCGCCGCCGGCTCGTTGATGGTGTAGACCGCGTTGATATCGCCGTTCTTGGACAGGAGGTTTTCCATGCCGACCTGCCCCTTGTCCTGGGCGCCGTTGGTGATCGCCGCACCTGCGATGGAGGGGTCGCCTTCGGCAACGCCGAACCCCTTCAGATAGCCGTCGTGGCGGAACGTGTCGACCGTGCCGCCCGGCGTGCCGTCGAGCATGGCGATCACCGCCTTCTTGTCGCCCATTGCCTTGCGGGCATAGGCGCCCTGCTGGACGCCCGCCTCGAAATTGTCGGTGGCGAAGGTCGCATCCACGGCATCGGCGGGATCGGTTGCCGTATCGAGCGCGATGACCAGGATGCCCGCTTCGCGGGCCCTCTTGATGACGTCGAGCATGCCGGACGAGTTGTTGGGCGTCACGAGGATTCCCTTCGCGCCGGCGCTGATCAGATCCTCGATCGCAGCCACCTGCCCCTCATTGTCGCCGTCGAACTTGCCGGCGCGGGCGATCAGCTTGATGCCCTTTTCCTTGGCGCGCGCCTCGGCAGCCTGCCGCATCTTCACGAAGAAGGGGTTCACTTCCGTCTTGGTGACAAGGCCGACGATGACCTCTTCGGCCGAAGCCGTTCCCGCACCGAAAGCGATGCCGAGCATCAGCCCGAGCGCGCCGATGCCGGCGCGCCGGCTCCTGGAGCGCACGGATGCACATTGATTCATGGACCACATGGAAACCTCCCAATTTCTGTGTTTGCACGAAATCTCCGTTCTCGTGCAGCTCAGCCTCTCCTCAAAGGCCGCTCGATTAGCTCATCTCTTTTGGATAAAGTCAACTTGCAGAAACATTCTTTTGTATATTTTTGTCCAAAAATGCGGATCAGGTGCCGATCTTAGGAGATCGGCGTGCGGCGAAGTGCGTGCATGGCGTGATGCAGCGGCGTCTGGCCCGACAGATCCCGGTAGATCCGGTACAGGCGATCGTGGGCAGCCGCGTGGTTCGCACGCGGCTCGAAATATTCGATATCCCGGGCGCCGAAACGCGCGGCACCTTCCGCGTAGTCAGCCACGGTCCCGCCCGCGACTGCGCCGTGAATAGCCGCGCCGACGGCCGTTGGGTTCAGGATGTCGGGCACGTCGATACGGCGGTCGAGTATGTCCGCCATGATCTGGATGAGAAGCGGATTGGCGCGCGCAAGACCGCTGCTCATGACGACCCGTTCCGGCACGAGGTCGCTTTCCAGGAAGAGGTCGAGCACCGTGCGGGTTCCGAAACACAGCGCTTGCATGAGCGCGAAATAGATATCGACGGCTTTCGTCTCCCGTGTCATGCCGAGCAGAAGGCCGCTGAGATTGCCGTCGGCGAGCGGCACGCGGTTGCCGCCCCACCAATCGAGAGCGACGAGGTGGCCTGCGGCCGGAGGAAGGTTGGCCGCCTCCTCGTTATAGGCCCCGAAGCTCTCGGCCATGTCCGCGCCGCGCGGAAAGGTCCGGACGAACCAGGCGAGCGTATCGCCGAAGCTCGGCTGTCCGGACTCGTAGCACCAGAGCTTGCGCATGGACCCGTCGAAGGCAACGCCTTCGATGCCGGGCGGAAGAGGGCGCTGTTCGGCGCTGAGATAGAGGTAGGCCGCCGAGGTTCCAAGCGCGCCGACGAAGCAGCCGGGCGTGGCCGCGCCGATCGCCGGCAGCAGAACGTGGGAATCAATGACGGCGACGGCGACGGCCGCCTTTCCTTCAACGCCGGTCCGCGCGCGCCATTCGGGCGACAGCGTGCCCGCGGCCGAGCCGACGGAGAGCGGAGCGGTCAGGCGGCTTTCGAGCCCTTCGACGAGACCTTGCGGATAGCCGGCGCCGGCAATGAACTGCGCCTTGTAGGCGGCAAAGCCGAGCCCGCGCGCCTCGTTCCCCGTCAATTGCCGGACGAGCCAGTCCCCGCCCTCGATGAAGCGTTCCGTCTCGGCCCAGATCGCAGGTGCTTCCGCTGCGATTTGCGCGGCCTTGGCGAGCAGCCATTCGCCGGAGACCCGGCCGCCGAAATTGTCGAGGAATGGGCCGGGCCTGGCGTTGATGGCATCGGCATAGGCTTGAGCATTGTGCTTCCACAGCTTCACATAGGCGTGCGGTTCGGAAGGATGAAGGCGGGAGAGCGGCATGCCGTCCGCACGTGCCGGCAGAGGGGAACTGGCGGTAAAGCCGATGCCGATGCCCTCGACCGTTCTGCCGCGCCCGAGCCGGGTCAGGATTTCCAATGCGGCATCGGTATAGTCATCGGCATTCTGCAGCGCGAAGCCGGGCGGCAGGGGAGTGCGGTCGGGAAGGCTGCGCGTCATGATGCCATGGCGATAGGAATGCACGTGGCTGCCGGCCTGGGTGCCGGTGCGAACGTCGATGAGCACGCCGCGCGCCGACTCCGAACCGAAATCCAGGCCGATGATATAGGACTCTCCCATCCGTTCCTCCCGCATGCTCTTACGGATATCATCTATATAAAATCGGTCACCATTGTCCATCTTATGTATAATTTTATTCATAAGATTTGCAGAAAACGCCAAAACACCACCTTTATCTCCAGTCCCTTTGCCGCTACATCCCATACTGCAGACGGGAGAAGACCATGGATAAGACGGGAGAAGGGCACGAGCTGCCGGCGCTCGACAACGCCGGAGGCATTTTGTCCCTGATCGCGACGGGAGCCGCGTCCTCGCGGGCAGAGCTGCTGCAGGCGTCGGGTCTCTCCCGGGTCACGGTTACCCAGAGGCTGAATGCGCTTTTGGCCTGCGGCTGGGTGCGTGAAACCGAAAAGACGCTGCCGAGCGGCGGGCGACCGACACGCGTGCTCGCCGTCAACGCGATGGCCGGCTTCATGCTCGTTGCCAATATCGGAGAGACCCACATCCATCTCGCGGCCATGGATCTGACACCCGCGGTGATCGATCAGGCCACCATTCCCTTCGGAGTTTCGGACGGTCCCGAATCCACTCTCGAGCGCATCGGCGACGCATTCGCGGCACTCGCCCTGACGGCGCAGAAGACCCATCCGTTCTTCCTCGGCATCAGCCTCAGCCTGCCGACCCCGGTGGATTTCAAGCGCGGGCGGGTGGTCGGCCCTTCTGTCCTGCACGGCTGGGACGAGTTCGACATCATCGGCCGTCTGCTCGCCCGCTTCAAGGTCAACGTCTACGTCGAGAACGACGTGAACCTGATGACGATATATGAATACCGGCGCAATTTTCCCGATGTGGACGATATGCTCTTCGTGAAGGTCGGCACCGGCATCGGCAGCGGGATGATCGCGGGCGGGCGCATTTTCCGCGGCGCCCAGGGGGCCGCCGGCGATATCGGGCACATCCAGTTCCTGTCGGACGATGCCCCGCTCTGCCGATGCGGCAAATTCGGTTGCGTGGAGGCGCGCGCAGCCGGCTGGGCCATTGCGCGGGACCTTTCGGCCCGCGGCTTCAAGGCTGAAAATGCCCGCGACGTGATCGACCTCGTCGAACAGCAGAAGCCGGAAGCCATCATGCTGCTGAGGGCGGCCGGGCGCACCATAGGTGAAGTGATCTCGGATGCGGTGAGCATCATCAACCCGAGCCTCGTCGTGGTCGGCGGCACGCTGGCGCGCGGCGGCGAGTTCCTGCTCTCGGGTATCCGCGAACTGGTCTATCAGCGATGCCTGCCGCTCGCCACCCGGGATCTTTCCATCGTGCTTTCGGCCTCGCGGGAAGACAGCGCCATGTTCGGCGCCGCCTATCTCCTGTTGGAGGATATGTTCAGCCCGACGAAAATCGATCGTCTGATGCAGCGCTTCCTGCGGGAGAGGGCGCCTTCCCCTTATCTGAGCGCCGTTTGAAGCCGCCGGTCCGTTTCGGCTACGGCCTTGCCGGCACGATCGTGACTTTCCGCTCCACCGTCCGCAGCGCGGAAAGCGCATCCTGGGATACGCCCTCGTCGGTGATCACCTCGTCGATCTCGGAGGCGTCGCACAAGGTGCAGAAGCCGGGAGCGGTGAATTTCGAGCTGTCCACCAGCAGGATCGTGCGCCGGGCGGAAGCGATCATGGCGCGCTTGAGGGAGGCGACCTCCAGGGCCGTTTCGGTGAGCAACGTGCCGGTGACCGCCGAGGCGCCGGTCATGCAGAGATCGGCATGCAACGTCTTGATGAAGCTTTCGCCGGGTTCTCCGGCAAGATGCCGGTAGCCCGCCCGGACCGTGCCGCCCGGCAGGATGATCCGCCAGGATTTGATGTCCGCTGCGAAATCGGCGATCTCGAGGCTGTTGGTGACCACGGTCAGCGGCAGATCGCGTTCGGCTGTGGCGCGGACGGCTTCCATGACCGTCGAGGAGCTGTCGAAGATGACGCTGTCGCGGGCGCTGAGGCGCTGCGCCGCCTCCCGTCCGATCGCGACCTTCTCGGCGTGCTGGAGCTCGGCATTGACAGTCGTTTCACGCTCGAACGTGGCGCGCATCGGCTGCAACAGGTGCGCGCCGCCGTGGGTGCGCTCCAGATAGCCTTTTTCGACAAGGTGTTCGAGATCGCGTCGAACCGTCGATTGCGATCCGCCGATCGTGTCGGCGAGTTCCTGTATGCTGGCTGCGCCGTTGATGCGCAGGTGCTCCAGGATGAGGGCCCGACGTTTGGCGGGAACGATGTCGACGCGCTTGCTCGAAGACTCCATGGATCTACCTGTTGGCGGTCGGTCCTTCATAGCGGCCGGCCGGATGTTGCCCGATTTCGGCCAATCTCTACCAAATCGTATAACCGCAATCCACCACCACGACTGAACCGGTCATGGCGCTGGATGCGTCGGAGGCGAGGAAGAGAATGGGTGCGGCGATTTCGTCGGGACGCGCGACCCTCTTCATCGGCGTCATCTCCATCCAGATCGGCATGCGGTCGGCTTGCGTGAAGCCGCCGCGCGACATGACCGTATCCACATAGGTGGGCGCCACGCAGTTGACGCGCACGCCGCGTTCGGCCCATTCGGCGGCCAGCGATCGCGTCATGTGGTGCACGGCGGCCTTTGCGGTGTTGTAATGCGCCTGACGTTGCGGCTTGTTCGAGATCAGGCCGGATATGGAACCAAGCGTGACGATCGCGCCCCGCCCGCGTTCGAGCATGGGCCTGGCGAACTCCCGACACGACCAGTAGGCACCGTTGAGGTCGACGTCGACGACCTTGAGCCATACGTCGTCGCTCATCTCCTCGCCGCCCGTATCGGGCCAGGCGATGCCGGCATTGGCGATCAGGATGTCGATTGCGCCGTGACGCTCGTTGGCGGCCCGTGCAGCGGCGGCGACGGCCTTGGAATCGGTGACATCGAGAAGAACCGCATCGACGTCATGGCCCTTCTCCCGCATTTCCCGCCGCCCGGCTTCGAGAACCTCTGGGTTCATGTCGGATATGACGACCCTGGCGCCGGCTTCGGCCAGCGCTTCGGCCGTGGAAAGGCCGATTCCGCGGCCCCCGCCGGTGATGAATGCCGTTTGTCCGTCCAATCGGAATTTTTCGAGGAACATGGATTTTCCTTCATGCCTGTCGCAGGGCTGTATCTGCCGCAGCGTGCTTGTTGCGGCCGAGGATCAAGAGGCAGCCGGCTGTGAAGCTGTCGCCGAGCCCGAGGGTCGTTGCCGGCTTTTCCATATAAGGAGAGGCGCAGGCGACGAAGGTCCAGCGATCCCTGCGGATGGGCGTGTCGAAGGGCACCGGATGGAACTCGGCCTGCGGATGGATGGCAACGGTTCCGACCGGAGCGCCGTTCGCGGCGCGAGCGCCGGCGATCGCGCAACCGGCCATCAGCGCAAGCTCCTCCTCGCGCGGATCGTTGAGGGTGACGGATGCGGCCCAGGTATCCGCATGGACGCAGACGCGATCGAGCTTCAGGCGCTCGCCGAGCGCGATCAGCGCCTCCATCGGGTGATGGGCGGCGGGGTCCATGGCAAGGAGCTCCGAGTGGCTCATGCCGATCGACGTCACCGATCCGGCGGCATGCGAGAGCACATCCTCGACCGCTGCCTGTGACGCATAGCCCGCGAGTTCGAAATGGATCGTGCGAAGCCCCGCCGCCTTCCAGGCGCGGCTCAGCGCGAAGACATGCCGGCTGGCGGATGCGGTATTGTTCAGCGGCTCGTCGTTCAGGCCCGAGAGCAGCCCGGCGGCGGCCGCCGGCGCAAGGCGCATCGACATGCTCTCGAAGTCGGCGTCACGCTGGATGCCGCGATCGCCGAAGCGGATGATGACGCGCGACGAACGGCTGGGCACGAAGCCGCCGAGAGGCCGTCCGGCCGTATACTCGAAGATGAAGATTTCGGGTATATGCCGTCCGGCCGGCGTCAGGGCCTCGACCGTCTTCATTTCGCCGGCCGAGGCGAGCAGCACGCCGGGCGGAATCTGATTGAGCATTTGCTGGTGGCGATCCTCCAGGGCTATCAGCGCGCTTACGCCCAGCCGCGCCAGAACCCAGGCGGCCTGCGGCCCGGTTCCGCCCAGCGCGTAGCGGATTTTCAGGCGCTCGCGAAGCCATGCCGGGCCTTCCGGCCAATCGAAGCGGACCTCGCCGCCGGTGCCGCGCGCCGCACGCGCCATCAGCAGTGCCGCAAGCGCGCCCGCCGGCGTCTCCGCATCCGCATCCAGCAAGGCCTGCATGTCGTGCATGTCCACCCGGGCATCGACACAGGCGCTTATCCCGCACAGAAACAGTCCGGACCGGGAGAGTGCCGCCGCAGTCAGCGGGCCCGATCGGGAATCGGTCAGCGCCGCATATCGTTCGGCCCAGCCTCCGGCGCAGGTGTCATTCATGCCGCGTACTCCTCCTGATCCGGGCGATGATGTCAATTGCTACCATTATCTATCAAATCGTCAATTTGATTTTCTGACAATTTCCAAAAGCGAGCAAAAAGGCCTATATATGCCGCACCGCAGCAGGATTTCTTGTGCATATGCTCATTTTTTTCGACGAAAGTTACGAATTCTCTCAAGAAGACATGGGAGGATGGAATCTGCGGATCTTTAGCGATAAACCTGAAAACGGACAAAAACAAGCAGCCACGGAAATCGGCCGCTCTCGCAACTTTGTAAATAAGCTATTGGATACACATCATAATCTTCTTCACACTTAACCGGCCTCACCCGGTTTTGAGGACTACTCTCGCAAAGGCGAGGCTGACGATATTGGAAAGAGTTAGAGAGCTATTGACAGATTATGAAAAGAATCGACATATAGCAGGCAGCCCGTAGCCGAGAACCGGCTGCGTTTGCAGCCAAAATGTCCGAACAACTGAGGAACACCGATGGTCACGAGACTCGACAGAAAACTGGCGAATATCCGGGCGGGGCGCTACAAACCCACCGATTTCATCATCGCGGACGCGAAGGACAGCGATGTGGGCGCCGGCGTGACCGCAACCGGCTTCGATTATTCGGCAAAACCGCCGCGCCGGCGCAGCAGACAGGAATTCATAGCCCAGATCAAGGAGATCGTCGCACAGGACATCGTCGACATCATGCTGGTGTCGCAGTCGAACTTGGAGCTTCTCGACGAGAACGGAGCCTTCGTCGGCAGCGAGGTCAAGCCGGCGATCCGGACCAACCTGGAGACGATGTGCTGGGGTTCCGTCAGGCACGGCGTCTACACGCAGGTGCCCTCCGTTCCCTTCCGCGACGCCAATCTCGCCCGCGCCGTCGCCAATTATCCGACGAGCGGCACCGATCTCGGCCTCTATTCGGTTTCGTTCAGCAACGATGTCGAGCTCGACATCCGTACGCTGAACGCCTTTTCCGAGTTCCGTGCCGAAGCCGCGCGGCACAATTTCAAATATTTCTACGAGGTCTTCAATCCGAGCGTCGATCTCGGCTTCAGCCGCGAACAGATCGGGGAATTCGTCAACGATCACATCATCAAGTCGCTCGCGAGCGTGCCGAGGGCCGATCGGCCGCTGTTCCTCAAGACCCCGTACAACGGGCCGAAGGCGCTGGAGGAACTGGTGAACTTCGATTCCGAGCTCATCGTCGGCGTGCTGGGCGGTGGCGCCGGCACCACCCGCGACACCTTCGAGCTCGTCGCCCAGTCGGAGCGTTACGGCGCGCGCCTGGCGCTCTTCGGCCGCAAGATCAACCTCGCCGAAGCGCCGCTTCATCTGATCGTCCTGATGCGGGCGGTGGCCGACGGATCGCTGGGGCCGGAGGAAGCCGTCCGCGCCTATCACGGCGAATTGCAGAAACTCGGACTGACGCCCAACAGGTCGCTGTCGGACGACCGCGTGATCACCGAGGACGTGCTGAAGGTCGACGCCGCCAAGGCAGCCTGACCGGCCTGAAACGACGGGCGGCAAAAAAGACCGCCCGTCCGAAATGTGGCCCTCATGCGGGGGTCACCGTGCCCGCGGGTGGGAGGGCTCGCGGTGTGCATCCTTGGGAGTGAAAAAGGGAGGAATAAGATGAGAAAGATGCTGTTTCTCGCGACGACCATCCTCGCCGCGACGCTTTCCGCTGCCTCGGCGCAGGCCGACCAGAAAGAGGTGACGGTGTGGTCCTGGTTCGTGCAAAGCACGATGGAAAAATCGATCGCAGCCTTCGAAAAGGCGCACCCGGACATCAAGGTCAAATACACCTACTACAACTATTCGCCCGAATACATCACCGCGCTGAAGGCGGCCGCGGCATCCGGCAGTTTGCCGGACGTGATCGGCCTCCAGCCGGGATCGCTGACGCAGCAGTACCGGGAGCATCTGGAGGCGGTGAACGAACGCGCGGCCAAGGAGTGGGGCGAGAACTGGGCGGAGAAGATCTTCCCGGTCAACCGCAAGCAGATGCGCATGGGCAACCCGGCGGGAGACGACAACTATTACATCGTTCCCCAGGAATCGCAGGTTCTGTGCATCTGGTACAATCGAAAGATATTCGAGACGCTGAACATCGCCGTTCCGAAGACCTACGAAGAGCTGAAAACCGCGGCAAAGACGCTGACCGACAACGGCTATATCCCGATGTTTCAGGGCGCCGCCGACGGCTGGCAGAACGAGAACGTCTTCCTGATGCTCGCAAACCAGTTCTCGCCGGGCATCGTCGACAAGGCGCAGGCCGGCGAAACCCCGTGGACAGCACCTGAGCTCGTCGAAGCGATGAAGGCCTGGAAGGGCCTTTTCGACGACAACATCTTCCAGCAGGGGGCGCTCGGGGCGCATGCCTATCCGACGGGCGCCCAGCTCTTCGCCCAGGGCAGGGTCGGGATGATGGCGCTCGGCTCCTGGTGGATGCAGGAAAGCAAGTTCCCGCCGCCGCTGTCCGAATATGTCCAGAACATGGATGGCTTCGACTTCTTCCACATGCCGCCGGTCAAGGAAGGCAACGAGACCAGTCCGCCGGTCGGCGGCATCGATATCGGTTACGGCCTGACCAGGAACGGCGGACAGAACCCGGCCGCGTGGACGTTCCTCGCAGAACTGACGAACGGCGTCGGCCTGCAGGAGGCGTTGAACGATCTGAACGACCTGCCGGCCTTCGAAGGCCATGCGCCGAAGGGCGACATCACCGATCACGTCAAGGAACTGTCGGCGCGCTTCATGGAGGATCTTCCCAGGGCGGAAAACCAGCGCTTCGCCTCTCCGGCAGTCGCCGAAGCTCTCGACAACGCGCTCGCCGGCGTTGCCGCAGGCAGCATCGAGCCGGAAGCCGCGCTTGCCGCGGTCCAGGCTGCGACCGAGAAAGTCCTCGCCGCACAGTAAAAATGACGGCAGACGACCGGGTGCGTGAATACGCCCGGTCTCTGCCGATAGAAAATGGTGAGCGCCATGCGTGCTGAAGTCATGCAAGCCGGGCAGGCGGGAGCGATTGCCGGACGCCGGGCCGGATCGGGAGCATCGCGGCTCTATCTTTTCACCCTGCCGGCCACGCTGCTGTTCGTCGTCTTCGTTGCCTATCCGATCCTCTGGGTCGCCGGACAGAGTTTCTATACCCGGTCGGGAAGCGGCGAGACGTCTTTCGCCGGCTTCGCCAATTACGCGGTCGTCCTTGGCGAGCCGACATTCTGGATCGTCGTTCGCAACATGGCGCTCTGGGGCCTGATCACGATTCCGGTCCAGATGCTGATCGGCGGCCTTCTGGCCTATTTCATCGAGCGGCACACGATCGTATTCCGCGGCTTCTTCCGCACCATGTTCTTCCTGCCGGTGGTGACCTCGGTTTCGGTCATCAGCCTGGTCTGGGTACAGATCTACGCACCCTATTACGGCATCGCCCAGGAATATCTGAAGCATGTCGGCATCGTCATGGCCACCTCGCCGATCGGCGATCCCAAGACGGCGATCTATGCGCTGATCGTCGTCAATATCTGGCAATGGACCGGCTTTTCCATGCTCATGTACATAGCCGGCATCGCCAATCTTCCGGGCGAGGTTCTCGATGCCGCCCGGGTCGACGGCGCCCGGGGGTGGCGGCTTGCCGTCCACGTCATCGTGCCGATGCTGGCGCCGGCGACGAAGTCTCTCCTGCTCCTGGGCGTCATCGGCACGCTGCAGACCTTCCCGATCGTGCATCTCATGACCGGTGGCGGGCCGAACCGCGCCAGCGAGGTGTTCGGCACCTTCATCTTCAAGCAGAGCTTCGTGCTCGGCGACACGGGCAGCGGCGCAGCACTTTCCGTCATCGTTCTCATTATCGCGCTCGCCCTGTCGCTTCTCCAGATCGTTGCGCTGGGCGCCCGATTGACGCCGGCCGGAAAGGAGCGCCAGTGACACCACCCGCCCGCCTCCGCGTTCGCAGCGTCGTCATCCACGCCGTACTCTTCGTCGTGCTTGCCATCTGGATGGTCCCACAGGTCTACATGCTGTCGATCGGTCTGAGGACGCCCGCTCAGGCCTTCGACGCCTCTCTCTTCACCTGGCCGGTGACCTTCGACAACTTCGCGATGGTCGTTCGCGACAATCCGCTCGGCGGCATATTCCTGAACAGCCTGATCGTCACGGTGGCCACGGTGGCGATCGTCGTCGCGGTCTCATCGCTTTTCGCCTTCGCCTGCGCCGTCCTGCGGCTCAAGGGGTCGCTTCTTCTATATACGACCTTGCTGACGACCTTGATGGTGCCGCTCGCCTCGATGGTGCTTCCGCTCGCCATCCTTCTGAAGAATTTCGGCTGGGTGAACACCTATATCGGCCTGATCCTGCCCTATGCGGCGCTTGGCGTGCCGTTCGCGATGGTCATCCTGAAATCCTTCATGGAGGACGCGCCGCGCGAGCTCTTCGAGGCCGCACGCGTGGACGGTTGCAACGCCTGGCAAACCTACTGGCACGTGGCGCTGCCGCTCGTGCGGCCGGCACTCGTCTTCGTTACGATCTGGCAGTTCATCGTCACCTGGAACGAGTTCTTCCTCGCCTTGATCGTCCTGACCAGGAGCGAGATGAAGACGCTGACCATCATTCCCATGCAGTATTCCGGCCTCTACATGGCCAATCCCGGCGCTTTGTTTGCGGTCCTGACGCTGATCGCGCTTCCTCTCATCCTTCTTTACGTCCTGGTCCAGCGAGCCTTCGTGCGCGGCTTGCTCGCCGGCGCGGTGAAAGGCTAATCCATGGCGACGCTTTCGATCGACAAGATCACCAAGGCCTTCGGCAGTCTCACCGTAATCCCGGAATTGTCTCTGACCATTCCCGACGGAGAATTCTGCGTGCTGGTAGGCCCGTCCGGCTGCGGCAAGTCGACCTTGCTCCGGATCATCGCCGGTCTGGAACCGATCAATTCGGGGCGCATCCTGGTCGATGGCGTCGACATGAGCGGCGCCGAGCCTCCCGAGCGCGGCGTTGCCATGGTGTTCCAGTCCTACGCGCTCTATCCGCATATGGATGTCAGGCGGAACATAGGCTTCGGCCTGGAGATCGCGCGAACGCCCGCGGCCGAAAGGGCCGGGCGGGTGCGGCGCGCTGCCGAAAAGCTGCGGCTTTCCGGCTATCTGTCGCGCAAGCCGCGCGAATTGTCCGGCGGTCAGCGGCAGCGGGTCGCCATCGGCCGCGCCATGACGCGCAAGCCGAAGCTTTTCCTGCTCGATGAGCCCCTCTCCAATCTTGATGCGGCCTTGCGCGTCGGCATGCGCATCGAAATCGCCCGCCTGAAGGCGGAACTCGCCTCGACCATGATCTATGTCACCCACGACCAGGTCGAAGCCATGACGCTCGCCGACCGCATCGTGGTGATGAACGGCGGCCGGATCGAGCAGGTGGGCACACCGCTCGACCTCTATCATCGGCCGGCCAACCTGTTCGTCGCAGGCTTCATCGGCTCGCCCGCCATGAATTTCCTGAAGGGCCGGGTCGCGGCCGTGCGGGAAATGCGAGCGACCGTCGCCCTTGCATTCGGTCCGCAGCTCGATATCGCGTTATCGCAGCGCGTCGAACCGGGCGAGGATGTCACGCTCGGCATCCGTCCGGAGCACATTTCCTTTTCGGCCGATGCGCAGTCCGATGCCTACGTGGCAAGAGCCGCATTGGTAGAGCTCCTGGGCAGCGACACCTTCGTCCATGTTCGGGAAGGCGACGAAAGCCTCGTCATCCGCGACAGCCGCGGCCGTATGGCGCGGGCCGGCGATTCCATCGCGATTTCGTTTCCGGCATCCGCCTGCCACCTGTTCGACAAACCGGGCCGGAGAATCTCGCAAGGGGCGCCATCCGGTTTCGAGATAGACCCTGCAGCCGCCCCAGCATGAACTCAAAAAACGACCGGCTGCCACGGTTTCGACCATCCGCGGCAACCGGGCGCGAAGCAAACACGAAAAGGAGGACTCGATGACGGATTTTCAAGGACGGACCATTCTGGTGACGGGAGGCAGCGGCGGTATCGGCGGTGCCACCGTGCGGCATTTGAAGGTCGCCAACGCCGATGTCATTGCCGCCGGACGGTCGCGGGAAGCGCTCGATGCCATCGCAAGGGAAACAGGCTGCCGCACCCTGGTTTTCGATCTCGCGTCGCAAGAGGAGATTCGCGATGCCCTGGAAGGGCTCGATCTTTGGGGCGTCGTCAACTGCGGCGGCTTCGGCGGCGAGATCGCCACGCCCATGGACACGGACATCGCCATCTTCGACAAGGTCATCAGCATAAATGCGCGCGGCGCGCTGCTCGTGACGAAATATGCGACGCAGTCGATGGTTCGGCTGGGGAAGGGCGGGGCGATCGTCAATGTTTCGAGCCAGGCGGCGCTGGTGGCCCTCGAAGGCCATATTTCCTACGGCTCCTCCAAGGCCGCCCTCGACAACATTACCCGCGTTTCGGCGCTCGAATTGGGCAAATACGGAATCCGCGTCAACAGCGTCAATCCGACGGTCGTCATGACGCCGATTTCCTCCGGGCACTGGAGCCAGCCGCAGGTCGCCGAACCTTTTCTCAAGCAGATGCCTTTGGGACGCTGGGCGACCGAGGACGAAATAGCCGCGCCGATCGTGTTCCTGCTCAGCGATGCCGCATCGATGATCACGGGCGTGTCTTTGCCGATCGACGGCGGCTACAGCTGCCGCTAAAGCAATTCCAGGAAAAGTGCGCAGCGGTTTTCCGTTCGCAATTGCGTAAAAACAGAGAGATAGAGCGTTTCCGCGATTCGGAGAAAAGCGGAAACGCTCCCAAGTCCGATAGTCCGTCCTTTTTGCTCGTTCAAATGAACGCGCGGCGCTCCAGATCCTGAGCCCAGGCAGGAGCGGCATTCGCCGCGCCTTTCTCCTTGCCCCTCGAACGAAGGCGATTTGCGTCGCCATGGATTTGCGATGTTCCGACAGGCCTTCCGCGCCCAGGGCCGCGGACCTGCGCGATCTTTGCCGTTGCCAGTGAAATTAATTCGTGTACAAATTAATTTCACTGGCTCCGAAGGCCCTGTCGAAGGTTCCTGGAAGAGAGCGGGCGGGTAGATATTTCAGGAATGGCAGGCGATACATGCTGAAGCGGAACGAGGCGGCCCCGAAGGATATCATCGCCGGGATTGATGTCGGAGGCACCTTCACCGACCTTATCATAGTCGACAGCGGCACCGGCGCCGTCACCATCGGAAAGACGCCGACGACGCCGGGGGATCAGTCGCAAGGAGTGCTGAACGCTCTTGCGAATTCCGGCTATCCCGTCTCCGCGATCGACCTCATCGTGCACGGCACGACGGCAACGACGAATGCGATCCTGGAACGGCGCGTCGCCAGGACCGGGCTTGTCACCACCAGGGGATTTCGCGACGTCATCGAGCTCGGCCGCCGCACGCGGCCCAATCCCTACGGCCTTTTCGGGACATTCGTGCCGGTCATCCCGCGCAATCTGCGCCTGGAGGTGGATGAGCGGATCGACGCGACCGGCAGGGTCGTCGTTCCGCTCGACGCCGATGGATTGCGCCGGGCGGTCCGCCGCCTGATCGAGGAGGGATGCGAAGCCCTCGTCATCCATTTCCTGCATTCCTACAAGAACCCGGCGCACGAGATCGAAGCGGCCGCCGTTGCGCGCGAGATCTGGCCGAACGCATATGTGACGGTCGGCCATTCGCTTCTTTCGGAGGCGCGGGAGTTCGAGCGCGGCGTGACGGCATCCGTCAACGCCTCGGTTCAGCCGATCCTGGAGCGCTATGTCGAGAGGCTGCGCACGGAGCTCGCCAATGGCGGATATGACCGAGACTATCTCGTCATGAACGGCAACGGCGGCACGATCTCGTCGCGGCTCGTGTCGCGCGAGGCCGCCAAGACCGTGATGTCGGGGCCGGCATCGGGCGTCATCGCCGCCGCCTATACGGCATCGTGCGCCGGCTTCAGCCAGTTGGTCACCTATGACATGGGCGGCACGTCCACCGACGTGGCGCTCATCCGCAACAACCGGCCGATGGTTTCGAACGAGATCGAGATCGAATATGCGATGCCGATCCATGTGCCGATGGTGGACGTGCATACGGTCGGCGCGGGCGGCGGTTCCATCGCCCGCATCGACGAGGCGGGACTGCTGCAGATCGGTCCGCAGAGCGCCGGCTCGATGCCCGGCCCTATCTGCTACGGCCGGGGCGGAACGGAGCCGACGATCTCGGACGCCAACCTTCTGCTCGGACGCCTGAACGCACGCAAGCTGCTTGCCGTCGACAATCCCGTCCCGCCCGATGTGATCGCCACGGTCTTTGCCGATCGCATCGGCGTAAGGATCGGGCTCGATGCGGCCGAGGCTGCGGAAGCCGTCCTTCGCGTCGCCAATCTCAAGATGGCCGGCGCCATCCGCATGGTGTCCATCGCCAAGGGCAACGATCCGCGCGATTTCATCCTGTTCGCCTTTGGCGGCGCCGGGCCGCTCCATGCGGCCGCGATCGCCCGCGAGCTCGGCATACCGCGCGTCCTCGTTCCCGCGAGGCCAGGCATCACCAATGCCATCGGCTGCATCGTCGCCGATCTCAGGCATGACTATGTCAGGACGGTCAACAAGCCGGTCGTCGATGCGGACGAGGATGAACTGCGGGCGATCCTGCAGGCGCAGTCAAAAGCCGGCTTCGATGCTTTGGCCCTGGAGGCCGTCCGGCCGGTCGAAGTGCATGTCGAGCACAGCGCGGATATGCAGTTCGTCGGCCAGACGCATCTCATCCGGGTCGCCCTGCCGGACGGCGATGTCGGCCTAGATGATCTGCAGGCCCGCTTCGAGGTCGCCTATTACGACCGCTTCCGCGTTCGGCTGCCCGAGGTGCGTGCCAATATCGTCAGCCTGAACACATCGGTGATCGGCATCCGCCGGGAAATCGCTCTCGACGACCTGATACCGCGCGGCGGCAGGGCCGGAACACTCGAGGAGGCGCTTTTGGAGACAAGACCCGTCCGGTTCGACGGCCATTGGCACGACACGCCGGTCTATGCCCGCGAGCGCCTTCCCCTCGACGCCCGCATCGCCGGCCCGGCGATCCTCGAACAGCTCGATGCGACGACCGTCGTCAATCCGGGTGATGTCGCCACCGGCGATCCTCAGGGCAATATCGTCATCGCAATAGGCGGAAGCAGCCAATGAGCAATCTCGACCCCATCACGCTCACCGTCATCCAGGCCGGCCTGCAGCAGATCTGCGACGAGATGGACATGACCTTCTCGCGCGCGGCCTTCTCCCCGATCATCGCCGAAGCGGACGACCGCTCCGACGGCATCTATTCGGCCGAGGACGGTTCGCTGATAGCGCAAGGGCTGCGCGGGCTTCCCGTCTTCGTCGGGACCATGCAGGCCTCGACCCGCATCCTGATCGAATTCATCCGCGACGGTCGCTGCCTGCCGCCGGAGGAAGACGATATCTATGCGGTCAACGACCCCTATCTCGGCGGTACCCATCTCATGGACGTGCGCTTCGCCACACCCTTCTACCGCAATGGCGAAATTTTCTGCTGGCTGTCGAACATTGGCCATTGGCCGGATATCGGCGGAGCCGTTCCCGGCGGGTTCTCGGCGTCCGCCACGTCGGTCGAGCAGGAAGGACTTCGCTTTCCGCCGGTCAAGCTGTTCAAGCGCGGCGAGATGGATCCGGAGATATTCGCGATCATCTGCTCGAACATCCGCGTGGCCGAGCAGAGGATCGGCGACATCCGCGCGCAGGCCGCCGCCCTGCGCATCGGCAAGGAGCAGTTGACGGCGCTTCTCGATCGCTACGGCGACGGGACGGTTCGCGACGCGATAGCGGAACTGCGCTCGCGCTCCGCCGAGCAGATGCGGGCGAGCATCCGCACGATCGCGCCCGGCACCTATCGCGGAAAAGCGTTCATCGATTCCGATGGCGTCGTCAACGAGCCGCTGGTGATCGCGCTCGCGGTGACCAGGACGGAGGACGACCGGCTGGTCTTCGATTTCGCGGGTTCGAGCCCGCCGTGCCGGGGGCCGATGAACTGCGTGCTGGCGACGACCCATTCCTCCGTCTATCTGGCGATGCGCCACATCTTTCCCGATATTCCGCTGAGCGCCGGCGCCTTCGAGCCGCTAGAGATCGTGAAGCCGGTCGGAACGTTCCTCGATGCGCAATATCCGCGCCCGGTTTCCGGATGCGCCGCCGAGGTTTCCCAGCGTATCGCCGAAGCGGTGTTTTCCGCACTCGTCCACGCGCTGCCCGACCGCGTCACGGCCGCACCCGCCGGATCGAGCGGAAACTTCGCGCTCGGCGGCAGCGATCCGCTGCTGGGCCGCGATTATGTGATGTATCATATTTCCGGCGGCGGCTATGGCGGCAATGTGCGGGAAGACGGGCTTACCAATGGCTGCTCGACCATAGGCATCTCGAAGTCGCCGCCCGTCGAGATCACGGAACAGATCTTTCCGGTGTTCTTCCGGGAATATTCGCTTCGGGAGGGCTCCGGCGGCGCCGGGCGCCAGCGCGGCGGTTTCGGCCTGACCTACGAGGTCGAGCTTTTGCGCGGCGACGCGCGGGCATCCTTCGTCATGGACCATGGTCTTTTCGGACCGCAAGGCGCTCTCGGCGGCAAGGACGGCGCGCCCGGCAGCATCACCGTCACACGGAACGGCAAGGCTTACCGGCCGGAGCATGTTTCGAAGGAGCAGGATATCCCGCTTGCGGCCGGCGATCGCGTCCGTGTCGAAACGCCGGGGGGAGGAGGCTATGCGCCTGCCTTCGAACGCGACGTCGATGCCGTGATGAAAGATGTTTTTCTGGGCTACTACACGGTGGCGCAGGCGCGCGACAGCTTCGGCGTGGTGATAAGCGATGCCGGAAAGCTCGACGCCGAAGCGACCGCCGCACTTCGCGGGCGGCAATCCTCCGCCGCCTGACCGGCGTTTCGTCCGCATGCATGGAAAACCCGCCGGATGCCCCGGCGGTTTCTTCCTGTTGCCATTCGATCCAATGCATGTCGCGCAAAAATGTGCTGCGGTTTGCGATAACGACATGCATGAAAACAAAGGCTTAAAACGCGCGGGAAGCGGGCCTGAAAGATCGCGATGCGCTTTAGCGAAGCCCGTCGAAAGCCTTGATATCCGCAGCCGCAAGCCCGCCCATCCGCGCATGAATACGCGGTCCGCAGGTCATGACGAGGCACAGCAGCATTTCGTCCGGCCGCGGACCGTCGGGAATCCCGACTTCCATGGCATCGAAATGGCTGCGCACATAGGCGGCGTTCTTGTGCCCGATCGGGATGTCGATATGCGCTCCGAAGGCGCCGACCTTCTTCGCGGACGGCACGATCGCCCGGGCTTCGCCAAGCGCTTCGCGCATCGCGTAGCCGCCCGGCACATGCCAGAGCGCGCCATGCTCGAGTTCTCCCGCCGTGCCGACGATCACTCCCTTGCCGTACCCGTCGATGACGGAAACGTCGCCGCCGAGCGCCGCGACGAGCCGCCGGGTCATCTGCAGCCCGAGCGGCTTCAGATCCTCCATGGCAGGCTGCAGGTCTTCGACATAGCGGCCCGCGAAAGGATTGTTGACGAGAGCAAGGACAGCCGCCCGCCGGCGCGGCTCCCTGGCCGCCGGACCGCCTTCGTGAAAGATCTCCTCGACAAGAAGCGCCGACTTGCGGACGATGAATTCGTACATTTTTCCCTCCGGAAGTGATGTCCTTAGCTTCGAAAGGTTCAGCCGAGGAGCTTGAGCATTTCTATGAAGCGTTTCCTGTCGCGCGGCTTCAAAGGGGCGAGCACATCCTCGCTCAACTGCTGCGATCTCGGCAGCACTTCCAGCGTGAAATCGACGCCTTTCGGCGTCAGCCGGACGAGATTGACGCGCTGGTCCTGCTCGAGCGGAATGCGTTCGATCAGCCCGAACCCCTGCAGCCGGCGCATCATCGGGCTGAGTGTCGCCGTATCGATCGCCGTCAGCCGGCCGAGATTGATCTGCGACATCTCGCCGTAACGCAGCAGGGTCGCGAGGATGGCGACCTGCGTCGGCGTTATCGCATAATCCTCGAACGCCTTCTGGAAAAGCGCCGTGGCGCGCTGATGCGCAAGACGGATCAAATGCGCATTGTGGGCCTCCAGCCGATAGCCGATTTCGACAAGCCGCCGTTCGATTTCTTCCCGCGAAACAGGAGACCGCGACATATCGCCGGCGCTGGAGGGGGCTGCTTCCTTTTCCATCTTCACTACCAGTTTTTACGCATCAGGCTTCGAATATCCGGTTCGGGATCGGGATGTTGCCGGCAAGTCCTGCCGCGACCGTTTCCGTATCGGATACAGTGCCAAAATGGGTTGCAATATCATAGAGGGTCGAGGCGTGTTCGCGCGGTCCGGTTGCGGCGCAGGCGTCATGCGGCACCACGATGTCGTAGCCGAGGAAGAAGCCGTCATGCACGGTCGAGCGCACGCATATGTTGGTGACCACGCCGAAGACCACGATCTGGCTGACGAGCATGTCCTTCAGGACGAGATCGAGGTCGGTCTGGAAGAAGGCGGAGTAGCGGTGCTTGACGACGCGGATGTCGTCTTCGTGCGGTTCGAGATCGTCGATGATTTCGGTTGCCCAGGTGTTTTCCACGCCGTGCGGGGTGCGTTTCACCCATTCCCGGTCGCGGCGCATGTTCTTGCGATGGGAATCGATCACGAAGATCACCGGAACGCCGTTGGTTCTGGCGGCGGCGATCAGCGCCTTCTGCTGCGGCATCAGCGCCTCATAGCCCGGCAGCACCATCTTTCCGCCGGGCTTGCAGAACTCGTTGATCATGTCGACCACGATGATTGCCGTCTTCGTCGGGTCGAGCACGGCGGCGTCGTCGTGACGATGGGCGGAGAAAACGTCGTTCATGCGGATATCTCTCCTTTGGGAGCAATTCCGGGAAAAGCGTAGCGGCTTTCCGTCGGAGTTGCATGAAAACAAAAGGCTAACGCAGAAGTTCGTACATCAGCGAGAAGAATCGATCGGAATCGACCTTTGTCGCCACGCGCGTATTGTTGCCGAGCCTGCGCTCGTTCCAGAAATCGGCCACCGTCGCGCCGAATGTGTGGGTGCCCGTCAGGTCGACCTCCACATGGGCTTCGCGCGTTTCGATCAGCGTCGGGTCGATGACGACCGCGAGTGCGAGGGGATCGTGCAGGGCGCCGCCGACCCCCATCTGGCCGCGATGCAGCTTCTCGTAGAATTTCAGCCAATCCACCACGACTTCGCCGAGAGGCGTGCCGATCTTGCCGAGTGCGGCGAACTGCTCCTCCTCGACGAGGACGTGCATGGTGACGTCGAGGCCGACCATGGTGATGTCGAGCCCGCTGTCGAGAACGATGCGCGCCGCTTCCGGATCGCAGAAGATGTTGAATTCGGTCGGAGTGATATATTCCGTCCGGCGATAGAAGGCGCCGCCCATCAGCACGATCTTCGCTATCTTATGCTTGAGATGCGGATATTTCAGCAGGAACATGCCGATATTGGTGAGGGGACCGGTGGGGACGATGACGACCGGCTCCGCGCTCTCCTGCAATATGCGGGCGATGAAATCGACGCCGTGCATGTCGACGAGCGGCATGGAGGCCTCGGGCAGGTAGGGCGAGCCGTCGAGCCCGCTCGGGCCGTCGGCCGTGCCGAGCACCAGCGGCCGGGCGAGCGGTGCCGCGCAGCCGGCGGCGACCGGCACATCCGTCGCGCCGATGAACTGCAATATGCGCAATGCGTTCGTCGTCGTGCGCTCAAGCGGGGCGTTGCCGCAGACCGTCGTCACGCCGCGCAGGTCGATGACCGGCGAGCGATGCGCCATGACGAGGGCGATCGCATCGTCGTGACCCGGATCGCAGTCCACGAGGACCGGTATTTTCGTGTTGGCCATTTTCCTTGATCCTATGCGAGCGTGCCGAGCGCGGTCTTGAACGATGTCAGGAATTTCCTGCCGTCGAGATTGCGGCAGATGCGGGTGGTCGTCGGGCCCGAGAAGGGAAGGATCTGCCGCCCGCGGAACGCCACGGTCTGCCCGCGCACCAGCCGCTCGCTGAGCGCCACATCGACGAAGAGCGGCTCCGTCATCTCGAAGAATTCCGGATGCAGCACGGCGCTGACCGCGATCGCGTCGTCCAGGGGAAAGCCGACGAGCTCGAAGAACTCCCGCCAGATGTCGATATAGATCGGGAAGGTCTCGCAGACATAGGAAACCGCCTTGCTTTGGGGGTGAAGCGTTGCGAGATCGGCAAGATCGTCGCGTGTCAGCATCGAGGCGGCGACCCGGTTGTCCTCGCAGACATCGAGCGGCACGAGGATGACGGGCGCGCCCGAACGCAGGACGACGCGGGCAGCCTCCGGATCGGCCCAGATATTGTATTCCGAGACGGGCGTCATGTTGCCGGGCGTCTGAAAGCAGCCGCCGAGGACCACGATCTGCTTCACCAGCCTGGCGATGTCGGGCGCCATCTGCAGCGCAAGCGCGACATTGGTCTGCGGCCCGGTCGCGACGATGGAAATCTCCTTCGGGTTCGCCCGCACCGTGTCGATGATGAAGTCGATAGCGTGCCTGTCCATCGCCTTGCGCTTCGGCGGCGGGGCCGGCGGGTTGAACCCTTCCAGGCGGTCGCCGAACCGGTCGCGCAGCTGCTTCTCGAAATGGACGGGCGCAAGCATATCGGCCTTGGAGTTGCCGACGATCGGCCGGTAGGCGCCGGCGGCCACCGGAAGATCGTCCCGGCCCGCCAGGCTGAGCGTGTTCAGCACCACGTTCGTCACCTGCTCGATGCTGCCGGCGGCGCCGGTGACGGAGGTGACGCCTTCGAGCCGGATGCCCTCGCAGCCGAGCGCGAAGAGAATGGCGAGGATATCGTCCCCCGCCGAATCGACGTCCAGTATGATCCGTTCCATTTAAGCTCCGTTCTGTCCTGCGCGGCGCATCAGCGACAGGCTTTCGAGTGTTTCGCGAATGACCCGTGGGCGCTGCCGGTAGGTCAGCGCAAAGAGCACGAAGAGCGTCACGAGATAGGGGACCATCAGCACCAGATAGGAGGAGAAGCCGAAGGTCTGCAGGCGCAGCGACGCGGCGTCCGAGAAGCCGAACAACAGGCATCCGAGCAGCACCTTCAATGGGTCGCCGTTCGAGAAGATCAGCACCGCGACGGCCATGAAGCCGCGGCCGGAGGACATGTTTTCCGCAAACATGGTGATGTAGCCGAGCGAGAGGTGCGCCCCGGCAAGGCCCGCGAGAACGCCGCAGATGAGCGAGGCGATGTGCTGCATGCGGGCGGTGGGGATGCCGAGCGCCTCCGCGGCTTCCGGCTTCTCCCCCGTGACGCGGATATAGAGGCCGAGCTTCGTCCTGTAGAGGATCAGCCACACGACGAAGACCATGATGAAGGCGAAGTAGACGAGGGGGGTATAGCCGGACAGGACCCTTCCGATCCGCCCGAGATAGTCGATCATCGGAATGTCGATCGGCGGCAGGCCGACGATATCGCCGCTGACGATCGAGCCGCGCGTGCCGAAGATGGCTTTGGTGAGCGAGATCGTCAGGCCGCCCGCGAGGATGTTGAGCGCGAGGCCGACGACCACCTCGTTGGCCCTGAGCGTGACGACGAGCAGCGAGAAGACGGCCGCCATGACCACCGAGGCCGACACTCCGATCGCCAGCCCTCCAAGCGCCGATCCCGTCCAGATGGAGCCGAGCACGGCGAAGAAGGCGCCGACGAGCATCTGGCCTTCGAGGCCGATATTGAAGATGCCCGCCTTTGTGGTGAAGCTGCCGCCGAGCGAGACGAGCAGGATCGGCGCCGTGGTGCGCAGCGTCGCGGCGATCAGCGCGAGGTTGAAGATCTTCTCTAGAACCTCCATCGGCGTTCTCCTCTCTGGCCTGTGCGCCGGCGGACGAGGATCTGGGCCGACACGCAAAGGATGATGAAGGCCTGGATCACGGTGATGATTTCCCGCGAGGCGTTGGTCTCGACCTCCATGAGCAGCGAGCCGGCCCGCAGCGCGCCGAAGAACAGCGCCGTGCCGATCATCCCGATCGGACTGCCGTTGGCCAGCAGTGCCGCGATCACGCCGTCGAAGCCGAAACCGGGCGCAAACCCCTCCATGAAGCGGTGATGGACGCCGAGTGTCTCGACGCCGCCTGCAAGACCCCCGACGGCGCCCGATACCATCAGGATCAGGAAGATGTTGCGCCGGATCCTGACGCCGCCATATTCGGCGAATTTCAGGTTCGAGCCCATGGCGCTCATCGAATAGCCAGCGCCCGTATGCTTCAGGAAAAGCTGGAGGCCGACCGCAAGCACGATGCCGATGAAGAGGCCGGCATTGAGCCGCGAATACTCGACGAGCTGCGGCAGGCGCGCCGTGATCGCGATCGGGTCGGTCTCCGACCAGCCGCCCGGACGCTTGAAAACGGAAATGGTGAGATAGGACGTGAACAGCACGGCGACGTAGTTTCCGAGGATGGTCGAGACCACCTCGTTCGTCCCGTAGCGGGCGCGGAAGAACGCCGGGATGAGGACCCATAGCCCACCGGCGACGACGGCTGCCGCCATTGCCACGAGAAGATGGATGACGGGCGGCAGCGAGAAGGAGAAGCCGACCCAGGCGGCGGCAAATCCCCCGACATAGAGCTGGCCTTCGACGCCGATGTTGAAAAGGCCGCCGCGCAGCGCGATGCAGGCGGCGACGCCGCAGATGATGATCGGGGTCGCCTGCAGCAGCGACCCGGCGATGCGCTCCGAGCTCCCGAAGGCGCCGCGAAGAAGCGTGCCGAACACATGGAGGGGATTTTCCCCGATCAGCAGGATGATGACCGCGCCTCCGGCAAGCGACAGGCCGATGGCGAGCAATTGCCCGAGCAGACCCTCCGTCCAGGCGGGCAGCCGGGCGGCGGCAAGCCCGCGCGTCTTCGCTCTCGTCTCGTCGGCACTCGTGGTCATGATGCTGCTTTCGCTTCGGCGGCGGCCCGGCCGGCCATGAGGAAGCCGATCTCGTCTTCCGTGGTCTTCTCGGGATCGAGCTCGCCTGCGATGCGTCCGGCAAACATCACGAGGATGCGGTCGGCCAGCGTCAGTATCTCGTCGAGCTGCACGGAAATGAGCAGGATCGCGGCGCCGGACGCCCGCTGCCGCATGATCTCGTCATGGATGCCCTCCATCGCCCCGATGTCGACGCCGCGGGTCGGCTGGTCGACGAGAAGAAAGGGCGTCTGCTGCGAGAATTCGCGCGCCAGCACGACCTTCTGCATGTTGCCGCCCGAAAGCGTCTTCACCACCGCCTTGTGCCCCGAGGCTCGGATGTCGAACTGGCGGATCAGCTTGCCCGCCTGTTCCCGCACATAGGGCCACCGGATCAGCCCGCGTGCGGCAAAGGGCGCCTTGTGCTGCCTGCCCATGAGGATGTTGGACGCGATGGAGGCGGAGGCGTCGACACCCCGCCTCAACCGGTCGCCGGGGACATGGGCAAGCCCCGCCTCGCGGATCGTCAGCGGATCGGCCGCCTGAACCGATTGTCCCGCCAGCACGATCTCTCCGAAGCTTGGCCGCCGCAATCCGGATATCACCTCCGCCAGCTCCGTCTGGCCGTTGCCGTCGACGCCGACGATACCGACGATCTCTCCGGAGCGAACCTCGAAACTGATGTCGCGCAGGGTCGGCAGGCCGCGATCGTCCCGCGCGCAGATTTCCCGCAGCGTCAGGACGGGCGATCCCTCGGAGCGCCGGCGCGCACGGCGTGCGAAATTGACATCGCGCCCGACCATCATGCGGACCAGCTCGTCCTCGCTCAGCGCCTTCGTCGCCTTGGTGCCGACGACCTTGCCGTCGCGCAGCACGGTCACCATGTCCGAAACCTCCATCACCTCGGAAAGATGATGGGAGATGAAGACGACGGTCATGCCCTTCTGCGTGAATCCGCGCAGGATGCGGAAGAGGTCACGGCTTTCCTGCGGCGTGAGGACGGCGGTCGGCTCGTCCAGGATGACGATGCTGGCGCCCCTTGCCAGCACCTTGAGGATTTCCACCCTCTGCTCGATGCCGACCGACAGCTCCGATACCCGACGGTCCGGATCGACATGGAGCCCGAAGGCTTCGGAAAGCTCCCGCACCTTCGCCGACTGTGCCTTGTGGTCGATCAGGCCGTTGCGGGTGATCTCCATGCCGAGGAAGATGTTTTCCGCCACTGTCAGGGACGGGACCAGCTTGAAATGCTGGTGGACCATGCCGAGCCCGCGCGCGATCGCCGTGCGCGGCGAATCCATCACCACCGTCTCGCCGTTAATCCGGATCGTGCCTTCGTCGGGCTGGTGCAGGCCGAAGAGGACGTTCATCAGCGTGGTCTTGCCGGCGCCGTTCTCGCCGACGAGGGCGTGGATCTCGCCCGTCCCGACGCTGAATGCCACGTTGCTGTTGGCGGTCAGCGGCCCGAAACGTTTGGTGACGCCCTGCATTTCGATGGCATAGGTCATGATGGACGAGATTCCCGGAGCATGATCGCAGAGGCGCAACGAGCGGACGCGATGCGGCCGGCCGTGTTCGGCCGCGTCGCGTCCGGCGGCGGATTATCCTACTGGTTCAGTTTAACGGCGACGGCGCCGTCCGCAATTCCCTTGCGCAGTTCCTCGACCTTTGCCGTCACGTCCGCGGGTATCTTGTCCTTGACCTCGTCGCAGACCTTCAATTCGACGCCGCCCGCCTTCACGCCGAAGGAGACCGGACCGGGTTTGATCGGCGTGCCTTCCTCTTCGCCCTTGATCAGGTCGTAGACGGCGATATCCGCGCGCTTGAGCATGGAGGCGACGATGGCGCCGGGCGCCGTGCCGCACTGGTCGATATCGACGCCGACGGCATATTTCCGGGCAGCCTTGGCGGCCTGCAGGACGCCTTCGCCGGTCGGTCCGGCAGCCTGGTAGATGACGTCGACGCCTTGGCCGTAGAGCGTCATCGCCAGCTCGCTGCCCTTGGCCGGGTCGTCGAAGGTGCCGGCGAAGACGCTGCTGACGGATATGTCCGGCGCGGCCGCGGCAACGCCCTGTTCCATGCCGGACAGGAAGTTGCGGATGACGGGAATGTCGCGCCCGCCGATGAAGCCGACCTCGGAGCCGCTGTCGAAGCCCTCGACCTTCTGCTCGGCCAGCAAGCCGGTCAAAGCCCCGACGAGAAAGGAGCCTTCCTCCTCCACGAAGTCGATATAGGTCATGGTCGGGCTGTCGAGGACGCCGTCGATGAAGACGAAGCGCTGGTCGGGGTAGGCCTTGTTGGACTTCTGCAGCGCGTCCACGAGCTCCCAGCCCATGACGAAGATCAGGTCGTACTGACCCTCCTTGGCGAGGTTGTTGAACTGCTCCTCATAGTCGAGGGCGCGGTTGCCGGTGTCGACGATCTTGAGCTCTATGCCGAAATCCGTTTTCGCCTTCTCCAGCCCGTTGACGATCGAGATCCCGAAGCCCTGCGAGAAGTAACCCGAGATCGCGGCGACCTTGAGCGGCTCTTTCGCCGACGCCGCAACCGGTGCTGAAGCCAGGGCGGCGGTCATGACCGCGCCGGCAAGAATTCGCTTGAAAATCGCATTCATGACGTTCTCCACTCTGGTTGTTCTTCTTGCGAAACCGCGGCTTTCAAGGCTTTCCCAGTTTTTCCTTGACGCCGAATATTGTTCGTATACGAATTAAGTTGGCGCCGAAAAGCCACCATTGTCAAGCGGGTTTTCCGGCAAAATTATTGCATGCGAAAAACGATTGGAAAACGCCCGGCGCAAGGAGCATTCCGACAATGGCTGCAATGCATAAAGTCGTGGTCACCGGCGCGGCAGGTCTGCTCGGCCGTCACGTCGCCGCCGCATATCGCGCGGCCGGCTTCGCGGTCACGGCGCTGGATCTTGCCGACGGCGGCCTTCCCGATATCCGGACCGCCGACCTGACGGACGCCGAAAGCGCGGCCGCTTTCATTCGCGATGCCGATTGCGTGGCGCATATCGCCGCGATCCCGCGGCCGGTCGGCTACCCGGAGGAGGAGGTCTTCCAAACGAACATGACCATCATGTTCAACGTCCTCTCCGCTGCGGAAAAAGCCGGCATCAAGCGCCTGCTCTATGCCTCCTCCTTCAGCGTTCTCGGCCTGCCGTTCGCGCCTCGGCCGGTGGCGCTGGACTATCTGCCGATAGACGAAGAGCACCGCGCCCGGCCGCAGGACGTCTATGCCCTCACGAAATGGCTGGGCGAGGAGATGATCGACGCCTGGGTCCGGCGCAGCGGCGGTTCGGCGGTGAGCCTGCGCATGCCGTGGATCCAGACGCCGGAAAGCTTTGCCTTGGACGTGATGAAGCGCCGCGAAACGGCGGAGGCGCATCTCGACCTCTGGGCCTATATAGATGTCCGCGATGCGGCAAGGGCTTTCGTGCTGGCCACGGAGGCGGAAACGACCGGTCATGAGCGGCTCTTCATCTCGGCGGCGGACAGCTACAGCGAAACCCCGACCGAGAAGCTCGTCGCTGAGCACTATGGCAACGTGGAGCTGCGCGAACCGCTGGACGATCATTGCTCGCTTTTCTCCACGATCCGCGCGGAGGATATGATCGATTTCGTGCCGCAATTCTCCTGGCGGAACTATCCGGCAGTCACCGTGCGGGGTTAGGATCAGGACCTGACACGAAGCACGCAGAAGAAGCGAAGGGAGTCGGACGCGATGGATTTCACAGGCAGAACGGTGCTGGTGACCGGCGGCGCGGGCGTCATAGGAAATGCGGCGGCCTGCCTGTTCCTGGAGCGCGGCGCGTCGGTCGTGCTGGCCGATCTCGACGCCGGCAGGCTCGAAGCCGCGGCGGATGCGCTTCGCGGCGGCGATCGCGTGAGGACGCTTGCCGGTGACCTGTCCACGCCGGAGGCGGCGAAAGCCGCCGTCGACTGCGCGGTTTCGGCTTTCGGAAAACTGGATGCGCTGTTCAACAATGCGGGCATCGCCGGCAAGGTCGCTCCCGTCCATCTGCTCGACGTGGAGGACTGGGATGCGATCGTCAACGCCAATCTGCGCAGCATGTTCCTCGTCCTGAAATATGCCGCTGCGGCGATGGTTGCGAAGGGCGGCGCCATCGTCAACATGGGATCGTCGATGTCGGGATGGGATGTCCTGTCCGGGGGCGCCGGCTATGTCTCCACCAAGCATGCCGTGGTCGGCCTGACGAAATCCGCCGCGCTCGATCTCGCCCGATATGGAATACGGGTAAACGCCGTCTGCCCAGGCGTGATCGAGACGACGCTCGGCGTCCCCGGCCTGCTCGATGGAACGGGCAGCTCGGCGGTGGAGCATTTCGCCGGACGCATTCCGCTGCGCCGGATCGGCCAGCCCGAGGACGTCGCGGAAGTCGTCCTGTTCCTCGCCTCCGACGCCTCCCGCCACGTCAACGGCGCGGCATGGCTGATCGACGGAGGCCAGACGCTCCAAAGCTTCGCCAACGGCCCGGACGAGGGAACCTATCCGCTGGCGCCGCGCTAAAGCAATTCCAGGAAAAGTGTGCAGCGGTTTTCCGCTCGGAATTGCGTAGAAACAAAGGGACAGAGTGCTCCGGCTTGCCGCTGGTCTTAAGGGCAACAATTCGTCGGATGCGCGAATCCTGCGATCTCAGGACGTAAGGAACAGCGGAACCTCGTCGAACTCGTCGGGGCGGCTCCATTTCGGCCCGAGGCCTCTGCCGCTCAGCAGCCAGGCGATGCTGACCTGAAGAACGCCGGCCATCATGCCGAGACGGTTTGCCCTCGGCGCGATGCGGTCGTTTTCCCAATCCGACCAGGTCTGCGTCTCCACGCCGATGATACGGGCGGATTCCTCGACCGAGATGTCCAGGGCGTCGCGCGCAAGCGAGATCCGCCCGCCTATCGTGTCGTCCAGATCGAATGCGGCGTCGTTGCGGATGTGGTTCATCGCTAAAGCTCCTTGCTCGTTTCTCCTAGAGCATGTCGCTTTGGTGGAATCACTTGAAAGCGGAAAGATGCTCTAGATTCAAAGTGCTAGAGCGTCCTTTGCGCATTCGAATGAATGCGCGGCGCTCTAGTGGCTTCCCGGCCGGGGCGTTCGTGAAGCCCGGCCGGGCGCGCCGGCCTGCCTCAGTCCTCGCCTACCCAGGTCTTCACCTGGTCGGGATGATCGGCGATGTACTTTTCGACCGCCTGCTCGTAGGAGGTCTCCTGAGCGTTGAACATCGCCGCTTCCAGATCGGCGATCGGCAGCTTCATGCGAGAGAGAAAGCCCGCGACCGCGGGGTTGTCTTCGGCAAAACCCTTGCGGGCCAGCACGTCGACATGTTCGGCTTCGCCGAGGGATTTCCTGGGATCTTCGATGTAACGAAGCTCGTATTTGCCGAACATCCAGTGCGGGCTCCACGCGGTGGCCACGAACCAGTCCTGCGAACGGATGGCGCGGTCGACTGTGGTCAGCATCCCGGCTTCGCTGGAAATCTGCAGCCTATAGCCGTCGAGGCCGTAGTCCTTCAGCGCCTGTTCGGAAAGCCGCGTCAGGCCCGCGCCGGGATCGATACCCTGCACCGTGCTCCTCAGCTTTTCCTTCACCTCCTCCTTCTGAAGATCCTCGATCGAACCGATGGCGTCTTGCGGAACATAGGCCGGAACGACCCAGCCGAGCTTGGCGCCGTCATAGACCGTGCCCAGCGTTTCGACCCTGTCCTCGATCTTCGCGAAATAGTCGGCGTGCGTTTGCGGCAGCCAGGCCATCATCATCGCATCGATGTCGCCTCGGCTGACGCCCTGGTAAAGCGGCGCGACGTCCGTCTGCACGAGTTCCACGTCCTGGCCGAGCTCGTCCTTGATCAGCTTTGCGGCCAGCTTCGTGACGAATTCGGCATCGGACCATGCGGCCCAGCCGATCTTCACAGGCTTTGCATCCTGCGCCACGGTTGCCGTGGCCGCGCCGCCCAGCATGACGGCGGCAAGGCCCATGGTAACGAGTGTCTTGAACATAGTTGCTCCTTTTTTGAAGGTTCGCATTCGAGCGGGCCGAAACCCGCCGGGGGTGAAGCGCGCGGTCAGACCGAAGCGCCTGACATGGTCCGTTGCGCTTTCTTGGGGAAAAACAGGCGCCAGTATCCGGCGCTCGGCTTTCCCAGGCTCTGCGTGATGCGGTCGAGGATCACGGCGAGAATGACGACGGCGATGCCGCCTTCGAAGCCGGTACCGACATCCAGCCTCTGGATGCCGGTGAGCACGGTGTTGCCGATGCCGCCGGCGCCGATCATCGAGGCGATCACCACCATCGACAGCGACAGCATGATGGTCTGGTTGATGCCGGCCATGATGGACGGCATGGCATTCGGCAACTGTATCTTGAGCAGCAATTGCCAGGGGGTGCACCCGAAGGCGTTCCCGGCCTCCACGAACTCGACGTCCACCTGACGGATGCCGAGATTGGTCAGGCGGACGACCGGCGGCATGGAGAAGATCACCGTCGCGATGGTGCCCGGTACGGCGCCGAGGCCGAAGAACATCGCCGCCGGGATCAGATACACGAAAGCCGGCATGGTCTGCATCAGGTCGAGCACCGGCCTTACCACGGAGGCGACGGAATCGCGGCGCGCCATGGCAATCCCCAGCGGCAGGCCGATGATCATCGCGATGATCGTCGATGCGATGACGAGGGAAAGCGTCTCCATCATCGCCGGCCAAAGCTGCATGTGCTCGACCAGCCAGAGCGACAGGCCGGTGAACAAGGCAAAGCCCGGTCCGACACGCCAGAGCGACAGGATGACGAAGATCGCCAGCCCGACCGGCATCGGGATCGCCAGCAGCGTGTCCTGAATGCCGCCGGTTACGAAGCCGATCGTCGCGGCGATGAGGTCGAGGAGGGGCGAAAAATTGTCGAGTACGTAGTTGACGGCAGCGTCGATGCCGTCACCAAGGTCGAAGTTCATCTGTCTTTCCGATCTGCTGGTGGGTTTCAGCTTGCGCGGTCAAGCGTTTCGAGAAGCGCGGACTTGCTGATGGAACCGAGGTACCGGTTCTCCTCGTCGACGACGGGTACCGGCCATGGGCTGCCCGCCACCTTGCCGAGCACGTTCGAGAGGGGCTCGTTCGCCGGAATCGGTTCCGCGCCGGGAAGGAATGCGCTGCGATAGGGATCGGCCGTCTTCGCCCGGACATTCTCGACAAGCGAGGTCCGGCTGACCATGCCGTGATAGGTCTTGTCGCGGCCGAGGATGATCGCGAATTCCCGGTCGAAATTCTCCATCCGCTCGAGCGCGGCGGCCGCGGAGACGCCTTGCCGCTCGATAATCGTCACCTGCGTCTTGCGCGCGATATCGCCGGCCTTGAATACCTGGGAGACGTCGACATTGCGGAAGAAGGAGCGCACATAGTCGTTTGCGGGGTTGAGGACGATTTCGTCCGGCGTGCCGACCTGGATCACGCTGCCGTTCTGCATGATGCAGATGCGGTCTCCGATGCGCATCGCTTCGTCGAGGTCGTGGCTGACGAAGACGATCGTGCGGCTGTGTTCCGCCTGCAGGCGGACGAGTTCGTCCTGCATTTCCGTGCGGATCAGGGGGTCGAGTGCCGAAAAGGCCTCGTCCATCAGGAGGATCGTCGGCTCGCTTGCGAGCGCCCGCGCCAGTCCGACGCGCTGCTTCATGCCGCCGGAGAGCTGGTCCGGCCGGCTCTGGCTGTATCCGCCGAGCCCGACGGCCTCCAGCGCGGCAAGCGCCTTCTTCTTGCGTTCCGCTTCGCCGATGCCGGCGACTTCCAGGCCGAAAGCGGCATTGTTGAGCACGTTGCGGTTGGGCAGGAGCGCGAAGGACTGGAACACCATGCTGATGTCGCGGCGGCGCAGCTCGATCAGCTCACGGCGGGACATTCGGGTGATGTCGGTCCCGTCGATCTCGATCGAACCGGAGGTCGGCTCGATCAAGCGGTTGAGCAGGCGGAGAAGGGTCGATTTCCCGGAGCCGGAAAGCCCCATGATCACGAAGATCTCGCCGGGCCTGATGTCGAAGCCGGCATCGTTGACGCCTATCGAGCATCCGGTCGCGGAATGGATATCCGATTTGCTTCTTCCGGCTTTGAGGAGTTCGAGAGCCTTTTCAGGGCGATCGCCAAAAACCTTGTAAACGCTTTTGAGGCTGATCTTCGTTGAATCCGGTTTTACCGGAGTGTCGCTTGCAGTTGCAAAATCCATCAAAATAGAGCTTCCGCTCGATAGCGGAGGCACTCTCCTTCTCGGTTGACTTCATCTTCGGGAAATATAATCTATAATGATAGAAGTATTTCCCTCGTTTTTCAGGCGCGGTAAGTAATCGTACCTATTTAACTTGGATCGTTATCTCTGCTTTCGCGAAAATTCGCATGAACAAAGATAGGCCACAGGATAGGGACATGAGGAGATTTTTTAAAAATCTCGGCACATCCATGGCGAAGATGTTTCGTATTTATAAAAATGATCTGTCTTTGTCCATAAAAAAATCAAATTCGTGCATTCCGGCGCGACGGATAGACTGATTTCCAGGCATCGGGACGGCCGTTCGACAGCGGTCGTGCCGTCTCCGGTAATAGGCTAGCTTGGATATCTCTTTTTAGATATATTGCTATCTAAAGGAGATAGCTAATGGCCCTTTTCATCCGCGATGCCGAGGTCGATGCCCTGGCGGAGGAGGTCCGCAGGCTGACCAAAGCCAAGACAAAGACTGAGGCTGTTCGCCAGGCCTTGCGCAACCAGCTTGCCGAAGCGCGCCGCGCGATGCCGCTTAGGGATCGCCTGGCCCGCTCCAAGGCACTCGCCGATGCAATGGGGCCGAACGATCCGGATTTTAACATGAAGACCTATACTGATGAGATGTGGGGCGATGCCTGATGTTTATCGACGCGTCCGCCATCGTCGCCATTCTTAGCCGGGAACCGGGATACGAGGAGCTTGAAAAACGGTTGGCTGCGAGTGGAGACTCTTTCTTCGTTTCACCACTGGTGAAGTTCGAGGCGTCTGTTGCCCTTGCGCGACGGAAGACGGGTGCGAACGCCAAACCCTCGCCGGAACTCCTGCGGCAGGCGCAGGGTGCCGTCGATGCGTTCGTCGAAGATCTGGATGCCGAGGAGGTGGCTATCTCGCCGGAGATCGGACGGAGTGCGCTCGATGCGAGCGCCGCCTACAGCAAGGCAGTGGGCCATGCCGCGGACCTCAATTTCGGCGACTGTTTCGCATATGCATGCGCCAAGATGCTCAACGTCGCTCTTATCTACAAGGGCAACGACTTTGCCCACACTGACCTTGCCTGAAAGGATCACCGCTCCCGTGAAAACCGGAAGCTGATTGCGGTTTTGATCAGGATGGCGGTTATCACCAGCAGGATGAGGACGACCGAGATCGCGGCGATTGCCGGATCGATATTGTCGCGCAGCCCCATCCACATCATGCGCGGCAGCGTCACCGCGTCGACGCTGGTGATGAACAGCGTCACGCCGATCTCCTCCCAGGAGAGTACGAAGGACAGGAACGCTGCGGTGAGGATGCCGAAGCGGATATTGGGCAGGATGACCCGGAAGATCCGCTGGCCGACCGAGGCGCCGAAGCCGCGTGCCGCCAGGTCGATCCGCCGGTCGACCTGCGACAGCGACACGCTGATCAGCACCACGGCGAAGGGCACGATCATCACGGCATGCGCGATGGTGACGCCGACCCAGGTGTCGTAGGCGACGATGTTGTTGACCCTGGAGAGGGTCGTCAGGAAGAAATAGAGCGTGATGGCGGAGACGACCGGCGGCGCCACCATCGGCAGCAGCACGAAGCCGAAGAGCAGGCTGGAAAACCAGGGCCGGAACATCCATAAGCCCAGGCTGAACGCCAGCGCCAGCGTGGTGGTGATGACGGCGCTGAGCATGCCGATGCGCAGGCTGAGCCAGATGCTGTTCAGCCAGGCGGGATTGTCGAGGAGCGCCTGGTAGTGGCGCAGCGACCAGACGTCCGTCGGCATCGAAAGAAACCGGGCCGGCGTGAAGGAGACCGGCACGACGGCGATCAGCGGCAGAAGCAGGAACACGGCGACCGCGAAGGCAAGGACGAGGGTAATAGGGCCGGGTTTCATCATAGCAGTCACCCGAGCATCGATTTGGGGCGCACGAAGCGCATCAGGAGGATCAGGAGTGCGGCCACCAGTGCCATGATGATCACGCTGATCGCCGCGCCGAGCCCCCAGTCGGGGCTCTGGAAGAGCCTCAGATAGATCAGCTCGGCGACCATGACGCTGCGCCCGCCGCCGAGAATGGCCGGCGTGACGAAGAAGCCGAGCGCGAAGACGAAGACCATCAGCGCGGCGCCGAGGATACCGGGCATCGTCATCGGAACGAAAATCGACCAGAAGATCCTGAAGCGCGATGCCCCCATGCCGCGCGCGGCCAGGAACACGCGCTCGTCGAGGCTGCGCATCGCGGACGCGATCGGGAACACTGCGAAGGGGATGAGGAAATGCGTCATGCCGAGCACGACGCCGAACTCGTTGCGCACCATGGTCAGCGGCTCGGAGATGACGCCCAGCGATTGCAGCCAGACGTTCAGCAGGCCGCGGTTGGAAAGCAGAGCCACCCAGCCGAAGGCGCGCGTCAGAACGGAGATCCAGAACGGGATCAGGATGCAGAGCTCGGCCACGAGCCGCTGCGCCGGCGTTCCGCGGACCCAGACATAGGCGATCGCATAGGCCGCCGTGACGGAGAGGGCGGTGACGATGGCGCAGATGCGAAAGGTGCGGAGGAACACCGACTGGTTCAGAGGATCGGCGATGGCGCGGCCATATTGTCCGAAGCCCGGCTCCGGCAGGGTGACGCTCCACTGCATGACGCCGAGGAAGGGAATGAAATAGGCAAGCCCGAGGAACAGCACCAGCGGGCCAAGCAGCAGGGCCATCTTCAGCGCATCCGTTCTCACGTCGGCTCCCCCTTCTTTTCAGGCCGTCCGGCCCGGCAGTTGAATGGCGAGGCTCCGGACCGGATGCCCGGCCGCCTCGCGTCAGATCGCTTTCCCTGCTCTCTTCTTCTTCAGCCGATCCTCTCTTCGAAAGCCGAGGAGGGGAGCGGCTCACATCCTCGGGCAATCCTTCGCGGATCAGGCGGAAATGATCTTCGTATATTGGTCGAGAGCGGGACCGTAATTGGTCTCGTACCATTCCATGTCGAGGGCGATCTGCTTTGCCATATTGGCGGGATCGACCGGATTGAGGCGCGCCTGCTCGGGCGTCAGGAGGCTGTCTGCCGCCGGGTTCGCCGGTCCCTGGCCGAGCATCTCGAACATGATCACCTGCTTTTCCGGGGCCTGCGCGCTGGCGATGAACTTCATCGCGTTTTCCTTGCCGCCCGGATTGCCCTTGATCACGGCCATCGCGCCCGGCGAGATCAGGCCCTGGTCCCAGACGAACTTGATCTGGCCGCCGGAATCCTTTTCGATCAGGCCCGCCCGCGTCGACCAGATGAGCGCCATGGAGGCTTCGCCGTTGAGCAGCACGGACTGGCTTTCCGCGCCGCCGCCCCAATAGGAAACGACATTGTCCTTGAAGGCGGCAAGCTTGGCATGGGCGCGCTCGAGGTCGAGCGGGTAGAGCTCTTCCGGCTTCACGCCGTCGGCGAGAAGCGCCGCCTCCCACATTCCCGCGCCCCATTTGTAGAGCGAGCGCTTGCCCGGGAACTTCTCCACGTCGAAGAAGTCCGCCATGCCTGTCGGCACGTTTTCGCCGAACACCGAGGCGTCGTAGGCGATGATATAGGAGAAGAAATAGGTCGATGCGGCATATTCCCAGCCGAAGCCCGGCCGCATCTTGGATTTGTCGACGATCGCGTAGTCGATCGGCTCGACCATGCCCTTCTTGCCGAGTGCCTGGGCGGAGAAGGGGTCGGCATCGACGATGTCCCAGCTCGGCTTGCCGCTTTCGAACTGCGCGGCGATGGCGCCTTCGGTCGGGCCGGAACCGTCCTGCTTGACCGTTATGCCGGTTTCCTCCTTGAAGGGCGCGCCATAGGCCTTGTCGTAGGCTGGCCCGGCGTCGCCGCCCCAGTTGACGAGGACCAGCTGGCCTTCCGCCGCCTGCGCATGCCGGGCATTGAGCGCCAGCGGACTTGCGGACAGCAACAGCGCGGCCATCTGCGTGAATCGCCGGCGGGAAATTCCGGACCGGTCGCCTTTCTCGAATGCATTGTTCATGACGTTCTCCTCTGGTTCTTGGCGGCCTCTTCGAAACGGACCGCTCTATTTCTTTGGTTTACGCATCTCGTTATCGCAAAACCGCAGCGCGCTTTTGCGCGACATGCATGAGGCACTTACAGAAAGAAACCCTGATTGGCGGGCCAGCCCGCCCAGACGGTCTGTCCGGGCCGGAAAGCCGCGCTCACCTCGCGCGTCGGCATCTGGAGCACCAGCCCGGTGCCGCCGGGCGTCTTCAGGGCGAAGCGCGTTTCGGCGCCGAGATAGGTCACCTCTCCGATCTCGGCCTGCAGCCTGTTGCCGTTCGCCGGCTCGGCGTCGAACATCACCATATGCTCGGGCCGGATGGCGAAGTGCTCGCCGACCGGCTGGCCGGCCGCGCAGATGCGCATCGGACGTCCTTCGAACAGTCCCTCCGCCCCATCGGCGGTTGCCTTGACGGAGGAAAGCGGCAGGAGGTTCACGTCACCCAGGAATTCGGCGACGAAACGGTTGGCCGGGCGCTCGTAGACCTCCTTGGGCGTGCCGAGCTGCTGGAGCCTCCCTTGATCGAAAATGCCGATGCGCGTCGAGAGCGCGAGGGCCTCGGACTGGTCGTGCGTGACGAAGACGAAGGTCGTTCCCGTTTCCTGGTGAAGCCGCCGCACCTCTTCCTGCATCGCGCCGCGCAGGTTCTTGTCGAGCGCCGAGAAAGGCTCGTCGAGCAGGAGCACGGAGGGTTCGCACACCAGCGCGCGCGCGATGGCGACGCGCTGCTGCTGGCCGCCGGAAAGCCCCGCCGGGCGCTTCTTCTCGTGCCCGCGCAGCCCGACGCGGTCGATCATCTCGTTGACGCGGCGCTCGACATCGGCGGCGGCGCGGCGCTGGACCTGCAGCGGGAATGCGATGTTCTGCTCCACGCTCATGTGCGGAAAGAGCGCATAACCCTGGAACACCATGCCGAAGGAGCGCTTTTCGGCCGGAACGGCGGTGATGTCGACGCCGTCCTTGCGCAGCGAACCCGAGGTCGGCGCGACGAAGCCGGCAAGGATCATCAGGAACGTGCTCTTGCCCGAACCCGAAGGGCCGAGCAGCGTCAGGAACTCGCCGGAACCGATCGTGAGCGAAATGTCGCGAAGGGCGTGGAAATCGGCATAGACCTTGCCGATCCCCGTTGCCGTTATCTCCGCAGCCTCATTCCTGCTCTGCATGAACGCTCCTTTGTGCTGAGATCGTATGGGCGTTTCGGAGGCACGACAAATGAAATCTTTTTCCCGCCTCGACAAATAATATTTGTCGAAAACCGGTCGTCAGCCGCTCGAAAGATCAAAGCGTATGGGCATCTGCATCATTTCTGAGCATTTCGGACCGCAGCCAGGAACTGAAGGCCACCACGGCCTGATTGTCGGCCTTGGCTTCGGAAACGACCATGTAATAGGAGCGGCTGGAATTGATGCTGATCTCGAACGGGCGGACGAGCTGGCCGCTGGCCATGGCATGCCGGCAGGTGAAGCGATCGCCGATGGCGACGCCCTGTCCCGAGACGGTTGCCGCATAGACGAGGTTCATGTCCGAAAACACGATGCCGGTCGAGGCATAGCTCTGGTCGACGCCCGCCAGCGCCAGCCAGTGTTCCCAGTCCTGATGGTCGCCGAGATGCAGGAGGCAGACCTTCCGGACGTCGTCCGGGTCGTTGAGACCGCCGATCTTGTTGAGAAGGACGGGGCTGCAGAGCGGCGCGAACTCCACCCCGACGAGCAGCTCCACCTGCATCGACGGCCAGTTGCCCGTGCCGAAGGCGATGAAGAGATCGACGTCGGGATTGCTGATGTCGTCGAGCCGCCTCGGCGTCACGATGGAGATGCGCACGTCGGGATAGGCGTCGCGGAAATGCGAGATGTAGTTGCACAGCCAGTTCGACGCGAAGCCCGGCGTGCAGCTGACGGTGATCGCGCCGCTGACGCCGCGCCCGGCATGGCGCGATGCCGAGCCGGTGATGGCGTTCAGCGCCTGGCGGATATCGGCGGCATAGCCGATCCCGAGCTCCGTCAGCTCGATGCGCGTGCCGATACGGTTGAAGATCTGGAAGCCGAGCTCCCGCTCGAGAAGGCGCAGCTGGTGGCTGATGGCGCTGCGCGTGAGGTTTAGCTCGTCCGCCGCCTTCCAGACGGTGCCGTGACGGGCGAAGCTCTCCAGTGCCCGAAGGGCTTGCATGGACGGGATTCTCTGCATGGGCTTCTCCTGATCGGACGAAGGCTAGCCCGGTTTTGGAGCATTGGCGAATAAAATTTGTCGAAGCCGGGAAAAGGTTTCACTTTTTTCGCCGGCGCGATCGGCTTTAAGTGAGCGGCACATTGTTTTGGACCGTCCTGCGATCGAACGAGGAGCAGATCGTGCCCCTTTCCGCCGCCCAGACAGATGCCGCAGGCGCCGTCGATGCGCTGAGGAACGACCTCTCGGCCTGGACTGCGCACATCTTCGATCTCGGCGAGACGGCGTGGCGGGAATACGAGTCCGCCGCCTGGTATGTCGATCTTCTGCGCCGGCAGGGCTTCTCGGTGGAGGAGGGGTCCGGCGGCATGCCGACGGCCTTCTGCGCGCATTGGAGCAACGGCCCCGGACCCTCGGTCGGCATGTATGCCGAGTATGACGCCATTCCGGGAAACTGCCAGGCGGCGGCAACGACGCGGCGGCCGCGCGAAGGGCTCGGCTTCGAGGCCGGCGGCCACACGGATCCGCATTCCGCCCTCGGCATCGGCGCGCTCGGCGGGCTGCTCGCGACCAAGGCGGCGATGGAGCGTCACGGCATCGCCGGCACGCTGCGCTTTACCGGGGAGCCGGCGGAGAAGGTGCGCGGCTCCAAGCCCATCCATGCGGCGAAGGGTTATTACGACGGCCTCGACGGCATCTTTTCCTTTCATCCCTTCTACATGCTCCCGCTCTGCAATACGGTGCGCTGGAACACCCATTGCGGCGCCGCCTATTCGATGATCTACCGCTTCGTCTGCGACGCTCCGGAGGCATGGGGCGAGAGCGACGGCGCGCCGATCCCGCAGTCGCACTCCGCCGTGCGCGCGCCCGGCGCCAACGATGCGCTGATGACGATGTACATGGCGTCTAAGGCGCTGCGCGATTCCATGCTGCCGCATCAGGGCGGCTGGTCGATCAGCGAGGCGATCCTGACCGCCGGCCAGGCGACCGCCGACAACCTCCCGGCAGGCCTTGCCGAGATCCAGTACATGATCCGCGTGCCGACCGTGGAAATGGCCGAGCAGGTGGTAGCCGTCCTCGACCGCAATGCCGCCGGCGCCGCTGCGATGACGGGCTGCCGCCACGAGCGCCACTGGGTGTCGAAGTCGCGTCCGGGGCTTGCCAACCATGCGATGGCCGATCTCGTCTGGCGGTCGCTGGAGATGGTCGGGCCGCCGCGCTGGGACGAGGCGGCAAGGAAGGTCGCCCGCGAGATCCAGGCCAATCTCGACATCGAGCCGATGGACGACCCTTTCATCGAGGAATGCGAACGGCTGATCGCCCCGCGGGAGGCCGAAGCGATCCTCCGGCAGGACCTGCCGCCCTCGCAGGTCAATTCGACCTCCGACGACTATACGGACATGACCTGGCACGCGCCGACGGCGCGCTTCTATATCGCGCGTCCCGCCCTCAAGGCGTCGGGCCGGCGCTATCCGGCCTGGGTGATGAACGCGCTCGGCGGCATTCCGGCGACCATCGATCCGACCGTCCTTTGCGCCGCCAAGGTTCTCGCGGTCTCCGCCATCCGCCTCCTGCAGGACGAGACGGTCCGCGCGGAAGCCAGAAGGGAATTCCTCGAACGGACCGGCGGCGGCCCCGGCGGGACGAAATGGATCGCGCCGCTTTGCGACTACCCGCCGCCTGTCGGCTTCCGCTGGCCCGAATATGTCACGACCGCCCGCGGCAGGGACTGGTGGATACCGAAACCCTCAACCATGGAGCCATGACATGCAGTTCAACGAGCCTTTTTCGCTTCAGCGCCGCAATCCTGATGGCGGCACGGCGCCCCTGACCCGGTGGGGCTTCCGCAACGAGACGGATGCCCTGACGGAGGTCCTGCTCGGTTCGCCCGCCTATCTGCGCCACATGGCGACCAGTTCGCTCTCGCGCAAGCATCTGAGGGAGAACCCCTGCAACATCCAGGTGGCGCAGGCCCAGCACAAGGAACTGGTCTCGGCCTACGAGCATTTCGGCGTGAAGATCCACTGGCTGGAGCCGACGCCGGAGCTGCCGATGCAGGTCTATTCCCGCGATTCCAGCGTCATGACGCCCTATGGCGCGATCATCACGGCGATGAGCCAGTGGTGGCGGCGCGGCGAGAACTATGCGGCGATCCGCGCCTACGAACAGCTCGGCATCCCGATCTACGACATGGTGACGGCGGGAACCTTCGAAGGCGGGGATTTCAACGTCATCGAGGAGGGCTGCGTCCTGATCGGCTGCGGCGGCGCCCGCACCCAGGAGGAAGGCGCCCGGCAGGTCGAGGACTGGTTCAAGCGCGAAGGCTGGGAAACGCGGCTCGCCTTCATCGACGAATATTATGTCCATATCGACCTGATGGTCGTGCCGATCGCCCCGAAGCTCACCGCCGTCTGCCTCACCTGCACGGATCCGGCGATCGTCGACTGGCTGAAGGGCAAGGGACACGAGATCATCGACGTTCCCTTCCAGGACACGATGGCGCTCGGCTGCAACTTCATGTCGCTCGGCCGCGACCGCGTGATCGCCCCGAAGACCAGCGAGACGCTGATCGGCAAGCTGAAGGCCCGCGGCTTCGAGGTCGCCGCCATCGACATGAGCGAGATCTCCAAGACCGGCGGCGGCATCCACTGCATGGCGCAGGCGCTCCACCGCGAGGCCGCATAGGCGGACAACAAGAGCGGAGCCCGGCCGGAGGCCGGGCACGCTCGACATGAAGCGGGGCTATGACAGCACGAAACGCCGCGCCGGAGGTTTCTCCGCGACGGTTTGCCTGAAGGGGAAGGGCAGGCAGGGTATCGTAGGTATGCTGGTGTCAGGCTGTTTCCGCCTGCCCGATCGCGGTCCGATCGTCCTGTGCCGTCTGGGGAGCGGAGGTGTCGGTTCCGTTCCCGAGCGACGGCATCCGGGCCGTTTCCCCTGACGGGTCCTGGCCATCTCGCCGCAACCGTCACCGGGGCCGGATTTCGACCGTCGAGGCGTTCCGGTTCGCGACCCGGCTCCCCGCCCGATGACGCCGTCAGTATGGCGGAAGCCGCGGAGGCGGGGAAAAAACGACGCGACATTTCCGCCAAGTGCCTGTCTTTCAAGCGACCGGCCGCACGAATCGTCCCCGCTTTGCGGCACCTGCGGGCGGGTCGCGAAGATCCTCATCCGCAAGGGGAGGGGGATTCGAGTCCGCCTCTCAGGCCAGGTGGGTGATCTTTCCGTCGCAGATCGTCGCGACCGGATGCAGTTTCGCAAAATCCTCGTAAGGCGTCTTCTCGATATCTCCGGAAAGCACGACGATATCGGCGAGATAGCCGGGCTTCAGCACGCCTTTCCGATCCTCCATGAACTCGACCCATGCGCTGGTGCGGGTATAGGCGGCAAGCGTTTCCATGAGCGAAAGCCGCTGATCGGGCAAGCCGTCCTTCCAGAGCTTGCGCGTCATGGCGTCGTGGATGCAACTGACCGGATCGAGTGGGGAAACCGGCCAGTCGGTCGCAAAAACGATCTGCGCGCCGGCGTCGACGAGCGTCTTCCAGGCGAAGGCATAGGGCCAACGCTCGTCGCCGATATAGGAGAGGTAGGGTTCGAGCGGCAGGCCTGCATTTCCCGGAGGATGCGTCGGCTGCATGGATGCCACGGCGCCGAGCTCGGCGAAACGGGAAATATCGTCGGGATGCACGACCTCGATATGCTCGATCCGGTTGCGGCCGTCGCGCTTGCCGTTGGCCTTGATCGCCGCCTCGTATCCGTTGAGCACCATGCGCACCGCGCCGTCGCCGATCGCGTGAACGGCCACCGGCAATCCGAGCTTGTCGGCCGCGATCGCGATAGTGTCGAACTGCTGCTGGGTGAAGAGCGGCTCGCCTTTCCAGCCCGGCTGGTGCGCATAGTCGTCGATGAAGACCGCGGTGCCGGATTCCGTGACGCCGTCCATGAAGACCTTGACGAAATCGCAGCGCAGCTTGTCGGTGTCGAAGCGTTCCCGCCATGCCGCTGCCTTATCCTCCAGGTCTGAAACCGGCATGAAGTTCTTCATGTGGAAGGGCATGCGCATGCGCACCGGCAGGCCGGCTGTCCTTTCGATTTCGGCCAGCATCTCGAGTTGGTAGAGATTGCCGTCCATGTTCTGGATCGATGTGATGCCGAGCGACGCGCAATAGGCGAGCCCGCGTTTGATGACCTCGATGTCTTTCGCCCGCTCTTCGGGGGTGACGTGTTCCGGATCGCCGCCCGTTGCGATGCCGAGCCCTTCGCGGCCTCCGGTCACGCCAAGCGCTATCACAGGGCTCATTGCATTGGTCTCGCGAAGCTCGCCGTTTGCCAGGCCGTCTTCGCCCATGACGATCTCGTTGCCGACGCCGACGTCGCGGCCTTCCAGTATGCCGGCCGTCTTCAGCGCGATCGTGTTGGCCCATGCGGTATGATGGTCCGGCGCCACCATGACGAAAGGCCGGTCGGGCAGGATGCGGTCGAGATGGTGGCGCGTGACGCGTTCGTCGTCGGAGAGGATCGTATAGTCGGCATACTGTGCGACGAGCAGCGGCAGATCGGGGTTTGCCGCCGCATAGTCGCGGACTGCCTTCTGAAGCGCATCGAAGCCGTGGATGCGGAAGAGGGAGAGCTGGGTGAGCCCGACCGAGCCGCCGAAGATATGCATATGCGCTTCGTTGAAGCCGGGCAGGACCGTGCCTCCCCTGGCATCGATCACGAAGGTGTCCGGGCCTGAAAAGGCGGCGACCTCGCCTTCCTTGCCGACCGCGAGGATGCGGTTGCCGGAAATGGCCACGGCTTCGGCATGCGGATTGGCGTCGTCCATGGTAAGCACCCGCGCATTGCGGATGATGTAGCTTGCTTCGGGCTGCACGGGTCGTCTCCTCCGGGTTCGTTCAGAGCGCCATCCGGCATATCGCGCGGAAAAAGGCGAAGTTGTCCTGCTTGAGTTCGTCGTCGAGTGGATTGGGCTGCGAGGAAAGCTTGACGACGACGGTCTCGCTGCCCGGATCGACATAGAGCCATTGGCCATGAATGCCGATGGCGCAGAAGGCATCACCGGCCTCGCCGCTCTGGTACCACTGGCTGCGGTAACGGCCGTTCGGCAGGCTGGCGTTCTGTCCGGCCACCCAGGCCTCATGGTCGCCGCCCGTCATCATGTCCTTAATCCAGGCGGACGGCACGATCTGGCGGCCGTTCGCCGCGCCGCCCTGCCGGATGAGCTCGCCCACGCGCGCAAGGTCGCGCGCCGTGACGCAGATCCCGCCGGCGGTGCGCGGCGTTCCGGCCGCGTCGACCGTGACATAGGCATCGTTCCTCGCACCCATCGGCTTCCAGAGAAGTTCCGACATCAGGTCGCAGAACCGCATGCCGGTGACCCGCTCCAGAACGACGCCGAGAAGGTCGGAATTGGGCGATGCATAGAAGAACGGCCCGCCATGCGGGCGCTGCGCCTTGCGCAGCGTCAGAAGGAACGACGCCAGCGTTTCCGCCGCGAGACCGGCCTCGGCGGGGTTCCACAGCATTGCGCGGCGATAACGGCCGAAGGCACCCATCGGATCGAGATAGGCCTCCTCGAAATCGAGGCTCACCCGCATGTCGAGCACGTCACGATAGCTGCAGTCGCCATAAGCGCTGCCGGCTGCTTCCGGCAGGTAGGCCGTCACCGGCTTGTCGGGGTCGATGAGCCCTTGCTGCTCGAGAATGCCGGAGACGACCGCCGTCAGCGACTTGGAAACCGAGAACACGATATGGCGAGCATTCGCGTTTGCATGGGGAGCATAGTATTCGCCGGCGATCCTGCCCGAACGCATCACCACGAATGCGTCGGTTTCGGCATGCCGGAGGAAATCCTTGATCGTCGCGGGGCCGCCGGCGCCGGTCTCCAGGGGTAACGTGAGAAAGGCCTCGCATTCCGCCGGCTGCTCGGCCTCGGTCGCCGCGGCGCGGATTTCCGCCGTCGGCACCAGTTCGCGGACATGCTGGAAGCTCCAGCGGCTGAAGGGCGCCGTGCGCCAGTTTGAAAGAGTGACCTCGGCGCGCGCGAAGCCATTCTTCTCGATAAAGGTTTGGGTCATTTCATCGCTCGCCGGACGGAAAGGCTCGATCCTTTCCGTCCGGAGATCCTCCATCTGCCGTCCGGTATCACTTCTGCAGTTCGGTCCAGATCCTGGTGTAGAGTTCCTGGACTTCCGGCGGGCAGGCGAGGTTGAATTTGCCGGCGGCCTTCAGTTCCTCCGGAATGACGATTTCGGGGGCGGCTTTCATGTCTTCCGGCATGAAGGCTTCCGAGCCCTTGATGCCGTTGGCGTAGCGGGCGAACGCGGAGAGCATCGCGGCGTTTTCCGGGTCCATGATGAAGTTCAGGAAGAGCTTGGCGTTCTCGACGTTCTTCGCATCCTTCAGGATCGCGGCATTGTCCATCCAGACCGGATAACCTTCCTTGGGATAGCCGTATATGATGTCGGGATTCTGCAGGCGGGAGCGGAAGGAAGCGCCGTTCCAGTTGGTGCCGGCCGAAATATCCCCCTTCGAATATTTCTCGATGTTGCCGTAGTCCATGGAGATCCACTTCGGCTTGGCGGCGACGAGCAGGTCGCGCGCCTTCTTCAGCACCGTCATGTCGCCGGTGCAGGGCTCTCCGCCGGCATAGGTGACCACCATGTGCATGACGTCGGACATCTCCGGCAGGACGTTGATCTTGCCGACCAGCTCTTCGGGAGGGTCGAGGAAGATCGCGGAGGTGTTCGGGTCGCCCGAATAGACGGACTTGTTGACGGTGATGCCGGTCGTGCCCCACTGCCAGGGAACCGAATAGTGCCGGCCGGGATCGAATTCGACATCGACCCATTGCGGATCGACGTTCTTGAAGTTTTCCATCTGGTCGGGGCGCGATTCCAGCAGCAGGCCTTCGGCGATGAAGATCGGCAGGGCGCTGGCCGAGGGAACGACGATGTCGAAGCCGTGACCGCCCTGGCGGATCTTGGCGAGCGCCGTGTCGTTGGAATCGTAGTCGGTGATCGTGACCTTGACCTTGTAGGCGTCCTCGAACTTCTTGATCATCTCGGGGCTTGTGTAATTGCCCCAATTGAAGAGGTTCAGTTCACCCTCCGCACGGGCGATCGCCGTCGAGGCGAGAAGGCCCATGGCAATGGTTGCAAGTCCCAGTAAGCGCTTCATTGCTGTTCTCCTGTTGGATTATTCGTTTTCCTTTTGCGGATTCCTGCTGAGGAAGAAGAAGACGGTGACGATCGCCAGCGAGAGCAGCAGGAACACCGCAGAGATCGCGTTCATTTCCGGTGTCACGATGCGCCGCAACTGCCCGAGCATATATGTCGGCAGCGTATCCTGCCCGCCGGATTTGACGAATTCCGTGATGACCACGTCGTCGAGCGAAATGACGAAGGCGAGCATCAGGCCGGCCAGAATGCCCGGCCAGAGCAAGGGCAATGTGACGTATCTGAAGGTCTTTACCGGCGTCGCATAAAGATCGGCGGCGGCCCGCTCGAGCGAAAGATCCATGCTTTCCAGCCGCGCCCGGATCGGCAGATAGGCGAAGGGTATGCAGAAGGCGGAATGGGCGAGGATAAGATAGCCGAGGCCGGAATAGCCGGTCCAGATCTTGATGCGGGAAAAGAGGATGAGGAGCGCTACCGCCGTGACGATTTCCGGAACGAGCAGGGGTATGTTGATGAAGGCATATTTGAACGTGAGGCCGCGGTAGCCCGCCGTTCGCGTCGTCGCCAGCGCCGCCAGCGTCGCGCAGACCGTGGCGATGACGGCCGCGCTCGTGGCGATCTTCAGCGATCGCCACGAAGCCTCGATCACCTGCTGATTGTTCCAGGCGGCGGCGAACCATCGAAACGAGAAGCCCTCCCATATCGCGATCGAGGTTCCCGCATTGAAGGCGTAGACCACAAGGGTGGCGATCGGCAGGTAGAGCAGGAAGAAGCAGATCATCGCGATCGTGGCGAAGCCGGGCTGCCTCTTGATCGAGAATGTCCTAGCCATGCGCGTTTCCTCCCGGCCTGCCCGCATTGCGGACATAGAAGAGGAGCGCGATCATCACGATGAAGACGAGGGTGACCGAAAGCGAGGCGCCGAGCGGCCAGTTCCGTCCCTGCCCGAACTGCAGCTCGATCAGGTTGCCGATCATCAGGTTCCTGCCGCCTCCGAGCACGCGCGGGATGACATAGGAGGAAAGCGCCGGAATGAAGACGAGGATCGAACCGGCGATGATGCCGGGCTTGACCAGGGGGACGATGACGCGCATCAACACCTTGAAGCGGGTCGCATAGAGATCGTAAGCCGCTTCGACCAGCCGGAAATCCAGCTTTTCGATGCTTGCATAAAGCGGCAGGACCATGAGCGGCAGGTGCACATAGGTCATGCCGAGCAGGATGGCGAAATCGGTGAACATCATCTGGACCGGAGCGTCTATGATGCCGAGCCAGATCAGCAGCGTATTGGCGAGGCCTTCGCTGCGGATGACCTCCTGGATGGCGAAGGTGCGGATGAGCATGTTCGTCCAGAAGGGGATCGTGATGAGGAACAGCCATATCGAGCGATTGTGCGGGGGGCGGCTGGCGATGAAATACGCGGTCGGGAAGCCGAGGATCAGGCAAAGGGCCGTGGTCGCGGCGGCCAGCTTGATGCTGCGCCAGAAGATCGAGAAATGGGCGTCGGCGAGCGATACCGTGTCGTCGAAGATGTCGCGGGAAAAGAGGACGTTGAACCAGGCCTCCGTCGAGAATTCCCATTTGACGTCGCCGTAATTGCCGGGTGCCAGGAAGGAATAGAGGAGGACGATCAGCAACGGGCCGACGCTCGCGGCGGCGATCAGAACCAGGGCCGGAGCGCTCAGCAGCCAGCGGTCTCGAACATCCTTCCTCTCTCGTGTTCCATCCGCTTCCGCCGCGCTCGTCGCCATGCCTAATCTCTCACGATCTGAGCGACGTCGTCGCTGATTGCGATGCCGACGCTTTCCCCTTCGCCGAACCCGCAGGGCCCGCTCCTGGCATTCTGCTGGCGGACGATGAAGAGCGAACCGTCGTCCAGCCGCACATGGAAATGCGTGTCCGTGCCGAGATAGACGATATCGTCTATGCTCCCCTTGAGGATGGCGTCGCCCGTTGCCGGAACGACCTGCGCGTGTTCCGGCCTTATGACGACCGTGATCCTGCCCGCCGGTGTCAGGTCCGCAGGAAAGGTCGCCGAGATCTCGGCGCCGGAGCCCAGTTTCACCCGCGCGAGGCCGCCGTCGATGGAAACGACGTCACCCGGCACGAAATTGGTCTCGCCGATGAAATCGGCGACGAAGCGTTCCGCCGGACGATCGTAGATGTCCCAGGGGCTTCCGACCTGGCGCACCTTGCCTTCCGACATCACCGCGATACGGTCCGACATCGTGAGGGCCTCTTCCTGGTCATGCGTCACGAAAACGAAGGTGATGCCGGTTTCCGCCTGCAGGCGCTTCAACTCTATCTGCATCGACTTGCGCAGTTTGAGATCGAGGGCCGAAAGCGGCTCGTCGAGGAGAAGGACCTTCGGCCGCGGCGCCAATGCCCTCGCCAGAGCAACCCGCTGCTGCTGGCCGCCCGAAAGCTGCGTCACGGGATTGTTGCCCCGGCTTTCCAGCCGCACGAGCTTCAGCATCTCGCCGACGGTCGCCTCGATCTCGGTTTTCGGGCGGCCGAGCATCTTCAGTCCGAAGCCGATATTGTCGGCAACCGACATATGCGGAAACAGCGCATAGTTCTGAAAGACGGTGTTGACCGGCCGCTGATTGGGGAGGAGACCGGAAATATCCTTGCCGTCCAGCAGGATCCGGCCTTCGCTCGGCATTTCGAAACCGGCGATCATCCTCAGCAGGGTGGTCTTGCCGCAGCCGGAGGGTCCGAGAAGCGTAAAGAATTCGTTCTGCTTGATTTCGAGCGTCACATCGTCGACGGCCTGGAAATCTCCGAACCGTTTGACGACGCCCATCATCCCTATGGCGCCGCCATGAGCTGCCGTGGAGCGCGCTTGATCCATGTGTTCCCCATGGTTTGCCGGACCAGACGGGCTGTATCCGGCGGACTGGTGACCGGCCGCCTAAAGCAGCTCTTATGTGATAGTCTTTTTTGGCTTATGATCACAACAAATCACAATTTGATCAAAACTGTAAAGGGGCATTTTTTGAGCATGCAAAAAAATTAGCCTGGAGAGGGCCGGCAACTTTTGAAAATGGGCGGCCCTGACGCGGCGGTCAGAGCCAGAACAGAGCAGGGGGTGAGCGCAATGATGACGGCAGAACGACGGGAACCTTCGGAATCCGTGAAGAAATGGGTCTATCGAATCCTGCGCCATGCCATCATGACGGGGCGTTTCCAGCCCGGCCATCCCGTGACCATCAACGGGCTTTCGGAAACTCTGGGCGTCAGCGCAATGCCGGTACGCGAGGCGCTGCACAGGCTCGTGGCCGATGGAGCGATCGAGCTTCTCGACAACCGGCGCGTCCGGGTGCCGGAGATCGATCCCGACAAATTCGACGAGATACTCTCGGCCCGCACCGCGCTGGAAACCGTGGCGGCCGAAAGGGCGCTCCCGCATATCGATTTCGTCCGGCTGGCCCATCTGCAACGGCTCGACGGGCTGGTGGACGAGGCCTATGCGCAAGGCGATATCGAACGGGGCATCGAGGCGAACTTCGCCTTCCACCGCGCCCTTTACGAAGTGCGCTCCGCCGCCGTCCTGCTTCCGCTGATCGAATCCCTGTGGCTGCGGCTCGGCCCGTTCATGCGCCGGGCGACCGAGAACCTGCACGAAAGCTACCTCGTCGACCGGCATGCCGAAGCGCTGGAGGCGATCCGCGCGAAGAACGTCGTCGCGCTGAAGGCGGCGATCGCCGCCGACATCCAGGACGGTGCCGGGCATCTCGGCCGGGCGCAGTTTCTTCATGTCGCCGCGGAAAGCTTCACGAAGACAGGCGCGGCGTGCTAGGCCCTGACCCTGGCTGTGGAGGGCGGCGAACGCCCGGCGCGACCGGGCCTCGCCGCTCCATCTCATCGTCTCAGCCGCATTCCTGCGACGCAGGCGGCTCTCAAGCTTTTCCGCCGACCTCGATGATTGCGCGCGTCAGGCTGCCTGTCGCGGGATAAAGCGGGATGAGGCAGGCCTGCAGGGCATGATAGATGTCTCCCTTGCCGGCAAAGAGCGTGTAGCTCGGCGCCATGTCTTCGGTCAGTTCCTCGTGCCAGCCGCCCTTTTCCCGGTCGAGGAAATGGCGCGATACCGTATCCCAGAACTTGCGGTACCAGGTCTCGTGGTCGCCGCCCGGCAGATGCTCGCAAAGGAATGCGGCGGCACCGATGCCTTCGGCAACCGGCCACCAGAGCTTGTTGCGCTTGGCCGGCTCGTCGTTCCAGTCGAGCGTATAGAAGAAGCCGCCCCGTTCCTTGTCCCAGCCGTGCTCTATGGCTTGGGCGAACAGGTTCTTCGCGGCATCGGGCATCCATGCGTGCTTCCTGCCCCCGAGCGCCCATAGCTGGAGGACGAGTCGCGCCCATTCCAGCGAATGTCCCGGCGTCGTTCCCGAGGGGCGGAACATCTCGTTGCCGCGGTACTCCTTGTCCAGCGTCCAGTTCTCGTCGAAATGCTCCGGTACGCGGAAGCCGTTCTCGCCGGCGCGCCGGCGGATGATGAGGTCGGCGATCCGTTCGGCCTTGGTGAGATATTCCCGCTCGCCGGTGGCTTCGAAGGCCGCCATCAAGGCCTCCGTCAGATGCATGTTGGAATTCTGGCCGCGATAACCGGGCACGTCCGTCCAGTCGGCTTCGAATTCCTCGGCGATCGCGCCGTGTTTTTCTTCCCAGAAGCGCTTCTCCAGGATTTCCGTAACATCCGCGAGCATGCGGTCGGCGTCGGGATGGCCCGCGGTCTTGGCGCTTGAGGCGGCGAGCAGCACGAAGGCATGCCCATAGCCCTGTTTGCTGGAATCCAGGAGGCCGGAGTTGTCCAGCGACCAGTGATACCCGCCGCGCTCGCCGTCGCGATGCTTTTCCCAGAGATAGTTCATGCCGTGATCGACGATCTCGTCCGAACCCGGACGGCCGAGCAGGCTGCCGATCGCGAAGCAATGAACCATGCGCGCAGTGGAATGGATGGCGCGGATCGGATTGCCCGGGTTGAGCGGGCGGCCGTCCGTATCGAGTTCGAAGAAGCCGCCACCGGGATTGAAGGCGCGATTCTGGAAGAAATCGAAAAGGGCATCGGCCTGGTTCCAGAGCCAGTCGCGATGATAGGCGCGTTCACGCCATGCCATATCCAACTGTGCTTTTACGCCCATGGTGGTAACTCCTTGCGGTCTTCAGTTGTCAGGGTCTTCTCGAATAGCGCCTGCCATGCAGGGCAGGGGATGCAGTGCCGATGCGCACGGTTTGCGCGGCCTGCTGAACGGAAATCTGGTCGGCCTCGCAGATGGGAGTGGAGTTATGGCGCAGTTTTGTTTGCACTGCAATACCACTCGCCCTTGCGGCGGAATTGCTGGAAAAACGCGTTTTTTCGGCGCAGCCGAAGCAGGGGAGGGCCAGTTTCCCGCGTAGAAAGGCAATTTACGAATGTGGCGAAAAAGAGAAAAAAGATTTCTACCTATCTTATAGGAATAATGTAGTCTCCCACTGTCTAACGGATGAGAGGCGAAGCAAATGAGCAACATCGACGCCGGCAACGGCTATGTCTACGATCGCGCCTCGAAACGGAGCAACTCCAGACGCGCGCGCCGTGCAGGCCGTCAGGCTTTCGTCAGCAACGCTCTTTTCGCGACCGCGTTTCTTTTCGTGGCCGCGATCGTCTCGGGCGTTCTGTTCTAGGGTCGCGATCTTTCAGATTCGCTTCCTGAGCTTAAGTCTTTGTTTCGATGCATGTCGTTGTCGCAAAGCCGCTGCACGTTTTTACGCGACATACATCAGATCTTCCGCCGGAGCCGTACCGGTTCCGATACGCGCATTCATTTCTCCGGATGCGTCCTCTTCTTTGGCCATTTGTCGCTGCGACCCACGCACTTCAGAAAGCGATTGTTTTTCTCCCGTATTGCGTCAACCCTAGCGAACGGTCAGGGCACTGATTCGCGGGGATGCCGATGAGATATATCCGACTGTTCTGCGCTGTCGCGCCGCTTCTCCTCGCGGGACCCGCCGACGCCCTTGCCGGAGACAAGATCATCGATGAGCTGCGCATCGGCGGGGCGGCGTCGATCAACGGCTCGAAGTCGCGGGAAGACGGCGCGATCGGTTCCGTCGAGCTCTATTTCGATCCGCTCGAAGATACGCATGCCAGTACCGCCGGGAAGCTCCTGCTGGAGCCGCGCATCCATATCGGCGCGTCCGGCGGACCGGATGCGACCGACCGCATCTATACCGGCCTGACCTGGGATTTCCCGATCACCGAAAAGTTCTTCGCCGAGATCGGCGCCGGCGGCACGATCCACAATGGCAGCCTGGACGGCGGCGACCGCCCGAGGCTCGGCTGCCGCGTTCTGTTCCGCGAGCACGCGGCGCTCGGCTATCGGGTGACGGAACATGTGCAGATTCTGGCAACCATCGACCATTCATCGAATGCCGACCTCTGCGATGGACCGAACGATGGCCTGACGCAGGCGGGGCTGTCGGTGGGTTATAAGTTCTAAGGCCGAGCGTCGCGCATCGCAATCAAGGGGATCGGCTTTAGCCCGATGGCAGATCGGAAGGCTCATTTCGATGGCCTTCCTTGCCCAAGTCCCTGATATTATATCTCTCGCTCGCGAATCGAGCGTCGCAGGAAACGCAAAAAGGTATCCAGCACGCCGGACCGGTTGCTCCGCTCCCAGACGGCGGTAATCGGCAGTTTCACGGAAAGATCGCTAAGCGGACGAACCGCAACACCGTGTCTGGGCAGATTGCCGATGCAGCTCGAGTAAATCGCAACGCCGGCGCCGGCGATCACGAGACCGAAGATCCCGTCGGTGTTCGTGGCCTCCAACGCGATATCAGGGAAAAATCCCCGCGCCCGGCATTCTGCGAAAACCTGCTGTCGGAAGACGACCCAGCTATCACCCGTGCCGAAGACGAATTTCTCGGCCTTCAGCTCCGCCAGGGTCAAGGTTTCGCTGGCTGCGAGCTTATGGTTGGAGGGAAGGATGGCGACATACTCGTTCTCGTCGAACGTCAGGCTTTTCGTGGCGTGGTGGCGGAACTCGCCGTAGAGGAAGCCGATATCGATCGTTTGCTGCAGGATCGCGACATGCTGGTGGACCGTGGGCATGAACACGAGGTCCAGATTGATGTCGGGATGGGCCTGATTGAAGTCACGGAGGAACTCCGGCAGTCGGCCATTTATTGCAAAGTCGGTGTAGGCAACACGCAATTCTCCCCGTAGCCCTCGGGCAGCATTGCGTGTTCGCGCGATCGCCTGATCGATTTTGCCGATGATCCCGGCGGTTTCCGTCAGCAAGACTTTCCCGGCTTCCGTCAGTTCGACCCGCCGTGTCGAGCGCACCAGGAGAGGCGCACCGATTTCCGCCTCCAATTGCTGAATCGTCTTCGTGAGCGCGGGCTGCGCAATTCTCAGCACATCCGCCGCCCTTCCGAAGTGCAAATCCTTGCCCAAGGCCGCGAAGGCGCGGAGATGTCGAAGATCAATGGTCATTGCCGTACAACAAGCTGATAACTACTGGTTATCAATAACTCACCAATTAATATTTTACAAACGTGCCCCGGCATTCCACCGTAGGGGCAATCGGCACCATCAGACGTGCGCTGAACAATTAGCGGGAACAAATGCAGGGAACAGCGAGAAATTCACGCGATATGCGTTTCGTAATGCCTGGAGCGGCGAACATCGACAAGACCCCGTGAAATAATAGGGATCTCGTCGGTATCGATCTCCTGCGGTGATTGGTCGAGGCCTCGTCTTCCTGGACGGGCATCGCGGCGGCCGTCATGCCGCATGTCGGACCTGCCACCTTGAGCCACGAAGCCGGGAGCGATCCACCGGTCAGCTTTCGAGCAGCGATACCCGCCAACGAGCGGAAAGCAACCTGACGCACAATGTCGGGAAAACAATAATACAAGAGGAGCGAACAGAATGGTGCAATTAACCGAGCAAGTGCCGCCGTCCAAACTGCGCAGGGTGATCACCGCCGCTGCCATAGGCAACTTCGTCGAGTGGTTCGATTTTGCCGTCTACGGCTTTCTGGCCACCGTGATCGCAAACCAGTTTTTTCCAAGTTCGAGCTTAAGCCTGGGCCTGTTGAAGACCTTCGGGGTTTTCGCCGTCGCCTTCGCCATGAGGCCGTTAGGCGGCATATTCTTCGGGGTGCTCGGCGACAAACTTGGACGCAAAAGCATTCTTTCCTTGACGATTCTTCTGATGGCGGGCGCAACGACGCTGATCGGCCTTCTGCCGCCCTATGCGAGCATCGGCATTCTGGCGCCGGTGCTTCTGACGTTGCTGCGCTGTATCCAAGGCTTTTCCGCGGGCGGCGAATATGCAGGGTCCGTCGCCTATGTGATGGAGCATGCGCCACGCGACAAGCGCGGGTGGTATGGGAGCTTCGTCCCCGTATCGACCTTCACCGCTTTCGCAGCCGCGGCATCGCTCGTCTTCGCCCTGGAAAACAGCCTCTCGCCAGAAGCGATGGGGCAGTGGGGTTGGCGCATTCCTTTCCTGGTCGCGGCTCCGCTGGGATTGATCGGTCTGTATCTGAGATGGCGAATGGAAGAGACGCCAGCCTTTCAGGCGGTATCCGACGAGCAGAAACTGCATAGCCATTCGCCGCTCAAGGAGACCCTGCGCAATCAGAGCTATGCCATATGCCGGCTCGGTGCGTTCATTTCCTTGACCGCACTGTCCTTCTATACGTTCACCACATACTTCGCGACCTATCTTCAGGTCGTCGGCAGCCTGACCCGGCCGCAGGCTCTCCTGGTGTCGACGATTGCGCTCGTCTTCGCAGCGGCATTTTGCCCGGCTGCCGGTGCGCTAACGGATTGGATAGGCCGCCGCAAGACGGTTGGGTTCGTTTGCTCGTGGGTGATCGTCGCCGTGCTGCCGGCTTTCTGGCTTGCATCCTCCGGATCCCTGATATACGCCATCTGCGGCGTTCTTCTGCTCGCGGTCGGAGCCCTGGTGACCGGCGTCGTCACCGCCGCACTCATGTCGGAGACGTTTCCGACACGGACGCGCTACACCGCCTCGGCTTTCACATATAATATCTCCTATACGATCTTCGGCGGCACCGCGCCGCTGATGGCCACCTGGCTGATCGACAGGACCGGCAACAACCTGGCTCCGGCTTTCTATCTCATCCTGATCGCTTTGGTCGCGATGTGGGGCGGCCTCGCGCTGCCGGAAACGCATCGGAAGTCCCTGCTGGACGACGGTGCTGGCGAGGACAGTACAGGCGACGACAAGCGCGATCAGGCGCGCGTTCTGGGAAGAGCCTGACGATCGGTATCAATCGTCCAGTATCGCCTGGCCCGACACGTACGCTGGTGCCGTAGATCGCAGAAAAGCCGATCATTCACCTGGATCCACGCGATCTGCGGCACCGACCACACGACTAAGTCTGCAGCCAGCGACTGCAGGCATATGCCGACCGAGAGAGAACGAAAATGCAGCCAACAGTGAAAATCGATGTGAGCGAGGCGACAGGCGTTTGGGAAACGGACGGGCTTCCCATGGTCTATGTGCCAAGGCATTTCATGTTGAACATTCATAATGCGGTCGAGGACGCTCTTGGCCTTTCGGCCTATAAGTCGGTCCTGTACGACGCGGGCGCCAGGGCCGCGTACCACTGGTGCAAGACACAAGCCGAAAACCAGAATTTGGACGGTGTCCGCGTCTTCGAGCACTATCTGGAGCGCCTCACGGCGCGAGGATGGGGGCAGTTTCAGATAGTCGACATCGATCCTGGCGCCTCCGCGACGATCACGGTGAAGAATTCGATCTATGTCCTTGGCGGCAGACCCGGCCCCGGGCATCCCGTTTGCTATATGTTCGAAGGATTTTTTGCCGGCGGGTTCAAGTACGCGTCCCAGCATCCCGGCTCTGCTCCGGGAGAGATGGACTGCAAAGAGGTGGAATGCGAGGCGATGGGATTCGATCGATGCAAGTTCGAGCTGAAGACCATCCCGCAATGAGAAGCACAGCTGCTCGCGTGCGGTGATCGAAGATAATCCCCAAGACCTGAATCAGAAGAGGCAAGTGGAAGGTGACCCTTCCGTTTGTCGACAATAGTATCGTTGCGAAGAGAGGATGCCGTGGAAAACACCGCTGAAGATATCTACAAAAAGTCCGTCGTCGTCGATGGCCTTATCATTTCCAACTGGGGCGAGCCCGTGTTTCGGGAGATGCACGAAGCCGGCCTGACAGCGGCAAACTGCACGTGCAGTGTTTGGGAGAATTTTGAGGAGACTGTCCGAAACATAACGAATTGGAACCGCTGGTTTCGCGAATTTCACCGATACATCGCCAAAGCGGAGAGCGTGGCGGACATCCATGCGGCCAAACGCGACGGCAGGACGGCAGTCATCCTCGGAATGCAGAATACATCCGCATTCGAAGATCAGATCGGCTATGTGGAGGTTCTGAAGACGCTCGGTGTAGGCATCGTGCAGATGACTTACAACACGCAAAACTGGGTTGGCAGCGGCTGTTACGAGAGCAGGGATAGCGGCCTTTCCGATTTTGGCCGCGACGTCGTCGCCGAAATGAACCGCGTCGGAATGCTCTGCGATCTAAGCCATGTGGGCCCTAAGACCTCTCGGGACGTCATCGATGCGTCGACGAGGCCGGTCGCCTACTCTCACTGCCTGCCGGCCGGGTTAAAGTCGCATCCACGCAACAAGTCCGATGACGAACTCCGTTACATCGTCGAGAAGGGCGGTTTCGTCGGGGTCACCATGTTCCCTCCCTTTCTTCCCAAAGGCGTGAACTCCAGTATCGACGACTATATCGCCGCGATGGACTACGTCATCGACATTGTCGGCGAGGACGCCGTTGGTATCGGAACGGATTTTACCCAGGGACACGGCGCCGAATTCTTCGACTGGATTACACACGATAAAGGATTCGGCCGGCAGTTGACGAAGTTCGGCGAGATCGTGAACCCGGAAGGAATCCGGGAGATCCGCGATTTTCCGAACATCGCCGTTGCCATGGACCGGGCAGGTTGGAATGCGGCTAAGATCGAGAAGGTTCTCGGGCGGAACTGGATAGGCTTGCTCGAACGGGTCTGGTCGGTTTGACATTTCGAACCGGAGCGATCGGTCAGTCGCTCCGGTTCCATAACATATATTTCGCAATTCTGCATGAACTCAGAAGTACATCACACCGCAGAGTTAAAGTGTCCTGATCCTGAAAGTTGGAATGTCACTCTCCCCGCGTTTTGATGACGTGGGAGATTGCCGATGGGATTGATCGCAATGAGCGAGCGCGATCCGCAGCGGATCGCGGTTTTGTCGAAGGTGACCGCGGCTCAAGCTTCATCTCGTCGTTCGCATCGGGTTCGACCCGGCGTGGCAGGACCGAGGCTATCCGATGGTACGCATCAGACGATACCGCCGTTCGCGAAGACCGTTTGCCCGTTGATCCAGGCTCCATCGCCGCTGCAGAGCGAAGCGATCGTGTCGGCGATGTCGGAAGGCTCGCCGAGCCGCTTGTGGGGCGTGCGGGCGGCGAAACCGGCGATCTGTTCGGGCGTCTTGCCGTCCGTGAAAAGTGTCGTGTTGACGACGCCGGGAGCGATGGCGTTCACGGATATCATGCGGCCCTCAAGCTCCTTGGCGAGGACGTTTGCGAACAGTTCTTGCGCGGCTTTGGTAGCCGCATACGGCCCGTAGGTCGGGCTGCGCAACTGAGTGATGCTCGACGAGAGCGCGATGATCCGTCCGCCATCCCGCAGGCGCCGTGCGGCCTCGCGCAACACGAAAAAGCTGCCCTTTTGGTTGACATCGACCATGCGGATGAAGTCCGCGTCGTTCATGTCGCGAAACGGCGCCAGCCGCATGATGCCGGCGTTGCTCACCACCACATCGATACCGCCGAAGGCCCGGTCGTTTTCATCGAACAAGTGACGGACCGCGGCGGGATCGCTGACATCGGCCTGCACCCAGATGGCCCGCCCGCCGGCGGCTTCGATATCGCGAGCGACGCCTGCAGCAAGGTCGCGGTTGATCACGCAGTTGACAGTGACCGCATAGCCGTCCCGCGCAAGACGCTTGGCGGTCGCGGCGCCGATGCCGCGCGAAGAGCCGGTCACCAGCGCCACTTTGCCATTCGACGCCTGCGCCGGCGGAGCGGATTGAGCGCTGGCTGCACCCGCCGCCATCACCGCAGGAGCCAAGATGGCCGTCGTCAGCAGAGTCCGCCGTGGTATCTCGTTTCGTTTGGTCATCGGAGTATCCTTCCTGTTCAGGGAACTTTCGAGACACTACATACCGCTTAGGCCGGCTCGGAACTTGCCAAGGAATGCGTAAAACTTGCCTGATCCTGTTGGCTGGTGATCTTTGCTCACGCGCATGCTAGGATCTGCCGGGTTGCTGGAGAGATCGCATGGATGCACTCAAAGAGGCTGTTCGAACCTATGCTGCCCGTCATTCGAACGCCGATGGGCTCGCACTTACGCCCGTTCCCGGATTGCGGATGATGTGCCTCGAGGCGCCGCGTGGCGATCTCCGTTCCATCTATCGGCCACTGGTTTGCCTGGTTCTGCAGGGTGCCAAGCTCATGACGGTGGGTCGGGAGCAGCGGCTCTTCTCTGCCGGCCAGTCGGTCATCGTGAGCGCCGATATGCCGGTCGACGGGCGTATCGTGCGGGCAAGCCGGAATGAGCCCTACCTCGCCGTCGCCGTTGAGCTTCAGCTGACGGTCCTGCGCGAACTCGCGACCCGGCTGAGCAGCGGCGTCCGCCCGCCACGCCCTTCTCAGACACGCACGCTCTTTGCCGAAGACACGAATGCCGCCGTTCTGGATTGCGCGTTGCGGCTGATGCGGCTGTTGGACCGGCCCGAAGCGACATCGTTCCTTCATGCAGGGATCATGCGGGAGCTGCACTACTGGCTTCTGTCGGGCCAGCACGGCGAAGCGCTGCGGGCCGTTGCGGACCCGACCAGCTATGCAAGTCGTCTCGGCACGGCGATCGCGATTCTGAGGGTCGAATATAGATCGCGCATCCGCGTCGAGCGATTGGCGGCGGCGGCAGGAATGAGCCTCACCGCCTTCCATAAGCATTTCAAGCACATGACATCGCTCACGCCGGGCCAGTATCACAAGCGGCTGCGCCTGATCGAAGCACGCCGCCTCATGCTGGAGGACGGCTTTTCGGCAAGCCGCGCCGCCTTCGAGGTGGGCTACGAGAGCGTCTCACAATTCACGCGCGAATATGGCCGCCTGTTCATGGCGCCGCCGAAGCGCGATGTCCTTCAATCTCGTTCGAAATCGGGCGGGCGCACGGAGCAGGCTCGAGAAGATCCAATCGCCCTGCCCGCCTGACGCGGCCTTATTCAGGGCAATCAACGCCACACTTCGTTTTGTCCGGCGGCCCTGCTTCCCCATGAGCCTCTTGTTCCACGAGGCACTTGACGAAGTCTGCGACAAACCACGCGATCCACAATGCGCAAGCGGTTAGCTCAGAACGATGCCGCCGTCGACGTTCAACGTCTGGCCGGTAATGAACGCTGCGTCGTCCGATGCGAAAAAGGCGACGGCGCCGACCACGTCCTCCGGATCGCCAATGCGGCGCATTGCCGTCTTGTCCTGCCAGCTTTTCCTGACGATCGGATCATCGAGGTTCACTCGGCCCATGTCGGTGAGGATGATGCCTGGGCAGACGCAGTTTGCCGTTATGCCGTCGACGCCGACCTCCTGCGCGAGCACACGGGTGAAGCCCATGACCGCGGCCTTCGAAGCGGAGTAATGTGCCTGCGAAGGCGCTCCGTGCTTGCCGCCGATCGAGGCGATATTGACGATGCGGCCATATTTGCGCGCCTTCATCATCGGCAGGAAGGCCTGAATCACGAGGAACGTGCCCTTGGCGTTCACGTCCATGACGCTGTCCCAATATTCCTCCTTCAGGCTGTCGACGTCGCCGGCGATCAGGATGCCGGCATTGTTGACCATAGCGTCGAGGCGACCGAAGGCGTTCGCGACCGTCTTCGCTATTGCCTCAACGTCGGTCTTTCTGCTGACGTCGGCAAAGACCAGGACGGCGCGGCGGCCGAGCGCTTCGATCTCGGCTGCGACACCGGCAAGCGCGTCTTTCTGCCGCTCGATATCGTTTATCGCAACGTCATAGCCGCGCTTGGCAAGCCCGATGGCGATGGCCGCGCCGATGCCGCGGCTGGCGCCGGTGACGAGGGCGGTGCGGTTGATGGCAGTCATGTCGTATCTCCGTGATTATATTGCGGTATAGCCGCCATCGATGGTCAGCACCGTTCCGGTGAAATAGCTCGAAGCGCCGGCGACGAGGTCGGGCTTCGTCACGTCGAGCGCAACGAACGCGCTCTTGCCGCCGGCTGCCGCGATCGCATCGACAACCACCCTGCCCCTGTCGCTCATGGGCTGTTGCCTCCCTGCTCACGCACCGATTTCAACGCCGGATAGAGCGCGAGGTATTGTTGGTAGATTTCGTTGTAGAGGCCCGTTTCCCGGGACCGCGGCTCGATGCGTTTGCCGGGCCGAACCATCGCGGCAATCCCGTCGTCGATGGTTGCGAAATGCCCGGCGCCGTGGGCTGCCAGAACTGCCGAGCCGACGGAAGGCGCGTCGCGCGAGGCGGGCACGCAGACCGGAAGGCCCGCGGTATCGGCATGTATCTGCAGCCAGAGATCGGACGCGCCGGCTCCGCCCCCGATGGTGATTTCCGTCCCGCGATAGCCGGCATCGGCCATCGCATCGAGGATTGCCCGAGTTCCGAAGCCGATGCCTTCCATGATGGCGCGGAAGATGTGCTGCGGCTCGTGCGCCAGCGTCAGGCCGACGATCGCACCGCGCGACAGAGGATCGGTATAGGGCGTGCGATTGCCCTGGAAGTGGTCCTGCACGATGAGGCCGTCGCACCCGGGCTCGAGGGCCGCCGCCTTCTCGTTCAGGTCGTCGAGGTCCATCGTGCCGTTCATCATGCGCCCCAGCCAGGCGATGATCGAGCCGGTGGAGGTCTGCCCTCCTTCGATGATATAGCGATCCGGATAGACACAATCCCGATAGGTGCCCCAAACGCCCGGAGCGTGCACGGCCTGTTCCGTCACGCCGAACTGCAGATGCGAAGATCCGGTTATCAGCGCCAGCTGGCCGGGCTTAGCGACGCCGAGGCCGATCATGCCGATCAACGCGTCGGCGCCGCCCTGGACGAGCTTGACCTTGGTGGAAAGGCCGAGTTCATCAGCGGCCCTGGCGGAGAGATTGGCCACGACCTGGCCCGGCGGCACGATCCGCTGCGGCCATTTTTCGAGGAGGGAAGACAGCCCGAGCTTCTCCAACAGCGTTTTCGCCCAGCCGCCGCGGTCAGTGGCATAATGCCAGCGCAGCGTCACATTGTTGAGGCTTGCCGCGCGCTCGCCGGTCAGCCGGAGGGTCATGAAGTCCTGATACTCGCAGATCGTATGCGCCTTTTCGAAGACGTCCGGTTCATGGCGCGCAATCCACAGTGCCTTCGGGATCATCCATTCGGCCGAAACCGGGCCGCGGCCGCCGCCATTGGCGATCAGCGCCGTATCGCCGGTCGCCAGTACCGCGTCGGCTTCGGTATTGGCGCGCACGTCCATCCAGATGATCGCCGGCCGCAGCGCCTTTCCCTCCTTGTCGAGTGCGACAACCGTACAGCTCGTCGTCGCCATGGCGATCGACTCGATCGCGGCGGGATCGATCTTCGCTTCACTGATCGCCTGCCGAGAAGCGGCAAGGAACGCACGCCACCAATCCTCCGGATCCTGCTCGGCGCGCGCACCGGCGAAAAACTTCGTCTCGTAGGGCACAGCGACACTGCCGAGGCAATTGCCGGACAGGTCGTAAACGCGTGCCCGAAGGCTTTCGGTACCGCCGTCGGCGGTTAGAAAATAGGCCATGTCTCTCCTCCCGCGCCTGCTCTCCCGGCAGGCACGCCGTCAGCGCTGTTGTAGGGCGCGCATAGTTTCCAATGCCTTTGCCCCGTACATGACGGCGGGACCGCCGCCCATCTCGATCGCGACGTCCAGCGCCTCGACCAGTTCGGCTTCCTTGGCGCCATGCTTGAGGGCTGCATCGACGTGATAGAGGATGCAATCCTCGCATCCCTTGGAGACGGCGATCGCCACCGCCATCAGTTCCTTCTGAGCGGCGCTGAAGCTGCCGGCGCTGGCCGCGACCTTGCTGACACGAGAGAAGCTGCCGAAGAGCTCCGGGCTCGCCTTCGCCAGCAGGCCTATGCGCCGCTGCGCGTCTTTGAGTTTTTCCGCTGTATCGCCCATGATTTCATCACCTCACGACAGAAGAATATCGAGCACGTCCCGCGTTTGGTCCCACTGCGGCATATGACCGGAACGGGAGAGAACGTGGACCGCCACGCGCGGCGGCAGCGCCAGGATGTGCTTCCAGGGAATGATCCGGTCCTCTATACCGAAAAGCACGCGGACCGGGATCGTGGCGGAGAGTTTTTCGATCGCCGAAAGGCTGTCGACCTTCTGACCGGAAGGCCCCGCGATCGCGTCGGCCAAGGCAACAAGCCTGCCCCTGGCGAGATCCGATGCCAGCGTGGACAGCGCGACTTCGGACAGATCGATGCCACTGACGGACAGCCGACGCAGGAGATGCGCCACCTCGCCGGACGTCTTGGCGTTCGCCATGCCATGTATGAAATGGCCGTCGATCTCCGACCCGAGGCCCGCTGGCGCGATCAGCGAAACCGATGCGACACGCTCTGTTGTCGCCGATGCAAGATCCAGTGCCGCAACGGCACCGAACGAATGGGCGACGAGAGCGACCTGCGAAATGCCAAGGATATCGAGAAATGCCGGAAGATCGGCCGCGAGATCCGCAGGTCCGCTTGCGACGATATCGGTCAGGCCATGCCCCGGCAGATCTGGAGCGATGACGCGCCGACCCGCACGCTTCAAGCCGGATACGAGCGATGCCCAGGTGGTCCGGTCTCCTGAGAAGCCGTGCAACAGGAGAATGGGCAGGCCGGCCGCCGTGCCGGTGTCCAGATATGCCATCCGGCCGCGCGGGAGAGCTGCAAACTTCACGTCTGCCGGTACCGGTGGTGTTGTCGGCTTGTCGGTAGCGGCATCTGCAGCCGACAGAACATCGGCCTTTTCGACCCTCCCCCGGCGGCCGCTGCCCGCTATCGAAGCAATATTCAGCCCATGCCGGCGCGCAAGACGCCGCGCAAGCGGTGTCGCCCGTACAAGGCCGCCCGCGCTTGCAACGGACGTAACCGGAGCCGAGATCTGCGCCGGCGTGGTCTCCTGCTTTTCTGTGGAAGCGGCCGGCGACGTGCCGGTTCCAAGCGCGTCGGCGGGAACCTTGATGCGGGCGATGGGATCGCCCACCTTCACCATCTCGTCGTCCCGACGCAGGATGGACACGAGCTGTCCCTCCGTCAGGGCCGGAAACTCGGCGATCGTCTTGTCCGTCTCGATCTCGATGATCGGTTCGCCACGGACGAAGCCATCGCCTGGAGCCTTCAGCCATTTTGCAATCCGGCCTTCTTCCATCGTCTCGCCGAGGCGGGGCATGGCGAGATCGGTTTCGACCAGGCCGCTCACCGGCTTTTCCATCGCTGGAGCCGCGGTGACTTCGGCGGCTGGGGAATTTTCCCCACCTTCATCGGCTGTCCAGTCCGGGCTATCGCCGATATCCACCCGCGCAAGCGGTTTGCCGACTTCGACCGTATCGCCGACGGACACGAGGATTTCGCCGAGGCGGCCGTCGCCGAGCGCCGGGAATTCCGCAATGGTCTTGTCGGTCTCGATCTCGATGATCGGATCGCCGCGCTTGAAGCTGTCGCCGGGCTTGATCAGCCAGCCGACAACCTTGCCCTCATCCATGGTCTCGCCGAGGCGGGGCATCTTCAGGATGCGTTCCGTCATGACAGCATTTTCTCCGCCACGCCGGCAATGCTTCGTGCCGATGGTACGCTGCCGGATTCGAGCTCCTGGGAAACGGAGATCGGGATGTCCTCACCCGCAACGCGCACCACAGGCTGCTCGAGGTAATCGAAGCATTCCTCCGAGATACGCGCCGCAAGTTCGGCTGCGACGCCTGAGGTCATCACGCCTTCCGACACGACGATCGCTTTGCCGACGCGTTCAACATGCTCCCGCACCGTATCGAAGTCGAGTGGATTGAGCGTCCGCAGATCGATGACGGTCGCCTCGATGCCCTTCTTCGCAAGGGCTTCGGCGGCTTCGAGCGCATAGAAGACCTGTCGGGAATAGGTGACGATGACGAGATCGCTTCCCTCGCGGCGAACGGCAGCCTTCCCCCACGGCAGCGGCTCGGCTTCGAAATCCACCTCTTCCTTGCGCGTGTAGAGCGCCTTGTGCTCGACGAAGACGACCGGATCCGGCTTAGTCAGGCTCTGGCGCAGCAGATGATAGGCATCGGCGGCCGTTGCCGGCATGGCGAGACGCAGGCCCGGCGTATGCATCACCCAAGCCTCGAGGCTCTGCGAATGTTGAGCGCCGGCGGAGCGGCCCGTGCCGCCCTGCGTGCGCAGCACCATCGGTACGCCGATCTGCCCGCCGAACATGTAGCGAATCTTGGCTGCCTGGTTGGCGAGCTGGTCCATCGTCATGCCGAGGAAGTCGATATACATCAATTCTGCCACCGGGCGCAGGCCGGTCATGGCAGCGCCGACGGCGGCGCCGATGATCGCCGGCTCGGAGATCGGCGTATCGATCAGGCGGTGCGACCCATGCGTCTTTATCAGGTCCTTGGTGACGCCGTAGGCGCCGCCATAGCGACCGACTTCCTCACCGATGACGACGATGGTTTCGTCCTCGTTCATCGCGTCGTCCAATGCCTTGCGTAACGCGTCTCTGTAGGTCGTGGAGGTCATCATGCGTCGTCCCTGGCAAGTACACGGTCGATCCGAACGCTAACAGGTTCCGGTTCGGGCTCTCCGACGGCATAAACATCGCGGAACATGGAGCTTAGCGGGGGCGCCTTAGACTCGACGGCAAAATCGATCGTCGCATCCATCTCAGCCGCAATTTCCTTGTCCATCTCGTCGAGCGCGGCACTCGTTTCGAGGCCGCTGGAGATCAGCTTCTCCCGCGCAAAGAGCACCGGGTCCTTCTTGCGGCCTTCGATTTCTTCCTCCTCGGCGCGGTAGGGGCTCTTGTCCATACGGGCGTGGCCGTAGAAGCGATAGACTTCGACGGAAAGAAAGCCCGGCTTTCCGGAGCGGGCATCGTCGACAAGCCATCGGGCGGCGGCTTCCACCTCCTCGACGTCATGGCCATTAACGACGGCGCCGTTCAGGCCGAATGCCTTGGCGCGTTCATCGAAGCGGCTGCTGCGGGTTGCCTGATCGATGCGCGTGCCCATGCCGTACTGGTTGTTGACGCAGACGAACAGCACCGGCAGCTCCCAGAGCGCCGCCATGTTCATACTTTCGTAGAGGATACCCTGCTGCATCGCGCCATCGCCGAAGAAGGCGATCGAAACTGAACCCAGCTTGAGGTACCTGCTCGACAAGCCGGCACCGACGACGGCCGGAATGCCGCCTCCGACGATGGCGTTGGCGCCGAGATGCCCGAGCGCCATGTCGGCGATGTGCATCGAGCCGCCCTTGCCCTTGCAATAGCCGGTTTCCTTGCCGCCGATCTCGGCCATCATCTGCTTCGGATCCGCCCCTCGCGCCAGGAAGATGCCGTGGCCGCGGTGGTGGGTCGTGAAGGTATCCTGCGGCTCCATCGCCGCACAGACGCCCGCGGCGCTGGATTCTTCGCCGATCGAAAGGTGCAACATGGAGCCAGCCGACTGGCCGCGGATGAAGAGTTCGCCGACCCGCTCCTCGAACGTGCGGATGCGCCGCATCGTCCTGTAGAGGTCAAGAAGGTTGGAATTGACAGGAGCGCCCACGCGTCCCTCCCTGTTATTGAAAGATTGAAGTGAGCGGTTCGATCAAAGCAGCTTGAGCTTGGTCGTGCGCGAAACGATTGCGACCGCGACGAGGATGATGAGCCCCTTGACGATGCTCTGAATGTAGGTGTCCATGCCGATGAGGTTGAGACCGTTGTTGATGACCCCGATGAAGAGCGCGCCGAAGAAGGTACCGGTGACGGTCGCGGTGCCAGGGCGGAACATGGTCATGCCGATGAAGACCGTGGCGAGACCGTCCAGCAGGTAGCGTTCGCCGGCATTCGGCTGGCCGGAGCCGAGACGAGCGGCAAGCAGCGCACCGGCGACCGCGGCAAAGACGCTGCACACGATAAGCGCAGCGGCGCGGTAGAAACGGCCGTTGACGCCCGAAAGTTCGGCGGCCTTCAGGTTGCCGCCGACCGCATAGATGTAGCGGCCGAAGATCGTGCGCTCCATCACGAACCAGGCGAGCACCACGAAGAGGGCCATCGCATAGGCAAGCACCGGAACACCGAAAAGCCGCCCTTGGCCAAACCAAAGATAGGTATCCGGCAGCCCGCCATAGATCGCGCGGCCGCCCGTGGTTAAAAAGTTGATGCCGTAGAGGATGGAGCCCGTCGCAAGCGTCGCGATCAGCGAAGGGACGCCGATCAGGGTCACGAGTGCAGAGTTGACCGCGCCGACGAGCAGCCCCGCACCGATGCCGCCGAGGAGCGCGAGCGGCAGAGACACGCCGGAAATCAGCATCAGCGGCACGAGAATGCCGGACAGTCCCACCATGTAGCCGACCGACAGGTCCATCTCGCGCGCAGCGAAGCCGAATGTCAGACCGGCACCGACGATCGTCAGCATTGAAATCTGCTGGACGATGTTCAGCAGGTTGGAGGTCGTCAGGAATCGGTCGACCGTCAGCGCAAAGCCGGCGAAAAGCAGCATCAGCGCGAACAGCGTGCTGTATCTCAGCAGCCAATCCTGGCGGACGCGGCCGGATGAAGCATCTTTGGCTTCGGTGACGGTGGGGGATGCAGCGTTCACTGGAGCACTCCTGCCATGGCGGAAATGAATCGTTGTTCTGAAAAGTCGGGGCTCTCGATTGCGTCGCCAGCCCGGCCGTTGACGAAGGGGACGACGCGGTCGGCGACTTCGGCGATCTCCAGCAGGTCGGACGATGTCACGATGATCGCGGCCCCCTGCGCTGCCAGCCGCTTCAATTGCGCATGGATCTCGCGCTTGGCGCCGATATCCACGCCCTCCGTCGGTTCGACGAAGATCATCAGGCTGTAACGGTCATCGGCGCCGTAGAGCCATTTGCCGATAGAAACCTTCTGCTTATTTCCGCCGCTCAGGTTCTTGATCATCTGGGCGGAGGAATGCGCCTTGACGTTGAGCAGCGACATGACCGACGCAGCCTCCTGCTTCTCCCGGGATGGCGAGAGAATGCCGATGCCGCCGATCGCGGCATGCTGCGGATGCACCATCGCAAGGTTCTCGCGCACGTCCCATTCCCCGATCAACGAATTCTCCATGCGCTGATCCGGAATGAAGGCTACTCCGCGCTTCTGCATGCTTCGCGGGTCCGCCCGCAAAAGAGGCTCTCCCTTGAGACGAATGGCACCAGCGGTCATGCCCTCCCCCGTATAGATCGAGCGCGCAAAGCCGAAATGGCCCGCGCCGGTCAGGCCGATCAGTCCAACGATCTCGCCTGACCTGACGGAGAAGCGGTCAACCCGGATATTGCCGGCATGCCAATCGGCCACTTCATACACCGTTTCGCCGAGACGCCGCTCCAAAACGGATTCCGACCGGGCGGCCGAGTTTTTGCCTGCGCGCTGCATCATATAGTCGACGAGCTGTGCTTCCGTCGTTTCAGCCGCCGGACGCGTGGCGATATGACGTCCGTCGCGCAGCACGGTGATGCGGTTGCTCAACGCCTTCACTTCGGACAGGAAATGGCTGATGAGCACGATGCCTACACCGCGCGCCGGAAGCGTCTTGATGATACGCCAGAGATTTTCCTTCTCGCGTGCGGGCAGCGTCGCCGTCGGCTCATCGAGGATCAGCAAGCGTATGTCGCCTCGGAGCGCCCGCACGATCTCGATGACCTTCTGATCGGCCATCGGCAGGCTTTCGACCGGCACATCGAGGTCGACCGCGACGTCCGGAAACCATCTTGCCATCAGTTCCGCGGCGCGCTTCTTCAAAGTCCGCTTGTCGATGATGCCGAACCCTATGCGCGGCTCATTGCCCAGAAGGATGTTCTGCGCGGCGCTCAGCGCCGGCACGAGGCTTCCTTCCTGGGACACATGGGCAATCCCCTTGCGGAGCGCGTCTCCAGCGCTGTGCAAGACCGTTTCGGCGCCATCGATCATTATCCGGCCGGCGGTCGGCTGCTTGCTGCCGCCAAGGATGCTGACAAGAGTCGTCTTGCCCGCGCCGTTCTCTCCGATCAGACCATGGACCTCATCGAAACGAAAATCCACGCTGACATTGTCGAGTGCCCGCGTGCCGGGATATTGCATCGCGATGCCGGATAGGCTGACGGTCATCCTGCCTGCTCCACGTTGAACGGGCGCCATCCGCCGTCGTGGCAGACAACGCATCGGTTGCTGGCAAGCCGGCCCGCCAGCTTGCGGGCCGGCTTCCGGTCACTTCGGGAGGAAGTCCTTGCAGTTCTGCTTGGTGACGAGTGGCGCGTCCATGTAGACCGTCGTGGACGGAATGACGCTGGCCGGGTCCTCCTTCTTCTCGACGATCGCCTCGATCCACTCGCCCGCCTGGGCGCCCATCGTCTCGAATGGCTGGCTGACGGTCGCGATCATCAGGCTGTCCGGCTTGCAAACCTCCGCGATCGCATTCGGATGACCGTCGATGCCGATCACCTTGACGTTCTTCAGTCCGGATGCCTGCAGGACATTGATCGTTGCCTGCGCCGGCTCGTCCCAAGGCGCCCACACGGCGTTAATCTCTTCGCCGAAGCGCGAGACATAGTCCTGCATCGTCGAGGTCGTGTCCTCGAAGAAGGCGGTGTAGTCGATGTTATGCTCGGCCAGCACCTTGACGTCGGGATATTCCTTGAGGATCGTCTCCATGACGTCGCCGCGCTTGCGGGTTCCGTGATGTTCCGCCATGCGCAGGAAGATGATGTTGCCCTTGCCGCCCAGTTCGTTCAGAAGATAAGGCGATACGTCAGAGGACATCGCCCAGTTGTTGGTCGTAATGTCGACGAGCACGCCCGGAATATAGCCACTGTCGACGGTGATGATCGGAATCTTCGCCGCGATCGCCGCATCGATGGCGGCACGGGATGCTCGCAGATCGGCCATGGTGATGATGATCGCATCGACGCCGCGCGACGCCGCGTCCTGCAGGTTCGACGCCGTGCGCTCGCCCGAGCCGCCGCTATCGAGCAGGCTGACGTTCCAGTCCTTGCCCTTTTCCTTCAGCCAGGCATCGAAGCCGGCCTTGACGCGCTGTTCAGACTGTGCAGCGGCATTCGCATGAACCCAGGCAAGGTTCATCGCGCTGGCGCTGACGGCGCTCAACAGAAATCCTGCGGCAGCCGCGATGGCCGCCCTCCTCCACATTCCCGACATGTGATCTCCTCCAATGCGGGTTCTCCGATTGACCCGCCTCCTCATTCGCGCTCAGTAGGGCGATACCCGGAGTTAAATATACCTCGTGACAAATGTCAAATAAAATTACATTTGTCACGAGAGGAGAAAAATTCATGCCTACAGATGACGATGACCTGATGATCCGCGCCGCGTGGTACTATTATGTCGGCGGCTTCAACCAGGAGATGACGGCGAGCAAGCTCGGCTTAACCCGCGCGCGCGTCAACAAGATGCTGGCCGAAGCCAGGGAGAGCGGTCTCGTCAGCATTTCGATCGACCACCAGCGCGTCGGCGTGTTGCCGATCGAGGATATGCTCAGCCGGCGCTATGGCCTGGATTTCTGCATTTCCACGCCGGCGTTCGGCTTCCACGATACGTCGCCGGACGACAGCGAGGTGCGCAAGCAGATCGCCTTTCGCGCAGTCGGCGTGGCGGCGGCGAACCATCTCAAAACGCTGCTTGCGGACAATGAGGCCCTCACGGTCGGGACAGGCTGGGGCCGGACGATCGAACAGATGACGCTGCAACTGGCGGGCGTGCGCGCGCCCCATGCACGGTTCATCTCGGTAATGGGTTCGCTGACCGCCAACAATGCCTACAATCCCTTTGAAGTGGTCCATAGCCTGGCACGCCGTACCGGCGGACAGGGATTTTTTCTACCCGTGCCGTTCATCGCCGATTCGGTCGACGACAAACGGGTGCTGCTATCGCAGCGATCCGTCGTCAAGGCGATGGAGATCGCCGAGACGGCGTCGGTCTGCATCATCAGCGCCGGAGAATTGACGGAGGAATCGCTCCTCCGGCGCCAGGGCATGATCAGCCGGAGCGAATTGGAGAGCTTGCGTGCGGCCGGAGCGGTCGGCGATACCAATGGCATCTTCTTTGACAGCGACGGCAAACAGGTGAACCACGATCTCAATCAGCGCACGATCGCACTCGGCTTCGAGCAGTTGAAGGCGCTGCCGGTAATCCTGCTAATCGCCGGACAGGAAAAGGCACAAGCCGCCAAGGCTCTGCTGCGCAGCGGCATCGTGAACGGGCTTATCATCGACGGCGATGCGGCGGAAGCTGTCGCACTGCTTGGATAGCAGGCTTTACATCTCCCACCGTTCGCGGCGCATCGGATTATCCAACTCAGAACCTGATGCCGAGTTTTGCATTGAAACCCTGATCCTCTGCCCCATCGCCGAATTGTCCCTGATAGGCGATAGCGAAGTTGGTGCGAGATGCGATATCGAAGTCGATGCCGACCCCGATCACCGCCGCGTCCTTGGCGATAGGGTTTCCGGCGATGGTGAAGGCGTTGGAGCCGGCCAGGGCATGGGTGGCGGTCGGCGTGGTGTCGCCGAAGACGCGACGCCAGCCGAGCAAGCCGGTGAGGCTCAGCTCAGTCCCTTTTATCGTCACATCGGTCTGGGTGTGAAGGCCGACCGTAGTGAAGGTCGCATCGATCGTCTGGCCGGAGGAGATGAGAGCTGCCGTACCGCCACGTTCGCTATAGCCGTCCGTCCTGACGCTGACATGGGCAAGATTGACGAAGGGTTCGAAGCGGACGACGCTTGTTTCGATTCCATAGCCGAGTTCCCCGAAGGCTTGGAGTGTGGTTGCGTCGTAGCTTGCCGATAGGCTGTCGGCGAAGCCGGCGAAGCCGACGGCGCGGTCGGTCTCAAGATCGTTCAAGCTGTAAGCCAGGCCGGAACGGAAGGAGAGAGCTTCCCACCGTGCGCCGGCGTAAAGTCCGACATGGTAGCCGTCGCTGGAAGCGGACGAGGCGCGATCATGGGCGCTGAAGGACGAATGGCTGTAGCCGGCTAAAAGCCCGACCCGCCAGGCATCGGTGACCATGGCGTCGGCACCGCCAACGAAACCGCCGGTCGAACGGTCGACACCGGCGGCATTGCCATCGTCGTCCGCCGATCCCCAGGAGCCGAAGCCGGCTCCCCAGACAGATATGCCGGACCTATTGGCCGCCGGCGCAGCCGCAACCCCTTCCGAGCCATAGATCATCACCGGCACCGTGGAGGACCCGACGCCCTCGAAGGCTGACCGCAGGCGGTCGTTGGCGGCATTGCGGATATGACGGGAATCCTCGATGAGCCCCATTACGGCCGAAGCATGGATCTCTCCTGAAAGCTGATCGAAGGCGGAGCGGGCGGTAGCCTCGTCGAGCTGCACGACCGCATCGTAGAGATCGTTGCCGAGGCTGAGGCTGTCGACCCCGCCGGCCGTGGCCACTTGGTTGCGCGTCTCGGCGGCCCGTGCAAAGTCGATGTCGTTTCGGGCAAGCGTCAGCGTCACATCATGGCCGCCATAGCCGAGCGTAGGATCCAGAAAGGCGAAGTCGGACGTGACGCTGTCAAAAGTGCCGCGGAGCCCGTCATCGGCGCTCAGGATCGTATAGGTCGCCGACGGATCATAGGTGCCGGTCATGCCGATATGGGCGACGGTGCCGCCATTGAGTGTGGCCGATCCGGTCACCTTGATCAGATCGCTTTCCGAGCCGCCGGGCGCGACCTCCACATTGTAGCGCGATCCATAGTCGAGGATCAGATCGCCATCTACCGTCATGGTTCCGATGGAGTTGCCCGGGGCCAGCGTCGAACCGGATGCCAGCGTCACCGTCGACCCCCAACCGGAGCCGATCACACCGGAACCCTGCAGCCGGCCGCCGGCGCCGATCAGCGCCGAACCGCCGAGGGCTTCATTGACGATCAGCGTCGTATCGGCGACTTCCGTCATACCGCCAAACCGTGAATTGTCGCCTCTGAGCTCGACCTTGCCGCCGCCGGTGAAGCCGAGATTGCCCGATCCCGAGATCGCGCCCCCATAGGCTCCGTCGTAGCTCTGGTCGAAGGTGAAGAGTGCGCCGGCGGCAAGATCAAGATCGCCACCGAAGCGGTTCGAGGCCGAAACGAGACCGCCTTCCTCAACGCTCCAGTCGAGCGTCGAGACGCCATCGAGGGTCAGCGTTGCCGCACCACGCTTGATCATCCCGCCATTCGTGCCGGAAAAACCGGCAACATCCCCGGCAAAATGCGCGTCGGATCTTTGGTCGAACACTGCCGTCGCAGCATTGGCCAGATTGCCCTTGATCGAGCCTGTGCTGCCGACGAGGGTGCCGTCGCGGACGAATGTTTCGCGATAGTCGTTGGCGCCGGTGAGTACCAGCGTCCCCTCTCCCGACTTGACGAGGTCGGTCTTGCCCGTAATCGTCCCCGAGAAAGTCGCCTCGGTGTCTCGGGTGACGGCAAAGGCCGCGTTGGTCGAACCGACAATCGAGATATCGCGTGCGCTCGTCAGGTCGGCCGTAGCCGAGAGAACGCCCCCGGAGAAGACGATATCGCCACCCTTTGCCCCGAGCGCGCCGTCGGATGCGATCTCCAGCATTCCGCCTCGCAGCTCCGTGCCGCCGGTGTAGCTGTTATTCCCTGACAGGATCAGGGTGCCGTTGTCGGCCTTTACGAGGCTGCTGTTTCCGGTAAGGTCCGAGGCGATCGTCGCCGAGACGCCGAACCCCGCCTGCGTGCCGTCGCCGACACGGACGATGCTTTCGCCGCCCGTCCCTTCCAGTGCGATCGCACCGCTCTCGATGCGGTATCCGTCGCTTACGAACTGCATTCCCGTCACGCCGATCGCGCCGTCGCGGCCGTCGACCGCCACCGTTCCGGCCGATCCCTGGAAAACCGCGAAGGCGGGGTTCGGATGGTAGAAACCATTCGAGCTCCCTTCCGCGTTCGTCCAGCTCCTGCCGCCGGCGCGCCAGGTACCGGCGCCGCCATCGATGCTGCCGTTGTCGTAGAGAGCAGCACTTCCACCGTCCCAGAACCGAAGCTCGGCACCGGCCGTCGAGATCAGATTGACAGAACCCGGATGGGCCGTCTGGATAGCGAGGCTGTCGGAGCTCACGCCCTGCGGCACGCCGCCAATGGCAAGTCCATTGTCGATGAGCAAGCCGCTATAATCGAACAGCCGGTAGACCCCGGCGCCGAAGCCGCCCCGGTCGCTGACGTTCAGCGTACCGTCGAGCGTCAGGTTGCCCCCAACCTCGAACAGCGCAGCAGACGAGGCGCTGCCCAACGCAACATTGATGGCGCTGTCTGCACCAAGCGTCAGATTGCCACCAATAGCAAGCGACTGCCCCTGTCGGCCCTCAAGTACGCCACCACCCGAAAGGGAGGCATTGCCCGCGATCGCGCCACTCCCCGTCACCGTTCCCGGCCCGGAAACCGCCACATCCCCGTCGAACGATCCCTCCACCTCTAGGCGGCCGCCGCGGATCAAAGCCGAGCCGCCAAGCTGATCGGCTATCGTCAGCGCGCCGCCCGCCACCTCCGTCGTTCCGGTGAAGCCGGCACCATTGCCGCTCAGGATCGTATTGCCGTTCTCCTGAAGGATCGCGCCTTGCCCCGCAATGCCGGGAGTGAAATCGAGTGCCGAGCCACCCGCAAGCCCCGTATGATTGAACACCAGCGTGCCCGAACCGTTGCCGAACCGCAGTTCGCCCGCCTCAAGCGTGCCCGCTGCAACCGCAGTTTCGCCAGACGCCGAGCCGATGTTGAGCGTGCCCCTTCCGCCTGCCTGATCGTCGGTCAGCACGAATGCCCCGGCACCAGCTCCGACCGAAACGACGCCACCCTCGGCGACCGTGAGCGTGCCCGTACCGGAATAGCCGACACTGAGCTCGCCGGCGCTCCATTTTGATCCCGCTCCCGAAACCGTCGTCACGCCGGTGCCGCCGGTGCCGAATCCGATATATCCGAAGTCAGAGCTGACCGAACCGCCATCCTCGATCGTCAGCGCGCCAGAACCGAAAGAGCCGGCAAAGAGAGAGCCGCTGGTGGTCCAAGTCGATCCGGCACCCGAGATCGTCACGGCACCGCTGCTCCCGGTGCCAAATCCAATATAGCCATAGTTGTTGCTGACCGAGCCGCCGTCCTCGATTATCAGCCCGCCCGTGCTGGAATAGCCGACAGCAAGATAGCCGCTGTTGCTCCATGTTGATCCGGCGCCGGAAACCGACACGGCCCCGGTGCCGCCGATGTCATATCCGAGATGGCTATAGGCGGTATTGACCACGCCGCCGTCCTCGATCGTCAGCGTGCCCTTGCCGGATTGGCCGACGGTGAGTTCGCCGGCGCTCCAGGTAGATCCCCGGCCGCTAACCGTTACCTCGCCGGACGATGCCGAGTGGACACCGACAAATGCTTCCGAGTTGGAAACCTTGCCGCCGCCGCTAATCTCCAACATGCCGGAACCAAGTTCTCCGACATTGACACCGCCGTAATTGGTCCAGTCCGCGGCCGAACCGACGACACGCATCGTCGCTTCACCGCCTCCGGCGCCGTCGATCGCAGCACCCGTCGATCCGAGCCGGCCGGTCAGATCCAGCGAGCCTCCGGCGACAGCTAAACTGCCCGAAAAACCTAAGCTGTCCCCGGAAAGCGTCAGTGTCCCTGCACCGAGCTTCGCCAGCTTGCCGACACCGTTGAAGGGCGTGGCAAGCGCGAGATCTGCATCGCTGTTGATCGTGAGTTGCGAGGTGGCGCCGCTGAGATCGACCGAAGATGCGGCAAACGAGGCCATGCCTCCGTCGCCAATCCGAAGCTCGCCATCCGCGACCGTTACTCCACCGGAGAATTGGCTGTCGCCCGTAAGAACCAGGATGCCGGAACCGGACTTTTTCAGGGTATTGGTGCCGCCGTTCTCCTTGATGTCGGAACGGAAGGTATCCGAACCCGTCGTGCTTACATCGAAGGTCGCCCTGCCGGCATTCGTATAGATGTCCGCAATATCGAGAACGCCCCCGTTGCTGACGTTTATTGCCGTGTCGGCGTTCAGATGGAGGGTGTCCGCGGAAAAGCGCCCCTCGTCGGCGACATTCAGCTCCCAAGGAGCGCCACCAATTGCTCCGAACTGTGCAAATGCCTGAACGGCTACCGACGAACCCCGACCGGAAACGGAGATGGAACCGCTTCCGAGACCTCCGGCCGCATACAACAACTGAGTAGCGAAACTTCCTCCGTTTTCAACGATCAGCCTGCCAGCACCATCCTGATGGCCCAGGACCGTGCCAATACCCACCGTGACCGAGGACCCATCCCCGTCCACAATCACGGTGCCCGATGAGCCGGGTAGGTATCCAAGCATTAAGGTACCGGAAGCAGCCAAGGTGCCGGCGTTCTCGACGCGCAGCGTGTTGTTGCCGACCGGACCGACATAAATGTCCTGCGCAGCCGCACCGGGCGCATCGACGGATGCCGTTCCGCCACCTCGCATGTCGACATCGTTGTCGGCGGACGGCACCACACCATCCTGCCAATTGGACGGCGTAAACCAGCTACCCGTCGTGCCCGATGTCCACCACGAGATCGCTTCTTGGGCCTGAACCGGCGTCGCACCGAACGCGGCGCATGTCGCGAGCGCAGTTGAAAGCGAGAAAAGGCGTCTCAACCTCCTCAGGAGTGATGGGGACAAGCTCGATTTCCATCCATTCCCGATCGTGAACCCCTCCGATGATCTGATATTCGGGGCTGCATACGACATTGACCGATTCCTCACTTGCACCTGGCACGCTCCCCTTGGCGGCTAAGCAAGGGGCAATGGACCGCAACGCGATACGACCTATCCGTGGCTCCCGTAATCGCGGGTTGAGCGCTCCATTTTCAAAGAAACTCCGCTGCCCAGCGGAAAAAAGCCCGAAACCATATGGTTAGGGGCTCTGCCATACGGCGCACGATCAGAATTTGATACCAAGACCGATCTTTACGGTGTGCTGATCGACATCGACGTTGATGCCCTGGAGATCCTTGTCCCCGTAATCGTTGTAGCGGTATTCAACGCGACCGAAGATCTGGTTCGTGAAAGCGTAGTCCAGACCGGCCCCGACCGTGTAGCCGTTGAAGGTCTCTTCGTCCTTGCCCAATCCCGGCACGTCTACGTAGCCGCGCGTTGCGGCCCAGCCGGCCGTGGCATAGATGAGCGCTTGGTCGAAGGCATAACCGATGCGGCCGCGCACCGAGCCTGCCCAATCGGTGCCGAAATCCGCACCGAAAATCTCTTTTTCGTTCCAGTTGTATTCGAGGTCGCCTTCGAGGCCGACAACCAGATTGTTGCCGAATTGATGGTTGTAGCCGGCAAAACCGCCAAGGACGCCGCCATTGGCATCTTCGGACCCGGTGATGCCGAAACCGGAGAACTCGCCACCAGCCCACGCGCCGCCGCCCTGAACGCCGATATATGCGCCGGACCAGGTAAAGGCCGGTGCGTCAGCTAGGGGCGCTGCGGGATTTTCGAAAACGACATCGGCAGCCATTGCCGTGGACGCGCTAAGCGCGAAGGCGGTGGAAAGAAGGAAGAATTTCATTGGTGTCGTACTCCGATATTGGCTTGAAGGAATTTTGATCGAAGGGAGGGCTGTCCGATCGCCTCAGTCGTATCGTCTGCTCCAGGCGCCGGACGGCAACATCGAGGGACTTGGCTGCCGCCTTGGCTGACAGAGTGGCAACAAAGCCGGAAGCTCCGATCGCGAGCAGTTATGTTTTCTTGAAATGGGATGGCCTCGGAGCTGGATGAGAGATCCATTTCCGAAGAAACCGGACGTCAATCTTCCCCGCTGCAATTCCGCCGACCTCCCGCTTTGCCCCTGATGAGAATCATATGATCAGCAGCAATCGTCACCGCCTGCCAAACAAAGGCCGGTGCGGGAACGCCAGCCGCATCGAGAGGAGGAGATCAAAATATGGCTTGGAATATAAGGCCTGACGGTGTCCCGTCATTCAATCTATCCGGGCGCGCAAAATTCGCCGGTCCAAATGCTCTCAGCACGCAATCCGGGCTCCGCCAACCGCCCGCATTATAGTCCCCATCGGGACGCCCGCTGAAACCAGTTCAGCGATTCGCTTCGTCCGGCGAGCCAGTTTTTTTGGGCGATGGCGCGGACTTCGCGCGGCGTCATGCTGTAGACTCGCTGGAAGGCGCGTGTAAAATTTTGCGGATAAGGGAAGCCGTGTTCCAGGCCGATGTCGGCGACCGACTTGCGGGCCTGCCCACGGTCGCGCAGTGCCTGGCGAGCCAGATGAAGGCGCTGCCTCTGGATATATGAAGCAATCCCACCTTCTGCGGAAAAAAGGTAGCTAAGCTTGCGGAGCGAAATACCGAACGTTCCGGCGACCCACTCCGGGGAAATCTCAGGCTCCAGAATATGCGCATCGATATACCGGCGGATCCGACTGAAATGTGCCGCGGCAATCCCGTGCAGCGTATCCTCTCGCGGGGCGCCATTGAGAGTGGCGGCAATGAGTTCGACCGTCGGCAAAACCAGCGCCGCAGCCTGCTTCTCATCCAGCAGCGGAAGAGCCCGCAGGAGATTGTCGATGTGATTGCGGAGCAATGCCACCATGGGCTCCTGAGCCGCGAAAACCCGCATATTGTGCTCGTCGGGACTGTTCAACAACGGCGCGAGCAGGGGACGAGGGACAAAGAGGGTGAGGTTTGAAAAATCGGTGGCAGCCCCCGCATGGGCTTGCGCCGTGTCATGGATGATGAGGTCTCCCGGTCCGGCCTGCGCTTCCAGCCGTCCGTCTTGACGCTTCCACTGGCCGGCAAGAAAAAACTGCACCTCAAAATGATCGTAGCCATCCGTGCCGATGCGATAGTTGGAACGGCTTAGTTTTTGGGCAACACTGATACAGTGCGTCAGGAGTAGGTCGCCGAACTGGAACGTGACGTTCGTCGCGTGAAAAGCATCCGGATCGGTGATGTTGAAATCGTACAGCGAACCGGCGGATTCGTCCCAGAAAGCGAGTGCCTTTATAAGAGGAAGCCGACGCGTGTCGGTTCTGAACAAAAGCGTCGGATGGTTGACCATCGTCTCTTCGCGCTCAAATTTCTCTCTCATACAAATCCGGATTCCCGATTCGCATCCGACGCCGATCTTCGGTCATTTGCGCTGCGCCAACACGTTGGGCTCCTCGCTTCTTACCGTGTTCCTTCGCCAAGGCGCAACCATTTGCTGTGCCAACCTGCACCGCTCACGGTGTCAGTAGTAGCTCACGGCCGTGGCAGCAGCAGACGTTCTTATCCATGTGCCGCCGCCTCTAGCTCTGCTCGCAGATGTTGTCATGCCGAAGATCATGGCAAGCGTCGTCACCACGATCAGCCGAAGCCTGTTGCGGTGTTCGGCAGTTGGGAAACTAAGAGCAAATGGCGGATCCGTATCCGACAGCGGTCGTCTGTCCCTCCTGATTGGTAAGCCAATATTCGACCTCGACACGTCTGCCGCCGTTCTCAGGTTCGCTGCTCGTGACAACGCCATCAATCGTTATGACATCCTTCGGGTAGATTGGCGTGAGATAGGTCGAGAAGTGACGGCCCGTGGAAAGAAATGCGTGGCCAAACAGTGCGGAGAGATATTGAGATGCCCAGCACGATTCCATCATACCCTGGGCGATGCAGTCGCGCAGACCGGCCTTCCTCGCGATCTCCAGATTGGTGTGAATGCCCTGCTTGTGAAATTCTACGCCGGTGAAGACAGACATCTGGGCCTGGCGGACCTGCTTGGTCAACGGGCGCAAAGCCGTACCGACTGCCGTGCCGACGGAAATCCTGTCGGCCCGTTCGGCCGGAAGCTTTCGCGGACTGACGCGGCGATCGGGCTCGGCCGAACCAGTGCCGACCTTGATGTCGTCGGGAATGCGCATGACCTCGGTGGATTTCTGCAGGATGACAATGTCCCCCTGCTCATCGCGGGCGATGCTTTCGAGCACCGTATAGCCCTTACCTCGCTTCATGTACTTGTCGGTATAGGTGCCGGTAAGCGTCAGCGTTGCGCCGACGGGCACCGGCTTGTAATGGATCACTTCTTCCTTCTGGTGCAAGCCCACAACCTTGTCACGGTCATAGACCGTCAGGAATATCTGCATAAGATCCGAGACGATCATATGAGGCGGGACATATCCCACTGGCTTAACGATGCCATCAACGATTTTCATGCCGCTGTAGTCATCGAGTGCATAGGCGTAGCTGCGCAGAAAAAAGTCATCGAGCACGAGTTCGACCGGCCCGAAGCTCTCGCCGATGTAAACATTCTCGTATGTCGGATCCTTGAAGGTCGATGGCGGCATCGTCGCTTGTCCTGTCGGGTTGAAGCGCCCGCCGCTGCGAGACGGCGGGCGAATGGGTTACTGGACGCTGCGGACCTTGGCGAGAAGCGCCACGGCCTTGTTGCCAAGACTTGCGGCATATTCGTCCTGGAACTTGGCAAGGCGCTCGGCGAACTTGTCGAGTCCCTGGGTCTCCACGATCGTAACGCCGGCCTCTTTCATCTCCTCAAGCGCCTTCGCGTTGAACTCGTTGACGAGACCTGCCTGATAGGCCTGCGCCTCGGCAGCCGCCTTTACGAGCACGTCCTGCTGTTCCGCGGTCAGAGTGTCGAACTTCGCGGCATTCACCGGAATGAAGCGGAAGTGCCAGATATGCTTGGTGAGGCTCACGCTTTTCGTGACCTCGTACCATTTGGTCGTCGCCAGCGTTGCCGGCTCGCCCTCGGAGGCCTCGGCAACGCCGGTTTCGATAGCCGAATAAACCTCCGGGAACGGAATCGGTGTCGGCACCGCGTTCAGAGCCTTGGCGAAGCCGATATAGAGCGGCGATTCCGGTACGCGAAGCTTGAGCCCGTCCATGTCCTCGATCGTGTTGATCGCCTTCTTGCTGGCGATGGAACGGGGCCCGAGATAGAGAAAGCCGAGGTTGCGCACGCCCTGCGCCTCGAAGGCGGCCTGGACATCGGGCGCAATCACGTCGGCGACGCGCTGCATATGGTCGAGGTCCTTGTACAGATAGGGAAGCTCCAGGACCTGAAGCTCCGGGAAGAAGCGCCCGATGCCCGACATGCCGCTCGGCGCGATGTCCAGCGAACCGGAGACCACGCTTTCTGCAAGCTCCCGCTCATTGCCGAGCGTGGCGTCGCTATAAACCTCGATCTTCACCTCGCCATTGGTGCGCTCGGCGACCAGTTCCGCAAAGCGCTTGTCGGCCAGCGTGTTGCTGTGGTCCGCGGCATAGATGTCGCCGAGGGTGAGTGTGGTTTCGGCCTGCACGAAACCCGTGCTGGCCGTCAGCGCGAGTGCAGCGAGCGCACCCATCAAGAAACGTTTCTCTACGAACATGCTCTACTCCTCCGTTGAGCTTTTCTGCGCCGTCACATGAAGGACGGCAAATAGGTTGTGAAGAACGGGACGAACGCGATCAAAAGGTTGACCAGCAGCAGGGGGATCAGGAAGATCCAGACCAGCACCAGGATGCGAGACAAGGGTATGCGCGCGATACTGACGCCGATGAAGAGCAAGGTGCCGACCGGCGGCATGACCGCGCCCATCATGATGGCGAGCACCATCACGACGCCAAACTGAACCGGATCGAAGCCCATCTGCGAGCCAATGGCGGCAAGCGTCGGGACGAACAGCACCGCCGTCGACACCTCGTCCATGAGACCGCCGATCAGCGTCAGCACGATGATCAGGATGGTGACGACGAGGAGCGGCTCCGTGGTGATCGAGAACAGCACCGAGGTGATCTGCTGCTCGAACCGGCCGAGCGCCAGGATCGTGCCGAAGACTGCCGAAAAACCGACGATCATCATGATGTTGGCGGACGACAGCGCCGCGGACATGGTCAGTTCTTTCAGGCCCTTCAGATCGAGCGAACGCTCGATGACGAAGCCGTAGAAAAGCGCGTAGACCACCGCGACGATACCTGCTTCCGTCGGCGTGAAGATGCCGAACCGGATACCGCCGATGATGACGAAGGGCATGACCAGCGCCCAGCCGGCCTTCATGATGGCCTGCCTCAGACGCTGACCCGAGAACTTGACCGCCTCGACCTTGAACGACGAGAAGCTGGTGAGAATGAAGGCGAGAATGAGCAGGGACAGGCCGACGAGCAGGCCCGGAATGATGCCGGCCATGAACAGGCGACCGATCGAGACGCCGGACATCGAGCCATAGATGATGAGGAAGATCGACGGCGGGATGAGCGGCGCCATCATGGCCGAGAAAGCGACCATCAGGGCGGCGAATTCCGGCTTGTAACCCTGCTCCTTCATCGCGGGAATGAGAATTGAGCCGGTTGCCGCGGTGTCCGCCGAGGCGGACCCCGAGACGCCGGCCATCAGCACGTTGGCAATCACAGTCACGTAGGCGAGGCCGGCGCGGAAATGCCCGACCAGGGCAATGGCGAGATCAACGATGCGCTTGGTGAGACCGGAGCGCGACATGACTTCGCCGGCCAGCACGAAGAACGGGATCGCCATCAGCGTGAAGGAATCCATGCCGCCGAAGGTCTTGGTGATCAACAGGCGTTCCTGCACGATCGGATAGTTCAGAACGACGAAAAGGGCGGCAAGGCCGGTCGAAAACGCCACGGGCAGGCCGAGCAGCAGGAAGACGAAGAAGCAACCGAAAAGGGTGAGCGTCATTGGCCTGCCTCCCGCGTGCCGTTGCGCCTATCGCGAGCCATGCGCGCGATCGTCGCAAGAATGATGAGGGCCGAACCGACGGGAATGGCGAGATAGATCCAGAACAGCGAAATCGAAAGGGCCGAGGAAAGCTGCGGCGCGTTCACGCGAGCCATCAGCCAGCCGTAATAGACGAAGGTTGCCATCAGCGCGATGACGGCGAGATCGAGAAGGATGGCGATGACGCGCTGTAGGCCCCTGGGCATCATGTTGACGAACACGTCGACCGTGAACATAGCCCGGCGCCAGACGAGGATTGGCGCGCAAAGCCAGAAGACCCAGATGAAAGCGTAACGGATAACCTCCTCGGACCAGAACAGCGCATAGTGGCCATTGAAGACATAGCGCAGGCAGACGGCGGCAAAACCGACCGCGATGATGGCGAGCATCAGCGGCACGATGATGGCCTCCCCGATGCGCTCGAGCAGCGTCGGGTTTTCCGGAGCTTCGACGATTTCGGATTGTTCCTGCATCAGGCTGCCAATGCTCCCCCGTCCACCTTGATCACGGCGCCGGTTATATAGTCGGAGAGTGGGCTTGCAAGAAATGCAATCGCACCGCCGACCTCCTCCGGCTTTCCGGCCCGGCCCATCGGCACGCGGTTCTCCACCTTTGCCACCCATTCCTTGTTGTGGAAGAGCGGCTCTGTCAGTTCCGTTCTGAACCAGCCCGGCTCGATCGCATTGACGCGAATGCCGGTCTTGCCCCATTCGACGGCAAGCCCTTGCGTGATCTGCTTGACCCCGCCCTTGGAAGACCCGTAGGCGACGATGAAGGGCATGCCGATCTCGCTTGCCATGGAGGCGATGTTGACGATCTTGCCGTAGCCGTTGGCGCGCATCACACGGCCGGCAGCCTGCGACATGAAGAACAGGCCGCGCGTGTTGACCGCATGCACCCTGTCCCAGTCTTGCGCCCCGTATTCGAAAGAATCGCCGCGAATATTGAGGCCGGCGGCGTTGACGAGGATGTCGAGTCTTCCGTGTTCGGCGACGATCCGGTCGACCAGCGCTTTCGCGGCCTCCGGATCGCTGACGTCGCACACCATCGCCTGCGCACCGGCCTCTGCCGCCGCCCTTCCGAGCACATCCTGACGCCGGCCGGCGATAATGACGGTCGCACCGGCCGCCACCAGCGCATCCGTTCCGGCCCGGCCAAGTCCCGTACCGCCACCCGTGACGAGTGCGATACGGCCTTTGAGATCAATGGACAGCGACATTTCGAAACTCACCTGTATTCTGAAGATTGATACGACGGCCGTCGCTTTCGACGACCGCATGGGCAAGCGCGAGCGCTGCGATCCCGTCCTCTATGGACGGCGCGACCGGCATGCCGGCTAAAAGGGCCGCCGCAAGATTCCGCATTTCGCCGACATAGCCCATATGGACGAGCGAGGAATTCTCCTCAGAGATGTTCGTCATGTTCGGCTCCCAAACCAACCGCTCGCGCTGGGGCGAAAAGGCGCGGCCAGGCACCATGGCTTCGGCATCACGCGCATGGGTGACGCGGGAGACGTTTTCGACGGTCACGCTTGCACCATTGGCGCCCGTGATCTGCAGGCGCTCGTTCGGCACGCCCCTGCTCTCGTAGTTTGATATTTCCAGGAGGCCCGCCGCACCGCTTTCGTAGCCGAGCAGGACCGCGAAACCGAAACGCTCGTCGGACGCCTGCGTCTTGACGGCCGAAACCCATTCGACCGGGCCGCCGAAGAAACGCATCAGATCGAGAAAATGCACGCTGTGATCGAGCACGAAGGAAAAGGGCGTCAGGGTCTTCGACCACGCAGGCGTCCACACGCCGGATGTAATCCGGGCGCTGACCATCTGAACGCCGCCGAAGTCTTCTTTCTCGGAGATCTCCTTTGCCATGCGATAGCCGGTGGCAAAGCGCTTCATGAACCCCACGACGAGCTGCTTGCCCGCAGTCCTTGCAGCCAGCTTCATCGCCTCGGCTTCCGCCGTCGTGATCGCCGGCGGCTTCTCGACGAAGACGTGTACGCCCTGCGCAAAGGCCTGTTCGGCAAGCTTCGGGTAGATGGCGGGGCCGACTGCCATGACAACCGCATCGACCGTTTCCGCTGCCAGCATCTCGGATATGTCGCCATAGGCGGCAGTGGCGCCCGCAACCGTCATCGTTGCCTGCGCGCGCGCCGCATCGGGATCGCAGACGGCGACGATATCGATACCTGCCATGCGCATGGCCGGAGCGAGCGCTGCATTAGCAAACGCCCCGCATCCCACTAGCGCTGTCCGCAGACGGACCTGCTGCATAATGAAACTCCTCCCACATACAAGGCCTCTCCCACCTCAAAAAACGTTTCTCGAAAAACGGTTTTCGTTGCATTGATTAGACCCGCCATGCCAGCATGTCAATGTTAGTTGGAGACTATTTCCCGCGATGATTCTCGGTTAAAGTCGCGATAAGCAGTAAGAACAGCACGGCCGAAAAATCGGTTCTGCAACTGGAGTTCGAAGAGTGCCCGATAACGGCCGAATTACAATCAGGGATGTGGCTGCGGCGACTGGTCACGCGGTCTCAACCGTCTCCAACGCGCTTGCCGGTAAGCGGCATGTGAACGAGGAGACCCGTCGACAGGTCAAAGAAGCCGCCGAGCGGCTCGGTTACCGTCCTTCCGTTGTGGCGCGCTCGTTGCGCATGAAGCTGAGTTCCACGATCGGCGTCCTTGTACCGGATGTCAGCAACCCCGCCATCCCGGAGTTCATTCGCGGCATCGACGATGTGGCTGTGCGCGAGGGGTGCACGATCCTACTCTGCAATACGGATGAGCTGATCGAACGGCAGGTCAGCCAAATGCAAACCCTGCTGGACCGCCAGGTCGACGGTATGATCCTGATTTCGCAGCATTGTGATACGCCTGAAGTGCGCAAACTGCTCGACGGAAAGACACCCTTCGTGCTTATCCAGCGTCGTAGTTCCCGTTTCCGCGATGATTATATCGGCTCGGACAATCTACAGGGTATGCGCGACAGCGTGAACTACCTTCATGAACTCGGCCACCGTCGGATCGGTCTCGTGACCGGCCCCGGAACATCCAGCACCGCGCTGGAGCGCCTGGAAGCGTTTGAGGCCACAATCGGAGAACTCGGCTGCGACGACGACCCGGACCTCGTCTACCGTGGCGACTACACCGTCGAGGCCGGCTATGAGGCCATGCATTACTTCGCGGCCCTGCAAAAGCGGCCAACCGCGGTGATTGCCAGCAACGACGTCTGCGCGTTAGGTGTCCAGGATGCCGCCAGCGAACTCGGCCTTTCCATTCCGGCCGACCTGTCACTGCTCGGCTGCGACGACATCGACCTCGCAAAACTGCGCCGCATCAACCTCAGCACCCTGCGCCTGCCCAAGCGCGAAATGGGCGTCGCTGCGGCGGAACTGCTGATGCGCCGCATCCATTCCAAACGCCCGCCGACGCCGCGGGAAATCATCATTCCGACCAAGCTGGTCCTGCGCGAATCCTGTGCTGCGCCAGGTGAGGGATTCAATGCAAAAAGGCCGGCAGAGCGCCGGCCTCTCGTCTCTCCAAGCTAAAGGAGTTACCCCGCCAGCGCGGCGGTAAGTTCCTTGATCGCCAGCATGCCGGGGTCATCGATGCCGATGGTCTGGTCGCCGAACATGCGGGCTCGGCCGATGCGGTTTGGCCGGCTTCGGAACGCGTCGAGAGCATCCGACGCCGCCTTCGCCGCCGCACTTGCGGCCTGCTCCGGTGTCTCCGCCTCCTTCAGCGCCTCGGCGACCGCATCGAGTGAATCCAGCACCGTTTTGTCGCCGAGTGCAGCTCCGCCGCGCGCTATCATCGCATCGCGTGCCGTGGCGACGAGGCCGGACAGATCGCCGACGCCGATCGTTTCGCGTCCCTTCGCCTCCCGCCCGGCGGCAAGCAGGCCGGTTGCAAACAGCGTGCCTAGGCTCGATCCGGTCGCAAGCGTCGCAGCCTTGGCGAGTTGGCTCAGAGCCGCGCCCGGATCGGCGACGGAGGCAAGATCGACCTTCGCCATCTTGCCGATGACGCGGGCGAGCATGCCGCCGGTATCGCCATCGCCGAGCTTTGCGTCGGCATCGTTCAGCACCTGCTCCAGCGGCTCCATGGCCGCATTGGCACGTGCGACGGCGGCCGCGATGGAAGAGACCGTGATGCTCATGCCGTCACCGTCCAAAACGGGCAATAAGCCGGCGCGGCAAGCAAGGCCTCGATCTCGTCGTCGACGAAGCAGAGCGAGATGGACGCGCCAGCCATTTCCATCGACGTCGCATAATGACCGACAAGGGGCCGGACGATCGCAATGCGGGCGGCTTCGAGCTTCGCCCGCGCACGGCGGTAGAGAATGAAGAGCTCTTCCAGCGGCGTGGCACCAAGGCTGTTGACGAGGATCGACGCCCGCGTTCCCGGACCCTCCGGCTTGTCGGCCAGCAGCCGATCGATCATCTCGTCGGCGATGGTATCGGCTTCACGCAGCGTGTCGCGCCAGATGCCCGGCTCGCCATGGATACCCATGCCCATCTCGATCTCGTTTTCACCGAGCGTGAAGGACGGCTTGTCGGAGCCCGGAACCTGGCAGGGTGACAGCGCGACGCCGATGGTGCGCGTGCGATCGACCGTCTTCTTTGCGATGGCCGTTACGGCATCGAGATCGGCGCCGGCCTCCGCAAGCGCACCTGCTGTCTTGTAGGCATAGATGATGCCCGCGACACCGCGGCGCTTCTGCCGCTCGGTCGGGCCGGCGCTGGCAACGTCGTCATTGCCCAGCACGGTCGTCGTGCGGATGCCCTCGTCTTCCAGCATCTCGCCGGCCATGTCGAAGTTCATCCGGTCGCCGCCGTAGTTGCCGTAGAGGCGCAGCACGCCCTTGCCGCCGTCGGCAAGCCGGATCGCCTCCATGCAGGAGCCGACCGTCGGCCCTTCAAAGACGTTGCCGATCGAGCAGCTGTCGAGCAGCCCCTCGCCGACATAGCCGGTGAAGAGCGGCAGATGACCGGAACCGCCGCCGGAGACGACGCCGACCTTGCCTTTGCGGATCGGCGTGGCGCGGTGCACGACGCGGCCGGTTTCACCGCTGAGCGCCAGCGACGGATTGGCGGCGACGAGGCCGTCGAGCATTTCGTCGACGAAATCCGAAGGTTTGTTCATTAGCTTCTTCATGATGCCGCCTCCCTCAGTATTGTAGGGCAGAATTGTCGTTGAACATTGTGATCGGCGGATAGGCGCGCTCGTCCGTGATGACGTCGAGAACGGTCGTCGCATTGGCCGCGAAAGCCGCCTTCAGCGCCGGCAGGAAATCTTCCGCCTTCTCAATGCGCACGCCCTGGCAGCCCGCACCGCGGGCAATCGCCGCATGATCGACCGGCGTGAAGTCACACGCGTCCGAATATTCGTTGAAGATCACCTTTTCCGCATGCTTCTCGTAACCGAGGATCGAGTTGTTCAGTACTGCGACGACCACATTGAGGCCCATGCGGCGCGCCGTCTCCAGCTCCGACCAGACATGGGCGAAGCCGCCGTCGCCGACGAGCGCGAAGATCGGCGCATCGGGTTTGGCGCATTTGGCACCCAGCGCGTAGGGCAGACCCCAGCCGAGGCCGGCAAGGCCGCGCGGCGTAAGGAAACGCATGCCGGCCTTGCGCGACGTCAGGTGGTTGCCGATCCAGATCGAGGAATAGCTGGCATCGGACACGACGATATGGTCGGGCGTCAGCAAACTGTCCAGATCGCGCATCAGCCGCTCGGGTCGGATGGGGTTGGTGCTGGACGTCTCGACCTCTTCCGCGTCCTTGCGACCCCTGGCGAGGCCCTCCGCAATGGTCTTCTCCAGCGCTGGACGAGTTGCCTTGCGCTTGGCGCCGTTCTCCGTTTCAAGTGCGGCGGAGAGCGCCTTGAGACCCAATTTCGCATCGCCGACGAGGCGAAGTGCCTCGTAGTTGCGGCCGATTTCCTGGCCGTCGATATCGAGGTGGACGTATTTCGCATTCTTCGGAAAGAGCGACCAGCTGTCGGTGCCGTTCTGATTGGTGCGGTTGCCGACCAGCATGATCACATCGGCTTCGGTCACCAGTTCGCGCAAATGCTTGGTGCGGCTGCGCGTAGCCATGAAATAGCCGACGATACCAATGGACAGCGGGTGGCCCTCGTCGACGGCCCCCTTGCCCATGACCGTGGTGGCGACGGGAATCGAGAAACGCTCCTGCAGGGCGGCAAGCTCATCGGCAGCGTCGGAAACATGCACGCCCCCGCCGGCAATGATGAGCGGGCGCTCCGCGGAGGCAAGCAGCTTTGCCGCTTCCGCGACGCGCTCCGGATCCGGGCCGCTACGGTCGAGCGGGAAGGCGCCGAGTGTCGCCATGCGATGCTCGTTGCGGCTTTCCGCCGTCTCCACGAACATGTCGATCGGCGCGATCAGCACGGCCGGGCCGGGACGGCCGGAGGCAGCAGCGGTGAATGCCATGTCGATATAGTCGTCGATGCGGTTGACGTCGGCGACGCGCTTGACCCACTTCGCCACGCCTTTGAAAAGGTCGAGATGGTCGAGCTCCTGAAAGGCGTTCTTGTCTGCAAAGGGGCGCGCGACGTCCTGCACGATCGCGACGATCGGGATGGAAGCCTTGTAGGCTTCTGCCAAGCCCGGCACCAGCAGCGTCGCCGCCGGCCCGTTCTGTGCGGTTACGACTGCGACCTTGTGGGAGATGCGCGCATAGGCATCCGCCATCACCGCGCCGGCATTTTCCGTCCGGTAGCCGATCTGCCGGATACCGTAGTGCGGCGCCGCCAGGAAAAGTGCGGCCGGAATGGACTGGCCGAAGATAACCTCTACCCCGTGCCGCTTCAGCGCCTGCGCCATCACATGCGCGCCGCTCATATTACCCTTGCTCACGTCCTATCCTCCCTGAAAGCATTTGGAAATGCGGATTAATTTCGTCAGATGATCGTCGCCGACCGGAGCTTGCCGATGTCGTCGTCCGGCATGGCAAGCCACTCCTGCAGCACCTCGCGGGAATGTTCGCCGAGCATCGGCGGCGGTCGACGCACGGCGCTTGGCGTGGTGCCGAGGCCAACCGGCGGCCCCTGCATCGGCACCACACCAGCCTGGGGATGCACGACATCGACGATATGGCCGGCCTCACGCATATAGGGGTCGGTCGCGACCTCTTCGATGGTGCGGATGCGGGCGGAGGGAAGCTCCGCCACACGCAGCGCCGCCAGCACCTCGTCCGCGGTACGCTCGCCGATCCATTCGGCCGCGATCGCCTCGATCTCGTCGACATTGGCCATACGCTGCTCAAGCGTCGAGAAACGCGGATCCTCCAAAAGCTCCGGTCGGCCGATCATCTTCAAGAAACGCGGGAAATGCGCATTATTGCCGGCAACCATGTGGATCCAGACGTCATCCTTCGCCCGGAAGGTATTCGCCGGTGCGGCATAGCGGTCCCGGTTGCCGGCGCGCGTCATGCGCCGGCCGTTCACAAGGAATTCCGGGATCGCCGTCATCAGCATGGAGGTCGCACCGCCGATCAGGCTGACATCGACGACCTGCCCCGCCCCTGTCCGGTTGCGGTGGTTCAGCGCAGCGAGAATGCCGATCGTCGCGTGCAGTGCGGTGGCATAATCGACGAGGAAGGTGCCGGCCATCATCGGGCCGCCGTTGGGATCTCCCGTCAGGTCCATGAAGCCGGTGATCGCCTGCGCGATGCCGTCGAAGCATGGCTCCGCGGACAGGCTGTTGTTTTGACCGAAGCCGGAGAGCCGCGCCATGATCAGTCGCGGGTTGATCTTGCGCAGGTCCTCCCAGCCGCAGCCCATCTTCTCCATCGTGCCCGGCCGGAAATTTTCGATCAGCACGTCCGCTTCCAGCACAAGGCGGCGCAGCAGATCCTGGGCCTCCGGATTGCGGAAATTGAGCGTCAGGCTGCGTTTGTTGCGGTTGAACATCATGAAATAGATGCTCTCCCCAGCAATGTAGGGACCGAGCGAGCGGGTGTCGTCGCCGGCACGCGTGCGCTCCACCTTGACGACATCCGCGCCCAGATCGCCGAGCAGCATGGCACAATGAGGACCGGCGATGAACCGGGAGAGGTCCAGCACCTTAAGACCGGACAGGGACGAGACGGTGGACAGCGAGGTTGAGGACATGGTCAGACTTTGAGAAGAATGCGGTGGGGATCGATGTCGTTGCGGATGAAGGCGAGTTCCTCGGTTGTCGGCGGCTCGGTTTCCGGAATCGTTTCTGGAATTAGCGGCACGAAAGACATGGCAGCCAGCACTTCGTCCTTCGTTACCCCCCGGTGCAACGATTTGAGCCGCATCTCGCGCGTATCCTCCGCGAAATCGAAGATCGCCTTGTCTGTCACGACGAGCGAGGGTCCGCCCTCACCGAGCCCGGCCTCGCGGCGGCTGTTGCCACCGGAAAGGTGACCGGCGCTGGTGATGAAATCGACCTTCTCCACGAAACTGCGCGCATCGAGGTCCATCAGCAGGATCGGCCGCCGCACGAAGGCGAAATGCTCGGGCTGCGCCAGGCTGCCGACAAGGCGGACCTTCGGCTTCCGATAATCGCCGATCGCCGTGATGTTCATGTTGCCATAGCGGTCGAGCTGCGCGGCCGAATTGAACGAAACGTCGAACTTGCGGCGCGCCAGCATGTCGCATTTCACGCCGGTATCGGGCGGGCAGGCTGCGGCCTGCCACTGGGTGAAGGCGTCCTGCGTGAAATGTTCGGGGATCACCGAGAGGTCCGGTTCCAGCAGGTTGCCCCAGTAGACGGCAGCACCCGGCGCATGGCCCATCTGCGCAAGCCTGGCAGCGGCAAGCGGTATGCCGACGGCAAGCGTGAAGGCCCGGCCGTTCGTGCCGACGCCGACGAAGCAAAGGTCGTCGTCACGGATCTGGCGGGAGACGTAAGCCGTGATGAGCTCGTTGTTGGTATAGGTCGCCATGTCTTATGCCCTCCCCTTGACGTCGAGCGCGGAGAGCGCAGCCAGGCCGCCGCATTTTTCGAGATAGGCCGCATGGTCCGGCAGGGCGTTCGCAAACTCGCCGAGATAGGCTTTCACGCCGTCGGCGGTTTTCGAGCGGGCGAGGTAGTCGCGCATATGCGCATCGTCCTCGTCATACATCGTGTCGCAGGCGGCGGGATGTGCGCCGTAAGGCACCTCAACGATCGCTTCCACCCAGTTACCGGGAATATAGGTGAGGGACGGTTGCTTCTTGATCTCGTCGTGAGATACGATCTTTTCGACCGTCACGATGAGCCGCTTGGCACCGGCTGCCATCGGCTGGTCCATGTCGTCGGTATCGCGCACCACCGGCCATTGTACGTTGCCGTATTTGTCGCCGGCGTAACCGTGGATGATTGTGAATTCCGGTTCGGCTGCGGCGATCGCCTGCAGCTTTTCACCCGTGAACGGGCAATCGAAGGTGCGAATCTGCTCGGGGTTCACCTGAGCGAGATCGGAGCCGAATAACGTACGGATAGGCAAAAAGGGCATGCCCTGGGCGGCCGCGCGCAGGCGCGCCACCATCGCCGTCTCGGAAAAGTCGCGCACCTCAATGCGGCCGCTTTCGACGGCGCGGCGGAAGTTCGGCGCGAGCCCGTAATTGAACAGGCCGACATAAATGCCTTCCCAGCGGCGAATGGCGTCTGCGGCTGCCAGGAGATCGATCGCCGTCGTGCCGGCCCAGCTGAGCACGGTGAGATCGCGTACCTTGTTTCGGATCAACTGCCGGACGGCGGCATTGGGCTGGCGGCGCAAGAGGCTGCCGCCGATCATGACAGTCGAGCCCGACACGATTGGAGAGAGCGCCTTCTCCAGGGTCGTCAATTTCTCTTTCAAAGCGAATTCCTCCCGATGGGTAGAGTCGGATATAAAAACGTTTCTGGATGTTGGCAACCAAAAACGTTTCTTGTTCCGAATTTTTCTGCTAGACCGCCATGCGCCAACGAACTAGCGGAGGAACCCATGGCGGACGAACACATACTCTACGGCCTTGTTGGACACCCGATCACCTTCGTGCGTTCGCCAGGTATCCTGAATGCCTATCTCGCAGAACATGGCCTGCCCGGTCGCATGGTACCCTTCGGCATCCGTCCCGAGGCGCTGGAAATCACGCTCGCCGGCCTGCGTCACGTGGAAAATCTCCGCGGTTTCTTCGTCACAATGCCTTTCAAGGAAAGCATCCTTCCTCTGCTGGACGATGTCAGCGAAACGGCGGGCATTGCAGGCGCGGTCAACGTCGTGCGTCGCACGCCGGAGGGGCAGTTGACTGGCCATCAGCTCGACGGCGCCGGTTTCGTCGGCGCAATGAAGGCTGCTGGCGTCACAATCGCGGGAGCTTCCGCCCATGTTGCCGGTGCCGGCGGCGTCAGCGCCGGTATCTGCTGCGCGCTTGCCGAGGCCGGAATCGGCCGCATCGCGATTGCAAACCGCAACCGCGGGCGAGCGGAAACGCTGACCCACCGGCTTCGCGGCGCCTTCCCGCATACCGCCTTCGCCGTGACGAATGCCGCGCCCGGTGAGGAGATCGACATCGTCGTCAACGCCACCAGCCTCGGCCTTTCGGCCGATGATCCCCTGCCGGTCGATCTTGCGGCCGCGCGGCGCGGCATCTTTGTCGGCGATGTGGTGAACGTCCCACATATGACACCCCTTCTGGAAGCTGCCGAAGCGCGCGGCTGCCACACCCAACACGGCAAGGCGATGTTCGGTCCGCAGATCGAACTCGCCCTTCGCTTCTACGAAACCGGCCTGTAGTCGCGCGGCCGTGCTCAATGCATGACCAGATTGCCGCCGGTGATGAGCTTGACGATATCGTCGGGATCGGTCTCCGCCTTCCTGCGTACACCGGCCGTCCGGCCCTGCCGCAGCACATGAATACGATCACAAACCTCGAAGATGTGGTGCAGGTTGTGGCTGATCAGGATGATGGAGAAGCCCCGCGCCCGCAAATCCTTGATCAGCGACAGCACCTTCTCCTGCTCCGGCACGCCGAGGGCGGCCGTCGGCTCGTCAAGGATGACGACCTTGCGGCCAAATGCGACGGCGCGCGCGATCGCGACGCTCTGGCGCTGGCCGCCGGACATGCCCTTCACCGTGAAGTGCGTCGAATGGATGTGGATATTCAGCGATTTCAGCAGCTCCTTCGAGCGACTATGCATCTCCTCCGCCTTCAGGAATTTTGCGCCCAGCACGTTCCGCACGGCCTCGCGTCCTGCGAAAATGTTTTCGGCGACGTTGGAATCGTCGAAGAGCGCCAGATCCTGATAGACCGTCTCGATGCCGAGCTGACGGGCGTCCTCCGGCCTTCGGACCGTGACCTCCCTTCCCTCGAACCAAATCTGGCCACTGTCGGCAGGCTGGGCGCCGGAGATGATCTTGATGAGAGTCGACTTTCCGGCACCGTTGTCGCCGGCAAGCGCCACGACCTCGGATTCATAGAGCTCGAAATCGACGTCCGTCAGCGCGCGCACGGCGCCGAACGACTTGCAGATATTGTTCAGTTTCAGCAATGGGGTCATCACGCATATCCTCTGGGCGGTCGAGGGGCTTGCCCTCGACCGCAGCCGATTACTTGCAATAGGTGTCGTGCGTTTCCTTGGTGATCATCGGCGTATCGAGGAAGGTCACCTTCTCTACGGTTTCGCCGGCCAGCACCTTCATCGCGAGATCAAGCGATTCCGGGAACATGGTCGGATAGTAGACCGAGCCGGTCAGCCGGCTGGAAGAAACACCCTCGCATCCTTCCTTCGCGCCATCCATGCCGACGGTGACCACGCCGTCGAGCCGCTGCTCTTCGAGCACCTGTGCCGCACCCATGGCCATCGTATCGTTATGCGCGAAGACCGCCTTCACGTCGCGATGCGCGGTGACGGCGTCTTCCATCGCCGCCACGGCTTCCTGCAAACGATAGTGGCCGACATAGGAGACGATCGTGATGCCGGGATGCTTGGCCATCTCCTCTTCGAAGCCCTGCTTGCGGTCGACGGTCGCCGAAGCGCCGGGCGTGCCTTCCAGCTGTATGACCTTGCCTTCTTGGCCGATCTTCTCGATGACGAAGCGCGCGGCGACGCGGCCCATCTCGACATTGTCCGAGCCGATGAAGGCGGCGAAATCCGTCTCCGGCACGTCGAGCTTGCGGTCGAAGATGATCAGCGGAATGTTGGCGCGTTTGGCGGCGTCGGCGATCGGCGCCAGCGCCTTGGAATCGTTCGGCGACATGACGACGGCCGAAACGTGCCGCGTAATCAGGTCCTCAACGCCGGCAAGTTGGGTTGCGCTGTCGCGACGGCCGTCGACAATAGTGAGCTTCACGTCGGGATGCTCGGCGCCCCAGGCCTTTGCCCGTTCGACGCCGCCGACGCGGTAGGGGTGCTCGAGGTTCGGCTGGGCGACGCCGATCTCCACCTCCTGGGCGGCCGCAGCTGCCGGTGCGGCAAGCATGGCGCCAGCCAGCATGGCAATATGAAGCATCTGTTTGCAAGTCATGATTTCCTCCCTTTCGACTTGATCCGGTCTTTGCTGGAAATTTCATTGCTGCTTCCTGCGCTACCTCCTCGCACGGCTCTTCGCCTCTCGGCGGATGCTGAACATCACGGCGACGACGATGATGACGCCGCGGGCAAAGTCCTGCGCATAGGGCGAGACCGAGAGAAGATTCAGGATGTTGTAGGTGAGCCCGATCACCATCAGGCCGACGAAGGTGAGCAGGATGCTGCCGACGCCGCCGACGAAGGGCGTGCCGCCGATGACGACGGCAGCGATGCCGGAGAGTTCGAAGAGCATGCCGCCCGTCGGTTCGCCGACGCCGAGACGACCGAGGAACAACAGGCCCGCCATCGCCGCCAGCACGCCGTGCAGCGTATAGACGCTGCGGATGACGCTCTCGACTTGGATGCCGGAGCGATGCGCGCCTATCGGATTGTCGCCGACGAGGCAGACGTGCCGGCCATAAACCGTATATTTTAACACCACAGCCGCGACGATGAAGACAACGGCCGTCACCAGCACGGGCATCGGTATCGGCCCGAGATAGCCGCGGCCGAAGGCGAAGACGAATTCCGGCGCAAGATCCGCCGTCAACGTGCGTCCTTCGCTGAGAATGAGCGCCAGTCCCCTTGCTGCGGTCATCATGCCGAGCGTGGCAACGAAGGGCGGCACCTTGCCCCAGGTGATGAGCGCGCCGTTGATGTAGCCGCAGGCTGCACCGACGAGAATCACGATCACGATCATACCCGCCGATCCAACAACCGGGGCGACGAGCGCGCCGATGACCGTCGCGAGCGCCAGGACCGCGCCGCCGGAAAGATCGATCCCACCGGAGATGATGACATAGGTCAGGCCGATCGCAATCAGGCCTACCATCGTCCATTGCCTGAGTACATTGAAGATATTGTCGACAGTCAGGAAGTACGGCGACAGGAAGGTCGAAATGACGATGAGCGCCAGGAGGCCCGTCACAGCGATATTGCGCAGCATGAGATCTTTGGCGGCGGCCGTGAGATTGCCTTTGGCGGGCATGGGCGTCCTTTCGCTCAGATTTGTTCCGTCAGACATGGTCGTTCTCCTCAGCCACCGACCCTGGCAGACGCCCAGCCGGCGGCGGTCATCAGGCCATCCTGGTTGCGGGTCCACACTTCGAGCTCCAGACGGCCATCATCCGTGCGGCCCGTGACGACGCCGTAAGTCGTCAGTTGATCGCCGGCAAAGACCGGCTGGAGATAGGCGTTCTTCATCCAGCCGGACGAGAACCATGCGGCAGGGCCAAAGAAGTTGGCCAGCATCTCCGACATCCAGCAGGTCGTCTGGACGCCCTGCGCCAGCCGTGCGCGGAAACCGGCGGCACTTGAGACGTTGTCATCCGTGTGGATGTTGTGCCGGTTGAAGTGAATGCCGGAGAAAACGGCCATCTCATCATTGTGTGCCGTCTTCTTCAACGAAGGGATCGGGGTGCCGGCCGGAATGTCCGGGGCGGCACGGGCAACTGGAGAAACGTTTTCGGGAACTGTGCCGGAAACACGTCCTGCGCTTGGCGTGGAGCTGCCCTCGCCCATGCGGATACCGTCGGGAATCCGCATGATCTCCGTGGATTTCTGGCGAAGGAGAAGCCGGCCGTCTTCGTCACGAACTTCGACATCGAGCACACAGTATCCTTTGCCGCGCCGCTCGTACTTATCGACATATTCGCCCGTCAGCGTCACCTTCCCGCCGAAGGGCACGGGCGCGTGATACCAGAACTCTTCCGACTGGTGCAGGCCGACAACGGTGTTCGGATTGTACTTCGTCAGAAACAGCGCAACACCGTCGCGAACCAGCGCTGCCGACGGCGCGATACGGTAGCCGATAGCCGGATCGGCATTGAAATAGCAGTCGGAATAATCGGACAGCGAAAAGCAGGCCGAGCGCAGGTAATGCTCGTCCATGTCGATGACCTGCGGGCCGAATGTTTCACCCACCTCGACGGATTCGAAAGTCGGATCCTTGTACTGCATGAAGCTCCTCACCGGTGTATACGCCGGCCCAGCCGGCGTTTTTCAAGACAGCCGGACACCCGCCGTGACCGCCACCAAAGGCGCCACCGGACACGTAGTTTCACCTGGCAAGTCTTCTCCCGGCTCTGAGCCTTTCATATAAAAACGTTTCTGCAAACGTTTTTATTGTTCATAGTACAAAACCATCAGCGGGAGGAGTAAGGATGGGCGCAAGACGGCGGGCAAAGCGTGGCGTTACTATCGTAGATGTGGCGGAGGCATTGGGCGTCGCTCCGTCGACGGTGTCGAATGCCTTGCATGACAAGGATATCGTCGCGCCGGGCACAAAGGCGCGCATCCTCGCCATGGCGAAAACCATGAACTATCAGGCGTCGGCGGCGGCTCGCGCGCTCGTCACGCGCCACTCCGCCTCCGTCGGCGTCATCCTGCCCGATTTCGCCAACCCGGTCTTCAATGAAATCATCAGCGGCCTGAACTCCGTTCTCGTGCCGGCCGGCTATGCCACACTCGTCGCCAGCACCTCGAACGACGGGCAGACCTGCAAGGCAGCGATCCATGCCTTCGTCAAACGGGATGTCGACGCGATCGTCGTCATTTCCCAAAGCCTGGATATCGACGAGACCGCACAACTGGCCGGGTGCGGACTGCCGGTCGTTCTCGTGCATCGCACCCCCTCCGACTGGCAGACGGCGCATGCACCAAGTTCCACCTTCGATTATGTCGGAATGGACAATGCCGGCGGTGTACGGGCATTGGTCGAGCATCTGGCTGCGCTTGGCCACCGGCGCATCGGCTTCATCACTGGCCCGGTCAAATCCTCTGCCGCCTGCGAGCGCACGCAAGGCTTTCGCGAAGGGGTTGCGGCGCTTGGCCTCGATGCGGCACCGGAACTCGTCGCGCAAGGCAGCTACGACTTTATCGCCGGCATGCGCGGCGCGCGCGAACTGCTGTCCCTGCCGCAGCGCCCGACAGCGGTGATCGCCGCCAACGACCTGATGGCCTTCGGGACGATGGACGTCGCCCAGCAAATGGGACTCTCGGTGCCGCGCGATCTGTCGATTGTCGGCGTCGATGACGTCTTTTTCTCCGCGTTTCCGATGATTTCGCTCACGACCGCCCGCCAGCCAGCCGCCGAGATCGGCGAGAGCGTCGGCGAGCGCCTGCTCGAGCGCTTCTTCGACGACGCGTCGGCGCCGATTGCCGTCACGCTTCCGGTCGAGATCATCGTTCGCCACTCCACGGCTCCGGTGCCCGCCAGCATCGACCCCGGTCGCCCGCTCTCGGTCGAAAACCTGGAGGCCTATCTCACGAGCCGCTGGAAACCGTCCACAATTATCATTGCTTAGACTGGAGCAGACATGTCCCCTACCCCGCCGCTTGCCGGCCTTCGCGTTCTCGACCTTTCCCGTTTCATCGCCGGCCCCTTCTGTGCCATGCAGCTTGGCGACATGGGCGCCGACGTGGTGAAGATCGAAAAACGCGGTACCGGCGACGACACCCGCCTCAATCACCCGAAGATCGCCGGCGAGAGCACCTATTTCCTCTCCTTCAACCGGAATAAGCGCAGTGTCGAACTCGATTTCCGCGACCCGGCCGACCAGGAAACGCTGCGCCGGCTCGCCGCGACGGCCGATATCCTTATCGAGAATTTCCGGCCCGGCACGCTCGAAAAGATGGGTTGCGGATGGGGCGTGCTGTCGGCGATCAATCCCCGTCTGATCGTCGTTCGCATTTCCGGCTTCGGCCAGGACGGCCCCTTTGCCAACCGCGCCTGCTTCGACGTCATCGCCCAGGCCATGGGCGGCATCATGAATCTCACGGGCCAGCCCGATGGGCCGCCGACCATGGCCGGCACCTTCATGATCGACTATTCGACGGCGCTCTATGCCACGATCGGCACGCTTTGCGCGCTGGAGGCTCGCCGCCAGACGGGCAAGGGCCAGATCGTCGAGGCGAGCCTGCTGGAGACGAGCGCCAGCCTGCTGATGAGCGCCATTCCGGATTTCAAGCAGCTCGGACAGTCGATGACGCGCATGGGAAGTCGCGACCGCTATACCGCGCCAGTCAACAGCTTCCGGTGCAGCGACGAGGACTGGATCTATCTGTCCGCCGGTACGGATTCGCTCTTCCGCCGCTTCGTTGCGGCGGCCGACCTGACGCATCTTCTCGACGACCCGCGTTTTGCCACTGCCGACGCGCGCCTTGCCAATCAGGATGCGATCGAGACGATCGTGCAGCAATGGGTCGGCCTGCATCCGTCCGGTGCGGTCGTCGAGGCGATGGAAGCGGCAGGCGTGCCCTGCGCAAAGGTCGCGAGTGTCGGCGAAGTGGCGGACAATCCGCAGCTTCGTCATCGTGGGCAGATCGTCGATCTCGATCATCCGACGGTCGGCACCTACACGACCCATGGCCTCGCCGTTACGCTGCACGACACGCCCGGCCGGATCGCGCGGCCCGCTCCCCTGCTCGGCGAGCATACGGAGGAAGTGCTGAGGGAGTGGCTGGCAGAGACCGCGCCGGGCCGGCAAGCGGGATGAAGGCAGTCGCGCTAGACCTTTTTAACCGGCCCGGTCGTGTCCCGCACGCGCAGCTCGGTCGGCAGGATGACCTTGCGGGCCGGCGCCTCCGGGTCGCTGAGCCGTTCGAGGAGCAGCTTGCCGGCGGCGCGGCCGAGATGCCGCTTCGGCTGGTTGACGGTCGTCAGCCCTTCCACCTTCAAGGCGTTGGTCGCCATCAGGCTGAAGTCGAAGATATCGTCGAAGCCCGTGACGGAGATATCGTCCGGGACCTTGAGCCCGACGCTGTGGAGATAGCCCACGATGCCGAGCGCGACAAAGTCGTTCGCAGCGAGGATCGCGGTCGGCCGCGGCGTTACGGCCATGAAGGCTTCCGCCGCCTTGGCGCCGCTTTCCTTGTAGTAGTTGCCGGAGAAGATGAGCCGCTCGTCCGCCTCCAGCCCGCAGGCCGCCAACGAAGCACGGAAGTGCGCGAGGCGCTCCCGCGAGGTCGAGGAATGCGACGGACCGGAAACATAGGCGATGCGCCGATGCCCGAGCCCCCGAAGGTGAGCGAGCAGAAGCTCGATGCCCTGCTCGTTGTCCGGCCCTACATAGTCCACATCTTCGTAGGGCCGCCGGTTGACGAAGACGCACGGGGGCCCGCGCTCCAGCAGCTTCAGGGTCTCGTCCGCCAAAGTCTGCGACACCATGACAAGGCCGTCGACCTGCCGGTCGAGCAGCGAACGGACGATCGCAACCTGCTTTTGCGGGTCCTCGTCGGTATTGGAGAGAAAGATCGTATGGCCGTCGCCGGAGACGATCTCGTCGATGCCCTTCACGATCTGCGGAAAGATCGGATTGGTGATATCCGCAATCAGCACACCGACGGAGGAGGTGCGCTGCGTTCTGAGCGCACGAGCGATGGTCGACGTGCGGTAACCGAGCCGATCGGCTGTCTCCTGAATGAGTCGCCTGCGGTCGAGATCGACATAGCCCTTGCCGGAAAGCGCACGCGCCACCGTTGCCCGGGACAACCCGCATTCCCGGGCAATGTCGATCAATGTCGGCCGCTTGGCCGAAGGATTGGGAACGACGCGTTCCACCATGAAGCGAACCTCCCGACGAATTCCCTGCAACTCCAATCACGCTTTGGCAGACAAGGCAACTGCGGCGTTGACAAGACCCACAGGATGTGAGATCGATCCCATATGGGATCGATCTCACATCCATTCAAGCGGTGTGAACGTCAGTCCGGCAGGGAGCCGTCGAGGAGGATGGCCCGGAGGAAAAATCCATGGGACGAACGTCCAAAATTGCCTCGCTGCAGGAAGCTGCCGCGATCGTGCGGGATGGCCAGCGCTTGGCCCTGGGTGGCTTCGCCATCTATCAGCGGCCGATGGCCTTCGTGCGCGAACTCGTGCGTCAAGGCCGCCGCGACCTGACGATCGTCGGTGTGGTCAACGCCATCGAAGCCGATCTCCTGATCGGCGCCGGTTGCGTCTCGCGCATCGAGACATCCTATGTGGGCCTCGAGAAATTCGGACTCGCCCGCAATTTCCGCCGCGCGGCCGAGGCGGGCACGCTCGATACGGTCGACTATCCGGAACTCATCGCCTGGGACCGCTTTCGCGCCAGCCAGGAAGGCCTGCCGTTCTGGACCTGCACCTTCCTCGGCGGCAGCGGCATCGTCGAATACAACAAGGACATCGTGCCCTTCGATTGCCCTGTCACCGGCCGCAAGCTCTGGGCGGTGCCGCCGGCAGCACCCGACGTGGTCGTAGTCCATGCCGTCATGGGCGACGAATACGGCAACGTCGCCTTCCATAACCGCAAGATGCTGCCGCAAAGCGTCGACATCACGCATACCCGGTCTTGCGACACCATTATTGTGACCGTCGAAAAAATCGTTTCTGGAAAGGAAATGAAGCGCCGGCCTGACCTCGTCGAGATCCCCGCCCTGCGCACCACCTATATTGTCGAGGCCCCTTTTGGCGCGCATCCGACATCGCTGCTCGGCATTTACGACTGCGATGACGATGCATTCCTCGATTACGCGGCTGCATCCGCGACACCCGAGACGTTCGGAACGTATCTCAAGCGCACCGTGCATACGCCGGGCGATCACGCCGGATACCTTGCTGAGCTCGGTGTCGAACGCCTTCTTGCCCTTCGCAACGTGGAGCTGCCGGCATGAGCGCCCTGCCCTACACGATCGAGGAACTCATCACCGTTGCGCTCGCCAAAAGCTTCAAGGACGGCGAAGTCGGCTTCACGGGTCTTGCGACCGGGGGTGCGGCCGCGCTTTACATCACCGGCATTCCGCTCGCCGCCATGGAATTGGCGCGCCAGACGCATGCGCCGAACCTGACGATCCTGCTTGCCGGCTGGTCGATCAATCCGGACTTTTCCGAGATACGCAACCTGCCATCCGCCGAGTTCGACAGCGGCCTGCAGAACCTGCCCTGCGAAGCGCAGATGGAAAGCTATCCCGGCCCCTATGCGGTGCGCCGCGGCGATGTCGACTTCGGCTTCGGTTCCGGCGTCCAGGTCGATCGTGCCGGCAACATCAACAGCACCTGCATCGGCGACTACCGCAAGCCGAAGGTCCGCCTCGTCGGCTCGATCCTGCTGCCGGAGCACATGACCTGCTTCCGCCGCGAATACATCATGATGCCGCATCACGAGGTGCGCAGCTTCGTCGAGCGCGTCGACTACGTTTCCGGCGTCGGCTATCCCGGCGGCGAGGCGGGCCGTCAGGCCCTCGGCCTGACGATCGGCGGTCCGGAATGGATCGTCACGCCGAAATGCATCTTCGAATTCGACCGCGTTGGCGGCCGGGCCCGGCTGCGCAGCATCCATCCCGGCATCGGCCCGGACGACGTCCGCCGCTCGACCGGCTTTGCCATCGAGACGGACGGCATTCCCACAACAGAAGCCCCGACGGCTGAGGAACTGGCGATCCTGCGACGCAAGGTCGATCCGCATCACGCCCTCATTCCGCACGGCGGCGAATAACACCTTCTGGAGGAGCTGAGAGCACCATGTCCAACGTCGAGATCGGTTCGAAGCCGGCGGCCAAAACGTCGTCCCCCACCAGCCTGCGCACCATCGGGCTGTTCCTGCTCAACTACAGCCATGTCATCACCTTCCTGGCCCTGGTGATCGCCGCCAGCATTGCCTCGCCGCACTTCCTGAACTCGACGAACATCCTGAATGTCGTGCGCGGCGCCAGCATGGTCGGCGTGGTTGCGATCGGGATGACAGTCGTCATCCTCTGCCGGGGCATCGACCTTTCCGCCGGCTCGCTGGTGGGTGTCGCGGCGGTGACGGCGGCGGCACTTGCCGGCAACGGTTCCGTGGTCGCCTGGGGTGTGGCCATTGCCATCACGACGGCGCTCGGCGTCGTCAACGGGGTGCTGATCACCAAACTGAAGCTCCAGCCCTTCATCGCGACGCTTGCCATGATGATTTTCGCCCGCGGCTGCATCTATCTCTATTCGGATGGCGGCGATGTCTATGCACAAGGCGCCGATCCGGCCTTCCGCTGGCTCGGCTCCGGCTACATTTGGGTTATCCCCGTGCCCGTCGTGCTTTTCGTCGCGCTCTGGATCGCGCTCGCCTATGTCATGAAGCACACCCGCTGGGGCCGCCACGTCTACGCCGTCGGCGCCAACGAGGACGCCGCGCGCGTCTACGGCATCGGCGTCGACCGCATCAAGATCCAGGTCTATGCGCTATCCGGCCTGCTGGCCGGCATTGCCGGTCTCATTCTCGTCAGCCGCGTCAGCGTCGCCGAACCGAATGCCGGCAGCCTGTTCGAACTCGACGCGATCGCCGCGACGCTGATCGGCGGCACGTCCTTCGACGGCGGTGTGGGCGCAGTCACCGGAACCATGCTCGGCGTGCTGATCCTCGCGATCATTACCAACCTGCTCAACCTGCTCGGCGTGTCTCCCTTCGTCCAGATGTTGGCGATGGGCGTGATCATCGTCGTCGCCGTCGTCATCAGCGACATGCGCAACCGACAGCGCTGAACAGCCTCAATTGTCTACGGTCCAAAGAGGAGGAGACTCGAATGACCAAGATACTGACACTGAAAGATGCGCTGGCCATAAACCGCCGCAGCGTGCTGAAGATGGGCCTCGGCGCCGCTCTCGGCACGCTGGGTTCCCCCTATGTCATCACGAGCGCCCGCGCAGAACAGCCTCTCGCAGGCAAGAAAATCGGCTTCTCGCAATCCTACGCGACCGACGAATGGCTGAAAGCGCAGCGCCAGGACCTGTTGTCCACCGCTGAAAAGCACGGTTTCGAGGTCACCGTCACCGATGCCCGCGAAAATCCGGCCCAGGAAATCCGCAACCTCGAAGATCTCGCGGTGCGCGGCGTCGATGCCGTCATCATGATCACCTACTATGCCGAGGCGGTGCAGCCGGGCGTGCAGGCGCTCAACGATGCCGGGATCCCGATCATCGTCATGAGTTCGGCACTCGCCGGCGAAGGCGATTTCACCGCCCATCTCGCGGCCGATACGCTGGGCACGTCGCGCACTGCCGGCGACTACTACATCAAGGCTCTCAACGGCAGCGGCAAGGTCGCCCAGATCGAAGGCAAGCCGGGTTCGCTGGTCAACCAGGCGCGCGGCAAGGGCTGGCGCGAAGTCGTCGAAGCCGATAGCGGCGTCGAGATCGTTGCGCAGGGCATCGCCAACTACAGCCGCACCGAGGCGCTCACCCTCATGCAGGATTTCCTCCAGGCCAACAAGGAAATCGACGCGGTCTATTGCCACAACGACAACATGGCGAAGGGTGCGCTTCAGGCGATCGAGGAAGCCGGCCGCGCGAAAGAAATGTGGCTGACGGGCTATGACGCCATCACCACAGAGACGTTCGAGATGATCGCGGCAGACCGCCTGCGTGGTTCCTTCCTCTATCCCACCTTCGGCGCGGAAGCCGTGGAGGTCGCCGCGGCGATCCTCCAGCAGAAGGAGGTGAAGAAAGAGATCGTCTTCGCCTCGCCGATGGTGACGAAGGAGAACCTCTCTCAGTTCTTCGACGGCAAGGAGCGTATCGTTCCCCCGGTCGACATGGCCGCCCTCGGCCTCTGATCTTTCCTGGAACGCGACGGGCGCGGCAATGAGGCCGCGCTTCACGACACGACAACGAGGATTTCGCAATGAGCGTTCGCCAAGAGCAGCAGCCCGCTGGCGCGGGCAGTACGGCAGCCGCCGCCCCCCTGGTCTCGATACGCGGCCTGACGAAGCAGTATGGCGGCCATGTCGCCAACAGCAATATCGATCTGGATATCTTTCCGAACGAGGTGATGGCTCTGGTCGGCGACAACGGCGCCGGCAAGTCGACCTTCATCAAGATGATCTCCGGTGTCGTCCTGCCGACGAGCGGAACGATCCGGATTTCCAGTGAGCCGGTCATCATGACGGCGCCCGCGGTCGCGCGGGACAACGGCATCGAGACGCTGCACCAGAACCTTGCGCTCGTCGATGTGTTTACACCGCAGGAAAACATCTTCATGGGCCGGGAAATCCAGCGCCGCGTGCTTGGCGCCATTCCCTCGCTCGACCATGCGGAAATGCGCCGGCAGACCATCTCGCTGTTCGAGGAGCTCGGCCTCAAGACGCCGGACCTGACAAAGATGGTGCGCGCGCTTTCCGGCGGCCAGCGCCAGGCGATCGGCATTGCACGCCTCCTGCTCGACCGCAACGTCAAGCTCATCATCATGGACGAGCCGATGGCGGCACTCGGCGTCGAGGAATCCCGCCTCGTGCTCGAACTCATCGAGCGCTTACGCGACAAGGGCTACGCCGTTTTCATCATCAGCCACAATCTCGAGCACGTCTTCCAGATCGCCGATCGCATCGCCGTCCTAAAGACCGGCCGCATGGTGGGGGTCGTTCGCCGCGACGAGGTCGAGCACGACGAGGTCGTCTCGATGATCGTCGGCGGGCGCATGCCGCAACGGCTCACGGCGCAGTAGGCACAGAAAAGAACGACTCCCGGAAATGCTTGGTGACGCCGGAACGCGGCGGCGCGGGCATCCGACCGACAAGGACATCCGCATGACATTTCCGCTTCAGGGCATCAAGGTACTCGATCTCACCCGCTTCATCGCCGGTCCGCACTGCGGCATGATTCTCGGCGACATGGGCGCCGATGTCGTCAAGGTCGAGAAAAAAGGGACGGGCGACGACAGCCGCCACTTCCCGCCGTTTCAGGAAGGCGAAAGCCTTTACGGCATGGCGCTGAACCGCAACAAGCGCTCCATTACGCTGAACTTCCGCGATTCCCGCGCGCAGGACTTGCTGCGCGAAATGGTAAAGCAGGCCGATATCCTCCTCGAAAACTTCAGGCCCGGTACGATGGAGCAGATGGGCTGCGGCTGGGAGGAACTCAGCGCTATCAATCCGCGCCTGATAATGACCCGCCTTTCCGGCTTCGGACAGGATGGCCCCTATGCGCAGCGCCCCGGCTTCGACGGCATCGCACAAGCGATGAGCGGCCTTATGGGACTTACCGGCGCGCCGGATGGCCCGCCCTATCTCGCGGGCACCTTCTATATCGACTACATGACCGCGATGTATGGAGCGACCGCGACGCTCGGCGCCCTCAATGCCCGTCATTTGACGAACAAGGGCCAGATGATCGACGTCTCGCTTCTCGACAGCGCCGTTTCCTTGCTGACGACGGCCATTCCGACCCAGATCAACAAGGGGGAAACGCTCACTCGTACGGGCAATCGCGACCGATACTCCTCACCGGCAAACGTGTTCAAAACAGCGTCAGGCGACTTCGTCCTGCTGCTTTCAGGCACGAATCCCCTGTTCCGACGCCTCGCCGAGGCGATGGGGCAACCGGAACTGGCCACCGATTCCCGCTTCGCCAATGTCGATGTCCGGCTGCAAAACGCGGAGGCAATCGAGCGCATCGTGCAGGAGTGGATCGGTGAGAGAGAGACCGAAGACGTACTTGTCGCTATCGGCAATGCCGGCGTGCCCTGCACCAAGGTGGCGACGATCGACGAAGTCGTCGAAAATCCGCAGCTACGTCACCGCAACCAGATCGTTGAGATCGATCATCCAATCGCCGGCAAGATTTCTACCGCAGGCGTTACGATGAAACTCTCCGACACGCCCCTCACCATTCGCCGTCCGCCCCCGGCTCTTGGTCAGCATATCTTCGAGGTCCTGGCGGATTGGCTGGCGCTATCGGAGACCGAAATCAAAGAGTTGATCGATAACGGGATCATCTGAGCACAAGAAGCGCCTCAGGCTCCGGGACCAAACACCGAGAGGCGAGAGCCCTCGCCGGTCGGTGCGCGGATTGCCCATGCAGTAGAGATAGCCGATCGGCACATGGATCCAGTGATAGCGGTCCGTGCCGCCGGCTTCGAGAAGCAGCACCCGGTTCTTCGGATCGGCCGAGAGCCGGTTTGCGAGAACGCAGCCGGCCGAGCCGGCGCCGACGATGATGAAATCGTAGGTGCCTTCGTCGACCGGCGTTTCATTGGCATGTGTCGTCACGCCGCAACTCCCGTTGCTCTGGATTCGGTCGCCGAAAGCCGCCGCCAGAGCGGCGTCATGGCTTCCGCAATATCCTTGTAGAGCGCGTACCGCCGGTCATAGTGTGCGGCAAGGGCGCTATTCGGCTTATACTGCCGGTCGGGGCGCACCATGGCATTTGCGCCTTCCGTGAAATCCTTAAAGAGGCCGACGCCCGTGCCCGCCGCGATTGCCGCACCGAGCGCACCCGTTTCGCGAGACGCGGCGACGGTCACAGGCAGACCCAGCACATCCGCAAAAATCTGCGGCCAAAGGCGGCTGCGCGAACCGCCACCGGAGAGCACCGCCTCGTCGAAGGTCGCGCCGGCCTTGCGGATCGTTTCGACATGATGGCGGTGACCAAAGGCAACACCCTCCAGAAGCGCGTGGATCAGGTGGCCCTTGGTGTGCCAGCCGGCAATGCCGTAGAAACCGGCCCGGGCATGGCCGTCCTGCTGGGCACCGTAGAGGTAGGGGTGGTAGAGCGGGTCGTCCGCCGCCGGCTCGACTGCCGCTGCGAGCGCACAGCAGACATCGAAGGGCGAGACGCTCTCCTCGTGCTCGCCCTCGAAAAACTCGCGCACCGACCATTCGAGATTGGCGGCCGACGTGGCACTGTTTTCCATCGCCATGTAGCGGGTGCGGTCGAAGGTGGAGGACATGAAGACCGGCCCATCGAGATCGGGACCGTCGATGATGACCTGGTTGATGCTCCATGTACCGGCGATGATCGAGGCGCTGCCGGTGCGTGAGACGCCCGAGCCGAGCGCCGAGGCGACGACGTCGAACAGCCCGCCAATGACAGGCGTGCCGGCGGCGAGTCCCGTCTCGTTGGCCACCGCTTCCGTCACCATCCCGGCAATATCGGCGCTTTCGATGAGCCGCGGCAGAAGGTCTATGCAATCACCAAGACCATAGGCATCCATCAGCGCCCCGTCGTAACGCCGGGCGGCGAGATCGAGCAGGCCGGCGCCGGACATGTCCGACGTCTCGCTGACACGCTCGCCGGTCAGGCGGTTGACGACGAAATCCTTGGAGTAGAACACCGTGCCGATGCGCTTGAAGATGTCCGGCCTGTGACGCTTCAGCCAGGCGAGCAACGTCGGCGTCTGCGAAGGCCAGGGTCGTTGGCGCGAGATCGGGTAGGCCTGGTCTCCGACGCCCTCCGCCACCCACTCCTCGACGAGACCGGTCGCGCGCGTATCGAGCGACTGGATGCCGATGAGCGGCTCGCCATCCCGATCGAGTGCGTAAAGGCCGTTGCCATGACCGGCGCAGCCGATCGCGGCGATATCTGCCGCCGCGATGCCGGCCTTGTCGAGGCAGGTGCGGATGACACGCTTCGCATTGGCCCAAAGCTCGCCGAGATCGCGTTCGACATGGCCAGGATGCGGCATGCGGCTATGGCCTTCCTCCCCCGCATAGGCCACCTCCCTGCCCGTCCGGTCGAAGATCACCGCTTTGATGACGGTGTTGCCGGCGTCGAGCCCCAAAAGATACTCTCCCATTCGGAACCCCTCCCAAGGTTCGTGTCGCGCATCAACCCTGCTGATAAACCGCGAAGGCTTTCTCGCCGCTCGCGTCCTCGTGGATGATCGCCATCAGCCCGCGCACCACGGCGTTCGGGTTCGCATGCTGGTAGATGTTGCGCCCGTAGACCATGCCCATTGCGCCCTGCCGCATCAAGGCCGCGGATTTGTCGAAGACGGCGCGAAGGTCTTCCTTGCCGCCGCCGCGGACCAGAACCGGGCAGCGCGCCGCCTCGATGACGCGATGGAAGTCCTCGGCATTCGTCGTCGGGTCGGCCTTGACGATATCGGCGCCCATCTCGCGGGCAAGCCGCGTCAGGGTCACGATCTTTTCCGCATCGCCATCGACCATGTAGCCGCCGCGTTCCGTCACAGGCTGCATGACGAGCGGCTCGATCATCAGCGGCATGCCGTATTTTTCGCAGTCTGCTCGCACGCGCGAGATATTCTGCACGCATTGGCGGAAGAGATCGGGCTCGTCCGGCAGCATGAAGAGATTGACCACCACGCAGGCGGCATCCATCTGCAACGCGCCGATCAGCGGCTCCGCCTCGTTCTGCAGCACGGCCCACATGTCGCGGTGGCGGATGCGGTTATAGGGGTTGCCCATGTCGATGCGCATGACGAGCGCCGGCTTGTCCTTGCCGGCAATGTCCTGCAACAAGTCGGCCTGGCCGTAGTTCATCTGGATCGCATCTGGCTTGGCATCGACCAGCGCCTTCACCACGGCCGGCACGTTTTCCAGCCCGTCGAGGAAGGACGGCTCGTTGCACACACCGTGATCGATCGCCACGTCAAGGCAACGGCCGTTGCCGAACAGCCGGTTCATCCGGACTTTGCGGTAGTTTCGCATACTTCACTCCTTTGTTCGTTCCTTGCGGAAAGGGCTTTCTCCGCGACGCCGTGGCGCTCGCGCATGAGGGTTAGAAATCGGGTACGCTCTTCGGCGGCGCGTTGCGCGGACCAGCCTTTTTCGGCGGCCAGCAGGTCGAGAGCGGCGTCAGTCATGGCAAGCGAAAGTTCGCCGGTGATGGCAAGCGTCGTGCGGCGCGCGAGCAAGTCGTCCAGATGCTCGACGGCTTCGGAGCGGATGAGATACAGAAGCTCCCGGACGCTGTAACCGGCATGCGGCAGGGGGCGATCCGGTCCCGCGGCGATGAAGCGGGCGACATCGGCGGCGTCCGTGCCGTAACGCTCGAACAACGAGGTGGAGCGACCCGCGGAAATCCCGGTCGATGCCGCGAGGTCGCGAACCCAGCCGCTGCCGTCTTTCGGGAACGCCCGGCCGCCGCCAATGGTGCGCTCCGCCGTGTCGACGCGGCGCGATAGGCCGATCCGTTCCAGCGCCATGTCGGCAGCCATTTCTCCAAAGGAGCGGAACGTCGTCCACTTGCCGCCGATCATGCAGAGCACCGGCGGAGCGCCATCGCGCCCTTCGAGCACGGTGCAGAAATGATCGCGCGGAATACGGCCGGTAAAACTGTCCTTGCTGGCCGGCAGCGGGCGCACGCCGGCAAACTGGAAGACGATCTCTTCCGGGCGGATATGCACGCCCGGCAGCACGAAGGCGAGCGATTGGAGAATGTAATCCCGCTCATCCGTCTCGCAGCGCACCGCGCCGGGGTCGTCGACGCGGATATCCGTCGAGCCGACCAGCACCTTGCCGAGATAGGGGAACAGAATGCAGATGCGTCCGTCCTCGTTCTCGTAATAGATCATGTGCCCGTCGAGCATGTCGCGCAACGCGGGATTATCGATGATAAGGTGCGAACCCTTGGTGCCGCCCATCAGCGGTGCAGGGCGTGTCTCCTCGGAAAAGAGCGAACCATTGGCAATGTCGATCCAGCCACCGGTCGCGTTGATGACCAGTCTCGGCCGGATGAGAAGCTTCTCGCCGGAGACGCCTTCGCGCAGCAGGAACTCCCCGGCACCCGCCTGTTCGACCGTCGCATAGTTCAGGGCCCTGGCATTCGGACCGGTGGAAAGGCCATCGCGCAAAAGCTCGATGCCGATGCGCTCCGGGTGACTGACCCAAGCGTCGTAATAGGTCGCGGAGTTGCGGATCGCCGGATTGAGAGCCGGCCATTTTTCCAGCGTCGCCTTGCGGCCGCGGAACTGGTGTTTTGGCATCAGCGCGCGTTTGCGCGTCAGGAAATCGTAGATGCCGAGGCCCGTCTTGACGGCGATGGCGCCGCGCCGGCTGGGACGGCGGGTGAGGCCGAGGAAGCGTACGATGCCATTGGCGAGGCCGGAAAAGACGTCAAAGATCGGCACCGTCGTCGGCAGCGGCGCGACATAGTGGGGGGCGTTGCGCAGCAGGCGGTCACGCTCGACCAGCGATTCCTGGACGAGGCTGAATTCACCGTTTTCCAGATAGCGCAAGCCGCCGTGAACCATGCGCGAAAGCGCAGCGCTTGCGCCGGAGCAATAATCGTCCTTCTCGACGACGAGCACGTTGACGCCCTGCAACGCCAGCTCGCGGAAGACGCTGAGCCCGTTGATACCGCCGCCGAGGACGCATACGTCCACCTTCGGGCTCCGGCGAAGCCCGTTCATTGTCTCTGCACGGTTCATGATGGCAGCCCGTTATCCGTCCATGGTGGCCAGTTGCGCCGATATGGCGGCGTCAATGGTCGCAAGATCGTCTGTCGAAAGCCGGAGCGTTCCGGCCCGCGCATTGTCGAGCGCTTGCGCCGGGTTGCGCGCGCCGCAGAGTGCGAAAGTCACGCCCGGCTGCGCCAGCGTCCAGGCGATCACGATCTGCGCAATGCTGGCGCCGTGGCGTTCCGCGACCGACCGGATCGCTTGGGAAAAGTCCTTGGCCTTTTGGCGATTGGCGACGGAGAAGCGCGGATTGTCCTTGCGCTGGTCGTCGCCGGAAAAGATGCGGTCCGGTCCGATCGTGCCGGAAAGCAGGCCGAGCGCCAGCGAGGAATAGCTCAGCGTCGACACGCCGTTCTTGATAGTGAGCGGCAGCAGGTCCGCCTCGATCTCGCGATCGATCATGCTGAACCGCTCCTGGATCGCATCGAGCGACCCGGTAGCAATATATTGTTCGAGTTCCGACCGGTTGACATTGCTCGCGCCGATCGCGAGGATCTTACCGGCCTGCTTCAGCTCTTCGAGTGCCTCGACCGTTTCCTCGATCGGCGTGGTCGGATCCTGCCAGTGCGTGATATAAAGGTCGATATAGTCCGTACCGAGCCGGCGCAGGCTTTCCTCGACCTCATGGACGATCGAATCCCGCCCGAGATAGCGGTGCACCGGCTTACCGTCCTGGTCGAAGAAGTGGTTACCCTTCTCAGTGTGCCAGACGAGGCCGCATTTCGTGGCGATCACCGCCTTGTCGCGGCGCCCAATGAGCGCTTTCCCAACGATTTCCTCCGAGCGGCCGAGACCATAGGCCGGGGCCGTATCGATGAGGGTCACGCCGGCATCGAGCGTAGCCTGGATGGCGGCAATCGATTCCGCCTCGTCCGTGCCGCCCCACATCCAGCCGCCGATCGCCCAGGTGCCGAGGCCGACGGCCGATGCCTTGACGCCGGAGCGCCCGATGTCACGGGTCAATTGTTCGCCGCTCATGCAGAAAATCCTTCCTGGGATGCCATGTCTAGAATGCGCGCCCCGGTCGCCTCGTCGGTGACGAGCGTGTCGAGATGGTTGCCGCGCAGGACGCTGAGGATCGGGCCCGCCTTGTTCGGGCCGCTGGCGACGCCGATCTTCATCGGGATCGATGCGAATTCCGACAGGGTGAGCGACACCAGCGAGCGGTTGAGGCTGTAGTCACAGACCTGACCGTGGTCATCAAGCAGATGGGCAAGCAGTTCGCAGCTTGCGCCCGAGCGCTCGATCGCCACCCGATCCGTACTGGAAGAAGGATGCAGATCGTAATAGCTGGAGTCGTCCGTCAGGATCGAACCGATGCCGACCACCGCTACCTTCGCCTCGCGCGCCCGTTTGAAGACATCGGCGACGGAGCGCATATTGATCAACATCGCCCGCTGCTCGGCATCGTCGGCAAAGAGGGGCGCGTGGATTTGGTAGGAACGGCCCCCAAGCCGGTCGGCCATCAGGGTCGAAACATGGTTGACGTCGGTATAGTGCTTGCCCTGCACGCAGCCCGTTGCCGGAATGACCTCGACATCAAAACGGCGCGGCGGCTGCAGACCGGCAACCACGGCGCTCACCCCTTTGCCGCCGGTGATGCAGATTGTGTCGCCGTCGCCGATCTCCTCCATTAGCAGGCGGGCCGCCGCCTCTCCGACCGCCTGGAGCGCGGTCTGCGGATTGTCGGAGACGGTCGGCACCACGACCGCGCGGCCGATGCCGCCAAGTGCCAGAAGCCGCTCCTCCATGTCAACCAGTGGCTCGACAGGCGACTTGATCTTGATCTCGACGAGGCCGAGCTGGCGACCACGTTTGATGAGACGGTTGACAGTGGCTTGCGAGATGCCGAGCTGGTCGGCGATCTGGGCCTGCGTCAAACCCTCCATAAAATGAAGGACGAGCGCCTGGTGCATCTGGCGGGCGATGACGATCTCCTCGCGCGGTGCTGCCGTCCTGGGTTTCAATTTGACAGTTGGCATGTCAGGCGGCCTTCCGCTTGTGCAGGAAATGATCGATGGAAACGGCAGCGAGCAGAATGCACCCCTTGATCATGTCCTGCCAGTAGACCGAAACGTCGAGCAGGATCAGAGAGCTGGTGACGACAGAGAGAAGTGCGATGCCGAGAATGGCTCCGAATATCGTGCCCGAGCCGCCGTTGAGCGAGGCGCCGCCGATCACTGCCGCAGCGATGATGTTGAGTTCCATGCCAACGCCGAAGGTGGGGGTCGCCGCGCCGAAGCGGGACATGTAGATGACGCCTGCGACACCGGCGAGCGTGGAGCAGAGCACCGTCACCCAGAATTTCACCTGATTGGTCTTGATGCCGGAATAGAGCGCTGCCTTCTCGTTGCTGCCTGTGTAGAAGACCTTGCGGAAGGCAGTGGCGCGGCGCAGCAGGAAATCGAAGAGGATGACGACGGCGACGAAGATCAGGATGACGTAGGGTATGCCGTAGAACGTGCCCTGCCCCACCGCCTTGAAGCCCGCCGGCAGCGTAAAGAGCGAGAGCGGCGTGCCCTTGGTGACGATGAGGCAGAGGCCGCGCACAATCACCATTGCCGCAAGCGAGGTGATGAAGTGGTTGAGACCCACCACCGTGACGAAGAAGCCCATGATGCCGCCGATGGCGCTGCTCGCGAGGATGCCGACGAGCGAAGCCGTCCACGGGTCTACCCCGGCGAGGAAGAGCGAGCCCGAGAGCACCATCGCGAAGCAGACGACGGAGCCGACCGCGAGGTCGATGCCCCCGACGATCAGCAGGATCGTCATGCCCACCACGACGATGCCTTCAACAGAAAAACTCATCAGCATGGCGCGGAAATTGCCGAGCGTCAGAAAGTGCGGCGAGGCAAAGCTCATGATCACGCAGAGCGCGAGGATGATCGCGATCAGTCCCGCCTCGCGCATTGTGCCGATGCGTTTGAAGGACGATGTCTTCGGCGCCCCTGCCGTCATCGCGTCGATTGCCATTCCCATCTCTCCCACTTTGTCCTTAGGCGGCATGGTTCGCCGCCTTTGTCGTGCCTACCCCCGAGGCGAAGCGCATCACGGCCTCCTCCGTCATCTCGCCCGCGCCGAGCTCGCCGGCGATGCGTCCTTCGCGCACCACAAGCACGCGGTCGCAAAGCCCTAGCAGCTCCGGCATTTCCGAAGAGATGACGACGATGCCGATGCCCGACCGAGCAAGCTCGCGCAGCAGGCGGTGAATCTCCGTCTTCGCGCCGACATCTATGCCGCGCGTCGGCTCGTCCATCAGGATGACTTTCGGTTTCACCGCAAGCTGCTTGGCGATCGCAACCTTCTGCTGGTTGCCGCCGGAAAGCGATTTGACCGGCGCATCGACGCCGCTCATACGCAACCCGAGCCGTCGCGCAAAATCTTCCGCCAAGGCAGTCTCCGCGCGGCGTTTCAGCAGACCTGCCGCGTTGGTCAGCGCTGCCAGGTCCAGCACCGAAATGTTCTGCGCGATGGACATTTCGAGAAAGACGCCGGAACCCTTGCGATCTTCGGAGAGATAGACGATGCCGGCCTTTACCGCATCGGAATAGGAATTGATCTTCTGCGTCTTGCCGTGCAGGCGCACAGTACCCGCGGCGCGTGGCCGGAGACCGCAGATACCCTCGGCGATCTCCGTGCGGCCGGAGCCGATGAGACCGCCGATGCCGAGAATTTCGCCATCGCGCAGACTGAAGCTGACATTTTGGAAGCGCGCGCCGTCGCCAATGCCATCGACCTCCAGAACGGTTTTGCCGGATGTTTCGTCTGCGCCAAGCTTGTCCGGATAGAGCTGCGTGATCTCGCGCCCGACCATGCGGCGCACCACATCGTCAGGCGTCACATCGGCGATGCGGTCGGTGCAGACATAGCGGCCGTCGCGAAAAACGGTCACCCGGTCGCAGAGACTGAAAATCTCGGCCATGCGGTGGCTGATGTAAATGATCGAGATGCCGTTCGCCTTGAGGTCGCGGATGATCGCGAAGAGCTGCTGCGCCTCGGTTTCGGTTAGTGCTGCGGTCGGCTCGTCCAGGATGAGCACGCGGCAGTCGAGCGTCAGCGCCTTGGCGATCTCGACGAGCTGCTGGCTGGAAATCGGCAGGTCGGCAACCTTGCGGCGAACGTCGATGGCGGCAAGCCGGTTCATCACCGCCTGCGCGTCGCGTTCCAGCGCACGATAGTTCATGAAGGGGGTGCGCCGGCGGTTGGTCGCCGCCATGAACATGTTTTCGGCAACCGTCGCATCCGGGCACAGTGCGATCTCCTGATGCACCAGGCCGATGCCAAGCGATTGCGCGCCGGCGGGCGAGGAGATGTGCACGGCTTTGCCGTCGATGCGGATTTCGCCTTCGGTTGGCTGCAGCACGCCGGCGATGATATTCATCAGCGTCGACTTGCCGGCGCCGTTTTCGCCGCAGAGCGCATGGACCTCACCACGTTCGAGCGTGAAGTCGACATCCGTCAACGCCTTCACCGCCCCGAAATGCTTGGTCACGCCATGAATGGTGAGCACCGGCTCCGCCATCGTCCTCTTTCCTTTGTCCGCCAGACTGCCGTCCATCACCAGTCCCCTCGTCCCCCTGCCGGGACCTTCTCCCCGGTGGGGAGAAGGGGAAGACCGCCGACACCTCGTCCTTCTCCCACCGGGGAGAAGGTGGCTCGAAGGGCCGGATGAGGGGTGGCTCCGTCTGGCCCACCCCTCCCGCGCCGCGAGGCGCGGACGGTTTGTCAGGAGCCTACTCCTCGATGCCCTTGGTGCCGCGACGCTTCAGATATTTGTCCCAGTAGAAGTCGTCGGCATTTTCGGCCGTCACGATGGACAGGCCGTTGTCGACGACCGGGATGCTCATCGGGTTGAAACCCGAGCGCTTGGCGTCGTTCATCGGGTCGATCAGTTCCGGATGTTTTGCAAGCCACAGCAGCATGAAGCCCATGTAACCCTGCATACCCTGGTTCGGGTTGATCGAGCCGAACACTTCGCCGGCCTTGATCATGTCGAGGATGTTGGCATTGACGTCGGCGCACATGACGAGGACCTTGCCGCCGCTTTCCTTGTTGGCCTGCGCAGCGCCGATGGCGGAATTTGCTTCCGGCATGAAGACCGCGCCGAGGTTCGGATTGGCCTGGATGAGGCTCGAAAGACCCTGATAGGCCTTGGTCGGATCCTGATTGGAGGCGGCGCGTCCGACGAGCCTCATATCCGGCCACTTCTCTCCCATGCGGGCGATGAAGGCGGCGATGCGCTTGTCGTGGTTGTCCTGGCCCGGATTTTCCAGAACGGCATATTCACCCTTGCCGCCCATCTTTTCGGCGATTGCATCGGCGGCATAAGTGCCTTCGCGCGTGTTGTCCGAGGTAATGAAGGAGACGCGCTTGGAAAGCGGCGAGTCGGCAGCGAAGGTGACGACAGCCGTGCCCTGATCGATGGCGCGGTTGATCGGTTCGATGAACGGGTCGGAATTCATCGGATGCACGAGAATGCCGGCCGGGTTCTGCGCAAGCGCCTGGTCGAAGGTGGCGATCTGCTTGTTGACATCATATTCCGGTGTACCGGTATATGCTGTCTCACAGCCGAGCTGCTGACCGGCCTGCTTGAACATCTCATAGACCGGGAACCAATATTCCACCCCCGAGACCATGACGTTCATGACATATTTTTCGCCCGGCTTGCAGCGGAACGGATTTTCCGTCTCGGCCGCCGCGGAACCGGCAAAAAACGTTGCTGCGAGGACCGCCATCGCGGTCGTGCTTAAAAAAGTGCGCAAGTGTCCTCCTCGAGGCCGAAGCCCCTCCCAAAAAGTCGTAGGTCGCCAAACGACGCCGGTGATCGCAGTGAAAACCGGATTTCCTCCTCGAAGTCCGGTATGGGCAGCTAAACGCAAAGCGCAGCGGGTGTCAATATAATTCATATCATGAATTATAATTCACATCCACTGCAGTCGCCACAAGCGACCAATGCTCTCGCTAAGACGGGAGTTTGAGGAAAAGCTCAATTGCGATCGCAAAATCGGCGGTTGAGAATTTCGCCGTATGGGCAAACTCACCGACTGTCCGGGGCCAAGAATTCAAAGCCGCTCTCTGTCGCAGCATTGAACAATTCGTCTTCCTTGAGGAAGGCTGCCTCAGCCTCTTCCCAACTGCGCGTCATCAGGGTGTTCGGCGAAAATCCGTTGCTCGCGGTGAAGTGGGGTTGGAACACGACCCTGTTCTGCAGGGCGACGCGACCGATCGCAAACGGATTCAGGAGATGAGGGGAGCCCGAGACCCGGCCTCCCGCCGCAATGGCCGCTGCCCCGGACATGGTTGTCCGCCCTCAGCTCGCCTGCTTCAGCACATCCGGCACTGCTTCTCCGGGCGTTCCGAGCCACACGCCGAGTTCGCGCAGGCGCGCCTGCACATCGGCGGCCGGAATTTGGGAAGTCGGCACGCCGCGCTTGGCGGCCAGCGCTGCGGCAATTGCCGTCGCCTCGCCCGTCATGGTGCAAGCCGGGACGTTTCGGGTCGAGCCGAACGCGATCGCATCAACGGAGATGCAACGTCCGGCGAGCAGAATGTTGTCGAGCCTGAGCGGGACAAGGCAGCGATACGGAATACCGTAGCCGATGCCGACGTGATCCATGATGGCGCGGCTGCCGCCGGGCTCATGAACATCGACGGGCGAATTGCAGAGGCCGATTGCATCATCGAACCGGCCGTTGCCGCGCACGTCGGCTTCCGTCAGGACATAGCGCCCCGTGACCCGCCGCGTCTCGCGAACGCCGAGCTTCGGCGCGACTTCCAAGAAAATCGCCTCCTCGAACCCTTTGACGTAGCGCTGCAGGAAGTCGAAGGCGCAATAGGCCTGTTTGCGGATCTCGATCTCGGCACGGCTGAGATCACGGTCGTCGAGGCCATTGCCCTGGAAGCGGGTGACGTTGACGCTGATCTCGCCGGGGATCAGGCCGGTCTTCATCGTGATATGGTCTTTCGGAATGATCCAGTCGAACCCTTCGGCCACCTTGTCCTTGATGCGCTGCTGGAAGCCGGTCAGAAGCACGGCCATGGCGTAATCTTCGTTGCGATTGCCCGCCTCCTTGGGATAGACGACCTCCCACATATCGGCGCGATTGGCCTCGCAATCGGCGATCAGGGCCGGCACGTTGACGTTCAGGACGCGGAAATAGGATGTAATCGGTTGCGTCAGCCCGTCAGCCTCGCGACCCAGCATGAATTCGGCACCCGCAAGTGCTGCTACGTCGCCGTCTCCCGAGGCATCGATGAACGCCTTCGCCAGCACCAGGCTTTCGCCGGACTTGGTGCGGATGAGAAGCCCGTGAACGGCGCCGTCCTTCATCACCGTCTGCACGACATTGGCGCGCAGCAGCACCTCCACTCCGGACTCCTCGACCATCTCGATGATGACGCGCTGCATCACCTCCGCATCGAACGTGCCGGTATATTTGCCCCAGTAGGATTCGCGCACACGCCCGTCGGCACCGCGGTAGCCCACGCAGCGATCCAGCATCTCTTCGAAGATCTTGGAGTTGATGAGCCCCGTCGGCTTGGTGAGCCGGCCACCGGTGATGAGGCCGCCGAGAAAGCCGGTGCCTTCGAGGAGCAGCACCTTCGCGCCCTCGCGCGCCGCACGGATGGCGGCAACGATGCCGGAGGAGCCGGCACCGGTCACCACCACGTCATAAGAGCCGAACAGGTTCATGAGTCGTTCCTTTCAAGAAAGCGTCGGCTGGCCTCAGCCATCAGCCGGTATATTCCATGATGTAGAGACCGGCATTGTAGTCGGTCACGTAGACGAGGCCCGCTGTGTCGACGAAGATGTCGCAGGACTGGATGATCGGTTTCTTGCCGGGACGTTTGTCCATGAGGCCGGTTGGCGGCGGCGGCACGAGCGCGCCGACTTCCTTCGGCTGGTAGGCATTGGAGATGTCGTAGACGCGCACGCCGGCATTCTGCCAGGTCGAGAAGATCAGCGACGAGCTCTGGAAGCTGCCGGGCCGGTTCTCGTGGATATTGTGCGGCCCGTAATGGGCGCCTTTGTGCGTATAGTCCTGATCCGACGGCGGCGGCATCGTGGCGATCGGAACGGGATTGGCCCGATCCCTGATATCGAAGAGCCAGATGTTCTTCAGCCCGTCCTCGAAATCGTCGAGCACCGCTTCGTCGAGAACGACGAGCAGGTCGCGTCCGGCGATCGGCAGGCAATTGTGGGTGCCGCCCTGGAACGGCGGCGACCAGTTGACGTGGCGGATCAGGGAGGGTTTTGCCCGGTCTGCGACATCCATCACTACGAGACCGGCATCGCGCCAGGCGCCCCAGGCCGTATCGCCGTCGACGATGGCGTGGTGCAGGCCGAACTTTGCGTTGGCGGGCCAGGTCGGTGTCTCGCCGGCGGCAAGGTTCATGCCCGGCAGCGCGTAGCGCCCCGTTTCCCGGGGATTGGCCGGATCGGACATGTCGACGGTCATGAAGATGAAGTCGGTGTAGCCATCGAGGAGCGCCGAGACATAGGCCCATTTCCCGCCGGTCCACCAGATGCGGTGGATGCCGCCGGAAACCGGCATGAAGCCGATGCGGCGCGGTTCGCCCGGTGTCGTCGCGATGTCGTAGACCGCCAGACCGGCGTCCCAGTTCCGTGCGGTTTTCGGAGCCGCCGTTCCCAGTGCCGTACCGGCGGCGGCCTTGTAATACGAAGCCTCGTCGGCGAAGGCAGCGTCTGCGAAGACGTCCTTGCCGTGGATGACGAGCAGCAGGCCGTCGGCGACCTGGAGGTGCACGTTCCAGGTGTTCGGCGGCGCCTGAACATAGCCGGCCGGTTTCGGATTTGCGGGATCGCGCACATCGACGATGGAAAACCCCTGGCTGAACAGATGCCCGATATAGGCAAACCCGGCTTCCACCATCACCTGGATGCCGTCGCGATAGCCCCCCTGGTCGGAGTGTCCGATGAGCCGCATGTTGCGGGCATGGTCGGGTTTCATGATGTCTGTCGTCATGCGTCAATCCGTTCGTTTTGCTCAAGCGTTCGGCAGGGCGTGACAATGCGCGCCCTGCCTGTCCGGGAGGTCAGCCCTTGACCATGTTGCCCCAGTTTTCCTCGCTGTCGACGTTCTCCTTCCAGATCATCACCGGCTGGATCAGCGTATCCTTATTCACCGGCTTGCCGCTGAAATGGTTTTCCATCTCCTGAACGATGGAGGTGCCCATGGAGAACGGGTTCTGGCCGACGTCAGCCGTCTGTGTTCCCTCGCGGATACGCTGGAGACCGAGCGGCGTGCCGTCGAAGCCGATCACCGGAATGTGGCCTTCCTCGCCGTTCAGCTTCAGCCGGCCGATCTGGCGCAGACCCGAGACGACACCACGGATCATCTCGTCATTATGAGCCCAGATGGCAGCGACGTTCGGATCACGCGTGAAGGCATCCACCGTCAGCGTCTGGGCATTGTCCGCCGTCCATTCGGCCTTCAGGGTCTCGATCTTGATGTCGGGATATTTGGCGTCCATCTGCTCGTGGAAACCCTGATAGCGCTTTTCCGACTGGCCGGAGCCAATCGCGCCGCGGACTTCCAGGACACGCCCCTTGCCACCCGTCAGCTTTGCGACGGCATCCGCGGCAGCCCGGCCGCCGGCGACGTCGTCGAAGGTGTTGTAGGCGATCCATTCGCCTTCCGGCGGCAGGTTTTCCAGCATGAAAAGCGGGATCTTGGCCTCGTTGGCCTTGCGCACCCCGCCCTGCAGCAGCTTGGCATCGACGGGATTGAGCAGGATGATGTCCGGCTGCTTGGAGAGTACGTCCAGCATCTGCGTCGTCTGGGTGGAAGGATCGCCCTTTCCGTCATAGACGGAGATGGTCATGCCCTTCTCGGCCGCAAGTTTCTTCACATGATCGACCAGCGTGACCTGATATTCATACTGCAGGCCGAAGGCGATATAGGCGAGGTTCTTGCCCTTCAGGGCGCTGTCTTCCGCCTGGGCGCCCCCCGGCAGCGCGACTGCACTCGTCACGACGAGGGCGGCGCCTGCTGCAAGCTGCAAGAGTGTGCGACGTGTCGTCGGCATTCCGGTCTTCGTGTCCATGCTGTTTCCTCCCATTTGGACCCGTGGCCACCCCGAGCGGGTGGTATTGCCATTCCCGCTTCACCCTCCTCCGGGCAAAGCGATCCCGTTCACCCCCAAGGGGTGCATGTTCCTTCAGATCGTTGTTTGTTTCGCTGATGCGACGCGGACATCGCACCGGATTATTCAAGCTTTCTGGGATTTCGCCGCCTTGGTGGCGATCACCTTCTTACGCATGCCTGCCTCCAGATAGCTGCGGCGATAGACATCGAGGGCGGCGGCCGCGGCAATCACGAGACCGGAGACGACCGAATCCCAGTTCGGCGGCACGTTGAGCAGATTGACCGCATTCTGGACCAGGCCGAGCAGCAGCACCCCGAGGAGCATACTTCCTATATTGCCCTCGCCGCCGAACAGGCTGACGCCGCCGATGACCACCGCCGCGATGACAGCCAGTTCAAGGCCCTGCGCGGCCGTGGCCGCCCCGGCCTCGAAGCGAGCGGTGATCAAAAGACCGGCAATCGCCGACATCAAGCCGGAAATCATAAAGGCGATAATGATAACGCGCTCGGTGTTGATACCGGCAAGGCGCGCAGCGAGCGGATTGCCGCCTGTCGCATAGACCGACCGTCCGAAGGATGTGCGCGACAGCACGACCTGCGCGATCGCTGCCAATGCGAGGGTGAGCACGATCACTGCCGGGATGCCGAATATACGCGCAGCCTGAAGATCGACGAAGAACTGCGGAACCGGAGCGATATTCGTGCCGCCGGAATAAATATAGGCCATGCCTCGTCCGATCGTCATCGTGGCAAGCGTCGCGATCAGCGCCGGGATCCGCAGCTTGGTGACCGCGAGACCATTGACCAGACCGATCCCGAGGCCCGCCATCAGCGCGACCAGAACCCCGATCTCCGGCGGAAAACCCTGGAACTGCACCAGCCCTACGGAGAGAACAGAGGAGAGAACCAGAACCGACGCGACCGACAGATCGATGCCGGCAACCAGGATGACGAAGGTCTGGCCGATCGCCACGACAGCGATGATCGTCGCCGACTGCAGCACATTCTCGATGTTGCGCATCGTGGCAAAAACCGGGCTCAGGATGCTCATAATGCCGCCACCGAGCAGGATGATCGCCAGGAGGCCGACGCTCTGCATCAGGTCGATGAACGATATGCGTCCGCGAAGTCCGGATAGCTTGCCGGGACCTAGGGGGGCGACATCGTTCATCGGTGTGTTCTCCAGTGCCATTTTCAATCTCTCTCCCCGGCGTCAGCCCGTCGTCGCATAACTCATGATTGTCTCGCCGGTGGCCTCCGACCGGCTGAGCGCAGCGGATATCCGTCCCGCCCGCATCACCAGAACGCGGTCCGACAGCGACAGGATTTCCGGCAGTTCCGAGCTGATCAGCAGGATGGCCATGCCGCTTTCGGCGAGCCGGACGATCAGGTCGCTTATTTCCGATTTGGCACCGACATCGATGCCCTTCGTCGGCTCGTCGAGGATCAGCACCTTCGGCCGCCTCGCCAGCCAGCGTCCGAGCACGACCTTCTGCTGGTTGCCGCCCGACAGCGTGGAAACCCGCACCTTGGACGAGGGCGCCTTGACGGCAAGGCTGCGCATTTCGCGCTCGGCGATCTCGTCCTCAAGCGCATTCGACAGGAAGCCGAAGCGCGCAACCCGGTCGAAAAGGCTGAGCGTCATGTTGCTGCGCACGCTCATCAGGCCCACCAGAGCCTGGCGGCGGCGGTCTTCCGGGACGAGGCCGATGCCGGCATCGATCGCAGCCTTGGGATCGTTCGGCCTGACCCGGTTTCCCGCAATTTCCACGGTGCCTGCGTTATAGGAATCGATCCCGAAGACGCAGGCGGCCATTTCGCTCCGCCCAGCGCCTACGAGCCCCGCCATGCCGACGATTTCACCTGCCCGCACATCGAACGAAATGTCGTCGAGCACGCCATCGCGCGACAGATTGCTGACGCGCATGACGACATCGCCGATCCGCCTCGGCTTGTGCGCCGTTTCGCGCACTTCGCGGCCGACCATCATGCGGATGACCTTGTCGTGGTCGAGCTCGGATATGGGCCTCGTGCCCACCAGCCGGCCATCTCGCAGCACGGTCACGCGATCGGCAATGGCGAAGACTTCCTCCAGCCAGTGCGAGACGAAAACGATGCCGAGGCCATTGGCTTTCAGGTCTTCGACCACACGAAAGAGACGGTCGATTTCCGGCGGTGACAGCGATGTCGTCGGCTCGTCCATGACGAGGATCTTGGAGTCCTCCGAAATGGCGCGGGCGATCTCGACGAGTTGTTGGTCGGCAGGCGAAAGCCGGCCGGCCGGCGTTGATATGTTGAGATGCGGCGCCACACGGGCGACCGCCGCGCGCGCCTTCTCCTTCTGCCGGTGCATCGAGAGCCAGCCATACCGCCCCGGCCAGCGCCCCAACATGATGTTCTCGGCCACCGACATGGCCGGCACGAGATGCGCATCCTGGTGGATCGTTGCGACACCGATCCGGTGTGCTGCCGCGGGATCAGCCTGCAAGGGCAGGCCGTCGACGGTGATCTCGCCACGGTCCGGCGTGTAGAAGCCGGCCATCAGCTTGATAAGCGTCGACTTGCCTGCACCATTCTCGCCGAGAAGCGCGGTAACCTCGCCGGCACGGACGCTGAAATCGACATTATCGAGGGCGAGAACGCCCGGAAAAGACTTGGTGACGCCACGCGCCACAAGAATCTCGCGCCGCGTATCGGTCGGCAGCTGAGCTGCAACGGCTGCCTCCGCACTGCTCATGACAGAGGTCCCCTCGCCTGAGGCCAGCGGCACATCGTTCTAACCATTTAACCCTCCCCGTCAGGGCGCGCCATTCCTCCCGCGCGCCATGGCGAAACCGAGGCTTCGCTGCTGACGATGAGCACGCTAGATGTGACATCTCAACTTGTCAACTGGTCGATACAGCGGGCCAGTTGATTTTTTATCGGTCCGGCCATGCTTCATCCGATCGGGTCTTTAGACCCGAACGCTCAACCAGACAGAGAAAGATTTAAGCTGAATGGAAAGATGCGACTACGTCAATATCGGCCTAAACTGGAAATATAATTGATATTATTACTGAATTTTAATATCGTGCTCAAAAGAGAAAATGCTCATGTAAAAGCATGCATCCTTCCTCGCCATGCAACCAACACGTTCTTAGGCGTCAAATTTTTTATGGTCAGGGAGGTGACAGTCGTCGGTGAATAGTTTAACTGGACTATACATCAGTCCAGTCGTGGTGAGCCAATGTCCAGCCTTCCCTTGTCGCCTTTGCATGAGACGATCCACAAACAGACCGCCAAGGAGATGATCCGGGACAAGATCATTTCCATGATCGCCTCCGGAATTCTGCAGTTGGGCGACGAACTTCCGAGCGAGCGAGAGCTTTCCACCATGCTGGCCGTCAGCCGGGAAACCGTTCGTGGCGCGGTTCAGCTGCTTGCCGGCGAAGGTGTCGTTCAGGTCTCGCAGGGCGCGCGGACACGCGTCTCCCGCGTCGATGTGACGGTGAGCACGCAGCGCATAGGCGTGACCAATCCCACATCCATCAACGGCTACAGCCTGGAAGCCGTCCACGCGGCCCGCCTGCTCGTCGAGACCGCGGTCGCTGCGGATGCCGCGCGCAATCTGAGTGCGGACGACATCCGGCGCCTCGAAGATTCGATTGCCGCCCAGGAACAGGCCTTTGACGATCCGGTCCGCTTCCTGATCTGTGACCGGGAATTCCACCTGACGATCTACTATGCGTCCACGAACCGGCTGCTCGCCGATTTCGTGGTCGATCTCTACACTTACATGCTCGACCATCGCCGTATCGCGATGGGCCAGCCGGGTGCGATCGAAAAAAGCCTGGAAGACCACCGCTTCATCGTGAGGGCACTGAAAATGCGTAACCCGGAGGCCGTGGCGGCGGCATTTTCCGAACATATCCTGCGGATTCACGACACATCACGCGCCGTCGACGAGAGCGGCCTCGCGCATGCCGGCAGAAAAGCCGCAGAGCCGGTGCCATTCAACGCCGCCGGTAGAAAGTAAAGGGAGTCGGCCTATATGAACATTCTGATACTCGGCGCGGCCGGCATGATCGGCCGTAAGCTGGTGCACGCACTCTTGCAGCACGGCCAGGTGGGCGGCAGGCCGATACGCCGCCTGACCCTTGCCGATATCGTCGCACCGGAAAAGCCCGATTTCGGCGGAGAGGTCGAAGCCATTGCGACCGACCTCTCGCGCGCAGACACCGCAGCCACACTCATCGCCTCGCGGCCGGACATCATATTCCATCTGGCCGCCATCGTCTCAGGCGAGGCCGAGGCCGATTTCGAGAAGGGCTACCGCGTCAATCTCGGCGGCACCTATTCGCTGTTTGAAGCCATCCGTCTTGTCGGCATGGAGCGCCCTTACACGCCCCGCGTGGTGTTCACCTCTTCGATCGTCGTCTTCGGGGAGCCTCTGCCTCCGGTGATCAGCGACACCCACTGCCTCACTCCGCTGACGAGCTACGGCACGCAGAAGACCATCGGCGAGCTTCTCCTGGCGGACTACTCTCGAAGAGGTATCTTCGACGGCATCGGAATTCGCCTGCCGACCATCTCGATCCGGCCGGGCAAGCCGAACAAGGCCGCCTCGGGTTTCTTCTCATCCATTCTGAGAGAACCGCTGATCGGCCAGGAGGCGATCCTGCCCGTCAGCGAGACCGTGCGCCATTGGTTCGCCAGCCCGCGCGCCGCCACCGGCTTCCTGCTGCATGCGGCCGAACTCGACACCGGATCGCTCGGCCAGTTGCGCACCATCACGATGCCGGGTGTTTCTGCGACGGTCGGCGACCAGATCGAGGCGCTCCGCCGCGTCGCAGGCGATGCGGCCACGAAGCTCATCCATCGCGAACCCGACGAGACGATTGCCAACATCATCGCCGGTTGGCCGCAGAGTTTCGACGCAAAACGCGCAACAGCCCTGGGATTCCGCGGCGAATCATCCTTCGAAGAGATCATCCGCGTCCATATCGAAGACGAGCTTGAAAATCACATTCCGGAGCACGCCTGACATGCTGCTTGGTGCCATTGCAGACGATTTTACCGGCGCAAGCGATCTGGCGAACACACTGGCGAAGGGCGGCATGTCGACAGTCCAGTTTTCGGGCGTCGGCCACGCCGTGCCGGATTGCGAAGCGGGCGTCGTCGCACTTAAGACGCGCTCCATCCCCGCGGCCGATGCGGTGTCGCAATCCGTGGCGGCGGCGCGCTGGCTTCTGGATCAGGGTTGCGAACAGCTTATCTTCAAATATTGCTCGACCTTCGATTCCACGCCGCAAGGCAATATCGGCCCGGTCGCCGAAGCGCTGCTCGATCTTCTGGGCGCCGAGACGGCGGTCGTCTGCCCGGCCTTTCCGGGGGCGGGTCGGCGCATTTTCATGGGACACCTCTTCGTCGGCGATCGCCTCCTGTCCGAAACGGGCATGCGGGATCATCCCTTGACGCCGATGACAGATCCCGACATTCGCCGCTGGCTATCTCTCCAGACTGCCGGCGGTGTGGGCGGCATCTTCCTCGACACCGTTCGCTCCGGCGTCGATGCTTTGAGGGCAGCCTTCGCCACCGAGGCCGAGGCCGGGCGCCGGCTGATCGTCATCGACGCCGTTGCCGATGAGGACCTTCTGGCAATCGGCGCAGCCGTTGCCGATCACAGGCTCGTCACCGGCGGATCCGGCATCGCGCAGGGTCTGCCGCAGAACTTCCGCGCGAAGGGCAAACTCTCCGCAACGTCACCGGAATTGCCGGCCGTAACCGGGCCAGGGATCGTGCTTTGCGGCTCCTGCTCCGCAGCCTCGCAGCGACAGGTCGCTTTCTACGCGGCGAGCCACCCCTCGTTCGCCATAGACCCGTCGGCTCTCATGCGCGATGAAGTCGCCGTCGGCGATGTCGCTACGTGGGTCCGGGCCCGGGAAGCGCAAACACCCATTATTTATTCGACCGCCGCCGCAAATGCGGTTGCCGATGCACAGACGCGCTTCGGCCGCGAAGCCGTCGCGGCGAAGATCGAGGGCTTCTTCGCCGGTCTTGCCCGCCATCTTGCCGATACGGGAACACGCCGCATCGTTGTCGGCGGCGGCGAGACGTCCGGCGCGGTCGTCGAAGCGCTCGAACTGTCGAGCATGCAGGTAGGATGCGAGATCGATCCGGGCGTTCCGGTACTCGTCGGCGAGCGCAACGGCCCGCTGGGACTGGCCCTGAAAAGCGGAAACTTCGGCGCACCGGACTTCTTCGAGAAAGCACTCAGGCAGATTGGAGGGCAACGATGAAAGAAGCGGTCGTGCGCGCGAATATCGTCAAATGGGGGAAATCGCTGTTCGATCGCGGCCTGACGGCTGGTTCGTCCGGAAACATTTCCGCCCGCATAGAGGATGGTTTCATCGCAACCCCGACGAACTCCTGCCTCGGATTTCTCGATCCCGATCGCCTGTCGAAGCTCGACGTCAACGGCAAGCACATATCGGGCGACCAGCCGACCAAGGAGCTGCCGTTGCATTTCGCCTTCTATGAAGGCCGCGCATGTGGCGCCGTCGTCCATTTGCACTCGACCTATGCAACGGCCCTCTCCTGCCTGTCGGACACCGATCCCGACGATGCTCTTCCGCAGATCACACCCTATGTCGTGATGCGCGTGGGCCGCGTTCCCGTGGTGCCGTATACGCGGCCCGGTTCGGCGAAGGTCAAACCGCTCATTGAAAGGATCGTCGCCGACCACAGTGCCGCCCTCCTCGAAAATCACGGGCCGATCGTCTCGGGTGCCACGCTCGACGCCACCGTTTTCGCCATCGAGGAACTGGAAGAGGCAGCAAAGCTTACGATCCTCACCCGCGGCATGCAGGTCAGGCACCTGTCGAAGGCAGACATCGACGATCTCAATTCCACCTTCAAGCTACGGTGAGCCATGCCGAAATTCTCCGCCAATCTCGGGTTCCTATGGCCCGACCGCCCGCTGCTCGACCGCATCGATGCCGCTGCCAGGGCCGGGTTCCGCGCCGTGGAACTGCACTGGCCCTATGACGTGCCTGCCGAAAGCGTCGGAGACCGTTGCGCGGATCACGGCCTGGAATTGCTGGGCATCAACACGCCGCTCGGTCGCGTCGAGAACGGCGAATTCGGACTTGGCGCCCTGCCCGGCCGTGAAGCGGATTTCGAGAGCGTCTTTCGGCAGTCCCTCGAGTGGGGCGAAATTGCCGGTGCCACCGCCATCCACGTGATGGCAGGGGTCGTTGCTCCGGATCGAAAACAGGATGGCCGAAGGACGCTTGTCGAGAACCTGCGGAAAGCCGCTGTCATGGCACCCGGAATGACGCTTCTGCTGGAGGGCATCAATCAGCGCGACAAGCCGGGTTACTTCTATTCCACGATCGGCGAGAAGGCAGACATCATCAACGACGTCGGCGCGCCGAATATAAAGATCATGTTCGACATCTATCATGTCGGCGTTTCCGAAGGGGACATCTTCAGGAAGCTTGAAACATATCTTCCTCTTATCGGTCACGTGCAGATCGCTGCCGTACCGAGCCGGGCGGAGCCCGACGAGGGAGAGATTCACTATGCCCACGTTTTTAACGAACTGGACCGCCTCGGCTACGACGGCTGGATCGGCTGCGAATACAAGCCCCGTAGCGGAACGGATGAAGGGCTGGTTTGGACAAAGACGCTGAATGTCACGCTTTGAAGAGGGAGGAGAACCGATATGCTTGCCACCAAGACCGTGCTGACGCTGGAGGCCGCCAAAAAGATTGCCGCAGCCTGCGAAGCGGAAGCCAGGAAGCTGAAGCTTAGGCTCGTCATCGCGATCGTCGATGATGGCGGTCATCTCGTGCTGCTTCATCGCGATGATGACGCTCAGGTCGGCAGTGTCGAGATCGCCACGCTCAAGGCGCGGACCGCAGTGCTGTTTCGCCGCCATACCAAGGATTTTCAAGACGTCGTGGAAGGTGAAGGTCGTCTGGCGTTGCTTTGCATTCCGAACGGCATTCCCCTTGACGGCGGCGTGCTCCTGAAGGCCGGAGACGAGATCATCGGCGCCATCGGTGTCTCGGGGGCGAGCGACGAAGCGGACGGGGATGTCGGCCGCGTAGGCGCCGCAATCCTCGAAAACCTCGAACAAATATAGCTGCGCGCTCCTTAGCGGCGAGCCTTGCGGTGTTGATCGAAAGGAGCTCTTCGCGACGCCGACGTGAAACCCGCATTTTTTCGGCGTCGCCCCCCGTGTATGTGAACACGGGGGCCAACTGTGATATGGATCCGTCGATATCAGCTGTGTGTGATCTTGGTTCCAAGCACGTTGAGGCATTCCCGCATGAACGCGGCAAGCCCTGTCCACCCCTTGGCCGAAACCATGTTGCCATCCACGTAGGCCTCGGTCGGCTTCACATCGATATAGGTTCCGCCAACGGCCGTCACCTCTGGCTCGCAGGCGCCGAGGCCGGCGACTTTGCGTCCCTTCAGCACGCCCGGCACGGCCATCAGAATCTGTACGCCATGGCAGATGGTGAAGATCGGTTTGCCGGTCTCGTGGAAGTGACGAACCATGTCCTGGATGCGCTTGTCGGTGCGGATATATTCCGGGCCACGGCCGCCCGCCGCATAAACGGCGTCGTATTCCTCAACCCGGATTTCGGAAAAGGTCTTGTTGATATCCGCGTAGTGGCCGAGCTTCTCGGTATAGGTTTGGTCACCTTCGAAGTCATGCAGCGAGGTCTTGATGCGGTCGCCGGCTTTCTTGTCGGGGCAAACGACGTGGACCGTATGACCGACGGCCTCCATCCCCTGCTGGAAGACGTAGATTTCGTACTCTTCGGTAAACTCACCGGTCAGCATGAGGATTTTCTTGCCGCTCATGTCGTATCTCCTGTTGTCATGGAATTCAGGGGCGCCCGGCCTTTCGCCGGGCGCAGTTTGGATCAGAATGGTGAATCGGGGAAGTAGAACTGATCGGCGTTGTCCGGTGTGATCAGCGGTGCGCCGAGCAGGAAGGAGCCGCGCATGGGCGCCTGTCCGCCGAACTGCGCTGCGGTCATGTAGATGGCCGACTTGATCATCGATGGCGGATAGGGCGTCGAGATCGGGGTGCGCTCGTTGCCGTCCTTCACCATCTCGATGACCTGCTTCATGCCGTTGCCGCCCAGCGCATACTTGATGTCGCTGCGCCCGGCATTGTCCACGGCCTCCAGAACGCCCAGCAGCATGTCGTCGTCATTGGCCCACACGGCGTCGATCTTCGGATATTTGGCGAGGTAGTCCTGCATCAGCTTGAAGGCTTCGTCCTGGTTCCAATTTGCATATTGGATATCCAGGATCTTGATGTTGGACTTGTTGATCACGTCCGAGAAGCCCTTGATGCGCTCATCGTCGATGACCGTGGGAATGCCGCGCAGGACGACAATCTGGCCTTCGCCACCGAGCTTGTCGACGAGCCAATGTGCCGTGTTGGCGCCCACCGCGATGTTGTCGCCGGCGACGTAAAGGTCCTGAACATTCGGATCCGTGAGACCGCGATCGACCACGGAAATGAACGTGCCCTTTTGCTTGATCTGCTCGACCGGCCCGGTCAGTTCTTCCGAGGTGAAAGGCAGGATGACCAGCGCATCGAGCTTGCGGCTTGCCGAGAGGTCTTCCAGTGCGGAGACCTGCGCGGTTGCCGAAGATGCCGTCGACAACACGACGTCGATGTTCGGGAACGCCGCTTCCACCTCCTTTTCGGCCTGCTCGGCATGATAGACGACTCCTCCCGTCCATCCATGCGTCGCAGCCGGAATCGAGACTGCGATCGTCACGTTCCTGTCCTGTGCCCCGGCGCTGCCCAGCGGAAGGGCAAGGGCCAATGCGGCCGTCGACAACAAGAGTCCTGCCTTTTGGATAATAGACTTCATTTTCTCCTCCTTTGAAGTCAGTGCTGTATTCAGCGGTTGGCGGTAAAGCGGTGCGCCAGCATGGCGATGATGATGATCGCGCCCTGCACGGCGGCGACGAGGTATTCCGAGACCATGTCCGAAAGAACCATGACGTTGGCGATCACCTCGAGAATGAGGGCACCGGCAACGGTCCCGCCGATGCGGCCTCGTCCCCCACGCAGCAAAGTGCCCCCGATCACGACGGCGGTAATGACCTGCAGTTCCCAGAGCTGGCCGGTCGTGGGCGTCGCGGCGCCGAGACGGGGCACGTAGCAGATCGCAGCCACGGCGACGCAGAAACCCTGGATCACATAGGCGATGGTGCGCACGCCGGCGACGTTAACGCCGGAAAAACGGGCAACCTCGACATTGGATCCGGCCGATGTCAGGCGGCGACCATACTTGGTCTTGTAGAGCAGGAAGGCGCCCAGCATCACGACGACGAAGGTGATGAGCACAGGATACGGAATACCGAAGAAGCTGCCGAAATAGACCGGCCGATAGGCTTCCCGGAGGCTACGGTCGATGGGCAGAGAGCCGCCATCCGTCATGAAGGTGATGAAGGCGCGGAATATGCCCATCGTGCCGAGCGTGACAATAAACGGTTCTATGCGCCCGACCGTGACGATGAGGCCGTTGAAGAGGCCGCACAGAGCGCCGACGACCAGGGCAACACCCGCTCCCATCGGGATGGCCCAGGTGCCGAAGGCCGGCGCAAGATGGTTCATCACCATGATCATGATGCCGGTAACGAAGGCCATCATCGATCCGACCGACAGGTCGAGCCCGCCGGACGAGATAACGAAGGTCGCTCCGACAGCGATGATCGCGATGAAGGCGCTACGCGTGATCACATTGATCAGATTGGCCGACGCGACGAAATTCGAATTCACCAGCGCTCCAAGCAATACGATCACCGCGAGCGCGATGAAGGGCGCCAGATCAGCCCAGCGTATATGCCTTGTCTCGTCAGCGGGTGCGATTGTTGCTGTCGCTACGGTCATGTTCATCCTCCCCGACGTCCGCGCGTCCGCCAGTGGTGGCCGCGAAGACGACATTTTCCTCTTTGATGTGGTCGCCACGAAGCTCGGCGACGATCTTGCCGGCCCGCATTACCAGCACACGATCGGCGAGGCCGACGAGTTCCGGCATTTCCGATGAGATGACGATGCAGGCCTTGCCGGCACGCACCATCGCGTCGATGAATTCGTAGATCTGGCTCTTGTTGCCTATATCGATGCCGCGGGTCGGCTCATCGATGATGATCACCGAAGGGTCGGCCAACATGACCTTGGCAAGCAGCAGTTTCTGCTGATTGCCGCCCGAGAGCTTTCCGGCCTCCAGACGCAGAGAGCGGGCGCGAATATCGTAGTCCGCCACCGCCTTCTCGAGGCGGGACCGCTCTTCCCGCTTGTCGAGAAAGGCACCGGGATTGACCGCCTCGAGCGCCTGAAGGGTGAGGTTGGGACCGAGCTTCTCCTCCAGAAGCAGGCCCTTTCCCTTGCGATCCTCCGTCAGATAGACGAGGCCGGCCTCCATCATCGTGCGGACGGACCGGTTCGTGATTTCCTTGCCGTTGAGAATGACACTGCGCGCCTGCGACGGGCGAAGCCCCATCAGTCCTTCGATCAGTTCGGTACGGCCGGCCCCGATCATGCCGCCAATGCCGAGCACTTCTCCGGGGCGAACGCTGAAGCTTGCGCACTCCGCGCCATGATCGACGACCAGATCCGTGACAGAGAGGATCGGTGCGCCTTCGGCAGGGGTGCGCTTGTGGGGATAGAGCATCTCCAGCTCGCGGCCGACCATCAGCTCTGCCATTTCGCGCTGGCTGAGGCCTGCCGCAGGCCAGGTGCCGATCATGCGACCATCGCGGAGAACCGTGATGCGGTTGGCGAGCGCCTGCACCTCATCGAGACGATGGGAAATATAGAGGACCGCCACTCCCTGATCACGCAGGCTCCGCACGATATCGTACAGCGCCGCGACCTCGTCGTTCGCGAGCATTGCAGTCGGCTCGTCCAGAATGACGACCTTCCGTTCGTCCAGAAGGGCTCGTGCGATCTGCACGAGCTGGCGCTGGGCAAGCGCCAGCTCGCCGACGCGGTCGCGCGGTCGCACCGTCGAACCGACCCTGGCCAGGAGTTCGGCGGCACGGCGGTTCATCGCCCTGTCATCGACCATCAGCCCCCGGCCGACTTCGCGCCCCAGAAAGAGGTTCTCCGCGACCGTCAAGTCTGCGGCGAGCAGGATCTCCTGGTGCACGAGCACGATACCGGCATTTTCCGCCTCCACTGCGTTCCGGAACTCGACCGGCTCCCCATCCATGAACAGCCGGCCTTCGGTCGGCGTGACATGTCCGGACAACAGCTTCATCAGCGTCGACTTGCCCGCTCCGTTCTCGCCGATGATGGCGTGGATCTCTCCGGCACAAATATCGAGCGTAACGTCCGACAGGACGGTGATCTGGCCATAGGCCTTGCCAAGCCCATCGGCCCTGAGGGCGATGGCCGAGCTCACCGGTGGCGCTACGGACTGGGGAGACAGGACCGCGTTCATTCGAAAGCCGAAAGCAGCCGGTCGCGGGAGCGTTCGATGTGGATACGCATGGCATCGAATGCCGCCTGCGGATCGCCGGCGCGGAAAGCGGCGAGCAGGTTCTCGTGTTCCTCGAGAGCTTCCTGCGTCACGCGCGTGTGGAACATCAATCGGAAGATATGCAGATGGACATGCTGGTTCGACAGCGTGTTTCGGATCACGTCGTTTCCGGCGATCTTCAAGATCGCATCGTGGAACTGCGCGTCGGCGCGGGCAAAGCGGGAATAGCGTGTGTTGCGGTCGACGGGCGCTTCGCCGTGCCCCATATCCGCGGCAGAATTCTCCAGCTGTTGGAGTGCCTCCGGGGTCATATGGATGGCGGCAAGACGAGCAGCTTCGGGTTCGAGCAGCAGACGAAAGGCGTAAAGGTCCTCGAACTGCTTTCGCGTCCACTGCGGGGCCGCACTGTAGCCGATGAGGTGCTCCTTGCGCACAAGCCCTTCGCGCTCAAGTCTGCTCAGCGCCTCACGGATCGGCGTCTGAGAGACGCCGATTTCGCGGGCGAGAACATCAATCGGAATGCGCGCGCCCGGCGCGATCTCGAGCGACATCAGCCGATGGTAGATATTGTCGTAGACGCCATCTACCACGCTGGTTGGGCGAATTCCGACCGCCCTGCCATCCCGCTCCGCTGCAACTGCCACGTCGATTCTCCGGATGCTTATTGACACGTGATCTTTTGTTGCAAATAAGATATCCTATGTCAAATACAATATCGTATACGATCTGTTATAGGATTTTGGGATGAGGATTCTCGTGGATCGCCTAAGGGAGATGACGGTCGCACTGCTGGAAAAGCATGGAGTCCCCTTGGATGCGGCGCATCTTCAGGCCGACCTCCTCCTCGAGGCGGAACTGCGTGCCCTGCCCTCCCACGGGCTGCAGCGCCTGCCTTTGCTTCTGTCCCGCTTGGACAAGGGGCTGACGAATGCCACGGCACGCGGAAAGGGGACCTGGAAAAGGGACGCATTCCTGAGCGTCGATGGCGAACGCGGACTTGGCCCCGTCGTCATGATGGGTGCCATGCATTCCATGCGGGTCCGCGTGAAAGAGACAGGGCTCACGGTCGCCGCGATCCGCAATGCCAACCACATCGGAATGCTCGCCTATTATGCGCATGCCGCCGCAAGCTGCGGCATGATCGGCATCGTCATGTCGACCAGCGAAGCTCTTGTTCACCCGTTCGGCGGAACGCAGGCCATGCTTGGCACCAATCCGGTCGCCATCGGGATTCCTGCGGGCGACGACCCATTTGTCCTGGATCTTGCAACGAGCATCGTTTCAATGGGCAAGATCAACAATCACGCTATGCGCAGCATTCCGATCCCGTTTGGCTGGGCCGTGGATGCGGATGGCCACCCGACAACCGATCCGCAGGCAGCAAAAGCAGGCGCGATCGCCCCCTTCGGCAATGCGAAAGGATATGGGCTCGGCCTTGCGATCGAACTCCTAGTCGCCGCTCTTGCCGGATCCGATCTAGCGCCTGACGTGCGCGGAACGCTCGACGATACGCATCCGGCCAACAAGGGCGATCTCCTGATCCTCATCGATCCGTCGGCGGGCGCGGGCAGCGGAGCGGAACTTGCCGCTTATCTCGACCGCCTGCGCCTATCCCGGCCGCTCGACCCCGCGCAACCGGTCGCCGTTCCGGGCGATGGAGCGCGGGCCCGACGTGCCGCTGCTTTGCAGGCCGGCATCGAGCTGCCCCAGCCGCTTTTCGAACACCTGATGGCCCTTGAAGCCGCCTGACCCATTGGAGGACATACGGAATGAACCTATTCGGCATATTGCGAGCGCCGCGCGAACTGCTCTTCGGGGTCGGTCAACGGCATGCGCTCGGCGGCATTGCGGCAAGACTCGGCAAGCGCGCGCTGCTCATCACCGATACGCGCCTTGCTGCGGACGCCGATTTTCTCGCGCTGGTCCAGCAGTTGGAGGAGGCAAAACTTAAGGTCATGGTCGACAGCTCCACCTTGCCGGACGTGCCCGTGGCATCCGCGATCGCCTGTGCGCAAGGCGCCAGAGCCTTTGCGCCCGACCTCGTCATCGGCATTGGCGGCGGGTCGTGTATGGATATGGCGAAATGTGCCGCCCTCCTGCTTGCCCACGGCGGACGGCCGCAGGACTACTACGGCGAGCATACCGTGCCAGGTCCGGTCATACCGCTGATCGCCATTCCCACCACAGCGGGTACCGGTTCGGAAGTGACGCCCGTCGCCGTGCTTTCCGACACGGAACGCAGCCTGAAGGTCGGCATTTCCAGTCCCTATCTGATCCCCGCCGTATCGATCTGCGACCCCGAGCTCACACTCACGTGCCCAGCCAGCTTGACTGCAATTGCGGGTGCGGATGCCCTGACACACGCCATCGAGGCTTTTACGGCGATCCGGCGCGAACCCGTGCCTGGTATCGCGCAACAGCGCGTCTTCGTCGGAAAGAACGAGCTTTCCGACCATTTTGCCCTTAGCGCCATCGCTCTCCTGTGGGAGGGGCTGGAAACGGCTTGCACGAACGGGGCCGATATCGCCGCACGCGAGAAAGTCATGCTTGGCGCAACCATGGCCGGCCTCGCCTTCGGCGTGGCGGGCACGGCAGCAGCGCACGCCATCCAGTATCCGGTTGGAGCGCTCACCCATACGGCGCATGGCCTGGGTGTCGCGTGCCTCATGCCCTATGTCATGACCTGGAATGCAACGCTCATCCGCGAGGAGCTGGCAAAGATCGCAGAGGCTGCCGGGCTGAGTGGTCCCGACGCCGTGATTCCTGCCCTCATCTCGCTTTTCGATCGGATCGGTATTCCACGGACGCTCCGCGACCTCGGCCTCGAGGAGGACAGGATCGACTGGGTGGCCGAGCAAAGCTTGGGCATCGCGCGCCTCATCCAGAACAATCCCCGCCCCCTGAACCCGGTCGAGATGCGCAATCTCGTCGCCGCCGCATATTGCGGTGACCGGTCCAGCCTGAACTGAATTGAAAAGGATTTCAGCCATGACGTTCCACGCCCAGTTTTCAGGCTACGCCGATCCTGCCTTGCACGCCGCGGGCCTTTATCTCGGAGGCAAATGGCAAAGCGGCGGCGGTATTCCCGTTGTCAATCCTTCAACCGGCGAACAGCTAGCCGAGGTCGCCGACGCCACGATCGAAGATGCAAAGCGAGCCGTCGACGCCGCAGAAGCAGCTGCGGCGGGATGGCGCGCTACGCCCGCCCGCCAGCGCTCGGAAATCCTGCGCCGCTGGTTCCAGCTCATGACGAAGCACGCCGAGGAGCTTGCAACATTGATCGCGCTCGAAAACGGCAAGGCCCTTGCCGACGCGCGCGGCGAAGTGACCTATGCCGCCGAGTTCTTCCGCTGGTATGCGGAAGAGGCGACGCGTATCCCGGGCGAATACCGGCACACGCCATCCGGCACGCACCACATCCTCGTCGACCACGAGCCGATCGGTATCGCCGTGCTGATCACACCCTGGAACTTCCCCGCCGCCATGGCGGCGCGCAAGATAGGTCCGGCGCTTGCCGCCGGCTGCACCGTGATTCTGAAGCCCGCCTCAGAAACGCCGCTGACGGCCTATGCCATGGCGCGGCTGGGCGAAGAGGCCGGCGTTCCGCCGGGTGTCGTCAACGTGCTCACCACGACCAATCCCAGCGGCGTGACGAATGCAATGCTCGCCGACCCGCGCGTGCGCAAGCTCTCCTTCACGGGCTCGACGGCTGTCGGCCGCGTTCTTCTTGCCGAAGCGGCCAAATCCGTTGTCAGTTGCTCTATGGAGCTCGGCGGCAATGCGCCTTTCCTCGTCTTCGACGATGCCGATCTCGATGCCGCGCTTGATGGAGCGATGATAGCGAAGATGCGTAATGCCGGCGAGGCCTGCACCGCCGCCAACCGCTTCTATGTCCAAGCCGGCATTCACGATGCCTTCGTGGCCGGCCTTACCACGCGCATGGCAGCACTGAAGATCGGCCCGGGCTACGATCCGCAAACGCAATGTGGGCCGATGATCACGCAAAACGCCGTCATAAAGATCAACCGACTGGTCTGCGACGCGCTCGCCTCCGGCGCGCGCGCGACGACCGGCGGCAAACCGATTGAAGAAAACGGTTATTTCTATCCGCCGACCGTCCTTGAGAACGTTCCGGTGAACGCTGCGATCGCCCGCGAGGAAATCTTCGGGCCGGTCGCACCGGTCTACAAGTTCGAAAGCGACGACGAGGCCGTTCGTCTTGCAAACGACACGGAGTACGGTCTTGCCGCCTATATCTATACGCGTGACTTGAAGCGCGCGATGCAGGTTGGCAAGCGCCTCGAAACGGGCATGCTCGGCATCAACCGCGGCCTGATGTCAGATCCGGCCGCTCCCTTCGGCGGCGTCAAGCAGAGCGGCCTCGGGCGAGAAGGCGGTGTGACCGGGATCCTAGAATTCATGGAGGCCAAGTACTACGCGGTCGACTACTGATCGGAGGAAGGATGATGACGTCCCAAGACCTTTATCGCATCCGCGATTTCGTGCCCGACTTCGATGCGATCGCCGCCGAATTTGCCGAACGCAGCCGTGCGCTTTCGGCAAAAGCCGACGTGCTGGCCGATATCCGGTACGGTTCGCGTGCCCGGGAGGTGCTGGACATAATCTTGCCGGATCACCCGAAGGCCGGTGCGCCGCTGCATGTTTTCGTGCACGGCGGCTACTGGCGTTCGGGCCAAAAGGAAAACTATCGCTTCGCCGCTGCGCCGGTCCTTGCGGCCGGTGGCGTTGCCGCCATCGTCGAATACGACCTGATGCCCGGCACGCGGCTTGACGTGCTCGTCGATCAGGTGCGGCGGTCCGTTCTCTGGCTTCAGCATCACGCCCGGGATTTCGGAGCAGATCCACGACGGCTGACGGTCAGCGGCCATTCGGCTGGAGCTCATCTGGCGTCCTTTCTTGCGGCGACCGGCCCGGCGGAAGGCGGCGCGCGCCTCCTTCCGGCGATACGAGGTCTCTTTCTCCTCAGCGGCATCTATGATCTTTCCGGCATTCCGGAAAGCTTCCTACGCACCGAAGCTGAAATGACAGTCCAAGAGGCCGCCGCCTGGACACCTCTCGCGTCAAGGCAGCACCCATGTCAGTCCCGCATCATTGCCTATGGCATGAAGGAGACGGCACCCTTCCTCGATCAGGCCGCCGCTATGTACGCTTCATTATCATCGCAAGGCGAACCAGTGGAACTTCTCCCCGTCCCAAGCCTCAACCACATGACCGTCGTTCTCGATCTTGCAGACCCCGATGGCTTATTGGGCAGGCGCCTGTGTGATCTGGTAGCTGCATGTACTACCGAATGACCACATATTTTTGTTTTTGGTGCTCACATTGATCCTAACCCGCGACCTCTTTCGCGATTAGCTCAGGTGACGTCGCAGGTTGTAGGATATTTGCCACCCTGCTCGGTGCGGCTCACCTCGCAATCTGTTCTTCGATCGCCGCCTTGTCGATGACGGAAAACACGTCAGCGATTTTGCCGTTCCTTACCTCGTAAAATACATTTTCTGTGAAGGAGATACGCCGACCATCAACTTTCAGTCCGAGGAAACTGCTTTTGGGAGAGCAGTCAAATGCCAATCTGGCAGCGATGAGGGGTGGATCGCACGCCAGACGATCGACAACAAAACGCAGATCGGGAATATCCTCAAAGTCCTTTATAAGCATAGAGCGATAGCCTGAAAGGCCAAACGGCCGACCATTGTGTTTGGCGTTGTCCGCGACATATTGGCCAAGTTCATCCCAGTCTTGCCGATTCAGGCAGTCTATGTAGGCGTGATAAAAGCTGCGTAGCATCGTACTTCTTCTTCAATGGCAGGCAGATGGGGTGCGGACATTAACCTCTCGCGAGACTCGCGATTTTCTGTACGAGATGCATACCAATTTTTGCAACGTCCGAAGATCAGGATCTCCCCGACAGGCATCGCGCTCGTCATGTCAGATGAGGTGCTTATGGCCCCGATTGCAAGGGCGGATACCGGCAATCAGAAGATCGCGAAAGTGCACAGGAAACTTGACTACTGCCGAAGCGGGATCGTCAATCTCGCGACGAGGCCGGACGGTCGTCGATCAAGAAGTTCCAGCTTGCCTTGATGAGCCTGGACAATCTCGGCAACGATGGAGAGCCCCAGACCAAATCCAGCATCTCCTCGTGTCCGGGCTGCATCGTCTTTGTAAAACGGTTCTAAAACCCGGGTGCGGGACGCCTCGGGGATACCGGGTCCATTGTCTGCGACTTCAATCACGACTGCCTCCGCAGCCGATCGCAGTTCAACAATGGCATTGCTGCCGAACTTGACCGCGTTATCGCAAAGGTTTGTGACCGCGCGCGTGATCGCAAGTGGTTTGAACTGCGCGGTCAAGTGACGCGGACCGTCGTAAATAACGTTGTGCCCGATGTCGCTGAACTCGCTGCAGATAGTTTGAAGCGTTGTTGCGAGATCTATCCGTTCGATCGTTTCGCGATGATGATCGTCACGCATATAACTCAAACTTTCTTTGATAAGGCCGTTTATGCGCGAGACGTCAGCCAGCAGCATATCGCGCAGCTCCTGATCGCAGACGCGTTCCGCACGAAGTCTCAATCTGGTCAACGGCGTGCGCAGATCATGGCTTACTCCCCGCAGCATTCTGGTCCGGCCGTCGATCATATTGGAAATGCGGTCGCTCATGTCGTTAAGCGAGCGTGCGACAGCGATGATTTCCACGCTTCCTTTCTCTTCGAAAATAACCTGCCCGGATGTGATGTCAGCATTTGCTGCCGCTGAAGCAATCTTCCGCAAGGGTCGCGTGATCGCCCAACCTGCAAAAGACGAGAACAAGACAATCAAAGTGACGAGCGCTACCAGATAGTGCGAACCACGACCTAGAATCTCGCCCGAAAAAACCGCACTTGGAAGCCCTCCCATGACCAGTATTGTTTGTCCGTCAACCTCGGCCGCGATGACCCGTTTGTCGTTAACGAAAGTTTTCCAACCGCCGAGCGGTGTCTGCAGCCCTTCGGGCGGGAAAAAAAATTCAAGTGCGACATCGAGAATGCTCTCGGTAGGAGATGACGTCGTAAACGTTCTGGCGAACGCATGAGGCTGCAGAGTGAGGTCCCAGCCCGCGCGACTGGCTGCCCGCAGAATAATCTCGCGTTCTTCGGTCGTCGCATTCTTCAAGATCGAACTCATCGCAAAGGTCCGGTCGGCAAGCTTCTCGACGTCGACCATCTGATAGCCATTTCCAACTCTCTGCTCCAACATGGAGCCGCCAATGACGATAATGATTAGGCCGAAAAGAATGATGCATGTGATCTGACCGTGAATGGTCGATAACGAGAAAAGCTGACGAAGGGACATGGTATCTCTCTATGCGTATCCGCTGCCAACTTGAACCTGCATCATGTCGGCGGACACAAGGATACTTGATCTTTCTCATGAGGCCGCGGAAGTTTCACCCATTCAATTGTTAACTTTTATTACGATAGCGGTCGTTCGCGTCGCGAACCTTGCTCATAGTCTCCGCAACAAACCGTAACAAAAATACATGCTCCAAACGGCTCTGCCGTGAAACAAAATCCGTCGCAGGACCCGCTTCCGATCCGGATTGGCGACCTGTAACGTATCCTGGAGCCCTCATGTCATATCTTGAACAAAACAAGCGGCGTCTATCGCCTGCCGCCATATGCGCTGCAATCAGTATTGCAGGATTTGCACCGAAGGCCTATGCGGCTGATCAAGCCGCTTCCCAGCAAGCATCTGAAGCGCCATTCGATAACGAGCGGTTCAACGGCAGCGAACCGAAACGGGACTGGAGTTTGATCGTCGGTGCCGGAGCCTTCTACAAACCAGAATATGAAGGCAGTGACGAATTCAAAATCAGCCCGATTCCCTTCGTCGTCTTCACCTATGGCAATTGGCTGGAAATCGATCCAGGCGGTGTAAGCGTCACCGTTCTCGAAACGAACGGTTTTTCGCTGACCGGAAAAGTCGGCTACGAAACTGGACGAGATGAGGACGATGGTGATCGTCTGGAAGGGCTCGGCGACATCGATTTTGCGGCCACCGTGGGCGCGAAAATCGCCTACGACTGGGGTCCGGTCGAATTGTATGCGGCCGTCGACCAGACCATCGATGGCAGTGAGAGCCTCATCGGCACCTTCGGCATCGAGTATTCCGCGCCGGTCACGGACCGTCTCATTCTGGGTGCCCGGGCCGAAGCAACGCTTGCGAACGACAAACATATGCAAGCGTATTTTGGTGTTGATGCCGCTCAGTCGGCACGCTCGGGCCTCTCCGAATACAAGGCGGAAGCAGGCTTCAAACGCGTCGACTTTTCGGCATCCGCCACCTACGCCCTGAGCGAACACTGGCTGGTTCGTGGTGAGGCGGGTGTCGGAGTTCTGACCGGAGATGCGGCGGACAGCCCGATCGTCGAGAAGAAAGTGCAGCCGTCCGTGTCTGCTTTTATCGGCTACAAATTCTGACGGGCTTTCAAACCATCTCGCAAAGACAACACCGCAGACAGCCGAGGCTTGCCACCGGCTGTCTTCATCTTGCGGATCCCGCATACTGTCGCGATCCTTGCTGGCTCATCACGTTTCGATCCGAGCAGATCAGGCCTCCTCGACCATCGCGGCAAACATGTATCCGCCGAGCCTGACAGTCTGCAAAAGTGTCGGCTCTTTGGGATCCGCCTCGATTTTCTGGCGCAGGCGGCTGATATGGACGTCAATGCTGCGCTCGATCGGGCCAGCCAGTCCAGCATGCGTGAACAATAGCAGCTCTTCCCGGGTGATGATCCGGCCGGGATTTCTGCAGAACGCCAGGAGAAGATCGAACTCGGTGGTCGTCAGGGCGATGCGAGCGTTGTTCGGATCATGAAGCTGGCGGCGCATCGGGTCGATCAGCCAACCATCAAATCGCAGCTTTCGCTGTCCGGAACTGCTCGTCAACCCGTACGAGGCACGCCGAAGAAGACTGCGAATACGGGCGATTACCTCTCTCGGGCTGAATGGCTTGGTGATGTAGTCATCGGCACCGACTTCCAGCCCCACAATCCGATCGACCTCCTCTCCCAGCGCCGTCAGCAGAATGATGGGGATCGTCTTTTCGGAGCGAATGCGCTTGCAAATGCTGAGACCGTCTTCACCTGGCAGCATGACGTCCAGGATGATCAGATCGAAGGAATTGCTTCGAAGGAGAGACTGCATCACACGCCCGTCTTCCGCGACGGTCGGGAGCATTCCGTTTTCCTGGATTGCCAGCGCCAGCAGTTTGCCAATTTCCGGATCGTCTTCGACGATCAATATTTTCGCGTTTGCGGAGCCAGGCTGCATGAAATTGTCCCTATCTGAATATGTGCACAATGCGTGCCGGACCGATCTCCAATATTTCACTTTATTAAGTTTTGTTACGATGAACCGTGCGCGTGAATTAAGGAAGGGCCGGCCAGTTGCCGGCCAGCCCTTTGCTACGAATTGCCGTCGAAGGCAATCATATCTCAGATCTCGGCCGACTGGAGGAAAGGCTTGAAGATCCGGGCACCCCGATCGCCAAAGTCCGAAACAATCAAGTGGAGGGAGGGAATAACGATCAGGGATAGAATGGTGGAAACCAGCAGTCCTCCGATTACCGCGATCGCCATGGGGGCGCGAAATTCACCTCCGTCACCTATCCCGAAGGCGGAAGGCGCCATGCCGCCGATCATGGCGAGCGTAGTCATGATAATCGGGCGTACCCGCTCCATACACGCTTCGACGACGGCGTCGATCCGCGGCAGTCCTTGCGCTTCGCGTCCGATGGCGAAATCCAGCAGCATGATGGCGTTCTTGGTCACGATCCCCATCAACATCAAGATGCCGATGACAACGGGAAGCGACAGGGCGCTGCCGCTCAACAAGAGGCCTGCCGCCACGCCGCCGACCGACAATGGAAGGGAGGCGAGGATGGTCCAGGGCGCCAGCACGCTTCCGAACAGGAGGATCAGAACCACGAGAACCAGCATGACGCCCGATCCCATTGCGACCGCAAAGCTTGCAAACACGTCGCCTTCGGTGTCGGAATCACCGGTCGCTTGTATGCGTACGCCCGCGGGGAGATTTCTGACGGCAGCCAGTTGCATCGCCTTTTCGAGGCCCTGCCCCGAGGTCATGCCGTCGACCATGTCCGCACCGATTTCGATGCGGCGCTGACGATCGAAACGCTCGATGGCCGAGACGCTCTCGTCAAAACTGATATCGACAACAGCCGACAACGGAACTGTTGCTCCGCTACCCGTCGGCACCACCAGCATTTCCAGCGTCGGCAGATCGTCGCGTGCATGACGATCAAGCAGGACACGGATAGGGATCTGCCGTGAACCGTCGGTGAAATCCGGCAGGCGGCTGTCGACGTCACCCACCGTCGATACACGGATAGTGCGGGCAATTTCCGTCGGAGACACTCCGATCGTCGCGGCCTTGTCAGGCAGTACCTTCATTCGCAGCTCCGGACGCGTCGCCGCATTATCCGCGGTCGGATTGATGAAACTCCCGTCCATAGATAGCTCCTGCAATATGCCGTCGGCTGCTTTCTGAGCCAGATCCCCATCCACGGAGAGAACGGCAAAGGACACGTCCCGGCCGCCCCGGGTATTGAGGAAGCGAAGCCGGACATCCGCGACGGAAGAGAGCACCTTCTCGAGATCGGCCTGAATTGCAAATGACGAGTGATCCCGTTGCGTTTTGTGGAGAAGATCGATCAGGATGACTGCGTAACGCACATCCTCCTGCCCGGTCGTGCTTGCCCCTGCTCTGGCGAATACGCCCTCTACTGCTCGATCTCGACGGATCAAATCCGAGATTTCATCGGTCGCTTCACGCGTTTCATCCAGAGTTGCGCCAGGCGGCAACTCTACGGAAAGCGTCAAACGCCCCGTGTCCTCTTCCGGCAGAAAAGCAGTCGGGACCGAACTCAAGGCAGTCATCGCGAGCGCGAAGAGGCCCAATGCGCTGCTGACCGTTAACCAGCGCCACCGCAGACTGGCCTTCAGCAATCGCTCGTATGCCAGCGTCAGGCGTCCTTTCCCACCCAAGGACGGCGCGCGGTTCGTCATGACATATGCGGCCATGATCGGTGTGATCAGCCGGGCGACCAGAAGCGAGAAGAACACGGCGATTGCGACCGTCAGTCCGAATTCCCGGAAGTAGAGCCCGACGACACCGCTCATGAAGCCTACGGGAGCGAATACCGCTATGATGGTCGCGGATATCGCAATGACGGCAAGCCCGATCTCGTCGGAGGCGTCCAGCGCCGCCCGGTAAGCGGATTTGCCCATGTTGCGATGGCGAACCACATTCTCGATTTCCACGATCGCATCGTCGACGAGAATCCCGGTCACCAGCGTGATCGCCAGCAAGCTGAGTATATTGAGGGAAAAGCCCAGGAGATCGATGGCGAAGAATGTCGGAATGATGGAAAGCGGGAGTGCCACCGCAGCCACGATTGTGGCCCGCCAATCGCGCAAGAACAGAAATACGACCACGATCGAAAGCGCGGCACCTTCGAGCAAGGTGTGCATGGCGGAGCGATAGTTGCCCGCGGTATAGGACACGTTGTCGTCAACGAGCTTAAAGCGAATATCCGTATTGCCCGTGCTTAGTTTCTCAAGCGCGACAGCCACTTCATCAGCAACGGCAACATCGCTGGCACCTTGTGAACGATATACGGCAAAGCCGACGACATCCGACCGGTCGAGTGTCGCAAAAGACCGGACTTCCGCAATCGTGTCCTGCACATTGCCGATTTCGCCAAGCCGGATGCTGGCCTCCGCCGGCAGCGCGATGCGAAGATCGGCAAGCTCCGCTACGCTCCGTGCCGTGGCAGCGGTCGTAAGCGCCCGCTCGCGGCCACTGAGATTGCTTCGCCCTCCGGATCCATCCAACTGACTCGCGATCAGGCTTTCGTTGACGATGTTGGCTGTCAAGGAGAATGCCTGCAGCCGCGAGGGATCGAGCTCGACATGGATCTCCCGATCCGCACCCCCAACGCGCTCTATGCGGCCCACTCCCTTCAATCCCTGCAGTTGCCGTGCGACGACGTCATCGACAAACCAGGAAAGTTCCGCAACGGTCATATCCCGGCTGGTGACTGCATAGGTCACGACCGATTGGACCTCCTCCTCGACCCTTTCTATGACGGGCTCATCGATGCTGTCCGGCAGATCCGTGCGGATTTTGGCGACTGCGTCACGCACGTCGCCAATCGCCCGATCCGGCGAAATGACGCCCAGCTCGAACTCGACAATCGTAACGGAGCGACCCTGACTGATGGTGGATGTGATTTCATCGATACCCGTCAGCGATGCCATCGCGTCTTCGACAAGGCGCGTGACTTCGGTCTCCAATTCGCTCGGCGTGGCACCGGACTGTTCAATAGTGACGTTCACGATCGGTGCATCGATCGTTGGGAAATAGGTGACGGGCAACCGTGAGAAACTGAAAAGGCCCACGATCGTAAGAACGACGAAGAGAAGAATCGATGGAAGTGGCTTGCGGATTGCCCAGGCCGACATGTTTGCGTTCATTGGAGCAGTGCTCCGACCTGACCGGCAACGGAGGCGGATGGCGATTGCCCGGTGAGCGTTGGGGGCGGTGCCACGACCACAGGCTTGACATGCTCCTGAGCTTTCAGGAATGCGCCTGCCTTAAGCGCAACCATTTCGCCGTCCTCGAGACCATCGAGAACTTCGACCAAGCCGTCTTGCTGCAATCCGACACGAACCTGGCGCACATCCACCACGCCATCCGAGATGACATACACGTTGTGGGTCCCGCTACGGCTTTTGACGGCGGTGCCGGGAAGAAGGATGTTCCTTCGTTCATCGACGTTGATGGTGCCCCGCGCGAACACGCCCGGCACAAGCCCGCCTTTTTCGGCAAGCTCGATCCTGACCGTTCCGCTTCTCGTTTTTGGATCCAGTTGCGCAGCATTCAGCCGCACCGTGCCGGCGACTGGCCGTGCGCGGCCCGGCAGAACAATCTCGGCCTGCATGCCTTCACGAAGACGAACGAAACTTGTCTCGGTCACGTCCGCCAGAAACTCGATATCATCATCGGCGGCGATGACGAAAAGCGGTTCGGCGGAGCTAGACGTCATTGCGCCGATACGAGCGTTGCGGCGCAGGATCTTGCCGGCGCTGGGAGCCCGCACCGTACTGCGCTGAACCGTCAGCTCGATTTCCTGCCGTTCGCGGACGATCAACTGTTGTTCGGCTTCCGCAAGTTCCCGCGATTGGCGAGCCAGCCGCAGCTCCGCTACGGCGCGGGCATGCGCGTTCTGATGCTCGTCGAGCACATTGTCTGCGATAGCACCTTTCGGCTGAAGTGCGCGGCTTCGCTCCAGCTTTTTGAGCGCTTCCGCCTCGCTCACCACTGCCACATCGACCTTGCTGCCCTCAACGGCGACGGCGGCACGGGCGCGAAGTAAACTGACCATATTCTTGTCGAGCAGCATGAAGGCTTCCGTCTTATCCACGAGAGCAAGGGACTGGCCCCGTTCGACATGCTGTCCGGCCTCTACGAGGATCTGTCGGATCTCCTTACCTAAAACAGCCGGATGAACCTGGATCTCCTCTCGTGCAGCAAGTGTCCCGACGACCTCGATCCGCTCCTTGAGCACTCCCTGCACGGCGACGGTCGCCGTCACGGACGTTTGCGTCTCGGCAAAGGCAATTGAGGACATGAAACCGATGAAAGCTGCTGTGGCAGCAAGGTTGGCGTAGCGTCGAAGCGCGGGGAATAGTGTTGACGATGCTGTCACGGAGCGACCCTTTTATTGAGCCAGAGAACAAAAGGCCCTGACGTTTCGGCTCACTCTAGCGATGGAAGGCAGTCGCGCGGTTTCGTCATTTTAAGAAATGTTGCAGCGTTTCCAATGCCGGCCAACGACGCAAATCAGATTGGATCCGGGCATCGACGGCATGCGGCGGCAATATGACTGAACAATCAACAACAACAGAGAGGAGAACGACCGGCTATTTTGCTCCGAAAGTTATTACGCAGTAAGCCCGTCAATGCTCCTCCTGCCGGTTGACTGGCGATTGCCTGCCCCGGAATTCATTCCCGATACGGTAATAGAAGCGGCCAGCCGGCTTCCCGTCCTTGACGACCAACCGCTCTACCGGATCGCTCAAAGTACCGAAATGGCTGGCGAGAGCCGGATCCTCGATCTCATGGCGCTTGAACGCGAACAGCACGGCTGGCCGCCCATCAAACGTTTCCGGCTTGAACCAGTAATCATACATGAGGCTGTCTTGTCCGAGAACGCCGCGACCGACCGAGCTGGATACCCCGCTGCGGTCATCTCCTGCGTAGAAGGCAAGCTGGCTCGCCACGTTGTACTTGTCGAGGGCGATCATGATCGGCTCTGCGCCGGTGTCCTGCTTTATCCTGTGCCGGATGGCAGCAGCCTCGCGCCCGAACTCGCTCCAGGCAACTGGCAGGCTCGGCAGCTTCACGGTGTAGCCCAACCCTGGCGAACCCACTACCAGATAGTTCAAGCCGACCCCGTAAAAGATGAGGATGATTGTCACGGTTGTCACCGAGACCCGACGCACTTTCGAGGCGAGGCTGGACGAGCGCTCGGCGATGGCAAGCATCCCCATGGAAACCGCGGGGAGAACCGCGAGCCAGAGAGGACCGGTCCAGTTAAGCTTCGTGTTATAAAACAGGCTGAAGCCTGTGAATACCGAGAGCGGCACCAGCGTAAAGACTGCGATGAACAGCGTAAGACGACGGGGAGCGGAGTGTCGGGGCGCCCTGCTCGACAGACTGTGCCGGTGCCAAAGAGCGACGATCACCGCGACCAGTCCGGGAGGAGTAAGCAATGTCGCTACGTTGGAAATGAGCGCGGGCAAAGCAAACCGGAAACCGTCCTCCATGCGGTTTGTGCTCTGGAAGGCGAAGGACGCCAAGCCGTTCTCGATATTCCAGTAAATTACGGGCGAGAAGACGAAAGCGGCCAGCGCAGCGGCAAGGTAAGGCCCGGGTCTCCCGAGCCAAGCCCGTGCTCTGCCGTCGATCAGCATGAACACCAGTGTTGCCGGACCAAGCAAGGCGATGGTGTATTTCGAGAGCATGCCGATTCCGATGAAGATGCCCGCCCCCCACCAGGCTCGGCGGCGACCGCCGAGCAAGGCACGTTCCAGGAAATAGAGCGAGCCGGCCCAGGCCGCCGTCAACGGCGCATCCGGCGTCATGATGAGGCCGGATGCGAAATAGAACGGCATGGCAGCGACCAGCAGCAAGCTGACAAAGGCGGCCGACTTGCCGAACAGCCGGCATGAGAGGCGAAAGGAAAAGAAGGCGGTTGCGAACCAGCCGGCGAGGGCGGGGATGCGCACGCCGAACTCGCTGTTGCCGAATATGCCGGTTCCGATCCAGATCAACCATGCCACCATAGGCGGATGGTCGAGATAGCCGATATCGAGATGTTGAGAATAGTTCCAGTAGTATGCTTCTTGCGGGATCAGATCGACGAGACCAATAAACAGGAAGCGCAGCAAGACGACGTAGCCCACCACGCCGATCGCGGCAACGCGCCAGCGTATATCGTAGGGCACGCGCGGACTGATTGAAGGAAACACGAAGAACGCCGAGCCGAGATAGCTAACGACGGCGGCTGCGCCGATGGCGAATAGTATGCCCCATTGCGGGGGAATATCGAAGAAACTGGATGTGCCGGCCAGCACGCCGCCGCGAATGGCGAGTGCGAGGAAACACACGACCAGGAAGCGCAGGTAAACTTCGCCCGCGCGTTCCCTGCCTACCCTCCATCCAGCGAAGGCCCAACGTGAGTTCAGGAAGTAGTTCGAGACGGTAGCGGTGCAGAAGCTGGCGACATGCGCGGCAACGAGTTCCGCACCAGCGAAAATCAGGGCTTCAAACACCAGAAGGTCGATAAACATGCCAATGAAGCCGACCGCGGCGAAGCGTGCAGCACCGCCAGCCGATATCGCCCCTCCGGCCAACACCAGGAGGCGGCGGAGATAGTCCACCATTTGCGCTTTGCCGATCTTGGACTGGCCGTGAATTCGGTCCGAAAAGCTGATCGGCACTTCCAGGACCTTCAACGCACCGCCACCGTGGGCCAAGACTTCCAATGCGATCTTGAAACCGGAGGCTTCCGGATCGATGGTCAGCAGCCGCTCGCGGCGTACGGCGAAGAAGCCGGACATGGAGTCCTTGATCTCGGTCAGCGGCCAAGCAACCAGACCGCCGAGCCGCGAAAGAATGCGCCGCGGCAGAGGCCAGCCGGGCGTTGCTCCGCCCGGCACGTAGCGGCTGCCGACCACCATGTCGGCCTCCCTGTCGAGCAGAGATTGAATGAGGGCACGCAGGCTAGCCGGCGAGTGGCTGAAATCCGCATCCATGACGACAACGACGTCAGAGCGAGCAACTCTGGCAGCCGCCAGCACATCGCCGGCGAGGCCGCGTGCTCCTCCGCCGGCGACAAGGCGGACATCGGCTCGCTCTTCCCAATCGTTCACACGTTCGACAGTGCCGTCCGTCGAGCCCCCGTCTGCGATGAGAATCTCGAAAGCGAGACCATGACGGGCTTCCGCGAGGATGGCGACAAGCAGATCGTCGATGTTCCCGACCTCGTTGAGTGTAGGGACAATGACCGAGACAAAAGCGTCACCGCGCAAAAAGGAGGACAGCGTCGCGTCTTCCTGCGCGTGGAGCGAGGAATTCGAAACTAAAATGGACATCGTGCAGAGCCTGGAGCCGTTTTATGGGGCTTCAGACGTACAAAGGCATCGAAGTTTTTGATGCAAAGTTATGTTACGAAAAATTATCCCGACTTGCCGATATAGGGGTGTGCCGATGGGTTGCGAAGCTCCGCATCATCAATGTCTTCCGTCCGCGACGGCGTCATTGATCCAATAAAGAGCTTTGAACCGCTTCAAGGGCCGTCTCCGCGTTTTTACGGGCAGCGTCCGCATCTTCGGCGGCAGATCGGATTGTCAGGCGATCGCCATCCTTCATGATGATTATGTTTGCACCCTTCAACCCTCCACCCATACGGATGCTCGTGATCCCTCCGAGAGCTGAACCGACATCGATTTTCTCTATCTCACACGGCAAAGCCGCGAGCAAAGCCGGAATTCGGCGTGGGAGCGAAGTTTTCAGGTGAATGAACATCGCTCGTAGTCGTCCATATGCCGGCGCTCCATGGCCCAGAGCGATTGGGAAAACAGCAGCTTCTGCATCAGCTGGCTCGGGTGCTCTTGAGCAAGGCCTTGAGACTCACCGAGGGATCGGCAAGCACTGCGGGATCGGGGCTGATGCCTGCGGCGATCAGCATTTCTGCAAGCTTGATATCCTTGGCGAGGCTGTTGCCGGTGCCGAGCCCCGCCGCCGCGACAAGGCGCCCGCCGTCGAGATAAAATTCCAGCTCTCCCTCCTCTGCCGGCCGCAGGACGTTTTGATATCCCAGGTGCGGCAGGCCTGCGACCTGCAGGCCGAGATCATACTGATCCGACCAGAACCATGGAACAGCTGCAAAAGTCTCATTGGCGCCCGCCATGTTACGTGCGGCTGTCTCGGCCTGGCTGCGCGCATTGCGCCAGCTTTCGAACCGTATATGGCCGCCACCCGGCTGGTATACGGCCGCGCAGTCGCCGGCCGCAAAGATATGGGGATCGCTGGTGCGCAGGGTGGCATCGGTCAGGATGCCGTCGCCGGTGGCAAGGCCCGCTGTTTCCGCCAGTTCGATATTCGGCACCACGCCGACGGCTGATACGACGATATCGCCGGCCACACGGGTGCCATCGGCCAGCACGACCGCATCGGGCGTGATTTCGGCCACGCCCTGCCCCAGGCGGAATTGAACGCCCGCCTCCCGGTGCCGCGCGTGCAGCCTTGCCGCGAAGCGCGCAGGAACAGCGCGCCCTAACGGCTTTGAAGCCATCTCGATGACGCTCACGGCGACACCCTTGCCGCGTAGCACCGCCGCAAGCTCCATACCGATAAGCCCGCCCCCGACAATCGCAACGCTGCCGCCGGCATTCATGCGAGAAAAGACCCCTGCCGCATCTGCAAAGGTTCGAAAATCGAGCGCCCGTTCGGCGCCTGGGCAGGCAAGGCGACGCGGGCGTGCGCCGGTTGCCAGAAGCAACCGGTCATAGCCAACCGTGCGCCCGTCACCGAGGAGAAGATGACGACGGGCGGTATCTATCTGCATCACCGACACTCCGGGAAAATAGTCTATGCCGGCGGCCTTGAATGCCTCGGCGGAGCAGATCGTTTTCATCTGGACGACGCCGTCCAGGGGTTTCGAGAGCGGCGGGCGCTCATAGGGCAGATGCGGTTCCGTGCCGACGAGAGCGACAGGTCCGGCAAATCCCGCCTCGCGCAGGGCGAAGGCGGCGCGGGTGCCGGCTTCCCCGGCGCCGACAATGGCGATCCCGTTCATGCAGGGCTCCTTGGAAAAGAGGCCGGCGTGCAAACGCGCCGGCCGGAGGGGATCAGTTCTTGTTTGCGTAATCGGCCATGTTCTTGGGCGTGACGAGTTCGAACGGCACCCAGACCTGTTTTTCGACCGGTTCGCCGCGCACCAGCGCGACGGCGGCGTCCACCGCGCTCGCCGACTGGTCCTTGGCGTTCTGGAACACGGTCGCGTCGAGATCACCGGCAGCCATGGCGGCAAGGCCGTCCTGAGTGGCGTCGATGCCAATGACGATGACGTCGTCCATCGATACACCCGCCGCTTTCAGCGCCTGGATGGCGCCGATCGCCATCTCGTCATTGTTGGCGAAGACGACATCGATCGGCTGGCCGGCCGTGATCCAATTCGTCGTCAGGTCCATGGCGTTTGTGCGCGTCCACGCGCCGGACTGCTCGTCCGCGATCGCGGCATCCTTGCATTCGCCGGCCGCGAGCGTGTCCTTGAACGAAGAGGTGCGGTCGCGCGAGGCCTGGTGAGCGAGATCGCCCATCAGGATGTAGACCTGTGCGTCGCCCGCCTTGCCCTTTTCCTTCAGAAGCGAACAGGCCGCTTCCGCGCCAAGCCGACCGGATTCCGTTTCCCTGGAGCCGACGTAGACCTGCTTTTCTGGCAGTTTTCCCGCGTTGTCGGGCTCCAGGTTCAAATAGACGAGCGGAATGCCCGCCTTTTCGGCTGCCTCGCTGATGCCGGGTGCGGCGGAGGTGTCTGTCAGCGTCATGATAATGGCGTCGACGCGGGCAGCGATGAAATTGTTCACCTGGTTAAGCTGCTTTGCAATGTCCGTCTGCGCGTCCTCGATCTGAATATTGACCCCGTTCATCTTGGAGACCCTCGCGCTGATCCCCTCTCGCAGGAGTGTCTGGAAATTGTTATCGAAACTCTGCATCGAGACGCCAATCGTTTCCGCCGAGGCAGCGCTTCCCATCAAGGCGACCAGAAGGGCCGCCAGGTACCTGGTTTTCATGTCATCCTCCCAATGGGTGCCGGATCACCCCGTAGCACTCCGGAGGCCCGACGGGCCGTTCACAAGGCGTGGCTTGCTGGAAATGCCTAGCCGAGGGCCACGCGCACCTCCCCGTCGACCACTTCGGCGGGATAGGTTTTCAGGTTCTCGCAGGCGGGAAGGCGCAGGGCCTCTCCGGTGCGATAGTCGAAGGCGCCGGAATGCTTGGGACATTCCACCTCGAAATCCATGACCAGCCCGTCGGCGAGATGGATTGCCTCGTGGGTGCACAGGCCCGCGGTGCAATAGACGCTGTCATCCGGCCCGCGGTAGATCGCGTAGGTGCGTCCTCCATGGTCGAAACGGACGGCACCTTCCTGTTCGATGTCCTCGAGCTTGCAGGCCGCAACCCAAGTCATTCGGCCGCCTCCCCCGTCGCCGCACGCGCCTTGCGAGCGGCGAGTTTCTCCTTGCGCCTGCGATAGCGCTCCTGCATGCGCGCCTCGCCTTCCGGAGAGCCGTCGTGCCAAGTGCCGAACCACTTATCGAGCGGGATCAGGGCATCACCGTAATTCACCTCGAAATACTTGTGGTGCAGGTAATGCGCGTAAGCATGGCTATCGAGCAGCTTGTCCTCGCCGATCTCGACCTTGTCGAAACCGACGTGACCGGGGATCGCGCCGAATCCCGCATAGTGGAGTTGGTAGAGCATGATGATCGGGTTCGACGGCAGGATCAGGTGATAGAATGCCGTTCCGAGATAGAGCAGATGCTCCACCGGATGCATCGACAGGGACGACCAGGGTGACGGGTTCACCGAATTGTGGTGGACCGAATGCACCCACTTGTAGAGGAAAGGCGTGTGAATGAGCCGGTGAATGCAGAAGAAATGGAACTCGTGAATGATCGGCACGATCAACGCGACGATCGCCAGCGTCCACGGATTTTCTCCAAAGCTCAGCCACGGCGCATAACCGTTGGCATAAGCCCACAGCATGGCCACCTCGATCACCGTCCAGATGGTCACGCCTGAAAGGAAAGTGCGCAGCATGTTGTCGACGTTCTGGTTGTCGAACCAGAAGACGCTGTTTTTCTGATCGGCCGGGAATTTTCCGTTGTACTTGAAACGGTTTTCCTGCCGTTTCAGCACATAGAGGTGCAATTCGAAAGCGCCGTAGAACAGGAATACGCAGACCGCGTTCACCGCGTAGAGCCACAGCACCCAACTCATTGCGAGCGTTTGCATCGTCTCGATCGACGGAACGACCCAGATCCAGTAGGCGACTGCAGACATCGCGAAGATGATGTTCCAGGGGAAAAAATAGTGCGGCAGCCACTTCACGACTGCCAAAAGCTTCGGTGGAAAGACGAACAGTGGCGCGGCCTGGATCGGCTCGTTCGGCGTCCAGTCCCCCCGCTTGTTGCGTGTCCCGTATTTCAGATCGTCCATGACGCTCTCCTCCGGTAGAATCTTCGGGAGAGAGCGGCCGAATGTCCTTGTCCGTATCGTCTCCTGAAACGCCGGACCTCCTCCCGCCATTGAAACTAGCAGGAGGGCTTCCAAAGGCCGAAGACTTCGTTGATCAAATTAGATCAAAGGCTTTCCGCGGTGATTGTAATGAAGCGAATGGGGTTTCGGTCCGGCTCTATTTCCGTGAGGCCAATACGGCGCAGGATGAGATCGAGTGCGCGCTGCGCCTGGGCCTCGGGTGCCTGGTCCAGCACGACATCCATAATGCCCTCGCGCAGAGCGGCGCGGGTGTAGTCGGTCAATTCATGGCCGACGAACAGGATGTCCCTGCCCCTGGCGTGGCGCCGGAGCACGTCGATCAGCGCGAAGTTCGCGCCGCCCGCATTGTAGAGGCCGACAAGGTTCGGATACATGCGCAGCGCCATGGACAGCGTTTCCGTGCTGAAGCTTTCCTCGTCGCGGGTGAAGCCGAGCCATTCGAAGACGATGGAACCAGGATGATCGCGAAAGTAATCGGAGAACCCGCGAATCCGATCGCGATGAACCTGATAGATGGGATGACAAAGGGCAACGACCGGCCCTTCCGCGCGGGTCATGCGGGAGATGAAATGCGCCGCGGTCCGTCCGGCCGCGTAGTTGTCGATCCCCACGAACTCGGTCTTGTCTTCGGAAGCCCGCGTGACGACGTGGATTACCGGCAGGCCCTGCCGGACGACCGCATCCACGGCGGCGCTGATCAGGGGACTGTTGGGAACGGCAAGGATGAGGCCGGCGCGCGATACATCTCTGGAGAGGATGTGCCTTGCGATCTCTTCCGAGTTCATTTCATCGGCAAAGCTTCGATGCACCACCACGAGAGGATCGAGGGTCGCGGCAATCCTCTCAAACGCCTTGGACAACCGCCGGTAAAATGTCGTTTCAGGACGAACCATCAGCACTTCGATACGCAGCAACCCGCGATGAGCGTCAGGCAGCGTGCGCGGATAGTTCAAACTGCGTGCAGCGAGAACCACCTTTTCAGCCACCTCCGGACGAACACCTCCGCGCGCATTCAAAACCCGCTCCACCGTCGCGGTTCCCACACCAGCCGACCGGGCAATGTCCTTGTAGTTCGGCCTGCTCAACTCTGGCTTCCTTATGCAATATGCCGGTCTCAGATCGGACCCGACGGTTGGCTAAATCCACCGCCTTCCGGATCTTTAGAAAGATTTCGAGTTTAAACCAATCTTGCGGGATGTCTTTGTCACTCCGGGTCCTGTTTTTGATCCCTCATGAGAACGATTGAGTTTTGCATACAAATCTCAGTTTACATATGAACTCCCTTGTGGTCTGATGATGCCGTTTCTGCCGGAAGGTGAGGACCGGGCGTCGCCATGCCGAAGCATATCGCGGTGCTCCAACACGATAAGGGAACGTCTACATGTTATACGATGTCATCGTCGTCGGAGCGGGTGCCGCAGGTGCCGTTCTCGCGGCCCGGCTGACGGAAAACGGGAAAACGAAGGTGCTGCTGCTGGAGGCCGGTCCCGACTATCGCAGTAGCGATCAGCCGGCCGAAATGGCAAGTGCAAATCCCTTCAATCTCTTGCTCCCGAGCCATTTCCAGCATGCCTATATGTATCCGGATCTGATGGCGCGCCGCACCAAAGCGCAGCAGCATCGTGTCTACTGGCGCGGCAAAGGCCTCGGCGGCTCGACGGCCGTCAACGGCCAGATCGCCATTCGCGGTATGCTGCATGCCTTCGACCGCTGGGCCGAAGCCGGTTGCGCGGGCTGGTCGGGCGCCGACGTGCTTCCCTATTTCAACAAGCTGGAAGACGATCCAATCGAGGCGGACTATCACGGCAAGGGCGGGCCGATCCCGATTTACCGCGCGCCTGTCGAGACCTGGGGCAATGTCGACAAGGCAATGCGAAAGAGCGCCCTCGCGCTCGGCCATGCTTGGAACGACGATCTCAATGCTCCCGATGCCGAGGGCGTTTGCTGTTATCCGATCAACAGCCGCGACCTGAAGCGCGTCTCGGTCAACGACGGCTATCTGGAAGAGGCCCGCAGCCGTGCCAACCTCACCATTATCGGCGGCGCCACGGTGGACAGGGTGCTGCTCGACGGCAAGGCCGCGAAGGGCGTCAGCGCGATCGTCAACCGCGAAACGAAGGACTTCCATGCGCCGCTCGTGCTGCTCGCCGCCGGCGCCATCCATTCCCCCGTCATCCTCCAGCGCTCGGGCATCGGCCCGGCGGATCTGCTTGCAAGGCATGGCATAGACATCGTCGCAGACCTTCCGGTGGGCAAGGGCTTCTTCGACCACCCCTATTGTCGCATCGAGCTGAAGCTGAAGCCGGAGTTCAAGGCGGCCGATCTCAATGCCCGCCACACCAATTGCTGCGTCCGCATGAGCTCCGGCCTGCCGGGTGCCGAGCATGACGACATCCTCTTGGTCGCCATGAACCACGGCGGCATCGGTGTCGAATCCGACAGCGCACAATTCGGCGAAGCGATGATCAATCTCATCCTGATGGAGGCGAAGAGCCGCGGCACAGTCGAGCTGACATCGAAGAATCCTTTCGACCAGCCATTCGTCGAGGAGAACATGCTTGATCATCCACTCGACATCGCGCGCATGCGCAACGCCTACCGCCATCTCGGCAAGATCGCCGCGAGCGGGCCGATCCAGGCGATCGCGGACCGCATCCTGCTCGGCGACAGCGACCTGCCGCTCTCCTGGCTGGAAGCGGCGAGCGACGACGAACTCGACGCCTTCCTGCTCGCCCAGTCTTCCGACGCCCAGCACGGCATCGGTGGTTGCTGCATGGGGCCGACCGGTGCGGCCGTCGTCGATCCGGAATGCCGTGTCAACGGCTTCCAGGGCCTCAGGGTCATCGATGCCTCGATCATGCCGCTGGACTGCCAGGCAAACACCAATCTCACAGCGATCATGATTGGCGAGAAGATGGCGGACAGTCTGGTCCGTGCTGGCGTTTGAGGGAGAATGCCATGGATGCATATCAACGGCTGAAGGCGCGCGGTCTGACCCTGCCGAAGACGCCGAAGCCGGCCGGAAGCTACGTTCCGGCCAAGGCCTGCGGGGATCTCCTGTATCTAGCCGGGCAAGGCCCAACCCGCCCAGATGGCAGCTGGTATGTCGGCAAGGTGGGTGAAAACGTGACGATCGAGGAGGCCTATCAGCATGCTCGCGTGGTCGGCCTGACGCTGCTCGGTATCATCCACGACACCGTAGGCGACCTCAACCGCGTCGAGGTCATCAAGCTGCTCGGCATGGTCAATGCCGCGCCGAAATTTGCCGAACATCCGAAGGTCATCAACGGCTGCTCTGATCTTCTCATCGACATCCTCGGCGAGGCTGGGAAGCACGCGCGCTCGGCCGTCGGCATGGGATCACTGCCGAACGGCATGACCGTCGAGGTCGAGGTCATCCTGCGCGTCCTGCCCGCTTGATTTCATCGTCTCGAGGACCCCTATACGTTCGCTCGTGCAGGCACCCCCGCAAAAAAACGCCGCTCCCTGAGGATGCTGCGTTAAAAGGTCCGCCGCTTGGCAAGCGTGCCGACGCTGGGGGAGGTTATCGCGTTATGTCGATCGTCATGGTCTTCAGATCGCACATTTCCGTCAGCGTGTGGCGCCCGCCGGTTCGGCCGAGGCCACTGTTCGTGCCCGACGCGCCGCCGGCCGGGATATGCGGCTCCCAGTAGCAGCTCATCTCGTTGACGTTGACGATGCCGACGCGCAGGTTCTCCGTATAGAAGAAGGCCCGCTTAATCGAGTTGGTGAAGACCGCAGCCGAGAGGCCGTAAGGACTGGAGGCGGCAAGCGCCAGGGCTTCCTCGTCGGTGTCGAAGGTGAGAACCGGCGCGACCGGGCCGAAGGATTCCTCCCGGTTCAGCAGGCTCTCCTTTGTCAAGTCCGTGACAACCGTCGGCTCGAAATAGAGGTTGGTCGGCAGGCCTGCCGCGATCTTGCCACCGGTAAGGACCGTCGCCTTGCGCATCGCGGCATCCTCCATGTGCTCCAGCATCTTGTCGAGCGCCTGCGCATTGTTGACGGGTCCCATCGTCGTTGCCGGATCAAAGGGGTCGCCCATGCGGACCTTTCCCGCCGCCTTGACTAGGTGTTCGACGAAGCGATCGTGCACGGACTTGTGGACCAGCACGCGCTCCGTCGCCGTGCATATCTGGCCTGCATTGGCAAAGCAGCCAGCGCCGATTTGGGCGGCGGCGATCTCGATATCGGCATCGGCAAGCACGACGGTCGGCCCATTGCCCCCCATTTCGAGGAGCAGTGGCTTGCCGGCGCCACGCCGCGCGATCGTCGCTCCCGTCGCGGAGCTTCCAGTGAAGCCGATGGCATGCGTGCCCGGATGAACGACCGCCTCGTCGCCAACCTCGGCGCCGTCACCGAGCACGAGGTTGATCGCCCCGTCCGGCAGACCTGCTTCGAGCATGCATTCCATGAGCGCCACCGCGATCAGCGACGTCGTCGGCGCCGGCACCCAGACGACGGTGTTGCCCGTCGCAATCGCCGGGCCGAGATAGTAGAGGCAAGGCAGCGCCGCCGGGAAGTTCCACGGCGTGATGATGGCGAAGACGCCCTTCGGCTGCAGGAAGCTGAAGGCGCGCTTATTGGGGTCGGCAAGGGGAAAAGCAGCCGTCTCCAGCCACTTCATCTGCTCAGCCGCATTGCGGAAGCCGAGCGACGCGCCATCGATTTCCTTCTTGGCCTCAGTGTGAAAGGGTTTTCCCTGTTCGAGGCAGAGAAGGCGCGCCAGCTCCTCCGCGCGGCTGTCGATCGCATCAGCGATCTTCATGCAAAGATCCGCGCGGGCGAAGATACCCATCTTGCGCATGGTCTCACGCGTCGCCTCAGCGACGGCGACGGCACGCCCGACATCGGCGCGGGTCGAGAGCGCCAGATAACCGAGGTGTTCGCCCGTCGAGGGGCTGTCGATCCTCAGGAAGCTGCCGGAACTGCCGGGCACCCATTCGGCGCCGATGCGGTTGAGGCCGACGCGCGCGCCGCTTTCGATTTCGGAGACGATCGGCATGCCGCGAAGGTTCGGGCCGTCGATCGAAGATTTGAAGTGGATAGTCACGAGCTACTCCTTTGTCCATAGCTGGACTGCAAGGTCAGAAGGGCTTCGCGCGAGCGGATGGTCGCGGCCTCGAACAATTGCGCGCCGGCGGCAGCCGATGCTTCGGACGGAGTGCCGACCACGCCATTGTCCCGGATCGTCTCGAACGGCCGCCAGACTCCGACAGCGGGACCGGCGAAGAGATGCGGATCCGGCCAGGACGGCGGGGTCGTGCCAGACGGAATTAGGCCCTCGCGCACGCTCGATCCGGCGACGTGCATCATCAGCGACGTCTCGAGCGCGCAGGCGTGGCCGGTGCCGCCAGTCGCATCCGGCAGGACTTTGGCGGCGACGTCGGCGATGAGATCGAAATAGGAAAAGCCGGCCGACAGCAAGCCGCGCTGGCCGAGCGTCGTGATGGCGACCTGAATGGCCGCGCGGTTCCCGCCGTGGCCGTTTAAAATGACCGGCAGGAAACCGTCCTCGGCGAGGCCGGCGCAGAGATCGACGAGCACAGCGATGAAGGTAGTAGGGCTGAGGCTCATAGTGCCGGTAAAGGCGCGGTGGTGTTGGGAGGAGCCGTAAGGCAGCGGCTCGCAGACACGCATGGCGCTCTGCCCTTCTGCGGCAGCCAACGCGACCGCATGTGCAAGCCAGATGTCAACGCCGAGCGGCAGGTGCGGTCCATGCTGCTCGACCGCACCGGTCGGCAGGATAGCAAGCGGCTTTCGCTCGCCTGCGGCCGCAAGCGCCTTGGCGTCCGGCGAAGTCATCCAAGCAAAGCCGGACGTGCCCTGCGTCGTCAGGTCCGTGCGCGTAGCACTCATCGTGCGGCCTCGACAAGCCGGGCCTTGGTATACGTCATGACTGCATCGGCAAGCAGTGCCGCAATGATGATCGCGCCCTTGTAGAGTTCGAGGCTGGATGGGTCCGTGCCGAAGATGCGCAGCGCCGTCGTCAGCAGGCTGACGATCAGCGCGCCCACCACGGCGCCCCAGATCGTGCCGCGCCCGCCGAAGATGCTGGTGCCACCGAGCACGGCCGCCGCGATCGCATCGAGCAGCAACGAGGTGCCGCCGATATTTGGCGTGACGACCGGCACACGGCTGATCATGATGAAGGCTGTTAGAAACACGAAGAGACCGGAGGCGCAGTAGACGAGGATCGTATGGCGCGTCACCGGAATACCGGCAAGTTCTGCCGCCGAAGCATCCGAGCCGAGCGCATAGGTGCGCAGTCCGAAGCGGCTTCGACGCATCAGCACCGCCGCGGCAAGCACGATCAGCAAGGTTGCGAAGATGACGTGCGGAATGCCTAATGTGCGCTCCACCCCGATGAAGCGCAGCGCTGGCTCCTTTAGCATCAGCACGCCCTTAGAAGCGACGGCAAGCGTAGCGCCCTGAAGCGCGACCATCGTCGCGAGCGTGGTCACGAAGGGCGGTATCTTGAGGAGCGCGATGACGAGGCCGTTGAAGAGGCCGACGATCAACATGACGCCGAGGCCGATGGCAAGTGCGCCCGGAAGCCCTGTGCCCACATCGATGAGGCTGGCAATCAGCACGGCGCAGAAGGCGACGCCGACACCGGCGGATAGATCAATGCCGGCCGTCAACAATACGATCAGCGCGCCAAGCGCCAGCACAGCGATGGGCGTCGCCTGCGAGACGATGTTGATCAAGCTCTGCGTAGAGACGACCCGCGGGTCGACGATCGCGAAGATCACCGTGAGCACGGCGAGCAGAATGACCGGTGACAGATCGAGCACCCGGCGAAGGAGAAGGTTGCGTTCGAGGGTCATGCTGCTCTCCTTCTCATATCCGCCAGTCTTCGACGGCCTCGCGCTGCGCGGACTTGACGGAGCGCAGGATGGCATCGTTGACGGCCACCGCCTTCAGCGCGTCCTCGACTGGCATCACGAACGGCCGGTCGTTGCGCACGGCGGTGATGAAATGACGCACCTCTTCATAGAGGTCGCCGGTTATATGACCGTTGGTGGTAGGCCAGTGCAGGCCGTCAGGCTGCGACCAGCGCCCGCCCGACAGGAGCCGAAAGCCATGGTCGCGCACGTCGAGATCGATCATACCCTCTGTGCCCATCACCTCGGTGCGCGCCCATATACCGGTCGGCACATGTTCGGACAGTGTCCAGCCGAAATAGAGCTGCCCCGCCATGCCGTTAGTCATTTCGACGGTGGTGAAGATCGCATCTTCCGACGCCACGCCGAGCGACGGCATCAGCTTGGAGACGGCGCGGGAATAGACGGAGGTGACGTCTGCGCCAGTGATCCATTGCAGCATGTCGACGTCGTGGATGCCGAGATAGAAGCAGACGCTAGACTTGCCGTTCATTCGGCTGCCGACCTCACGGTGCGTAAAACGGCCGCTGGTGGCATGGATCGGTTCTCCAATGCGGCCCTCGCGCACGGCGGCAGCCGCAGCGGCATAACGCGGATCGAAGCGCAGGATGTGGCCGACAAGGAGGCGCGAGGCGCTTTTCGCGGCCGAATGCGCGATCACTTTTGCGGCGGCAAGCGTATGCGCCATTGGCTTTTCGAGGAGCACCGGCTTGCCGGCGTCGAGCAGCGCGCAGGTCACACTTTCATGCAGCGCGTCGGGCGCGGCAACGATATAGGCATCCGCCGCTCTCGCCCCCAGCGCGGCCTCGGCGTCGGCATAGTGCGGCACCCCGAAATCGTCGCCAGCCTTACGCCCGAGCTCCAGATCGGGATCGATGATTGCCGATATGGCCCCTATATCGCTGTCGGCAACGACGCGGGCATGCAGGAGCCCCATGAAGCCGGCGCCGACAATGCCAATGCGCAGCTTGCTCATGACGCCACCGGCTGCGGCTGGTGGCCGTTCACTGCCGCGAGCGGCCGATGCGTCGCACGCTCGCCGAAGGCCAACGCCATCACGTCCTCTTCCGTCGCCCCGCGGCCGAGCTCACCAACGGACCGGCCTTCGCGCATGACGACGATGCGGTCGGCGACGCCCAGCACTTCGGGCAGTTCGCTCGATACCATGAGAATGGCGGCACCCTCCTGCTTCAGGCGGGCGATGAGATGGTGCAGCTCCGACTTGGCGCCGACGTCGACACCACGCGTCGGTTCGTCGAGCAGGATGATCTTCGGTTTGGTCGCGAGCCATTTGCCGATGACCACCTTCTGCTGGTTGCCGCCGGATAGTTCGATCGTCATCTTCTCCGGTTGGGCGGGCCGCACGCCAAGCATGCCGATCAGCTCCTGGACCAGCAGTGCAATGCGGCGGGGCGACAGCACCCCAAACCGGCTGTTGCCGCGGATCCAAGCGAGCGACAGGTTGTCCCGAATGGACATGGTGCCGACGAAGCCTTCCAGATGACGATCCTCGGGGATGTAGACGATACCGGCACGATTTGCAGCCTTGATGTCACCGCCCATCTGGTCGTCGCCGAAGATGCGGATCGAACCGCCTTGCGTGTTTTCGAGACCCGCGATGAGGCGCAGCACCTCCGAGCGGCCGCTGCCCATCAGGCCGGCAAGCGCGACGATCTCGCCGCGATGGACGCAGAGCGACGCTGCCTTCAGGAGCTTGCCGTTCGAGACCTCCGATACCTCGATCGCCTTCTCGCGCACCTTCGCGGAGATGTAGGGGAAGATGTCGCCGACGTCGCGGCCGACCATCATCGAGACGATCTCCGCCTCGCTCGTCTCGGCGGTACGGCGCTCGCCGATGAATTTGCCATCGCGCAGGACGATGACGCGGTCGCACTGGTTGAAGATCTCCTCCATCTTGTGGGAGATGTAGAGGATCGCCGCGCCGCGCGTCTTGAGCTTGCCCATCAGATCGTAGAGCTGATCGCGCTCGCGGTTGGAAAGCGCACTCGTCGGTTCGTCCATCACGAAGAACCAGGCATCCGAGAGGACGGCACGGGCGATCTCCACCATCTGCTGGCGGCCGATCGACAGCGTGCGCAGCTCGGCGTCGACCGCAATGTCGAGCGACAGCTCGTCCATGATGGCCTGCGCGTCACGCCGCATGCGAGCCCGGTCGAGAAAACCAAAACGGGTGCGTGGCTCACGCCCGACGAAGAGGTTCTCCGCCACCGTCAGATCCGGCGATAAGCTGAAATGCTGGTGGATGACGCTGATGCCCTTGGCATCATTCGGCGAGTGGAATTCGACAGCCTTACCGTCGACGGCAATCTCGCCCTCGTCCGGCAGGTGGACGCCGGAAATACACTTGACGAGCGTCGATTTGCCCGCGCCGTTCTCGCCAGCGAGCGCCACGACCTCGCCGGAGGTGATGGCGAAGGAAACACCATCCAGAGCCTTGACGCCCGGAAAGCTCTTCCCGATGCCCTTCAGTACGATGCTGTGGCTCGCCTGCGCAGCGCGGCGCGCCTCGGCTGCCGCTTGCCTCACGGCATCGACCTTGCGCCGACGCGTTTTGAAGAGCGCGGTCACGCTCTCCGGCTGGCTGGTCAGCACGGCGACAAGGATGAGCGCGCCGGTAACATAGTAGATGTAGATCTGCGGCACCTGGAGGAAGGAAAGGCCCGTATTGATGACGCCGAGCAGCAGGGCACCGATGGTCGTGCCCCAGATCGAACCTTGGCCGCCGGATAGCTTCGTGCCGCCGATGATCGCGGCGGTAATCGCGGTGAACTCAAGCCCCGTGCCCGCGAGTGGCTGCACCGAGCCGAGGCGGCCGATCGTCAGAATAGCGCCAAGGCCGGCGGTCGCCCCGGCGATGAGATATACCGAGATGCGCACGAGCTCGACCGGCACCATGGAAGCGCGCGCGGCCTCCGCATTGCCACCGACCGCGTAGATCCAGCGGCCGTAGACCGTGCGCCTGAGGACAAACCACCAGATGGTGAGACACAGGGCGGCGATGATGACCGACGCCGGCAGCACGCCGAAGGAGGCGCGGCCGGCATACAGAAGAACGGGATCGGCGACGGGAATGCTCGAGGCCCCGGAAAGGCTCAGCGACAGACCGCGCGCAAAGGCCATAGTGGCAAGCGTTGCGATGAAGGGCGAGATGCCGGCATAGCCGATGAGAAGGCCGTTCAGGAGGCCGAGCGCGGCACCGGCGAGAACGGCGGTGAAGAGGGCCGCGACGGCCGAGCCGGTGGAGACGAAGATGAGGCCTGCCGCGACGCCGGAAAAGGCGAGCGCGCTACCAACGGAAATATCGATGCCGCGCGCGATGATGACGGCGGTCATGGCAAAGGCGACGAGCGCGATGACGGCGCCCTGCTGCAGGATGCTGACGAAATTACCGGCCGTCAGGAAGCGCGGGTCGATCCAGCCGAAAACGGCAACGGCAACGAAGAGCACGACAACGAGGACGGGTTCGTTGCGACGAAACAGGGTGGACATCCAGGACATGGGCATAGTCGGCCGCCTATCGAACAGGGTGGCAGATCCGCCATCCGGAGGCGGTCGTCTGCACTGCTTATCACGGGTTGACGCGGCTGCCGGCGCGGGTCGTGCCTGCCGGCAGCCGATGCCGGTTATTTGCCGGCGGTCATCGCCGTGGTCGCCACCTTCGGGCCGAGCTGCTCAGTGTAGTTCTTCGCCTCGACGGCAGCCTTTTCCGTGTCGATGTAATCGAAGGTAACGCCGGCGGTCTTCAGCTTCTCCGCGGTCGCGTCGGAGGTGATGAAGTAGGTCGGCATGTAGAGATCTTTCGGCATCTCCTCGCCATTGGCGAGGCGGGCGGCGACGGCGATATTCCAGTAGCCGACGCGGTAGGCGCCGGTCAAAACGTCGATCACCATCTTGCCGCTGTCGATCAGGTCCTTCATCTCGGCGTCGCCGTCATAGCCGCCGTAGATGAGTTCCGAACCCATGGCGCTCGCGACGGAATCGGCAGCCAAGCACAGGCTGTCGGAGATGCAGGCGATCGCCTTCAGCTCCGGGTAGGTCGTGAGCCAGGTCTGCGCCGCGTTCGTCGCCTTGGCAGCATCCCAGTTGGTCGGCTCGATGCCGACGACCTTGATGTTCGGATATTCCTTGGCCATAGTCTCGACGAAGCCCTTTTCGCGAGTATCGGAAACGAAGTTGCCGCGGGCACCGACGAGCAGAGCGACTTCGCCCTCGCCGCCGAGCGAAGCGCCGATCGCGCGGGCGACCATCGACATGTTCTCGTAATCCGGATAAAGCGTCGAGTAGTTCTCGCCCGCCTCGACCTTGTTGCCCATGGTGATGACCGGGATGCCGGCTGCCGCAGCCTTCTGGAGCACCGGCACGACGGCGTTCTTGTCGATCGGGTCGACGAGAATGGCGCTGACGCCCTGATTGATGAAATTCTCGATGATGCCAACCTGCTTCTCCAGGCTACCCTCTGCGCTCTGCCAGGTGGACTTCACGTCGTAGTCGGACGTGGCGACGTCACCGGCTTCCTTCATGCGTACGAAGAAGGAGTTCTGCAGGTCGATGGCGGCAAGGCCGAGAACCTTCTCCTGGGCGGAGGAAGGCGTTGCCAGCGCAAGCGCGAGCAAGACGACGGATGTCTTCAGGAAATGACGCATGTTTCAGTTCTCCTCTGCCTCTAAGGCTTTACGTTCAAGGTCGGGCGGTTTTTTCGCCTCTTTCGTTCGTGGGCGGACCCATCCCCAGCGATAGACAGATCCGTATGGCGCAGGCGCCAAAGCGCCGGAGCAATGGGCGATCAGGCGCCGAGGCCGTCGATGCCGGCGCCACAGACAAGACCTGCGATACGGGCATCGCCCGGCGGCTTGACCGCGCCTGCCATCAGCGCGGCTAGGGAGGCCGCACCGCTGAGATCGGCGGCAATGCCGAACTCGAACCAGAGAAGCTCGGCCGCCTTCTGCATGTCCGCGTCCTCGATGAGGACGATCTCGTCGACATAGCGGCGGGCCGTCTCGTAGATGCTTTCGTCCGTGCGCCCGCAGGCCATGGTCGCCACTTTCGTCGTGACCTGCGGCAGCCGCACGACATGACCGGCGGCGAACGAGGCGTGCAGCGTCGGCGAGCCGACCGGCTCGACCCCGATCACACGGGCATTCGGCTTGGCGGCCTTGACGACCTGCGACAGGCCGGTAATGAGCCCGCCCCCGCCGATCGCCACGATGTAAAGGTCGGCATCGGGGATCTGCTCGATCATCTCGATACCGACGGTTCCCTGCCCCGCAACGATTGCGTCGTCCGCGAAGGGATGCATGTAGAAGGCGCCGATGGCTTTGGCATGGGCGAGCGCGGCTTCGTGCGCCTCGTCCCAGACCGTGCCCTGATAGCGTACGTCCGCGCCCAGCTTGCGGAGCTTCTGCTCCTTGATGGGGCTTGCGTTCCTCGGCAGGAAAATCGTTGCCGGCACGCCTGTCTGACGCGCCACATAAGCGGTGGCGAGACCATGGTTGCCGCCCGATGCAGCGACGAGCCCTCCGGCGATCGCTTCCGGCGCAAGCGACTCTACCCGGTTCGTAGCGCCACGGATCTTGAAAGAACCGCTCACTTGGAGGCATTCGAGCTTCAGGGCGAAGGAGTTGCGGATATCGAACCCGCTGCAATGATCGAGCATCAGCACCGGCGTGCGTCGCACGAAGGGCCGGATGCGTTTGGCGGCCGCCTTTATGTCCTCATAGCTCATCGGCAAGAGCCTCCGGATAGTCGGTGGCAAGCACGAAGCAGCAGTTGCCGGGCCGCACGCGCCCCGGCTGGCGCTTGGCGAAGACGACGCCGTCGATCGGATGGCGAAGCATCACCGGTTCGCGAGCGGGGGTGCGGAGGAAATGGATGCGGCCGGCGACCTCGCCCTTCCTGACGAAGCTGCCGAGCGCGCTGATCGGCTCGAAGACGCCGTCTTCGTCGGAGAGGATATAGCCCTCGCTGCCCGGCACTTTCAGTACGCGGGCATTGGCTGCGGCCGGAATCTCCGGTTCGCCCTTGAGCACGCCGGCATGCTTCAGCACATTACGGATGCCGCGCCGGCAGATATCCAGCGCATCCTGGCTGACGAGGCCACCGCCCGCCATCTCGCTGCCGATGACCACGAGCCCTTGCATGTTGGCGGCCGAAGTCGACGTGCGCGTCTCGCCCAGATTGTCGACCATCACGACGGTCGGCGCGCCGAAGGCCAGTGTCGCCTTGATGTTCCGGCGATGCCCCTCGGGCGTCGGTGACGGCTCGATGATCGCGCTTGGGAGGATCATGAGGGACGAGCCGCCGGAATGGAGATCGAGGAAGTAATCCGAGATCGGGAAGAGGCAATCGTTCACATAGGCTGCGATCTGACTGGTCAGCGTGCCGTTGAAATCGCCTGGAAAACTACGGTTGAAGTTGAGGCCGTCCACCGGCGAGGTGCGTGTTCCCGCCTCCACGGCGCGTATATTGATCGCAGGGATCGCGATGATGCGGCCGGAAACCTCTTTCGGATCGATCTCGCGCAGGAGTTCGCCAAGCGCGATTGGACCTTCATATTCATCGCCATGGTTGCCCGCCTCGACCAGCACGGTTGGACCGGTACCGTTCTTGACGACGGCAAGCGGGACCTGCACAGCACCCCAGGCGTCGTCATGCGGAGATTGGGGCACGGCGAAGTAGCCGATCTGCTTGCCCGGACGGTCGAGGTCGATCGAGGTGAAGACGCTGTAGCGTCGGGGGGCCGGCCGTCTGCGCTCCGTATCCTGCGATGTGACGACCGTTAAATTTGTCATTTCACCCACTCAGATTTTTCTTGTGAGAGCGATCATGACGGTTTTATATATGGTGTCAAGTTCGAATATGAAACGAAGAAGCTGCACATGACAAGCCGAGCCGCATTTCTCTATGGTTGCCCTCCCAAGGAGGATGCGATCAATGAGCGATGATATGAGTGAAAACAACAAGCCGTCCTATTCCGCACCCGCGCTGACCAAAGGCCTTGAAGTGCTGGAGCTTTTGGCAGAGGCCCGCGCCCCCTTGACGATGAAGGCGATCGCCGACCGTCTCGGCCGCTCGAAAAACGAGATCTTTCGCATGCTCGTCGCGCTTCAGGATCGCGGCTATATCGAACGCGATCCTGAAACCGACGCCTTCTCCCTGACGGACCGCCTGTTCAAGCTCGGCCTGCACACACCGAGCGCACAGGACTTGATGACCGTTGCCATGCCGGAACTGGCAACCGTCGCCGCGGAAAGTCAGCAGTCGCCGCATCTTGTCGTCGTTCATCACGGGCTGACCGTCGTCACGGCCGCGGTGCCGGGTGGCGAGGACATGTCGCTGACGCTGCGGCTCGGTTACGGGCGTATTGCGACGGATGCAACCTCGGGCCAGTTGATCCTCGCCTTCCAGCCGCCGGATGTGCTTAAGCGCATGATCGATGAATGCCAGGCGCATTCATCAACGCCGATCGACCGTAAGAAACTCGAAGAGGAACTCGCCGTCATCCAATCGCGCGGCTACGAAATGCGGCCCAGCCGCGACCTCATCGGCATCACCGACATTTGCTGCCCGATCATCGGCGCGGACGGCAACGCCGTCGCCTCAATCATCATCGCCTACATCAATCGGCACATCCGGCCGAGCCGCCACGACTTCACGCTGGGCGTGTTGCAGTCGGCCTGCCAGCGCATCTCGGCGAAGCTGTCGCCGCGGGTGCGACACCAATAGGAGACGGAATTGCCCAGCCACGGCACGCAACAGATCGACCGGCAATCCCTTCGCCACAGCCTGATCGTGTCGTGCCAGCCGGTTCCCGACGGGCCGACGGACACGCCCGACTTCGTCGTCGGTTTCGCTCGGGCCGCGGTCGCCGCGGGCGCGGCAGCCGTGCGCATCGAATCTGTCCGCTACGTTGCCGCCGTCCGCAAGGCCGTCACCGTTCCCGTCATCGGCATCGTCAAGCGCGACCTCGACGACAGCTCAGTGCGCATCACCCCTTATCGCCACGACGTTACGGCACTCGCTGGCGCCGGCGCGGACATCATCGCGTTCGACGCTACGGACCGGGTTCGCCCGGAACCCGTTGCCGCGCTCATCGAGGCGATCCGGCAGGAGGGCAAGCTTGCCATGGCGGATTGCTCCTCGATCGAGGATGCCAAGGCTGCGCTGGCGCTCGGCGTCGACTTCGTCGGAACGACGCTGTCCGGCTATGTCGGCGGGCCAGTTCCCGACGTGCCCGACATCGCCCTCATTGCCGCCCTGCGGGCGCTGACCCCGCATGTCATCGCCGAAGGCCGCCTCAAGGTCCCCGCCGATGCCGCCGCCGCCGCCGAAGCCGGTGCCTTCGCAGTCGTCGTCGGCTCCGCCATCACGCGCACCGAACATGCGACCGACTGGTTCCTCAGGGCGGTGCGCGATGGTTTTCGAGCGCAAGAGGCCGCAGAACGGCAGACACTCGCCGTCGATCTCGGCGGAACGAAGACGCTCGCTGCTCTCGTGCGCGGCGGAACGGTCGTCTCGTCCATCACCGTCCCGACAGAGCGGGCGGCTGGACCCGCTGCCTGGCTCGAGGCCGTGCGCCGCGCGGCCGACATCTGGCAGCCCCTTGAGACGCAGACGGTCGGCCTTGCCGTCACCGGCGTCGTGCGCAATGGCCTCTGGTCGGCATTGAATCGCGAAACTCTGCCCGTCCCGGACGGCTTTCCGCTCATCGGAACGGCTAAACGACTCTTTCCAGAATGCCGTATCGTCGCGGCCAACGACGCACAGGCGGCCGCCTGGGGCGAATACCGTCACGGAGCGGGCCGCGGGGCGGAGAGCCTCGTCTATCTCACCATTTCCACCGGTGTCGGCGGCGGCATTATCCTCGAGGGCAAGCTGAGATCAGGTCTCGCCGGCCATTTCGGCCAGACGGGACACGCCTTTGCGGCAAGCCCGTTCGAAAATGCCGTCAGCGGCCGATGGATCGCCGGAAAGGCAGCAGAGGCCGGCCACCCGGTCGATGCGAAGGCAGTCTTTGCCGCAGCCTCCGCCGGAGAGCCCTGGGCCTCGGGCATCATTGCGGAAAGTACGCGCCGCGTCGCAGGTCTTTGCCGCGACATCAAACTGGCGCTCGACGTTGACCGCATCGTGATCGGCGGTGGTATCGGGCTTGCCGAGGGCTTTTTTGCGGCCGTGCGAGGCTTTGCCGACGAGGCCCCGCCGCATCTGCGCCCTGACATATACCCCGCCACGCTCGGCGGCGATGCTGGCGTGATCGGCGCCGCAGCGCTGGCAAACCGCGTCTGAAAAGGCTGAAAACGAAAGAATAGAGGAGAACGCGGTGTTTCAACTGGAAGGAAAGACGGTCGTCATAACGGGGTCCGGCGGCGGCATCGGCCGCCCGCTCGTCAAGACCTTTCTTGATGCCCGCGCCAGTGTGGTCGCCTGCGACCGCACGCCCGATCTCATCGCGGACCTCGATGTCACCCACAAGACCTATTTCGAGCTGACGGACAAGGCATCGATCGCGGCGGCCATCGACAATATCATGTCGACCGTCGGCGTACCGGACGTCCTCGTCAGCAATGCCGGCTTCACGCGCGGCGAATATTTCGAGAACATCACCGATGACATCTGGCAGCAGGACATTGAGGTGAACCTGATGGGTGTGCGCCATTTCGCCGACCCCTTCGCCCGGGCGATGATCGGAAAAGGCGGCGGCACGCAGGTGTTCATTGCAACGGTCAACGGCCTCGGCCATTTCGGCCATCCCGCCTATTCCGTCGCCAAGGCCGGCCTCATCGCCTATGCGCGGGCACTTGCCGTGGAGCACGGCCGGCGCGGTCTGCGCGTGAACGCCGTCTGCCCTGGCTCCGTGCGGACGGCCGCCTGGGACCACCGCATCGCAGTCGAGCCCGATCTCATCGACCGGGCCAGCAAATACTACCCATTGCGCCGGCTCGTCACGCCTGAGGAAGTAGCCAACGCAGCGCTGTTCCTGGCCTCGCCGCTATCGTCGGGCATCACCGGCGCGCTGCTTCCCGTCGATGCAGGCCTGACGGCCGGCAATGTGCGCTTCGTGGACGATGTCGTCCGCGCATCGATCCTCCAAGAATGAGCCTGACGTGAGCGCCGTGGACACTGCAACGACACAGGACCAGATCGCCCGGGAGGACGTCGCGCGTCTTCTCGGCGCCATGGTCGAAATCCCAAGCATCAACCCCTTCTTCTCCCGTCAGGACCGTCCGGTCGAATGGTTCGGCGAGGCGCCGCTTGCCGCATTCGTCGCCGACTGGCTGAAGGCGGAAGGCATCGAGGCAGCGCTGGAGGAGGTGCTGCCCGGCCGGCCGAATGTCGTCGCCCGCCTGCCTGGCCCGCCCGGGGCACAGAGCATGGTCTGGGAAGGCCATCTCGACACGGTGCAGGTCGAAGGCATGGAGGCCCCGTTCACGCCGCGCCTCGAGGGCAGTCGGCTCTATGGCCGCGGCGCCGCCGACGACAAGGGCTGCCTTGCCATGTTCATGCTGGCGATGCGCGCACTGAAGCAGCAGGGCACCGCCTGCGACCTCACCTTCGTTGCGGCTGTCGACGAGGAGGTGACCTTCCGTGGCGTGCTGCACCATGTGGAGACCCGGGCGCCCTACGATCTCGGCATTGCCGGCGAGCCGACGAGCCTTGCGGTCGTGCATGCCTGCAAGGGTGTGATCCGCTTCGTCATCGACGTCAAGGGGCGCGGCACGCATGCGTCGACGCCGGAGGAGGGTATCGATGCGCTGCTGGTTTGTGCCGATCTCATCAAGCACCTCGACACTTATATGCGCTCGACGGAGCGCTCGCATCCGCAGCTTGGCCGGCGGACGCTGACCTGCACGATGATGCAAGCCGGTGAAGGTGCCAATACGGTGCCCGCAAAGGCCGCGCTGACCTTCGACTTTCGCACCCTCCCCGACCAGACCGGCGACGAGGCCTGGAATGAGATCGCAGCCGTCGTCAACGCCTTCGCGGACAGCCATCCCACCGGCGCGACAATCGTCATCAACCGGCCATTCATCGATTCCGTCTCGATGGAAGTGCCGCAGGATTCCCGAATCATCGGCGCGCTCGTCGAGGCGCTTTCGCGCCATGGCGAGACACCGAGTATCATCGCCGCCCCCTTCGGCTCGGATGCGACCAAGTTCACGCGGACAGGCACGCCCACCGTCGTCTTCGGCCCGGGCCGCATTGAGGAAGCGCATTCGAACAACGAACATGTGGATCTGGACGAGGTGGCGCGTGCGGCAAACGTGCTCGTCACCCTCGCCAAAAGCCTCTAGGGAACGCCACGATGACGACCGTCAGCGGATCACGACCAAGACTTGGCCGCGAACCGCTTCACGGCCGCTGCGATGATCGCCCGCGGATCGGCGCCCGGCTCGACGTCGAGGCTCGGTTCGCCAGCAGCGGCCTGCGCCATCGAATCCTTGAGCGCATGGCCGGAGATCACCAGAACCACCGGCCGTGGCAGGTGGGCGAGCTTGCGCAGCGCGGCCAGCGGGGTCACGGAGGCGGGCTCAGCCGCCATACCCTCGCGCTGACCGAGGTCGATCATCGCCCGGCGGATTTCGTCGTCCGTGACGGCGATGGCATGACCGCCCGCGTCCCGGATAATGCGCAGCGTGCGCGTGCCGTCGTCGGCATAGCCACGCAGCGGATCGTTGATCGAGCCGGGCATGCCGGTGACCGGCGGGGTCCATTCCTCGACCCGGCCGAGGCCGCGGGCGAAGGCGTTGGCGATCGGCGCGCAGCCCGTGCCCTGCACGCCGACAGGCACCGGCAGCCCGTCTATGAGGCGCTCATCCTTCAGCCGCGCCGCGCCCTGCATGATGCCGTCCAGCATCGGACCGGCGCCGATCGGTACGACGATGGAACCGATGCGGCCGAGTTCGGCCTGCACCTCGTAGAGGATGGTCGCATGAGCGGCAGTCATGTAGGGGTTGAGATAGGTCGAGGTGAGGTTTGCCCAGCCGGGACTTTCGGCTTGGATGCGGTTCGACGCGGCATAGGCATCGCTGAATGTGCCCTCGACCTCGAGCACGATGGCGCCATGCGCCTTCGCCTGGATGATCTTGTTGGCGGATGTGCCCTTCGGCAACGCGACCACGCAGGGCATGCCGGCGCGGGCGGCATAGGCGCTGACGGAAGCGGCATTGTTGCCCGTCGAGGCGCAGATGACGCCGACGGCGCCCAGCGCTTTGGCGGCGGAGACCGCGACCGCCGACCCGCGGTCCTTGAAGGAACCGGTGGCGTTCATCCACTCGGCCTTCACATAGACCTCGTCGCCCGGAAAGAGCCGGTCGAGCTTAAGAAGCGGCGTCCCGCCCTCGCCGAGGCTAATGCGCACATCGCCGGCCGGCAGGACCGGCGCGAAATCCCAGAATCGCCTCGCGGCGGACGGGTGAGCGGCAGCACCATCGACGGACGCGACCAGCGAACCGCCACAGGCATGACAGGCCGTTTTGAGGTCCGGCGCCCGTGCCTCGCCACAGAAGAAGCAGACGAGTTTCGTCTTCGCCAATCCGCCTTCGATCATGCCCATTCATCTGTTCCCCTATCCTCAGAGCGCGTGTTCGGTGGTTGCGTCGAAGAGCACGACGTTTTCAGCGGCGACGGCGAGCGGCAGCGCCTGCCCCGACGCGGCCCGAACAGCCGGGCTACAGCGCGCGATGATCTCGGCCGAGCCGATACGGCCATGCACCAGCGTTTCCATGCCGAGCGGCTCGACCAGCGTCACGTCGACCGAGAGCTCCGAAAGGCCGGTGCCCGTGACATTTTCGCCGAGATGTTCCGGCCGCACGCCGAAGAGCACCGTCCTGCCGATATGCGCGCGATAACGGCTGGGCGCCCCCGGCGCCAGCGCGACGCGCGAACCGTTGTCGAGCACGGCCAGAAGGCGGCCGTCCTCCTCGGCAAGTCGTGCCGGCAGCACGTTCATGCCGGGGCTACCGATGAAGGTCGCGACGAACCGGCTTGCCGGCGCTACGTAAAGCTCCTGCGGCGCGGCGATCTGCTCGATATGCCCGGCATTCATGACGACGACGCGGTCGGCGAGCGTCATTGCCTCGACCTGGTCGTGCGTCACGTAGATTGTCGTGGTCCTGATCGCCTGGTGCACGCGCTTGATCTCGCCGCGCATCTGCATGCGCAGCTTGGCGTCGAGATTCGACAGCGGCTCGTCGAAGAGGAAGAGCTTCGGATGGCGCACGATGGCGCGACCCATGGCGACACGCTGGCGCTGGCCGCCGGAAAGCGCGCGCGGGTGCCGCTCCAGAAGGGATTCGAGGCCGAGGATGCGCGCAGCTTCGGCGACGCTCTTCTTGATCTCGTCTTCCGGGTGGTTCCGAAGGCGCAGGCCGAAGGCCATGTTCTCGAAGACCGTCAGGTGCGGATAGAGAGCATAGTTCTGGAAGACCATTGCAATGTCGCGCCGGCGTGCCGGCAGATCGTTCACAACGTCATCGCCGATCAGGATCTTGCCGCCTGTGACCGTTTCCAGCCCGGCGATCATGCGCAGCGTCGTCGACTTACCGCAACCAGACGGTCCGACCAACACGACGAACTCCTCGTCGGCAACCTCCAGATCGATGCCATGGACGACCTGGAAATGGCCTCCATAGCTTTTGACGACATTGCGCAGGATGAGCTTGGACACGAACGGGCGAACCTTGCTGATAGACAACCGAAACCGCGTCCGAAGGTCATCGAAAAGCGGGCAATCTTCGAAGGCGCGGCGACCAACTTAATGCCTTGTAAGTTAAAGTCAAACGTTTTACTATGCGAAAATGGCGGGTTTTGTGCAAAAATTCTACGGAACTCGCTGGCGCCGGCGCACCGCCGTTTCGACGCCCTTCGGAGGCAATCTCGTGAAGAGCCGGGCACTCCGGCCGACAGAGGAGAACAGCATGAAAACCGCAGAGGATCGCAATCTGCATCAACGGCTCGCCGCGCGCCTGACGGCTGGCGTCATGACCGGCGCGATCGTTCTTTCCGTGGGCGTGGCATCCGCCGAGCCCATTCAGATCACCCTATGGCATCAGGAACAGGTGCAGGCTCGTGTCGACCAATTCCAAAAGGTCATCGACGCCTTCAACGCCTCGCAGGCCGAGTATCAGGTCGTTCAGCAGGTCCAGAGTTGGGGAAACATCTACCAGAAGCTGCCGCCGGCAATCCAGGCAGGCGTCCAGCCGGACATCGACTTCACGATTCCCGATTTCACCGTGACCATCCGCGAGACCGGCGCCGTGCAACCCGTCGACGACATCGTCGCGGAGATCGAAAAGAAACACAAATTCATCGATCAGGCGCTGACGCCCTACAGGGACGAAGGCAAGATCTGGGCTGTTCCCGTCTATGGCATGGTGCAGGTTCTTTGGTATCGCAAGGACCTCTTCAAGGCCGCAGGTCTTGATCCGGAAAGTCCGCCGAAGACCTGGGAAGAGTTCCTCAACGCCGCCAGGACGCTTACCAAGAATGGCAAGTTCGGCGTCGGCGTGCCGGTCTCCAAGAGCCTTGCGACAGACCAGGTCCTCTACTCGCTGATGAGCGTCAACGGCGGCACAGAACTGTTCGATGCCTCCGGCGCCGTCACGTTCGACACACCGAAGAACGTCGAAACGGTCAATTTCTACAAGCAGCTCTCGGAGCTCTCGCCGAGTGGCGCAGCCTCCTGGACCTGGCCGGAGCCGCAGGATGCGCTGAACGCTGGCACCGTCGCCATGGCGATCGAGAAGGGCCAGTACCTGACGCCGTTCGAAGAGACCTCCGGCCAGGCGGCAGATCAGCTCGGTTGCGCGCCGATCCCGGTCAATGCCGGCGGCGAGGAGCACAGCATCTACTATTCGAACGCCGCCATGGTGCTGACCTCCGATCCTGACAAGCGCAAGGGCGCGGCAGCCTTCCTGTCCTTCATCCTCGAGCCGGCGAACTATGCCGAGTTCCTGCTTGCCGAACCAGGTCTTTTCCTGCCGCTCACCGTCGACGGCGCAAGCGAGGCCTGGACCGGTTCGCCGATCCTTTCGAAGTACAAAGGCTGCGTCGACCTTATGATCGGGATGTCGAAGAAGGGAGTGCTGCCCGGTTTCAACACCGGCACCGTGCAGAAGGCGATCGGCCCGATCATGGCGCAGAACCTCTTGTCGCAGGTCGTGCAGAAGGTCGTCGTCGGTGGCGAGGACCCGCAGGCCGCCGTCACCTGGGGTCAGGAACAGATGAGCGCTGCTGCCGGCCAATGACAACGATCCCCGCCACAGCCACTGAAAGGGATGCGGTTCAGTCGCATCCCCCCGCCCGTCTTCCCGAGCCGCCGGTGCGCGCGACGCTCGGCCGGCTCTTCATCGCGCCGTTGATGATCTGGCTGGCGCTGACGATCGTCCTGCCGCTCGCCTATTGCATCTGGATCAGCCTGACTAGCGCCAACACGATGGGCGGGACGCCAAAATTCGTCGGCCTTTCCAACTACGCGACGATCTTCGGCGACGGCACCTTCGGTCCTGCCTTCTTGCGCACGCTCGCCTGGGCGATTGGCGGCGCGGTGCTGCAGACCGTGTTTGCCGCGGGCGCGGCCCTGCTCCTGCATCAGCGCTTTGCCGGCCAGCATGTCGCCCGCACCTGGATCATGGCCTCATGGGTGGTGCCGACGATCGTCACGACCTTTCTCTGGCGCTGGATGCTTAATGCGGATTATGGCGTGGTCAACCAGCTCCTTCTCGGCGCAGGCCTGCTCGACCGACCGATCGATTTCCTTGGTTCGCCGACCTATGCCTTCGCGACAGTGGTCTGGATCAACGCCTGGCGCTGGTTTCCCTTCCTGACGCTGCTGATCCTCGCCGCGCTGACGCGCATCGCACCGGAATATTACGAGGCGGCGAAGGTGGAAGGGGCGACCAGCTGGCAGCTCTTCACCAAGGTGACGCTGCCCTTCATCCAGCCGGTTCTCTACGTCGTCGGCCTGCTCGGCACGCTGTGGTCGGTCAATGTCTTCGACATCATCTGGCTGACGACCAAGGGCGGCCCGATAGACACGACGACGACACTTCCAATCTCGATCTACATCCGCGCCTTCCAGCAGTTCAAGCTTGGCGAGGCAAGCGCGATGTCTGTCTCGCTGGCACTGTTCCTCCTTCTCTTCGCCGTGGTCTATATCCGCTTCGCGCCGAAGGGAGCCACGGAACAGGAGGTCGACTGATGGCCTCAAGCCTCGTGAAACCGACGATCCGCGCCATCCTGATCGTCATCCTCCTCCTGATGATCGGCGCGCCCTTCGTCTGGATGGTGCTCTCCTCGCTCCAGCCGAATTCCGCGCTCATCCAGCCCGGCAACTTCTTCTCGCCGGCGCTGGTGACATTTGGCAACTACGTTAAGCTGCCGTCGGCGACGCAATATGTGCTGCTTGCCCGAAACAGCCTGCTTGTCGCCCTCATCAGCACGGCAATCGCTATTCCGCTGGCGCTGCTCGCGGCCTACAGCGTCTTCCGCACGCGCTACCGCGGCCGCACCTTCATCTACAACCTGCTGCTCGTCGTCTACATATTTCCAGGCGTCTTGCTGCTCGCTCCGCTCTTCGGCCTTTTCGCCGTTACCGGGCTTCTAAACTCGTGGGCGAGCCTCGTCATCATGAACGTCACCTTCGCGGTACCCTTCAGCGTCTGGCTGATGCGCGGCTTCTTCACTTCGATCCCTAACGGCATCGAGGAGGCGGCGGCGATCGACGGTGCGACGGACATGCAGATCCTTTGGAAGGTCATCGTGCCGCTGACTGCGCCCGGCATCGTCGTGACGGCGACTTATACGTTCGTCCTGAGCTGGACGGAGTTCATGTTCGCCTCCGTCTTCATCATCGATGATCGGCTGAAGACGCTGCCCGTCGGGCTGGAGGCCCTCGTCTCACAATACAGCATCGACTGGGGCCTGCTCTCCGCCGCGGCCGTCATGGCGGCGCTGCCGGTGGTGATCATCTTCACCTTCGCCGGACGCTACTTCGTCGAGAGCATCACCTCCGGAGCCGGCAAATGATGCCGGCCGGCTGGTCGTTAGAACTGGGGCGGCAGCGCGCCGACGTCGGCATAGGTCATCGCGCTGCGCACATGGCGCTTGCCGTTCTGCAGCGAGAATGCGCCATGGCCTGGCAGAAAGATGTCGAAGGCAAGCGTATCCAGCTTGCGGATCGAGGCGAGCGTCTTCGGTACGCTGCAATCCTCTATATCCTGCAAGAAGATCTTGCCGCCGACGAAAATCGCATCCCCCGCGACAAGGCTGACGTTCCCGCCATAGGCCACCGTGTAGCAGCAATGGTCGTCGCTGTGTCCGGGCGTGTCATGAATCGTCACGCGGAAGGGGCCGACGTTCAGGCTTTCGCCATCTGCAAGCACGCAATCGACCTCCGGCGCGTGCCAGACATAGTCGAGGGGATAGAAACTGCCGCGCGCCCGGTCGAGGCTGATCAGCCGCTCGTCCTTCTGCGCGAGGATTTCCGCCGTGCGTGTGCCGGTGACCACCGTCAGCTCCGGAATGTGGCCCTTGAGACCGGCGGCGCCGCCGGAATGGTCGGCATGGCCATGCGTCAGAAACAGGGTGCGAAGCCCTGCCGGATCGAGCTCGCCGAAACGCATCGCCGCGAAGATCGCATCGATATCGAGCCCGGCGCCCGCATCGAAAACGTGGTGCGTCTGCCCGTCGGTGAAGAGAAAGACGTTGCAGTCGAGCGCATGCGTCAGGCCAAAACCCGTGGCGCCACTCGCGACAAGGTGAAGATTGTCGGTGATTTTCATGCATCGACTCCTGTGAAATCCATGGCGCATGGCGCGCCCGCAGCAAAAGGAAAAATCCTGCCGTGAGCAAAAGAACTCTGGAACTTTTCAGTCTTTCCAACAAGGTGGCGATCATCACGGGCGGCGCATCGGGCCAGGGCAAGGTAGCCGCCGAACTCTTCGCCGAGCAAGGCGCCAAGGTCGTCGTCGCCGACATCGATCTTTCCGGCGCGGAACGCGTTGCCGAGGCGATCGGCGGCACAGCGGTCCGCGTCGACGTCGCGAAAGAAGCGGATGTCGAGGCCATGGTGGATTTCGCCTGCGAGACCTTCGGCGGCATCGATATCCTGTTCAACAATGCGGGCGTCGGCTTCAGCGCCTCGTCGCGCTACACGATGGCGAGCATCACGGAAACGCCGGGAGAAGCCTGGGACGCCATCCTCGACATCAATCTCAAGGGCCTTGCCATGGGCTGCAAGCATGCGATCCCGAAGATGGTGAAGCGCGGCGGCGGCGCGATCATCAACAATGCTTCGATCAACGCCCTTGCCGGCGTGCACGGCGCCGACGCCTATACGGCGGCCAAGGGCGGCATCGTCTCCTTGACGCGCGTTCTGGCGGCGGACTGGGGGGCGAAGAACATCCGCGTCAACTGCATCTGCCCAGGGCCGGTCAAAACGCCGATGATCTCCGCGCTCCTCAAAGAGGCCGATTTCAATGCCGCCATGACGCAGTCCGTGCCCATGGGACGAGTGAGCACCGCCGAGGAGATCGCCGCCGTCGCGCTCTTCCTCGCCACGCCCGCTGCCGGCTACATCAACGGCGCCATCCTGCCTGTCGATGGCGGCTGGTCGGCGCGCTGACGAAAGAGCGGAGCTATAACGACCAAAAGGAGCTGGCATCGAGATGACCTTGGCGAATTGAGTTAAACGTTTTACAAACTGACGGCAGATAATGCACGATGTCAACCGGATGCGCATGTCATCACCAAGGCAATGGAAAGACGCATGGCTTTCGATCTCATTATCAAGGGGGGCACCGTGATCGACGGCTCGGGCGCCGCAGGCTTTCTGGCGGATGTCGCCGTCAGCGGAGAACACATAGTCGCCATCGGCGATCTCGCCGCGCAAGAGGCGGACAAGGTGGTCGATGCTACTGGCCTTGTGGTCGCGCCCGGCTTCATCGACAATCACACGCACGACGACGGCTATCTGCTGACCCATCCAGACATGACACCGAAGGTCAGCCAAGGCGTGACGAGCGTCGTGATCGGCAACTGCGGTATGAGCCTTGCCCCGCTCGAAAGACCGATCCAGCCGCCAATCAACCTGCTCGGGCGCCAGGAAATCTTCCGCTTTCCGACCTTCCACGCTTATCTTGACGAACTCGATCGCAATCCGGCCTCGGTCAACGCAATCCCGCTCGTCGGTCACACGACGCTGCGCATCAATGTGATGGACCGGCTCGACCGCGCCGCGACACGCGAGGAGGCGGATGCGATGTGCAGGCATCTCGAAGAGGGGCTGGATGCCGGCGCCGTAGGCTTCTCTACGGGCGTCTTTTATCCGAATGCCAATGCCGCGACCGCCCAGGAGGTCGTCAGTGTTGGCGAACCAATGAAGGGCAAGGATGCGGTCTACTGCGCCCATATCCGCAACGAGGCAGACTGGATCCTGCCGGCGCTGGAAGAGGCCTTCGAAACCGGCCGCCAGCTGGAGGCACACACGGTCATCTCCCATCACAAGCTGATCGGACTTGCCAATCACGGCCGCTCCCGCGAGACGCTCGGCGTCATCCATAACCGGCGCCTGCGCCAGTCGATCGGGCTCGATGCCTATCCCTACCCAGCCGGCTCCTCCATGCTCAACCGCAGGACCTTCAGCGGCGACGAGGGTGAGCGAGTGATGATCGCCTGGTCGGACCCCCATCCCGAATATGCAGGCCGCGATTTCTTCGAGGTGCAGGAAGAGCTCGGCATGGGCGTTGACGAGGCCATCGACTATCTCTCGCCTGCCGGCGGCATCTATTTCCAGATGGCCGAGGAGGATGTGCGCACCATCATGCAGTATCCCGAGACCATGATCGGTTCGGATGGTCTGCCGAACGATCGCCACCCGCATCCACGCCTGTGGGGCACCTTTCCGCGGGTGATCGGTCATTACGGCCGCGACCTCGGCCTCTTCAGCATCGAGACTGCCGTCTACAAGATGACCGGCCTCACGGCCCGGCAGTTCCGCCTGAAGGATCGTGGCTTCATTCGCTTCGGCTGCAAGGCGGATGTGACGATCTTCGACCCTAAGACCATTCGCGATGCCGCGGACTGGTCGCACCCGCATGAAATGTCGATCGGCATCGCGCGTGTCTTCGTCAACGGCAGCGAAGTCTGGCGCGACGGACGACACACCAACGCCGCACCAGGCCAGGTGATCCGCCGGCACTGACTATTTCAGGACTTTGAGCTTTCGCGACGTGCCTCGCACGATAAGTTGCGAGGGGATCGTCACGACCTGCCGCGGCATCGCGTTGTCCTTGATCCGGTTGAGCAGCAGCCGACCAGCGGCCTCCCCAAGGAACGGCTGGTCGATGCGGACGGTGGTCAGCGGCGGCACCATATAGCTCGCCTCGTCGAGATCGTCGAACCCGACCACGGAGATGTCGCGCCCCGGCACCAGGCCGGCATCCGCCATGGCGCGGATCGCTCCGCTTGCCAGAAGGTCGGAAAAGCAGACGACGCCGGTCATGCCCGACGCCTTCTCCATCAGCGTCTTCATGGCGTGATAGCCGGCCTCGCGACTGGTTGGGCAGGGTTGGACGAGCGCGGCCGGCACGTCGAGACCGTGCTGGCGCATACGGGCGCGATAGACGTTGATCCCGATGCGCGACGTCTCGGTTGCAAGCCCAGCTCCGATCCAGCCGATCCGGTGGTGACCGAGGGAAACGAGATGATCGACCGCCGCGCTGACACCGGCTTCATAGTCTATGCGCACCTGATCGAGCGGCGAATTACGGATTTCGCGAAGCGCGACAACCATTGGCACAAAGCGCGAGACATCCAGCAGTTCATCCAGTTTGGTGCCTTCCGCCGGTACGACGATCAAGCCGGCGATATTGTTTTCCAGCGAGGTCGATAGAAAATCGGCCTGCTTTTGCGGCGAATCCTCGCTGTCGCCAAAGACGACCATCCATTCCTGCGACTGGAAGAAGTGTAGAAGGCCCGTGAAGATACGCGAAATGACCGGGTTCTCGATCGTGTTGAGGCAGACCGCGATGGTGCGCGTGCGGCTGAGACGCAGGTTCGCCGCCTGCCTATTATAGACATAGCCGAGCTCCTGCGCCGCCTTCAGCACGCGGTTTTTCGTCTCGTCCGAAATGCGCGGATGATTGCGCAGTGAAAGCGATATCGTCGCTTGCGACAAGCCGGTTCGCGCCGCGAGATCCTTGATGGAAACTTTCCTCATGGCAAGACATGGCCGTAGACAGCACGAATATGCAAGCCCCTTCGCCCGCCATTCCCCGCGCGATACGCAAATTGCCGCCCGCCTCTTGATCTGGCACAGCAATCACGACATGACTACATAGGTACTCAAGTTTGGGCAGGCACAGGCACGGCATGTATCTCGGCATCGACATCGGCACCTCGGTCATCAAGGCGGCACTCTTCGACCGAGAGGGCTGTGAACGCGCCGAAACATTCGAGCGCATGCAGCTGCTGCCGGCGCCGGTCGGCTGGTCCGAACTCGACGGAGAAGCCGTTTGGGCCGTGACGGCGCGGGTCATCCGCGCGCTCTTCGCCGACACCGATACAAGGCCCGCCGACGTGCGCGGCATCGGCATCACCGGCGTCATGGTCGGCGCCTGGCTCATCGACGCAAATGGCCGGCTCGTGCGTCCGCCCATCCTGTGGAACGATGCGCGAGCGCACGCCCTCATCGGCCGGCTGCAAGAGCGCGAGCCGGCACTGTTTTCCAAGATCTTCGCCCATTCGGGTTCGATGATGCAGCTTGGCTGCACGCTGCCCGTGCTCGCTTGGCTGAAGGAGAACGAGCCGGGCAGCCTCGCGCGAACGACGCAAGTGCTCTGCGCGAAGGACTTCATCCGCTACCGGCTGACCGGAGAATTCGCCACGGACGAGTCGGAAGCCGCGATGTCGCCGGGCTCGGCGGTGACGCGGGATTTTCATCCGAACCAGGCGGCCCTCCTCGGCGTCGCGGATGTCGTCCATCTGCTCGCGCCGGTGCATCGTGCAGAAACGCTTGCGGGAAATATCACCGAAGCGGCTGCTGCCGCAACCGGTCTTGCGACAGGCACTCCCGTTGCGATCGGCACCGGCGACACGGGCGCCTGTGTGCTCGGCGCCGGCTGTCACGAGCCCGGCCAGGCCGTGACGGTGCTCGGTACGACCTGCCTCAATGGCGTGCTCTTCGAACGCGCCGTCTATGAGCCGAAGGATCTTGGGCTATTATTCATCCTGCCGGAGAACCGCTGGATGAAGACCATGGTGAACGTGGCCGGCACGACGGTGCTCGACTGGTGCCTCGCAACGCTCTGCCCCGACATCGCAGTCGGCGAGGCGCCCTACGAGACGCTCGGCGCGCTCGCCGAAACGAGCCCGCCTGGAGCCAACGGCGTCGTCTTCGTTCCTTATCTTTCGGCAAGCGGCGTCATTGCGCCGCGCGTCGAGCCGCGTGCCCGCGCCGGGTTCCACGGCCTTGCTCCGCACCACGGCCGCGCCGACATGGTGCGCGCCGTCTACGAGGGCATCGCCTATGCGATCCGCAACTGCTACGAGGCGATCGGCGGCACCAGTGGCTCGATAAGGCTTTCCGGCGGCGGCGCGCGCAGCCCCTTCTGGAGTCAGATGATCGCGGACGTCACAGGCTATACGGTGGAAATACCGGACGGCACGCAGTTCGGCGCCAGGGGCGCTGCGCTTTGTGCATCCGTCGCGATAGGTGACCACACATCGCTCGGTGAGGCCTGCCGCCAGACCTTCGGCGCCCGTCGACGACATCAGCCGAACGACGCCACCCGGTCCGCCTACGAGGCCGGCTACCGGCGCTTCAAGGTGGGTAGCGCGGCAGCGATGGACATCCTTACCGCCGTCGCCGGATAAGGTTCAATCATCGAAGCTGCCGAAACCAACCATATAGGACCATTCCCGTGCTTCAGGCGCGAGGGTGTCAGGCTTTGCCAGCGTGAAGCCGACATGCCGGATCGAAATGTCGAGCGGAACCGGCAGCAGGGAAACGCGGGAAAGCTCGATCGGTGCACCTGTCTGATCGCGCGCCCGGCGGATGGCGATGAAGAACGGACTCCCTTTCGGCAGCACGAGCAGGCGCGCTATCTCCCCATCCGCGACCGCCGGGATGTACTTATCCTCCGCTTGCACGATCGTGCGGTTGAACTCGCTGCGCAGCGTCCGATAGAGCGAACTGTCGAGACGGGAAAGTTCCAGCCCTTCGAGAAGCTGGAGATTGAGGCGAGTGTCGATTACAGCGAGCGCCCGGCCGTTGGCCGAGACCAGACGCCGGTGACGGTAGATCGCGTCGCCCGGTTCCAATCCGAAAAACATCGCCGCCTCTTCGCCAGCCGGTTCCTTGCCGCTCGACAGCACACGGAATTCGGGCTTCAGACCTTGGCCGGCAATGCTTTCGGTAATGCTGGTGATCGCGCGGTAGCGCTTTTCGACACCTTTCGGATTGATGAAGGTACCAATGCCGTGCTGGCGTACAAGCAAGCCTTCGCGCACCAGAAGATCGAGCGCCTGCTGGATCGTCCTTCGGCTGACCTTCCATTCCTTGGCAAGCAGCAGCTCCCCGTCGATCCTGTCGTCGTAGTAGCCCGACAGGATACGGGCGCGCAGCGTTTCGGCGATCTGGATATAGACCGGCCGGTGATCCCGCATGGCGGCGGATGAAATGTTCACACAAACCTCGGCGTTATAGTTCTTTGGACTGCCGAGCATAAAGGAGCGCCACCTGCTTTGCCATATTGGCAAGGACCGCCTCGAGGATTATCCGTCCCTTTTCCGCGCTTGCCGCCCGGGCATCGCCGAGCACCGGACTTTCGGAAAACTCCGTCCAGCGATAGGGCAAGAGGCTGAAATCCTCAGGGAAGGTCGGATAGTTGGCGATCGCCTTGTCCATATCGACGCGATCGGGCGCAAGATGGAGCACATAGGACGTTTCGATCTCGCAGGCATGCATGAAGGCGGGATGGGCCTCCGGCTTCTCGCGCTGTGCGACGATGAGCGCATCGGCACCCGGATAGAAGAAGTTCGCGACGACGAAATCCTCCTCCTTCATGATGCGTTGTGCCTCGCGGATGGCAATCGCGTTGCCGAGATGGGCATTGACCACGACCATCGTGGCAAGACCCTTGGCCTTTGCGGATCGGGCGATTTCCACGATCGCGCGGCTCACCGTCTCGTTCGAGACGCCGAAGGAACCCGGCGCGTCGGCAAGCGACCAGACTTGCCCGAAGGGCATAACCGGCAGCCGCAGCATCGGCGTCGTGCCGGCGACCACACGGGCAAGCTCCTCCGAGAGGCGCACGGCAAGGAAATTGTCGGTGCCGGCGGGCAGGTGGTCGCCATGGCTTTCGACGGCTCCCAGCGGCAGCACGAGCACCGGCCTCGCGGCAAGCGCCACCACCATTTCGCTGTCGTTGAGGGACGATATGTCGGTCTTGTCGTTCACGGCTCGGCTCACGGCTTGAACACGAAGGCGCGGCGCGGATTGGCGATGAAGAACTTTGCGAACAGCGCCGGCCCGTCGTAACCCGCCTCCCCCGCCTGCTCCACAAAACGCGGCACCCAGCTTTCGAGAATATAGCCGAGGCCAAGACCACCCTCGCCGTAGTTGCGGAACATGGTGCGCCGAGCGATGTCGCCGCCAACGACGATCTGGTCCTCGTGGCCGTGCTTGACGAGGTTCAGGATGCAATCGATCAGCACGCTTTCGGGATGGTATTTGATCCGGCTAATACCGTCGAAGCAGAGGAACGCACCGGTCTCGGCGGCCTTGCGGTGCAGCCAGTGATCTGGGTTGCGGTCGACATGGGCGATGGTCAGCCGCATCGGATCGACACCCTCCTGCTTCACGATGGCCAGCTGTTCGAGCACCAGCGTGCCGAGTTCGGTATGCGAATGGAGCGGCGAGCCGGTCTCCTTGTGCGCATCGAGCACGGCGCGCATGACCTTGTCCTCAGCCTCGGATATCGCGTTATAGCCCGTGCCAAACTTAGCGACGCCGCCCTTGAGAACCGTGCCGTCCATGCCGACCGTCAGCTCGCGCACGACATGATCGCGGATTTCAGCGCGACTGTGAGCATCGATCCAGGCCTGGAAGGTGCCGCCCGTGCCGGCCATCTGGCCCGGCCACATGATCGCTTTGTTGAAGCCCGCCGTCGCGATGATGCGGATGCCAGTGCGCTCAGAAATCGCCTTGAGCGCGACCGGATCACGGCCATAGTCGATCGCCGTCGCATCGTAGACGGCCTGTCCGCCTGCGGCCGTGAACAGCTCGACATCCTTGATCGAGCTTTCGAGGTCATCGATCATGAAGTCGTCGATCTTCTTCTCCTTCCAGAGCGGCGGAATGCAAAAGAGGTGGTCGTGGGAATAAGTGACGCCCAACATCTCGGGCGCAATGTCGCCGGTCAGGGTCCGGATGAAGGTCATGGTCAGCGCTCCTTCTTCAGGTTTGCGATGGCGAGCGCGATCACGATGATCGCACCCTGCATGATGAACCGCGCAGCCGGCGGCAGGGACAAGACGTAGAGGAGGCTCTGCAGGAAGAACAGGATGAGCGCCCCTGCCGCAGCGCCCGCCGGCAGGAAAACCCCGCCGGAGAAGAGCGCGCCGCCGATGATCGCCGCAGCGATGGAATCGACCGTATAGGCATCGGCTATGCCGATCGTCGTCATGCCCGTGATGGCCGAGAGCAAGATGCCGCCGATCGTCGCAAGCAGGCTCGATAGCACGAAGGCGAGGATGACCATGCGATCCGCGGCGATGCCGTTCAGCCGCGCGGCGCGGATATTCGCTCCGGACAGCAGCATCCGACGACCTGTCATGGTGAAATGCACGAGCACCATAAGGACAACCGCGAGAGTGACCCAGAGCACGACCGACCATGGTACGAGGCCGGCAATCCAGCCCTCGGTGACGACGCGGAAGGCGGGCGGAATCGAGCCGCGCGGACTGCCGCCCGTATAGACGAGCAGGATACCGGCGATGATTAACGAGGTGGCGAGTGTCGCAAGGAACGCCGGGATCCGCAGTGTGACGACGAGAAGACCGTTCGCGACGCCGACGAGAAGGCCGCAGCCGAGCGTCAGCGCCAGCGCCAGCATCATGTTGTCCATGTTGCCGGCAAAGTTCGTCGCGAGCACGACATTGGCAAGACCTGCCGTCGCACCGACGGACAGGTCGAGCCGGCCCATCATCAGGATCAGCGCCTGAGCGAGCGCGATGATGCCGAGCGGCGCGGCCTGGCGCGCATTGTTCATGATCTGCTGGCCGGAAATGGCGCCAGAACCGATGGAGAGCAGCGCAAGCAGCACCAGAAGCAACCCGGTGGCGCGCAACGTGGCGGCGGAGGGACGGATATGGGACAGGATGAGCGGTGTTGCCATGTCACGCCTCCCCCTGCTTCTTACGCATGAAGAAGACGAGCGCGGCGACGAAGATCAGGCCTTTGGCAATCGCCTGCAGGTTCGTGTCCAGCGACAAGAGGTTGAACATGTTGTTTACCAGAACGAGCGCGAGCGCGGCAGCGAGAACGCCGAACACATGGCCGCGGCCGCCCTGCAGCGCCACGCCGCCGAGGATCGCCGCGGAGACCGAATCCAGCGTATAGGGCTCGCCGATCAGTGGATCGCCAGAGAGAATGCGGATCGAAAGGAAGATGCCGGCGAGCGCCGCCAGCCCGCCGGCTACCGCATAGACAGTGATGTCGATGCGCGCGCCGGACACACCGTTTGCGAAGGCTGCCTTGGCGTCCGAGCCGAAGGCGTAGATGGAACGGCCCAGGCGGCTCCAACCCATGACGAGCGCCAGGATGAGATAGGCCAGGAGGCAGATAAGCAGCGGCGCGGCGAAGGGGCTCTCGCTCTCGAAGAAGAGTTCGTAGAGGGCATAGTCGACTTCACCACCTGGAGAGGGCAGTACGAGCAGAGTAACGCCCTTTACGATCGCCGCGGTGGCAAGGCTCATAACCAATGGGTTGATCCTCAGGACGATCACGCCCGCCGCGGTAAAGAGACCGCAGGCGATCCCGGCCAGAATCGTCAACGGCAGGGAAAACCAGCCAAGGCTGACGGAGGTCAGTGCCATGATGGCCGTCGAAAGGCTCATGATCGTGCCAACGGACAGATCGATGCGGCCGGCAAAAAGTACGATCGCCTGGCCGAGCGCCACAAGCCCGAGCGGCAGCAGGCGGACCGCGATATTGGCAAGGTTCGCTTCCGTCAGGAACGACGGCGACAGCACGCCCGTAAGACTCACCAGTAGAAGGGTCAATACGAGCGCAGGCGCCGAGAGAAAAAGATTCGAGCGAAGAGAACCTTCAAGCATGGACGAGCTCCCCGATGGCAGTTTCCGGTCCGGCAGCAAGCGCCATGATGCGCTCCTCCGAAAAATCCGGCCGCGCGACCTCGCCGGAAATCTTCCCTTCGTAGAGCGTGAGGATGCGATCGCTGAGGCCGATAAGCTCAATCAGATCGGAACTGATAACGACGACAGCAACGCCTTTCTCCACCAACTCCCCGATGAGATGGTAGATCTCGCTCTTCGACTGGACATCGACGCCCTTCGTGGGTTCGTAAAGAACAAGCAGTTTCGGCACATGGGTGAGCCAGCGGGCGAAAACGACCTTCTGCTGGTTGCCACCGGAGAGTTCGCCAACCGGCTGCTCGAGATCCGTCGAGCGGATCGAGAAGCGCCGCCGCGCCGCCGCGCCGAAATCCCGTTCGGCAACAAGCGGCAGAAAGCCGAAGCGCGCCTTGTCGCTTATTGCAAAGAGGCTCATGTTCATGCGGATGGGCAGCGACAGCGCCAAACTGTCATGCTTGCGATCATCGGGAATGCTGGCGATGCCAGCCGCGATGGCGGCCGCGGGCGAGGGGAGGCGTACCGCCTTACCCTCGATCATGACCTCACCCGCCGTGAAAGGCTGTGCGCCGCACAGTGCCCCGGCCAGCGGACGCTGACCCTGCCCTTCAAGACCTGAAATGCCGAGGATTTCCCCGCGCCGGACGGCGAAGCTCATCGGCGCAAGCGCGCTGTTGCCGGCCGCGCGAAGTTCGAAAGCCGTTGCCGCATTGGCAAGCGAGGCCGGACGTGCCGGGAAGATGTTTGTGAGCTTGCGCCCCACCATCGCATGGATGAGATCGTCGCGGTCGAACGCGCCGCGTTTTGCCTCCAGCGTCAGTTCGCCGTCCTTCAGCACCACCGCCCGGTCCGCCGCATCGATGATCTCGCCCATGCGGTGGGAAATGAAAATGACCGAGGTGCCCAGTGCCTTCAGGCGCGCCATCAGGCCGAGGATGATCTCAGCCGCCTGGACGGAAAGCGAGGCGGTCGGCTCGTCGAGAATCAGGAGCTTCGGGCGCAGCTGGATGGCGCGGGCGATCTCCACCAGTTGCCGTTCGGCAGCGGAAAGGTCGCGGCCGAGGCGGCGCGGATCGATCGCAAAGCCGAGCTCCTTAAGGAGCGCCGAACAGTCGGCGTGCATCCTGGCCTGGCGCACGAGACCGAGAGCGTTGACCGGTTCGCGACGGAAATAGATGTTTTCGGCCACCGTTAGATCCGGCATGACGGCCGTCTCCTGATGGGCGATGGCGACGCCTTGCCGGATAGCGTCCACCGGCCGGTCGGGATGATAGTCCCGGCCGTCGAGCGTCATGGATCCTTCGTCGAAGGAAAGCCCGCCGGAGATGATGTTCATCAGTGTGGACTTGCCCGCGCCGTTCTCCCCGACAAGCGCCAGCACCTCACCACGCTCCAGAGTGAAGGAAACGCCGCGCAGCACCGGATTGCGGCCGAAAACCTTCGACACGTCAGAGACGACCAGAAGGGGATGCTCGGTTCCACCCTGCGTAGTGTTCATCGCGGCGTTCCCTTCTCGATCATCAGTCCTTGAAGGCAGCGCGGACCTGATCGTCGTTGAGACGTGTGTTGACCCAGAAGGAGTCCGAGAGGTCACTCCGCACGGTCGTCGTCACGTTCTCGTCGGTGATGGTCGGCGGCGGGAAGATCGTGTCTTTCTCAACGGCTTCGCCCTTCAGGAGCTTGATCGCGACGAGCAGCGCCTCGGAGCCGAGCCAGGTCGGCTTGGATGGTGCTACCGAGGTGAACCCCTTGTCTTTCAGCGAGACCCAACGTTTCAGGTAGCCGTTGTTGTCCTCGCCGGTCATCGGAACGAGCGCGCGCTGCGCAGCGTCGAAGGCGTCGATGGCACCGAGCGTCATGGCACCGCCCTGCGACCAGATGCCGTCGATCTCAGGGTTCGCCGCAAGTAGGTTGGAGACGGCGACCTTCGCCTGGGCATAGTCCCACGACGCATCGATCGCGCTGACGATCTCGATGTCCGGTTCGGCATCGAAGACTTCCTTGGCGCCGGCCCAGCGGTCGTCGCTTGCCGAAATTCCGGAAATGCCGTTGAGAGCGATGATCTTGCCCTTGCCGGAAAGCGCCTTGACCAGCCACTCGGCGCCGGCCTTGCCGAAGTCCTCGTCGTTGACGGTAACGAGGGCATCATAATCCTGCGAGCGGATCTTCGAGGCGAGCAGCACGACCTTGACGCCTTTAGCCTGCGCCTTCTTCAGCGTCGGGATGAGCGCGGTCGGCGAAATCGGCGTGACGATGATGGCATCGACGCCCTTGGTCAGCAGATCCTCGATGTTGGCGATCTGCTTGTCGATCTTGAGTTCGGATTCCGTATAGGTGACGTCGACCGTGTCGGCGTGCTTCTGCGCCTCCGCCTCGAACTCCTTGTAGAGCTGAACGGACCAGGAATTTCCGCCGAAATAGATGTCGTAGCCGACGGAATACTTGTCTGCAGCCGCCGCGGCGCTCATCAGCCCCAGCGTGAGCGCGGCTGTCAGAAAGGCCTTCTTCAGATTCATGTTAGTTCCCCTTGCTTGTTTATGACCGTATGCCCAACACGTTATCTTGTCCACTCAAGTAGTCAAGCAGGTCCGCGCGCACCGCTACAACAATTGCATGGTGCGCCGCCGCATCGGACTCAGACCGGCGGCAGCCCGTCGACTGCCTTGCGGACCCAATCGAGCCGGCGTTCAGGAATGAGGCCGTAATTGTAGAAGTTTATACCGTCGGCGCCGGCTTCGATGGCTGCCCTTGCTCGCGCGGCGAGATCCTCCGCGGAGGTCACCTCGGGATAGAAGACGCGGTATCCCGCGCCGAGATACTTGCCCGGGCCGAGCGCCGCGCGACCGGTCGCCATCAACTCGGCAACCGCATTCGGCTTCAAAAAATAACAGCAGAGGATCGCACCGTCGCAGACCCGCCCGACCGCCTCGAGGTCGACGCCGCCGAGCCAGCCGTCCTTGAGGTCGATGAGCACGATCTTCGTCGCCGGATCGGCCTTTTCGCGGATTGCGGAGACGAGGCTCGTCACGGGCTCTGTCCGCCATTGCAGATAGGCATGCAGTGCAGGAAAATCCCTGAAAGCATCGACTCCGGCGGCCGGAAAATCCGGGAATTGGACCTCCGGCACTTCGCGCTCGCACATCTCTGCGATGAAGCGGCGCACCGTCGCACGCGCGCCGGCGGCATCGATGCCCGCCTTCCCTGCCCGCGTCATGCAATGATCGCAGAAGCAGAGCGAGAGGATGAAGTCATCCTCCGGCAGCATGCCGACACCGTCCTTCTCATGATGGAATTCATGGGCGAATCCCATGAAGTTGGGACTTTCAAGTTCCAGCATGTTCGGCTTGTAGCGGCGGGTAACCTCGCCAATCATTGTTACGACATAGTCGCGTGCCGCCGGGCTCGACGGGCAGAGATTGTAGTAGTTGGCATTGCCGAAAGCATTGCGCGTGACATGCGCGGGATGCCGCATGCCCAAGCGCGTATTGTGTAGGCAGACCGTCCAGCAGGACACTTTCATGCCACCGCGCGATCGCGCCTTCACCAGTGCATCGAGCATGTCACCGCGCTGGCTAACATTTTCCGCTATCAGCGGGCGGATCTCCTTACCGTTCCACGCTGCGTCATCGGGGCGGTAATAGACGGTGCCGTCTTCCGGAAAATAGGCCTTCTGCTCCGGGCTGCGCGGCTGTAGGAACCGGCCGGCATGATAGGAAATGGCAAGGCTTACCGTGTTGAGGCCAGCGCGATCTCTGAGGTCCGCCGTCGTCCGTTCGAGCCCCTGATCTTGAATGTCCCAAGGATAGGCCCACATGGAAAGATGCATGGTTCGCCTCCGGATGTGATCGGTGCCCACCACCATTAACTTGTCCGCTTGTGTAGTCAAGATGACAGCTCGGTGATGATGTCCCGCCCTGCATGCCGCATCCCGACACGCTGGTCGTTTACAGGAAGTCTGTGCTGTTCACTGCCCCGAGAAGTCAGACCAGCAATGCCGTCCTCGCTGTTCAAAATCAATTGATTCAGCTAGTCACAACCGCCGATGGACACTGGGCACTCGAGTAGGAGATCAGGACCTTAACGACCGCCTGACCTTCTATTCTGCACCTACGAGTTCGCTATGGAGGCAACCAGTTTAACGCCTCTCGCCGTAAGCAGCTGAAGCGACAAATGGCTCGTGAATAGATTTGAACGCGTGATCTGGATTCGATTATCATTTCTGAATCGAGCAGCAAAAATTTCAATCATGAGCCAAGCCCGCTCGGCTTCCAAATATGAGTCGACATGATATCGCGCAGCTCCGTCCGCACGGTCCGGAATAAAGGCCGATAGGTCGATGACATGGGACGCTGCGACGAGGTCGCCAGAATGAGCTTGCGCGTGATCGGCGGATCGAAAGGCCACACCTCCACACGAGCGGTTTCCGCGAGAACGTGAACCGACGCGTAGGGCAGAACCGTGAAGCCGGCCCCCTCCTCGACGAGAAGCAGAGTGGACGGCATCGCCTCCAGCTCCATCTCGATGTTGGGATAAATGCCGTGCTCGGTGAGAATGTTGTCGAGGAGCCGGCGCAGGCCGTGCGGCCGGCTGGGAAGGATCATAGGCACCCGAGCGAAGATGCCGAGGTCGACCGGCCCCGGCAGCGGGCGCATGTCGCCGAAGGCCGGGCCAATGAGAAAAAGCTCGTCGTCCGCCAGCGGTTCCGTCAGCACCGAGGGATGGTTCGGCGAGTTGTACAATACAGCCGCGTCGACCCGGCCCGCGATCAGCCATTCCAGGATATGCCCGCTGAAGCCCTCGATGACCTGAAGTGCCACGTGGGGGAACTCGTTTTTAATCTTCTTGACGAGCGGAACGGTCAAAACTGTCCCGACGGAAGGCGGCACGCCCAGCACGAGGCGCCCGCGCGGCGAGGACTTGAGGTTGGCGACCGCGTTCTGCGCCAGACGCATGCGTTCTATGATCTCGTCGGCGTGCGCCTTCAGGAGCGTACCGGCCTCGGTCAGGATTACGCCGCGACCGTTGCGGTAGAAGAGCTCGACCCCGAGTTCTTCCTCGAGCCCCCGGATATGCCGGGTGATCATCGGCTGCGTCACGTTTAGATCGAGTGCGGCTTTGGAAAAGCTGCCTGCAGCACCGACGGCAATGAAAACCTGAAGCTGTTTTGTGTCCACCGTCAGTCCAGCCCCCCGATGCGGCAAATCGCATCCACTTGCCTCAAGACCCGAAAGGGTGACGCACGCCGCGGATGTTCAGAAACACCGCGTAGACCGACGTCGTCGCCGTGATGAACAGCCGGTTGTTGCGGGGGCCACCAAAAACGAGATTTGCCACCATTTCAGGAACGCGGATTTTCCCGAGCAGAAATCTCCGCGAACACCCTTGAATTTACCAGCCGGTCGTTTTCGACGTCAAACAACCGTACATGGTGAGGGGCGCTCCGGTCCGTCAAATAGCCTGAATCCGCAACATAGAGCTGCTTTTCGTCCGGAGAGAATGCAAGTCCGTTGGGCATCGAGAAATCGTCGGCGACGATGGCGACATCGCCGCTTGTCGGGTCGATGCGATAGACATGGCACCCGGGCTGCTCCTGGACGTCCTTTCGCCCGACATAATCCGAGATGATCCCATAGTTCGGATCCGTGAACCAGATGCTGCCGTCGGACTTCACGACGACGTCGTTCGGCGAGTTGAGCCGCCTTCCGTTGCAGGCATTTGCGAGCACGGTAAGCGAGCCGTCCCATTCGGTCCTCACCACGTGCCGCTCGCCCTGCATGCAGGTTATGAGCCGGCCCTGCCGGTCGCGCGTGCTGCCGTTCGGATTGGAGACCTGATTGCGAAACAGCGAAACGGCGCCGGTCTCCTCATCCCATTTCAGCATGCGGTCGTTCGGGATGTCGCTCCAGATCAGACAGCGCATGTCGGCGAAATAGACGGGCCCTTCGGCCCATCTGTTGCCGGTATGGATTGTCTCGAGAAAAGCGACCGGATCGATGAGATCGGCAAAGCGCGGATCGAGTATCTCGTAGCAGGACATAGCTCGCATCCGTCAAGGTAGCCGAATCGCCACCGTCTTCGTCTGCGTGTAGAGGTCGAGCGCCTGTGCGCCGAGCTCGCGCCCCCAGCCGGACTGTTTGAAGCCGCCGAAGGGCATGGTCACGTCGTTGAAGTTGTGGCAATTGATCCAGACCGTGCCCGACTTGATCTTTGCCGCAAGCCGGTGGGCGGCGCCGAGATTGTTCGTCCAGATCGAGGCGGCCAGCCCGTATTCGGTATCGTTCGCATCGCGCGCCAGTGCATCGATGTCCTCGTCGTCGAAAGGCATGGCGCAGACGACCGGACCGAAGATTTCCTCGCGGATGACCGCCATGTCGGGCGTCGTCCGCGAGATGATCGTCGGCTTGACGAAGTAGCCGACGTCGCCCGCGCGTTCACCGCCGATGACGATCTCCGCCCCGCTAGACCTGCCTTCTTCGATCAGGCGCGTGATGCGTTCCATCTGCTGCTGCGAGACGACCGGGCCGAGTTCCGTGGCGGGATCGAGGCCGGCGCCGAGCCGAAGCTTTGCAGCGCGTTCGGCGACCCCCGCCATGACCTTGTCGTAGATCTTGCGGTGTACGTAGAAGCGCGTGCCCGCGCCACAGCTCTGGCCGGCATTGAAGAAGGCTGCGCTGGACGCCCCGGCGACCGCCATGTCGATATCGGCGTCACCAAGGACGATGGTCGGCGCCTTGCCGCCGAGCTCAAGGCTGATCTTCTTGAGATTGCCGGTCGCCGCGCGCGCGATAAGCTTGCCGACCTCGGTCGAGCCGGTGAAGGCGATCTTGTCGATGTCGGAATGGCCAGACATGGCCGCGCCCGCCGCTTCGCCGAAGCCGGTCACGATGTTGATAACGCCCTCCGGGAACCCCGCCTCTTCGACGAGCTTGCCGAAGTAGAGCGCGCCGACCGGCGTCTGCTCGGCCGGCTTCAGCACGATGGTGCAGCCGGTCGCAAGCGCCGGCGCCACCTTCCAGGCGAGCATCGCAAGCGGGAAGTTCCACGGGATGATCTGCCCTACGACGCCGACCGGCTCGCGGCGGGTATAGGCGTGCCAGTCGCCCGGCGCGTTGATCGTCATGGATTCGCCGTTGAGCTTGGTCGCCCAGCCGGCATAGTAGCGGAACGTCTCGGCGGTGAAGGGCACTTCGCCGTTGCGCGAATCGCCGATCGGCTTGCCGCATTCGTAGGAATTGATCGACCCGAGCATGTCGCCGTGCTGTTCGATCAGATCGGCGAGCTTCCAGATCAACTTCGCTCGCTCGGCCGGCACCAGGCGCGACCACGGGCCGGAAAAGGCCTTGCGGGCAGCCTTCACCGCAAGATCGACATCGGCCGCCTCGCCAGCCGGAACGGCGGCGATGACCTTGCCGTTGGCCGGGTCGAGAACGTCCAGAGTCTTGCCCGAAGCGGCCGGCAGCCATTGGCCGCCGATCAGCATCGAATGCTCGCCGGATACGAAGGCGGCAACCTTGAGGTCGAGAAATTTCGACGCATCGACATGCGCGGTCATGGGTATCCTCCCGGTCTATTGGTCAGGTCAGCGCTGCACGAAGGGCGCGGGAATGGAGTTCCCGGCGTCGATCCATACGCTCTTTTCCTGAAGGTATTCATCGATGGCCGTCTGGCCGTTCTCCCGGCCGAAGCCGGACTGCTTGTAACCGCCGAAGGGCGAAAGGTAGCTGGTCGCCCTGTACATGTTCACCCAGACGCTGCCTGCCTCCAGGCGTTCCGGCATGCGGACGGCGCGGCCGAGATCCTGCGTCCAGACGCCTGCGGCGAGGCCGTAGACGCTGTCGTTGGCGATGGCGATCGCCTCTTCCTCGTCCTCGAAGGGTATGATCGACAGGACTGGCCCGAACACCTCTTCCCGGGCGATGCGCATGGATTGCGCGACATTGCCGAAAATGGTCGGCTCAACGAACCAGCCGCTGGCGATCGCCGGATCTTCCGGCATCTTCCCGCCGAGAAGCTGGCTTGCGCCCTCGTTGCGGGCGATGTCGATATAGTCGAGCACCTTCCTGCGCTGGGGCTCCGTGGTGATGGGACCTACCTGCGTGTCGGGATCCAGCGGATCGCCGATTCGCGCGGTGCGGGCGAAGGCGACCAGCTTTTCCGTCACCTCATCATAAACGGACCGCTGGACGAGCGCCCGCGATCCGGCGATGCAGGTCTGGCCGGTCGCAGCAAAAATACCCGAGACCAGCCCCGGAACTGCTGCCTCCATCTTCGCATCGGCGAATACGATGTTGGCCGATTTGCCGCCGAGTTCCAGCGTGACCTTCTTCAGTTCGCCGGCAGCCGACTGGTAGACGCGCCGTCCGGTCGCGTCGCCGCCCGTGAAAGCGACCTTCGCGACGACCGGATGAGTGACCAGGCGGTCCCCGATCTCGCTTCCGTAGCCGGTCACCAGATTGACCACCCCTTTCGGGAACCCCGCCTTCTCGAACAGTTTCGCGAAGGCGACCGCCGAGACGGAGGAAAATTCGGAAGGCTTCCAGACGACCGTGTTACCGGCTGCAAGCGCCGGCGCGAGCTTCCAGGTCGCCAGCATCAGCGGCGAGTTCCAGGGCGTGATCGCCGTCACCACACCGAGCGGCTCGCGGCGCGTGTAGTTGAAGACGCCGGGCTTGTCGATCGGAATGACCCGACCCTCCACCTTGTCGGCAAGTCCGCCGAAAAAGCGGAACCACTGCGGGATGTACTTGCACTGCATCCGCATTTCGTTGATCAGCTTGCCGTTGTCCCGCGTTTCGAGAATGGCGAGGTTCTCGGCCTCATCCGCCACGAGATCGGCGAATCGGCAGAGAAGCTGCCCGCGCGCCGTGGCGGTCATCGTCCGCCACTCGCCGCGGAAGGCTTCCGCAGCCGCCTCGATCGCCTGATCGGCATCGGCGACGCTTGCCCTCGGCACGAGGGCCCAGGCCTTGCCGGTGAAGGGATCGAAGGACTCGAAGTAGTCGCCCGATGCCGCGGCGGCCCAGCGACCGCCGATCAGCATTTCGAGCTTTTCCTCGGCAAGTGGCGGACGCGCGATCATGCCCCGGCTTCCTGCATGGCTTCGCGGGCAAGGCGGAAGGCGTCGACACCGGCCGGCACCCCGGCATAGATGACGACCTGCAACAGCACTTCACGGATTTCGTCCTTGGTCACGCCGTTGCGCAACGCGCCCTTGACGTGCATCTTCAACTCGTGCGGTCGGTTGAGCGACGCCAGCATGGCAAGGTTCAGCATGCTGCGGGTCTTTTTGTCCAGCGTATCGCGCCCCCAGACGGCGCCCCAGCAATACTCCGTCACCAGCTCCTGCAGCGGGCGATTGAAGTCGTCCGCGCTGTTGAACGACTTTTCAACGAACTCCGCCCCGAGAACCGACTTGCGGATTTCCAAACCCTTGTCGAATACGTCCTTACCCATTTCGATATTCCTTTCCTGTCAGACTTGGGAGGTTCAGAGGCCCGGTGTGGGCCGGTACTTGCGACCACGCGCAATGACGTTTCCGAGCGAGCCGTCGGTGATGTATTCCTGCGTCGCTTTCGGGTCGTACTGCACGTTTTCCTGGCCGGGATAACCGATCAGTTCGCGCACCTTCGGATTCATGTAATAGGTGGCGATGGCGATCGTGGTGACCGCGCTGAAAGCCGCCGGGCTGTTGCGGTTTATCTCTTCCAGATGAGCCTCCGGCCCGGCGGGAAGTTCCGTTTGCAGGGCGTCTCCAAAGGCATGCTTCAGATCGTCCCGGAAATCGAGCGCCGTTTCCACGTCGGCAAAGGTACAGACGTCGCTGAACTTCGGCATCCGCTTGTGCGCCGGGATCAGGAAATCCGCGAGCGCCAGAAAAATCTCGTCCCGCGCCATGTCAGGCCACCTTCTGGTTACGGCGCTCGGCAATCATCCGGCGCGTGTTGCGGAGCGCGACGGCCATGATGGTGGCCGTCGGGTTCGTTGCGCCCGATGTCGGGAAGGTCGAGGCATCCATGATGTAGAGGTTCGGCACGTCGTGGCAGGCACCGAACTGGTCGACGACCGATTTCTTCGGGTCGGCGCCCATCACGCAGGTGCCGATCAGGTGCCAGCCGGATTCGCGTACGGGTGTGGAGACGAGCGTTTCGATCGCGCCCGCCGCCTTCACGGATTCCAGGCAGCGGTCGATGTTGAACTGCAGGAGGCGATTCGAGTTCTCGTTGACCTTGTAGATGATCTGCGGTGCGGGGAGCCCGTCGGAATCGACGAGATCCTTGGACAGGACCACCTGGTTCGCCTCCTCCGGCAGGTCCTCGCCGACAATGCCCCAGATCAGCGAATGGCCGAAGCGGCGGTCAACGTTCTCGTGCAGGTTTTCACCCCAGAAGTCCTGGAAACGCCCCTCCTCCGCCACATAGACCTTAGAGCCGATGGCACCGGAAACACCGACCGGCCCGCCGGAAGGCATGCAGTTCCACTTCGAGCCGCGCACGAAACCCCGGCTTTCGTCCGTCTCGTAGAATTCCAGCGAATAGACCTGCTGGCCGAAGGGACCGCGCCAGGAATCGAGCGGATCCTCGTAGGAGGCAAGAACGCTCGCGAAGGGGTGCATCATCAGGCGCTTGCCGACAAGGCCCGAGGAATTCGCAAGACCGTCCGGACCGCCGGACATCAACAGCAGCCGCGGCGTGCCGACACCGTTTGCGCAGACGATCACCACCTTGGCGCGCTGGCGGCGATCCCTGCCGTTGACATCGACATAGACGACGCCGGTAGCAAGGCCCTGATCGTTCGTCTCGATTTCCTTGACGCGGGCCCGGGTCACGAGGCGCGCGCCGGCCTTCAGGGCAAGCGGCCAATGCGAACGGTCGGTCGTCGATTTTGCCCCTTCGGGACAGCCGGTCAGACAGGTGCCGCGGCGCACGCAGGCGTTCAGTTCGCCGAATTTCTCGGACGGTATTGCATTGCTGCCCGGCCACCAGTGCCAGCCCATCTTTTCCATGCCGAGCGCACCCCGACGGCCGACGGAGCCCATCGGCAGGGCCGCGAAGGGATAGGCCGGACGCGGCGGGAAGGCAGGATCACCGGCAAGGCCGGAAACGCCGACTTCCCGCTCGATTTCGAGCTGGTAGGGTAGAAGATCCTCGTAGCTGAACGGCCAGTCCTCCGCGACGCCGTCCATGGAATGGACGCGGAAATCAGAGGGCAGGAAGTGCATCCACTGCGCGCCGTAGAGTGTCGCACTGCCGCCGACTCCGGCGAACATGAGCGGATTGATGTCCGTCGTGGACGTGTCGACCGGGTAGTCGTTCGGATTGTCGCGTACGTTGGGATTGGGATGCCAGAGCTTCGTGCTGACCAGTTCATGCTCCGGACGGGCGCCCGTATAGTCGTTGTATTCTGGCCATTCGCCCTGCTCCAGCACCACGACGGAGATGCCGGCACGCGCCAGATGCAGCGCCGCCACGGAGCCGGACGGGCCGGCCCCCACGATGACGACATCCACCTCCTCGTCGCGCCTGGGCCGCGCGCCCCTGTCGGCTATGTTCTCGATTGCCATGTCTTCCTCCACTCCCGGCGCCTCGGCGCCTCAAACCAGCCGCGTGCGATAGAAAGCCGCCGCGCCGATGATGATGATGCCCTTGATGATGAGTTGCATCTCGATCGGAAATCCGAGCAGCAACACGAGATTGTTGATGACGACGAGGACCGCAACGCCGAGCAGCGCGCCGAGAATGCTGCCGCGTCCGCCCGACAGCGCGACGCCGCCCATGACCGCCGCGACGATCGAGTCGAGCTCGTAGCCCTGGCCGACCCAGTTGGAGACGGTGCCGACATAACCGAGCAGGAACAGCCCGCCGATTCCCGCACAGACGGAACAGATGACGTAGCAGGCAATGGTGACCCGGTCGGGTGCGATGCCGTTCAGGAACGCCGCTTTCGGGTTGCTGCCGACCATGAAGATTTCCCGCCCGAACCGGGAACGGTGCAGCACGACGGTGAGAACGATCGCGAGGACCGCAAGCGTCACGAGATTGACCGGAATGCCCCAAATACGGCCCGAGGCGAGGAACGACATGCCCGGCGGCAGCGTACTGATCGGCGCGCCGCCGGTATAAGCGAAGCGCACGCCCTGAAGGATGATCATCATCGCAAGGGTCGCCAGGAAGGGGCTGACGTTCCTCTTTGCGACCAGCCAGCCGTTGACGACGCCGACGAGCGCCGAAAAGACGATGGCGGCAAGGAAGATCGCCGGGATCGCCTCGTTGCTGGTCGCCTTGAACGCCGTGGCAAGCACGGCGACGGTCGCCATCAGCGAGGCGACGGACAGGTCCAGTCCGCGCACCATGATGACGAAGGCCTGGCCGATGACCACCATGCCGAGCGGGGCGGCGATGGTCAGGACGTTGATCAGGTTCGCGGGCCGCAGGAAGGTCGGCGAGAGCAGCGCGGCGGCGACGAGAAGCACACCGAGGAAGATGGCCAGCCCGAACCGCTCGAAGAGCGCGGCCATCGAGAAGCTTGTCCTTGATTTGGGCAGAGTAGCCTCGAGCGGCGCCATGTCACTTCCTCCGCACGGTGTGGAAACCGACTGCAACGATGATGATCACGCCCTGGATGATCCATTGGTAGTATGACGACACGCCGACAAAGTTCAGCAGGCTGTTGAGCATGGTTATGAGAAGCACGCCCAGGAACGTGCCGAGCACGCCGCCGCGACCACCGGCGAGGATGGTTCCGCCGACCACGACCGGAGTGATCGACTGCAGCGTCAACGCGACGCCGATACGCGGATCGCCGACACCGGTGCGAGCGGTGAGGAAGATAGCTGCGATGCCTGCGCAAAGGCCGGACAGCGCATAGGCCATGATCGTGATACGGCCGACGGGAAAGCCGTTCAGGCGCGCAGCCTCCGGATCCCCACCGACGAAATAGATGTTCCGTCCGGCGCGCGTGCGCTGGAGCCAAAGCGCGGCGATGGCAAAGACGACGACGAGGACGACGGCACTGACGGGGATGCCGGCGACGTTCCTGTAGGCGATGTCCTCAAGGGCGCGCGGGATCGAGCCGCCGGGCTCCTTTCGGTACATCAGCGTTGCGCCGAAGATGACCGACGACATCCCGAGCGTTACGATCAACGGGTGAACGCGTAGGACCACGGTCAGAATGCCGTTCACCGCACCGATGCTCGTCGCCGCGAGAAGGGCCAGCGGAACGGCCAGCCAGATCAGGTCCGGCCGCCAGTCGAGGAAATTGGCGAGGAAGACGGTAATGGCGCCGACCAGCGAGCCGATGGCAAGGTCGATGCCGCCCATCAGCACCACGAAGGTCTGTCCGAGGCTGACGAGCCCCAGAACGATGAGTTGCTGGAGCACATTCGTGACGTTGCGCCAAGTGAGAAAACGGTCCGACAGGGCGCCACCAGCCACGAGAATGAGCAGGATGAGCACCGCCACGATCAGGTAGGACAGCATCAGACGGTTGCGCCGCAGGTCCATGAGAAGAGTGGTCATGCCATCCCTCCCAGTCGGGATGCGACGTCGCGGCGGTCGACGGTCTTCACGGCGAGCGCCATGATCGCCTCCTCGCAAAGGTCCTCGCCCGCCACCTCGCCGACGACATGGCCCTGCGCCATGACGACGACCCGGTCGGAAAGGCCGACGACTTCCGGCAGTTCGGAACTGATCATCAGAACGCCGACGCCCGAATCCGCGAGCTTGCGGATCAGGCGGTAGATCTCGACCTTCGCGCCGATGTCGACGCCGCGTGTGGGCTCGTCGAGGATCAGCAGCCGATCGGAAATGCGCGACCAGCGGCTGAACAGCACCTTCTGCTGGTTGCCCCCCGACAGGCTGCCGACCTTGACATCGGGCGACGGCGTCGCAACGGCGAAATCTGCGATCTGACGGCGGGCGATGTCGCGTTCGCGGGGGTGGTCGATCAGTCCCTTTCGCGTAACGCGGCCAAGGTCCGGCGCCATGATGTTGTTCGAGATGGGCAGGTTCAGGAAAAGGCCCTCGTCTTTTCGGTTCTCCGTGAGGAAGCCGACGCCGCGGCCGATGGCCGTCTTTGGACGATGACCCGCCAACGGCTTTCCATCGAGCTCGATGGTGCCTTTGTCGATGCCGCGCATGCCGAACACGGCCTCGGCGACTTCGGTCCGTCCCGAACCCACCATGCCGGCGACCCCGACGATTTCACCGGGCCGAACATCCAACGAGACGTCTTGCACGCGAGGTCCCGCCGCAAGGCCGCGGATGGAGAGGACCGTTCCACTTGGGGAGCCTCCTGCACGGCGGGCAGGATAGATCTGTTCGAGTTGGCGGCCGACCATACGCGTGATCATGTCGGCCCGGCTCATTGTGCGAACTGGCCTGGAATCGACCACCTGCCCGTCCTTGAGGATGGTGACATGGTCGGCGATCTCGAAGATTTCTTCCAGGCGATGGGAAATATAGACGATCCCGACGCCCTGGCTGCGCAGGCGACGCATGTTATCGAACAGCAGATCGACCTCCTTGCCAGAGATGACGGCCGTCGGCTCGTCGAGGATGAGCAGCTTCAGGTCGCCGACAAGGGCCTTCGCAATTTCGACCATCTGCTGGTCGGCCAGCGGAAGGTCGTCGACATGGGCACGTGTCGGAATGTCGACGCCGAGTTGCGCCAGGATCTCGGCGGCGCGCTCGTGGCGGGCCCTGTCCGAGATGAAGCCCAGGGCATTGCGCGGCTGGGCGTCGACGAGAATGTTCTCGGCGACCGAAAGCTCCGGAAAGAGCGCGAGCTCCTGATGGATGATGTGGATGCCCGCCTCGCGAGCCCGCCGCGGGTTCTTCCAGCTCACCATATTGCCGAGATAGGCGATCGTGCCCCGATCGGGCCGCACGGCACCGCCGATGACGCGCGTGAGCGTGGATTTGCCTGCGCCGTTCTCCCCGAGAAGGGCATGAACCTCGCCGGGACGAACCGTAAAGTCCACCCGGTCGAGCGGCTTGACGCCCGGATATTGCTTCTCGATCTGACGCAGTTCGATAACCGTGGATGACATGTCCCGCATTCGATCCCAATCCTGTGAAAAGCCGGCGCGCATGATGGATGCGCGCCGGAAAACGCCTGGGAGGGCCTACTTCGGATAGTCAGGATTGAACGTGCTCGGATTGTATCCTGCCGGCAGGCCGTGGCTCGGCGACAGGTCGCCCGGATCGTCCATGCTGACATGGTCGAGCAGGTGGCGGTCTCCCTTGACGGACACCGTGTCCGCATCCGCGGAGGTAACGACCTGAAAGCTCACCTCCACCTTGTCCGGAACCGAAATGCCCTTGAGCACGTCGAGCGCGGTCTCGATGCCGGTGATGCCCATCGAAGTCGGATAATCGATGCCGCACATCTTGATATTGTGTTGGTTAGCGAGTTGGTACATGCGCGCCACGTCGCCGCCCGTCATCGGCGGGATCTCGCCGGCCTTGTAGCCCGCGTCGAGATAGGCCTCGATCGCACCGTAACCCTGCAGCGCGCTGTCGGCGAGCACGCCGTTGATGTCCTTGCCGTATTTCTGGATGAGCGCGGCCATGACCGACTTGCCGGTCGCCGGGTTCCAGTCGCAATACTGCTTCTCAAGAACGTTGATGTCCGGAAACTTCGAAAAGACCTCCTCGTTTGCCTTGATGCGGATTTCCGCGACGCTCGAGCCTGCGATGCCCGGCAGCATGACTATATTGCCCTTGCCGCCAAGCGTCTCGCAGAGCCATTGCGCCTCCAGGCGGCCGAGTGCCCAGTCCGACGCCGTCACATAGGTGATATAGTTTTCAGGCGTTTTCACCTTGCGATCGACCATAACGACCGGGATGCCCTGTTCGGTCGCACGCCCGACGACGGAATCGAGAGCATCTTCCGTTGCAGCAGCGATCAGAAGCAGGTCTACGCCCTGGCTGATCAGATCCTGGATGTCCGCGATCTGTTTGGACGGATCATCGTTTGCATCGGTCACGAGAAGGCGGGAAATGTCGTCTCGGTGCTCGCCCGCGGCCCACAGCACGCCGTGCTGGAAGGCGACGCGCCAAGCATTCGAGATCGAGGCGTTTGAAAAACCGATAACATAGGGACCATCCTTCTTCCATTTGGAGGTGTCGATCATCGTGTTCGGGTTCGGGTTCCACATCCAGGTGCGCGCAGCACCATAGTAGCCCGGCTTTTCACCCATGGTTTCCGCCGCCGCACTTGTCGCGCTTGCGAGTTGCACGCTCGGCAGGGTTACCATGGCCGCCGCTCCAGGTACGCCCCGCAGGAACGACTTTCGGGAAATCTTCGTGTCGAAAATCTTCTTCAAGGACATTGGCTCCTCCTCCTGAACCCTTGATCTTCTAGTCTTCCTGCCAACAACGATGATCTATCAAGAAAACTGGAGAGATCGAATGTATATCGGCGGCAAAATTCCTCCATGTACCGCAAATTTCATGTTTTTACTGATCACATTGCAATGCACAAAGATCATAAAATAAGTCGCGGCATAAAGAAACTATAGTTTGACTAAGCTATGGGTCAATTCACGGCGATGTAATAGCTGATATTACCAATTTTGACTTGGGGACATGTCGGCAATCCATCTATCGTTCTGAGCGTGTGGGGGCTCAGCAGGGCGTCTCGCCGGAGGAGGACCAGTGAACATACTCGTTATCTTGCGCATGATGCCGGACGCTACCGGCGAATTGCTGCTGACCGAAGACGGGCTCGGCATCGATCGTGAATGGTTGGATTTTCAGCTGAACGACTTCGACGACCACGCTCTCGAAGACGCGATCCTTCTGAAGGAAGCGAGCGGCGCAAAGGTCACGGTCCTCGCTATCGGCGAAGGTGCCAATCGTGTTCTCCAGATGGCCGCCGCCCGCGGTGCCGACGAGGTGATCGCCCTGCCGGGCGAGGAGGACGAGCTCATCTCGTCCCGGGACCTTGCGGCGACCGTCGTCGATTTCGCGCGTTCGAAATCGGCGGACCTGGTCGTCTGCGGCGTGCAGTCGAGCGAGGATCTTTTCGGTCAGCTCGCCCCCTATGTCGGCGCGATGCTCGAATGGCCGCATGTCTCCGGCACTAATCGCATCCAGGCGAGCGGCGACAGGCTCCATGTAACGCAGGAGCGGGGCGCAGGCGTGTCCGTGACCTACGAAGTCGCCCTGCCCGCCGTCCTCGGCGTCCAGACGGCGACGAAGGCGCCGCGCTACGTCTCCGGCAGCAAGCTCCGGGAAGCCTCGAAGACACCGATCGGCAAGGGTGAGCGTCAAGCGTCGTCCTTCGCGCTCTCCGCGACCATCGGGGGCTTGCACATTCCCGAACAGAACGGTTCGGCGCTGCAGCTGGGTGACGACGCCGAACATGTTGCCGAGCGTATCGTCGCAATCCTCGAAAGCAACGGCATGGGGAGGAACTGAACCATGAAGATCTACGCCTGCACCGAAGGCCGATCCGGACAGGTCGATGCCGTATCCCTCGAAATGATCACGGCCGCACGCGGCCTCGCACGGGACGGCGACGACGTAATCGCCTTCTTCGCCGGAAGCGCCGCCGAAGATGCCGCCAGCAAGGTTGGCGCGGCCGACCGCCTCGTCGCCGCGATCGCCTCGCAAGCGGACATCGTCGTGGCGGAGACCTATGCGCGCCAGCTTTGCCACGTGATCGCGGTCGAAGGCGACGGCATCGTCATGGTACCCTATTCGGCCAACGGGCTGGACGTCGCCTCATCCGTCGCCGCCCGGCTGAACTGGCCGCTCGTCAGCTATGTCGAGAGAATCACGCATGATGGCGGATCGCTCTCCGTCGTCGCCCAATTGTATGGCGGCAAGGTGTTGGCCGACTGCAGTGTCCCGCTGCCGGCTGTGCTGATGATCAACCCGGGTGCCTTCAAGGAGGCAGAGGCAACGCCTATTGCCGCTGACCGGGTCACCACCATCGACATCTCTGAGCATGCCGCGGCAAGCAGGGCCCGCCCCATCGCCATCGGCCTGCCGGATTTCAGCGATGTCGATCTCAAGGCCGCCGACCGCATCGTCTGCGTCGGCCGCGGCATCGGCGACGAGGCCAGCATCGATCTCGCCCGCGATCTGGCGGCGCTGCTTGGCGCTGAGATCGCCGGAAGCCGGCCCGTCGTGGACAATGGTTGGCTGTCCAAGCTGCGCCAGGTTGGAAAATCCGGCCAGAAGGTCAAGCCGAAGCTGTATATGGCGCTTGGCATTTCCGGAGCCCCGGAACATCTCGAAGGCATGGCGCAATCCGACGTGATCATTGCGGTCAACACCGATCCGAAGGCGCCGATCTTCAATGTCGCGCATTATGGTGCGACCTGCGACCTGTTCGACCTCATGTCGAGCCTTTCCGAACGGTTAAAGGCATCGGGCAGTTGAGATGACAGCGACATACGTCCTTTGGGCCTTAACCCTTGCCGCCGTCCTGATAACCGTGTGGCGGTGCCGGCATTATGCCCGCGCGCTTTCCACAGCGCCAGCCGCGACACGGTTCGACAGGCCGGTGGAACGGCTCAAGGGCGTGGCGATCGCCGTCGGCCTACACCGGCGGCTGTTGCGCAAGCCACTCTCCGGCCTGGCCCATGCTGTCATTCTCGTTTGCTTCGTCGCTCTATTCACCGTCACCCTAGAGGCATTCGGCTCTCGGCTCTTTCCCGGTTTCTCACTGGCGTCGGTCGGCGGAAACAGCTGGATCGCGTTGCTCCAGGATTGTGCCACGGTGCCCATGCTGCTGGGCGTCGGGTTGATGATGTACCAGCGCTACATGCTGAGGCCGGCGCGCTTCAAGGGCTCAAGCGGCAGCGATGCAGCGATCATCTATGGCCTGATTCTGGCGATCGTCGTTTCGCTTCTTCTAGAATCGGCATTCCGCATCCTTGCCGGCAGCGAGGCGGGCTGGCGCCCCGTCAGCGCCGCGCTCGCCGCTCTCCTTGTGGCTGCTGCCCCGGCCGCCCACACCGCGGAAGCCGTCTTCTACTGGACCCATGTCCTCGCGATCCTCGGCTTTCTCGTTTACATCCCCGGCTCCAAGCATCGGCACATGTTTCTTGCCGCGCCCAACGTTTATTTCCGCAGCCTTGAGCCCCCCGGCAGCGCTCCGCCGGTGCCGGAAACGCGCGGCACCATGGGCGTCAGTGAACTTGCCGCCTTCGACTGGAAGCAGCAGCTCGACCTCCTGACCTGCACCGAATGCGGCCGTTGTCAGGCGGTCTGTCCGGCCTACGCCGCCGGCCTGCCGCTCAGCCCCAAGATGCTGATTACCGACATGCGCGACGCGCTGGCGGCCGCGCCGACGGCCGGGCCTCTCGTCGGCGGCGTCGTCAGCGAGGAAACGCTCTGGGCCTGCACCACCTGTCGGGCCTGCATGGAAGAATGCCCGGTCGAGATTGAGCACCTACCGAAGATCATCGACATGCGGCGCCATCTCGTCGACGAGGGCCTTCTCAGCAGCGGTCTGCAGGACGCGCTCTCGAATATCAGCCGGGTCGGCAATTCAATGGGAAAACCCTCCAAGATGCGGGCTCGGTGGACGAAGGAGCTCGGCTTTCTTGTCAAAGATGCGCGGAGCGAACCGGTCGACATCCTGTGGTTCGTCGGCGACTACGCCTCCTATGATCCGCGCGTGCAGGAAATCACCAGGAAGGTCGCCAAACTCCTGACGATTGCCGGTGTCGATTTCGGCATCCTGTTCGACGCCGAGCGCAACAGCGGCAACGACATTCGGCGCGCGGGCGAGGAAGGACTCTTCGAAACCCTGGCCCAAGCCAACATCGAAGCCATCAACGCCTGCAGCTTCAACCGTATCATGACAAGCGACCCGCATAGCCTCAATGCGCTGAAGAACGACTATCGGCATTTCGGCGCTGGCTTCGATGTATTGCATCACACCGCGTTCCTGGCGGAACTCCTACGAGAGGGCAAATTGAAGCTTGTGCCCTCTACCGTCGGCGAACGCGTGACTTATCACGATCCCTGCTATCTTGGGCGCTACAACGGCGGCTTCGATGCGCCGCGCGACCTCATCGCTGCCGCCGGCTACAGCCTGCACGAAATGCCCCGCTGCCGAGAGAAATCTTTTTGCTGCGGAGCGGGTGGCGGGCGCATCTGGCAGGCGGACGACGGGATCACCGAGCGGCCGAGCGAAAACCGCATCCGCGAGGCACTCGACCTCGGCGATGTCGAGCTCTTCGTCGTCGCCTGTCCAAAGGACAAGGTCATGTACACGGCCGCGAGCGAAGCACTCGGCGTCTCGAATCGGCTGAGGGTCCTCGACGTCGCCGAGCTTCTCGTTCCGGCCGAAGCGCCTAGCGGCATCCGGCCGCAGGAGATACCGACCAGCGGAGAGCACTCTGAGACAGGCGGCCAAGTGCCGCAGAGTTAAACCGGGGCAATGCCCGCATTTGGGAGCAGCACATGTCTTATTCTAAAATCGGATTTGTCGGCATCGGCAAGATGGGCACGCCAATGGCGGGACGCCTGATCAAGGCGGGCTACGACGTCATCGTCTACGATCTCGACACCAAGGCCGTTTTGGAGCTGGCCAACGCCGGTGCGAAGGCGGCCGGCAGTGCTAAGGAGGTGGCGGATGTCGCCGAGGTGGTCTTCGCCAGCCTACCAAGCCCGCAGATCCTGGAATCCGTCGTGCTGGACGATAACGGCATCGCCTCTGGAAGCACCATCAAGGTCTTCATCGACATTTCCACGACGGGACCACGCACCGCGGCGAAGATCGCCGAGGGACTGAAGCCGCGCGGCATCGTCATGATCGACGCGCCCGTCAGCGGGGGCCTGAAAGGCGCGCGCAACGGCACGCTCGCGGTCATGACGTCCGGACCGCAGACTGTTTTCGAAGCCGTGCAGCCGATCCTGGAAAATTTCGGCAAGCTGTTCTTCATGGGCGAGGTTCAGGGTGCCGCCCAGACGATGAAGCTTGCCAACAATCTTCTTGCCGCCGCTGCGCTGGCGGTTTCCTCGGAAGCCGTCGTGATGGGCGTCAAGGCGGGTCTCGATCCCAAGGTCATGCTGGACGTGATCAACGCCAGCAGCGGCCGCAACAGTGCGACGGAAGACAAATTCCCGAAATCCATTCTTCCGCGCACCTTCGATTTCGGCTTTGCGACCGGACTCTCCTTCAAGGATGTGCGCCTGTGCGTGGAAGAGGCGGAGGCCATGGGTGTTCCGATGGTGGTCGGCAGCGCCGTCCGGCAGATGCTGAGCGTAACCAATCAGCTCTACGGCCCGGAATCCGACTTCACCTCGATGGTGCGAGTCGTCGAGAGCTGGGCGCATGTCGAAGTCAGCTCTTCCCGCAACACCCTCGCTGAAGCGAACTGATCCATGGCAGGCTCGTTCCTATACAAGGTCTACGCGATTCGCTACGGGCACTTCGAACGGCGCTCGCCGGAGAATTTTCTCGGCGGCGATACCCATGACGTGCCGATGCCACTCGATTATTTCGTATGGGCGATCGTCGGACAGAAGCGCACCTTTATCGTCGATACAGGCTTTGACAAACCAATGGGCGACAAGCGCGGGCGCACTGTCGTTCGCCCGGTCGACGAAGGCCTGGCGATGCTCGGTATCGATCATTCGACGGTCTCCGACGTCATCATCTCACACATGCACTACGACCATTGCGGAAACCATCACCTCTTCCCGAACGCGACCTTCCATCTTCAGGACGCGGAAATGGAATTCGCGACAGGCCGCTGCATGTGCCACCACGCGATGCGCCATCCCTTCGAGGCCGAGGACGTGACGAAAATGGTACGCCGTGTCTTCGACGGGAAGGTCTGCTTCCACGATCCAGAATCCGAGATCGCGCCGGGCATAACGCTGCACAAGATCGGTGGTCATTCGCGCGGTCTCCAGGTCGTGCGCGTCGAGACGCAGAATGGAGCATTGGTGCTCGCATCCGACGCGGCGCACTTTTACGCCAACATGGAGAAGGAGAAGCCTTTTCCCGTCTTCGACCGGCTCAGCGACGTAGTCATGGGCGTGGAACGCATGAGGAGGCTGGCGAGTTCTCGCCAACACATCATTCCCGGCCACGATCCCTTGGTGCTTCAACGGTTTGCCGACTACCATGGGATGCTTGGGATCGTCGACCTGACAAGTCCCCGGTGACACAGCCTTCATAGACACCTAACCCAATTCGAGCGCTTGGTGTTTCCTTTCTGAGTTCAGCAAGCAAACCACTTATGTCCGTCGCTTTCGCGGATCGCCCCGGCGATTCAGCGCCTGCAACATGTCTTCATGGGATTTAAGGACCCGCCGTGCAAGGCCTACAATAGCCTCCGCGCATTCCGTCAACACCATCGTTCGCCCAACCTGAGCAAAGAGAGCCGGCGGCCTCGCAAGATCCTCCAACCGCTTATCTGCATGCTCACGGCGGATTGCGTTCGTCCGACACGAAGAGCCGCCCCAGCGAACGAGCCCGGTAGGCCTGCGCTGGACGTTGGTCAGGTAATCTACAATATGTTTCATGAGCAATGGACGGGAATTTTTTGACGGCACGTCCCAGCCACCAGCTTCCTGAGCTAGGAACTCTCTCCAACACCTATCTCAGCGACTGGACCCGGCCGCTCTCCAGTCCACCACACTGCTTCTCACAGCGATAATACGACATCTCAGAAATTCCGAGCTGACGGATCAGATCGGCGCCCTACAAGCTGAGCTCTGCCCATTTAAGAACAGCAACAATCTGCCCTGTCGGATAATGTATCTTCTCCAAAGCAAACTTCCTCCTCTGGGAAAATCCGTCAGAAATCTACCCCCCCCCAAATCTGAACTATTTTCACCAGACTACATGTCGAGCATGCGGGAGTGGTCCATCAAGAGATCGATCAACACCTGTCCTCTATCGGCGAAGATATCCCTGCAGGTTCCAGATCTCGTTTACTCGCACCTTTGCGACAGGCCCGGTTCATCGCATCTGCTCCTCCCCGCCTCACTTTCGGCCTGCTTTTCCATTTGCGGAAGACTGCGCGAACCGAGGTCGGAATGGGCTGAGCGCCGCATTTTCAGGCCGAATACAGATCCGCGCAAAGATCCCGGAGCACGTTTTTCTGCACCTTGCCCATAGCGTTGCGGGGAAGGTCTTCGACGAAAATCACCCGTTTTGGCTGCTTGTAGCGGGCAAGGCGGTCTTTCAGTCCATCAAGAACGCTCTGCTCGTCCAGCTGGGAAGCCGGGGTTTTGACCACCACCGCAGTGACACCTTCGCCAAAATCGGGATGCGGAACGCCGATGACAGCACTTTCAACGACCCCTGCGAGTTGATCGATTTCGGCCTCCACTTCCTTCGGGTAGATATTGTACCCCCCCGAGATCACGAGGTCCTTGCCGCGTCCGACGATATGCACGTAGCCACGTTCGTCGATCTTGCCGAGATCGCCGGTGATGAAGAAACCGTCGGCGCGAAACTCGGCCTGCGTCTTTTCCGGCATCCGCCAATAGCCCTTGAAAACATTAGGCCCCTTGACCTCGATCATCCCGGTTTGCCCGTTCGGTACTGCTGTTCCCGTCTCGGGATTGGTGACCCGCAGAGAGATGCCGGGCAGCGGGAAGCCGACTGTTCCGGCAATGCGGTCTCCGTCGTAAGGATTGGACGTGTTCATATTCGTCTCGGTCATACCGTAGCGTTCGAGAATGGCCTGGCCGGTCTTCTCGGCGAAAGCCCGGTGCGTTTCGGTCAGAAGCGGCGCGGAACCCGATACGAAGAGGCGCATTCGCGCAGCGGCTTCGCGGGTGAGGCCTTCATGCTGGACAAGACGCACATAAAAGGTCGGAACGCCCATCAGGACCGTTGCCGACCGCATCAACTTCAGCACTTCGTCCGCATCGAATTTTGGCAGGAAGTGCATGGACGCGCCGGAAAGCAGCGTGACGTTGGAGGCAACGAACAGCCCATGCGTGTGGAAGATCGGCAGGGCGTGGATCAGCCTGTCGGTGTGGCTGAACCGCCAGAAATCACGCAGCGTGGTGGCGTTGGACAAAAGATTGCCATGTGTCAGCATGGCACCCTTGGAACGTCCCGTCGTTCCGGACGTATAGAGAATGGCGGCCATGTCGTCCTGTCCGCGCTCTGCATCCAGGAAGTCGCTGTCCTCGTCTTTCGCCAGTTCCACGAGCGAGCCGCCGCCCACATCATCCAGTGTTTCGACGTGCGCACGGTATCTTGCGGCGACTGGCGCGATGCCTTCACGTGACTGGGGAGTACATACGACGAGGCGCGGCTCCGCGTCGCTGATAAAATAATCAAGTTCCGCCAGGGTATAAGCGGTGTTGAGGGGCAGATAGACAGCGCCACACCGCACGCAAGCGAGATAGAGCATCAGCGCCTCGGGGCTCTTCTCGACCTGTGCCGCGACCCGATCGCCGGGACGCACACCGAGCGTGTCGAGTGCGCCGGCAAGACGGCCGGACTGAGCAAGCATGTCGCCGTAGGTCCATGTCCGGCCGTCAGGCGTCTGGATGAACATATCGCCCGATTTCACCGCCGCGCGGATGGCGTCGAAGAGATGATTGCTCATTCGGTGAACTCCTTGCCTCTTTTGGTCTTCGCCTTGTCTGCTGGTTGAAATGACAATGCCGCTCCGCCGACAGGCACGAGGCTGCGCGATCCCCTGCCAGTCGGCATGAGACGCTGCACCGCCTGGGTTGCCACGACCTCGCCCCGACCTGCAAAGGCCTCGTGATTGGTTTCGATGTCATCGAGCTTATAGAGATAGTTGACCATCAGCCCGTGCGCCTGACGCATCGCCCTCGGGGAGCGGTCGCCAAGAAAATTGATCTGCTCAAGTCGCGCACCGTTGCCAAGATGGAAACGGGCCACCGGATCGACAACCTTGCCGTTCGGGTTGCGCGCCTTGAGGAAATACCAGGCCACCGCCGCCGTCAGTGCCGGCTGAATCTCCGCGACCAGCTCAGGACGATCCGCCCAATCGGCCTCGTCGAGGGCGGCAAGCAACGTGCGGTCGGCGGCAGATAACGCATCTGACGCCTCCGCCCGCCTCTCGCGCGAAAGCCATTCGGCGAAACCGGGAACAGGCGACAGTGTGACGAAGGTATCGAGCCTGGGAAGCTCGCGCCGCAGATCTTCCACCACCTGCTTGATCAGAAAATTGCCGAATGAGATGCCCCGCAAGCCCTCCTGGCAATTGGAAATCGAATAGAACACGGCAGTGGTCGCGTCGGCAGCACCGATCGTCGCGCGGTCACTTCTCAGGAGATTCCCGATGTTGGACGGCACGGCCCGCGTCAGCGCGACTTCGACGAAGATCAGCGGATCGTCGACGAGTTGCGGATGGAAGAAGGCGAAGCATCGCCGATCCTCCGGGGCAAGCCTCAGCCGCAACTCGTCCCATCCGCCGATATGGTGCACGGCCTCGTAGCGGATGATTTTCTCAAGAATATCGGCTGGCGTCGACCAGTTGATTGGCCGAAGCACGAGGAAACCGCGATTGAACCATGAGCCAAACAGATGGGCGAAATCCGCATCCACCGCATCGAGATCCGGATTGTCCACCTTGAGCTTCAGCAGTATCTCCCGCATACGCACGAGCGTCGCGATGCCGCCGGGTGCGAGATTGAGCCGGCGGATAAGCTCCTGCCGGCGCGGTTCTGCCGCAATGTGCAACTCGAGCAGTGCCTTGGGGCCTGGTTCGGCGCGATAGGCGTCGATCGCCCTTTCCAATCGCTCCGTATCCGGACCGAAGCGCGACAGCAGAAGCAGCATGAAATCGCGTTGTCCTTCGGCGTCGAAGCGTTGCCACCGGTCGAGAATGTCTTTCGCCAGCGCCATGCCGGAGGCTTCACCACGGCTCGAAAGCAGCGTTTCGCAGAGCCCTTCCAGGCCTTTCAAGGCATTGCCGTTTTCCTCGCGCGGACCGAAGGAAAGAAACCTTCGCCCGCGTTCGGCAATCGTCTGCAGCATATCGCCGAAGAATGACGTCGTGTTCATTCAACAACCCCCATCATCTGGTTCGGCAGCCATGTCGCGATCTCCGGAAAGATGCAGAGGATCAGGATCGCCAGGAACATGACGAGCACATATGGCAGAGATCCCCACAGGATATCTTTCGTCTTGATGGTAGGCGCTATGGCATTGATGACGAAGAGGTTTAGCCCGATCGGCGGCGTGATCAATCCCACCTCCATGTTGATCGTCAGCACGATCGCGAACCAGTAAGGGTCGAAGCCCGCCTGGGTGACGATCGGGAAGAGCATCGGCGCAGTCATTACGATGACGGCGACCGGTGGCAGGAACATGCCGCAGACGAGCAGGAAGACGTTGATGATCGCCATCAGCACCCAGCGGTTCACCTCCATATCGGCGATGACGGACGCAACGGTCTGCGTGATGAACAGAGACGACAGCGCGAAGGCGAAGAGTTCGGCGGCCGCCATGATCATCATGATCATCACGCTCTCGCGCATCGCCGAGCCGAAGATGTTGGCGACCGGGCGGAAACGGAAGAGCCGGTAAGCGACGATGACCACGAGCAGGGTCAGGAGCGCACCGGCGCCGGCAGCTTCGGACGGTGTGGCAATGCCGCCATAGAGTACATAGAGCGTACCGGCAATGATCACGAGGAAGGGCAGGATGCGCGGAATTCCGGCGAGCCGCTCCTTCATGGTATAGCGAATGGAGCGCGCGCCGAATTCATAGCCCTTGCGCTTGCAGTCGATGACAGCCCAGATCATGAACATGACCGTCAGCATGATGCCGGGTATGACGCCCGCCATGAAGAGCCGCCCGATGGAGGTCTCCGTCGAGATCCCGTAGACGATCAGCGTGACGGAGGGCGGGATCAGGATGCCGAGCGTGCCTCCGGCCGCAATCGATCCCGTCGCCACCGATTCCGGATAGCCGCGTTTCAGCATCTCCGGAATACCCATCTTGCCGATGGCCGCGCAGGTGGCGGGCGACGAGCCGGTCATGCCGGAGAAGATCGCGCAGGCGCCGATGTTGGAGAGCACAAGCCCGCCCGGAATCCGGTTCAGCCAGCGGTCCAGCGACGTATAGAGATCGGAACCGGCCGGCGAAGAGGCGACGGCCGCTCCCATCAGCACGAACATCGGTATGGAGACATAGGCAAGGTTGGCGATACCGGAAAACATCGTGTCGCCCAGGATGTAGAAGATGTCGAGGCCGCTTTGCAGGTAAAGGGCCGCAAAAGCGGACAGGCCGAGCGCGAAGGCAATCGGCATGCCCGTCCCGAGAAGGGCAAAGAGGGCCGCGATGATCAACAGGCCGGATACGGTCGGGCTCATCGGGTCGTCTCCTTAAGGGTGTGGGTTTCGTCGTTGAGAATGCCGGTCGGAAGTTCCGAAGCCGCGGGCGCGTGCCCTGCCGCTTCCAGGGTCCCGCCGGACAGCAGCAGAAGGATTTGCGCGACATATTGCAGGCAGAGCATGGCGAACCCGACCGGGAGAGAAATGAGCGGAATCCACAGCGGCGGTGCCCAGACGCTGGCATGTTTCCAATTGCCGAGCCAGGCTTCGTGGAACTGGATCCAGGTTGCCACGAGCATGAAGATACAGAACAGCAACCCGAGCAGGCTGCCGAGCAAGCGCAGCCTGGCGCGTGCACGATCGGGAAGCAGCAATTCGATCACGTCGACTCCCACATGCCCGCCCTTCAGCAGAACGTAGGGCGCACCGATGAACATCGCGGCCGTTGCGGAAAACACTACGAAATCGGTCTGCCAGATCGTCGCCTGGCGAAACAAATAGCGCATGAGGATCATTTGGCAGACGACGAGCATCGCTGCGATGATCAGGCCGGTCGATACGATCGCGAGCGCGCGCGAGACGGTGCCGACGGCCGCAATATAGGCCCTGACCATTCCGGATATCCTTGATTGCGGGTGAAAAGGAGCGGCGGCGCGTCCGGCGCTCCGCCGTGGTCACCTGCCGCTTATTTGACGGCGAGCGCCTTCTCGATCAGTTTGTCGCCATCCGGAACGTTGGCCGCGAAGTTCTTGTAGGACGACTCCCTGGCCACCGCGAGCCAGGCATCATAGTCTTCCTTGGACATCTCCACCACTTCGACGCCCGCCTTCTCATAGACATCGATCATTATCTGGTCTCCCTTGCGGACCTCCTCGTTGAAATAGGCTTCGGCCTTTTCGCCGGCATCGAGGATCGCCTTTTGCTGTTCCGGTGTCAGTCCCTCGAAGACCTTCTTGGAAACGAGAACCGGCTCGTACATGAACCAGAGCGCGTTCTCGCCCGGGGCGGTCAGGCACTTGGCATGCTCGAAAAGACGATAGGAAACGAAGCTTGCCGAGGACGTGTTGGCCGCATCGAGGACGCCCGTCTGCATGCCGGTATAAATTTCAGAGGAAGGCATAGACGAGATTGATGCACCGGCCGACACGAGCATTTCTTCGAAGGCGGGACCAGCGGCGCGGATGACCTGGCCCTTGATCGTGTCAGGCGAGGTTATGCAGCCCTTCTTGGACGCGAAGGCACCTGAAAGCCAGGCGTCGGAAATCACGATCGCGCCGGCATCCTCGATGACCGTTTTGATCTCCTTCATGAATTCGGAATCGTTGAGGCGCATTGCACGGTCGAAATTTCCGACGAGGCCCGGCATGAGAGTCGCCGAAAAGATCGGATGCCGGCCCGACGCATAGTCCAGCGGGAAGGACGTCATGTCGAGCAGGCCGCGGGTCACCGCATTCCACTGGTCGTTCGGCTTGTAGAGCGATGCACCCGGGAAGACCTGAATCTCCAGATCGACATTCGCCGCCGCAACCTCCCGCGCGATCATCTGAACCATCTCGTCGCGGATGTCACCCTTGCCGCCCGGAAACTGGTGCGACGCCTTGAGCACAGTCTGGGCGCCGGCGGCGGATGCGAACAAACCGGCAATGCCGACAACCGTGGAAATCGTAAGCTTGCGTATGAGGCTTCTCATTTTTTCCTCCCTGATATTCCGGCCCTCCCGCCGGCTTGGTATGATAGTGCGGCAGCCTTGCCTACAATGTCAATCTTTATGTATACAAGGATAGCCATGATTGCATATCATGGCCATAAATGGGGATGAAATGGCCGAGAATACCTTTCACAAACTGAGGGACGAGATCGAAAACGGCATCGTCACCGGCGAGTTCGAGCCCGGCGAAAGGCTTGACGAAGTCCAGCTTGCGACCCGGTTCGGCGTGTCCCGGACGCCGATCCGGGAAGCACTCCTGCAGTTGGCCGCCATCGGGCTCGTCGAAACCCGCCCTCGCCGCGGCGCAGTCGTCGTCGATCCGGCACCTCAGCGGATCTATGAAATGTTCGAGGTCATGGCCGAAATGGAGGGAATGGCCGGCGCCCTGGCTGCCAGGAGACATACCGATGATGACCGCCTGGCGCTGGTGTCCGCGCATGAGAAATGCGAAGCGGCGGCGGCCAGCCAAGACACCGACCGCTACTATTACGACAACGAGGTATTCCACTGCGCGATTTATGCGGCGAGCCACAGCAGGTTTCTGGAGGAGCAATGCACGGCATTGCACAAGCGGCTCCGCCCATACCGCCGTCTCCAGCTGCGCGTGCGCAATCGTATGAAGGTCTCCCTTAAGGAGCACGGGGAGATCGTCGCAGCCATCCTCGCAGGCGACGCGGACGAAGCGCGCTCCTTATTACGCAGCCACGTTGCCGTCCAGGGGGACCGCTTCGGCGACCTCGTCGCCAACCTCGGCAGTCGTCCAAGCGGAAAGCTTCCGTTGGTGAAGTGACCGGATGAAGCGGGATGGAAGCCTTTACCTTGGCCTGTGCCCAAGCACGGGCAACCCGAACGCGCCCCACGGTCAGCCAGGCGCTCAATCGGCACTCAGGCCAATCGTGCTTAGTGCCCGAAGAAAGCTCTTGACCCCGGTGAGATCCCCCGCCTTGGGCGCCTATTGCGGTCGTCTTCAACATGGCGGATGCGGCGACGGGCCGGATGGAATCGGTCAACCTCATTACGATCGTGCTGCTCTCCGGCATGGTAGCGAAACTGATCATGGACTATTTCGACCAGGAGAAAGCCGGCGAGCCGCGCCTCGATCCTGACGCTTATCCGGAACTGAAAGGCAAGATCGAGCGCGCCATCTGGGTGCGGAAGTAGCTGCCGGCTACCACCGCAGCAAGCGGCGGCCCAGAAGCGCGCCGGCGGCGGTCGCGCCGGCGATAGCGATCGTATACCAGGTGGCCAGGAACAGCGGGCTGTCGTCCGGGCAGTGCCAGGCATAGATCGCGGCGGCGATGGCGCCGGCGGCAAGACCGGCGGCGGCGCCCGCTGCCGTCGGGTTTTGGGGCGCGCCTTTCTTCAGGGCCCAGAACAGGCCGGTGAGGGGCGCGAGGGACAGGACCGGCACGAAGAAAAGGCAAAAAAGCGCGTTGCGGCCGACGAGATTGGCCCGCCAGGTATCTGCCGGCAGAGCGAAGAGTTCGAGGATAACGGCGGCAGAGATCATGACGACGGGCACAGTGAGCAGACGGGCGGGAAGGCGCGTTTCCGCCCCCGGGCGACCGATGCGCATGGCAAGCCGCGTGGCGAGCGCAGCGAACACCAACGTCACGGCGATCTTAAACAGCACACGCGCGGTCTCGAAGACACTCGCCATATTGTGCCGGAGACCGACGGTGGCGACGAGTAGCAGGGCGGAAACGACGATACCCGCCCCGAGCGCGATGGCGAGCGCGCGGCCATAGCGCATGCCGACGGGCGCGTCTTGCGTCATCAGGGTGATCAGGTCGTCGGTCTTCATCTCATTCGCTCCGATAGAGGGCGGCCAGCGATTTCAGCGCCCGATGAAGGGCGACGCGCACCGCTACCTCCGTCATCTTCAGCCGCGCCGCTGTCTCCCGGATACCTTCACCCTCGATCGAGATCGATCGGACGATGTCCCGCTGCGGGTCCTTCAATCGGGCGAGGACGGTATCAACGTCAAGGCGATCGGCAGCTTCGTGCGTCTCGTCCTTTCCCTCGAGGAAATCCGAGACGTCCTCGAGCGGCACCTTCGCATGCCGGCCACGGCGGCGCAGGCTGTCGACCAGCTTGTTGCGCACGATGGTCGTTAGCCAGGGGCCAAGCGGGCGGGCCGGATCCCAGGTGCCGCGCTTCAGATGGATGGCGAGCAGCACTTCCTGCACCACGTCCTCAGCTTCGCTCGACGGCACGCCATACTGGTCGCAGCGCCGCCGCGCCAAGGCGCGCAGATGGGGCGTCACCGCGACGAGGAAACGGTTGTAAGCCTGCGCATCGCCCTTGATGGCGAGGCGCAGCCAGGCCGCCCATTCCTCTTCACGCGCCGGCTGTTTCACTGTCTCCCACCATACGCCAGGAGACACGATTTTGTTACCGCACCTCATGAAAAGAAACCTGTAACGCGCCAAAAGCCTGATGCAGCAGGCTTTTTTCTCACACTCCGGCCGTCCGCATGAGGCGGGCGAAAAAATCCACGCTTCTACCTGTAACGAAGCACGACCCCTCTTCGTAGTCGCTGATGCACAGCCAATTGCGGCTGGCCACCAACGGAGACAGAGAATGAAGACCACGATCGCCACCCTCGCCCTTGCCAGCTCGCTTGCTTCCGCGCTTGCCGCCGTCGCAACACCTGCCACCGCCGATAATGCCAAGGAAAAGTGCTACGGCATCGCAATGAAGGGCCAGAACGACTGCGCGGCAGGCCCGGGCACGACCTGCGCCGGCACTTCGAAGATCGATTATCAGCAGAACGCCTTCAAGCTGGTTCCGAAGGGCACCTGCGTATCGATAAAGACCCCGAACGGCCACGGCATGCTGGAACAGGGTGCTGCGCCGGCCTGACGTCGCGTCCACCCAAACGGACGGCGCCGGAGCGGCGCCGTCGCTCTCCTTCAGAAAGGCCCGTCATGATCCCCTCCACCCTTCCACGCCGTGCCGGCGCCAGCTTCAAGCCCGAGCATTTCGCCGACATCCTCGCCGGACCGCAGCCCATCGGCTTCTTCGAAATCCATGCGGAAAACTACATGGGCGCCGGCGGGCCGCCGCATGCCCAGCTCGGCCGGCTGCGCGAGGACTATGCGCTGTCCATCCATGGCGTCGGCCTTTCCATCGGCTCCATGCAGCCGCTCGATCGCGATCATCTCGCCCGCTTGAAGGTGCTGTGTAATCGCTATCAGCCCGAGAGTTTTTCCGAGCACCTCGCCTGGTCGACCCATGACAGCGTCTTCCTCAACGATCTCTTGCCGCTGCCTTATACGAACGAAACGCTCGCCCGTGTCGCGGATCACATCGACGAGGTGCAGACGGCGCTGGGCCGCCAGATTCTGCTCGAAAACCCCGCCACCTACCTGCTCTTCGAGGAAAGCACGATCGAGGAGACCGTCTTCCTCGCCGAAGTCGCGCAGCGCACCGGCTGCGGCTTGCTACTTGACGTCAACAATGTCTTCGTCGCAGCAACGAACCATAATCTCGACCCCGACGCCTATATCGCCCACTTCCCGCTGGAGGCAGTGCGGGAAATCCATCTCAGCGGTCATTCCGAAATCCTGGATGATCTCGGCGCGCTGCTTCTCATCGACAGCCACGACACGCCGGTGAAGGACCCGGTCTGGGCGCTCTACGCAACGGTCCTTGGCCACATCGGCCCGGTCGCAAGCCTCATTGAATGGGACAATGACGTACCCGCCTGGCCGGTGCTGCGCAAGGAAGTGATGGCGGCCCAGCACATGCTCGATGCCGCCGCGCGACCAAGGGCCGCCTGAACCATGTCCGCGACCATCATCCAGACCGCCTTCGCCGCGGGACTTTTCACAGCGACACCGCCACCATCCGGGCTGGTGGCCTGGAATGCGGCCGTACCGGAACGGCGCTACGGTGTCTATCGCAACAATATCTCGGCAAGCCTTGCGGGCGCTCTCGCCTTTCGCTTCCCGGCGGCGGAAAGCATCGTCGGGCCGGACTTCTTTCGAGCCATGGCCAGAGAGTTCATCCGCGCCCATCCGCCGCGCTCGCCGGTGCTTCTTGCCTATGGAGATGCTTTCCCGGATTTCGTCGCCGCATTCGAGCCGGCGCGGGAACTGGCCTACCTGCCGGATGTGATGCGCTTGGAGGTGGCGCGCGGGCGGGCCTATCACGCGGCCGATGCGCGGCCGCTCGATCCGGCGGCTTTGGCCGCGGTCGAGCCGGCTCGGCTCGGCGATCTCGTTCTTGTGCCGCACCCCGCGTTATCAGTGCTTTCTTCGCCCCATCCGGTGGTGACGATCTGGGCGATGAATGCCGGCGAACGGCCCCTCAGCCTCATCGATCCCTGGCAGGGGGAACACGCGCTCGTCACCCGCCCGCATACGACTGTGGAGGTCATCCCCCTGCCGCAGGCGGGCGCGGCATTCTTCCGCCGCCTCGCTGGCGGGGCGAGCCTAGCGGAAGCCGCTGCCACAGCAGCGGACGGCAGCTTCGACCTCTCCGAAACACTTGCCGTGCTGCTCCGCTGCGGTGCCTTCACGGCAATAAAAGAGGACAATAGAGATGAAGACCGACACCATGCCTAACGTCGCCCCTTCCGCGCCACCAAGCCTCGTCGACAAGGCGCTCTCCGCCCCCGGCCGCATTCCGAACGACCTCATCGCGCTGATCGCCCGGCTCTCCATCGCTGCCGTCTTCTGGCAATCCGGCCAGACGAAGGTGAACGGCTGGGCGCTGTCCGACAACGCGCTCTATCTCTTCGAGAACGAATACAAACTGCCCTTCATCGATCCCTGGTTCGCCGCGCATCTCGCGACGCTTGCCGAACATATCTTCCCGATTCTGCTGGCCATCGGCTTCGCAAGCCGCCTTTCGGCCCTTGCACTCTTGGGGATGACGCTGGTAATCCAAACTTTCGTATATCCTGGCGCCTGGCCCACCCACGGCACCTGGGCCGCCTGCCTGCTGTTCATCGTGGCAAGGGGGCCGGGTGTAGTTTCGCTCGATGCGATGATTGCAAGACGATGTGGCTGCCGTAGCGAAGTGCTTGATCAACGTTGATCGCCGCCGAGCCGGCGCCAACGATCACCACGGCGAATTCCATGCTCTCGCGTTCGAGTAGTTCCGCAAAACCCGCCGGCTTCGATTTCCCGTCAGGGATGCGTTACAGCGCCTTTTCGAGTTCCGGCAGGGCTTCGAAGAGGTCTGCGACGAGGCCGTAGTCGGCGACCTGGAAGATCGGCGCTTCCTCGTCCTTGTTGATGGCGACGATGACCTTGGAGTCCTTCA
>JARYGU010000050.1:0-1038 GCA_033795365.1 Shinella sp.
CATGATCGACACCGAGCAGCGGTTGGAACGCGCCGCCGATCGGCTTGCCGACAGGACCGGGCATGGTCTCCCGGCAGCGTCGTTGCAAAGGGGGCTGGACGCTGCCGGGAGTGAGGGCCTGATACTCGGGGGAGACCAGCAGGCCGCGTTGGCGCATATAACCGGCGAGAAGGATATTGCCATCGTGGTCGGCTACGCCGGCACCGGCAAATCGGCCATGCTGGGGGTCGCGCGCGACGAATGGGAGCGCGCCGGCTATCAGGTGCGCGGGGCGGCGCTGTCGGGGATCGCGGCAGAGAGCCTGGAGGGCGGATCGGGCATCGCGTCGCGCACGATCGCCAGTCTTGAATATCAGTGGGAGCAGGGCCGCGAGCAGCTTGGTCCGCGCGATGTGCTGGTGATCGACGAGGCGGGCATGATCGGCACGCGGCAGATGGAGCGGGTGCTGTCAGCGGCCGAGCGGGCGGGCGCGAAGGTGGTGCTGGTCGGAGATCCCGAGCAGTTGCAGGCGATCGAGGCGGGCGCGGCGTTCCGCAGCCTTGCCGAGCGGCATGGCGCGGCCGAGATCAGCGAGGTTCGCCGGCAGCATGAGGATTGGCAGAAGGATGCTACGCGGGTGCTGGCGACGGGCCGCACAGGCGAGGCCGTCCATGCCTATGCCGAGCATGGCATGGTGCAGGCGGGGGACACGCGCGAGCAGGCGCGGGCCGAGCTGGTGGACCGTTGGGACGCGCAGCGCAGCGCCGATCCGGACAAGACCCGGATTATCCTCACCCATACCAATGCCGAGGTGCGCGACCTGAACCTGGCCGCGCGCGATCGGCTGCGTGCCAGCGGCGAATTGGGCGACGATGTGCGCGTGGCGGCCGAGCGGGGATCGCGGGAGTTCGCCAGCGGCGACCGCATCATGTTCCTGAAAAACGAGCGCGGGCTTGGCGTGAAGAACGGTTCGCTGGGCAAGGTCGAGCGGGTGTCGCCTGACAGCATGGCGGTGCGGCTCGACGATGGCCGTAGGATCGCGTTCGACCTCAAGGACTA
>JARYGU010000050.1:1048-1276 GCA_033795365.1 Shinella sp.
GGATGGACCGCCATTCGGCCTATGTGGCGCTGTCGCGGCATCGCGAGGGCGTGCAGCTCCATTATGGCCGTGATGACTTCGCCGACACCGGCAAGCTTGTCCGCACGCTGGGCCGGGAGCGGGCGAAGGACATGGCGTCGGATTATCCCCGCGATCCCGATCGGGAGATTCGTGCTTTTGGCAACCGACGCGGCATTGAGGCCGGGACGGTGTTCCCGAAAGACCGGG
>JARYGU010000051.1:0-1246 GCA_033795365.1 Shinella sp.
AGCGGTTTTCTTCCACCCCCTGGGGCAGTACTTGCCCCAGCGGGCGGTGCTGTTCCCGTTCATCCGAGGACACCACCATGCCCGCAAACACTTCTTCCACGCTGTACCGCATCGACGAATGCCCGGACGTGATGGCCGACGCCTGCGTCGGCGATGACCAGGGCAACCTGATCTTCCTGTCCATCTGGGCGCGGGACACCGCCGTCCAGCAGTTCCTCGCTCGCCTGACCCTCGGGCGCGACGAGCAGGGACTGGACCAGTTCCACGTCATCACCGACCAGGGCGGCAGCGTCCCGGTATTCATCGGCAACGTCGATCGCCTGGAAAAGCGCATCACGCGCGCGTACCGGCGGACGCTGTTCGGCTCGCTGTCCAACGTGTGGCTGTTCGACCGGCGCTGCGTCAAGCCCGACAAGGCCAACGCCAGCGCATTGGCACTGCTGCCACGCGACAGCGCCCACAGGCTTGACCGCCTGTGGATGCTGGTGCGGGACACCTGCCCGTTGCCGCTGCTCGATCACTGGCGCGAGACCGTGCTGGAACTGCTGCAAACCCGCGAGATGCTGGCCCGCCTTCCGTTCGCCCTCGGGCCGCTGGAAGGCCATCGGCTCGCCATCGACGTGCCGGCGCTGACCCTGGCGCTCGGCTCCCTGATCCGCAGCGACGCGCTCACCGCCTATCCGTATCCGGCCAAGATTTGGACGCCGGAAGCGGTAGCGGCTTGACCCACCCTCGGAGGCACGCCTTGGCGTACTTCCGTGTTTCATCCCCGCCAACCAGGAGACTTCCATGGCCCTCATGTTCCCGCGGCTCGCCCGCAATTTCGCCAAGAACGGTTACTACCCGACCGACGAACCCACGCTCGAAAGAGCCCTCAACGCACTGATGCCCAGCGACGGGACGATGTGCATCCTCGATCCCTGCGCCGGCGAAGGCGTGGCTGTCGCCGAAGCCGCCCATGCCCTCGGGCGCGAGCAGACCAAGGCGTTCGCCGTCGAGTTCGACGCGGAGCGGGCACGCCATGCCCGCGGCCTCGTCGATCATTGCCTGCACGCGGACCTGATGGACACAATGGTCTCCAAGCAGTCGTTCGGACTGCTCTGGCTCAACCCGCCGTATGGCGACCTATCCAAGGATGTCAATGGCAACATCGGCTATCAAGGCCAGGGCCGTGCCCGCCTCGAAAAGCTGTTCTACCAACGCACCCTGTCGCTGCTGCAGTACGGCGGCGTGCTGGTCTTCATCG
>JARYGU010000052.1:0-1182 GCA_033795365.1 Shinella sp.
AGCATTCCCGCTGACCCGGTGATCGTGCGCGAGAACTGGCTACGCGCCTATGACTTCACGACCGATCGCGGGGCGATGGCCCTCAATGATTACGCAAGGTCGAACGATCCTTTCGCCAATATCGGCCGGGTCCAGATCGCCACCGAGATCTCCAGCGTCATCCGGGCATCACCCGACAGCTTCCGGGTCGCCTGGATCGAGCGCCGCTATTCCGACGGCAGTCTTGCCGCCACCGAACGGTGGTCCGCCATTCTCACCATCACCGTGCAGCCGCCGCGCGATCCCGAGCGCCTGAGGAAGAATCCGCTCGGCATCTACGTCAACGCCATCAACTGGTCGAAGGAACTTGGCCAATGACCATGTCCGCATCTTCCCGTCGTCAGGCGCCGTCCCGCATTTACGTGCTTCCGGCCCTCATGATTTCCGTATCCACGCTTTCGGCCTGCGCCACCAGTGCCGCCAGACCACCCGCCATCCGCTATGACGATGCGCCCGCTATCGCCGCCGTCCAGACCTTGCCAGCGCCTGCACCTGTCGAGATCGTCACGGTGCCGGAGCCTCTGCCGCTTCCGGGCCAGTTGAAGCCGCTTGAAGACAGGACGCCGCCGCCCGAGCCGGTCGATCCGTCGGCGCGTGTAAACGAGGCCAATGCGGCCGCGCGGATGCAACCTGTGCGCGATGGCTTCATCAATGCGATCCAGGTCTACCCCTGGTCGGAAGGGGCGCTCTATCAGGTCTATGCCGCGCCCGGACAAGTGACGGATATCGCCCTTCAGGAAGGCGAACAGCTTGTCGGACCTGGGCCGGTCGCCGCTGGCGACACGGTGCGCTGGATCATCGGCGATACGGTGAGCGGGACCGGGGCTTCGGCGCGGGTCCACATCCTCGCGAAGCCGACGCGGCCCGATCTTTCCACGAATCTCGTGATCAACACCGACCGTCGAACCTACCATATCGAACTGCGTGCTACGCGCGCGACATGGATGGCCTCGGTCTCATGGACCTATCCGCAGGACCAGCTGATCGCGCTGCGCGGCCAGAACGCGGCAGCAGCCGGAGCAACGCCCATCGCCACTGGTGTCGACGTCGCCCGGCTCAACTTCCGCTACCGCATCGAGGGTGACGAAGCGCCCTGGCGGCCGCTGCGCGCATTCGATGACGGCGCGCAGGTATTCATCGAGT
>JARYGU010000053.1:0-1170 GCA_033795365.1 Shinella sp.
TCGATGCCGAGAGTGTTGGCGGAGAAATTCAGCCGCCGGACGCCATCCACCGTCGCGCGTAGCGTGATCTTCTCACGTCCCGCGACGGTCCTGTTCTCGATGTCCGGGGTAAGCGCGAGCCTGTAGCTCGCTACCTCGAATCCATCCCCAGGCCTGTTGGCGGCGAACGCAGGGCTGCACAGCAACCCCAGAGCCGTCCCGGCTAACGGTGACGCCAACATTCTGCGGATCACTGATGCCCCTTTATACTCATAGCTTCTATCGATGGGGCCAACACCTAGGCGCGGTCGTGGTAGGATCACGCCGGCTTTGCCGCAGGCGCGGAAGATTGGCGTCCAAGCGTCCGATACACGGTTGGCCGCGATATCGAGAACACCTCGGCGAGATCGCTGATCGAATAGTCGTCGGTGTCGTACATGCGGCGCAACTCCTTCTGCTGGCGATCCGACAGCTTGGGCTTCTTGCCGCGCAGCTTCCCTTTCGAACGTGCGACCACCATGCCTTCGCGGGTCCGCATCCGGATCAGGTCGGCCTCGAACTCGGCGAAGGTGGCGAGGATGTTGAAGAACAGCTTGCCCATCGGGTCGGACGGATCGTGGACACTGGCCCCGAGCTGTAGCTTTACGCCCCGCATGGCGAGGTCGTCGCCGATCGCGCGCGCGTCGGGCACCGACCGCGCAAGACGGTCGAGCTTGGGCACCACCAGCGTGTCGCCGCTTCGGACCGCCGCGAGCGCCTGATCCAGACCGGGGCGGGTCCGGTTCGTCCCGGTAAAGCCCTTGTCGGTGTAGATGCGATTGGCCGCGACGCCGAGTTTGACCAGCGCGTCCTGTTGGGCGGCAAGGTCCTGTTTGTCGGTGGAGCATCGGGCGTAGCCGATCAGCGTGTGTGTCATGGTGAAATCTGTAACGTAAAGGGGTCCCTCAACGCAAAAGATATAGTACCATCTATATGAGACTCGGCTTTTGGCGGTTTCCCGTGCCTCGACAGGTCAGCTGGCGACCGTCCGCTGAACGATCCTCTTTCGGACGGGGCAGATCACCATGACCGATGATCGTAAGTCGGAATCGGGAAGTGCCGAAGTCGCGCCACGGATGGCTGTGCTCCGTCGGCACCTCCATGATGCGGTGCCGCTGGACCAAGCCGCGACCGACGCCGGCATCTCGCTCC
>JARYGU010000054.1:0-1158 GCA_033795365.1 Shinella sp.
TCAGAGGGAAGCTGCATCACCTCGCCGGGTGTCAGCAGCGGCCGTGCCGTCTCCTGCCGCGATACCATCAGGTGCCCGAGCCAAGGCGCGAGCCGATGGCCCGCGTAGTTGCGCTGCGCGCGCAACTCGGTCGCGGTGCCGAGCGTTTCGGAAATACGCTTGGCCGTGCGCTCGTCGTTGGTGGCGAAGGTCACACGTACATGGCAGTTGTCCAGAATTGAATGGTTCTGGCCGTAGGCTTTGTCGATCTGATTGAGCGACTGCGAAATCAGGAAGGCGCGCAGGCCGTAGCCCGCCATGAAGGCCAAGGCGCTCTCGAAAAAATCCAACCTACCCAGTGCCGGAAACTCGTCGAGCATCAACAGCAGCTTGTGCCGACGTTCCACGCCGTCGCTGCCATTCAGAGATTCGGTGAGCCGCCGCCCGATCTGGTTGAGGATCAGGCGGATCAGCGGCTTGGTGCGGCTGATGTCGGACGGCGGCACCACCAGGTACAGCGACACCGGATGCTCGGCGGCGATCAGGTCGGCGATGCGCCAGTCGCAGCGTGACGTTACTTCGGCCACGGTCGGATCGCGGTACAGACCCAGAAAACTCATCGCGGTGGACAGCACGCCCGAGCGCTCGTTGTCGCTCTTGTTGAGCACTTCGCGCGCGGCGGACGCAACGACGGGATGCGGCGTATCGCCCAGATGATGCGTGGTCATCATCCGGTGCAGCGTCACCTCGAACGGGCACGCCGGATCGGAGAGGAAGTTGGCGACGCCGCGCAGCGTCTTGTCCTCACCCGCGTAGAGCACGTGCAGGATCGCGCCGACCAGCAGCGCGTGCGAAGTTTTCTCCCAATGATTGCGGCGCTCCAGTGCGCCTTCGGGGTCCACCAGGATGTCGGCGATGTTCTGCACGTCGCGCACTTCATGCGCACCTCGCCGCACCTCCAGCAGCGGGTTGTAGGCTGCCGACCTGGCATCGGTGGGGTTGAACAGCAGGCAGTGCGAGAAGCGCGAACGCCAACCGGCGGTGATGGCCCAGTTCTCGCCCTTGATGTCGTGGATCACGGCCGACGCCGGCCAACTCAACAAGGTCGGCACGACCAGCCCCACGCCCTTGCCCGAGCGCGTGGGCGCGAAGGTCAGGACGTGTTCCGGCCCTTCATGG
>JARYGU010000055.1:0-629 GCA_033795365.1 Shinella sp.
CCACGCAGTTCTTCGCGAGCCAAAGGCCGTGAAGTTCGCGTTCGTGCATGGCTGGCGGCATCGTTGGTCCGTTGAACTGCTCTGCCGTGTCATGCATGTCAGTGAGCGCGGCTATCGTTCCTGGCGCTCGCGACCGATCAGTCGCCGGGAGCGGACGGATATGAAGGTGCTGGCACATATCCGGGAACAGTATCGCCTGAGCCTTGGGAGCTACGGTCGTCCGAGGATGACGATGGAGTTGAAGGAGGTGGGGCTCGATGTTGGCGAGCGCCGGGTCGGACGACTGATGAAGATCAATGGGATCAAGCCGGTCCGCACGCGCAAGCACAAGGTTACGACGGATAGCCACCATCGCCTGGGGGTCGCAGCGAACTGGCTCGACGGCGACTTCGCCGCCGATGCGCCCAACCGTAAGTGGGCGGGCGACATCACCTATAGTGCGCCTCGTCCCGGGACATCCGGGAGAGCGTATGTCTGGAATGCTAAGGAGAAAGGAGGAGACATAAGACTGCCTTGCCCTCTGCTGTGAGGGGGCATGAGCCCAAGCGGCGGTGACCTGCTGTCAACTGGCAGGGTGACGTAGCCCGCAGGTGAAGGGGATTGAGGCGAAGCCGTTACGCCGAGATGGT
>JARYGU010000055.1:639-1011 GCA_033795365.1 Shinella sp.
CGCATCCGAGGGCTAAAATGTCGCCTTCGCCTAGCCTCCTTCGCAAAATAGGCTTTTCACCCGCGTCCACACCATGTAGCTGAAAGACGCTCTTCGAGGTGTCCATTCCAATGCGCGTAACTTGTTCCACGGGCAGCTCCTTGACTGAGACTTACAACGACTTCACCTTGGCACATCGCGATGCCGCTGGGAGCGGTCCAACCCAACACAGAAGCCAATATTGTTCGTATGACTACCAGAAGAAGCTGCAGGCCTACGGCCTGCGTCCATCGATGAGCGGCAAGGGTAATTGCTACGACAATGCCTCCGTCGAGACGTTCTTCAAATCCCTGAAGGCGGAACTCATCTGGCGGCAGAGCTGGCCGACACGGC
>JARYGU010000056.1:0-1008 GCA_033795365.1 Shinella sp.
TTCCGACGGGAACGATCTCCAGATGTTCCGGGCGCACACCCAGCGTGGTAGCGGCACCGGGCGTCATGGCGTCCGAAAATTTGGCCAGACGCTCGACAGACGCAGACAACTGCATGTCGCCCAGTGTGTAGCCGCCCTCCATCCGGTCCAACCGGCCGGGCAGGAGGTTCATTTCGGGCGTGCCGATAAATGTCGCAACAAAGGTGTTTTTCGGCCGCAGATACAGATCCTGCGGAGAGCCAATCTGTTGCAGCTTGCCGTCCTTCAGAAGCGCAATGCGATCGGCCATCGTCATCGCCTCCACCTGGTCGTGGGTGACGAAGATCGAGGTTGCTCCCAATCTCTCGTGAAGCCGGCGGATTTCGATTCGGGTCTGTGCCCGGAGCTTGGCATCGAGATTCGACAGCGGTTCGTCGAACAGGAAGAGCTTAGGGTTGCGCACCACGCAACGCCCCATGGCAACGCGCTGTCGCTGGCCACCTGACAGCTGGCCTGGTTTGCGGTCTTCTAGTCCACCCAGGTCGAGCATGGCGACCGCCTGCTTGACGCGGCTTTCGATTTCCCCCGGATCCTCGCCCCGCATTCGCAGCGCAAAGGTCATGTTGTCCCTGACCGTCATGTGCGGATAGAGCGCGTAGGACTGGAACACCATGGCGAGATCACGCGCCGATGGATCAAGATGGGTAATGTCGTCCCCATCGACGAGTATCTTGCCGGAGGTGGTTTCCTCCAGACCCGCGATCATCTTCAGAAGCGTTGATTTTCCGCTGCCCGACGGTCCGACCAGAACGAGAAACTCGCCGGAATTGATCTCGAAATCAATGCCGGGAATGACCTCCACCGCACCATAGGATTTGCCGACCTTTTGAAGCTGTAAATGTGCCATTGGTTTTCCTATTTGACCGCGCCGGCTAGAAGGCCACGCACGACGAAACGCTGACCGAACATGATGAAAGCCAGGGCCGGAATCATTGAAAGTATGGATGCCGCTGCCATCTGCCCGTACAG
>JARYGU010000057.1:0-973 GCA_033795365.1 Shinella sp.
AGAACCTTGAGGGCGGGTCCGGCATCCAGTCCCGTACCATCGCCAGCCTTGAACACGCATGGGGGCAGGGCCGCGAGCAGCTAGGCCCGAAGGACGTGCTGGTCGTGGATGAGGCCGGCATGATCGGCTCGCGCCAGATGGAGCGCGTGTTGAGCCAGGCGCGCGACGCCGGGGCCAAGGTCGTGATGGTGGGCGACCCCGAGCAGTTGCAGGCGATCGAGGCCGGCGCGGCGTTCCGCAGCGTCACCGAGCGCCACGGCGCGGCCGAGATCACCGAGATACGCCGGCAGCGCGAGGACTGGCAGCGCGACGCGACGCGCGCGCTGGCAACCGGGCGCACCGGCGAGGCGATCCACGCCTATGACGGCAAGGGCATGGTCCACGCGGCCGACACCCGCGAGCAGGCGCGGAGCGAACTGGTCGATGGCTGGGATCGCGCGCGGCAGGCCGATCCGGACAAGAGCCGGATCATTCTCACCCATACCAACGCCGAGGTGCAGAGCCTCAATGGCGAGGCGCGCGACCGGTTGCGCGCGAGCGGCGACCTTGGCGACGACGTGAGGGTGAAGGCCGAGCGCGGCGAGCGGCAGTTCGCGACCGGCGACCGCATCATGTTCCTGCGCAACGAGCGCGGCATGGGGGTCAAGAACGGCACGCTGGCGACGATCGAGCGGGTATCGCCCGAGGGCATGGCGGTGCGCCTCGATGACGGGCGCGGCGTTGCCTTCGACACCAAGGATTATGCCCATGTCGATCACGGTTACGCGGCGACGTTCCACAAATCGCAGGGCGTGACGGTCGATCGGGCGCACGTCCTCGCCACCCCGGGCATGGACCGCCACAGCGCCTATGTCGGCCTGTCGCGGCATCGTGACGACGTGCAGCTCCATTATGGCCGCGACGACTTCGCCGATCAGCGCCAGCTCGTCCGCGCCCTGTCGCGTGATCGGGGCAAGGACATGGCCGGCGATTA
>JARYGU010000058.1:0-957 GCA_033795365.1 Shinella sp.
ATGACGCCCTGCCGGGTCGTAATAGATCTCGGTCGCCCGAAACTCGCCCTCGACCTTCTTCATCTGCACCACGACGTCGACGAGGATCTTGAGCAGCGAGCGGATATCATCCCGCGCCAGGTCCGCGCCGCCTTCGCTCTCCTTCACGAGCAGCGTCAATTGCTCAAACGCCAGCTCGGCCGAGTCCGCGTGAATCGTCGTGATCGAACCGGGGTGGCCGCTATTGACGTTGCGCAGGTAGAAGAACGCCGTCCCGTCGCGCAGCTCTTGGAGCAGGATGCGGTCGGGCCGCATCCGCAGCGCGCTTTCCAGCAGCTCCTTGGCCGTCACCTTGGCGGTGCCGGCGCCGTCCTTGCTGTAGATCATGTGGACGACATTCTTGTGCGGCACCACCAACTCGCGCGTGTCCTCGATCGTCAGCAGGCGCTCGGTTTCGGGGATGAGCTGGATGAGGCCCTTGGAGAATGTCGTCTTGCCCGAGCCGGTGGCGCCGGAGATGAGGATGTTCAGGCGGCTGCGCACCGCCAGCTCGAAAAACTCCACATGCCGCTCGGCATGAAGCAGGCCGAGAAGCCTTTCCTCGACGTTGCTGACCCGCTTGCTCGCGACCTTCGTTTGCGCGAACAGCCCGTTCGCCTCGAAATCCGCCATCGTCAGCGTCTTGGTCGATGGCTTGCGGACCGTGATCGATACCGTGCCATCGGGCACGACAGGAGGAAGGACGAGCTGGACGCGCTCGCCGGTCGGGAACACCGTCGAGCAGATCGGAGATTCGCGCGTCACGTCCTGCGAGGTGAAGGCGGCGGCGGCCCGGGCCAGCTCGTTGAGGGCATCGAGCGTCAGATCGTCTTCGCGCTCCCAGGTCCAACCGCCGCGCCGCTCCACGCCGACGATCGCCGGTTCGTTGATGACGACTTCGGTTACGTCGTCTTCATCGAGATAGCGGCGCAGCGGCCG
>JARYGU010000059.1:0-243 GCA_033795365.1 Shinella sp.
TGGCAGCGACGCCAGTTCCTTTCGAAAGGACTTGTTCTTTCGTCTTTCCGCCCTTCCAGTCATGCTTGCACCGCTGCGTGAACGACAGGAAGACATCCTGTGGCTCGCTCAGCGCTTTCTCGAGGAGATCATGCAGATCAGGGAGACTCGCGTTCGGGGCATCAGTACGCTTGCCGAGGACGCAATGCTTGAACACTGTTGGCCCGGGAATGCCCGCGAGCTCCGCAATCGGCTGGAACGCGC
>JARYGU010000059.1:253-943 GCA_033795365.1 Shinella sp.
GCCGGCGGATCTATTCCCCGACGTCGCCAAAGTATCTGATACGCCGCGGATCGGAACACTCTCCGATGCGCGGGACGCCGCGGAGCGCCGACAGATCCTGCGGGCGCTAAGCGCAACCGGCGGACAGATTTCTCAGGCCGCAGGACATCTCGGCATTTCTCGTACGACCCTTTGGGAGAAAATGACGCGTTTCGGAATAGAAGCTAGTGAACGTTCGGCCAACTGAACAACGGTGGTTACTGGCCGTTCGGAAATCCGAACCCACACACGGAAGATTCGCGAAAAAGGCGCGATAAATCAGCCCTCTACCTGTTGGCACAGCTATTGCAATTCGACCTTCGACATTCAATGGAGGAGGATCGCATGTCACGCTGTCGAAACATGGTCGATATCGGTCGACGCCAGTTCCTACGCGGAGGGGCATTGGCCGCCGCGGGCGCTAGTGTCGTAGTCACGGGCGTCGGCGCGCCACAGGCAAGAGCCGCTACCGCTGCGGCCGGCGTGGACTATCCCGCCAATCGTCTCGCCAACATCTCGGAACTCACCCTCAACGAACCTCTCGACGTCGCCTATCCCGATGAAGATGCCTCGGGCGTTCTTCTCAAACTCGGGACGCGCGTGGAAGGCGGCGTCGGTCCCGATGGCGACATCGTCGGCTTTTCTACCATCTGCCCCCACAAGGGTTTTCCG